>NZ_MKKY01000059.1 GCF_002091955.1 Rhodococcus sp. 1168 | reverse complement strand
GACTGACATCAATCACACCGTGGCTCTAGAACGCGGTGGTCCGACTATCGGGGACCTGCCACCGGCACCACCATCGACGCAATTGCCGCCCTTGCGGGTGTCGGACGCCCCACTATTTATCGCCGTTGGCCGTCGAAGGCCCACATCGTCAACGAGGCCGTCTACCCGGTTCTGGACACAGATCTGGATGCCGACATCGACACCGCCTTGGGCGTCACGGACACAATGGCCGACCAGGTCCGTGCGCTTGTGCAGGGTGCAGTCGCACTTTTCGCCTCCCCTGCCCCCCGGGCAGCAGCCCCCGGGCTGATGAGCGAGGTGCGTACCGACGGAGCCTTACGTGAAGTGCTGCTCGTACGCCAACTCGCTGGCGTGCGAGCAGCACTGGAGCGCCGACTGGCAGCGGCCCGCGAAACGGGCGAAATTTGTGCAGGTGTCGACGTGGACAATCTCCTCGACATTCTCGCGGGTGCCGCGACCTTCGCAATGTCGGTCCGCGATGTCGACGATCCGGGGCCGGTCGCCGACGCATTGGCCGACATCGTCCTGCACGGCATCCTTCCCACCGAGCAGTCGGAGGGCGATACGCGCACTACGGGATAGGTCAGCTTCCGGTCGTGATCCTGTCGCAAATAGGAATCTTGCCGTGGATCAACCGGCGTTTCTGCTTACCACAGCGGCCGAAGCCGTCCCGGTACAGCCAGGGCTGCGAGCGCCTCCCCCATCTGTGTCAATTGTTCGGGACCGACAGTGGATTCCCATTCTCGGTAGACGGCAAGTGCGCACTCTTCTGCCGCTCTGGTGGCCCGTACTCCTTTGGGTGTCAACATGATCAGCGTCGACCGCTTGTCCCGAGGGTTCTCGACGCGCTCGAGATAGCTCGACTCGACGAGCTGGTCGGTCATTTGACTTGCTGCTTGCTTCGTCACTCCGAGATGTGCGGCTATATCACTCGTGGTGCATCCGTCCCCGGAGACTCGAGCGAAGAGGAATCCATGAGCAGGACGAAGGTCATCGAATCCGCGGGCCGACATGCCGGACTGTATGCCGTCCACGAGGACATGGGCACACGACAACAGGGAGAATGGAAGCTGCGCGGAATTCACCCTTGACAGTGTAGACAAGCTGCTTGACCATTATAGTCAAGCAGCTTGTCCAACTAGGGAGCTAGTCATGCCAACGATCGCCTCGAGCGCTACACGCCGGTTCGAACTTCACGGTTCCGTATTCACCTCCTACGTTTCACCCACGACGTCCGCAAGCACCGAGCTATGCGGCTGGATGCTCGAAGTCGCGCCGAATACCCCCGGTGCCGAACACGCTGTGTCGAACGAAGAAATGCTCCTCGTCCTGAGTGGACGATTGACGGTCCATATAGATGGTGTTTCAACAACTCTCGGCCCGGGTGACGTCGCCCAGGTGCCGGCTGGAAGCAATTTTCGGGTGCATACAGAAATCGACCCAGCGCGCGTGTGGGTAGCCACCACGGTAGGCCTGTCTGCCGAACTACCGGACGGCTCGACTCTGACACCGCCCTGGGCCAGATGAACGATGTGGGTTCGAGTTCCTCGGCGCGTTCAAGGTTCTGTAGCGTGATCGACGTGAATTATTCTCGCGCAACCAAATCCGGCGTACTCACGGCCTGCGCCGCGGCGCTCGCTGTGGCGCTCGCAGCATGCGGCTCCGATTCGACTACCTCATCGGTCCGCGAATCTGCACCGGCGTCCACCACCTGCCCGTCCCAAGCACCCGAGGCCGGTGCCACACCTGAATGGACGCTTCCCGGATCCACCGGCAGCGTGGCAGTCGCCGCATCAACCGATACGACGGCTCCGCTCGTAGAGGTCACCCCACCGTTCGCTGTAACCGAAACCCAGGTGCACACCCTGCAGACCGGAAGTGGACCGGTTGTAGCCGACGACGCGACGGTCTCGGTCTGCTACATGGGGGTCAACGGCCGCGATGGCTCGGTCTTCGACAGCAGCTACGAACGCGGCGCACAGGTCGAGTTCCCGCTTGCACGAGTCGTATCAGGCTTTCAGAAGGCGATCGCCGGGCAGACCGTCGGGTCGAAGGTAGCCGTCGCGATGACATCCTCCGACGGGTACCCCAGTGGTCAGCCGTCCGCTGGCATCGAGCAAGGCGACACCTTGGTTTTCGCGATCGAAATCATCGACGTCTCGGGCTGACAGACTGACTCTTTCTATGAACGGGGGCCGGTAGCAAGGCCATTCTCGACCTTCACCGAGCCGCTTGGACGGTGCAGCAGCGTCCCTTCCCTTTTCAAGATATAGCGCACCCGGGGGCTTGTGGCAAGACCCCGGGTGCGGCGCAGAATTACCGGCTGAAGCCGAAAACTGCGGAAAGGGAGGCAAACTCGTGCATCTACCTGTGCCCGATTTACCACCGACTTCGAACCCATTGCGAAGCGAGCAACGGGAGGCGGTGGCGTGATCCCCACGACCTACAGTGCCTTTCATCTGTCGGATCGACTCATCGCCAAAGCCCACCCCGCGTTGATCGAGGGCGACGAACAACACTTCGCTGCGATCGCGGCAAGCCTCGCGAAATCTATCGCTGACCTGACCGACCGAGTCGATTCCGTCCGTAGGGACACCGGCCGAGTCGATTCCGTCCGTAAGGACACCGGCCGGATGGGCCAGGAACTGATGGAACGGGATCTCGAAATCCGCCGACTCACTGCTCGCCTTCGGTCCCTACGCCGATTCGGCTTGGACCTATATCTCGGCCACGTCGTCGATGCCGAAACCCACGAGTCGTCGTACATCGGCAGGCTAGGACTCCTGGACACGGAGGGAAATCAACTCCTCGTCGACTGGCGATCCCCTTCAGCCGAGCCGTACTTGGCGCAACACAGGCCAACCCGATGGGGCTGGCGCGCCGGCGTCGGTATCGCTGGACTCGCGGCCGCGTGAGCGACTACTGGGACGAGGTTTTCAAGGCTGACGAACTCGGAGGCGAGAATGGGTCGCACCGACTCGCTGCCCTCGACGATCACTCGGCATTCATATCGAGTCTCGACAGTGACAGGTCGCACCGGATGCGCGACGTGCTGGGAACGATCCAAGCCGATCAGGATGCGATCATTTGCGCAGGATCACGCGGTGCGCTCGTCGTCGACGGGGGCCCTGGCACGGGGAAGACGGTCGTCGCGCTTTACCGGGCTGCCTACTTTTTGTACGGCGATGCCCGGGTCGGCCGTCATCGAGGTGGTGTGCTGTTCATCGGGCCGCACGAGCCCTACCTGGCCTACGTCGCCGACGTGCTGCCGAGCCTCGGTGAAGAGGGCGTCCACATTTGCACCCTGCGGGATCTCGTGTCGGAAGGTGGGTCCGCCGCAATCGAGAAAGACGCTTCGGTCGGCCGCCTCAAAGCGTCGAGACATCTCGTGACGGCCATCGAGTCGGCCGTCAGATTCTACGAGCAGCCGCCGACCACGGGAATGACCGTCGAGACCGACTGGGACGACATTTGGCTCGGTCCCCAGGACTGGGTCGAAGCGTTCGGTGCACCCGAATCTGGAACTCCGCACAACGAGGCCCGAGAACAAGTGTGGGAGTTGCTTCTGACAATCCTGACCGACAAATACGACGGCGAGGTTTCTGCCACGACTATCCGAACGTCGTGGCGAGAGAACGAAGAGTTGCGCGCTGCTCTGGAGAAGGCATGAATCTTGGTCGAAGCCGCCGACCTCGTCGCAGACCTATGGTCGGTACCCGCATATCTTCGTAGATGTGCACCCTCGCTCAACGAGGACGACATCGCAACGCTGCAGCGCCCGAAGCCCAAAAGTTGGACAGTCTCCGACCTCCCCCTCCTCGATGCCGCGCGTAGACGCCTCGGCGATCCGAATCTGTCACTCCGACGCCGAACTGCAGCCGCAGCGGCCGCAGCGGCCGCAGCGGCCGCAGCGGCCGAACGTAAGCGGATGGACCGGGTGGTGGACGAGCTACTTCAATCGGACGACGACGATGGAATGATCGCGCAACTTCGCCAAGAGGGTATCCGAGATGCCCTCGCCGACGACATGGTCCCTGCAAACGACGAATCCCTCCACCGCGGTAACCCCGCGCTGGCGGGCCCGTTCGCGCACATAGTCGTCGACGAAGCTCAAGAACTGACCGCCGCGGAGTGGCAAATGCTGTTCTCACGCTGCCCATCCCGGAGCTTCACCATCGTCGGAGATCGCGCCCGAGCTCGCCGAGGGTTCACGGAGTCGTGGCAGGAGCGCCTGCGACGAGTCGGGTTCGAACACGTCGGGGTGGCGTCGCTGACCATCAATTACCGAACGCCCGAGGAAATCATGACGGAAGCCGAACCGATCATTCGAACCGTTCTGCCGGACGCCAACGTGCCGACCTCCATTCGTCGGAGCGGCATCCCCGTCGTGCACGGACACACGTCAGAGTTTGCTTCGATTCTCGAGACCTGGTTGGCCGAGCATACCGAAGGGATCGTTTGCATCATCAGCGCCGATGCCACGGGAAGTACTGTACTCCGGGCTAATTCACGGGTTCGAGTGCTGACTCCAGAAATGTCCAAGGGCCTCGAATTCGATCTCGTAGTTCTGATCGACCCCGACACTTTCGGGACTGGCACTGCGGGAGTGGTGGACCGCTATGTCGCGATGACGCGTGCGACTCAAAATTTGGTCGTACTCGAGAGCTAGCCGTCGTGTTCGCTTTTACGTCGTCGAGCCCGCAATCGACCGAACTTGATGGCGAAGGCCCCCAGAATCACCAACCACCCGGCTGCCAAGATACATAGCCCCACCGTGGTCGCAGACATGGTTTTGTGGTCATCGGCATATACGTATCCGACACCCGCCCATATGGCAGCCACCACAACGAACAACCCCATTGCAGCCACCATGGCCCGGACCGTTTGGTTCGTGCGCATTACCTTGATCACCGGGTGAGTATGCCCGCGATCTGCGCGGCGAAACGGATTTTCGGAGTCGCCTGGGCCACACGAACGTTCACGACAGCCGAGCATGCTCCGTAGACTGCGATCATGGCACTCGATCATGGCGATTCCGGCGACGCTCCTTCTGTCCCTCCCCCATTGGGCGCCTTCGAGCCTGCCCGACGGATGTCGGCAGCGGAAGAGGCTCGAACCGTCGCAGCATCGACCAACACGGGCACCCTCGCCAGTTTGACTGTCGAGGGCGACCCGTGGGCGTCCTACGTCACCTATGGCCTATTGGGTGGCTCACCGGTTCTGTGTGTTTCGAACATAGCCGAGCACGGACGGAACCTCGATCACGACCCCAGAGCGAGTTTGTCGGTGGTCTCCCCGGCATCGGTCACCGATCCGCTCGCGACGTCGAGAATCACTCTGGCCGGTGTCGTGCAACGACCATCTGGCGACGAGATGGCCGCTGCACGGCACGCACACCTGTCGGCTGTTTCCGCCGCCAAGTACTACATCGACTACAGCGACTTTTCGGTGTGGATTCTGCGCGTGGATCGAGTCCGATGGGTGGGCGGATACGGCCGGATGGATTCTGCGCTCGGCGAGGACTACGCATCCGCGACGGAAGATCCGGTGGCGACGCAGGCCGCCGGTGCGCTCACACACCTGAACCAGGATCACAGCGAGTCGTTGCTCGCAATGGCGCGCGCTATCGGTGGCTACCCGGATGCGACCGAAAGTACGGTCATGTCGGCCGACCGATACGGGCTGGACCTCGCCGTTCTCACTCCACGTGGGAAGGCGACCACCCGCGTCGCATATGCCGCTCCGATTACCGCCCTCGCCGACCTTCGCGCAGCAACAGTGGAGCTGGCGCATCGCGCTCGTACCCCATGATCCGACGACACACTTCTGAAGCGATACAGAAGCCTGCAGGTCGCTTTTCGCAGTCGACCTCTGATCTCTCGCCCAGGTCAATGGCACTAACCGTCATGGCAGCGCCCGATTCAGCCTCCGACATGGGAACCTTGCCGAGACACCCCAAACCCGGACCGTTACCGTTGTGGTACATCTCAAATCTCTAGGAGCAGGTTAATGAGCATCCAACCGGTCGAGTCGAAGCGTCATCACGTCGTTGTCATCGGTTCTGGATTCGGTGGCTTGTTCGGCGTCAAGGCACTCAAGAAGGCCGACGTCGACGTCACTTTGGTCGCAAAGACCACCCACCATCTATTTCAGCCTCTGCTTTACCAGGTAGCCACCGGCATCCTGTCCGTGGGCGAAATCGCTCCCACGACCAGGGTCATCCTGCGCAAGCAGAAGAATGCCGAAGTACTCCTCGGCGACGTTCTGGCGATCGATCTGACCGCCAAGACCGTCACCTCCAAGCTTCTCGAACGCGTCACCGTCACCCACTTCGACAGCCTCATCGTCGCGGCAGGTGCGCAGCAGTCGTACTTCGGCAACGACCACTTCGCTGAGTTCGCACCCGGCATGAAGACGATCGACGACGCTCTCGAGCTTCGCGGTCGTATTCTCGGCGCATTCGAGCAGGCCGAATTGTCGGACGATCAGGAGGAGAAGGACCGTCTGATGACCTTCGTGGTTGTCGGCGCCGGACCTACGGGAGTGGAACTGGCCGGCCAGATAGCAGAACTGGCAGATCGCACCCTCGACGGCGCATTCCGAAACATCGACCCACGTGACGCACGTGTCATTCTGCTCGACGCCGCCCCAGCCGTGCTGCCACCCATGGGCGAAAAGCTCGGCCACAAAGCTGCAGCACGTCTCGAGAAGCTGGGCGTCGAGATTCAGCTGAACGCCATGGTCACCGATGTGGACAACGACGGCCTGACCGTCAAGGAAAAGGACGGTACGACCCGTCGTATCGACGCACAGTGCAAGGTCTGGTCTGCCGGCGTGCAGGGCAGCCCGCTCGGGAAGCAACTCACTGATCAGTCCGGGTCCGAGACCGATCGTGCGGGGAGGGTCATCGTCGAACCCGACCTGACAGTCAAAGGTCACCCCAATGTGTTCGTAGTCGGCGACCTGATGTCCGTCAAAGATGTTCCCGGTATGGCACAGGGCGCGATCCAGGGGGCCACCTACGCAGCCAAGCAGATCAAGGCGTCACTGACCGGAGCCGATCCGGCAGAGCGCAAGCCGTTCAAGTACTTCGACAAGGGCTCCATGGCCACGGTTTCGCGCTTCAATGCCGTCGCCAAGGTCGGAAAGTTCGAGTTCGGCGGCTTCATCGCTTGGGTCATGTGGCTCGCATTGCACCTGTACTACCTGGTCGGCTACCGCAGCCGCCTCACCACGGTCATATCGTGGTTTGTCACCTTCCTCGGGAAGGGGCGTGCACAGATGGCATCTACCGAGCAGCAGGTGTTCGCACGATTGGCCATCGAACAATTGAACTCGATGGAATCGAAGCGCTCGAAGAGGGTCGAAAAGCAGGAGCAGAAAGCCGCAGGCTGACCGCTTCACCCAAGGTCATCACTCGGCGTCATTCGTGCACATGTCGTGCATGGGTGGCGCCGAGTTGGTGCAGCATGCTGTGCACGACGTCGTCGTCCAGTCGGTAGGTCATCTTTTTGCCGTCGCGCTGAACGGCAACCCACCCCTCGTTGCGAAGAAGGCGTAGGGCGTGTGAGACGGCGGTCGGCGTCATCTCCAGCGCCAATGCCAGATCGGTGACGCAAATGCCGGGCGCGCGGTGCATGCACAGCAGAATGCGTAGCCGAGTCGGATCGCCCAGCAGGTCGAAGCGTTGGACCCACACCCCGATGTCGTCGACTGCGGCGATTGCCGCACGTGCCTGGGCGACGTGTTCGGGATCGAACGCTCCGACCCTCGGAGACGACATCCCGCTGCCGACCGTTTCACTCATGACTGCAAAGGTAGTGCGTCGAGTTCGAAGAGAATTATCGACGCGGCCACGCGGCGCTCACGCCGTGCCGACGATCTCCTCGCCGGCTCATGTCGCGGCGTTACCCAGAATTGCTGTGTCGACGATATTGGCGAGTCGAACTTTGCCTTGCGCAACAAGCTTTCCTGCTTCGTCGGATATGTCCACCTGCCAGATCTGCTGAGTGCGACCCCGATGGACCGGTGTGGCGATGCCGGTGAGACGACCCGAACGCGTTGCACGCAGAAAGTCCGTGTTGTTGTTGACGCCGACGACGTGTCCGCGGTCACCGAGCCACACGGTCCCACCGATGCTGGCAAGCGACTCGACCACGGCGCAGAGAACCCCACCGTGCATGATTCCTGCTGGTTGGTGAAGCTTGGGCGTCACATCCCAGGACGCACGGACGCGATCGCCGGAGACTTCGAGATACTCGAGCCCTAGGGTGCCGTCGAAACCCGGCGCGACCATCTCGGTGATGTCGGCTGGATCGACATTCGTGGCAGAGGGAGTTGTTGCCTTCGGTTCGGTCTGGCTCATCAGGCCCTCCTAGTGTGTAGTGGCCGCGCGTGGCGTGCGGCGTGTGTTCTCACCAGGATTACACGAGCCCCGCCCGAGAAAAATCGGCGGGCCCTACATCCGAATGGATGTAGGGCCCGCCGCGGCAAGGACCGGGAGTCACTGCAGCCCTCAGGACTCCGACGCGGTCCGTTAGTTACTGTTCAGCCAAGCCTATCCTTACCGCCTCGGCAACAGTCTGTCATAACGCTCGCAAGCGAAGTCGTCCCATCGAAGCGGGACGCGAACGGACCGGAACACCGGCAGCAACGAACGCGTCGAGCAGATCTTGTCCGCGACGAGCACTCCGTACGCCGAAAGATCTCGACAACGTGGGCACGTGTGTCGATGCACCGAGCACAGCATCACCCACCAACGAGCAGAAGACCCGTGGATCGAGAGGCGCACACTCAGCGATCGCCCGAGCAACGACATCGAGGGAAGTGATGCATCGATGGGCCGTCCAGATCAGCAACGCTTCCTCACAGGGGAGGGTGACCGTCCCCGAAGCCCCATCGAGATTGTCGCCGGGCAGGACTCTCAGTACAGGTGAAGTGAGCCCCGCCCAGTCGATACCACCGTCGCTGTCCATGTGAATCCACAGATTGTCGATACCCGGATCCCATGCCCGCCCCTGAAGAACCAACAAAGCGACGACGCGACCCACGATGGCATGAATCACCGCGGATGCCACCTGAATCGCTGCCACCTCGGGAGTCTTCACGTCCTCGAGGGAGCGAGTGATCATCCGCTCCACTCGACCCTGTTCGATCCCCACTGCCAACTGCCACCAGCGACGCTTGGCCTCGTTCGCCATCGATGCAACCGCATACATGCGTGGGTAGTCCAAGTTCAACGCACGAAGGCCCACGCACGCCTCGCCCAGTGGACCGCCGTCGTCGCTGCACGTAAGCGAACGATGCACATCGGCCCAGGCATCGGACGTCGTTGTTGCAACTGACACCAGAACACTCCCTTGTTCGAGAAGACGCAACCCTGACGCCTTGGACTGTAGGTTAGCCTAACCTCTTTACCGGGTCATCATCGCGACTGCGGAATTCCACTCGTGTGGATTGGCTAACCTTCCCCGCCGTACGCATCAACAAAGGGTTCCGTAACCTAAGCAGCAGCACTCAACAAAGTGAGGAGCCACAACTACTGTGACGACGGCCCCATCACTCGGATCGAAAAGTCCCAGTCCACCTTCGGACGTGGACTTTTCGAAAGAGCAGATTCCACGCGGCCCTGCCCCGTGGTATCTCCGCGTCGTGGCAGCGTTCGTCGACCTTGCGATCGTGCTGTTACCTCTGGGGATCGGGTGGTCGATCGTCGATTCTCTTCGCGACGACAATGGTGGTGGTGAGGCGGACAGGTTCGTCTTCGGAGCCATCTCGGTGGTCGTTGCAGTCGGGTTGCTGGTCTGGAATCAGGGTTTTCGTACTGGGCACGACGGTCAGAGCACTGGCAGGCGATGGACTGGACTCGTAGTCCGTGACTACACAACCGGAGGACCGATCGGTGTCCGTCGAGGACTCTGTAGACAGTTCGCTCTCGGCCGCTCGAGCACCGAGGTGGTACGTGAAAAGACCGCATACGCCGAACAGTTCGAACCCGTCCCGCGCGAGAACTCGGTGCAGGCCATCCGTAAACGTAGGCAGTTCGGACTTCTCGTTCTGACCGTCGCGCTGGCAGCCGCGATTCTCGCCAGCATCGCCATCGGAGCGAGGCCGCTGACATTCGCCGAGATCGGCAACGCACTGGTGCATTCGACCGGCACCGATACCGACATCATCGTTCGCACCCTGCGCGTCCCGCGCACCCTTCTTGCGCTTGTCGTCGGAATCGCACTCGGGATCGCCGGAGCCTTGATCCAAGGCCATACGAGAAACCCCTTGGCCGACGCCGGACTGCTGGGTCTGAATGCCGGAGCAGCCTTTTTCGTTGTGCTCGCCATCTACCTTTTCGGGTTCAACTCCCCCAGCCAGTACCTTTGGTTCGCCTTTGCCGGTTCGGCGGTGGCGAGCGTAGTGGTCTTCGGGTTGTCCTCTGTCGGGAACGGGAAGGCGAGTCCGCTCAACCTTGCGCTCGCGGGTGCCGCTGTCGCATTTTTTCTGTCGGCCATGACCAATGCAGTGGTGCTGATAGACCAGACCACCTTGGACGGTTACCGGTTCTGGTCGGTGGGTTCGGTTGCCGGCCGGGGCCTCGACGTCCTCTGGCAGGTTCTTCCGTTCCTCGTACTCGGTGTCCTCATCGCTCTCGCCAACACTCCTGGCCTCAACGTCATGAGTCTCGGCGAGGACGTCGCACGCTCGTTGGGAGTCAACATCGCACTCAGCAGAACTGTCGGGATCATCGCCATTACGCTGCTGACGGGTGCAGCGACGGCAGCGTGTGGACCGATCGCGTTCATCGGACTGGTGGTTCCGCACGTCGCCCGCGTCGTCACCGGACAGGACTATCGATGGCTCGTCCCCTATGCAGGTTTGATGGGCGGCGTGATGCTGCTGATGGCCGATGTCATCGGACGCGTCGTCGTGCGACCCGGTGAACTACAAGTGGGCATCGTCCTCGCGCTGTTCGGGGCCCCATTCTTCATTGCGCTGGTCCGTCGGCGAAAGCTGGCGAGCCTATGACCACAGTGGAATCGAAGACCACGTCGGCAGAGGCAACAAAGCTGACAGTTCCATCCAGGCCCGGTTTTCGGATCGGTCGCCTTTCGTTGGTGCGGCGTCCCTTCAAGGTGCTCGTCAATCTCGTTCTGCTGGCGGCCCTGTTGATGTTGGTGTGCATCAACATCGGACGTGGTGACTTCCCCCTGTCGATAGGGCACGTCATCGACGTTCTGCTCGGCGGCGGCACACGAATCGAGCGATTCATCGTGATGGACTTACGATTGCCGCGCTCTCCTACCGGAGTGCTCGTCGGTATGGCACTCGGTATGTCCGGTGCTGTGACGCAATCCATTTCGCGAAACTCACTCGCAAGTCCAGATATTCTCGGTATCACCGCCGGGGCCAGTGCTGCAGCCGTGGCACTCATCGTCCTCGGTGGCGGTAGCGCCTTCGCCGGTGTTCTCGCGACCCTCGGGTTGCCGCTGGCTGCGCTCATCGGTGGAATCGCTACCGCGGCGATCATCTACGCACTCGCATGGAAGCGCGGCGTCCAGGGTTTTCGGTTGATACTCGTCGGTATCGCTGTCAATGCCATGCTGACAGCGTCGATCGGATGGCTTCTCATCAGTGCCGACATCAACGATGTGTCGCGAGCTCAGCTATGGCTCAACGGCTCACTGAACGGTGCAGACTGGGGTTCGGTGTGGCCGGTCATGAGCGCGGTGCTCATAGTCGGCGGCCTGACCGTCGTATCGTCTTTCACCCTCGGCGCCCTCCGCCTCGGCGACGACAATGCTCGATCACTCGGCGTGCGACTGCAATTGCGTCAGGCAGCGTTGCTTCTCGCTGCGGTAGCGCTCGCGGCCATCGCGACGGCTGCTGCCGGCCCCGTCGGGTTCGTGGCGTTGGCAGCCCCTCAGATCGCACTGCGGCTAGTGAGAACACCCGGTCCACCGATCATTGCGTCGGCGATCCTGGGTGGGCTACTCGTCGTCGGCAGCGATCTCATCGCTCGGACGATCCTGCCGGTAGAGCTCCCCGTCGGCATCGTGACCTCCGCACTGGGCGGACCGTTTCTTCTGTACCTTCTCGTCCGCAGCAATCGAAAGGCCTCCGCATGACCGTCACCGATCTGCCACGTCTCGTCGCGGAGGATCTCACTCTCGGATACGGAGACCGCATCGTCGTAGAGAATCTCGGCCTCGAGGTTCGGACCGGTGTCATCACCACGGTGATCGGGCCAAACGGGTGCGGCAAATCGACTTTGTTGCGCGCTCTCGGCCGGTTGCTCAAACCCAAGTCGGGCAGGGTTGTTCTCGACGGAAAAGCGATCTCGTCGATGCGCACGAAGGACGTCGCACGGGTCCTCGGGATGTTGCCGCAGGCACCCGTTGCGCCGGAAGGCTTGACAGTCGCCGACCTCGTCTCGCGGGGTCGGCACCCCCATCAGTCCTGGATTCGACAGTGGAGCTCGGACGACGAGTCCGAGGTCGCGAACGCCCTCGAGCTGACCGGAGTCGGTGATCTGGCCGATCGCCCGGTCGACGAACTGTCCGGCGGTCAGCGCCAGCGGGCTTGGATTTCCATGGCGCTCGCACAGGGCACGGACATTCTGCTCCTCGACGAACCGACCACCTATCTCGACCTGGCGCACTCACTGGAGGTCCTCGACTTGATCGACCGACTCCACGAAGACCTGGGCCGCACCGTGATCATGGTGCTGCACGACCTCAATTTGGCTGTTCGGTACAGCGACCAGATCATCGTCATGTCACAAGGCGAAATCGTCGAGGCAGGTCGCCCCCAGGACGTGATCTCGGAGAAGCTTCTATTCGACGTGTTCGGCCTCGAAGCGAAAGTGATCGAGGATCCGGTGTCAGATCGCCCGCTCATCGTTCCTGTCGGTACTCGACACGTCTACGGTGCAGTAGGTGGCCCACGCAGGCACGCGGTCGCATCGACCTCGTTCTCCTCGGCGAGCTAGCGCTCGATCATCGTTCGAACCAATCGATAGCCTTGCCCCAGCGAGACTTCGGGTAGGTACGCCCGCCCGACTGCATTTCCGATGCTCGGCAATGCCGCTGGATCGGCGAACGTCATATGCATGGGTTCGTACCTGGGCTGAAATTTCGATTTGAAGGCGAGCAAGGACCTGAATCCGTACACAGGTTCCAGGGTCCGGCCCAGGACGTTGAGCAGACGATCGAGCAGAGTCGAGAACGTCGACGCATCCGGCGAAGTTTCCGTGCCTCGGCCGTCGTCGATCTTGGCCAAGGGTGCACCGGACAAGCTCAAGAACCTCACGCCCTCCTGCTCCAGGAGCAGAGCGGCCGACGCAATGAGGAATTCCATCGCCGGTCGAAAACCTTCGGCACGGCGACGCATGAAATCGAGAGTCCAGCCGACGATCTCGCCGTTCTCGTATACCGGCATCCACGAGGTGATTCCGTGAACGGTCCGATGCTCATCCACAGCGATCAGGCAGCGGACATGTGGATCGTCGACTTCTTCAAGTCCTCCCAGTGTGAAGCCCATTTCGGGCATTCCTTTATCGGCGACCCATTCCTCCGAGATCGCCGTGATCTGGTCGGTGATGGCAAGCGGAGCTTCGGGGAACCTGATCCACTCCGCGACCACACCCGCCTTCTTCGCTCGGTTCAAGGCGGTCCGAACGTCTTGGAATCGCTTACCGGTGAATGCCAGATTCTCGAGGTCGAGGATTGTCTCCTCACCCACCTGAATGCCACCCCACCCGATACTGTCGGTGACCTCCCGTACCTGAGGTGTCACGGAGTAGAAGCACGGAATCCAGCCGTTCTTCGAAGCAAACTCCGCGAAGTCGACGACGTTGTCTCGCAATCTTTCTCGTGGCCCTACTGGATCGCCGGTGGTCAGTGCTACGCCGGAAATGACCCGATACGCAACATAGCTCCGCGCATCGGGGGAGAACCAGTACTCGTTGCCACGCCAGGTCGTCATCCACGACAGCGCGCTGCCACTGCTGGTTGTCAGCAATTCTTTGGCCCGTTCGGTGGCGTCGGTATCGACGCCATATGCAGGGGTGAGAAAGGTATTGAGGACAAGTACGCACAGAGCCGCCCAGAACACGACCCCGGTCCATTCGAAGAGCAACGTGGTCGGAATGCTCTCGGGCAAGAACCGTGGCTCGAGCCACTGGAGATACACCGGTGGGACCAACCTCTGCGGGAAATCCGCGAGCAAACCGAGGATCGAAGGCTCGTTGTCGAATCCCCCGCGCGCCATGAGGCCGCCCAGAACGTACAGAACTGCCAGACCCACTGCTGATCCGACGACGGCGAAGCCCCATTTGCGGTACGTCCCCTTCGGCGCTGAGACGTCGAAGAACTTGCGCGTCAACAGTAGAAGAACGAGAACCGCAAGTGGTAGCAGGAACGGAACGATCGTGCGGTACGCCGTCGGAGACTCCAGACCGTAGAAGACCGACTCGTCGTCACCCGATTCCACGAATCTGATCGCAAAGTTGGCCACCGACAGAACCAGAAGTACGACCTGGGCGAAAACTGTTGCAGTCCATGCGAATTTACGACCTCGCCGCAGTCCGTCTGCCAGAAACAACAAGAAGATCGACGGCATGAGAGAAAGTATCGTCGGACCCACTCCACCCAGCCGCAACTCCAGAAGGCCGGTACGGCACTCCGGATCGGCGGGTGAATCGGCACAGATTTCCCGTACCTCGGCGGCGGTGTAAGGAACCCCGCGCACGACGTCGCGGAGCACCGCGAACGGGCCGACGGCGTCGGGACTCAATGCAGCGATGACCGGACCGAGTGCACTTGCAGCCACGATGAGCGCAACGAGCACACGCCCTTCGCGCTGCGTACCGGCGAGCCGCGGACCCCGCGCAGACCTGCCCACGATCACGGGACCGAGCAGCAGTCCGACAACCGCAGACGCGAGGCGAACGACATCCTGCAAATGTCCACTGAACAGCGCCAGCGTTACCAACAACGCAAACAATCCCACGCGAATACGACGTCGCCACAAGGTGTCCATGCGAGCACTCGCCACCATGACGACACCCACGATCCACGTCGTAGGCCCGATAGCGGTTCCGACATGCAGCCGAAAACCCCAATCCGCATCGAACATCTTGGCCAATGCTGCAACTCCGAGGCCTAGCAATGCACCCAGTATCTGCGTGAGAAATGCCGCGATCGCAAACTTGACCGAACCTATCCTCCGTTCGATCGGAGCTGCGGCCACCAGGATCGCAACAATCGCTACGACGTACCCAAGAACACCCGGCGCGACAAGCCCGGAGGTCAACGCTGTCCATACCCGGAACTCCTCGAACGGCACGATCCCGACGGCGAAGTCACGATGAATCGTGTTGTGCCCGATGCTCGCCCCGAGAATGCCGAATATCAACACGGCGGTCAGCAAACCGAAGCTGACGGGCGCTCCCTTGGCACCGAACACGATCAGCGCCCGCAGTCGCACGAGTTGTCGTACCGCTTTGTGCCACGCTGTCGCTGCTCGGAGTCGTCGCCGATCGAACCAAGACGGGGTCGCAGGAGTCGTGTCCGGCGCTGATGCATCTGCTGAAGGGACCTGTTGGCTGCCCTCGGAAATTTTGCTCACGAGATCAGTCCCACTCTCTGCATCAGCCACGGCAATTGCTCTTCGAGACCTTCGGACCAGACGGCGAAACTGTGGCCACCCGGCACTTCGGAGTAACGGACTTTCATTCCTGCTGCCTGAGCGGCTTCGTACACCGTCTTCTGTCCCGGTTTGTAGTCGTTGTCATTTGCTCCGACGACGAAGGCGCCACCAGAATCGGGAAACTGCCTCGTCCTCAGCAGATCCATCGGATTCACTGCTACGAATGCGGCCTCGTTCCCCCCGAACACTTCGTTCACTGTTCGGTTTCGATCGCCGAGCGTCGGCTCGAGCTGGCCCGACAGATCGAGAAATGTCGGATATACATCAGGAAAATTTGTTGCCATCTGAAGCGAGCACGTACCGCCGTACGACAATCCACCGATCGTCCAAGTGCGCGGGTTCGAATCGACTTGAAGTCCGGATGTGAACCAATTTGGTACGTCCTTGGCCAGGTACGTCGCAACGTTGCCGAGGGTCGAATCCACGCAGAGCGGATTGGCAAGGGCCGACCCAGTGGCGTCCGCTACCACGACCACCGGTGCAAGACCGTCGTGATCGCGCGCAAATGCGTCCATCGTTTCGATCAGCTTGCCCCCGTTCAGCCAATCTTCGGGTTCCCCCGGTTGGCCGGCCAGGAGCACCAGAACCGGCAGCAGTGGGCGCGGATCGACGAAATAGGCCGGCGGCAGGTACACCTGTGCATCTCGCGCACTGAATGCCGAGGCAGTTGCCGGGATGGCCACCGACGTCAGTTTGCCGGCAGTTGGCATGTCGGCCGGAGGACGCCAGGACTTGTCGAGTGGGTCGCCGGTGACCACGCCGACTTCTGGACCGGGAAGATCCGCGAGGGATACTCGATCGGCCGAATCCACCCCGAACACTGTGCCGACCGTGGGGTACGCCGAGAACACCAGGTTCACCTGCGTAGACGCCGCGAGAACGACCAGTACTGCAGCGAGAATCGATATCGCTCGACCCAGCAGTCCCGACGCCACCATCGTTCTGGGTACCACCAGTAGCAATGCGGCAGTTCCGACTGCGATCCATACGTAGATCTCGACCTCGATAGGATCCGGAAACGGTCGCCACACCTTCTCCACGATGAAATAGAGAGATAATCCGAAGACCGAGGCCACCGCGAGTGCGATCGGTACCGCGCGCAGGAGGTACCACCGGCGCCGCGACACCAGCAACCACAGGGCACCGAGAAGGCCGAGGACCGACACCACGATCGGCGTGGTGCCGCTGATCAGGGATAGAGAAAAGATCGAGTGCACTCCGCCCCCTCACGCGTCGAGGACTGGACTTCGAAGAAGTTCTGACATCACTGCAGGATAGGCATGTCGGGGTACTAAATTGGGACTGTCGATGAATTCGCCACGCAACAACTGCCGACCACGCCGCAATCGAGATCACAGAGTTACTACATAAAGTAGTACGCATTTGTGTCGGACTACCCGTAGACTCGGAGGAATGGCAGGTCTAGGCGAACTCGAACGTGCAGTAATGGATCATCTGTGGGATTCCACGGAACCACAGACTGTTCGACAGGTGCACGAAGCGCTCGCCGCACATCGTGAACTGGCGTACACAACGGTGATGACCGTGCTCCAGCGGCTTGCCAAGAAGCAGCTGGTAGTTCAGCAGCGCGATGATCGCGCACACCGCTATGCCCCACTTCATAGCCGCGACGAGTTGGTTGCGAGCCTGATGGTGGACGCCTTGGCGCAAGCACCCAAGTCCGGCGGAAGAGCAGCAGCATTGGTTCACTTCGTCGGCCAAGTGGGGGCAGACGAAGCAGCGGCCCTCCGAGAAGCGCTGGCGGCTCTGGAACTGGCACAATCGGATGTACATTCGACTTCACATGTCGGAGCGCCGCAATCCGATTGACCCCTGCCATCGGTTAGTGAGGACCATGAACTCCACCACTGCGTTGGTCTTCGCGGTACTCGCACTGCTTCTTGCCGGTCCCGTCCCTGCTGTGTTCAGTCGTGCAACATGGCCTTATCGCGCGCCGCGTGCAGCTCTCGTCCTTTGGCAAGCAATTGCCATCGCTGCGGTGCTCTCTGCGTTCAGCTCAGGGCTGGCCATCGGCGGTCTGCTGTTGGTTCCCGGTCCGGACGGCCGTCCAACTACAGCTCCGACGGACGAAATCGAAGCACTCGGCCTGCCGCTGTGGGTTCTGTACGTGGTCGTGCTGGCAATCACCTTGAGCATCGGCGCCAAACTGATGTTCTCCTTCGTTCAAGTATTCGTCCGAACACGGCGTCGGCGGGCTCGCCATCGCGTTTTGGTCGATCTGCTCGATCGCAGCAGTGACTCCGGTCGGCCGTTCCCAGGCGTGCGCGACGCGGACGTACGTGTTCTCGATGCCGTAGAACCGATCGCCTATTGCCTCCCCGGTCTCCGTCAACGCGTGGTGCTGAGCGAGGGCGTGTTGACCAATCTCAACAGGTCCGAGATCAAGGCGATCCTCAGTCACGAGCGATCGCATCTACGTTCTCGTCACGATCTCGTCCTCGAGGCGTTCACCGCAGTCAACGAGGCTTTCCCGCGCATAGTCCGAAGTCGATCCGCACTCGGAAGCGTGCAGTTGCTCGTCGAACTGCTGGCCGACGACTCTGCCGTCAAAGCAACCGGGCCGACACCGCTGGCCAGGGCACTCGTGACGTGTGCTGGATCGACTGCTCCGCGCGGTGCACTCGCGGCCGGCGGCCCGAGCACTCTGATCAGGGTGCGACGTCTGGGTGCGCCTCGCACCGATATCCGCGTCAGCGTCGCGGCGTACCTCGCTGCCGTGATCATTTTGGTTCTGCCGACGATTTTCGTCGCGATGCCGTGGCTCGACGAACTCGGTCGACTACTCGGCTCGAGTTAGCCCTGTCGTTCGGTCACGGGAGTAGGGCAGCTCACATATTTCGAGTCGATGAATCGAAGAGCAGTCGCGTACAGTAGTCCTAGGTCGCCATCGCGGCCTAGTAATTCGATAAGGCACAAACAGCCCCACTCTGCGCGAGGTTCAACTGCGCAAGGATGGCCAGGTGACAGTGCCCTGGCTCGTCTCTATGTGATCTAGCTGTTTATGTGCCCTTCTCCTGCGGGTCTTTCTCAGCTGTGGCTTCGTGGCGTGCCCGTAATCCGGAGAGGTTCAACTGCGTGACTCACGCTGTTTCGACTAGTACACCAACAACACCCACTGCAGACGAAGTACCGACCACGGTCGTTACCTTCGCTGAACTCGGACTTCCCGAGGCTGTAGTGGCCGCTTTGGCTCGCAACTCCATCACCGTGCCTTCGCCGATCCAGGCCAAAGCACTCCCCGACGCGATTGCCGGGAAGAATGTCCTCGGACGTGCGCAGACAGGTTCGGGTAAGACCCTGGCGTTCGGTCTTCCGATTCTCGCTCGCCTCGCACAGCACACGGACCGGCCCGCAGCCAAGCGTCCTCGCGCGCTGGTGCTGGTTCCGACCCGTGAGCTTGCTTTCCAGGTCGTGGACTCCCTGCTCCCCTACGCAAATGCGCAGGGTCTTCGGTTGCTTGCTGCGGTTGGCGGCACGCCGTTCAACAAGCAGGTCGAGCAGCTTCGCCGAGGAGTCGACGTTCTCGTTGCGACACCAGGGCGTCTTGCCGATCACCTTCGCCAGAGCACCTGCATTCTCGACTCCATCGAGATCACTGCCCTCGACGAAGCAGACCAAATGGCCGACATGGGATTCCTTCCCGAGGTACGTGCCGTTCTGGCGGACACTCCGGCCGATGGACAGCGAATGCTGTTCTCCGCCACCCTCGATCGTGAAGTCCAGTCACTCGTTCGTCAGTTCCTTCCCGATCACGTCGAGCACTCGACGCAGGACGGCAAGGCCAGTGTCAACACGATGGATCACTACATGCTGATGGTCGATCGCGGCCAGAAGGATGTCGTCCTCTCCGAGATCGGTGCCCGCGACGGCAGGACGATCATGTTCGCTCGGACCAAACTGGGGTGCGATGGCATCACCGACCGCCTTCGTGCTCTCGGCATCGCCGCAGAGTCGCTCCACGGTGGCAAGGCACAGAACCAGCGCACCCGCGTCCTCGAGCGTTTCAAGGCCGGGCGCACGCCTGTCTTGGTCGCAACGGACGTCGCGGCCCGTGGAATTCACGTCGACGGAATCGACTTGGTCGTTCACGTCGACCCGCCCGCTGATCACAAGGACTACCTTCACCGCGCGGGCCGTACTGCCCGTGCAGGCGAAAAGGGCACAGTCGTCGCGATCGTCCTGCCGAACCAGCGTCGACAGGTTCAGCGTCTGACCGGCATGGCTGGAGTCAAAGCGACTTCGGTCAACGTCGCACCGGGCTCGGCCGAGCTCAACAGCATTACCGGAGCGAAGAAGCCCACGGGCGACCCATTGCGCGCCGAAAGCAGTGCACCTAGAGACCGGCGCGACAGCCGCCCTCGCTCGGGCGGCTACCAGGGCGACCGCCCCCGTACCGGTGGTTACCAGGGCGACCGCCCCCGTACCGGTGGTTACCAAGGTGACCGCCCCCGTACCGGTGGTTACCAAGGTGACCGGTCGACTTCGGGTGGATACCAGGGCGATCGATCGAGTTCGGGTGGATACCAGGGCGACCGACCGCGCACCGGCGGCTACCAAGGTGACCGCCCCCGCACCGGCGGCTACCAGGGCGACCGTCCTCGCACTCAGTCGACATTCGTCCGCGAAGAGTCGAAGACAAGCGGCTTCCGTAGCCGCACCGATCGCCGCTCGTACGACGGCTTCGATGGGCCTGCGCGCGATCACTGATAGTTGATCGGTTCAGTTCATTCGACAGTGGAGGGCACTGCTTCGCAAGAAGCAGTGCCCTCCACTTTTGGTTGCTGCGCCGTTCGAGCTCTGTCCGGCAACAAATTTCGCTGACTCGATCGACGCGATACGCGTGCCTGGCTTTCGTTTGTGCGCTCGGCAAGGAAAGCTGTACTCATGACCTCAGCAGTGGACTCGTCAGAACTCGCCCAGATCGGTGTCACCGGCCTTGCAGTGATGGGCTCGAACATCGCCAGGAACTTCGCGCATCACGGACACACGGTTGCGCTTCACAATCGCAGCATTTCCAAAACGGATGCACTCCTCGAAGCGCACGGTAGCGAAGGCAAGTTCATTCGCACTGAAACTATCGAAGAATTCGTCGCCGCACTGCAGAAGCCTCGCCGAGTTTTGATCATGGTCAAAGCCGGGGAGCCGACCGACGCTGTGATCGAAGAGCTCGCCGGTGCCATGGAGCAGGGCGACATCATCATCGACGGCGGAAATGCGCTCTACACAGACACGATCAGACGCGAAGCTTCACTGAAGGAGCGTGGACTGCTGTTCGTCGGCGCAGGAATCTCCGGTGGTGAAGAAGGCGCACTCAACGGCCCGTCGATCATGCCCGGCGGTCCAGTCGAGTCCTACAAGGCACTCGGCCCTCTCCTCGAATCAATTGCGGCACAGGTCGACGGCACACCGTGCTGCACACACATCGGCCCTGACGGCTCCGGCCACTTCGTCAAGATGGTGCACAACGGCATCGAGTACGCCGACATGCAGTTGATCGGCGAGGCGTACAACCTGTTCCGTGACGCGCTGGACTACTCACCCGCTCAGGTTGCGGACGTATTCACCGAGTGGAACAAGGGTGACCTCGAGAGCTACCTCGTCGAGATCACAGCGGAGGTCCTTCGACAGGTGGACGCGAAAACAGGCAAGCCGTTGGTCGACGTCATCGTCGACGCCGCCGAGCAGAAGGGCACCGGCCGCTGGACGGTCAAGGCCGCTCTCGACCTAGGTGTGCCGGTGACCGGCATCGCCGAAGCCGTGTTTGCACGCGCACTCTCCGGCTCGCGCACGCAGCGCGAGGCCGCTGTCGGGTTGGCGTCGGGCGGACTCGCAGACAAGCCGACTGATGCCGAGCAGTTCACTCACGACATCAGTCGGGCGTTGTACGCGTCAAAAATCGTTGCGTACGCGCAGGGTTTCGATCAGATCGCGGCTGGCAGCACCGAGTACGACTGGAACCTCCACCCGGGTGATCTCGCCACGATCTGGCGCGGAGGCTGCATCATCCGTGCGCGCTTCCTCAACCGAATCAAAGATGCGTACGAAGACAATTCCTCGCTTCCGAGCTTGATTCTCGCGCCGTACTTCCGTGACGCGATCGAAGACGCGATCGACAACTGGCGCCGCGTCGTCATCACCGCGGCGTCACTCGGCATTCCGGTGCCTGCCTTCGCCTCGTCGCTGGCGTACTACGACGCGCTTCGAGCCGAGCGGCTCCCTGCCGCCTTGACTCAGGGCCAGCGGGACTTCTTCGGCGCACACACCTACGAGCGCATCGATTCCGAGGGCAAATTCCACACGCTCTGGAGCGGCGATCGAAGCGAAGTTCAAGCCTGAGTCGAACCGAACACGGGCGTAGGGTGCGGTGGCAACCACCACATATCGATGGGTGCCACCGCACTGTCGCCCGGCATGATCCGAATGTCGGATTCAGTCGTAAAGACCCCAGCCCAACGGCGTTCCGAGGATGGGTTGCACGATCGTCGAGGACACGTCGCCTTCCCATGGCAAGTCCCCCTGGGAGTCACGCCACACGGCCTGCACCGCGCGGATCCGATCGGATGGGTACACCTCCGAAGCCATGAGGAGCCACTCATCGCAGTAGGTCACGTCGACGAAGTGAAAGTCGAAACCGGCTGCCGCGGACTCCATGCCGGGCTCGAACGCCCGACCGCCGAGGATCACCCGCCTGGCCAGCGTGTTCAATGCGGCGGCAGATTCCCCGGGTGATCGCCCCGTCACGATCAACTCGGGGTGTCCGAGGGCCGTCAAACCGACTGTGTAGCAGAATGCCGGTTCGATCACACCGGCGTTGTCTGGATCGAAGTTCGAATTCACCTCCGAATTGACATACTGCAAAGCCCAACCATGGCGGTCCACGAGGCCGTGCACCTTCCGCACGTAGCCCTCCATCGACTGCCCGTCACACATTGCACACATAGCTCCCCCAAGCTTGTCTGGATCCAACAGCGCAAAGGCAGGCCGGATCAACGGTCTCGAACGTATGTTCGCATCGAGAATGATTGCCTATGGCACCGACAGAAACTTCCCGGGCGGTACTGTTCCGCTATGCCCCGTTCCGAAACGTCGTTTGCCGATTTGGGACTCCGACCTGTCTTGATCCATGCTTTGAATCGGATCGGTATCGATATTCCGTTCGACATCCAGACCGCAGCGATCCCCGATGCCCTTGCCGGACAAGACATTCTCGGTCGCGCGCCGACCGGGTCCGGGAAGACCTTTGCATTCGGATTGCCGATGCTCCAGCGACTGTCGGGTGCGAGTAGCCGACCGAGAAGTCCCCGCGGGTTGATACTGGTTCCGACACGCGAGTTGGCCTTGCAAATCGAACGGGCGCTGGAGGAACCGGCACTCGCGTTGGGCGTCCGAGTGATGGGAATCGTCGGCGGGGTACCGATGAAGCGCCAGTCCGAACGCCTCATGCGCGGCGTCGACGTCGTTGTGGCGACCCCAGGACGTCTCGAGGATCTCATTCAGCACGCTGCTGTCTCTCTCGCCGACATCGCCATCACAGTGGTGGACGAAGCTGATCGGATGGCCGATCTCGGCTTTCTACCGCAGGTGCGAAAGCTTGTGGACCGCACCCCGAAAGGTGGACAGCGCATGCTGTTCTCAGCGACCCTCGATGGAGATGTCGACGACCTGGTGCAGCGGTACTTCGACTCCCCCGCCATTCACTCCGCCGAGCCACCCGCACTCGCTCAGGCGACAATGAAACACCTCTTCTTCCGCGTGGCCGACACCGACAAGAATTCGATCGCACTGCGGATCGCGTCGCGAACAGGGCGAACCATGATCTTTCTGCGCACCAAGCATGCGGCGGATCGATTCACCGCATCTCTGCGCGAAGTGGGCGTGTCTGCACTCGCGTTGCACGGTGACAAATCTCAGGCCAATCGAACCAGAACTCTCGCTGCATTTGCGGATGGTTCGGTTACGGTCTTGGTAGCCACCGATGTCGCGGCCCGCGGCCTGCACGTCGACGGAATCACACTGGTCGTGCACGTGGATCCGCCCGCTGATGCGAAGGACTACACGCATCGCGCCGGGCGTACAGCGCGGGCAGGAGAGACCGGCACCGTCGTCACGCTTGTCACCGATAGCCAGCAATCGCACGTCGCGGCGCTTGCCGCCGAGGCCGGGATCCTGGCCGAGTTCACCGACGTGACCGCGTCGAGTCCGGCACTGGCCGAGTCCACGGGTGCGCAGGCACCTCCGGGATCACCAGTCGTCGAGGTGATACCCACAGTCCGCCAGAGCGGGCCCGCACGCGAGGTGGATCGCCGAAGGCGCCCAGTGCCGCGGCGTACCAGGGACAAGCCAGGCCGATCGGGACGCCGATGAACGGACTACCGATGTTGTCGATCGTACTGGCGCTGATTGCAGCATTCCTGTTCGCTTGCGCATCGGTCGCTCAACAAAGTGCTGCCGCAGCGGTGCCCGAGAACCAATCGCTGATCACCACACTCCTTCGAAGCCCACGGTGGTGGGCCGGTCTCTGCGGAGACATCGGGGGTTACGGATTTCAAGTTGCCGCACTATGGGTCGGCTCGGTCCTCATCGTGCAACCCTTGATCGTCTCCATGCTGCTGTTTGCCTTGCCTCTGTCCGCAAAATTCGCCGGCTCCCGAATGACGCGTTCGACATGGGTGTGGGCGGTGGCGTTGGCAGCCGCGCTCGCCGTCTTCATCGTCGTCGGTGACCCAACGGAGGGAAACTCCGATGCACCGTTCTCCGAGTGGATGATTCCGTTGGCCATTGCCTCGGGCCTCGTGTTGGCCGCCACACTTGTTGGATTGTTGTCGACCAACCCGGGTCGGCGGGCTCTGTTGCTCGGTGCGGCCGGAGGAGTGCTCTTCGGGATGGCCGTCGCGTTGACGAAGTACGTCACCGATCTTCTGGGAACCGGTCTTGTCGAAGCCGTTACTGCCTGGCAGACGTACGCACTCGTCGGGTGCGGAATCCTCGGCTTCTACCTCCAGCAGCGCGCTTTCCAGTCCGGACCGTTGTCTGCTTCACTTCCGGCCATCACCATCGGGGAACCGTTCGGAGCCGCATTTCTCGGAATCACCGTCCTGGACGAACGCATTCGCGACGACGCGTTCTCTTTGGCGGTCATTGCGATCTGCGTGACCGTGATGGTCGTTGCAACAGTTGCCCTCTCACGAGCGCAGGCAAATGTCGCCGGACACCCTGTTACGCGATGACGCGTACGCTGACCCAACGTGCAGTTCCTCGATGGCCAACATCCGCCCCATGACCTGACGTACGACGATGTTTTCCTCGTCCCGAACCGAACCGATGTCACTTCTCGGTTCGATGTCGATCTCTCAACTGTCGACGGATCGGGCACAACCATCCCCATCGTCGTCTCGAACATGACCGCGGTCTCGGGCCGCAGAATGGCCGAGACCGTTGCTCGTCGGGGTGGCATTGCCGTTCTTCCTCAAGATCTACCGACCGCAGCCGTGGCCGAGACCGTCGCGTTCGTCAAGAGCCGGGATCTGATCGCAGACACTCCGGTCGTACTCGGTCCGGATGCGTCGGTGTCGGACGCACTCGCGCTGATGCACAAGAGGGCACACGGCGCGGTAGTCGTCGTGGAAGGCGGCCGACCCGTCAGTGTCGTCACCGAATCGACCTGTACGGATGTCGACCGGTTCGCCAGACTGCAGTCGGTCGCCACGACCGACTTCGTCACGGTGCCATCCGATGCCTCCCCTCGGGTGATCTTCGATGCGTTGGATGCCGCCCATGAGGGACTTGCCGTGCTGATCGGACCGGATGGAGCGCTAGCCGGAGTGTTGACGCGCACCGGAGCAATCCGCACCGGCATTTATGCGCCCGCTGTCGACGGATCGGGGCGACTTCGTGTCGCGGCGGCTGTCGGTATCAACGGCGACGTCGCGGCGAAAGCTCGGGCGCTCGTCGAGGCCGGTGCTGACCTACTCGTGATCGACACCGCTCACGGTCACCAGAAGAAGATGCTCGACGCTTTGACTTCGGTCCGGTCTCTCGATCTCGGTGTTCCACTCGCGGCAGGAAATGTTGTTTCCGCTACAGCGACTCGAGATCTCGTGGCCGCCGGCGCGAATATCGTCAAGGTCGGCGTTGGGCCAGGAGCAATGTGCACGACACGGATGATGACCGGAGTCGGTCGACCACAATTTTCGGCCGTTGCCGAGTGTTCCGAGGCTGCCGCTCGAGTGGGTGCCTCGGTGTGGGCCGACGGCGGGGTGCGCCATCCCCGGGACGTCGCCCTCGCGTTGGCAGCGGGTGCGGCAAACGTGATGATCGGATCATGGTTCGCCGGTACTTACGAGTCACCGGGTGATCTTCGGATCGATTCAGCGGGCAACGCGTACAAGGAGAGCTTCGGAATGGCGTCCAAGCGCGCCGTTGCTGCACGAACGGTTGCCGACAGTGCGTTCGATCGTGCAAGGAAGGCTCTGTTCGAAGAGGGAATCTCCAGTTCGCGAATGCGTTTGGATCCGGATCGCCCCGGTGTCGAGGATCTCATCGACTACATCTGTTCCGGAGTTCGCAGCACCTGCACCTATGCGGGTGCCCGCACCCTTCCCGAACTTCACGCGCGCGCTGTGCTCGGTGTGCAGTCGGCGGCCGGCTTCGCCGAAGGTCGCCCGCTTCCGTCGGGATGGTGACCTGTGACGGCGGTCGGTTCGGCCCACGATCGGACCTCGTGCCAGTCAGCCGGTAGAATGATGGCTCACGCTTACAACTCACTTCCGCCGATCGATTCGTCGCGGAACAACAGAAGGGAACCAGGTGCCTGAGGCACCCGTCATCACCAGCACCGAGACTGCTCCCCCCGAGTCCGGTGGCGAGGGCTCCACTTCGGAGGGCTCCTCTAGCGAGCCGGGAGACAAACCCGGCGATCCACCAACGTTCAAGCTAACTCCACACCGCGGCGGGGTGACATTCGGCCGCGGCGCAATCGCCTCCGGACAGGGTGCGATGCTCCTCTCGGAACTTCGGCGGCGGTAGCGGATGGACATCGTCGTCAGCCTCGCGGGCCTCATCGGGTTCGTGGCTCTTACCGCAGGTACCGCGTTGTTCGTGGCAGCCGAATTCTCTCTGACAGCTCTCGAGAAGAGCACAGTAGACTCGTCGGTGAGCACCGTCGGAGATGCGCGCTCACGTCAGGTCCAACGCGCCCACCGAACGCTGTCGTTCCAACTCTCCGGGGCCCAGCTCGGCATCACCATCACCACACTTATCACCGGCTATCTCGCCGAACCCGTCCTCGCCGGCTTCTTCGTTCCGGTTCTGACTGCACTGGGCGCATCCACCTCCGTCGCATCTGCTGTGTCGTTGGCCGCAGCGCTGATCATCGCGACGTCGTTTTCGATGATCTTCGGTGAACTGGTCCCGAAGAACATCGCAATCGCAATGCCGATGGGAACTGCTAGGGCGACAGCAGGCGCGATGTCCGGGTTCTCGATGATATTTCGCTGGGCGATCAACGGACTCAACGGCTCTGCCAACTGGCTGGTCCGCAGACTCGGACTCGAACCTGCAGAAGAATTGCGCTCGGCGAGGTCAGCGAGTGAACTGGGATCGCTCGTGCGCACATCTGCGCGGCAAGGATCACTGGATGAGGGCACCGCCAGACTTGTCGGCCGATCACTGAAGTTCGGCGAGCGATCCGCAGAAGAATTGATGACGCCCCGGGTCAAAGTCGAGTCGCTGTCGGTGTCCGACTCGGTATCCGACCTTATCGAAACGGCAGCTAGAACTGGCTTTTCGCGTTTCCCGGTAGTCGACGGAGACCTCGATGACACCGTTGGTGTCGTACACATCAAACACGCTTTCACCGTTCCGATAGGCAAACGTTCCGCGACTCGCCTGGACTCTCTCGCGCAGGATGTGCCGGTCGTGCCGTCGAGTCTCGACGGTGATTCGGTGATGGAGCGCGTTCGCTCCGATGGCATGCAAGTTGCCCTCGTAGTCGATGAATACGGTGGTACAGCAGGCTTGGTGACCATGGAAGACCTGATCGAGGAGATCATCGGCGACGTCAGGGACGAACACGACGAGCCCGAGATCGACGTCCAGCGGTTCGGGGACAGTTGGCTGTGCTCGGGTCTACTCCGAATCGACGAAGTGGCAGCCGCGACCGGATACCGGGCGCCGGAAGGCGAGTACGACACCATCGGCGGACTCGTGTTGACCGAACTGGGACGTATTCCTGTCGAAGGTGACCGCGTGATCCTGCCTGATCCACCTGAGGAAGACCCTGCCGATACGCATGGTGGATGGGCAGGTCGAGTCACCAGAATGGATGGCAGGCGGATCGATCGAGTGATGTTGCAACCGGTCGGACCCGACGTGATAGAGCAGATCCGATCGGAGGACAGAGCTCGTGGGTGATTACCTCTCCGTACTTCTCGCCGTCCTCCTTCTCGGAGGCAATGCGTTTTTCGTGGGAGCCGAGTTCTCACTGATTTCGGCGCGCCGTGACCGACTCGAATCCTTGCTGGCGCAAGGAAAAAAGAATGCAAAATCGGTAATCGAGGCCAGTCAGAATTTGTCCCTCATGCTCGCTGCGGCACAGCTGGGAATCACGATCTGTTCCATCCTCCTCGGCCGCGTCGGCGAGCCGGCGGTGGCACATCTGGTCGAGAAGCCACTCGATCTGGTCGGAATTCCGGAAAGCCTGCTGCACCCGATTGCCTTCACCATTGCACTGGCGCTGGTCGTGGTGTTGCACATCCTCATCGGCGAGATGGTCCCGAAGAACATCGCCATCGCAGGCCCAGAGAAGACGGCAATGTTGCTCGTTCCGATCCACCTGATGTTCATCAAACTCGCCAAACCGCTGATCGCGTTTTACAACATGTGTGCCAACCTCACCTTGCGTGCACTGCGCATCGAGCCCAAAGACGAATTGGATTCGTCGGTGTCCGCCGTCGAGCTTTCGCAGATGATCGGCGAGTCACGATCGGAAGGTCTCATCGACGAAGAGGAGCACCGACGCCTCACCCAGGCGCTGGACATCTCCGGGCGCACGGTGGCGGAGGTGCTCATTCCATCCGCCAAGGTCCGCAGCGTTCGACTCTCCGGCCTCGAACCCGGCTCCGGTCCTACGCTCGGGTCCGTCGAGGAGGCAGTGATCGCCACCGGCTTCTCGCGATACCCGGTGCAAGCCGAGGACGGATCGATGGTCGGATATCTCCATCTGAAGGATGTTCTGAGCTATATGCTCGACGACGCTGCTGGTCCGGAAACGGTCATTCCGCGTTCCGAGGTTCGAAGACTTCCGGTGGTCACTTCCGAGACGATGCTGGACGACGCGTTGACTCGACTTCGGCGAGCCAGCAGCCACCTGGGCTCGGTGAGCGACTCTTCGGGCACGACGATCGGGATCGTGGCACTGGAAGATTTGGTCGAGGAGTTCGTCGGAACCGTCCGTGACGGCACCCACCGCATTGCAGGGCCTTCACCGGGCCAGTCCTCACCGGCACGTTCCGGTGGCGAGAACTGAAAAATGACGAGCGCCGACCGATGATGCGGACCTCAGCGACCGAGATAGCGACGACGTTGACCGAGCCGGACTGGACCGCCAGACGTGCGGACCACTCGGCTCGGGTCGACCGTTTGATCGGCACATATCTGCACGATCGGGCACAGGGCAATACACATCCGGTACTCGACTTCTTGTTCACCTACTACAGCTACAAACCCGGCCACCTGAAGCGTTGGAACCCTGGGTTCGACGTCGAACTGACCGGCGAAGCCGCTCAGGACTACGCGGCGTTCGCGTCCTACGAACCCGTCGACGGACCGGACTCCGGCTATCGGGTACGCCGCTCTCTGATCGAGCAGCGGCGTTCGGCCATCGTGTTCACCCGGGACCTTCTCGAGGCGACAATGGCGCGCCAACCCAATCTGGGGTGTTTCGGGCTCCACGAGTGGGCGATGGTCTATCGGGGCGGACAGCCTGCCTTGCGACACGGGTCGGTGCCCCTTCGGCTCGGCCACGATGGCACCGATGCGGTGGTCGAGTCCATGAATATTCGCTGCACGCATTACGACGCGTTCAGGTTCTTCACCCCCGACGCAGCCCCCAAGAATTTTCTCGACCTGTCCCCGACAAGCAGGACCGAACGAGAGCAACCTGGTTGTGTGCACGCGAGCATGGATCTGTACAAGTGGAGCTACAAACTTTCACCGTTGATCGACTCGAAGCTTGTACTCGACTGTTTCGAACTTGCGCTCGATGCTCGAACGATCGATATGCGTGCGAGTCCGTACGACCTCTCCGCCTACAACCTCTCGCCTATCGCGATCGAAACACCGTCCGGTCGGGCAGAGTATGTGCGCGCGCAAACCGACCTGTCGGCCAGGGCTGCCCCTCTCCGTTCGGAGCTTGCGATGCGATGCCAGAATCTACTGGTGAGCGGCGGGTACGGTGTCCGACTTACTGCCGAGTAACATTGATGCCGATGTCGTTTTACCGCCCTTCTGGGCGCCCAGACCGGAAAGAGTGAGGAATTCATGACTGAGCGAGTTCGTGTCGGTGGTCTTCAAGTCGCCAAGGTGCTGTACGACTTCGTACAGAACGAGGCACTTCCAGGTACAGGTGTGCAATCGGAGGCTTTCTGGTCCGGTGCCGAGGCGGTAATAACCGATCTCTCCCCCAAGAACAAGGCGCTCTTGGCCGTTCGTGAAGAGATTCAGGGCAAGGTCGACGCCTGGCACGGTGAGCATGCCGGAAACGACTACGACCGTGCGGCCTACAAGTCATTCTTGAAGGAAATCGGTTACCTCGTCGACGAACCCGCCGACTTCGACGTCGCCACCACGGGCGTCGACACGGAAATCACGTCGACGGCCGGACCGCAGCTCGTCGTTCCCGTTCTCAACGCGCGTTTCGCGATCAACGCATCGAATGCCCGTTGGGGCTCTTTGTACGACGCATTGTACGGCACAGACGCCATCCCCGAAACGGACGGCGCCGAAAAGGGCACCTCCTACAACAAGGTGCGCGGTGACAAGGTTATCGCCTTTGCTCGCGATTTCCTCGACGAGGCAGCTCCCTTGGCGTCCGGGTCACACGTCGGATCGACCGGATACGTCATCGACGCGGTTTCGCTGACGGTCACCCTTGCAGACGGAACCACCACCGGCCTCAAAGATGCGGCGCAGCTGCTCGGATACCAGGGGACGCCGGATGCACCCACAGCAATTCTGTTCGTGCACAACGGCTTGCACTTCGAAATTCAGATCGATTCGAACAGCCCGATCGGTGCCACCGACGCGGCGGGTGTGAAGGATGTGCTGCTCGAATCGGCAGTAACGACCATCATGGACTTCGAGGACTCGGTCGCGGCCGTGGACGCCGACGACAAGGTTCTCGGCTACCGCAACTGGCTCGGATTGATGAGAGGCGATCTCGCCGAGAATGTTTCCAAGGGCGGGAAGACGTTCACTCGCGTTCTGAACCCTGATCGCACGTACACCGGAGTCGACGGCTCACCGGTCACCCTGCACGGGCGCTCACTGTTGTTCGTCCGCAACGTCGGACACTTGATGACCTCGGATGCCATTCTCGACGCCGATGGCAACGAAGTACCCGAGGGCATCCTCGACGCGCTGTTCACCTCGCTCACCGGAATGCACTCGTTGACCGCAGACAACCTTCTCTCCAACAGCCGAACCGGTTCGCTGTACATCGTCAAGCCGAAGATGCACGGACCCGATGAGGTTGCGTTCACAGCAGAACTCTTCGGGCGCGTCGAGCAGGTGCTCGGGTTGCCGGAGAACACGCTCAAGGTGGGCATCATGGACGAGGAGCGTCGTACCACGGTCAACTTGAAGGCTTCGATCCTGGCAGCCAAGGAGCGGGTGGTCTTTATCAACACAGGCTTCCTCGACCGCACCGGCGACGAGATCCATACCTCGATGGAGGCCGGCGCAATGGTCCCCAAGGGCGAGATGAAGGCTCAGAAGTGGATCTCGGCGTACGAGGACTTCAACGTCGATACCGGCCTCGCGGCAGGAATGAAGGGTAAGGCGCAGATCGGGAAGGGCATGTGGGCGATGCCCGATCTCATGCACGACATGCTCGAGCAGAAGATCAACCACCCGAAGGCCGGCGCCAACACCGCATGGGTTCCTTCTCCCACCGCAGCCACTTTGCACGCTTTGCACTACCACAAGGTCGACGTCTTCGCCCGCCAGCTGGAGTTGGCACAGGCCAAGCGCGCGACCGTCGACGAGATCCTCGAGATTCCGCTTGCCCCCGCTACAGACTGGAGCGAAGAGCAGAAGCAGAAGGAAATCGACAACAGTGCACAGTCGATTCTCGGCTACGTCGTACGGTGGATCGATCACGGTGTCGGTTGCTCCAAGGTGCCCGACATCAACGACATTGCTTTGATGGAAGATCGGGCGACGCTGAGGATTTCGAGCCAGTTCATCGCGAACTGGCTGCGCCACGGCATCGTTACCGAGGATCAGGTCCGTGCGAGCCTCGAACGCATGGCCCCCATCGTCGATCGCCAGAATGCGTCCGACCCTACGTACAAGAACTTGGCTCCGGACTTCGATACCAACATCGCGTTCCAGGCCGCCAGCGAGCTGATCTTCGAAGGGGCCAAGCAGCCGAGCGGATACACCGAGCCGATTCTGCATCGACGCAGACGCGAGTACAAGGCCGCGGGCAACTGACGGTCTCGTAACCCTTCGCACGTGGGTGAACATCGCAACTCCGGTGGAATACGGAGTATCAGCAAAGGCCCATTGATCACGGTGGGCGCCATCATCGTGGTGGTGCTCGCCGTGTTCGGGTGGTTCGAATTGCGTGATCGGATAGCCGATCAAGGTGCTGCTGCGGCGGAGACCTGCGTCGAGGGTGCCGAAACGTTGTCGGTCACGGTCGATCCCGATATCGCCTCGCAGGTTACCGACCTCGCGACACGATTCGCCGCCACCGGGCCCGTCGTTCGCGATCACTGCATTTCTGTCGCGGTGGAGGTGGCAGATTCGACTGCTGTCGCCGGTGCTCTGGCAGCGGGCGAGCAAAGCTGGGACGCCTCGGCCCTCGGACCGATCCCTGCGCTGTGGATACCACGTTCGTCCAACTCGGTCACCGCGCTTCCGGCTGGAACCGTCGACGGGACGCCGAAAACGATTGCGAGCACCCCTGTTGTGCTCGCGAGTCCTCCTCAGTTGACTGCGGCACTGGACGCGAAGGGTGTCGGTTGGGCCGATCTCCCTGCACTGCAGAGCAATCCGGAGTCGTTGCTCGGCCTTTCGCTGCCAGGATGGGGTGGGCTCCGAATACAACTCCCCGTCGGACCGGACTCCGATGCGACGACCGCCGTTCTCGCCGCCGTCGGATCGTCGGCAAACCCCTCGTCCGATGTGCAGACGACACCTCTGCAGCTACCGCTGCAGTCGCCGACAAGGTCGACTTTGGCCGCCCTTGCGACGACAGATCGCGGGGTTGCGGCGGTGGTACCCGACTCGACAGATATGGCGTTGTCCAGGTTGGCAGGGGGGCTCTCGCCAAACGCCGACGTTCACTCGGTTCCGGTGACCGAACAACAACTCGGTATGTCCGGTCAGAGTGAACTGACGGGATATGCGCCACCCGGCTCTACGGTGTCGATCGACTATCCGTCGGTCATCATGTCCGGGTCTTGGGTGAACGAGACCCTCAGGCGTGCCGGCGCCCAATTCGTCGAGTTCATTCTCCAAGCAGAGAACTCGAGGATGTTCACCGACGCGGGATACGACTCTCCTGGATCGTCGCCGCTCGGCGCACCAACCGGACCCGACGTCCACACAGCATTGCTCGACGCCGTGACGAATCCTGCAGCAGAGCGTCGATCGACAGTTGTCATAGATGTATCGACATCGATGGACACCGAAGAAGGTGGTCGATCGCGTCTGCAGAACGTTGCATCTGCACTCACTGCGCAGTTCGACGCAGTTATCGATTCGACCGAACTGGGTTTGTGGTCCGACAGCAAGGATCTCGTCAAGGATCGCTCGTATCGGATATTGGTTCCCACCGGCACGGTGGCTGAACAGCTTCCTGCCGGTAGCAGACGGCAAGCGCTCATCGCTGCGGCACAGAGCCTGAAACCTGAGAACGTAGCCTCGACCTACCCGTCGATGACCGCGGCATACCGTGCTGCACTCGAAGGTTTCGTCCCGGGAAGACCGAACAGCATCCTCATCATCACAGACGGCCCGAACGACGATCCGGCGGACTCGTCCGAGAGTGTGTTGACCGATATCACCAGGCTTGTCGATCCGGCCAGACCTGTAGCGGTCGATGTCGTATCGATCGGAACCAATACCGACACTGCTCCCTTGGAGGCGGTGTCCACGGTCACCGGTGGCACGTTCACCACCGTTCCGTCTTCGGACGGATCCGACCTAGCTGCACTTCTCGGAAAGTTCTTGTACTGAAACATGACTCGACTTCTTGCGTTCGGTATCTTCCTCGCATTGGTATGCCTGGTGATTCATCTCCGTTTCGTACGCGGGACTCGACTCCCCCGGCCCTATTCTTTGGTCGCAGGTGCCGTATTCGCAATCATGTGGGCACTGGCACTCGTGGGTATCGGTTCGGGCGGGTTGTTCGATCCGAGTTGGGCTCGCTTGCCGGGATTCCTCGGACTCACTTGGCTTGCTGTGATTCTGTATCTGGTTTTGGGAACCCTGCTCGTCGGGATTGTCACCCTCGGGGTCCGTATCGTGTCGTCGCTGCGCGGGCGCGAATCCGGTGCTATCCGGTTTCGGGTGAACAGACTTGGTTCTGCTCTGATTGCCGTCGCGTCCGTCGCCGCAGTCACGTATGGAGTATTCGAAGCAAGCGAACCGCGGATCACTATTACGACGGTTGCCCTCGAGCGACTTCCGGCGGAATTCGACGGGCTGCGAGTCGCGTTGGTGTCCGACCTTCATGTCGGACCGGCCCGCGGGGAATCCTTCGTTCAGAAGGTCGTCGACGATATCAATGCGCAGGCCCCGGATCTGATCTTGCTGGACGGTGATCTCATCGATGGGACCGTCGATCTCGTCGGCTCCGATCTGGGACCGCTACGCGAGTATTCGGCACCACTGGGCGTCTTCGGAGTCAGTGGTAACCATGAGTTCTACGCCAACGACGGTGGCAAGTGGCTCGACTTGTGGTCGACTCTGGGGATCACCGTTTTGCGAAACGATCGCCAGGAAGTGACGCGAAACGGCGTAAGCATCGACATCGCCGGTATCAACGACGCGACAGCACCCGCGCCTTACGAACCAGATCTGACCGTTGCCCTCGAAGGGCGTCAGTCCGATCGATTCGTCCTTCTCCTGGCCCACCAACCCAAGCAGGCGCACGAGGCTTCCGAAATGGGAGTGGACATGCAAGTGTCCGGACACACCCATGCGGGTCAGATTTGGCCGCTGCGCTATCTGGTGCCGCTACAGCAGCCAAGCGTCGAGGGACTGGACCGAATCGGCGGCACGACCCTGTTCACCACGCGCGGCGCCGGAGCGTGGGGCCCTCCTGTACGAGTTGCAGCACCACCGGAAATCTCGATGCTGCAACTCGTCGGAGCATAGATTCAGGCGAAGGCCTCGATCGGCGGGCATGAGCACACGAGGTTTCGATCTCCGTGTGCCCCATCGATTCTTCGCACTGACGGCCAGACCTTCGCCCTTCCGTTCACTGCGTCGGGGAACACTGCCTCAGCCCTCGAATATGGGTGATTCCATTCACCCACGAGGCTTTTTGCAGTGTGCGGCGCACCGCGAAGTGGGTTGTCTTCCACTGGCCACTCCCCTGCGCCGACTCGATCGACCTCAGCGCGGATCGCGATCATGGCATCGCAGAAGGCGTCGATCTCGTCCAAATTTTCACTCTCGGTCGGCTCGACCATCAAGGTGCCTGCGACGGGGAAGCTCATCGTCGGCGCATGGAACCCATAGTCGGCAAGACGCTTGGCGACATCGTCGACCGTGACGCCCGTCGCTTTGGTCAACCCTCGAAGATCGAGGATGCACTCGTGCGCGACCATCCCGTTGTCGCCGGTGTAGAGAACCGGAAAGTGCTCGTCCAGACGCCGGGCTATGTAGTTTGCCGACGCGATGGCGGTGAGCGTCGCGCGACGCAGTCCCACCGCGCCCATCATGCGGATGTATGCCCACGTGATGGTGAGGATCGACGCGCTGCCGAACGGCGCGCCCGAAACCGCGGGACCGCCCCCGAGGTCGGCTCGTAGGGGGTGCCCGGGAAGGTATGGCTGCAGGTGACTGCGTACTCCGATCGGACCGACACCGGGGCCGCCGCCACCGTGCGGAATGCAGAACGTCTTGTGCAGATTCAGATGGCTTACGTCACCACCGAAACGGCCCGGGCGGGCAAGGCCGACAAGAGCATTCAAGTTTGCCCCGTCCACGTACACCTGACCGCCTGCATCGTGCACGAGTGCGCAGATGTCGTCGATCTCGTGCTCGTAGACACCGTGGGTCGACGGATAGGTGATCATGATCGCCGCCAACGAACCGGAATGCTGATCGATTTTGGCCCGTAGGTCGTCGACATCGACATCGCCATTGCTACGGCATGCCACCACGACGACCTTCATACCCACCATGACGGCAGAGGCAGCATTCGTGCCGTGTGCGCTCGACGGAATCAGGCAGACGTCACGGTGACTGTCCCCCCGCCCGAGGTGATAGTTACGGATAGCGAGCAATCCTGCATATTCCCCCTGGCTTCCCGCGTTGGGCTGCAGACTCACGGCGTCGTAACCGGTGATGTCGACCAACCACTTCTCGACATCGGCTATGACAGAACGTATTCCTACCGTGTCGTCATCGGGAGCGAAGGGGTGCAGCCGTGCGAATTGTGGCCAGGTGATCGACTCCATTTCCGCGGTTGCATTGAGTTTCATCGTGCACGAGCCGAGAGGGATCATGCTTCTGTCGAGCGCAATGTCTTTGTCCGAGAGCATCCGCAGGTAGCGGAGCATCGAGGTCTCGGAGCGGTGGCGAGTGAAAGCCGGGTGGGTCAAGAACTCCGAAGTTCGCACCAGGCTCGCCGGAATGGACTCGATCGACTCGGAAACGGAGTCACCCGCTTCGAAGGCTCGCAGAACGGCGTCGACCTGGGCTGAAGTGGTGGCCTCGTCGCAGGACACTCCGACTCTGTCGGCATCGATGAATCGGAGATTGATACCGGCACCCTTGGCCGCATCAACGATGCCTTGCGCGCGTCCCGGAACGATCGCCGTGACCGTGTCGAAAAAATGGCTCGAAACCAATTCCACGCCAGAACCCGAAAGGCTGCCGGCAAGCCGTCGTGCGTGCGAATTCACTTGGCGCGCAATCGCTCGCAGTCCCTCGCTTCCGTGATAGCTGGCGTACATAGCCGCCACGATCGCCAGCAGAACCTGAGCGGTGCAGATGTTCGAGGTCGCCTTCTCGCGACGGATGTGCTGTTCCCTGGTCTGCAGGGCAAGCCGGTAGGCGAGGTCTCCGTCCGCGTCGACTGACACCCCGACCAGACGGCCTGGAAGCTGCCTCGAATGTTGCGAACGCACTGCCAGATACCCGGCGTGTGGTCCGCCGTAACCCATAGGTACACCGAAGCGCTGAGTGGTGCCGAAACATACGTCCGCGCCCGCTTCACCGGGCGGGGTGAGCAAAGCCAGCGCCAACAGGTCTGCCCCGATCGCAACGAGCGCACCTGCCTCGTGTGCTCGCGTGATCGTGTCCGTGTGGTCGACCAACGCACCCGAGGCACCGGGCGTCTGCGCAAGTACACCGAAGAAGTCACCTTCGGGAAGACCCTTGGCCAGATCGGTGAACACCAATTCGATGCCCAGCGGCTCAGCCCTGGTTCGGAGGATCGCATGAGTCTGCGGGAACACATCGATGTCCACGAGGAAACGCGATGACGTCGACTTACGATTCGCCCGGCGAAGAAGCGTCATGGCCTCGGCGGCCGCAGTGGACTCGTCGAGCATCGACGCGTTGGCCACTTCCATGCCGGTCAGATCGGACACCATCGTCTGAAAGTTGAGCAGCGCCTCCAAGCGACCTTGACTTATCTCCGGCTGGTAAGGCGTGTACGCGGTATACCACGCTGGGTTTTCGAGTATTCCGCGAGTCAACACCGGGGGCGTCAGCGTGTCGTAGTAGCCGAGACCGATCATCGACGTCGCCACTGTGTTCTGTGAGGCGAGGGCCGCCAACTCGGCAAGGGCCTGATGTTCGCCCACCGGCTCCGGCAGAGTTTCGAGACCGTCACTGATACCTGAAGACGACGCGAGATCGAGAATCGACTTCGGCACCGCACGGGCCGCAAGTTCATCCAACGACGCGACGCCGACAACCTGAAGTATTTGTTCGAGTTCGCTACTGTCCGGACCAATGTGTCGGTCGGCGAACACTGCCTTCACCGATTGCGGATCAGCTGTGCTGGAAGAACTTTCGGTCACGGGGCGCTCCAAGGTGTGCGTACGACAGGGTCGGATCCTCCCCCTCTGTCGCGTGCTCACCGAAACGAGCGCCTGAGAGATTCAGCCGATCCGGACTCGAGGAGCTGTCCGGCCGTCTTTTCACCTTGGGCGGATGGGTACTCCCATCACTTTCCAGAGACGTCGAAGCTCACACGGTCCGTGTGCCTGAGAGATTGACGGGGAGGTATTGCTCCTTCGGCGTCCGAGACTGGCTGTCCCGGAACTCTCCCGCGCAAGCGCGACGCTCGAAGTCTATCCTGTCTTGCGGCTGGCCCGAGTCTTGCGGCGGGACGCGAGTTCATCTTCGGGACTCGTCTCGGACTCTCCGCCGTCTGCACGCTCGGCTGGGAAGTCGGCGATCAGACCAGTCAGTTCGCGCATCGCTCCGTTGACGGCGATACCGAACACCCCTTGGCCGCCCTGCAGCAAATCGACTACTTCCTCCGCGGACGTGCACTCGTACACACTGGTGCCGTCGGAGAACAGGGTGATGTTTGCCAAGTCTCCAACGCCGCGCTTGCGAAGGTGATCTACCGCTACTCGTATGTTCTGCAGAGAAATGCCGGTGTCGAGTAAACGCTTGACGATCTTGAGAACCAGCATGTCCTTGAACGAGTACAGCCGTTGACTACCCGAACCCGCTGCACTGCGAATGGACGGAACCACCAGCCCGGTACGCGCCCAATAGTCGAGCTGACGATAGGTGATGCCGGCAATCTGGCATGCGCTCGGGACTCGGTATCCCACGAGTTCGTCCGGAACGGAATCGTCCGGGAACAACCCCGGCTGAAAGTCGGGCACTAGGGGCGTCGTCGTGGCGTCCGATGGGGGCTGCGCCGGCAGATCTGCATTCGAGGTATCCACCGATTCAGCACCGTCCGGCATCGCGCCCGCTGAACTATGGTGGCGTCCCTGCGGCTGATCTTCCACTTACTTGCTCCCTCTTCGGATGTCTCGACGCTGCTGTCCGGACCATGACGATAGCGGTCCGACCGGGTGGCTATCCCGGTGTACTTCTGCGTGAAATCCACTCCGCTATCCGGCAAGACTACGCCCCGGTGCGAACCGACGACACACGATCGTCGACTTCGTACTTCACAACGGGAACGCTATTGGGCCGAGGAGAGACAATCAACGCAACGCGCCGTAAACCTGAACCTAAAGTTGAGGTTGAGACTCTTTCGTTACCGAATCGAGGAAATCAGCCGTCCGTGGCTTTGAAATCGTCCGGCGAAACCGACTCCAGGAACTCCTTGAACTTCTCGACTTCGTCTTCGCGCTCGTTGGGCATCAGGAGTCCCGCTTCGGAGAGGACAGGCTCCTCGGCAAAGATCGGGACGCCCGCCCGCAACGCGATCGCGATGGAGTCCGAAGGACGGGCCGAAACTCGGATGTCCTTGTCGAAGACCAGATCAGCATAGAACGTGCCCTCCTGAAGGTCCACGATGCGAACTTCCTTCAACGTGTGTCCCAAAGCGCCGATCAAGTCCTTGATCAAGTCGTGCGTCAATGGCCTGCCCGGCTGCACGCCCTGCTGTTCGAGCACGATGGCGGCAGCTTCGGTCTGCCCGATCCAAATGGGTAGGTACCGCTCTCCATCGGCTTCGCGCAGCAACAGGACAGGCTGATTTTGAGGCTGCTCGACACGGATACCGACAACACGCATCTCACTCATTGCCTCTGCCTCCCATATGCGTTGAAAATCGGGCCGCAGGCCTGGGTCCGCCCACTGCATCCAAGTCTATTGGAATCGACCGCCAGGCGGAGGCTGGCCTAGGGATGAACACGAAACGCGGCGAACGCTCAGCGGTCGAGCGCACCGCGCACCGCAGCTTTGACCAGACAAGTGTGCAGCGTCAAAGACAGCGCAGCCAGCTCTCTGATCATTTCTTCGGCTCGGTCCCGTGCTCCGGCATCTCGGCCCTTCGCAACTGGTCCGGCGATTTGCGCTACCAAACCGGCTTCTCGATCGGCAGCCAATTTGAAGGCACGCAGATGCCGGACCTCGAGACCGAATTGCAACATCGCTTTCGCAGTCCGCGCGAGAGTTATCGAGCCCTCATCGTAGAAACCGGCCTGGCCCGGCGTCAGTAGGCCGCCTCGAATGAGTTCTGTCACGAATGCCTCGTCGACACCCGCCCGTTCCATGAGGTCGGCCTTACTGACTCTGACCTCACGATCGGCGAGAAACTCTTCAGGTGACACCTCACCAGGAGCGATACTCAGGCCACGCGGTCGACGAGGCGCATCCTCTGCACGCTCGACTCGCGCGACGCCGCTATCGATGGCTTCGAGCTGCTCTTTGATCACCTTCAGCGGAAGGTATTGATCTCGCTGCGCCGTCAACACATATCTCAATCGCTCGCAATCGGCGATCGAGAAACGGCGGTAGCCGGACGCTGTGCGCTCGGGCGAAATCAACCCCTCCGCTTCGAGGAATCGAATCTTCGAAATCGTGACATCAGGAAAGTCGGGCCGAAGTCGATCGAGGACGGAGCCAATCGACATCCCCCCAGGAGACTGCTGCCCGACGGCGGTCACTGGCTGCCCGCACCCGCAGACGATTCGCCGACCTGGGATCCGGCGCCGCCGCGTGGACCGGTCAGGAATACCAGGCGAAACTTGCCGATCTGGACCTCGTCACCGTTGGTGAGCACAGCCGAGTCGACAGGCTCGCGGTTGACATAGGTTCCGTTCAAGCTTCCGACGTCGACCACCTGAAACTCGTCCTCGTCCTGACGGAACTCGGCATGACGCCGGCTCACAGTGACATCGTCCAAAAAGATGTCACTGTCCGGATGACGGCCGGCAGAAGTCGTCGGCTGGTCCAGCAGGAATCGAGACCCTGCATTGGGCCCTCTCTTCACGACGAGAAGAGCAGATCCGACGGGCAGGCCTTCCACGCCCGACACCGGGGCCTCCGAGGTCTGGCTCGTCGCCGAGTTATCCAGCTCCTGCAAGAAATCCGCACGAAAAACCGAAGTTGTTTCCGCTGGCGACTCTCCGTAGATGCCGTCGTTGTCGTTCTCGCTCACCGTTTCTCCTTCTCAGTCCTCTGCACCCTGGCGACTCACACCACGGTCATCGCAAAAATAGTTTGCTTGTTCTGTGTTCCTACGGACCTGCGCCCCGACACGACAACTGCACAACAACGACCGTACCTTGCGGACGGGCATGGGTGTAGACGGTTGCTTCAGCTCGCGTCCGCTGGTTACTCGGTCGTAGTGGCAGCATATCCGCCCGCATCGAGCATCTCTGACACTGCCGCGTCCAAATCCTCTACCGAGGAGACCTCCAGCTCGACCAACCACCCATCGGTGTAAGGTCCCGAATTCACCTTTTCCGGATCTGCCTCCAAATCTTCATTGACGGCAATAACTTTGGCGGTCAGAGGCGCGAACACGTCGGACACACTTTTGGTCGATTCGACCTCGCCCATGGAGGACCCGGCGACGACGTCGTCACCGACAGAAGGCAGCTGTACGAACACGACATCACCCAATTGCGCCTGTGCATAGTCGGTGATACCAACCCGAACGCTGGATGGGCCCACTCGCTGCACCCACTCGTGTTCGGGTGTGTAGAACAAATCGGTAGGCAGCTCGATCTCGCTCAATTCGGCAGTCCTTTCATCTCAGCTCACCGGGCGGTGATGCTGGGTTTTGCTCGATGAGCGTATTGACGTGATCATGAGTCTCGCAAGGCGGACACGGTGACCTGCTTCGATTGGGTAATCCGGCATTGACCTCCATTCCTGGCGACCGTATCGACCACCCCGCCAGGAATATCCAACGCTGCGGCCAGCGTCGCCGGATCGCCGACTGCGGTGTAGACGAACGGTGCGCTTACCTTCTGTCCGTCCACAACGACCGCCCCTGCACTCCCCGCGATCCACGAGTCCAATCCGATACGAACCCCATCGTTGTCACTGCCTGCGATCTGCACCGTTTCCGCGCCCGCCGCTCGCAGCTCTTGCAACGCGTCCACGAGAACCTCCGAACCGACGCCGGTCCGCGGGTCTTCTATCGTCATCACGATGCCGGGACCCGTTGCAGGCACGGTCCCTACGAGTACCGACAAGGCGTCGAGACGCTCGCGCGCTTCTGTGAGCGCGGCACCAGAGCCGCCATCCTCCTGCTGCAGTGTCACCAGGGTGTCCTGTAGCGACGTGATGTCTTCACGGAGCGCTGCTTCTCGACGACCCAAATTGTCCAGAAGGACGAGAAGATCTCCAGGACGCGCGCTGTCGAGTGAGTTCTCGCTGTCGTTCACGCGAACCTGCGCCGCCAAACCGATCCCGAGGGCGATCATCAACACGATCGTCAACGAACCGAACACGATCGCCCTGCGTCGGCGCCGATCGGCGTGGAACTCGTGCTTTCCCTCTCTTGCCACTGCGGTCAGGCCCCGAACAGTCGACGACGCAAGGCTGCGGCATTACCGAAGATCCGGATGCCTAGAACCACGACGATGGCCGTCGACAGCTGTGTACCCACTCCGAGCTGATCTCCCAGCCACACGATGAGTGCTGCGACGAGCACGTTGAAGACGAACGAGACGACGAAGACCTTCGAATCGAAGATTTCGTCCAGATAAGCTCTGAGTCCGCCGAACACCGCATCGAGCGCAGCGACTACGGCGATCGGTAGATAGGGAGCGACTGCTCCGGGAATCTGCGGGCCGGACACGGTTCCGATCAGCACCCCGATCCCGAGAGCCAGGAATGCCAGCAGAACCAGCCCGCCGCCTCGCCTGTTCATAGCATGTGTGGCACGGTCGTCGGACATAGAATTCGCTGCCCCTTCGTTACGTTCCTGTGTCACCTTCCGCCTTCCTGCTGTGCACGCGGTGCAGTCCTGATTGCGGCTGCGGGCAGTTCGAGTGAATCCTCGGACCGCACTTCGAACCCGACATCGTAGAGCTGAGTGAGCGCTGACATTCTCAGGTGGGCATCACTTACCGCGAATCGAACCTGAAGCTGCTCAGGCGACCCGATTGCGTCGACCTCGTACGGGGAGAAGACCGGATGGTTGTCTACCAGCATGGCGCCACCCGCCTGTCTGATCGTTACGTTCGGGCCGATTCGAATACCGTTGACGGCAATCGCCTCGGCACCACTCGCCCACAGTGAATTCACGACCACTTGAAGATCTCGATCCAGCACAGTGGCCGCAGACCTTCCACGTTTCTTCTGTGAAACGTCGGACAGGTTTTCCGATGCGGGCGGCTCGGTGACCACAACGGCAATGCCTGCCCCGGACGAGGTTTCAGCACCTGCCGCAGACTCGATTCGCCTCAGCGAACTCAGAATCGATGCGCCGTCGTTGTCGCTCTGTAGGACGCTCGACCGGGCCGACTCGACCTCGCCGGCGAGAGTCGCCCGAGTTCGTTCCATAGTGTCGGACCGGCTTTCTGCCTCGCGTACGGTCTCCACCAAGTCGTGCACCTGACCGGACGCGTCCGACCTGAGGACGTCGACCCGGGACAGCGCCACACCGAAGACACTGCCTATGAGTACTACGCCGACGACGGCAAGAACCACGTCTGTAGGGGTCCGGCGTGGGGTTCTCGACGCCTTGGTCGCCGAAGCCGCTGCATACCCTGGGTCGAGGTGCTCGCTCATCAATGACTTCAGCAGTGAAGGCGTCGGGTTGCGTATCGGTGGTTTACGCATCACGAAACACGCTGATTCTGGCTCCTCGGGATCGTCTTCGCCACGATCGATGCTTTGTAGGTGTAAAGCACTCCGGTCCAGGCATAAAGTGCCGTCCCCCAAATGATCAGCGAGAATCCGATCGGCGTGAGCACGTCCGCCACCACCGATTCTCCGGTGGCGCCGAGAAGTACTGGTAGTGCGACCATGATCACGAAGGTTGCTGCTTTCCCCAGATAGATCACCTCTGGGGGCGGTAGTCCGCGCCTGCGGTAGATCAGCAAAGTACCTGCGAGGACGAGGTCGCGTCCGATCAGAATCGCCGCCACCCACCACGGGATGATCCCACGGGCAACGAATGCAGCGAGCGCGCTCACGACCGACAGTCGATCCACCAACGGGTCGAGAAGCGCACCCAATCGCGATGACTGATCGAGCGCCCGTGCAAGCTTTCCGTCGAGCCAATCGGTTGCTCCGCTGAGCAACAAAACTGTCAGCGCCCATCCGTCTGCCTCAGGAACGAGGAGCAGATAGAGGAACAGTGGAATCGCCAGCAACCGAAGCGTGCTGAGCACGTTGGGCACGGTGAGAATTCTGCTGCTGAGATCGGCATCGGAACCCGGATCGCTCACCACCCACACCTCGATCCTTTGTCGTCGACGCCCTGATTGAGGCCGGACTGGTACCCACACGCGGGGTGAAAAGTCACCGCCACGCGAACACCGGTTGCTCGAAGTCTGCCACGCGAGTGTGACGCCGATGGAAAACGACTTCGCGGAACTGGTGAACGACTGCACCGGTCGGGGCGTGTACCAGCGAATCTCGGAACGGCCACTGGATCACGGGCCGGTCCGATTCTGGGATCGCCACGAACCTCGGGTCTGTATCGATCTCCGAAGCGTCGACCTCGTACACCATCTCTACCTCGACCACGTTCGGCACGACCTGCTTCAACGTATCGCCCACCCACACGACGAAAGGCGTGATCACATACCCCGATCGAGTGCTGTAATCGTCGAGCCGGCCAAGGATGTCCTGCGGAGAAACATGCAGGTTCAGCTCCTCGCCTAGTTCACGCAGGCAAGCGTCCTCCGCCGACTCCCCCGGGTCGATGCCACCTCCTGGCAAGGCGAACTGCCCCGGATGAGCTCGCAGACGCGAGGGACGCATGGTGAGAAGCATCCGTCGTCGGTTCGGTTCACCACCGATAGCTATCGCCACAGCGGCTGTTCGCATGTCGCCGACCGCCATCCGCTGAGAATCGAATTCCGACAATGCGGACACGATCGACGAACGTTCCAGCCGTTCGGCCGCGATCACGACAGAATCCATGTCGGGACGGATTTCACTACGCGAACGTTGCACAGAACTTCGCCGCTGGATCGACCACCGGAAACGCCACAATGGATGCCGAACGCCGCGACGACCTGCTGGTCGAACTCGGGCATCGACAACTCCTCGGTCGGTGTGCGGAACGGTTGCTACATCCTACTCATCGCGCGACGCCGAGCTCTCGCACGAATACCGGGTCCACATAACGACGCGATCGACCCCCCAACCAGTCCCAGACCTGCGCCCACAACGATTCCGACCGCTATACCGGGCGCGCCGCCGACGGCGACGCCGATAGTGATACCTACCCCGGCGCCCATACATATACCGATGCCAGGCAACGACTCACCGAGGCGTCGGGCTGATCGCCTTGTGCTCATTGCCATATCCCACAATCTCTTTCGATCGCTCGACCGGTCACACTCTGTCTGCATCTTCGGTGGGAAGCTGCACTGTCGGCGGAACGTCGTGCACGGCGACCGCGTCCGAGCCGGTGTGTCCGTCGACGGACGGGGTCTCCGATTCGCCCGGCAGCACCGCGTCGAGCGCACGAGGTACGAGCCAATACAGCAACGCACCGAAAAGGACCAGTATGTTGCACCATTGCAAAATGGTCGCTGCGTTGTCGTCGGAGATGACACGGTCGAGCGCTTGCATGTTCATCACCAGACCGTGGAGAAGTATGAGGACCCACAGTCTTCGGAACCGGAAGTAGACCCACACCGCGGCTGCGCCCCATAGGAACGCCCACACGAACCCCCCGAAGCCGGGGTAAACGTAGAGCAGGCCCCGCATGGTGGCGGCGAGAACCATAATCCATCCGATCGGCAAACGACCCGCAAGAAGGAGAACGGGCAGCGCCGCTAGGAGTGGCTCTTCACGCAACCCGGTGGCCAACGCCGAAGCAACCGCCAACCATGGGGACGCCACCACCGCCGGCACCGAGAAGTCGAACCGCACGAGACCTAGCTGGCCGAGAACCAACACGACCGCTGATGCACCTGCGATGGCCGCGCACCATGCGATGGACGCATCGAGAGCGGTTCCGCGGCGCTCGGGCAACACTGCGGCGAGAGTACGTCGTCGTAGGAGGAGTGTCAGCCCGATGGCTATGAACCCCAACGACATTTGGACCGCCAGCACAACAAGGTCGGCACGTTGATCCGACACGCTCAGCACTGGGGCCGGCGCGTTGGGCTCCCGCATTCTCCACAGCGCACCGAGAATGCTGACCGAGTACAGCAAAAGCCAACTGGTCACCATGCCGAGAACGAACAGGACGCTGACGATCGACGACGGGCGCATCGATTGGTTCGGGCGCGACCACACGCTACTGTTGCCCACCATCTCCGACCACCCGACCTCGAACGCTCAACCGAACGCGATCTGTCTACCACGAGTTCGAGATCGACGGAGGCTTCGAACCATCGGGCGAATACTTGACTTGTTCAAGAAATGAGAGTCGTATCACAGGGGTGACCTCGAGGGCCCACTACCGGGAGATGTTGCGCGATGCAGCACTTCGTGTCACGCGCCCTCGCATCGAAGTACTCGACGCGGTGCACACGTACCCGCACTCGGACACCGAGTCCATCCATGCCGTAGTTCGCGCTGTACTGCCGGTCGTCTCGAGACAGGCCGTCTACGACGTGCTCAGCGCATTGACGGCCGCACAGCTCGTTCGACGCATCCAACCCGCCGGTTCCGTCGCGCGGTACGAGTCCAGAGTCGGCGACAACCACCACCACCTCGTGTGCACCTCGTGCGGGGCCATTTCCGACGTCGATTGCACGGTCGGATCGGCTCCGTGTCTCACCGCGTCCGACACTCGGGGATTCGCGGTATCCGAAGCCGAGGTCGTGTTCTGGGGCATCTGCCCCGATTGCAAGTCCCCACAGAGTTCACGATCACATTCATGATCGGTTCGATCCGTCAGCCCCGGAAGGAATCTCGTGTCCGAAGACCACACCACTCGCGAAAAAGAAATGAATCAGGACCAGCCCCAAGAGGGAGGCGCCTGCCCAGCTCTACACGATCGGCAGCTACACCCGAGTGAGGGTGGGAGCAACCGTGATTGGTGGCCACAGAGCCTCAATCTGCGGATTCTCAAGAAGAACCCAGCTGTGGGTAACCCGATGGGCGGGAACTTCGACTACGCCGCAGAGTTCGCCAAGCTCGATCTTGCCGAGGTCAAGGCTGACCTTGCGGCATTGATGACCGACTCACAGCCGTGGTGGCCTGCGGACTTCGGTCACTACGGACCATTTTTCGTACGTATGGCCTGGCATGCGGCGGGCACCTACCGGATCCAGGATGGACGCGGCGGTGCAGGCGCGGGAATGCAGAGATTCGCTCCGCTGAACAGCTGGCCGGACAACGCAAGTCTCGACAAGGCTCGCAGACTGATCTGGCCTGTCAAGAAAAAGTACGGCAACAAGCTCTCATGGGCCGATCTCATCGTCCTCACCGGCAACGTAGCGATCGAGTCGATGGGGTTGCCGACCTACGGCTTCGCCGGCGGCCGCGTCGACGTTTGGGAGCCCGACGAGGATGTCTACTGGGGTCCGGAACAGACATGGCTCGGCGACGAGCGCTACACGGGCGAGCGGGAACTGGAGAATCCTCTGGCCGCTGTCCAAATGGGTCTGATCTATGTCAACCCCGAGGGCCCGAACGGCGAACCCGATCCCGCGGGTTCCGCCGTCGACATCCGCGACACGTTCGGCAAGATGGCGATGAACGATATCGAAACCGCCGCGTTGGCAGTCGGCGGCCATACTTTCGGCAAGGTTCATGGTGCAGCCGATCCCGAGCCACACGTAGGCCCAGAGCCAGAGGCCGCACCGCTCGAGCAGATGGGTCTCGGCTGGAAGAACAGCTACGGCACGGGCGTCGGCGCAGATGCCATCACCAGTGGCATCGAAGGTACCTGGACGCCGACTCCGACGACCTGGGACAACACTTTCCTCGAGACGCTGTACGGCTACGAGTGGGAGGTCCACAAGGGTCCGGGTGGTGCATGGCAGTGGCGTCCGAAGGACGGCGCTGCTTTCGATCTCGTTCCCGACCCTGCCGACCCGGCCAAGCGGCACGCTCCGATGATGCTGACCAGCGACATCGCGATGCGTGTGGACCCGATCTACGAGCAGATCACTCGACGTTGGCTCGATCACCCGGAGGAACTGGCAGAGGAGTTCTCGAAGGTCTGGTTCAAGCTGACCCACCGTGACCTAGGGCCCGTCTCCCGCTACCTCGGACCAGAAGTCCCTAGCGAGACCCTCCTGTGGCAGGACCCGATCCCGGCGCGTGATCATGAACCGGTCGGCGAAGCCGACATCGCAAAGCTGAAGACCGTCATCCTCGGTTCGGAACTGACCGGACCACAGTTGATTTCCACAGCATGGGCTGCAGCGTCGTCGTTTCGGGGCAGTGACAAGCGTGGAGGAGCCAACGGGGGTCGTCTTCGCCTGCAGCCACAGGCCGGATGGGAGGTCAACGAACCGGATGAACTGGCAATCGCCATTCGTGTTCTGGAAGGCATCAAGGAAGACTTCGATGCCGCGGGAACAGCGAGAATCTCCTTCGCCGACCTCGTCGTCCTCGGCGGGTGTGCCGCCGTCGAACGTGCCGCGCAGAGCGCCGGCCACGATGTCACGGTGCCGTTCACTCCGGGGCGTACAGATGCTGCCCAGGACCAGACGGACGTCGAGTCGTTCGCCGCTCTCGAACCCAGGTCGGACGGATTCCGCAACTACATGGGTAAAGGCCAGCGTCTTCCGGCCGAGTATTCCTTGGTCGACAGGGCGAACCTGTTAACTCTCAGTGCGCCCGAGATGACCGTGCTGGTCGGCGGTCTTCGAGCGCTGGGAGCAAACCACAAGCAGTCCGAACACGGAGTCATGACTACGCGTCCGGGCACTTTGACCAACGACTTCTTCGTCAATCTCCTCGACATGGGCACAGAGTGGGTTCCGACGTCGGAGGACGGCATCTACGAAGGCAAGGACGCTGCGACGGGAGAAGTGAAGTGGTCCGGTACCCGTAACGACCTCGTCTTCGGCTCGAACTCCGAATTGCGCGCCCTGGCCGAGGTCTACGCGTCGGACGATGCCCGAGAGAAGTTCGTGCACGACTTCGTCGCTGCGTGGGACAAAGTAATGCAGCTGGATCGCTTCGATCTGGTCTGAGCAGAATGATCGTCCGTCCGACGCAGCAGGTCAACCGTTGTGGCGGGCGGCCTGTGCCCTCGCCAATCTCCTCTCTGACGCCCGAGAGGAGATTGGCTTCGGCCGGAAGGGGTAGACAGGACCGATGACAAGTACTGCACTCGTGTCGTCGCCTCCCCTACCTGCACCCTGTGGCCCCTTGTCGGCCGGTGTCATGGACTTCATCACCGGTAAGTCGACAACTGCGCCCCCTACTGCCGGTGGAGTGGATCCGATGTCTCGGGACCTCCATGTGGCGTTGGCCATCTGCTACGAGTTGCACTACCGAGGCTTCGCCGGAGTCGACGACCGCTGGGAATGGGATCCGGATGTGCTGCGATTCCGCGCAGGCTTGGAAGGGTCGTTCATGTCGTATCTTCGCGACAGCGTCGAGCCAGGCGACGACGCGACTGCCGAAATGGAGCACTTGTCCGTAGCGCATTCTTCGGGTACCGGGCCTTCCTGGTATCTGCGCGACGAAGGTTCGTGGGAACACATGCGCGAGTACTTCGTTCACCGGTCGATCTACCATCTCAAGGAAGCCGACCCGCACGCATGGGCGATCCCTCGGCTGCACGGACAGGCAAAAGCGTCGTACGTTGCGGTCGAGTTCGACGAGTACGGCGGCGGGCGCGGTGAGCGAGTACATCAGAAGTTGTGGGCAGACCTCATGGATGCCGCGGACCTTGATTCGACTTACCTCGGATATACCGATCGAGTGCCTGCCGAGACGCTCGCCTGGGTCAATTTGATGTCACTCTTCGGTCTGCACCGGGGACTGCGCGGCGCGACGGTCGGGCACTTCGCTGCCACTGAGATCACGTCCTCGCCCGGGTCACAGCGGTTGGTCACCGGCCTCGAGCGGCTGGCTGCACCGCAGGCCTGCATCGCGTTCTACGCCGAGCACGTCGAAGCAGACGCCGTGCACGAGCAACTATTGCGTCACGACGTCGTCGGCGGCCTCATTCGTACCGAACCCCATCTCGAGTCCGACATCGTCTTCGGGATGCGCGCACTCGATTTCGTCGACGCTGCGCTGGGTGACCGAGTACTGACGGCGTGGCACTCGGGCGCGTCCAGCCTGATCTGAAAAACCTTTCCCGAACGCTGCTCAGGCGTGCACGTTGCCGTCTACCATCCGATATTGGGTTTGGATCAAGCAATCCCCGCACTGGTGGGGCGCACGTCTGACTGGGGGCGGAACAGCTATGTTGTCCGACGTGATCGATGTGACCATCGACTTCGAACATTCGAAAGATCAAGTCTGGGAAATCGTGACTGCGCCGGAATGGTATTGCCGGTTCTTCATGGGGCTCGAGTCCTGCCTGCCGGTCTCGGAGTCGATTCCGGGAGCGTTCACGGCCAGGGCCGACGGTATCGATCACGCTCTGAGGCTCGATCTCGATTATGTGAGAACGACGATGTCGATCACTCATCTCGATTCCGGTGGATTCGTCAACGTCCACCTCACCGAGGTTTCCCCCGGGCGATGCACAGTCGACGTGACCGTGTTCAAAGCATCTCTGAACGGTGCGTACTCCCCTGTTCCCGACCGCAACGGCGTTGTATGCGACTGGTTGCGAACAGGGTTCGCGCACCTTGCCGACTACCTGGCGGGGAAGCCGACCTCTATTCTTTCCGGTTCGGGCAACCCCAGGACCATGCAACTCGATATCGCCAAGACAATGTACAAAACCGGTGTCATCCGCACTGCACGCCCAGATCTCGCATTTCGACAACTGAGTTCGTTGTCCAGATGGGGTTTCACACTGGGCGGCGGGTTCGGTGCCTCCGCGGCGACATCACCGGACGCCATCGCACTTATCGACGACCGAGGGACTCGGACGTTCGCAGAAGTACATCAGCGCTCACACCGCATAGCTGCGGGTCTGTACACGATGGGTCTGCGCTCCGGAGATACCGTCGGGGTGCTGGCGCGCAATCACATCGCGATGACCGAATGCACCGTCGCCTGCGGATTGCTCGGGGTAGACGTGGTGCTGTTGAACACCGGCCTGGCAGCACGCCAGATCGAAAGTATCGCCGACCACCATCAGCTGAAAGCATTGTTCGCCGACGACGAGTTCGACTCGATCGTCTCGCATGTGGCCCAGGAAGTGCCAAGAATCAGCCTCTCCTCGCGCTCGACCGTGCCTGGCAGGCGTCTGCTCGAGCAGCTGGTGGCACCCCCGTCCGCGACATTCGTTCGGCCCGAACACCCAGGAACGCTGGTGGTTCTCACCTCCGGAACGAGTGGAACACCCAAAGGCGCATTCCGCCCCACAGCCAAGGGGTTCGGAACGATCGCGGCGATGTTGTCGAAGATGCCGCTGCGGGTGAACGAGAGAATGATGATCGCCGCCCCGCTGTTCCACAGCTGGGGTCTCGCGGCACTTCAGCTCAGTACACCGCTGCGATCGACGGTTGTGTTGCAGGACAGATTCGAACCTGAATCCTGCTTGCGAGCGATTGCAGAGAATCGTTGCACCTCGGTCATAGCGGTGCCGATCATGCTCCAACGCATCCTCGAGTTGCCCGCAGACGTCCGTGCGCGGTACGACACCTCGAGTCTGCGGGTAGTCGCATGCAGCGGATCGGTTCTGGCAGGATCCATGGTCACTCGTTTCATGGACACCTTCGGTGACGTTCTGTACAACTTTTACGGTTCTACAGAGGTGTCGTGGGCGACGGTCGCTGGGCCTGCCGATCTCAGAGCTGCGCCTACGACGGCCGGAAAACCCCCGCTCGGAACTCTTCTGGCCATTCTCGACGGCGGAGGGGATCCGGTTCCACGCGGCTCCGTCGGCAGAATTTTCGTGGGTAACGACATGCTGTTCAACGGATACACCAACGGCGCTACGCCTGCTGTCACAGCGGGCCTGGGGGCGGACATGATGGACACCGGCGATCTGGGCTACCTGGATTGCAATGACCGATTGTTCGTTTGCGGGCGGGACGACGAGATGATCATCTCAGGTGGAGAGAACGTCTTTCCTGGTCCTGTCGAGGATGCGATTGCTCATCTTCCTCAGGTCGGCGAGGTCGCAGTGGTAGGTGTATCGGACAAGGAATACGGTCAGAGACTGGCCGCATTCGTCGTGATGCGCGGCACCGCAGGACTGGACGACGACATGGTTCGTCTCTACATCAGAAATCGGCTGAGCCGATTTTCGGTGCCTCGCGACGTCACGTTTCTCGACGAGCTTCCGCGGACAGCTACCGGCAAGGTGATCAAGCGTCTACTGATTCAGTCCTCGCCGCAAACCCCGCTCGCGACATAGCCTGCCATCACGGCGATAGAAAAAGTCCACCGCGCCGGGGCATCAAGATCGTCGGGCTGACTGTCCCGCGATATGCTGTCGGCTACATCCGGCGGCGAACCGAGGCTATTGATACATGAGCGCGACTGATACATGAGCGCCATCTTGCGCCGAACCAAGTCCGAATCGAAGTCGTTCTGGACGCGATTCGACACGCGGACAACGATGGTGATCACGAGCGCCTCTGGGGCGCTGCCGCTACTGGCAATTGCGCTGATCTCACCATCGTTCCTTCGCGAGGGTGCGCTACCCCTTCTGACTGCGATCGTCGTTTTCACCGCGATTACCGTGCTGTACGCCGCGCAGATCGGCAAACTGACAGATGGGCAGTTCGCTGCCCTCGGTGCAGGAGGCATGATCGGCGTCGCAATTTCGGCTTACCTCATCGCCGATCCCGCCGGTACGCGGGCAGTGACGTCGCTGCTTGCCGTTGTACCTGCAATTGCAGCCTCCGGTTCATCGCCCCGCATGACTACTGCGCTCACCGCAGGTTCGGTGGCAATGGCGACGTGGTTGTCTTTCGTCAGTCTGTCGCCCTCAGGCTTTGCGGTCACTATCGTCGCTATCGGTGCGGGAGCAACATCTGTGCTGGTGCCGGTGATTCTGATCGCGACGCTTCGCCGGTCTCTACTCACCGTCAACAAGCGCCTCAATGTCTTGGCGAACACCGATCCGCTCACGGGTCTGCTCAATCGCCGCGGCATGATGACACAGGTCGAAGCGTTGCTCGACCGGACGTGCGACAGCCGCAGCCAGTTGTCCGCCCATGTCATCGACATCGACCATTTCAAGGCCGTGAACGACAGTCATGGCCACGCTGCAGGCGATCTCATACTCGTGACTATTGCTGATGCCCTCGTTCATGCAACCGAGGAGACAGGATCGAAAGGAACGATCGTCTCTCGCATCGGTGGCGAAGAATTTCTGGTATTGACCCCCCTTACCGAAAATCGTTGTTTCGAATCGAACATTTTGGAACGGGTCCGCTCCGAATGCGAGGTCACCGTCAGTATCGGATCGGTGACGGCCGACGTCCGCGCTGTCCTCGATCCCAGGCTCAGTATCAACGGGGATTTCGAGAGTCCCCACGTCGAGCAAGTCATCGATACGCTCATGCACGCAGCGGACAACGCCCTCTACGTAGCCAAATCCAGTGGCCGTGACCGTGCGTCCCACGCCGGCACGATTATGGTCACATGGAACTCGACGCGGCAGATCGATGAATCGTTGTCCCCTCGGAGATAGTTCCCCGCGGCCGGAGCGTCGATGTCCACTATGCGACTGCAAAAGAGTGATAACCGTTTCCGGTCAATGCGCGCGCATCGCTTTCCATAAGGCCCCAGACCTCTGCATGAGCTTCTCGTGCAATGGTCTCCCGATCCCACCACATCAAACGAGTGCGGTACTGATCGCTGGGATACGCAGCAGCGGGCACAGTTGTGTCGATTCGCCCTCCGGATGTTTCCCATTGACGAAGTACATGGTCGGCAGCACTTGCAAACAAATACCTGCTCCCCGTCAGTTCGATGGTCGGCAGAGCCGTTCGCGCCAACAGTCCCGAAATCACCCGTGCCGGCGCCCCTTCTCGTACCCATGCGCTCTTCATCTCGATGATTCCGTGCGGAAGTCGAGTCCTGAGTTGACTTCTGACCACGTCGAGCCCCGGTGAGTCCGCCCATTCGGTCAGAACATGCGACTGCTCGACATAGGTATAAGGACCCTGCGCCCGAACACCACCGAGCATATCCCCGTCCGGTCCGAGAACGACATAGAACAACGCTGTCGTCGCGCCCGATTCCACTTCGTCGATGTCGAGAGCACACGTCACACCGTGGCGCGAGTACGACGACCAAGCACCGTCGACATACCTCGTCCAGAGGTCCGGCGCTGCAGAAGGCATTGCCGCAACGAGAGTCATAGATCCCTCGCAGTGGCTGAACTTCGGGCCGAATGATGCGTCGACGGGCCGACGCATCCCTGAAAGCTTCAACCGGGCGGCACGCGAACCCCAGTTCGCGGTAGTGGTTGTATTTCGGTAGTCGACTGTCGTAGGTGCAGACACGGTTTCTCCTAGAAAGACATGCCGGGTTCCAAATATCCCCGGCTAGGGGGTAAAAGCCGACGCTATCGGGCGCCGACAGTTCATGTACCAAGTGGCACCAGGCAATTCTTCCTGGTCGTGAAACATTTGACTGTTCGAACTTCGTAAATCTTGGTCGCAGCACTGCGGATAATGAAATTTCCGGTGCCGGCGATGCACTCTGTCGATGCTTTCGCCACTTGTTTGCAGTGCTATCGGACCTCCGCGAACATCGAGCGCACCCGGATCGGATATCTTGACGACAGCGGAGCACCTGCTCGAGCCTCCGAAAGAGAAGAGTGAGAGCCACGTGTCAGAACATCGGATTTTGAATTCGGCCCTCGAGAGCGATGCAACGACCTTCGAGGAACTAGCGGCCCTACCCGGAATGCGGATTCTCGACGCGTCGCAAAACCAACTCGAATCGTTGATAGGCCTTTTGCCCAGCCCACCGGCAGAGGTCCTCGACGAGCCACAACGGTGGATTCACTATCCGTGGAGACACTCCCTCGTGAAGCTTCTCGGGCCGAAAGCCTTTCGGACTCTGCGACTGGACCGGAACAGAAATAAGATCACCCTCTCCGAGCAGGAGCGGATGACCGAACTGCGCGTGGGTGTTGTCGGACTCAGCGTGGGGCACGCCGTGGCGCACACTATCGCGATAGAGGGACTGTGCGGTGAGCTCAGACTCGCCGATTTCGACATACTGGACCTGTCCAATCTCAACAGAGTCCCAGCATCGGTGTTCGACCTGGACATCAACAAAACCACGGTCGCAGCACGCCGAATCGCTGAATTGGACCCATACCTGACAGTAATTACGCACCCGGAAGGTCTGATCGCCTCCAGTATGGACACGTTCATGGACGGACTCGATATCGTAATCGACGAATGCGATTCGCTCGACGCGAAGTTGACTCTCCGTGAGGCCGCCAGAAGTCGAGGCATACCAGTTGTGATGGAGACCAGCGACGGCGGAATACTCGATGTCGAGCGATTCGATCTCGAACCGGCCAGACCATTGCTACACGGCCTCCTCGGAGACCTCGATGCCCGTTCCCTGGCTGACATCACGCCCGAGCAGAAGGCACCGCTGGCTGCGCGGATTCTCGACCCCACGAAATTGACTCCCAGGATGCTCGCTTCGCTACCGGAAATCGGAGTGTCGCTGTCCACTTGGCCCCAACTCGGCAGCGATGTCGCACTCGGCGGCGCTTCGGTTGCGGCAGTGGTACGGGCGTTCGGATTGGGCACGCCGCCGCCGTCGGGAAGGGTGCGAATCAATTTGGAGTCACACATCTCGGCAATCGTCGACTTTTGACCGATGGTCGTTCACAGAATCGGTCGGTGCCTCGACGGCCTGTCACGGTGTTCAACGGCGAGCCGGTCTACTCGACGGCGTCGTCGACGGCTCGACCGATTGTCGCTGCAGGTGTCCGCTCTCGGCGAGCACGATGACTGGTGTCGCAGAACGGATAAATCTTGCTCCGCTTGCACATGCAGAGCGCGACAACGCTGCGGTCCGAGACGACCTGCGATCCGTCGGGCATGGTGATCTCCACCGGACCGTCCACAAGCATGGGCCCGCGCCCCACAACGCGAATACGTGTACGTGCCATACGTCCGTTCCCGATCTACTCGACACCACAGTGTGGACAACACATCTGACATTGCGCTTCACCTCGCCTGCGAAGCTGACGATGAAACGGATAGGTGTTTACCCCGCAGCCTGCGCTTCGAATCATGAGTCCTCCTACACCGAATGACAACACCGATGAGGCGAGGGGGGCACGGCGACAGCCGCCAGACGGACTACGGGAAGCCTTACATTGCTGGCGCGCAGCCGAGATCGAAACTAGCGTTTGCACTATGAGCGAGTCGAACGGCCGGGGAGACAAGAAATACGCAGCCCACCCTGGGGAACAGCACGACGACGGTCTGACGTCACGGCTCAATTGGCTGCGCGCGGGTGTGCTCGGCGCCAACGACGGAATAGTCTCCACGGCAGGACTCGTCGTCGGTGTTGCGGCACTTTCGTCCGAGCGGGGACCGATACTCGCCGCAGGCGTCGCCGGTCTTGTCGCAGGTGCCGTGTCGATGGCACTTGGCGAGTACGTGTCGGTGAGCACCCAACGGGACAGCGAAAGGTCCCTACTGGCCAAGGAGGAAATGGAGCTGCGTGATGATCCCGACGCGGAACTCGAAGAGCTGACCTCGATCTACGAAAGCAAGGGGCTCAGCCGGGCAACTGCCCTCACTGTCGCTCACGAACTCACCGAGCACGACGCTTTCGCAGCGCACGTCGACGCCGAACTCCATATCGACCCGGATAACCTGACCAGCCCGATTCAGGCGGCACTGTCGTCTGCTCTGTCCTTCACATTGGGCGCAGCGTTGCCCCTCATTGCGATACTCGCGCCACCGGCATCAGCTCGAATTCTGGTGACCTTCGTGGCGGTTCTGTTGGCGCTGGCGTTGACCGGCCAGGTCAGCGCGCGCCTGGGCGGTTCGAGGCCGGGCCCTGCAATGTGGCGCATCGTCATCGGCGGCGCGCTGGCCATGATAGTGACCTACCTGATCGGACAACTGTTGGGTGTTGCCGGAGTGTGACGATCAGGGCTGCGCAAGGAGTGCAGTGAATTCTTCGGCGTAAGCGAGCTGTGTTCGCAATTCGGCGCACGTGGTTTCGGCGCGACGATGGCATTCGTCGACGTATCGCTCAGCAGTTGCTCGTATCTCGTGGTCGGCGGATCCATCTGCTCGAGCGTCGAGAGCGGCAAGAAGTTCGCGCATCTCCCCCAGCGTGAATCCCAGTGGTTTCATGCGCCGTATGACGAGCAACCGCTGCACATCCGATTCGGTGTACAAGCGGAACCCGCCTCTACTTCGCGCCGATGGAGTCACCAAACCCGCATCGTCGTAGTGCCGAATTGTCTTGATGGACAGCTCGGTTCGCGCTGCGACGTTGCCGATCTGCATCTGTGCCGGTTCGCCTTCGCGTTCAGGCATAGCCGCATAGCTCCTTCTTGTCACGCGCGTACCTGTCAGTGCCCTGCGCCGAGATTACCGCTCAGCAACCCGTGTCGCTGCGCGCTGGCCTCGTTCAACCCGACGATGGTCGCGATCTTCCCCTTGGCTGCGTATTTGGTGGTGATCGCATCGAGAGTCGCGACGGTCGACGCATCCCAGATGTGTGATGACGACATGTCGATCACGATATTGGCAGGGTCACCGACGTAATCGAACTGGTAGATCAAGTCGTTGCTGGAGGCGAAGAACAACTCGCCATGCACCGCGTAGACGCGGGTGTCCGGGTCCGGGTGTGCCACATTTACGACCTCGGTCAGATGCGCGACGCGTCGCGCGAACAAGACCATCGCGGTCACGACGCCGACCGCCACCCCGTAGGCGAGATTGTCGGTCGCAACGGTGACCGCGACCGTGGCAACCATGACAAGGGTTTCGCTCATGGGCATCCGCCGCAAAGTTGCTGGGGAGATGCTGTGCCAATCGAAGGTGCCGACCGAAACCATGATCATCACCGCTACCAATGCAGCCATCGGGATCAGTGAGACTATGTCGCCCAGACCGACAACGAGAATCAGCAGAAACACACCTGCAAGGAAAGTTGAGATCCGAGTTCGCGCACCGGAGGTCTTGACGTTGATCATCGTCTGTCCGATCATCGCGCAACCGCCCATACCGCCGAAGAATCCGGTGACGATATTGGCGACACCCTGACCCCAGGACTCTCTGGTCTTGTTCGAGTGACTGTCGGTGATGTCGTCGACGAACTTCGCAGTCATCAGCGACTCGAGCAGACCGACGATGGCCATCGTGAACGCATACGGGGCAATGATCTTCAGTGTCTCGAATGTGAGTGGAACGTCAGGAATGAGTAGTGACGGCAAACTCGACGGGAGTTCCCCTTCGTCACCGACATTGGGAACACTCAGCGCGAACACGATCGTCGCCGCCGTCAGCAACACGATCGCGACCAGCGGCGCAGGGACGATGGTGCTCATCTTGGGCAAGAACACCATTACTGCGATCCCGATGGCAACCATGGGATACACCAGCCATGGGACGCCGAGAAGGTGCGGAACCTGGGCGACAAAGATTAGTATCGCCAGCGCATTGACGAATCCCACCATGACGCTGCGTGGGATGAAGCGCATCAATTTGGCGACCCCCACCACGCTGAGCAGTATCTGCAGCACGCCGGCGAGAATGACGGTCGCGATCAGATACTCGACGCCGTAGTCCCGCACCAGAGGCGCGATTACCAACGCGACTGCACCGGTGGCGGCCGAAATCATTGCGGGTCTACCACCTACGATCGAGATCGTCACCGCCATGGTGAACGACGCAAACAGTCCGACACGCGGGTCGACGCCGGCAATGATCGAGAATGAGATCGCCTCTGGAATCAGTGCCAGAGCCACCACCAGCCCGGCGAGAACCTCGATTCGCAACCGTCTCGGCGATCGCAGGGCAGACCATACCGTCCATTGTGGTTCGATCGTCTGCGCTGCGGTGGCCGCGGAAGCCATGTAGATGCTCCATTCTCTGTCGAGGAATGTGGGGTGATCCGAAGATGCGAGGTGTTGAACGCTTGCCGGAGTCGAGGGCAAAATGCCAAGATAGGCACAGACTGCTCGCACCTGAACGCAAAGTTATGTTCACGAACCTACTCTCCCGTGAGGGTAGAGTCGCGCTTCAGAATGCCATTCGGTGACACATCTCACGCCGAGAGACGATCGAAGAAATTCGGTTGAATCGACTACTGCGCGTCGACCGACATTTCACCCATCTCGCCCCACCCGGTTACATCCACACTCTGACTGACGATCTTGGGCGTCGACGCAAGAGCTCGCGGGAGTTCTCTCATTGCCTTCTTGAAGTGATCACTGTTGACGTGGGCACCACCGGCTTCGTCATCGAGGAAGGCCTCGAGCAACACATAGACGGATGGGTCTTCGAGGCTTCGGGACCATTCGAACCACAAGTTGCCTGCCTCGGCGCGTGTATCAGCGGTGAACTCGGCTACGTGTTCAGGCCAGCGCGCGGTCCACTCGGGCTTCGTCTCGAACTGAACGACAATGAAGATCACTATCTTCTCCTTTTGATTTCGGAACCATAAGGCAGCTGATTGCAGCGGAGCCCAGATCTCGCTCGACACTGCCGATCAGGAACAGCTACGTGCCCACGACTGCCGTCGTCTCACCGAAGGAAGACACTGCCAACGATGAGCCAGGGGTCAACCAGGACGTCGTCGACGATACCGACGACCTCCCATCGTTGACGAATCACCAGTTCCTCGTGCCCGATCAGTGTCAGTTCGCTCATCCGAGGCTCCCCCAGTTCGAGTGTGATGCCATAAGTGGCTACCCACAATCCGCGCCTCGAACACCCACGTGAAGGCATCGAGACATCAGGTGCGCGGTAAACCGTCCATGACCGTCGTGCCCGCATTCCTATCCATCCCCGTCTGCATACGCACAAATTCGATCCGACCCGAACACGGAACCGGGTATAACATCAAGCGATGACATCGATTGATGACAAACCGGAGGAACAGCTCGCGAACCCCCGGGGGTTCGTGCCGGTCTTGGCTGCGATTTGTACCGTCGTCGCCATCGTCAGCAGCGTCGGCGCACCGTTGATCCCGACAGTGGCGGACGCATACTCGGTCTCGTTCACGAGCGCGCAGTGGACACTGACGATAACGATGCTGGTGGGTGCCGTTACCGTTCCGATACTCGGCCGTCTCGGAGACGGTCCACACCGACGACCCGTAATCATCGGAGCGTTGTCCGTGGTCTTCATCGGTTGTGTCCTGGCTGCAATCCCGAGCAACCTCGCGCTCCTGCTCATCGGGCGTGGCCTCCAAGGCGTCGGGCTGGGGCTCGCGCCGCTCGCAATGGCCGTAGCTCGCGATCATCTGACACCGATCGAGGCCAGACGCACCGTCGCGGCATTGTCGGTGACCGCGGTAGCCGGCATCGGTCTCGGCTACCCACTGACCGGGGTGATTGCCCACCTCTGGGGTTACCACGCATGCTTCGTTGTCGCCTCTGTGGCATCGCTCGCGGTGTTGGTCGGCGGCATCACTTCGGTTCCATCCAGCCGGCACGTACCGCACAAGCCGCTCGATATCGTCGGTGCAGTGCTCATCGGAATCGGCCTGACCCTGTTGTTGATTGCGCTCACCTCCGGCAGCTACTGGGGTTGGGCCTCGTTCCAGACAATCGGATGTGCGGCGGTGGGCCTCTCAGTCCTCGTGGGCTGGACTTTCCACGAGCTGCGGACTCGATTCCCGCTCGTCGAATTGCGGCTGTTGTCCAAACCTGCGGTCCTGACTGCCGACGTCACAGGACTTTTCGCCGGTATCGGGATGTTCGTTCTGTCATCGGCGGTCATCCGCTTCGTACAGACACCGTCCGACACCGGTTATGGACTCGGTCGGTCTGCGATGGTGGCAGGCCTCGTACTCGTGCCGTTCTCGTTGACGAGCGTGTTTGCGAACAGGCTCCTTCCCCTGGCCGAGCGGTGGATCAGCAGATCGATGATCATGCCGATCGGTGCGATGGCCTTCTCCGGTGCGCTCACGCTATTTCTGTTCGGTCGAGACGAACTGTGGGTCGTGTTCTTACTCATGGGTGTAGCCGGTCTCGGTATCGGGTTCACCTTCGCCGCTATGCCTGCATTCATCGTCAGCGCGGTCCCACCGCACGAAACCGGGAGCGCACTAGGAGTCAACCAAGTAGCACGCACGGTCGGTGGTGCAGTAGGCAGCGCTTTGAGCGCCACCGTGCTTGCGGTATATACAGCCCCCGGGCAGACGTTCCCGGACAGTGCTGGCTACACGGCAACTGCCATCGTCGGTATCGGCCTTTGGACGGGCACGGCAATCCTGGCTTTTGCTTTATCCTGCCGAGGCAGCCGCGCCGAAAAACTGCCTGCCAGATTGGTCGACGAGAGCATCGAATCAGCCGCCGCCGGCGGCTTTGCCTACGACATCGCCAGCCGCCGAGGACAGAGTGAGGATTCACGATGACCCAGACACGCCAGGTAGCCCGCGCTCGCGACTCCGACCGCACCAAGCAGGATCTTCTCGAAGCTGCAACCGAACTGTTCGGTGCGCGTGGATACGAGCGAACGACCATCCGCGAGATCGGCGAGAAAGCCGGCGCTGATCCTGCCTTGATCGCCCGCTATTTCGGGAGCAAGGCTGCCTTGTATATCCAAACCCTGCCGACGGAAAACGAGAATCCGCATCTTTCGGACATGCTCGACCCAGCTCGGATCGAGGCAACGATCCGGCGTGTTACCCAGGTCGGACCGAGCCCCGTACTGCAGGCGGTTGTTCGTGCACACGACGATCCAGCGATTCAGACCGCAGCGACAGCTCGAATCGACGCCAAACTCACTGCGGGAATACAAGATCGGATGGAGGAGGCAGGTCTCGACTCCCCACGATTGAGAGCCCAGATAGCAGTGGCAGTGTTGGCTGGCATCGCGTTGGGACGCGCAGCTGGAACGCTCGACGAGCTAGCGGGCGCAGAAGAAAACCAAGTTGTGCACTTGACAGTCCGGTTGTTGGAGTCACTTTTGGACGAGAACAGGCTGTCACCCGACAACCCTTCGCCGCCTGGACTCTGATCGGCGAAGGCCCTTCGCCCCCATAGCCACTCAGGGCTTCAGAATGACCTTGACCGCGCCGTCCTGCTTCTTCTGGAATATCTCGTACGCGTGCGGGGCCTGCTCGAGGGGCAGAGTGTGGGTTGCGAACGAGTCGACACCCAATGGATCCTCCTCACCGAGCAAAGGCATGATGTCCTTTACCCACCGCTTCACGTTGGCCTGGCCCATACGCAGCTGAATCTGCTTGTCGAACATGGTGAGCAAAGGAAGTGGATCGGCAACCCCGCCGTAGACGCCGATCAGCGATATGGTGCCGCCACGACGAACGATGTCGATCGCGGAGTACACCGCATCGAGTCTGTCGACTCCGGCCTTCTGCATCATCGGCTTGGCAAGAAAGTCCGGTAGCAGACCGGTGAGCTGCTGCGCAGCCTTTGCAACAGGTGAACCATGTGCTTCCATCCCGACGGCGTCGATCACCGAGTCGGTACCGCGCCCATCGGTGAGATCTCGGATCACCTTGCCGAGCTCCCCCGCGTGTTGGGCGAGATCGACCGTCCGGATTCCGCGGGCTTGTGCACGGGCGAGTCGCTCGGGAACTCGGTCGACAGCAATGACGTCGAAGCCGAGATGGGTTGCAATGCGGGCGGCCATATCTCCGATGGGACCGAGACCGAGAACCGTCACCGAACCCCCAGGCGGGATGTCGGCGTACACAACGGACTGCCACGCCGTCGGAAGCACGTCCGATAAGTACACGTACCGCGAATCCGGTGCTCCTGATGGAACTTTGATGTGGGTGAACTGTGCCTGAGGAACGCGCAGATACTCGGCCTGTCCTCCTGGGACACTGCCGTACAGCTCGGAAAACCGAACAGTGCCGCACCCATTCCCTGCTCGCGCACCTGGGTGGTCTCGCATTGTGTGTACAACGAGCGATCACACATGAAACAGCTACCGCACGAGATCTGGAAAGGAATCACCACTCTGTCACCGACAGCCAAGTTGGTAACCTCCTTACCGACTTCACGAACAATGCCCATCGGCTCGTGACCCAAGATGTCCCCTGGGTTCATGAAAGCGCCCAGCACTTCGTACAAGTGCAGGTCAGAGCCGCAGATGTTCGTCGAGGTGACCTCGATAACGGCGTCCGTGGGCTTTTCGATGATGGGGTCGGGAACCGAGTCGACGCGAACATCACGCTTACCGTGCCAGGTAAATGCCTTCATGGGACTACACCTTCGCATTTCATGCAAGAGTCGGCCTTCGAGCGGCCAAACCGACTATCAGTTTCCGCCGGCCGGAGCGACGGGGCTCTGACTCATCACTCGATCCCACCAACTGTCGAATGGGCTCGGATCGAGCCAGATCACGGACTCGGTAGTTTCGTCGATTGACATTCGGACTCCAGACTTTGGCTGCTCTTACACATCGAGGCACCAATCTGCTTCAGTGCCACTGTCTCTGATACCCAAGGCCGTGAGTGCGAAACACACGCCGAGGTGTTTCCGCACCATCTGTCAGCGTCGCGGCGCTCCTGCGGTCAGGTGTCCTCGTCCTCGTTCTCGGCGACTTCGGGAGCTACTTCCCGAGTAGCCATTCCGCCAGTCTTGCCTTCGTCGGTCGGCCCGGGGCGACCGCCTTTCGGCTCGGTGGACTCGGATTCGATGTCGTCGTCTCGTCTCATGTAGCACCGACTACCCCGAGTAGTGGTGAATCAACCGTTTGTCGGATCAGGAGTCTGCTGGACGACGACCTTCGATGACAATCAGTTCTTCGCTTCGACATCCCGCCTCGATCAAGCCGACCGCTTCCATCCATGGTGCACGCTCACGAAGAACTGGCCCGAAATCGATCGTTCGACGGCGTATCACCTCGGCATCGAGGCCGGTATCCCTCAGCCGATCGAGGGAATCCTCGACCCCACAGAGTTCGGACTGCACCATGATCACTGCTCCCCCCGGCACCAGGAGATCGAACGCATGCTTGCACAGAAGATCCAACACCACTCGGCCGCGGTCTCCTGCGTCCCACGCACGGTGCAGACCCATCCCGACGGGAGCACGAGGCGAGGGTACATACGGCGGATTGGAGACTATGACACCGAACGGCGCGTCTTGCTGCGCGTCGAAAAGCGTCCCTACCCGTGCGTCGATGCTGACGCCGTTAACATCGGCATTCGACAGTGCGCAGGCAACTGCGCGGCTGGAGATGTCATACGCGACAACTTCCCGGGCGCCCCGACGGGCAGCTTCGATCGCAGCGATCCCGCTCCCGGTACACAAGTCGAGCACCCGGGCCCCCGCCACTGCGGTATGCGTAGCAATCTCGGCGCACAGCAAGAACGAATCGTCCTGCGGCGCATAAACTCCGTCGTCGACACTGATGGATGGAAACGAACGCTCTCGTGCAGCGGTCACCGGCACCTCCCTATTGGTACTGGGGAGTGCCCCGCCTTGCACACGGGCAAACCCCATCGTGCAACGCGGCGTCGGTTCCGGTCGTCCCCTCTCGCCAGACCGGGGCCATTCGGGTAAGCATGTTGGGTATGACTTCAGGGACAGAACGAACCACCGACGCCGACGCCGACGCGGTGTGGGCGGTGCTGGCCGATGGATGGCAATACGCCATGTGGGTCGTGGGTGCATCCCGCATTCGCGCAGTCGACAGCACGTGGCCGTCGCCGGGTTCGTCGATTCATCACTCTGTTGGCCTGTGGCCTGCGGTACTGGACGACACCACGACCGTCCTCGAGTCTTTCCCCGGACGGGAGCTGCAGCTCCGGGCACATGCCCTGCCGTTCGGGACCGCTCACATTACTGTTCGATTGCACCCGCGGTCGCGGGGTTGTCGAATCCAGATGATCGAACACGCTGCGAGCAAACCTTTCAGCATGCTCCCGGACTCGCTACAGCACGCCGCAGTGCATCCTCGAAACTCGGAGGCTTTGCGCAGGTTGGCGTTGTTGGCCGAGCGCGCGTCCTGATGTGAAGTTATTGGAGGGGCGATTTACTACCGATTGTTCTTGTCACTGTATGCGGTCATCGGTGTTCGATCCAGACGCTCGTTCCGCGGGATCGTCGATGAAGTGGTTACGGCTGCGGATCAATCGAACTACCAAGACGACGATCACCGCGATCATCACCAAGAGCAATACCGCCACGTTCGACACCGAATCGGCGATATCTCCGATCCACACCTGTAGCGAATACTGACTCTCGACACCTATTACACCGCCGATGTTGGCCGTTCCTTCGGTGACAAGGAACATCACTCCGATGGCAACGAAGAACAGCCCCGAGAACAACGATGTGGTGTGGGTGCGGAGCGGTCCGATACTGAGTTCTCTGCCACGTAGCCACGTTCGCGATCCGAGCGAAAATCGGTCCCAGACCAGAGCGAGCGCGAAAAGAGGCACAACCATCCCTGCTGCATACAGCGCCATCAACACGCCGCCGTAGATGGCCTGCCCTCCGGCCACGGCTACTGTCAGAACCGCGCCGAGCAACGGTCCGGAGCAGAAGCCCGCGAGTCCGTACACAGCTCCGAGTGCGAGCACCGACCCGTTGGACGATATATCGATGCGCGCGGCCGCCCGTTGCGCCGATCCCAGTGAAAAACCGCGACCGACGATGACCATTATCCCCAAGGCAATGATTACCAATCCCCCAACCAGCGTGGTGATCTCCCGATACCGGGTTAGTGCCGAACCGATGGCACCGACACCGGCTCCGAGTGGTACCAGTACTGCAGCCAGCCCTAAGTAGAAGACCCCAGTCCTTGCAGCGAGCTTGCCGGCCCCGTCGAAGGCGTATGCGAAGAACGATGGCAGCAGCAACGCCGAACAGGGGCTCACCAATGCCAGCAGGCCACCGAGAAACGCTCCGAGAAGTCCGATCTGTGACATCTGTGTCTATGCTCCCGCGGCGGTGTCGATCAAGTCCACGAACTCCGAGAGGGGTTGTGCTCCGAGAACCGGATCGCCGTTCACCGAGAATGCTGGCGTGGCTGGGATTCCCAACGATCGAGCCTTGTCGGAGTCAGCATTGATGGCGGCGTCGAACTCCGTCCCAGTCGCGTCTGCGGTGAAGCGTGCCAGGTCTGGAATTCCCGCCTGCTGCGCAAAGGATTCGAGTGCGGCGATAGTCAGGTCCGCATGCCCGGTCGCGGGTGCATCGGCATAGACCGCATGAGTGAACTCCCAAAACTTCTCTTGTGCAGCGGCAGTGCGACCAGCCCGGGCCGCATCGAAAGACTGCTTCCCGAAAATCGGAAGATCGCGCCACTCGATACGTAGTTTGCCGTCCTCGACATACCGATCGACCAGTTGCGGTTCGGTTTCGAGACTGAATTGCGCGCAGAACGGGCATCGAAAATCTGAGAACGCGACCATCACCACTGGAGCATCGATCGCACCCAATGCCATCGGATCACTGGGAGTGCGTCGAGCGAGATCCCCGAGTGGTCCGGTCTCCGGCGCCGCGTTCGCTCCCACCCTTTGCGCTGACTCCAGCTGATCGTTGCCACGTGTGCCCGCTACGAGAACTCCGACGAGGACAGCGGCGACCAGCACTGCAATGCCGAGCAACCACGCATCTCTACGGCGAGTGGATCGGGATGTCGATGTCATGCATTGCCTTTCGTCAAACAGCGGTCCGGCCGAGATACCTATCCGGGTATACCCTCAGAGAGGCACCATACCCATCAACTACAACCGGTAGGAGACGCCTCTACATGTCCGAGCCGATTACCCATGGCCGTCCCTCCAGCGGTATGGCAACTGCTTTTCCGAAGGACCCCGCCGGTCCGACGGGTGCCCGGAAATGGAGTATTCGGCTTGTGCGCGGCGCACTCGCTGGAATGATCACCCTGGTTGTGGTTGGTATCCCCACCGACATCATCGACACTCCGGTGTTCAGTCGCGAAGTGCCGGCGCGAATATGGGAGCTTCCGGTGCTGCTCGCCACCGCAATGTTGACAGCCGCCTGGTTCGGTATCGACAAACCTGCATCCCAAGCCGACCGCACCAGCACTCCGGCCGCGCTCGCGGTCGTATCGACTTTCTTCGCAGTCGGCTGCCCGTTGTGCAACAAACTCGTACTACTCGCGCTCGGAACCTCGGGCGCGCTGGGATTGTGGGCACCGATACAGCCGATCCTTGCGGGCGTGTCGCTGACGATGCTCGCTGGTGCCGTCATCTACCGATGGCGTAGGCGTGACTGCACCGCCGCGTACTGCGGTGCTCGGCGGTGAATTCGGCGGAGTGTTCGACACTGCGACCACGCCGAGTTCGGTGACCGTACCGATGCTCGGTGACGCTGAGACACCGCGTTCGAAGTGATGCCTCGTTTTCGACGTCCTCACACAGATCAGGGTCTGGGCACCGCCGCGGACTTCGGAAGGGTGAACCAATTCGGCATCCCGCGGCGCAGCGTTGCCGGCCCGTCGATGGTCAGGTCGCCGGACTCGAGCGTGTGCGACCAGGTCACGTCGCCGCGCCAGATCTCGGTCAGCACACGCAGCCTCGTGCTCACCCAGACCGAGACGTCCAGACCGGGATCGACATCGCACACGTCGACCTCATAGGGGTCGATCACGAGCCACCACGCCCGGGAATAGTCTGCTACGTCGGTGAATTGGAATTCGATTACCGCATGCTCGCGCGGGATGGACGTCGAACGAACGTTGCGGTGCATGTCCCACATGAGCAATGCAGGATCGAGGTCCTCATCGCCGAGGGTTCCGACCCAGCGCGTGCCCCACATACCGAGCGCTTCGACAACGGGTCGCAGTTCCAATCCAGCTCGTGTGAGGACGTAGCGCGTCTCACTTCCGGAACTCTGCTTCTCGACAACCCCGGCTACAGCGAGTTGTTGGAGGCGTTTCGACAGCAGGGTGGGTGACATTCGGGGCAGTCCGCGTCGCACATCGTTGAAACGGCGACTGCCGAGCACCAATTCGCGAACCACCAGCAGAGTCCATCGCTCGTCGAACAGCTCCATCGCCTTGGCGACGGGGCAGAACTGGTGGTACGACGACCCCATTTACTGACGATAGCGCTCATAGTGTCCCCGGTACAGATCCTGTACTGGATAAGCGCAGCTCACATTCTTACTCTTCGACTCATAGCCAATCAACGTCGAAGGAGCGGGACAATGACCGACCCCACAGAATTTGTCGATGCCGACCGTGCGCTGAAGGCGGCGCACAGAACCATGTGGGGGCTGGGAAACTATCCTGCCGTCGCTGCCGAAGTAGTTCGAGAACTCGGGCCGACACTCGTGCGTGCGTGCGGGGTCGAGGCCGGTCAGCGAGTGCTCGACGTCGCAGCGGGATCAGGGAACGCGGCGCTACCGGCTGCTGTGGCCGGCGCAACCGTGATCGCAAGTGACCTGACACCCGAACTGTTCGCTCGCGGCCGCGAGTTGGCCGCCGCCCAGCAGGTCGACCTCGAGTGGATCCAGGGTGACGCCGAGGCTCTTCCGTTCGCGGACAACGAGTTCGACATCGTAATGTCGTGTGTCGGCGTCATGTTCGCCCCGCATCATCAGCAGTCTGCGGACGAGCTCGTACGCGTCTGCCGGGACGGTGGGACGATCGGGCTCATCAATTGGACGCCAGACGGCTTCATCGGAAAGATGTTTTCGGCGATGAAGCCGTATGCCGCTCCCCCACCTCCCGGCGCACAGCCGCCACCCTTGTGGGGCGACGAGGCGCACGTCCGCGGTCAGTTCGGAGTTCGGGTCCGCGAATTGACCGCTGAGGTGAAAACACTGACCGTCGACACGTTCGCCCGGCCGGAGGACTTCGTGCACTACTTCAAAAAGAACTACGGTCCGACGATCGCGGTGTACCGGCGGATCGCGGACGATCATGCCGCAGTCGCAGCTCTGGACAGCTCACTGATCGAGCTGGCCGGCCAATTCTACGAAGGGAAAGCAATGAAATGGGAGTACCTGATCGTGACCGCGAAAGTCCGCCGCTGAGGCAATAGAATTCCTCAGCCTCCATTGGCCGCGCTTTGGCCGGCACGACGGCCGAAGAAGCTGCCGTCCCCGAGCGACGCCCCGCTGGCGTAACCGCCCGCGCAGACACCTGCGGTGCAGCGACCTGCAGCGAAGAGGCCCGGAATCGGTTCACCGGAGACGTGGAGTACCTCGGAGGCCGTACTCGTCCGTAGTCCGCCCAAGGTGAATCCGCCCGTCATGCCGCGGAGGTCGATTGCCGCAATGGGAGTGCCTATCGGTTGGACCCATTCTGTCTTCTTGCCCAACAAGGGATCTTCACCGTTCACGGCATGACGGTTGTACAGCTCGACTGTCGACTGCAGAGCGCCTGCAGGCAATCTCATGTCGGACTCCAGCTCTTCCACCGTCTCGGCGACCCAGGTGGGTTGGCGCCGAAGCTGCGGAGTCGAAGTCTGCGTAGTCAACGCGACCTCGTATGCGGCCTCGTCGATGACGAGGAACGCCTCGTTGTGATTTTCGAACAGAACAGCCTGTCCTACCCGGCCGGGGTAGGTGTCCTCGTTGATGAAACGCTGGCCGCGTCCGTTGACCAATATTCCACGGATGAACATTTGTGGGTCACTGAAGAACGCGACCTCAGCGGCATCCATGTGCGCGAGGTCGGCACCGATCGCCTGCGCCATTCGGATCGCGCGTCCATCGTGCTCTTCGATCGACGCGGCCGGGCGATTGATCAACCTGGGTGCATAAGACTCGACCATCGTCTTGTTGTAGGCGAAACTCCCGGTGGCCAACACCACTCCGGTACGTGCGCGGATCGAAACGTTCTTGCCGTACTGCTTGGCTTGTACGCCGACAACCCGTCCGTCGGTGTCGACGATCAGTGACTGAACCCGCATGTCGTACTCGGACCTGACTCCGAGTGCTGCAGCTCTGTCGGTCAGTGGCTTCATCAGCATGTATCCGCCGCCCTTTTCGGAGCTGACGTGCTTGTCTTTCATCTGGGGGACGTGCCCTCGCGGCGCCGGCGGAATGACGGAATTGAAAGGTGCCGCGTTTTCCCCTCCGGTGTACTGCAAACCGTCGTCTTCTGGGGGCTCCCAGCCCGGTTCTCCCCAGAAACTCTCCTTGAACGGAACTCCGCAGTCATCGGCCAGCCAGTGATAGTGGTCGACGCTTCCCTCGCAATAGACGTCGATCTTGGCCTCGTCGACGCCGGGCCCCAAGGCTGACTTCATGAAGGCCTTCATGTTGTCCACGGTGTCGTCGAATCCACAGGCCTTCTGCAAGGGTGTTCCCCCACCCATGTAGATGAAACCGCCTGCCATCGCCGCCGCGCCACCCCACCCACCCGTGCGTTCGAGCACCAGGACGTCAGCGCCTGCCTGTGCCGCTCCGACGGCGGCCGCGGCTCCGGCAACGCCGAATCCAGCGACAACAACGTCGGCTTCGTAATTCCACTCCGCCACCTGGGCTTCGGGGATGGGCTGGATCGGACTCTGGGTGTTCGATTCGGTGCTCGTCACGAGATTCAGTACAGTCGAAAGACCACTGGAAAGTGTGGACCCTCCCGGTGACTGGGACTATGTTCCAGGTGGGAGGACGTCCGTGTACTGGCTCCGGCCAGGTTGGAGAGCTGATACATCGGCAAATCGATTTCTCGAAGCTGTTGAACGCGTGATGATCGTCTCGGCTCGGAATATCTCACCATCTCCGAAGGTTAGCGACTGTAAGTAATTCGAACGAAGAACGCAGCGTTGCCAACGAAATGAGCCGATCCAGTGAAGTTGTTTTCCCCCTTGACCTTAGGTGAACTGAAACTTGCAAACAGGTTGGTGATGGCTCCGCTGACGCGCGTGCGATCAGGACGAGACGGGATCCCCGGACCCCTGGTGGTCGAGCACTACAAGCAGCGTTCCTCGCTCGGTCTCATCGTGACCGAGGGGACATACCCGAGCCACGCAGGGCAAGGGTTCCCAGGTCAGCCCGGGCTCGTCACGCCCGAGCAGATCGCTGGATGGGGCAACGTGGCAGACGCAGTACATTCCGCAGGTGGGCTGATAGTTTCCCAGGTCATGCACGCTGGGCGAGTGACACACGAAGGGACAACCGGCGGGCGCGAGGTAGTGGCGCCGAGTGCGATCGCCATCGAAGGCGAAACCCGAACATACGATGGCAAGAAGTCCTACCCAGTACCGCGCGCATTGCGAAACGATGAACTGCCCTCGGTGATCGAGGAATTTGTGCAAGCGTCGAAGAATGCAATCGCTGCTGGGATGGATGGCGTCGAAATTCACGGTGCCAATGGTTATTTGCTCCACGAGTTCCTGTCCCCGGCGTCGAATCGACGTGACGATTCCTATGGCGGATCACCGGAGAACAGGGCCCGCTTCGTCGCTGAAGTCGTCGAGGCAGTTGCCGAGGCAATCGGCGCCGGCCGAGTTGGAATTCGTATTTCCCCCGAACACAACATCCAGGATGCCTACGAGAAGGACGCCGACGACGTGCGGGCGACCTACCTGGCGCTCATCGATCGCATTGCACCCCTCGGTCTCTCGTATCTCAGTATCCTGCACAAGAATCCGGCCGGGGAACTCGTCCAGAGTCTGAGGCAGGCATTCGGTGGTCCGACGCTCGTGAACAGTGGATTCGGCGAGATCACCAGCCGTGATGAAGCGCTGTCCATTTTGGCCGATGGTGTCGGCGACGCCGTGGTTGTCGGACGGCCCGCCATCGCCAATCCTGATCTCGCATACCGTTGGCGGGAAAATCTGCCCTTGAATACCCCCAACCCGAGCACCTTCTATTCCGGTGGCGCGGAGGGTTACACGGACTATCCGGCATTGCAGCACTGACGCCACGCCGCTTATGGCCCGCACCCGAAGAATGGGTGCGGGCCTTTGCGTTTCAAGGCGGCGAGCGTCAACGTAGGTTGAACACTGGGGTCACCAGCGGGACTGACCGCCGTCCAACGGGATGACAGCGCCGCTCAGATAGCGTGAGGAATCCGAGGCCAAAAAGGCAACTGCTTGACCGATGTCGCGTTCAGGATCGCCGATACGCCCCATTGGGATCGTCCGAACGAACTCTTCGGCTTCCTCCGGATTGTTTTCTATCCACCACTCGAGGGCTGGTGTCAATGCGTGCGGGGCAACGCAATGTGCGCGGATGCCTTCATGTCCCCATTCACTGGAGGCGGTCCGAGTCAGCACCCGCATGGCTTCCTTGGTGGCGGCGTAGACCCCGAATCCTGATGTGTCCCAACGAACTGCAGACGAAGTGATCATCGTGATGATGACTCCCCCACCCCGCTCGACCATCGATGGGTGGACGGCTCGCATCAGACGCAGTACCGCACGTGGTCCCGTTCTCAGGGCGTAGTCGAAAAAGTCGTCGCCGGATTCGTCGAGGGGTACCGGGAAGGCGGAGTTCGCGTTGTTGACCAGAATGTCGACGCCCCCGAAGGTCTCCAATGCTGCGCTCACAGCAGCCTCGCAGGCACCGTCCGAGGCGATGTCCACCTCGTAGACTGCGACGTCTGCTGCCGAGGTCACTTGAGCAATCTCTTCGGCTACAGCCTCGAGTTTCGAGCGGGTACGGCCGACGAGGAAGCACTTGGCCCCCGCGCGCGCGAACTCCAGCGCAACGCCCCGTCCGATGCCCTGGCCGCCGCCGGTGATCAAAGCGACCTTGCCAGTGAGGTTTTCGGTCACAACTGCGTCCTTCCGTCCTGCCACGGATCTGCCGTCATCCGAAATCCGGGCAGACTGGTGAGCTCGTGTGTGAATTCGTAGGTTCGGGTGTATCCGGTGTGCGCTATGCGCCAACGACCGTCGTCGCCCCGCCGATAGCGGTCGTTGTAGAAGGCTGCACCTCTGAGTATGGCGCCATACTTGGGATGCATGACCATGTCGGACAGGTACCAGACCCCACTGGCACTGTTCCCCTCGACGAGGATCTCAGGGTGGTCCACGCGATGCTCGGTAATGAGTCCCGGCACCATCGCCGAGCGCATGAAAGCAAGGACATCATCGCGTGAGGTAAACCGCAGGTGTTCACCGTATTCGGCAACTACATCCTCGGTGAGGGTCTCTGCGAATTCGTCCCACCTGCGGCAGTCGAGGGTCCGAAGGTACCGATATTTCAGTTGTTCGATTTCCGCGACGTCGTCACGCGTCACTAGATGCTCCTGTCGAGTGCTGGAGACCCAATGAGAACACGTTCTAGTGTGCGTCGAAGGTATTTCGGAACATTCCTGTCCGAAGTTCGGACGGCGACCCGAAGCCAAATTTCTTGGTTGAACAAGGGTTGGACAGAACAACGTCACCGACGACAGGGCGGTAGGGACTACCTGCGCTTGGGGACGGCGGTGGACCACAGTGCCCAGGCCGCAAGAACCGGCTGAAACAGCAGTCTGATGAACCGTCGCCGATCGGTGTCCAAGCCGAATGCGTCCCGCTTGTTGCGGTACTGAGCGAGGTTTCCGGGGAACACCGCAACGAAGAAGGTCGCAAGGAGCCTGCCTATCCGAACCCGATCGCGCGGCAGCACGGCAAGCCCGACGCCGAGCACTATCTCGACACCACCGGAAGCCATGACGACGCCGTCGGGATCGAGGGGAATAGATCCTGGGACCTGAGCTTGGAAATCCTCGCGCGCCCAGAAGAGGTGGCTCAATCCGGCGAATACCAGCGCACCGGACAGCGCAAATCGGGCCGCAGTACGAAGCGGAGTGGTGGGCGGCGCGGAAGTGTCGATCGATGGCATCCCTCGTTTATACCCTTCGAATACGACGCAATCGGTGCTCGAGCCGTCGAGGATTGCCTGCTCATCTCTGACGAACCGGGTCGACATGCCGTATCGACTTCTTCATTACCAGTCGCTAGTGGTGCTTCGACGTCCCCTGACGACGCGACCTCGGGGTTACCCTCTGGTTGAGGGGGCACACGTGACTGTGATCACGCACACTGCACGGGCCATACGGTCTTCGCAACGCTTCGGGGTCGATCGAAGGGTGGATACCTTGTCCGAACTTGTCCAATCTCGACGCGAAGGACGCATACAGGTCCTCACGCTCAACAACCCTGGTCATCGAAACGCGCTCAGCCTCGCTATGCGAGAGATTCTTCGGACCCTCCTCGAGGAGGTAGCCGAGGACGTTGCGGGAATCTTGATAACTGGCGCGGACGGTTACTTCTGCAGTGGCGGCGACCTACGGGACCCCGCAGGTTTTACTGCCGATCAGACACGCTTCGATCACCTTGCGGCAGTTGTGTCGGCCATCGCTTCCAACGCACGTCCGGTTTTCGCTGCGGTCGAGGGTGGCGCGTTCGGCGCTGGCCTAGGGATTGCTGCGGCATGCGACCACGTCATCTGCGCCAAGAGCGGAAAACTGGGTGCACCCTTCACGAAGATTGGGCTCTCTGCAGATGCAGGACTCACTTGGTCGCTTCCTCGACGAATAGGTCCGGCTCGTGCGAATCAGATGCTTATCGGAGCAGAGGCGCTCGACGCGCACACAGCATTGTCGTGAGGGCTGGTTGATGAGTTGGCAGATGATGGAGCAGTCGACGAGGCGGCCATGACTCGCCTGCGATCATGGCTGGAAAATGCACCTCTGGGCATGGCCGCGTCGAAAGCGTCGATTGCAGATCCGGCGACTTCGCTGGCAAGCGCACTCGAAACCGAGAAGCACCGACAGATCAGACTTCTGGGAACCGCTGATTCGCAGGAAGCAGTCTCCGCGTTCGGCCAGCGGCGCGTACCGCAATTCCGTGGCCGCTGAGACTGCTGGGCCACTCCCCGAAACCTCGTCCGAATGTTGAAGCGCGTGTAGCCATTCCATCCCAGCTTCACGACGCACCTCTGGCGGAGTGGGTCCTCGAATACTCACCCCGGACATTGACAGTGACCCCAATCACTCGGTAGCCTTTCTTGCGTCGGGTACGTATATACATATCTGATTCCTTCAATACGGAAGTAGTGGTCGCTTTGAACGCTTTTGTCAGCGCCGCGTCACCGCATACAGTCCGTCGCTACCGAAGTATTCGTCCAGGCAGACGCCGCAAGCAGACCGCGGGTGTCCTAGTCTCACTCCTGACGTTGGCGGCCTGCGCAGCCCCACACGACGACAACGGCGACGTGATCCTCAAGATTGCAGACAGTTTCTCTGCCACCCACCCAATCGGTCGAAGTGGAACGAAGATCTTCCTCGACATCCTGCGGGCGGACGGTCCAGATGTGGGGCTGCAGGTCGAGTACTTCGCATCGGGTCAGCTCGGCAAGCAGAGCGATACGCCTGCATTGCTCCGCACCGGTGTCACGCAGATCGCAGCGGTCTCTCCCGCCTACGTCGGCACCCAGCTGCCTTTGTCGAACGTCGGCGATCTTCCTGGACTCACCGAAAACTCATGCGTTGGTGCCAACGCGATGCGGGCGATGATGCAACCCGGAACGACACTCTTCGAGCACGAACTCCGGCAGCAAGATGTGCATCCCCTGTGGGTCGCGTACGTGTCCGGATACGAGGCCATGAGCGGTAACTTCCCGATCAACTCGGCTGCGGATCTGGATGGCAAGATCATGCGATCGACCGGCGGAGTCGCAGATCGAGTGGTCGATGTGGCAGGCGCAGCCGGTGTCTCGATGCCGATCGGGGACCTGTACGAGGCGATTTCTCGTGGAACAGTCGAGGGGACGTTGGCGAGCCCCGTCAGCGTCACTCCATACAAACTGGAAGAAGTTCTGCACTACTCCACCGTCGGCGCGGAATTGGGCGGGTTCACAGCGACCTACTCGGTTTCCGAGAGCGTGTGGCAAGACCTCTCGGATCAGCAGCGTGCCGTGCTCACCGAGGCATCCGATGTCGCCCAGGAAGCGGCGTGCATAGAGGTTCAGAAGTCCGTGGACGAATCCAAGCAGGCGATGCTCGACGCAGGCGTACAAATGGATCTGGTCACCGATGAAAACCGCCGTGCGTGGGATTCGATCGCGGAGGACGTGCGCCGAAATTGGGTCGACGACCTGACTGCCATCGGCCTACCTGCGCAGCGAATTCTCGATGAAGCGACTGCCGCATTCGACGACGCAGGGGCGCAGGAAGCCGGTGAGACGAAGTGATCGGCAGCACGAGCCCCTCCGTCCAGCCCGAGACCATCTTCTACCAGCATGGGGAGTCTCCTGCACAGCGTACGACTTTCGGGTACCTGGCCACCGACCATCCGCGACTGGACGCGGTCCAGAACGGGATCTCGGCAGTATGCGCAGTGATTTCATCAACTGCCATCGCGGTGATCGCTGTTCTCACCACGGTAGAGGTCGTCTCCCGAATGGCCTTCGACTCACCCCTGGGCTGGAACGTCGGGCTGGTAGAGCAATATTTGATGATGTCGATTGCATTCTTCGGCACCGTGACTGCGTATCGCTCGGGTGCACATGTGGCAGTGGCGACGATATTCGAACGAGTTCCAGTTCTCGCACGTAAGATCCTCCTGATCCTGACCTACCTACTTATTCTCGGTTCACTTGTCCTGCTGGTCTATTCGAGCACGCAGGCGGCTCACTTCGCTTTCGTCACCGGGCAGGCGCCGCCCCCTGGCATGGCAGACCTCCCCTGGCCGACCTGGTCGTGGAAGTCGATCATTCCCGTCGCCGCAATCCTTGGCGCCATAGTCGTCGCAATCGACCTGTACCGCGAACTGACCTCGTCGGTGGACCGGGTTTCCACCGACTACGAGACCAACGGCACGACGGAAGGAAGCTGACATGACTGCCCTACTGATCGTTTTGCTGTTACTCGTACTGATCCTCGTCCGTGTTCCGGTCTCGTTCGCCATCTTGGGTGCAGGCATAGTCGGTATTGCGTTAGTCAGTGGGCCTAGTGTGCTCGACGGCGTGATGCAGACCGCGCCGGCGACCTCGGTGATGAGCTTCTCTTTGTCCGCAGTTCCCCTGTTCATACTTATGGCGCACCTGATAATGCTGTCCGGGCTGTTGGACTCGTTGTTCGACGCCACTCGTGCTGTGGTCGGCCGCATCCGGGGCGGCACTGCGGTGGCCTCCATCGCGGCGGGCACCGCGTTCGCGTCGGTGTCCGGTTCCTCCACCGCTGCGGCCGCGACACTCGCCCAGACCTCTACGGTCAAAATGATCGATGAGGGGTACAGCCCCAAAATGGCGGGCGGTAGCGTCGCTGTGGTCGGCACTCTTGCCGCGATGATCCCACCTTCGATCATTCTGGTCTTCTATGCAATCACCGCCGAGGTCAGTGTCGGCGACCAGCTCGTAGCCGGCTTCGTTCCAGGCCTGATCATCGCGCTGTCACTCATCGCCACCATGTATATCTCAATGATTCGCAATCCACAGAATGTCCCGCACGGGGAGAAGGCATCCTGGGCCGAAAAGGGCCGGGCTATCGTCTCGGCGTTGCCACTGGTGTTCGTCTTCCTGGCCGTGGTCGGCTCGATCTATTTGGGCGTCGCCACAGCCACCGAAGCCGCAGCACTCGGTTGCGTGGCCGCATTGATTCTGGTCACCTCGAAGGGCAAGTTCTCCCTGTCCGCGATCGGCAAGACGCTCGTCGAATCCACCAAGACCACGGCGATGATCTTCGCAATCATTGTCGGGGCCCATGTCTTCGGCCATTTTCTCACCGAGACTCGTGTGACACCGGCGATTGTTGCGTGGGTCGGCGGACTGGCGCTACCGGCGGTAGTCATCATGTTGTTCATCGCGATGCTCTATCTGATTCTGGGCTTCTTCATGGACCAGATCGCGATCATCGCACTGACTGTCCCCGTGGTCCTGCCACTGGCGGTCGAACTTGGGTACGACCCTGTGTGGTTCGGCATATTCGTGGTGCTTCTCGCCGAGATCGGTCTGGTCACCCCACCGATGGGTCTGAACGTCTTCGTGGTGGCCAAGTCTTCCGGTCAGCGCGTCGAAGACGTATTCCGCGGTGCCGCACCATATGTGGGTGCCATGCTGCTGATAGCGCTGGTGTTCCTCATCTTCCCGGCGCTGGTCCTGTGGCTTCCCAACTCCATGCACTAATTCCTGCCGTGATCGCCTGCACAACCCCTCAACAGAATGGACACCGTATGTCCGGCTCGTCTCCACTTCTCATCAGCCGCTCCGACCACGTCGAAACGTGGACGTTGAATATGCCCGAGACTCGCAACGCCATCTCCGACGCATCGATGATCGATGCGCTGTGTGAGCGCGTCGCCGCGGTCAACGCGGACCCCGATGTCAGAGCCGTCGTGCTCACTGGTGCGGGAACCGCCTTTTCTGCTGGAGGCAACGTCAAGGACATGGTCAATCGCACCAGTATTTTCGGGGGCAGCCCGCACACCATCTACAACGGCTATCGGTCCGGAATCCAGCGCATACCAATTGCGCTCTACCACTGCGAGGTTCCCGTGATCGCGGCTGTCAACGGGCCCGCCGTCGGTGCAGGGTGCGATCTGGCATTGATGTGCGACCTGCGGGTCGCCTCGACCAAAGCTTTCTTTGCAGAGAGCTTCGTCCAACTCGGCATCATCCCAGGCGACGGTGGCGCATGGTTGCTGACCAAGACGATCGGCCGTGCACGGACAGCGGAAATGGCGCTCACCGGCGACCGGGTCCCTGCGGCGACGGCGCTCGAATGGGGGTTGGTCAACTACGTGGTCGAGCCAGACGAGCTGGTAGAGAAGGCGATGGAGTTGGCCGCGCGCGTGGCCAAGAACCCACCGCACTCGGTGCGAATGACGAAACAGCTGTTGCGGGAGTCGGAACATCAGTCGCTGGAGTCACTATTGCAGCTATCTGCGGCCATGCAGGCCATGGCTCATCACACGGAGGACCACCAGGAGGCCATCACCGCTTTCGTCGACAAGAGGCCAGGCCAGTATCGCGGAGCCTGAAAGTTCACGACGATGCCGCCCGCGTGGTTGCCCTGCCGCCGGTTCAACCACGCGCGGTCAGCGCAGACCCCAGCTGGCCGCGTGGCGCAGACATATTTCGAGGAGCTCCTCACGCCGATCCGCAATATCCGACACCGAACCGACGGCGCCGAGGACAGCGATAGTGCGACCGCTTTCGCGAAGGGCGATAGAAACACCGTCGGAATCGTCCTCTCCGATCGTGGGGGCCATGCACACACGGGTCTCGCGGAGTTCGGTCAAGGTTCGGAGGAAGGCGTCCACTCGCTCGGCGTCCTCGGCAGGCCGCGAATTGAGGTACGCCCAAATATCACGTTGCTCCCTGTCTGCGAGAAGCAACCAGCCGGCCGAGGTGCGCAGCAACGATCTGCGCAGGTGCCCCTCGGCAAGATAGGCGTAGCGAGGGTCGGACGAGACATGGTCACTGTAGAAGAGTTCGTCACCCACCGCGGTGGAAAGGACGGTTGTCAACCCAGTTTCCGCATGGACCTGTTCGAGTTGCTCATGCCGAATCGCCGCAACCGGAGGACGTCCTGCAACGACATTGAGAAGGTAAAGCGCGGCTCCAAGTGTGTAAACGCGGTCGCGTTCTTCCAGATACCCAACGGACACAAGGCCGTTCATAAGTCCTTGAGTGGAGCTCACCGGCGCCATGAGCTCTTTCGACACTTCGGTCAGGGTCATACCCTTACCGGATCGCGCAACCATCTCCATGATTGTTGCGACGCGGTCGATCATGCGATGCCGCGGACGCTCGGGCACTTTGCCTAGCTCGAGCCGCCCGTCCTCGCCGATCCCTTTCGCCGATTCGCTGGTAGCGGAAGCCAGGTCACTGCTTGTGGCATTCAGTCCACTCGATGCGCTCGAAGTCACGTCAGTCATGAGATCACAGTAACAACACCTCAACCGCGTTTACCTGTTTACGTAATCTGCTCCTCTATTGCGTAAGGGTCTAAATCTGTACTACCGTCGCCTCAAGGTCTCGGCCACCAACCAGCAAGGAGTTCAAATGACCACATCCTTCGCGCCACCCTTCACCGGGCCGACGGAGAAGATGACGTCGCTACGCGCTGAGGTCCGCTCATTCCTCGCCGAGGAAATCGCTGCAGGCCGTCTCGCGCCCTCCGTGGATACGTGGCTGACGCGCTGGGACGAAGGCTTCACCCGACGTCTTGCCGCACGCGGTTGGGTTGGAATGACCATTCCTTGCGAGTACGGCGGTCACAGCCGCAGCCATATGGAGCGTTTCGTGGTGACCGAAGAACTACTCGCTGTCGGCGCACCCGTGGCAGCGCAGTGGGTAGCGGATCGGCAGATCGCTCCTTCACTGCTCCGCTACGGGACCGAGGAGCAAAAACGCGAGTATCTACCGCGCATTGCTGCTGGAGAATGCTGCTTTGCCATCGGTATGAGCGAGCCTGACTCCGGATCCGACTTGGCCAGCGTGCGCACGAAGGGTGTCCGAGTCGATGGTGGCTGGCAGGTAACCGGTACCAAGGTATGGACATCCGGCGCCCACCGCGCAGAGGCCTTCATCGTTCTTGCTCGAACAGAACCGCTGAACACTTCCGACCGACATACAGGTCTCAGCCAATTCATTGTGGACTTGAGCAGTAAAGGTGTTTTGACCAAGCCGGTCATCTCACTCAGCGGTGACCATCACTTCAACGAGGTAGTTCTGGACGAGGTCTTTGTCCCGGATTCGAAGGTATTCGGCACCCCGGGGAAGGGCTGGGAGCAAGTCAACTCGGAGCTAGCCTTCGAGCGCAGTGGCCCCGAGCGGTTCCTGTCGTCGTTCTATCTGCTTGCAGCCGAGGTCGGGGCGATGCATACGGGCGTACTTCCGGAGCGTAGCGACCTGGGCGCATCTCTTGCCCGCATGGCAGGCCTCCACGCACTGAGCCAGAACGTCGCCAGCTCATTGCACCGTGGTGAACCATCTGACATTCCGGCTGCCCTGGTCAAGTTACTGGGCACCACCACTGAAGGCGACATCGTGGACACCGTTTCCTCCCGGTTGGGGGACGAAACCGTGGCAGCGGGGAACGACATTGTCGGCCTCCTCCGCGCCGGATTGCACCAGCGCCCGGGATTCTCACTCCGCGGTGGAACCAACGAAATTCTGCGCGGCGTGATCGCGCGGGGATTAGGAATGCGCTGATGGATGCCACCACGAATCAGGCTGATACCGGTCAAGACTTGGCAGTGGACGACGCGTTGCAAGAGTTGATGACGGACTTGTTCGTACGATTCCATACCCCGGGTTCTGCGCTCCCGCCCGATGCCGTGTGGGCCACTCTCACCGAGGTCGGGTTGGCGCGGCTGACCACACCCGAGAGCACCGGTGGGTCCGGCGCCGGTTGGATCGAGGCGGCAGCCTTGCTACGCACCGCCGCCACTGCGGGTGTTGCGGTGCCGTACGCGGAGACCGACCTGCTCGCCGGCCCGCTACATCAAGCCGCTGGAATCGATACCCAATCAGCCGGAGCAACCTCCACAGTGGCCGTCCTCGACATGAACGGGCTTGCCCGTAACGTGCCGTGGGCAGGCGCCACCACTACAGTCACCCTTGTCCGCTCGGCATCGGCACCCGGTACGTACGAGCTGGCCGTAGTTTCGACGGAGCGACTGTCCATCGCATCCACCCCTGGGATCTCCGCTACCCCGTTGGGCACGGTCTCTATTCCCGATTCGTTCGAGGTCACTTGGTCGGGTGTCGAAGCGTCCGCTGTCGAGGCATACGTCCTGTGCGGGGCGCTGGCCCGCGCTGTGCAGTGCGTCGGCGCTATGGAGGGGATGCTCATTTCCTCCATAGCGCACACCACCTCACGCGATCAGTTCGGGCGTGCGCTGGCGAAGTTTCAATCGGTGCAGAACTTGGTAGTGGATATCGCTGCAGAGACGGCCCTGGCGCGTGCTGCCGTGGACACCGCACTGGCTGAGGTTGTCGCCCATGGCTTTTCCGGCGCCTACACGCAGTTTCGAGTCGCGGTTGCACGCAGCGTCGTCTCACGGGCCTTGGGGGTTGCCATTCGCAACACACATCAGGTGCACGGGGCGATCGGCACCACACACGAGCATTCTTTGCATTGGCTCACACTCCCTGCGCTGCAGTGGCGCGGCGAGTTCGGGTCGGCTGCATTCTGGGAGTCGCGATTGGCTCGTATTGCCTTGGACGGGGGTAGCGAGACGGTCTGGCCGATAGTGGTGGACGGTGCCCACCTCGAGGGTGTGCCCGAAGCCTGGCTCAGAGCGATCATCGGAGCCTGATACGCGACTTGCTCACGGCTGACCGAGTTCGCCACGCCAGAGTCTTCTGATCGCTAACCCAAGGACCGATGTGACTACCCCGATTGCACGACTCTTCCTCGCAGCGCTGCTGGTCAACGCCGCGTTCGATGCCGTGCGTGTGGCGATGTCCTATCGTGTGCTTGCCCTGGGTGGAGATGCGGTCTCCGTAGGCATTGTTGCTGCAACCTTTGCGCTACTTCCAATGGTGCTGGCATTGCAGATCGGACGGTACGGAGACCGCCGTGGAAGTTGGGGAATTCTCACCGCCGGCACCGTCCTATCGACAGCGGCAGTAGGCCTGGCGGCAATGTCGTCGACGATTGTTGCGCTGGCCGTCGCAAACACCGCCCTTGGTCTGGGGCAGGTTATGACGATGATCGGTGCTCAAGGCTTCATCATGACTCTGACCGAACGCAAGAAGCACGTCAACGGTTTCGCTATGTTCACTCTGGCTGTCTCGGTAGGGCAGTCCATCGGCACTCCCATCGTCGGTGTGCTGCTGACCAATGGGCTTGACGGTGATGTAGTCGACACCGACATGGCGCTGATAGTGATGACGGTCGTCGCCGCGGCTTCTATCCCATTCGTTCTCTCACTGCCGCGCACAAAACCCGTCGCTAGAAACGGTGACAGTTCGCGGCCGGTGCCATTGCACACGTTGGTACGTCGCACCGGAATGGTGCCCGCTATTTTCGCCGGCCTGATCGTGGTTACCGGAGTGGATCTCATTACCGCGTATATGCCGGTTGTCGGCGAATCGATCGGATTGAGTCCGATGGTGGTGAGTGCGCTGGTCTCAACCCGCTCGATCTTCTCGATGATCTCGCGTGCCGCCATGCCATGGTTGCTACAGCATCGGTCGCAGACCGCAATCCTGATCGTCTCTCCCATCATTACGGCACCGGCAGTGTTTGCCTTGGGGATCTCGAGCAACGTCGTCGTCTTGGGCTTGTCCCTCATGGTAATTGGGTTCTTGTGGGGTATGAACCAGCCAGTCACGATGAACTGGGTGACCGTCGCCGCACCGAGTGGTGACCGTGTCGCTGCACTTGCGTTGCGGCTCACCGGAAACCGTGCCGCGCAACTGGCCATTCCATTAGGAGCCGGTGCGATAGCAGGGGTGGCCGGGCCTGGCAGCGTGTTCCTCATCGCCGGCGCCCTGACTGTCGCAGCCGCCGCTTCTACTGCCACGTCGTTGCGCTGGCACCCGGTCCCCGAATTCGTCAGGGCGTCCGTCGCAGCCAAGGTCACCGTCGTACCCGAAAAGCAGCCGAAGTGAATCTATCCGCGGCATTCGGCCCGGTGACCGCTGCAATGACGCGGAAGCTGCACATACATGTCCGGCCCGAGCACAACGAACTTGTCACTACCGAACAAACACAGAAGGAGTACGCCATGTCCTCGGCATTCGCAGGTATCCGGGTTCTGGAGCTAGGGCAGATCTACAACGGCCCCTATTGCGGGCTCTTGTTGGCGCAGTTGGGTGCCGACGTTGTCAAGATCGAACCGCCGAACGGTGAGATGCTGCGGTTCCGTTCACATCAAGTGACCGAGTCGCACGAGTTCCTCATGCTCAACTCCAACAAGCGGAGCGTGGTGCTCGATCTGAAGTCGTCTGAAGGGCACGAGAACATGCTCGAGTTGATCCGCACTGCAGACGTGCTCATCGAGAACTACGCACCTGGCACGATGGACCGTCTGGAGCTGAATTTCGAGAAGCTCCGAGAGCTGAATCCTCGACTGATAGTTGCGTCCGGCAAGGGTTACGGGTCCACCGGGCCGTACGCGCACATGTCTGCGATGGATATCACTGTCCAAGCCATGTCCGGCAGCATCTCCAGCACCGGCACACCCGACGGCCCTCCCACGAAGTCAGGGCTGGCGTTCGTCGACTTCTCCGGTGGAGTTCACCTGTTCGCCGCGATCGCCGCGGCACTCTACCAACGGGAACACACTGGGAAGGGCCAGATTGTGGAGGTGTCGATGCACGACACCATCTACCCCATGCTCGCCTCGGGCTTAGGAGGACTCCATAATTCCCCGGATCGTAAGATCCCTGAGCGCACCGGAAACAGGCACTCTGGGCTCGCGATAGCCCCATACAATGTCTACCCGTCGAGCGATGGTTGGATCGCACTGATCTGTATGGCCGAAAGGCACTGGCATGGCGTCATCGCCAGCATGGGGCAACCGGAGCTGGGTGTCGATCCGAGGTTCGTCACCGAAGCGGACCGTGTGGAAAATATGGACGAGGTCGATGAAATGGTTGCGGCCTGGACCGCCACCTTGCCCCGTGACGTCCTGATTGCTGAGCTTCAGGCTGCCGGCGTTCCCTGCGCGCCAGTGAAGTCGCTCGAGGAAGTAGACACCGACGAGCATCTGATTGCCCGCGGGATGATCCGATACGTCGAGCATCCGATGAAGGGACGCACACCGGTTCCAGGGTGCGCCCTGCAGCTGAGCGATTCACCGTTGAACAAACTCGACGTGGCGCCGCCGCTCGGCAATGCCACGGACGAAATCTTGGACGAACTACGTAAGTCACGTGCTGCATACCTGGCGTGACTCGCTCCCGCTACTGGGAGTTCGATCTGGCCGGGCTGAACCGCTGCCACAGTGCCGTGACGAGCAATGCTCCCAGCAGAGATCCGATGATTCCGCTCGGCCGCAGCGATATTCCGTCGCCTGCAATCAAACTCACCACCAAGCCACCGACGAAGGAGCCCACGATGCCGGCGATGAATGCCAGCGTCCAGTCCATGCCGGTCTTGGACTTCCCCAATATCAACTGCGCGCCGGCGCCTATCAGGAGACCGAAGAGAATTATTCCTATGATCAACACAGATGCGACCTAGCCTTTCAGAGTGCACGGTAGCTATCACGGTGGAATCACCAATTGTCAGGTCAGAGTATGCGAACCGAGCCGAGATGTTCAGACTATACGGTGGATGCGATGACTTCGGCCCTCACGACCTCCGTGCTCGCAAACGTTCGACCAGCCCGAGTGTGAATCGATCGATTTCCTCGATGGTGAAGTTTCGGTTGCGGCTTACGGAGTCGGAGGGCCGTCGGAGAAAGTGCTCACCGCCCATCGGGACGCTGATCAACTCGATGACTCGTTGAAGCCATCGAACGACCTGAATGGACGAGGACACATGGTCGGCCAGTAGCAGTGTCCCTCCGGGCCGAAGAACACGCGTCATCTCTGCCAGTGCCGCATCGGGATCAGGTATTGCGCAGAGCGAGAAAGTGCAGACGACCGTATCGAAGGACTCGTCGTCGAAGGTCAGGGCCTGCGCGTCACCGAGCATCAGTTGCGCTCCGGGCATGGCTTCCTTTGACTTGCTACCTGCGCGAGCAAGCATCTCTGGGCTGAGTTCGATGCCGGTCAATTCGATGCCAGGTGGGTAGTGGTCCAGATTGAGGCCAGTACCGACGGCAATCTCGAGGACCCGACCTTCGGCGCGGGCGCAGATCCACGCTCTGGTGTCTCGAAAGAGAACTCGATCGAGGAAGGTCATATGTTTGTCGTAGTTGGCCGACTGCTTGTTCCAATATCGTTGCCACCGCTCGAGTCGGTGTGCCGAGTCCCCTGACATCACTCATACCTTTTTCGTCGTATCGAACGTGTGTCCCTGACAGAGCTGATTTTCTTACGAAATCCCAGCATGCCATTTCAGACCGAGCAGGTCGTCACGACGCGATTCCCAAGGACCAGGCAAAGACGGTATAGCTGGCAACGGTGATCAGAGCTATCGCGATGAGGTTGAGCCATAGGCCACCTCGCATCATCTGACCGATCGTGATGTAGCCACTTGCGTACGAGACGGCGTTCGGTGGTGTCGCCACCGGCAGCATGAACGCGCATGTTGCCGCGAGCGCGACCGGAATCGTCAGAAGCAGCACATCGAGATCCATGCCCATCGCCACACCGCCTGCCAACGGAAGAAATGTCGCCGCTGTCGCAGTATTGCTGGTGAGCTCGGTCAGGAAGATGGTCGCAGTCGTTGTCACGACGACCAACAGGATCACGGGGATCGTGTCGAGACCCGCTGCCACGCTACCGATCCAATCGGTCAGGCCGCTGGACTGAAACTGGGCCGATAGGGCGAGTCCACCGCCGAACAGCAGCAATACCCCCCACGGCAGTTTGATTGCCGTGTCCCAGTCGATAAGACGCACTCCGGCCTTACCTCCGCTAGGGAGTACGAACAACAGAATGGCCGCGGTCATGGCGATGCCGGTATCGGAGATCGGTGGGTCATCGAAGATCAGCGGAACCGCGACCCAGGAAGTAGCCGCTAGACAGAAGATGACTGCCACCCGGATCTCACCCTGTGACATCTTCCCCAGAGCATCGAGTTCTCCCCTGATGAGGCCCTTACCGCCGGGGATGTCGTCGATCTCGGGTTTGAACAAGACGTGAGTGAGCAGAAACCAGGCGATGACCAACAGAACGACGGCGAGTGGCACGCCTGCGACCATCCATTCGAAGAATCCGATGGTGATCCCCTCGCCCTCCAAATAACCCACGAGCAACGTATTGGGGGGTGTGCCGATGATCGTCCCCAAGGAGCCGATCGACGCGGCGTAGGCGATGCCCAGCATCAGGGCGGTCCCGAAGTTGCTCTTGATCACCGCCTCCGTGACCGTCGCGTCGGCAGGCAGGTCCCCCTTGGACGTCGGACCTGCCGACGGCGAAGTGTCTGTGCCGGGTTCTTCCGTGGCGTGGTCCGCCCCTGCCTGCTTTCCGATGTCGAGCACCAGAACCAGAACCGAGACACCGATGGGGATCATCATGACCGCAGTGGCGGTATTGGACACCCACATAGACAGAAAACCCGTCGCGATCATGAATCCGGCGATCACCATCGTCGGCTTGGTGCCCATGGCGTTGACAGTCATCAATGCAATCCGACGGTGAAGGTTCCACCGTTGCATCGCAAGAGCCAGTAGGAAGCCACCCATGAACAAGAAAATGATGTTGTTGCCATAGGCCGCTCCCACGTCGTTGACGGCGACGTCGGGATCGAAGATCGGGAAAATTATGAGGGGCAACAGTGCAGTTGCGGGAATCGGGATGGCTTCCGTCATCCACCAGATACCCATCAGAACCGCTGTCCCGGCGGTCAACCGCGCAGCATGATCGACATCTGCCGGCATGATCGCGTAGACGACCACGGCCAGCAGTACGCCGGCCGCGAGTCCGATCCATTGACGCTTCCGCCGGCCCGGCTCAACCTCTTCGGCCCGTTCACCGGCCGACTGCTGATCGACCTCTTCGAACCCGTCCACATCGGACTGGCGACCGGTTTGTTCATCTGGACCGAGCTGCGTCATGGGGCCTCCTCATGATCTGCGTTTCGTCAGCTTAATGTCGCGAAGACCGAATATGTCCGTTTCTCGACACCTACGGAACTCAGCCGGAATCGACTGACGAGTGTCCGGGGAGACTGATCTCGAAACGAGCGCCGCCCAGTGGCGATTGGAGAACAGTCACCGAACCAGCATGTGCGGCGACTGTGCCGGCAACAATGGCCAAACCCAGACCCGCACCGCCGTCGTTGCGTGTTCGGGACGCGTCGAGTCGCACGAATCGGTCGAACACTCGCATTCGCTCCGACTCGGCAATACCCGGCCCATCATCATCGACTGTGATCAGAGCAGACCCACCCGACTCCGCACAGGACAATTCCACTCGACTGTTCGCGTGCCGAACCGCGTTGTCGACAATGTTGCGCACCATCCGCGCCAATGCCTGCTGATCACCGGTCACTCGAACAGGAACGATCGACGTCCGAACACTCAATTCCGACATCGATACGACACGTTTACCCTCCTCGTACAAAAGATCATCGAGATCGACATCGACCGCACTGGCGGCGCTCTGCTGCTCGTCCGAACGAGCAAGCAACAAAAGATCTTCGATCAACCCCCGCATCCTGCGCGCCTCAGGAAGCAGCGAATCGTCTATCAATGTCGCATCGATCAACTCCGGCCGCGCTGCGGCAAGCTCGAGAGCGGCAGTGATGGTGGCGAGCGGGCTCCGGAGTTCATGGGAGGCATCACTGACGAATCGCTGCTGCGCACGCTGACCGGCGTGGAGGCGCTCCAGCATCTCGTTCATCGTCACCGCAAGTCGAGCGATCTCGTCGTGCGCTTCCGGAACCGGAATACGCTCCCCCAGTTGGCCATTGGAGATTGATGCCACCCGGGTCCGGATACGTTCGACGGGGCTCAACGCCGCACCGACAAGCCGGTACGTCGCCAACGCGACGAGCGCGATCACAATGGGGCCGACGATGGCCAGTAGAACTGCAACCGTGGTGACGACGTCTTCGACCGGCTCCCGGTCGGCACCCACCAATACCGTCACCGGCCCCTCTCGCGTCTTCGCACCGCGGCCCGTCACCCAGAAATCGCCACTCTCGCCGCGTTCGACACGCCCGAGATCCTGCGTGGTCGACGACGGAACCTGAAAAGTCGACAGCGACGCATCACCATCTCCACTCGAGGAGGCGAGTACTACTCCGGACGCGTCGATGACCTGCAGAATCCCGATTTGACCATCGGTAGCCAACAACGAGTCGTCGATCTGCGACGGTGAATCGGTCTGGAGTTGCTCGGATACCTGCACCGCGCGAGCCACCGCAGCAGTACGGGCAGAGGATTCGAGAGAGCTGTAGAGAACACTCAACAACGCACCACCGGCGACGATCAGGCACACAGCAAGTACCAGGGTCGTAGCAACCGCCGAACGCACCCGCACAGTCCAACGTCGTGGCCGCAACACATCGATGTAGGTACTCACGCCCCCAGTGTCCTACCTGCAGCGCCGAAGACAATGACCATCTTCAGCATCCCTTCAGGAACACCCTGTCAGAGTCGTTGTCCATGACCACCACACGCATGTTGGCGAGCAAAGTCCCCGAGGTGACGCTCTACTTCTGGATCATCAAGATCCTGGGAACCACGGTTGGCGAGACGGCCGCCGACGCTCTCAACATGGATCTCGGCTTCGGTCTTACCGGGACCACTGTCGTCGTCGGCATCATGTTGGTCGCTGCGCTGCTCTACCAGTTCACCCTTCGGCGCTACGTGCCGTGGGCGTACTGGTTGGTGGTTATCCTGATCAGCGTCGCGGGCACATTGATCACCGATAATCTCACCGACAAATTCGGCGTTCCACTGGCAACAAGTACCGGATTCTTCACCGCCGGACTGATCCTGACCTTCGCAACCTGGTATATCTCCGAGGGAACACTCTCGATACACAGCATCCGAACCCGCCGCCGAGAAGGGTTCTACTGGCTCGCAATCCTGTTCACTTTCGCACTCGGTACCGCTGCGGGCGATCTGGTTGCGGAGCAGATCGAACTGGGATACCTGACGTCGGCGCTCATCTTTGCCGCCATCATCGCCCTGGTCGCCGCCGCACATTACGGCCTACGACTCAACGCCGTCCTCGCATTCTGGATCGCATACATCGTCACCCGCCCACTCGGCGCGTCCATCGGTGACTACCTGACCCAGGACAAGACTGCCGGCGGGCTCGGACTCGGATCAACCATCGTCACCACCGTGTTCGTGATTGCCATCGTTGGTTCCGTTGCATACCTGAGCATCACCAAAGCCGACGTCCTCGACGCCGCCGCGGACAATTCCGACGCTGAAGACGCAGCGAGGGCATAGATCCACACCGAAGATGGGTCGGCGTCCGCGTGAGAGGTGTTGCGAGCATCCTCACGTCACTGAAACCCTGGTGACTCTCGCGCGCATCGTCGAATTCTCGGTACGTCAGGCATTCCGGCGCTGGTTCGGCTCCGACTGGCCGGCATTGTCGAACGCGACATACCAGAAGGATCGGGTCGATCACCGCACGCTCACGAAAGCCACGGACCCTTTCAGCTCTCCACAGGGATCCTTCAGGAGCCGACTGCGATGGTCGGTCCTGTACCGCACGAACGATATGTGCACACCGACGACCGAAGGAACCTCGTGGACATCAAGAACAAGATTGTTGCCGTCGCTGCCGTAGCGCTGGCAAGCGGATCCATCGGCGGCGGCATCGCCGCCGCTCACACCCTCGATCACGCAGCAACACCGGGCAGCAGCAGCGTCGTCGACACACCGGAAGCCGGAGACACCCCGGATGCAGTCGACACGCCCGAAGCCGGAGACACCCCGGATGCACCGGGCTCGGTGGACCTGCCCGAGTCCGGCGACGTCGCGGACGCACCGGGACAGTAACTCACAGTTCGACCCGACCCGTAGCGCCCGAAGGCTTACTGCCCTCGGGCGCTACCTACATCACTCCGACCACACGACCCTGCTGTGTACCAGCATCTTTCAGATCTTTCTTCAGCTCATCCCACGCATGATCGGGAGTACCGGATCACTTTCCTGTCAGGAGACGCTCATGCTCGCACCGACCCTGCCTGCAGCAGAACACATCTCTCAGTCGCTGGTACCTGTTGCGAGTCGGTATCCGACCCCGCGTATCGTCTCGATACTCTTGCGGCCGAACGGCTGATCCACCTTCTTACGGAGGTAGCCGATATAGACCTCGACGATGTTCTCGTCCCCGTCGTAGTGCGCATCCCACACCGACCGGACGATCTCGGACTTGGTGACCACAACCCCACTGCGCCGCATCAGGAACTCGAGCACGCTGTACTCCCGTGGGGTGAGCGATAGTTCCGATCCCGCCCGCATGACGCGGTGCCGCGCCGGATCCAATTCCAAATCGCCGACGGTCAACACTGCAGGACGCTCCGGAGCACCTCGCCGCACCAGAGCCCGCAACCTGGCCACCAACACCACGAACGAAAATGGTTTGATCAGATAGTCATCCGCACCGAGATCGAACGCATCGGCCAGATCGTATTCACCGTCCTTGGCCGAGAGCATCAGGATCGGCGTCCACACACCCTGCGCCCGCAGATCCCGCACGATGTCGTAGCCATGCTTGCCCGGCAACATGATGTCGAGCACGAGTGCGTCGAATTCGCCGGACACCGCGGTGTGGAACCCATCGTCACCGTCGTGCTCGACCTCGACAGCGAAACCCTCGGCCACCAGACCGCGCCGCACCATCTCCGCCAGACGCACTTCGTCCTCGACCACCAGTACCCGCATCGACAACTCCATCTCTGTACGTTCCAAGAAGTACACCAGAACCAACAGGTGACCGGGGATTCGCTTTCAGCGATTCTTCAGGAGCACTTCTGCACGCTGAACCCCGTGCTCCTCTCCTCATCGATGTTCGCCGTGCATTCAACGGTCACCGAAGTATTCACCGAAGCTGCCTCCACCGACGTCGAAGCGGTCGGGCTCGCGGTCGCCTTCGGTCTCGTGATCCTCGGGGTGGTGCTCCGGACACGCGATAATCGAGCCCGCGCGGCGATCTTCTCCGCACTGGGTTATGCCTTCGCTGTACTGGTTCTGGCCGTCGCGGTACACATCAACGGCGCTTTGACCGGCGCCGATGCACCAGTCGCCCAATGGTTCGTCGACCACCGAAATTCCGCCCTCGATCACCTGGCAACCGCCATCACCACCGCAGGCGGCCCACCCGAAACAGCAGCATTGGGCATCCTCGTCGCGGTGGCGCTGATCTGGAGAACCAAGCGCTACGGCCCAGCGGTTGTGCTACTTGCGACCGTCGCCGCAGCATCGGTTCTGTGCACTGCACTGAAACTGATTATCGGCCGTGACCGCCCACCACTGTCGATGCAGCTGATGCTCGAAACCGATCACTCCTTCCCATCAGGGCACGTCACCGGCAGCGCAGCCCTACTGATGATGATCGCGCTCATCGCCGGCGCGCGACGCCCGACAGCAGTGCGCGCCCTGTTGCTCGGTATCGCACTCGCGCTCATCGTCGTCGTGGCCTGCACACGCATGTATCTCGGAGTCCACTGGCTCACCGACGTCTGCGCGGGCGCTCTCATCGCCGTAGGCATGGTCACCCTAGGGGGCTACGCGCTACACCGACTCGACACTACGACTGCGGACGAACCCACACCGCCCCGGCACATCAGTCCGGTGGCGCGATAGTGCCCTATCCTTGAGGCATATCAGTGAGTGAGGTGAAACCTGTGCGTCGAGCGTCCGGTCAGCTGGAAGCGTCCCTCGTGCAGCTACTCGGTGAGCATCGAGAGCTGTCGGTGTCAGAGGCTCGCGCACATCTGGACGCCGAACTCGCCCACACCACGGTAATGACTGCGCTGGTTCGGCTCCATGGAAAAGGTCTGGTCGAGCGGGAACGCCGAGGACGATTCTTCGTCTACACCCTCACAGCGCCGGTTGACGAGATTCCCGCGCTTCGTGCCGCGATGCGTATGAGAACCGAACTCGGTGAGCGGGACAAGCGTGCGGATGTACTGGCAAGTTTCGTCGCAGCCTTGGACCCCGAGGACGAGGCAACGCTGCGCAGTCTGCTCTCACCTGCTGCACGCGATCTGGATGAGCGCGGGCAGTGACGCTACTCGTGTTCGTTGCCGCGCTCCCCTGGGTGGTATCACTGGCGATTCGCCTGAGCATCGAACATATCGATCGCCGTTTTACTCCGTCGTCTGCGGTAGTGCTGTTTCCGATGCTCGCCGTCGTCACCGCATTCTCGATTGTCGCCTCGATGGTGGCAATTGCTGCAGTCCTGGTTTCTTCGACCAAGCCCTTTCTGATTGCGTTGGGTGTTGTACTTCTCGGGTGGGTTCTCTGGCGGTTCATCGAGGTGTCACGCCATCTTCGACGGGTGGCCGTCAGTTCTTCCATGGCGTCGCGTTTCGGCACCGAAGCGAGCACGCCAGGGGGAACAGTTCTCGTCGACTCCGCTGAGCCCGACGCTTTTGCCGTGCCATCGGGTGGCGGTGCCGTCGTCGTTACGACGGGGCTCGCCGAAGTACTGTCCGATGCCGAGTTGCGTGCGGTCATCGAACATGAACGTGCGCATCTGCGATTTCGCCATGCGCTATGGATTCAGATGTGCGAGATCGCGGCCCAATTCGATCCGGTGCTGCGCCCGTTGGTAGTTCGGGTAAGACATGCTGCGGAACGTCAAGCAGATGAGTACTCTGCAACCTTCGGCCGGAATGTGACTGTGTCTGCGCTCGCGCGAACGGCTTTGCTACGCACGCATCTCGAGAGGGATGCGCAGTCTCGGAAACTTGCAAGTACCGGTGGCGATGTCGTCCGGCGAGTGCGCGCTTTGACCGAGCCCCCGCCGGAGCGCCAGCGTTACGCCGTCCTCATCGCAGGCCTAGTGGTGATAGCCGCATGCGCGTCGATCTCGATAGCACTGTTCGACGTGGCGCAGGACGTCATCGTGCCGGAGGCCGGAGAAACGCCTTCGTCTGTCTTCCAATAGCTTTGGCCGGAGGCGGGATCTTAGTTCTCGCCGTCGGCTTCCCGTCACCTGCTCGGGCCGTCCTCCGCGGGGGCGGAAGTGACGGTGTCATCCCACGCCGCACGCGCACCGGAGTCCCCGATGCGATACACCTGGACGATCGTTGCCACCCCGACGAGGACGGCCACAATCGCGACGGCAACCGATAGCCACCGCACCGGCGGCTTCTCGTTACGTTCACGGAGTTGCAGGAGTACCAGCAATGCTGCAACCACGACAGCAGCGATTGCGAAGTAGAGCATGGTATCGCCGAGTTCGGCATGCGTCTCGACGGATGCCGAACTCGGAACGCGCTTTTCCAGCCATTCCCCAGCATCTGTCGTGAGTGGTGTCATCACCAGAATCAACACCGACAAAGCCGCGATGAGCCACACTAATCTTCGACGGACTCCTGCCCACACACTGGCCGCGACGGCAAGAAGTGCAGTCAGTGGCGCGAGGACAACGATGAGATGAATCAACAGAATGTGGGCTGGTAGGCCGTTGATCGTCGACACTTTTTTCCTACTTCCGGTCACGGGTGTGCGTGCCCCACCACGTTTATACTACACGTTATGTAGTAGTTCTCACCGCACTGCGGATCGATTTCGGACCGGTGCGGACGTTTCACGAATGGCTTTGTGCTTCAGTCGGGTACGCCGTTCCACCTCGTAGTCGGATCGGCGACGATATCCCGCACGATCTGCTCGTACGACTGGCCGAACTCGGCGACCGTCGTCCCGTCGAACAATGCCGTCGGATAGACGATGTCTACCCCGACCGCGACAACAAGCCCCGCTTCGTCCCGGCGTTCGGTGATATGGACGTGCATATCGCATTTGGCAATATCCAGCGGACGTGGAGTTACCTCGAAATGGGCGTCGCCGACGTCGAACTTCGAGGTGGTGAAGACATCCAGGGACAAGGCGACTTGAAAGAGTGGATGCAGAGAATCGACGGGGTCCTCGACGAGATCACCCGCGACGTCGACGAACGGGGCAGTTGCGTGGTCGAGTGCTTTCAGTTCGCTGGTACGTGCCAGGGCAAGGACATCGTCGAACGTTCGCGCGGACGCGATATTCGTGCGGATGGCAACCGTATTGGTGAACATGCCCACGAGTTGCTCGAACCTCGGATCGTCTCGAGCTGCAACAGGAGTGCCGATGACGATATCGGCAGTCGTGCTGAGCCGCGCCAGAAGGACCAGCAGTGCTGACCGAAGTACGGTGAATCGCCCTGTCCGGGCACGGTGACCGAGACCGTCCAGCCCGTCCACGACAGCTGAGTCGAATTCCAGCGAAACTCGAGCACCGGAGAAGTCCCACTGGTGTGGCCTCGGCCGGTCCAGGGGCAAGCCGATATCGAGTGGTGCTCCACGCAACTCCTTGCGCCAGAACTCCATATCGGCGGCGGTGGACCGAGCTGCGGCCCATACGCTGAAGTCGGAGTACTCCAGCGGCAGTTCTGTCCATTCAGCGGTCTTGCCGGCGGCCCGCGCGTTGTATGCGCGAACGAAGTCCGACGCCAACACACCCAGAGACCATCCATCTGCGGCAATATGGTGCACCACGCATGCGAGCAGATGATGATCGGAAGAGACCGAGAACAGCTGCGCCCGGATGGGACGCTCGGACCGAACATCGAATGGTTCTGCCAATACCGCATCTATTGCGCCAGCATCGAATGCAGTCTTACCGAACACCGGTCCGTCGAGAAGAGAAGTCCCTTCGATGACTTGTGCTGGGCCCCAAGTCGAATCCGGATACACCGTCCTCAGGCTTCGATGGCGGACCGCCAGATCTGCGAGCGCTGCTTGCGCCGCATCGGCGTCGAACGAGCCCGTGATCTCGATGGTGAACGGCAAGTTGTACAACGGAAGGCGTGCACTGCGATCGATGTGGCGCTGCTGCGGAGCGAGCGGGATGTACGCAGCAGTATCCGAACGGACCCGCTCAGGACCGGTTGGGTAGACCGAACCCCGGTCGGCGGACCTGGCGTCCACCAGCGCAGACAGAGCACGGACCGAAGGGGCATCGGTGAGGTCTCGCACGCCGACTTCCACGGTGGTATCAGCACGAACGAGGGCGAGAACTCTGGTGGCTGCCAGCGAATCGCCACCCAGGTCGAAGAAGGACGTCTCGACATCGACGTGGTCGACACCGAGAATGCGCGCATACGCCGCTGCGACCGCAACTTCGGTGGCACCCGATGGTTCGACGCCGCGTATCTTCGGCTGTATCTGCGGTGCCGGCACGGGGAGTGCTGCTCGGTCGAGTTTCTTGTTGACCGTCAGCGGGATCGCGTCGAGAATCGTGATTGTCGACGGAATCATGTGGGCGGGCAACCGCTGCGATATATCCAGGCGAATCTGCTGTATGTCGACGGACTGCTCGATGGGCACGATGTATCCGTCGATGCGTAGCCCACCATCGGGACCGTAACGTACGGTCGAGGATGCTGCGGTGACCTGCGGATGCGCGCGCAGTACCGCATCGATTTCTCCGAGTTCGACCCGGTTTCCTCGGATCTTGATCTGATCGTCTGTTCTGCCGAGAAACTCGAGGTTTCCGTCCGCCAGGTGGCGTGCCAGGTCGCCACTACGGAAAAGTCGTGAACCATTACTGCCGAACGGGTTTGCGAGGAACCGCGTCGCTGTGTCGGCACTGCGGCCGAGGTATCCACGGGCCAGACCGCGGGTCTCGATGAAAATTTCTCCAGTGGCACCGGCAGGCACCGGGTGCAGGGCGCGATCGAGGAGGTAGATCTTCGCTCCCGTCATGGCCGCGCCGATCCCGATCGACTCACCTGCATGCAGCGGGTCGGTCATGGTGACACTGCATGTCGTTTCGGTCGGCCCGTAGGCGTTGAGCAAGCGGCGGTTCTGGGACCAGCGATCGACGATGTCTCGCTGGGCCGCCTCACCACCGATGATGATGGTCTCGATGCAGTTCAGCTCTGATGAATCGAGTGTGGCCAGAGCCGAAGGGGTGATCAACAGATGGGTGATCGATTCGCGTGAAAGTAGTTCAGCGAGTTCGAGTCCGCCATACACACCGGGGGGCGCGATCACGACCGTCGCACCGGAGATCGCGCCCGCCAGCATTTCGACGACTGCAGTGTCGAACCCCGGTGAGGCGAGATGACAGATGCGCGATGAGAAGTCGAGTTGGTAACTGGCTCGAATGTGTTGTGTGAGTGCACCGATCCCGTCGTGAGTGACGACGACTCCCTTCGGCTTGCCGGTCGAGCCCGAGGTGTAGATGACGTATGCGGCGCTATGTGCCCTGTACTCGGCCGATACGACAGCAGCGGCGGAGTGTGCCGGTTCGGAGGGATTGTCGATGTCGATCCACTGCACTTCCCCCAGTTCGGATTCGAGGTGTTCGAATGTACACAGGCCTACCTTTGCGGCGCAGTCACCGAGGATGAACTCCGCCCGTCGACGCGGGTAGTACGGGTCGATGGGGACGTACACCGCACCCACTCGCGCTACTGCCCAGAACGCCGCGACTGCGGCAATCGATCGAGACACCCGCACCACAACCATGTCCTCGGGGCCGACCCGATGATCGATCAATGCACGAGCAAGGCGATCGACCTGCATGGACAATTCGGCATACGTGACGACGCCGTTGTCGCGGACAGCAATCCGATCGCCGTAGCGACGGACCGCCTCGTCGAACAATTCGATCACCGAAGTCGAACCCTCGGCATCTGGACCGACGGACGCAGGCGAGCTTCGCGTTTCTTCGGGAAAGAAGAGCTCGAGATCCGTCACAGCGGTGTCTCCGCAGCCAGGTTCGGTAAAGCCGTCGAGAAAGTGCAAGAATCGGCGGTGATACCGGGATAGATCGCCGGGGGTGTACACGGCCGGGTTCGCCTCGAAATCGATACGGGGTTGCGTGGCAGTTCTACTCGGATAGATATTGACCGCGAGATCGGCGACCGGACCCGTCGTCACGATGTGGATCTGACCGTCCAGATCACCGACGGTAATGTTGTTGGCGAACATCATCACGTTGATGGTGGGCCCGAATTGGCCGACGCGAAGCGGAGATCCGCTCACGGATGCGGTGGGTCTGCTGCGCTGGTGCCGCAATACTCCGCTCAATGCCACTTCTGTCGATTTGACGACGCTGTCGACCGTGGCCGATCCGACTCCGGACAATCGCAGAGGGACCACATTCGACACCGAGGATCCGGCACGGCGTAGCAATGCCGTCGGCCTCGCCGACACCGGCAACGACAGGTGGACATCGTCGGAACCGGTCATGCGCGCAAGGAAAGCGGCGAACGCAGCTATCACCACACTCGATGTTGCTCGATCGCCGACCGCCCATGAAACGGCCGAAGACGTTCGGTGCGCGTCGGTGTCCGCGCCGACCGTGATGGATACCGGTTCGGGCTGTACCGCCCGGCCCAGAGTAACCGGAATCGACTCGGGCACATCAGCATTCACGGTTTCCCAAAACCGTCCATCACGCTCGGATCGGGAGGACGTTCGATAACGCTCGTCCTCCTCGACGAGGGCTGCCGGGGACGACAGGTGGAGAGGTTCCGGTTCGGCCCCCGCTCGGCAGGCCGAGTAGATCGCGGCGGCTCGCTCGAGCACTTTCATCGATGCAAACCCGTCGAGCGCGATGTGGTGGGCTCGGGTGTACCAGAGCACATGGTCATCGGTGAGACGGAAGAGCCGCAACCGGACAAGTGGCCCAGCCATCGGCAGCGGGGATCGACAATCGTTGTCCATCCATAGGAGCGCAGAACTCAATGCGCTCGGATGCGCCCTGAGATCGACAATCTCCGCGACGTCATTGATCTGTGTCGTGAATACCTGAGCGGGTCGTCCCTCGATGTCGACGACGCGCATGCTCGACGACGAGAATTCGAGGTGTGCCCGCAATCCACTGTCGAGTAGCGCATCCACATCGACCTCACCGGTGATGTCCACGTAATAGGCGATGGTGAAGGGGATGTCCGGCATGAGCTGTTGCGCATACCAAATATCGGCTTGAGTCGAACTCAAGGGCAATGCATCTTCGAGCACGGCATCCTCCCGCATCAGCACCTAACTACTACATGGTGAGTAGTTTCAGGCTACATGCGCCGCGGATCGGGGTGGCCGGTCCCGATGTGGAAGCGAAAACACCTGGACGTACGAGCATGATCGGAATCGGCAAACCCGACCCCGAAATCTTCGTACACTGGCTATCTGATGGAACGGCCGCAACGCCGCCGACTTGTCGACAGATCTGGACAACGATCACCCACCGCTACCGCGAGGGACACGATGCAAGGATGTCTGAGCAGCCTGCGATAAGGACCGATCGACTCACCAAGCAGTTCGGCGCATTCACTGCGGTGTGCGATCTCGACCTCGAGGTCGAGATCGGTGAAGTATTCGGTTTCCTCGGACCCAACGGTGCGGGAAAGTCGACCACGATCCGGACACTCCTGGACCAGATCCGGCCCACCTCGGGCCGCGCACGGATACTCGGGATGGACTCCCACAAGGACTCGTTGAAAATCCGGTCCGCGATCGGGTACGTGCCCGGGGACCTGGCCCTGTACCCCAAACTGACCGGATCGGAAACGCTGCGGTACTTCGCGCGCCTTCGCGGCGGGGTCGACCAGAAGTATGTCGATCAGCTCGCGGAGCGGCTGCAAGCAGACCTGTCTAAAAAGGTCGGTGACTACTCCACCGGCAATCGGCAGAAAATCGGGTTGATTCAAGCGTTCATGCACAAACCGGATCTACTGATTCTCGACGAGCCGACCGCGGGACTGGACCCACTGGTGCAGCGCGAATTCAACACGATGCTGCACGAGGTGCGCGAGGAAGGACGCACAGTGTTCCTGTCCTCACACACTCTGTCCGAGGTCGAACGCGTCGCCGGACGGGTCGGCATCATCCGGGAAGGCAGGCTTGTCGCAGTCGAGCGCATCGCAGACCTTCAAGCAAAAGCCATCCGCCGTCTCGACATCGAGTTCGCGGAGCCGGTGTCGCCAGAGCTGTTCGCGCAGGTAGACACCGTCCGTGAGGTCACCGTCGACGGTACCCATGCCACCGTGGCATTCGACGGCCCGATCAACGGCATCTTGGCGGCGGCGATGGCGCACGAGCTGGTCGATCTACACACCCGTGATGCCGACCTCGAGGAGATTTTCCTGGCCTACTACCGCGGCAGTTCCGAAGACTCAGAAGACGGTGCAAAGAAGGATCCATCGGATGTCCACTGACATCTTCACTCGCGAACTGACCGACCGCCGGATGCCCGTCGCAGCACTGGGCGTCGTGCTGGCACTCTTCGCATTCTTCGTGACCGGTATCAGCTCCGGGCTCGAGGACGTCATGACCGACCTGACCAACGCGATGCCCGACGCAGTCACTGCGTTCATCCCGGCTGGTCCGGGCGGCTATGCGATCGGTGAGCTGTTCAACCTCATCGCCCCGCTGGCCCTGATCGCGTATGCGGTGATCACCTCGGCGGCGGCAACCGCCGGGGAGGAAAAGGTCGGGACGATGGCGTTGCTGTCCGCCCAGCCGGTCACCAGAAGGTCGATCCTGGCACAGAAAGCTCTGGGAGTGGGCGCCGCGCTTGCTGCGGTGACGATCGTGTTCGGGGGCGCTGCGGTTCTGTCGGCAATGTTGTTCGGTGTCGACGAGCTCACTCCCCGCCACATTGCGGCGGCGTGTTTGCATCTGTACCTGCTCGCATTGCTGTTCGGGGCGATCACGCTGGCCGCGGGCGCAGTAGCGGGCGATCCCGGTATAGCCGCCGGCGTCGGAGGCGGTCTCGCTGTGGCGGCGTGGGTGTCGAACTCGATGCTTCCGATCGCACATCTCGACGCGTGGGCGCGAATCAGCCCGTGGTATTACTACGTCTCCAGCGAGCCGCTGAGTCATGGCGGCGATCTACGGCACGTCCTGGTCCTTGCCGTACTTACCCTCGCTGCGGCGACGATCGCGGCCGTCGCGTTCGACCGCCGTGACCTGAAGGGATGAGCACGATGACAACGACCTCAGACCACAGTGCCGCGGGCTCGGCACGACCGCGCCGGCTCCGCCAGATCCGAGCGGTGACGGCGCTCGCCCTGCGAGACCGGTTGACGCTGGTGGGTGTCGTGGCTGCGGCGATGGTCGCGATGGGTGCCCTGACGGGGGCGCTGTGGCCGCCGTTGCAGGACACATTGGTCGCCCTGCCTGCCAATTTCACGGACTCGGTCGGCAAACTGCTCGCTGGTGCGGACATGACCACTCCAGCGGGGTGGATGAATGCCGAAATGGTCTCGCTGGTCGTGCCTGGAGGACTGATCGCGGTTGCAATTCTCTCCGCATCCAAGGCGATCTGCGGAGAGGAACAGACAAAGACCATAGGCGTACTTTTATCACTTCCATTGAGTCGCAGCGCTTTTCTGGCCGCCAAGACCGCGGCCATGATAGTCCACGTGCTGCTCGCGACCCTAGGCGTCGCAGCCGGATTGATAATCGGGAATGTGATCGGCGGTCTCGGTATCGACGCATCCGGCGTGTTCGGCACGTGCGCGCACAGCGCACTGTTGGCGATCGTATTCGGCGCGGTCGCGGTACTGATCGCTGCGCTTACCGGTGACGGCCGGCTCGCCTCGGCCATCCCGGCGGCACTTGCCGTGCTTGCCTTCGCGCTCAACGCTTTCCTACCGCTGTCGGACTCACTTGCCGGCTTCACGAAGGTCAGTCCCTGGTACTACTTCGCAGGTAGCAACCCCCTCGTCAACGGGGTCAACTACGCTGATCTATCAATTCTTCTTGTCGCCGCGATCGTATTGTGCGCCTTGGCATTTCCCGTCTATCATCGGCGCGACCTGGCCGGTTGACCATGATGCGAAAGCTCGGGTCACCCATCTCGTAGAACTGCACACCGCGGAAGCCGTGAGGGGCTATTACGTAACGAATCCACGCTACCGAGCGAAACCTGACTGGATCATCGTTTGTATTCTTCTCGGCACACACGAAGCAGGTTCGATGAATCAGATCGCGTCAGTATCCCGAGAGGGAAGCCAGTTCGGCCCCTACAAGCTGAAATCGTTGCTCGGCAAGGGCGGCATGGGTGAGGTGTACGAGGCATACGACACTGTCAAAGACCGCACTGTGGCCCTCAAACTACTCTCACCCGACCTTGCGCACGATCCGACTTATCAGGAACGGTTCCGCCGCGAATCGCGAGCTGCAGCGCGTCTTCGAGAGCCACATATTATTCCCATTCACGACTGGGGCGAGATCGACGGCGTCCTCTTCATCGACATGCGGCTGGTCGCCGGCGATGATCTTCGAACCGTTCTCAGGGCTCAGGGTCCGATGTCACCGAGCCGCGCCGTCGCGATCGTCGCACAGGTCGCCTCAGCGTTGGACGCCGCACACGCCGACAATTTGATTCACCGCGACATCAAGCCGGAGAATATTCTCCTTACTCGGGACGACTTCGCTTATCTCGTGGACTTCGGTATTGCTCGGTCAGGTTCGGACGTACAGCTCACCACCCAGGGCACCGCGATCGGCTCGTACGCCTACATGGCACCCGAACGATTCGACGCCGATACGGTCACCCATCAGGCCGACACGTACTCACTGGCCTGCGTGCTGTACGAATGCCTCACCGGAACAGCGCCTTATCCCTCGACCAGCGTCAGCCAACTTATCAAAGCGCATCTCATGACCGCGCCACCCCGAGCCAGCCTCACTCGGCCGGGGCTTCCCCGTGCACTCGATGCGGTAGTCGTCCGCGGTCTGGCGAAAGATCCCGATGAACGGTTCTCCAGTACGGGCGATTTCGCGCGGGCCGCCCATCTTGCCCTTACTCCGCCGGACCGCGCCGAGGCCACCGCGATCGTAGATCGCACTCTCGACGGCACGGCAGTGGGCAGCGTCGGTGAATATCGACAGACCAAAGTTGGCGATGCCGTCCATCCCCGACCGCAGGCCTGGGACACAGCGGCACCTCCTCCCCCACCACCTCGACCGAATGCAGCCCCGTACCCGGTCGCTCAACCGGGGCCGCACCGCTCGACGTTTCTCCCCGTGACGATCACCCTCCTCGTCGTCCTGGTACTCGGACTCGGCGCAGCTGTTGCATGGCTGACACTCGCGCCGAAGACCGAATCCAACACGGCTGCAGTACCATCGGCGGCTGCTCCGACTTCCCAGAGCGCGCCGAACGTGGAGACAGAGCCGCCGACAACGATTGCCCCGACGTCCACTCCGGTCGTACCAACCCGCGCTCGATCGATCCCTGTATCCGGCGCGGACAGCCAAGGCTTCCTCGGCTCATCCGGGCCCCGATGCAACGCCGACAATCTCGCCGTCGCCATCGGACGCACCACCGATTCCAAAATCGTGGTGTGCGAAACCGGCGTCGGACGGTACTACTACAAGGGCGTCCGAATCACCGACGCCGCCGGGATCGAACTCGACGACCCGAGGCCCTCTGCCGGCGGATTCATCGCCACCAACCCCGCCGACGGAACCCAGTATCGACTCGATCGGTCCTCGCTGACCATCGTCTCCGACGGCGAAGTGCTGGCCGAAGAACCGATGAGGGAGTACTATGCGCGCTGACATGTCTCATTGAGGAATGGTGCTACAGCCGAAACGCTTTCGCTACCGCTGGTGTTTTTCTTCGATCGCAAGGCTCTGCCCCAGGATCGGTACCTCGATCGAAAGGGTCGGCCACCCGGCAGATCTGCCTCGTACTGACAGCAGTGGATACTGTCGTCACCCGTCTTGAACCGGATTTCCGAGGTGGTGATCCGACGCGCTCACGAGGTGTTGCAGCAGCCCTCGAGCTCACGTGCGCTGCACCTTCGGCATTGTGCTCAGGGAACAAAGAACCTGGACAAGTTGATCCTCAGGGACCGTTTCTTCGGTCGCAGGACGTCGATAGTGTTTCGAGTCACACACGAATGAAAGGTGCTGACTCTCGTGGCGGACATTGGATATTTGGCTTGGGATCTTGCAAAGAAGTACGGGCAGAAGCCGTGCGTGCGGGACGACCGCGTCGAACTCACGTATGAAGAGTTTGCAAGTCGCACGGAAGCTGTTGCCGCGCAATTGGCCGGACTCGGAATCGGACTCGGTGACGTGGTGGCGATCATGCTGCCCAATCGAGTCGAGCTACTGATTGCGATCATGGCTGCCTGGCGCATCGGCGCTGCAGCTACACCCATCAATCCGATGTTCACCGCGAACGAAGCGGATTACCAGATCGCGGACTCCGGGGCCGAGTTGGTCATCACCGCCACTGCCGACGCTCCCTCTAGTGGACGTGCGTTGTTGGTCGTCACCGATCTGGCGACAGTGCCGCCTACCGATTCTCAACCCGGAATCAATGTTGCAGCAGACGATCTGGCTCTGCTCATCTACACCAGCGGCTCCACCGGGCGACCCAAGGGAGTGATGCTCACCCATGCCAACCTGCAATTCATGGCCTCGTCGATGGGAAAGAACATCGGTGTCACCGGCGCTGATCATTGCCTGCTGATTCTGCCACTGTTCCATGTCAACGCGATCTGCGTCAGCGTCTTGACGCCCTTGCTCGTCGGCGGACAGGTGAGTGTCACCGGAAAGTTCTCGGTGTCGAGGTTCTTCCACGACGTTGCGCGGCTTCGTCCCACGTATTTCTCGGCTGTGCCGGCAATCTACGCGATGCTGGCCTCACAGCAGGAAGACGCGTCGATCGACACGTCCTCTTTGAAGTTCGCCATATGTGGTGCGGCGCCGATCAGCAGGGAACTCCTCGAACGCGCAGAACAGCGTTTCGGTTTCGTGATCGCGGAAGGATACGGACTTACCGAGGGGACCTGCGCGTCGGCCTGCAATCCGGTCGAAGGAGTGCGCAAACTCGGTACGGTCGGACCGGCGCTGCCCGGCCAGCAGATTGCGATTCTCGCCGAGGACGGAACCTTTGCGCCCGTCGGCACTGCCGGAGAGGTGGTAATCAAGGGCGACAACGTGATGCGCGGCTATCTGGGCAAGCCGGAGGAAACTGCACAGGCCGTCAAGGACGGTTGGTTGCACACCGGTGACGTCGGAGTCCTCGACGAGGACGGCTACCTGACCCTGGTCGACCGCATCAAGGACATGATCATCCGCGGGGGCGAGAACATCTACCCCAAGGAGATCGAAAACTCGCTCGCCACGCATCCTTCCGTGCTGGAAGCCGCCGTCATCGGCGCTCCGCACCAGGTCTATGGCGAGGTGCCAGTGGCCTATGTTGTGGCCTACCCCGATGCGCCCGTCACCGAAGACGAACTACTCGAACATGTCACGGCCTTGCTTACTCGAGTGAAGGTACCAGTGGCCATCTACGTCGTCGATACGCTTCCCCGAAACCCGGTGGGCAAGATCGACAAACCTGGAATGAGACGCGCTTTGAGCGCAAATCCCGCTCCCTAGCCGCTTCCCCAACAGTACCAACACAACTCGACGACGTCCGCCGAGTAGGTCCGTCATGCCCACATTCCGTATTTTAGGAGCACATCATGGGATTCAAAGAAGGAAACTTCCCTCCCGTCGATCCGGCAACATTCATGGACAAGCCGTTCCTCGAGCGTCTGCGTGACATGTCCACGCACTGGGTGGATTACGGCTTTGGTACGCCGAAGATGGTCCACACCGTCTACATCATGAAGTTGTTGTTCCTCTACCTGGCGGCTGGAACAGCCGTTGCCACGTTGACTTCCGGCCTATCGTGGTTCGACCTCGGATCGTGGTGGAACCAGCCGATCGTCTACCAGAAACTCATCATCTGGACGATGATGCTCGAGATGCTGGGCCTGGCAGGATCCTGGGGCCCGCTCGCGGGGCACTTCAAGCCGATGACCGGTGGACTTCTCTACTGGATTCGCCCCGGTACGATTCGCCTCCCACCGTGGCCGGGCAAGGTACCGCTCACCTCGGGTGACACCCGCACGGCCTTCGACGTTTTCATCTACGTCGCCGCAGTCGCCAATCTCTCTGTTGCAGCGATCATTCCGGGCGTGCACACCGCCGGAATCGATTCGGCATTCGCGGACAGTGCTGGACTCGTTCGACCGACGGTCCTGTACTCCTTCCTGGTACTCATATTGATTCTCGGGCTGCGTGACAAGGTGCCCTTCATCGCTGCACGTAGTGAGCAATACCTGCCGGCAATATTCTTCTTCACGTTCCTGCCCTTCGTCGACATGATCCTGGCGCTCAAACTGCTGATCGTCATGGTGTGGATCAGCGCCGGTGTATCGAAATTCGGTCGCCACTTCTCGCTGGTGGTTCCCCCGATGCTCAGCAACACGCCGTGGATCACGTCGAAGAGAATCAAGCGTGCGCACTACCGGAATTACCCGGAGGATCTACGGCCCTCGCATTTGGCCGGCGGCGTCGCGCACGTGGCCGGAACGATGGTCGAAATCATCACCCCGCTGATACTGCTGTTCTCGACGAACAAGACGCTCACCATCCTCGCCGTGATCCTCATGGTCGGATTCCACCTGTTCATTGCGTCGACTTTCCCGCTGGCCGTTCCACTCGAATGGAATCTTTTGTTCGCTTACGCCTCGGTCTTCCTGTTCCTGGGCTTCCCGGCATGGGAAGGCTACGGCCTCGGAGCAATGTCCTCGCCGTGGATCACCGTGGGAATTGTTGCAGCCCTGGCATTCTTCCCGATTTTAGGAAATTTTCGACCCGATCTGGTGTCCTTCCTGCCGTCCATGCGTCAGTACGCCGGTAACTGGGCATCTGCGACGTGGGCATTCGCGCCGGGGGCCGAAGCGAAGATCGACCAGTTCATCAAGCGTCCATCTTCGGATACGCGCAATCAGTTGATGACGATGTACCCCGAGGACGTTTCCGACGTCGTTCTGCATCAGTTGTTGGGCTGGCGTTCCATGCACAGCCAAGGGCGTGCACTGTTCTCTCTGATGATCAGGCACCTCGGCGACGACATCAACACGTACTCACTGCGCGAAGCCGAGTTCAGTTGCAACTCCATCGTCGCCTTCAACTTCGGTGACGGGCACCTACACGACGCGAAGCTGATCGCCGCCATCCAGCGTCGCTGCAACTTCGCGCCCGGTGAGTTCTTGGTGACCTGGATCGAATCGCAGCCCATCCACAAGGGTACTCAGGGGTACCAGGTGATCGATGCGGCTCTCGGCGTCATCGAACGGGGTACTTTCAAGGTCGCCGACGCAGTTGCCGAGCAACCGTGGTTGCCGAACGGGCCAATTCCGTTCGACGTTCAGTGGACACTGGACGTACGGGCCGACCGCGCGGCAACGGATCCGCAGGTTGTTTCCGAACCGAAGATGCGTACGACAGTGAGCGGTAGCGAGCAAGAGGTGAGTAAGTGACGAAGGCCGTAGTCGTCGGCAGCGGGCCCAATGGGCTCGCTGCCGCGTTACACCTTGCACGTAGCGGTGTGGACGTGCAGGTAATCGAGGCTTCCAACCAGATCGGCGGAGGCACCCGCTCCGGTCCGATCGACGTGCCGGGATTGATCCACGATCACTGCTCGGCGTTTCACCCGATGGGAATCGGCTCGCCGTACCTGTCCACACTGGATCTCGCGCGATATGGGCTGATCTGGCGTTGGGCAGAGGTGGACTGTGCGCATCCGCTCGACAGCGGCGATGCCGGTGTTCTGTACCGCTCGTTGGAGCAGACCGCTGCGGGACTCGGCGCGGATGGGGCTCGATGGCGACGCATGTTCGGTGACTTGTCGACGGGGTTCGACGACCTGGCGTCCGACCTGATGCGACCGATCGTCAATGTTCCGCATCATCCGCTGCGCCTCGCAGCTTTCGGTCCGCGAGCGCTGCTTCCAGCAACGGTGACCGCGAAGCTGTGGAAGACCGACAAAGGGAAGGCGTTGTTCGGCGGGGTTGCGGCGCACGCCTTCTATCCACTCAACCGTCCGGCCACCTCGGCGGTGGGGTTGATGATCACCGCTGCTGGTCACCGCTATGGTTGGCCGGTCGCCGAGGGTGGTTCGCGTTCGATCACCGACGCAATGGCCGCGATGCTCCTCGATCACGGCGGCAAGATCGACACCGGCGTTCGGGTACGCACTGCCTCCGAGATCCCGCGCGCCGACGTTGTTCTGCTGGATGTCAATCCGAGGGGTGCGCTCGAAATCCTGGGCGATCGACTCCCTGGCCGAGTTGCGAAGGCCTATCGAAAGTTCAAGCAGGCCCCCGGAGCGTTCAAGGTCGATTTTGCCGTCGAAGGCCATGTGCCGTGGATCAATTCTGATTGCGCTCGGGCCGGAACAGTCCATCTGGGTGGTGGTTTCGACGAGATCGTGGCAGCTGAGCGAGACACGAATGCAGGTCGTATGCCGGACCGACCGTTTGTGCTTCTCGGTCAGCAATACCTGGCGGATCCCACGCGCTCTGCCGGGAACATCCATCCGTTGTACGCCTATGCGCATGTCCCTCACGGGTACGACGGCGACGCTACGGAGTCGATTATTCGCCAGATCGAACGCTTTGCGCCAGGATTCCGGGACCGGATTGTCGCGACTTCGAGTCTTGGTACCGCTGATCTGGCGCAGGACAATCCGAATCAGGTAGGCGGCGACATCATCGGCGGGGCCAACACCGAACTGCAGGTTGTCTTGCGTCCGCGCGTTGCAATCGATCCATACAGCACGGGGATCGCGGGCACCTACCTGTGCTCGGCCTCGACCCCACCGGGTGCCGGAGCGCACGGAATGTGTGGGTACAACGCTGCCGAATCGGCTTTGAAGTACCTGCGACGACGGGGCGCGGAAGTTCTGTGAGTAGTCCGTCACATAAGGAGCGAGGCGCCGGCGCGATGCGGCGCCTCGCCCGAGTGCCTGCATCTGCAGAGCCGGAAGTGCTTGCCGTGGTTGCCGAGTTGGCCAGACGACTCGATGAGCGTAGCGCCGACATTGCGCGTGAAATGGCCTCGATGATGGCTCACGAAATCGACCAGTTGGACGCAGACGCCAAAGTGCTCGAAATGCTCGATGCCAGCGTGCAGGGAAACATCACGACGATCATCCACGTCTTGGCCAACGACATTCCGATCGATCATCTACAGCCCACTACCGCTGCGGTGGAATATGCTCTGCGGCTGGCACAACGGGATGTTCCGTCCAACTCGCTCGTTCGGGCCTATCATATGGGGCAAGGCGATCTGATGCGGATCTGTCACGAAGAGATCAGCACCCTGGATATTCCAGCACGACTCACTTTGGCTGCCCTGAAACACACTTCGGATGTGGTCTACAGCTACATCGACTGGATCACGCTCTACGTCTTCGACGCATACGAGCAGGAACGCAGTCGATGGATGGCAGCACAGGGAAACCTCCATTCGGCCGCGATCCACGCCCTACTGTCCGGAACCAACGCGGATGCCGGCGCTTTCGAATCGGAGACCGGATATCGCCTCGGTCAGCACCACGTCGCTCTGGTGGTCTGGTCGACGTGGGATGCGGACGTGCTCGGCATCAACACGCTTGACCGACTTGTACGCGATCTCGGCGCAGCGGTGGGAGTGGACAAGCCGCCGATCATCACCGCAATCGATCGACGCACGGTGTGGGCCTGGCTGCCCTTCGGTCGCCGGGTGGGCGCACCGGATCTACAAGTTCTAGCGGCGGCAGTGCCGTTGGACGGCGGAGCGCGGGTGGCAATCGGACTGCCAGGATCAGGGATCGAAGGATTCAAAAGATCTCACCAGCAGGCCACCGCCGCCTATTCCGTTGCTGCGGTGCCGGATACGCCGCAGCGCCCTGTGGTGAGCTTCGGGGACCGCGGCGTCGCCGTGGTGTCCCTTCTCTCTGAGAACATCGATTCTACGAAGTCATGGGTTTGGGAGGTGCTCGGTCCGTTGGCGGAAGATACACCCTCTGCCGCGTCCTTGCGGACGACGTTGAGCGCGTACTTTGCTCATGGTGAAAGTCATCTGCACACTGCCAATTACATGCATCTGCACCGTAATACGGTGAAGTATCGCATCAACAAGGCACTCGGCGATTCTGTTACTGCCGGCCGAGACAAGTTGGATCTTGCTTTGGCATTGCAGGTTTGTGAGTTGTTGGGTAGATCGGTTTTACGCCCGGCCCAAACGTCGTGAGTTCCGGATGCTACTCATCGGACGGTCCCTGTGCGCGATGAACAGGTTGGCACCGTGCGCGTCGGGCAGGTAGGAAATCATGTGGAACTCCCACCGCAACTGGGTAATTCCATTCCTAGACCGTTTGATGTTCATCCAGGTCATCGAGACTCGAAAGGCCTTCGACGAAGGCGTCCTCGATTCGGAATCAGACGCGAACATCGGCACCCCACCGGGGACTGGCGGGGTGCGTCAGTTCGCCACCGGTGACTCAGGTGGCCGGGAGCCTCGACGGTCACCTCGGCGTGTAGTGGTTCCTGATCAAAGTCCGATTTCGGGTTCCATGAGCAGGGGTGCCGTTGTCTACTGAACGAGTCGATGCGACACCTACATTTCGCCGATGGAGTCGATAAGCGACATAGATTGTGGCATTGCACTCTCGCCGTCGCGAACTCGGAGACTTCGATGTGGACGGAAGTCGTCCGCCGGACCGAGGCCCAAGTTAATATTCGGGTCACGATTGCGAGGCAACCGGACTTGCGTAATCCGCCCGTCGATACGTTATGAGGATGATTCGATGTCCGATCCCACAGTAGGAATCATCTCCGATCGCGTCGAGCATTGGTCGACGGTCAAACCGGACGAGCTCGCGATGACCTTCCAAGGGTCGGAATACACCTGGTCACAGTGGTACGAGCGCATCCTCCGCGTCGCGGCCGCCCTCGAAGAGGCAGGTATCGTAGCCGGCGATACGGTCGCGTTTGTCGACAAAAATCATCTGTCGTGTATCGAAGTTACCTATGCCGCTTCGCTTCTCGGTGCGGCGAACGTCGTTCCCAACTGGCGGCTAGCAGCTGAGGAACTCGATTACGTCCTGGCCGACTCAGGTGCCCGCATTCTGTTCGTCGGCAGCGAACTCCACCCGCAGATTCTTGCCATCCGAGACCGTCTGAGCGCCGTCGAAATGATTTTCTCGGTAGGTGGTGAACACGATGAGTTCGAGCCGTGGATCGACGGAGTTTCGCCGCTACACCCCCGCCCGCATGTCAGCCCCGAAGCAACTGCACTGATTCTCTACAGCTCAGGGACTACCGGTCGGCCCAAAGGCGTTCGGCTGACACATCGAAACCTTTTCGCACACAGCGACAGCATGCTCGAGATCATGCCGGTGAATGAAGATCACCGATTCTTGATTGCCATGCCTATGTTCCACGTCGGTGGAACCTGCTACGCCATAATGGGGATTCATGCTGGTACACACTGCTACTTCACGCGGGAAGCCGACGGCCCGTCTATCTTTGCGGGACTCGCGGCGGGCGCCAACATCGCCTTCCTCGTTCCCCCGGTGATAGCCGGGGTGTTGGCTGCAGGAGAACAAGCGATCGACGCGTTCAAGGCATTCAAGCGCATCATCTACGGCGCTGCACCGATGCCGTTGCCACTGTTACGCGCTGCGCTTGCTGCCTGGCCAGACACCGAGTTCGTACAGGTCTACGGCATGACCGAGTTGGCCGGGGTGGTCACCGCGTTGATGCCCGACGTTCATCGCGATGAGGCCCAGACCGAACGCATGGCCTCGGCTGGGACGCCGATCCCTGGTATGGAAGTGCGGATCGTCGATCCCGTGACACTCGAGGATGCACCAACCGGCAACACTGGTGAACTGTGGTGGCGGTCGGAACAATGCACCCCGGGCTATCTGGGCAAACCCGAGGCTACAGCCGAAACCATCACCGCCGACGGGTGGTTGCGCAGCGGGGACATGGGACGAGCCGATGATAGCGGCTTCGTATTCATCGAAGACCGCCTCAAGGACATGATCATTACCGGTGGTGAGAACGTCTACTCCCCTGAGATCGAACGGATCCTGGTGGAGCATCCCGCAATCGCCGAGGTCGCGGTCATCGGCGTCCCCGATGACCGTTGGGGCGAAACGATCAAAGCCGTTGTCGTTCTCGTGCCCGACGCGATCGTCGATGAATCCGAATTGATCGCCTACACCCGCGGCCGTCTCGCAAAGTTCAAATGCCCCACGAGTATCGACGTCGTCGAAGTCCTCCCCCGCAACCCCACCGGAAAAATCCTCAAACGCGACCTCCGCAAACCGTACTGGGACAACCGAGACAACCACTTGGTCTAGACGCCGAAGAAATATGCTGCCGATCAGTCCAAAGCCCATTTGACGGCCACGGACACGCTGACAGTCTGCTGACCGGGTTCGATGGGGACCGATGAGTCGGCCATACTCGCGCCCTCTGGGAACCTCGACGGTTGGTCCTGCCCGGTGATGTTCTCGGTAATGGACAAAACCTGTCCGAGATCGCTACCCGAGAGCGTTGCGTACTGCTCAGCGCGATCTCGGGCGTCGGCGAATGCCCGGGCCCGCGCGTCGGATATCAGTTCCGAATCGTCGTCGATACGGAATGACACCCCGGAGATCCGGGTTGCGTTACCACCCGCGGACGTGGCATCACCGAGGACCGTCGAGGCCCTCGACAGGTCCCGGACCGTGATCCGCAAAGTGTTGGTCGCCTGGTAGCCGGAAATCTCCGAGGTTCCGCCGAGCATCCCGCCCGAGTACTGAGGGTTGATGGACACCTGTTGGGTCTGAATGTCCTCGCGATCGACGCCCGCGTCCGATATCGCATCGGTAACTTTGCCGACCGCAGCATTTGCCTGATCAATCGCCGTCGTGACATCGCCGGCCGTCGTCTCGACGCCGATCTGCGCCGTCAAGGTGTCGGGTGTGCCTTGGACTTCACCGACGCCGTTGACGCTGACTCCGGGCGGCCCATCGGCGGACGCGGTATTGTTCCCACACCCCGCGGTCAGACCGAACGCCACGAGTAGTGCTGCTGAACCCATCGCCTTCTGTACCCATCGTTTTCGAGTCATCGACGTAGTGTGCACGGTTTCGGTCGAACTGGAAAGACCACAAACGACGAATCATGGTTGGTCAACTCGGCGACAACGAATTACCCGTCGAGCATCACAACGCCTACCGTCGCACCTGAGATCATTCGCGGCGACTACCCTTTCGGTGGATTCACGCTCGGCTTCGTGCGCTCGGCCTCGAAGAACACGGTCACCTCGTCGACCACCTTCATAGCACCAAGCATCTGGGAGTACGGCTTGATTCCGTAATCCGACTGGCGCACTGTGCTTTCCGACGCACAGTGCCATTTCGTACCATCGTCGGCGACGGTTACGATCACAGTCATCTCCCGGGTGACGCCGTGGATCTCCATAGTGCCGCGGAGGCTGAATCCGGTTTCTATCGCGGCGATATCGTCTGAGCGGAAGCGAATCTGGGGGTACCGTTTCGCGTCGAGGGTCTTCAGCGCGTTGGATTTTGCGAGGATCTTCTCCGGCCCGATCAGCGGCGTGACACCACCTTCACCGTCGACTACGTCGAGTGAATCGACTTCGGCGGTGAGGGTAACCGCGGTGGGAATATCCCCAGACCAGTCGACCGCGGCCGTCCACGACTTCATTGCAATGGTGAGACGGTGGCCCAATTTGGACGCCTTGCCGGTGACGTCCGTCTTGATCGTCAGTCCGCCGCCGTCTGATGCGTCGAATGTCCAGCTCACAGGAGTCATAACTCGACTGTAATAGTCGACCCCGAAATTCGAGTTCGGCGATCAGAGGGCTGAGGTGACCGAGTCGCCCACGAGGGCCAGATACTGCTCACGCGGCAGGGGCCGGCCGGCGCGTCGGAAGGCTTCCTCCACCGAAACGGTCTCGGGTGTCGTGGGTGCTATGTCAAGGATTGCAGGTGCGAGCACTGCATAGGCCCGAGGTGAGGCACTTTCGAGCTTCCTGGCCAGCACCTTCGGCTGACGTGCGGCCAGGCGCATTGTCGGGCGCAACATTGCGGTGACCACTGCATCGATGATCGGTCCTTGTCGAGACCCGATGGCTGTGCGCATCCAGCGAGGCAGGGTCGCGATCGTGGTCCGCCGCAGCACCCACTGGACAAGCGGGCTCATGATGCTCAACGGGCCGGGGAGCTCGGTGAGCGCAGGGTTGGCGCCGTTCAGAATGAGCCGCGCATGCTCGACTGCCGTCTCGCTGACCACCATATCGGGAAGGACCCGCTGGTAGTACGCCCGCATTTCGGTACGGCTCCTTGGGACTTCAGCGGGGTCGATTGTCTGAAACTGCGCAGCGATGGCGCATTCTTCCCAGTATTGGCGTTCGTCCTCCTCGCTCAACCGCCCGGGCCCGAATCGCTCGTAGACGTGAAGGACCGACTGCCACTGAGTGAGGTGTATCCAGAGCTGCCCCGCAGGATCGTTGGGGTCGTAAGTTCGACCGGTTTCTGGATCCAGACCGGTGATCCTCGAATGGATGCGCATCAGGGTGTCGGCGGCGTGCGCGGCTGTAGCGCTGTCCGCAAGCACCAGCGCGCCCGCGTATTCCAGAGTGCGGTCGTACCGGTCGGCGGCACGCTGTCGCAGAGAGCCGGTGCCGGCGACCGAAGCGACCACCAGTGGGTCGAACATCTCGGTGAGCGCGGTGCGCGTGAAGCCCACCGTCATCGAGGTCGGATAGCGGTACACCTTCCAGGTCACCGATTCCGGGCCGAAGATGCCGTAATCAAGCGGTGCATTCACGATGCGTGTCATGCAACACATACTGTCGCATGTGTTGCACACCGTCAAGCGTTCTCGCCCGATCCAAGTAACAGCGGAACGAGAGTTCGTCTCGCATAGCTTCTCGCCCCCGCCTCGGAACGAACATCTATCGAGTACTGCGCGGGGATCAGCACGAACGAGGCGAACAGCCGTGCCATGGTCTCTCCGATCGCATCGGCATCGAGATGAGTCGCCCGGCCGTCCAACTGCAACTTTCGTACACCAGCGGCAGCGAAGGAGCTGCCCAACCGAAGCAACGCAGATTCGTCGGCCATCCCGGCCGCGATGAGGTCCTGCGGCTCGAACTCGGCGGTGCGTCGGATCACCGGATGTGCTTCGGTGAGACGCACCGCAGCCGCGAAGCCTTCGACGAGCTGTTCGGCCGGATCCTCGACCCCCTCGAGAGACTTCATGATCCCCTGCGCCATGCGCTCACCCTCGCGCAGAGTCATCGCTTGCAGCACTCCATCGCGGTCACCGAAGCGGCGGTAGATGGTGGTCCTGTTGACCCCGGCGCGACGTGCAACACCGTCGATCGTCAGCGCTCCGATGCCGCTAGCGGCACATACTTCTACCGCTCCATCCAGGATTTTGATTGCCGTCGGGTCATCCGGCACGTCGCTGGCTTCTCCCGCAAACACCCGTTCGAGTACCACTCCCAGATTCACGGAGTCAGACTATCCGACCGAGTCGCGTGAATTGCTTGGCTGCAGGTTGCTGATATGGGCTGGCCAACCGGGGCCGAGTTGCTCAGCAATGAACCCGGTGAGTGTTGTCAGCGCAACGCCCGCGGCGAGCGACCGTTGGATCCCGACATCCCTGGCACAGGTAGCCTCCGGGAGGTTAGAGCCCTGCCTGATCCACTCCGTACTGAGCCTGTTCAGGGGTGAACCCTTCGTATATCAACTGATCGACGAGGCCTTGACGCGAGAAGGCTGTGTAGTCGAGGTAGTCCTGAGCGGATAGCGCGGCCTGTTCGTTCCAATCAGCCGCGACATTGTCCACAGCGAAGGTGGCATCCTCGGTCGAGTAGTCCTCGTACGTCAGTTGATCGATCAGACCCTGTCGGGAAAACGACGAATAGTCCAGATAGCTGTTGGCCGCACGCACAGCATTGCGCTGTCCGCCGGTCATCCCCGTCTGCCCGCTGGCCGGCTCGGTCGTCTTCGGTGCGGCAGGAGCGATAGGTGCCGGCACCTCAGGTTCGGTCGTTTCCACCGGCAGGACTGGTGCCGGCGTCGGGGTCGGGGGCGGGAGGGCAGTCGTGGTCGTGGCTTTCGGAATGACCGGAGCCTTTTCGACCGCACTCGATTGTGCCGTTGTGGCCGCCTGCCCGCTTGCTACGTCGTCCGATGACTTGTCCGCTGAATTCACCACACCGATAACGACGAGAAGCACCACGCCGGCAGCCACGACCCATGGCCACTTCTTGCGGTTGGATCCACCGGATGCTGAATCAGCGGGAGCACCTGACAAGTGTTCGGACGCAGTCGGTTTCATCGGATCCGGCTGAAGAGCGGACGTCCACTGTTGGCCGTCCCACCACCGTAGCTGTGCAGAGCCTTCCGGGTCTGCATGCCATCCAGGAGGTGTCGTCATGGTTGTTCCTTACTCGTCGGGTGGTCGCCCGTTACTGCTTGTCATTCAGATCCGCTGAGTGTGCGTCCGCGCATGTTTCCCCCACGGCTGCACTGCCACTTCAGAATTCTTCGAGACCATCAGCACAGATCTTCTTCTGCTTCGGCCCATTGGGTCGCAGAATGGTTATGTACGTCAAATTGATACCACCTGCTCCAGGCTCCAGCGGAATCAACTACTAGATCGATTGTCCCTGAACTGCTGAAATGCAGAAGTCGGTCCAAAAATTCAACCGTCCGAATGACCCCACACCGATTCTCGTCCCACGGCTTCTATGGAACAAAGAAGCTTGCGAGTCCCGGAGTGATCGTCCCAAGGGTGGATACGACAGTCAAAACAATGTGCCCAGACCCACTCAGTAACGTCGCCTCGGCCGGAAATCCGTATAGTCCGTCCGACATTCGCGCGGAGCCAGACGCTCCTGTCGACAGATTCAACCAATGCCCGTCGGACGAGAGCAAGCAACCCCACCTGCCTTCCTTGCCACCGGTGATCGTCACCGTGCCAAGCTGTTCGCCGACCACCGTCACACAGCGCACCGCGGGAACGTCGCAGCTGCCGTTCGGATTTCCGAACGGTACCGATTCGACTTGATACGGAACGCTGCTCACGTTCACAGCAAGGGCACACCTCGCCCTCGCCACGTCCCGACCGTCCGTTCGATACGCTCGAAGATGCCGATCGGATTCGAGCTCGAGAGGGGCATTCGCAGAGTGGACGAGATGAGCGACTGGGTCATGGCGGAATACAGATCACTCTGCCTAGTCGACGATCCGCCGACAGATGCCGCATACCCCGAGGGAACAGCCGATGAGGACGTCGACGACTACCTTCCCCCACCGGACCCGCCCGAAGGCTTCGATCTACTCACCGCAGCGCCGGGCATCGTCACCATCACGACTGGAGCAATGCGCGGTCGAGTACACCTGACCATCCAACTACGCGACGACGAACCACAGGAGCTCGCTCCAGGTAAGTGGGACACGGTCGAAGAAATCGGATTCAGAGCCCTGAGCGCACACACGCGGGCAGCTTCAGGCGAGTACTACCCCTTCGCCGCAGCGGAGAGCAGGTCGTTCGCGGCGTCGGTAACGCCCCAAGGTCCCGGTTTCTACAGAGTTCGCGCCTACGAAACGAACCGAGCTTTGACGTCCGGCGAGCACCGAGACGAAGCCGATCTGCCCACTGAAGAGAAATACCTGATCCAGATATGGCCTCTGCTTGCCGAGAACGCCGTCAGACAAAGATTGCTCGGTCCGCAGCCAACGTTGCTGCAATAGGACGAAGCGGATCAGATTGAGCGACAATCGATTTCTGGCCAGCTGGCCACGCACCCGCGATGTCGAATGAAATCTCTATCGCACTCGCTTGCTCAGATAGACAAGTCCATAACCGCTCGCAGTCGGTACACGATGCGTTTCGCGGTAGCCGAACCTCGAGTAGAGCCGCAGGTTACCGACACTGTGTTCGCCGGTGAACAGCTTCAGCTCGGTGATGTCCTCAGAAACTCGCGCTTCCACGAGTTCGAGCAATCGACTGCCCAATCCACGCACCTGAACGTCAGGGGCTACGACCAGCCTGCCCACCTCTGTGCACCGCGCATTTGCAGGAAGGACACACACGCGTACCGCTCCGAGGAGTCGTTGTGCGCCATCACGCAACCCGAACGAGTCCACCTCGGCTTTGTCGAGTTCGCTCGTCACCTCGATCAGCGATTCGACCAACGGAGGAAGATATAGATCCTCAGGGGCATGGGCCTCGGTCACGTACGCGGCACGCTGGAGCGTGAATATCTCACCTGCGTCCTTCTCCGACAAGGTCACAACAGATTCCATGCGTCGGAACTATTCCAGAAGAGCTCGGCCCAACTCTCATCGGAATTCAGAGACGGGCTATCGCGTCGCACAGCTGCAGAATCAGGAAGGGTCACCGGCCTGGGCCGGAATCTAGTTCTTCAGTTCGGATTCGATCTGCATTCCCTCGTTGCCGAAGGACGGTACCGGACTGGGTGTTCCACTGCCGTCGACAATGTAGAGGTAGCGGACGGGTGGCAGCGCGGGCAACGGGGCTGCCGAAAAGTACCAGTGGGTGCAATGTCGCCGCGTAGTGCTCTGATTGTTCACTCGGTTGGTGCGTGAGCATGACTGAAAGTGAGCGACCGGTATTCTCCGAAGCATGAGGATCGAGGCGGCGACGGCTATCGTTGTCTTTACTGCTGGGGTCCGGCAGTCGTCGCGCTGAGACGATCTGTATCGACATCAGTATCCGCACAGCCGGCCAGGGCAGCGTCGAGGGCGGTGAGGATCTCGCCGGGCTCGCTACGGGTGGTGTAGTCGGGGTGCACATCGATCCACCGGATCGAGCCGGCTGCGTCGACGATGACCACTGTCGGAAACGGGACTGTAGGGGTGCCGTCGGAATTGATGTCGGCGAGGTCGAGTCCCAGGCTTACCTGAGCGTTACGGGCTTCTTCCCCTGGTGCAGTGAGGATGCCGAGCCGGCCTGCGATCTGGTTCCCCGGATCGGACGCCACCGTGTAGGTCAGATCGTTCTTCTGTTGCATCGACAGCGACCCGTCCGGCTTCTGCGGGCTGACAGCAACCAGAGCGACGCCACGAGCGTCGAGCTCGCTGACCAACGTTTCCTGGTAGGCACGCAGCGTCAGGTTGCAGTACGGACACCATGCCCCTCGGTAGAAGACCACCACTGCGGGGCGGCCGGCCCGGACCGACGCCAACGTAGTGGGATGTCCGCTTTCGTCGATAACGTCTCCGTCGGGCATAGCCGTGCCGGCGGCAGCGACATCTGCCGGTATCCCCGCTGCGGTGACGCGTGCCAGGTCGGCATCGAAGGCCGTCCTCACTTCTGCAGGCAGCCGTGTCGCTGACTTCCGCTGAAGCTCTGCAACTCGGTCGGCAATGGGTGTGTGGGGAGTAGTCATCAGCAGGGCTCCGATTCGGTCGGGGTCGTTGGGCGTAGCGATGTTGTCGAGCCGGACGCCTTTCCGTCTTGTTTACAAGTGTGCATGAATGGGATGGCTGCACCGAAATTATGCTTCGGCCAGCCGAATTCGTCATCTGGTACGAGGGCGTGCGCCGAAAATCCGGCGCACAACATCGCCGCTACGTCACGCCAGAACAATAGTCAGATAGAGGCGCAGCGTCGATCAGGACGGAACAACACATATGACAGCAGCGATGCCGAGAGCAATTCGAGCCCCGGGCGGCCTTGAAATTTACACGTGAGGAAAGTCGCGTCGACTTAATCGTCTACTCATGCTCTGGAGTGTAGAACATCTGCATCTTCAGCCAGCGCTGGACAAACTACCAATGCCAGGCACTGCCGCCGACGTTCTCGATAGTCCGTTGCAGAACTTCGATGGTTGTTACGAGGTCTGCTTCGCTGATGCCCTGCATCCGTTCTTCTTGGAGCCTGCGCTGGACGTCCGATCCAACCCGAATCTGTTCGGCACCGTGCTCGGTCTGCTCGATAACCGAACCGGACAGATGAACGAAACCTTTCGCGACAGACGATTCGATTGCCTCGATGATGGCTTCCGGCGTGTCGTTGTGGCCGAGCTTCTCGATCGTCTCTTCCCGGTCGATACCGTCGGGAAACGACGAAAGCTGGTGAAGAAGCCACCATTCGGGTTGCGAGAGCCCTACCTCGTGTAGTGCGCTGCGGGTACGAGCGCGAATGGCCTCGCCAGCTCGCACGGTCCAGAATCCGATGGGCTGGAGGTTCGGTGGTTGCATGGGCATCGGTGGTGTCATGAATTCGACGATAGAACCAAATCCGGGGTTGAGGGCAACTCGACACGGCATTCGTACTGTGCGCGATACTGCCCAAGCACTTTCATCGAATGCGTGTGAAAAGCATCCGCGGAACGGTCAGGCGTCTCGGCCTGGTCCCCGAGACTCAGGCGCATTGGCCAATCGTGATAACGACAGCGTGCATCCAGCTGCGGCCGGGTACGAAACGACGGTTGTTTCGATAGACATGAGCGAGCCGAGGCGCTCTCGCTGCTGATCTCGGATCCTGACAGGGCACACTCGGGATATGACGTTTCCCGATTCCGGCGATTTGGCCCATATCCATCGATGCGTCGAGCTCGCCCACGAGGCGCTGGACGCAGGTGATAAACCGTTCGGCTCCGTGCTCGTCGACGCCGAGGGCCGGGTGCTGTTCGAGGATCGCAATCGGGTGAGTGGCGGTGACTCCACCCGCCATCCCGAATTCACCATCGTGGAATGGGCCGTAAAGAACTTGAGTAGTGAAGATCGTGCACGGACAACGGTCTACACCTCGGGCGAACACTGCCCGATGTGCTCTGCCGCTCACGCCTGGGTAGGTCTCGGCGACATCGTCATCGCGGTGACGAGTGCCCAACTCGCTGCATGGCAGCAGGAGTGGAACGTCGATCCTGGACCGGTCACACCGTTGCCCATCAGCCAGGTGGCACCATCGGTCACGGTCCGAGGACCCGTCGAGGACGTCCGCGACGAGATGCGGTCACTTCATCGTCGCAATGCAGGCCTGTCGGAAGAATCAGTTTCCAGCTGAACGGGCCAGACGCTTCGCGGCTCGCTATCCGCAGTGTGACTCGTCGTTCTCCGATGTGGTCGCGGCGTTCGCGCAGACCACCAAGAGCAGCGTGCATGCCGCGGTAACCGCGAGGAGCTGTCCGGCAGTCATCATGCACCTGACTTTCGCTCGAACTCTTGGCTTCGAAACTTAGCCGAATAATACTGCAATGTGCAGCATGCAAGATGCATAATCGAAGGAGGAGCCTTCAACACCCCTTCGCCTACCCAGGAGCTCACGATGCCTCCATCGATGACCCTCTCTCCCAGACGTCGGCACGCTGCAGTTGCCGCGATGCTCACGGTGATCACATTCACCGCCTCGTGCTCGTCGGACACGAGTCCTCCGACTACCGACTCGGCAGCTACCGCGTCGTCGGCTACGAGCACGCAGTCCGGCGATAGCGCGTTGGTGCCGTTCGACACCGCCGCGATGGATGCAGTAGTCGACGAAACTGCACAGGAATTACGCGAAATCGGCATGGTCGTCCTCATCGAGACCCCCGATGGAAAGTACACAAACAGCTGGGGTGCAACAGAACTGGGCGGAACCGAGACACCGACGCTCGATACCAGCATCCGTATCGCATCCAACACGAAGACGTGGACGGGTACCGCTATTCTGCAGATGGTCCAAGAAGGAAAGCTATCGGTCGACGACCCGGTGAGCAAGTACCGACCCGACGTGCCGAATGGGGAGAACATCACCATCGGACAAATGCTCGACATGCGCAGCGGACTCTACAACTACACCGAAACCGTGGAGCTCAATCAGGCCTTGGACGACGATCCTGGACGGGTGTTTGCACCGGAGGAACTGGTCGCACTCGGACTTTCCAATCCGCCGTACTTTCCACCTGGTGAGGGGTGGCATTACTCCAACACCAACACGGTGCTCCTGGGCTTGATCGCCGAACAACTCGATGGAAAGCCGATCGAGCAGATTTTTCAAGATCGGTTCTTCTCGAAACTGAACATGACCGGGACGTCGTTTCCCGCAAACACCGACACCGCAATCCCTGCGCCGTTCGCGCGGGGATACTCCTACAGCGGCAACATCGAGACTCTCGGTGAGGGCAAGGATTCGCTGTCGCCGGAGAGACTGGCCGAGATCGAGTCCGGGTCCGTATCACCGCGCGATACGACTGGCGACAATCCTTCGTGGACTTGGTCGGCGGGACAGGGGATCTCGACGGTCAACGATCTCGCGACGTGGGTACAGGCGATGGTGAAGGGTGATCTTCTCGACGAAAAGACACAGAAGCTGCGCATGGATAGCGTCGCTTCCACAGACCCTGAATCACCTAAGGCCGCCAGTTACGGGTACGGCATCGCACAGATGGGCCCTCTGTACGGCCACACAGGTGAGCTGCCCGGCTACAACTCGTTCATGGGATACGACCCCGTCAACGACGTGACGATGGTCATCTGGGGGAACCTTGCTCCCACGGCAGAAGGCAAAGCCCCTGCAGCACGACTAGCGGAGAAACTGATCGGCTATGTCTACGCGACGACCGGTGGGAATGACAACGAAAATACTGCTGACGACATCGGCGAGGTAGGTGAGACGGAAGGCAACTGAACCATTCACTAGGCTCGGTGCTTTGCATCGGTAAGCACCCGGAGGAATGTCAGCGTGGCTCGTGAGGATTTGAATACGACGTCGTATGTGATCCTCGGATTGCTGGTGTCGCGAGATTGGTCGGCCTATGAGATCGCAGAACACTTCGGCAAGGGCATCGGCGAACTGTGGCCACGCGCGGACAGGCAGCGGTACAACGCCCCCAAGAAGTTGCTTAGCCTCGGTCTGGTTACTGCTACCAACCAGGCGGTCGGTGCTCGAAACAGGACTGTCTACTCGATTACAACGGAAGGACGCGATGCATTGGCGTCGTGGCTGTCGACAGAATCGCGTCCTTCCGCTTTCGAGTTCGAGGGCATGATCCGCGTGCTGGTGGCGGAACAGGGGAACATCGACGATCTGAGGAACAACCTCGTGATCATGCGCGATCAAGCGGCCCACAGCCGCAGCCTGTTCGGAATGAACGCCGTCCTGATCAGAGAGACAGACGGTGGATCCTTCCCGGAGCGCGAACACCTCATGGCGCTCGCCAACAACTTCATGATGGGGCACTTCAGCCACATCGTCGAGTGGGCCGAGTGGGCCCTGGATGAAATCGCAGACTGGCCCGACACCATCTCCCCCGCTACCAGCCACCACCAGCGCAGCCGCGCAATTCTCGCGGAGTCGGCCGTTTTCGCTCCCACCACCGGTAAATTTTTTACTCCGAAGCAATAAGCACTCGCATCCGAGAGGAGGACCTGCGGAAGAACCGACGAGCCGGCACCGTCCGGACGCAGATCCGACCTACAGAGGGGTAGCAAATCCCATGACTCGCCGCACCATCGAAGCGAGCAGCCGTCTCGCCGTCCTGACCGCCGTGGCGCTCGCTGTAGTGAGTTCTGCGACCGGATTGGCTGCCGCCGAACCGGCTTCACCGCCAGCGGTTCAACCATTGCCCTCGGCCGATCCGTTCTACGACTGGACCGACTCGCTCGACACTGCGGCACCTGGTGCTGTCCTACGTACCCGGCCCGCGGCATATGGCGCGCCTGGAATTGCTACACCGATCACGTCTACGCAGGTGCTCTACCGGACAACCGATCAACAGGGCAGCCCAGTGACGACAGTCGCGACGGTTCTGCGACCACTCGTCCCAGGACCGACCAAACTGATCTCGTTCCACACCGCCTACGACGGTCTCGGCACCGAATGCGACCCGTCGTACACCCTGAGCGGACACGGCGACAGCCGTACCGCGACGATCGAGCAGACCGTCATCGCCGGGTACATGGCCGCCGGGTACACCGTCGTCGTCCCTGACTACGAGGGCGAGGATCTCGAGTGGACCATCGGACGCCAGTCGGGGTATGCGGCACTCGACGGGATCCGAGCCACGGAATCGGTTCTCGCACTGCCTGCGTCGATGCCGGTCGGGCTCATCGGTTACTCGGGTGGATCTGTGCCCACGCAGTGGGGCGCCGAAGTGGCCCCCCAATACTCACCCGAGCTGAACATCGTCGGTGCCGCAGCAGGCGGCCCGCCGGTCGATTTCGCCCGAAACCTGCCATACGTCAGTGGGTCCAAGGATTGGGCCGGCGTGATCCCCGCCCTGATCGTCGCCTACCAACGGGCGTACGGCATCGATACCGACGCATTTCTGTCGGACAAGGGCAAGAACATCGTCGACGCCGTCCAATCGAACTGCATCAGCGGTTTCGCCTCCAGCTACCCTGGGTTGACCGACACCGAAATGCTCGCAGCGCCGTACACGTCCCTCCTCCAGGTGCCTGCGGCAGTCGAGGTCGTCAACGACAACATCATGGGAAGCACTGGAACACCAACCGCCCCAATCTTTCTCGGCGTCGGCAATTCCGACGGCATCGGCGATACGGTAATGGTCACCGGTGATGTGGAAGGGCTCGCACACGAGTACTGCAACCGTGGCGTCGCGGTGACCTACGCCCAATACACCGGCTTGGACCATACCGAAGCCTTCGTACCGTTCCAGGGCCAAGCAGCCCAGTTTCTCACTGAACGCTTCGCCGGCGCCGCACCCACGAATAACTGCGCCGTGATCGGACCAGGAAACGATCTGACTCCAACACCCATCCCCTGAGCATTCGATCGACACAGGATCACTGTGCAATGGGCCTACACATCCTCGAAGACCGTCTCACCGCCGACAACGGTACGAAGAACCTTCAGTGCCGACAGATCCACTGGACCTTCCTCCATCGGGTTACCGTCGAGCACGACAAAATCTGCCAACAGACCAACGGCTATCCGTCCCTTGTCAGCGGCTTCTCCGGTAATTTGTGCAGCAGCACTTGTGTAACCGGATAGTGCAACGTCGGCGCTCACCCGTTGCTCGGCGCCTAGAACGTGCCCCTCACGGGTCACCCGATGCACGGCGGTATTCATGGTGAAGAGCGGATTGACAGGGGTCACCGGGCAATCACAATGCAAAGCAAAAGGAAGGCCGGCAGCAACTACCGACGCAACCGGGCTGATCCGCTCACCGCGCCGCTGTCCCAGGAACCGATCGCGGTGTCGATCACCCCAGTAGTAAACATGATTGACGAAAATAGAAGCGACAACGCCTAGCTCGACCATTCGTTCTATCTGATCGTCGCGCAAAGTCTGCACGTGTTCGAGGCGATGCATGATGCCGGTTGCAGGGTGCGCAGCCTGAGCCGCCGCAATAGCGTCGAGCGCAAAATCGATGGCCTGATCGCCGTTGGTGTGAATTGCAAGCTGACGCCCTGCGGCATGATGTTCGTTCACCAGTGCGTCGAGCGAGCCCGACGGAATTGCCATTCCGCCGCAATGGCATCCACCCAAATCGTGGTAGGGCTCGGTCAATGCTGCGGTATGCAGCTGAATCGAACCATCCGAAATCAGCTTGACCCCTCCCACATTCACCAAGGCGGTCGGTTCGGGAATATCGCCCAGCTGATCGTGGACACCGTGCCCGAGGTACAGGCGCGCCCGCAGTCGCAGTTCGCCGGTCTCTTCGAGTTCACGGTAGGTGCTGTACATCTCTTTCGTCACGAACATGTCGTGGAAGCTAGTCACACCTACCGAGGCCATCACTTCCTGAGCGCGCAAGAGAGCGAGACTCGAAGCTTTGGGGTCGACGGCGGGAGTCAGCTTGTACACCAGGGACATTGCCGGCACTTCACACAACTCGCCGGTCGGAACACCGTCAGCCCCACGAACGATGACTCCGCCCTCCGGATCGACCGTCGTAGCATCGATACCGCACATCTGCAGAGCCACAGAGTTGACATAGACGCCGTGGCCGGACAAATGACGCACCATGATCGGATGCTGCACCGATGCCCGGTCGAGATCAGCCGTCGTCAATCCCCGATCTTCGGCCACCAGGCTGTCGTCGAATCCCCAGGCCTGGACAAGCTCGCCGGCCGGTGTTGTCGCCGCCCGCTCACTCAGCGCGGCGATGACCTCCTCGATCGTGGGGCATGCACCGGTCGTCGCATTGACGTTACTGAGCCACATGCCCCACATGATCGGGTGCAGATGCGTCTCGATGAATCCCGGAACAACCACTGCCCCAGCCAAATCCACTACCTGAATGCCGGGACCCGCCAACGCTGTGATCTCGGCGTCGGATCCGACCGCGACAAACCTGCCGCCCTTGATGATCAATGCCGTCGGCGCGGCGACAGAAGCACCGTCCATTGTCTTGATGTCACCATTGATGTAGATACGGTCGGCCGCGACGGTCATGCTTTGATCTCCATTCGTCTGCCGACAACACGCGTCGGTAATTTCGCTACAGGCTGGCGCGTCGCGACAACCACTCCGGCAAGAATCAGCACCGCGCCCAGAATTTGTACGATGCTGGGGATTTGACATAGCAGGACGGCACCGAACAGCAGCGCCGACGCTGATTGCAGCACGAGGCTGGCTGCGATATTTCCCGCCGGCAACCGTTGGCTGGCACTCGCTACCAAAAGCCAGCCCACTACCTGAGATACCAAGGCCAACAGAATGAGCCAACCTTGCGCCGCCAAAGGTGGTGCAAGATCAAGTGTTCCGGTGACCACGCCGAACAATCCGGCCGTCACACCGGTGGCCGCAGTGGAGACCAGCATCGGCAGCCCGGTCCTACCGGCAGCACGCGTCGCCAAGCCCATCATGAAGATGTACACGGCATAGGCTCCTGCTGCAATGATCGCGAAGGAAGCACCTACCGTCGGATTGGCCCCCGTCAGCGATGTACTCATTCCCGCAACAAGCGCGACGCCGACAAAGAGCAGCGGCATACTCGTCAGTAGTGCCCGAGTGATGCGCTGACGCAGGACCACGTACCCGAGGACAGCCACGAACACGACCTGCAGGTTCAGCAGAACCGTCGACAGTCCGGCGCCGATCGAGTGGATCGCCTCATGCCAAAGAAGCAGGTCGATACCCAGGAACACTCCCGCGACGACGGCTTTGGTTACCCACCGACCGGGAGTCTGGTGAGCTTGCGGGCGACGTCGTTGCACGAGTACGACGATCACGAGCGGGATCAAGGCGTAGAGACACCGAAAGAACGCGCCGGTCGCGGGCGAGACGCCGGACAAGTCGTACAGGATCGACGTCATCCCCAGGATGCAAGCGCCCGTGACCACCACCTGCAGATCTCGACGACGTCGAGCATCGCGAGTTGCATCGCGAACGACACCTAGGGATGGAGCATCACTCATGGTGATAAGTTATCACTTTCGTATCGCCGCGTCCCCACAAGGGAAGATGTTCACATGAGAATCCCGGTCACCCGCGAACGCATCATCACCGCCGCCGCCGAACTCGTGGACAGCCACGGGCCCGATGCCCTGATCCTCAGTCGACTCGCCGATACCCTCGACGTGCGACAGTCAGCTCTGTACAAGCATGTAGACGGTGTCGACGACGTCCAGCATCAGCTCAGCCTGCTCGCGCGACAGTTGCTGGCAGAGGACCTCCGCGCAGCCGCCGTCGGGCTCGCCAAGGACGACGCCGTCATCGCACTCGCCGACGCGTGGCGTAGCTTCGTCCGCTCGCACCCCGGCCTATACGCCATTACCGACCGCTACCCCACCGCCCCGCACGCCGATCTCGTGGCCGCCGTCGGCGAGGTTGTCGACGTCATCGATCGCGTCATCGCCGGTTATGGATTGAGCGCGGATGATTCCGAACAAGCAGCTTGGTCGCTGCGCAGCGCTTTACACGGGTTCTGTGTCCTCGAAGCGCAAGAAGGCTATCCAGCCGGCGCAAACCCCGACCGCGTGTACCGACGCCTGGTAGAACTGTTGTGCGCTGGCGTCATCGGCATTCTTGCACCGGCCCAGGGTGACAACGACGGTACGGTCGACTGACTCGATTTTGCCTGAAAGTCGTTGCCACCGAACGCATTCAGCACCCGGCGACGACAGCCCGTTCCGCATACGACTAAGCACGAAACGATAGCGCCGTCAGACCCATCTCTGCGATCGACATCAGTTCCCCGGAGTTCGCACCGTCGCGTGCACGGGACGACATTCCACTGTGCACAGCCATCACAAAGCTCGCGAGCTGTTCCGGGTCGGAACCGCGTGGCACATCTCCCTCTGCGATGCCGCGGGTAACGCGATCCACGAGGCGCTGACGCAGGATTTCACGCTGGCCGGCCAGTCGCGGCTCCGTCGCGATGAAGCAGCCGGGGGGCGTTCCCTCGTCCGTATGAGCAAAGGCGCTCAGGTGGAGCATCTCGGCAACACTCTCCTGAAATGTCGGTAGTGACAGCGCTTTCTCGAATTGGGCACTCACGCTGGTGAAGTAGCAGGCTGCTGCGGCCTGAAAGAGTTGATCCTTGTCACCGAACGCCGCATAGAGACTGGGTGGGGTGATTCCCATCGCCTCGGTCAGCTTGGCAACGGTCGTGGATTCGAAGCCGTCGCGCCAAAACTGTTCCATAGCGACGACGATCGCTGTCTCGCGGTCGAATGTTCTCGGTCTGCCGGCCATCATTTCCCCATTCTATAGCAGTCACTACGTAATGTGCTACGTTCGAAACGCATTCCATAGCGATCACTACAGAAAGACTCACATGCAGATCAAGAACTCGACCGTTCTCGTGACCGGCGCCAACCGCGGCATCGGCGCCGAATTTGTCCGGCAACTGAAGGAGCGTGGTGCAGCAAAGATCTATGCCACCGCCCGCAACGCGGATTCGATCAGCACCGACGGCGTGGTGGCAGTCACCCTCGATATCACCGACGACGGTCAGATCGAGGCCGTCGCCGCCCGAGCAACCGATGTCCAGTTGCTGATCAACAACGCCGGTATCTCATCCGGTGCCGATCTCGTGAGCGGAGACCTCGATACGATCCGCCACGATCTCGAGACGAACTTCTTCGGGCCGCTGAAGCTGACCCGCGCATTCGCGTCGATCCTCGCAACCAACGGAGGCGGCGCGATCCTGAACGTCTTGTCGGCAGCGGCCTGGTTCACCGCCCCGGGAGCAACGTCCTACGCCTTGTCGAAAGCCGCTGCCTGGAGCTTGACCGACGCAACTCGGGTCGAATTGGCAGCCCAAGGGACACAGGTCACCGGCCTACACATGGCGATGGTCGACACCGACATGACAGCGGGCATCGACGTACCGAAAGCCTCACCCGCTGCAGTCGTGACGGCCGCTCTCGACGGTATCGAGTCAGGCGCCACCGAAGTACTCGCCGATGTGGTGACCGTCCAGCTCAAAGCGGGCCTGCACCTCGACCCGACCGAACGCTACGGGACCATGATCCGCGCGTAACCGAAGACGAAGGCTCACCGCTCATTCGAGGCCCGCAATGCGCATCGGCAAGCTGCACAGATGCGTAGACATTCGCTCCTCAGTACCTTTCGAAGTACATGCTTCGAAAGGTACTGTGGGCTTTTGTCTTTCAGAACGATCAAATCGGTCTTGCGCTTCGTCCTCCCGACCGAGGTTGGCTACTTACAGTTTTCGGTGAAACGATGATCTGCATCGCCACCCTCCTACCGTGAAATCACCATTCTCCCCGCCGTGCAATCTCAATTCCGAGTCGCATTTCCTTGTGACCGAAGAGTTTCGATCCGACTACTCGTCTACACGCTGTATCCCGACGAACCGGGTGCCGCAACCAAGGAAGTGTGACCGCCATGCCCGCAAAGATCTCCGTGAGTTTCCCGACCGCCGACCTCGAACGAAGCAAGACTTTCTACACCGCTATCGGCGCGACCATCGATCCGCTCCTCACCGACAGTAAAGTCGCCTGCCTGGTGTGGGACCACGATCTACAGTTCATGCTCCTGAACCGTGAGTTTTTCGCCGAGTTCACCGACAAGCCTGTCGCCGACCCGGCCAAGAGCGCGCAGGTGCAGATTGCGCTGGCGCTCGACTCGAGGGACGCCGTTGACACTGTCGTCCAGGCGGGTCTGCGCGCCGGAGGTTCCGAACCTCGGCCTGCCCAGGATCACGGTTTCATGTACGACCGCGACCTTGAAGATCCCGACGGCAACAACCTGGCCTTCGTAAGCGTGGCACTCCCGGCGGTCGAGCAGGACCTGAGCGACACAGTCACCGCAACATAGCCGGTATCCCGACTCGAACCGGGACCGACTTATCCCACCAGTTCGGGGGACGCCTCGCGGAGTGCCGCGTAGAGAACCGGAGCTTGCAAACCATAGGCATGCGAAGCGTGGACGATTGTCTCGATCGCAGCCCTGTGCGGATCCGGATCCTGCGCGCTGAACAACGTAGGAATGGTCATGAACCGGGGCTCGCCTCTGCCATCGAACGGAGTCTTCGGCCGAGCACTGACGACTGTCGCGCTCGAAGACGTCGTGGCGCGAACGCGTCGTTGATCGGCCCGATGTCTGCGAATGGTGCCGGAGGAGTTCGGTTCTCGGCTAGTACGTCGAGCGCCGGCCGCACCCACGGCAGGTCTGCCAGTCCGGCGTGTTCGCATGCTGCGTTCGCGCAGTACACCGCGATGCGGCGCGCGGTCACGGCGTCGGTAGCGAGGAGTCCGACTACGAGGTCGCGGTCGAACTCGGCGAGCGTCTGGCCGCCATTGAAACCCGCGACCTGCTCGATCGGCTCCGACCGAGCCAGACGTCGCTGTTCGAGGTCCACTCGCTCCACCATCTCCGTGCTCCCGTCCTCATGAAAGACGGTGATCCAACTCGGCTCCTCACGCAATCGACTGGACTCATCGTGGTCGAGTCGATCTGCAGCACACCCTTGGGTTTCACTTCGAGGCGATGCTCGCATACCTGCTGCCACTCATCGGCGTCGCTTGAAGGACGTGCATCGAACACTTCGACCACAATAGGCATCTCGAAGTTGTTCTGATGAGGGTTCAGCACCACCATCGTGAGACCGTCACCCGAAGTCGGTTGTGCTGCAAGAGTATATCGAGGAGCGGGAGCTCGTTCACTTCGTCGCCCAGGCCTCCACGCAGGCAGAACTGGCCGTGGTCCATCATCGACATCACATGCTGCGATGTCGTCGGCTGCGAAAATAGTTCGGTCATGACTGCGCAGTGCCACGGCGTGGCACTCCCCCGCATCCTGAAAGCCGGGTGCACCTGAGTTGGGACTCATTCCCGGCATAATGATCGAACGCGTCCCGACGAGAGGTGCCAAACCCTTCATGAACAGTGCAGACGACCAGCGACTTGCCACAGAGTCGATCAACCAAGGCGACCCGACGGGCTGGTTCGACAAGCTCTACCGCGAAGCGGCCGACGGTAACGCCGTCGTTCCATGGCATCGCGTGGAACCCAATCCGCTGATCGTGGAGTGGGCGCAGAGCCGTGCGGGAGACAGACGCGCTGCCCTCGTGGGCGGATGTGGTTACGGGACGGATGCCGAGTTCATTGCGTCCCTCGGTTACGAGACAACAGCATTCGATGTCTCCCCGACCGCCATCGACGCTGCGCGAAGGCGTTTCCCCCAGTCTGCGGTGAACTACGAGGTTGCCGATGTTCTTGCGATGCCGACGCAGTGGCGTGGCACGTTCGACGTGGTGATCGAATCGATCACGGTTCAGTCGATGCCACTGTGGGTGCGATCCGATGCCATCGCCGCGATCGCCTCGACCGTGTCGGCGGGCGGGACATTGCTGGTCGTATCCGGAATCCGCGAGGAAGGTGTCGATGTCGACGGACCTCCGTGGCCGTTGACCAGGACGGAGATCGAATCCTTCTCCTCCCACGGTCTTACTACTTCTGAGATCGAACTGGTGACGGCCGAGAACCGTTGGCGAGCAACTTTCGTCAACCTTCAGGGCAATACGACGGGCAACTAAGTCATGCGCTCACCAATGATTATCGGAACCCTCGTTCTGGCAGCGTCGGTGAGCGGATGCGGCAACGCCATCGACACGGACATCGTCGGTAGGACCGCATCGAAGTGCCGCTGACTGCACCCGCCGACCCGTGGGCTGCGGATAGTGCAGTCCGACTTTCGGAGGATCCCGATTCACTGTTCATCGTCATCGCATCTCTGAAAGACGAGAACGCCCAAGCGGCCCAGGTATCGGCAACACAGAGCGAGGTGGACTCTCTGCCGCCAGGGCATGTCCTCACCGCGTCATCGCAGGTGGTCTCCGAAGCCGAATTCCATGACGCGTGCTGAACTAAGTCTCCCTCCGCACTGTTCGACGGCTCTACACGAGGGACCTGTGCCTATCGATGGACGACCTGGGGACTGTTTTTGTACAGCCTATGGCGGACTCGACAAAAGTCACTAGGAGCAAACAGTGACAATGAGAGGCAGTCAATCCCAATTCCATCAGCGCGAACCGTCGAGCATAACGCCTTGCGTTAATAACGTCATTCGTTATACCCTGGATGGGTGCTGCAGTCCTTCGCCAACAAAACCGCCGAACATGTCTGGAACCGCACCCGCACAAAACTCGCTCCCGAACTCCAACGCGCAGCACTGCGCAAACTGCTGATTCTCGACGCCGCGGACGACGTGAACGACCTCCGAGTCCCACCCGGCAACAGACTCGAAAAACTCAGCGGTGACCGCACCGGTCAACACAGCATCCGCATCAACCAGCAATGGCGCATCTGCTTCATTTGGACACCCGCGGGACCCATCAACGTAGAAATCGTCGACTACCACTAGAACGACAAGGAGCAACCACCATGCCAGACACCGACACCATCATGGAGCCCATCCATCCCGGCGAGATCCTCCTCGAGGACTACCTCAACCCACTCGGCATCACCCAACACAAACTTGCCGTTGCCATCGCCGTACCCCCGAGACGAATCAACGAAATAGTCCACGGAACCAGACGCATATCCCCCGACACCGCACTACGCCTCGCCCGCTACTTCAGCACCACCGAACGCTTCTGGCTCAACCTCCAAAACCGGTACGACATCGAGACCCAACGTACCCAACTGACCCACACACTCGAACAGATCATTCCGCTCAAAACTGCGTGATCTTCTGCCTCCGACTCGGTCTTCATCGGGAACTGCGGTCGGATCTGTCTCCGGGACAACGAGTTTCAGCGTGCTGAGATAAGGCGACCTCACCGACCTCATCAAGCAGTCGGCTGACCGCCGACACCGACAGAAATCGGGACTGTATCGAGGACCGCTTCGAGAGATGAACAAGGCGTACTCCGAGCGTGCGCCTTGCAGATGTTACGACCGGATGCTCACATACTCGACACCACAACCGATCCCGGCTACATCATCCCCTGCTGACCGCGCCGCTTTTTCCTCCAGTGGCGAGAGTCTCGTATAACGCTCCGACGCCGCGTATCCATCGCCTCACACACAGCAGCGCGAGCGGCGACCGCGTCGAACAAAGGTTCCGCCGGCACTTGAACTCGTTAGCAGTCGACCACGGGTGAGGAATTTCGATGAACATGTCTTTCGTAAATGCTGTCGAACTTGGGACCCATTTCTGATCGCGGCAAGCTACTGACCCTGGCTCATGAAAGCCATGACTGTTGTTGCGGAGGTCGCATCGACCTTGCCAAGACCCGACTGCAGAATCGCTTCTACCTTCCCTGGGCAAAATCTACGCATCTACGGCGGCGTAACAGATCAATTCCGAGTCGCCCAAAGCGCAAGGGGGGGTCGTCGAATATGGCTACCAGCTCGCGGAGCTGGGTGGCGTTGAGATGGTTCTGTTCGACCTCGGTTTGTATTTGAATCCACGAGAACCCCGGCCGAGCAATGACAACGGCGCTGCTCAGTTGCGTCGGACGTTTTGTAAGGAACGACGCGGGGTGGTGTGGAACCAAGCCGAGCAATGCTCGAAGAAGTTGCTCGCCATCGCTTCCCGACGATCGGCCTAGTCTCTGAGCTCAAAGTACTGCACGCCCCCAGACGTCCAGCCAAGCATCCCGCTTCGCGCGGTACAGTTCCCCCTCATGAACTATGAGCGGTGGGAGCGGTCGACGGAATGGCCGCTTGCTGGAGCAGCTTTGACGTTTCTCGCGATTTACGCGTGGACAGTGCTGACTCAACCAAGTGGACTGAGTGACAGAATTGCCGAAAACGCCGTCCTCGCGATCTGGGTAATATTCGGCATCGACTACCTTGTTCGACTGACTCTCGCCGAACAACGAAAACGCTGGTTCGCTCTGCATCTTCACGAATTGGCCATCGTTGTCCTGCCCATATTGCGCCCGCTCCGACTCCTACGCCTGCTGACCTTGGTCAGTTTCTTGCAACGGTCAATCGGCGGCGCCCTGCGCGGACGAGTCGTCACGTACGCGATCGCAGGAACATTACTTTTGATCTTTGTCGCATCCCTGGCGATGTACGATGCCGAACGCACAATCCCGGAATCCACCATCAAAACATTCCCCGACGCACTGTGGTGGGCAGCCGCAACGGTGACCACAGTCGGCTACGGCGACTACGCCCCCACCACAGTCACCGGCCGATGCATCGCAGTGGGTCTGATGATCGCCGGCATCGCCCTGCTCGGCGTGGTCACCGCCACTTTGGCATCATGGCTGGTGCAGAAGGTCGCCGAACAAGACGACCAGAACCAAGCAGCAACGCATGCCCAGATCGCCGAACTCACTCGGGAGATCGTTGCTCTGCGAGCAGCCCTCAGTGCACCTTCAACTACGAACAATGCTCACGAACGCTTAGCCCTCGTGTCCGCTACGGCGACCGACTCGCGATCACCGGCTTCCGGGGCGGACGGCACCCACGGCTTGAGTGGTTGCAGCACTGTGCGATAGAACTCGTCGACGCCATCGGTGATGCTCCCGATGAACCCCGCCGCCGAACCGGACCGCTTGCTTCCCATTTTCGTCGGCGCCGTCAACGTGAACCGCGCGAGCACACTGGCCCGGCCCGCCGTCAACGACTTCGCATCCCCGCGGACTGTCGCCAGACTCTCACACGAAATCTCCGCCGCATCCGAGAACACCGCTTCCACCAAAGTCTCCGCAGGCGCATCCTTGAGCTGTTTTATCAGCCAAGACGTTCGCTTGAGCGCAGTCCCATCATCGGGTGCGTCGATCGCGGTGCTGCACTGAATCTTGTTGGTCCGCAAATCCGCCTCGACCGTCAAATCACCAGCAGCATCGGGAATGCGCAGCGTCGCCGCCAACGTTCCAGTCGACGCAAGCCGCTCGACTAGGTACTCATTTCTGGCCTGAGGATCGCCGCTCAACTTACGCGGCAAATAATATTTCACGCTCGCACCCAACTCCGCAGTCATGCGCAACGCCAGATGCCGCGACAACGACGCCCAGGTATTGGCCACCGCCAATCCTTTTGCATCACTAAGCCGTAACGTCCCGGCAGCCACCGAATCACGTACCGCCACCCAATGGCGACCCATATCCACGAACTCTGTCGCCCCCGACTTCGGATGCGTCAGGTACCGCACGAACTCGTCGAGAATCCACACCTGCAATGGATCCGTCAGACCGCCATGAGAGAGCAACATTCGAGCTTCGTGAATGATCTCGGACCACGAAATATGACGCAGTGCGACTTTCGTGAGCTTGGACTTGCTCACCTCCACCGGCAACTCCCCCGCAGACGCCGGAATATCGTTGGACAAACTGAGCACCACCTCGTATTTGTGTCGGCGCGCCACATCGAGATAATTCTCCAACTGTTCTTTCTGCAACCGGCCACTACCGGTCTTCACCTCCAGCAACGCCGTCCACACGTGCCCAGCACGCGAGACCCGAAACACTCCGTCGGGGATGACCTTGCCTTCGCCTTTTACGAACGGAACCTCCAGATAGCCTTCGAACGGCCCCGCCGGTGCCCCCGCTCGCGAGCAGATCGCGCGTGCAAAGGGCCGGACAGCCTGCATCGTCGCAATCAGCGCCGACGTCGCACGCTTCTCCTGCTCCTCTCCCGACCCCACACCGGAAATCGAGAACAACCGAGCGCTCTGCCATGTCTCCGCGCCCGCAAGAGTGAACTGTGGCATCGCCGCCTTCTTCGCGGTCGGCTTCTTCGTGCGGACCCCGCGTTTGGGCGCATAGACAGTGTTCAACGCGACCTCGACAATTTCGCCGTCAGCTGCGACGGTGCGGGTGGTTGCCTCGATGACCTCGGCGACGACGATGTCCTCGGTAGCCTCTGAGGCTTCGCTATCGTCGACATCGACTCCGAAGTCAGCGGCCAACCCTGCCAAACCTGATTGCCAGCCCTGCCCCACAGCACGAAGCTTCCAGGAACCGTCTCGTCGATAGATTTCGCCGAAGACCAACGCTCGCTCGGTATCCGCGTCTGCGGTGATGAACTCCCCGAGAACCGAACCCGACTGATCACGCACCTGCAACGCGAGCTTCCCGAACTCCCCCAACGCCAGATCACTCGAACTGCCAGCGATCACAATCTTCACGACGTCAACCGGCACCGAGGCCAGCTGAATTGAGATCCGCTCCTGTTTACCCTCATCGGTACTACTGCTACCCAAATAGCGAACCGCCGCTTCCGCGGACTCGGACTGATTGTAGAACACAAAGTCGGCATCCGAGCGGACCTTGTCGTCCACGCCAACCAGCAACGCGGAGGCATCGAGGTCGCGATCCGAATCGACCCACGAGACAACGATATCGAGCACGCTCGTCACCTCTGGTAGCGACACGTTCTGACCTTTTGCCAACATCGGTGAACTCACAAACGCACTCCAATCACAACCGCGGACTCTCAATGAAACAGACTATCCGGACCGTTGGCAGCGCACAGAAACCAGTGCTCAGTTCATCCAAACGAATGACCGGCCGTGTGCGGAATCCAGCGCCACCAGCCATTCTGTTCCTGTGCATTGACCAAAGCCGACTCTGCGCTTGCCCGACGAGGACGCCCACGCGATCGAAAAACGGATCCTCGCAGCCGAAATCGCGGGCTTCTCCCTCGCCCTCTGGTGAGCAAGTAGTTGCCGCCAACTAGAAGACGCAAGTACGCCGGCCAGCACCCCTGCAAGCGATTGCGGGTCATGACGTTGGTGTCAGTCGTTGTCGGTTGAACTCCAAGTAGTCGAATCCCAATGATGTGGGGATAGCTGGTCCCACCATCTGGGCGTTACCTCACCGCCACCGGCACCGCGGTGGCCTGTGCACCTGCCCGGCGCCGAGAGCGCAAGCGTCCTTGCCGGTTGGACACCCGACGCCACCCACTGGCTCAACCCCCGAACTGCCCGCATCAGTGACACATCGATCGAGTACCTACGAAACGACGACGGCGAATGGGCAGCCGCTGACTCATGACGCGACCGAGAGAAACACCGCCCGGGCCCACCGGTGACTGCCGCGGCGTTCTCGTGTGCTCCGACACTTTGACGCGAGTGGCTACGATCGCGCGACGCCCTGTAGTCGATCTCATGCCCTGCTCATGCAGCCTCCTGCGAATTTCAGCTGGACAGTGACTGTCAGCGACGGTGTGTCGTTCCACGCAGCGCGCGGTCGAAGTCGTTGTCATCCGAGCGCAGCTCGAATCGACGACGAAGAAGCCTATTCGGCAGTACACGGGCCCCGACTCTCCCCGCCGATGGCAGTGGAACGGCCTTCTCCGCGGTGACGGGTGGACTGCTACCTGGCGCGGCTTCCGGCCCCGCACCGGTGACATCGAGTTGACCGGCCGCTTCCTGGGTGTTTACGCGGGTGATCCCGGTGGCCGCTTCCGCGGCCGAGTGACCCGTGTGCAGATGATCGGCCACCGCTTCCGCCGCGGGCCCGATGGAACAATCGCCCCCAAACCCGGCTCCCGCAGAACACGCGACGTCGAGGCGGCGCCTCGCTTCTTCGATCACCGCATGCTCGAGGACGACGCGGAGTACGTCGACGGAGAGACTTCGGTGGTTGTCGACCTCGATCTCGACGATGTCCCGCCCATCCCCGCTCGCCCCAGCATCGAGCCGAGTGACATCTCGGTCGCCGGCGATCTGCTGTGGTCTATCGACGACTCCCTCCCGCTGGCGGTCAGCGTCGACGCCCACCAGCGGGTGACCGAATACCTGTTGCCGGGCGCGATCGGCGACAGACGCTACGTCCGGGCGACGCCGTCAGGGTGCTGGGTCACGGGAGCTGACGGCACCTATTGGCTGTCGCCCGGCAACAAACCTGTTCAGGTCGACGAACGCCCCACCTACACCGCCACGGTCAACGACGAAACCCTGCTGACCTTCGCCGGCGACGCGACCTGGCGGCTGTACCGCCCCGGTTCCGACCCGATCGATGTCCCAGCCGTCGACGGCTACGTGAACTCTGTCGCTGTAGTCGACGACTACTTCGTGGCCGTCGTGGGAGCGCGCGGACAGCGCAAGCAGCTCGTGCGGGGTAATGCTCGACGGTCAGTCGACCTCTAGACCGATCCCCGAGCCCATAGATCGCCGCCGTCGCAGTGAGCCCTTCTTCGCTGGAAACCCTCTGCGCTTGGTTCAGGGTCCCGACATCGGTGTTGTCCAAGCAGACCTCAGCCTGCGGCCCGACGGCACGATATGGCCAACAGGCCGTCACTTCTTTGGAGGCCAGGTCGGCGATTATGCATGGACGATCGCCCATCCACCGGACGGCACCGGTCCGGCTGGCTGGTGGCCGCTACCAGGACCGGTGACCTACGACCGCACCGAACAATTCTGGCTTCTCACCATCTACAGCGGACGCACATTTCTCCCGCTGACCAGTGTGCCGGTGCGCACGACGCGGCCCTCGATCACGATCGATTCGCGAGGTCGAATCGCTGTCACCGCCCGGGGAGGCAGCAAGACCTTTCAAGCCGACTGGCCCGTCATGCAGTGGCCGACGGAATTGGACGTCGCAGGCCTGCTCGACCGAGCCGCAGACGACCGCGCAGACTGAGCAAGGAACCGACAATCGCTCTCTCAGCCGAGCACGCGAGGAGACACCTGACCATCGATAGGTTCCCAAGCGCGATACCTCGAGACCCGCAGAGACGGCCTGACATTCATGGACATCGACTCATTGAGAGAACCCAGCCCGTCCGCCCGCGACTTCGTAAATCCGATGCTGCTCGACCATTGGTTGGATCCACTCGGACAAGGCGACGGGAGACGGACGCATCTGAAGACCCGACGGCTGTGCGCTCGGCGGCCCGCCGCTACTGACCTCACCGCGCTCTCCGCGTCCACGCGTGCGTTGTTACAGCAGGTAGACGCGTCTGCCGCGATCGTGAATCGTCAGGGGTGTGCATGAGACGCCATGCTCTGCCGCTTCTCCTTCAATATCGGCCGTGTGAAGGTCGGGGCAAGGCGGCGGTTACTGCAATCTTTGCTGCCTTTGCGATTGCCACCGAGGGCGGATACGGGGAGTTGGATGATTTCGCAATCCACTTTGCAATCGCACGTGTAGGCTCCGTCATCGCAATACCGACTCCCCTTACCATCACGGGTGATGGCGTTCACGTTGTCGGAGTGGACATCCCACCGGGCCGGTACACGGTTTCGTTTCCCACGGTTTCGTTTCCCACGGTGTCGATTCTGGCGGCGTGCAGTCGAAGTGTGACTGGGTCCGGGTCTCGGGACCGAGAGCATTGCCCCGAACCGAATAGCGAACGGAAGCTACGAAACGCCTTGGCACATAATTGCAGTCATGGATGACGACGTTGCCCTCGACAACTCTGGATGCGGCACTCTCGTGACTCGTAGGTTTGAGTGATTCAGGCCGCGTTTGCGCTCTGATTGATTGTCTCAACCTCGATTGGCGTGAGTTTGCAGAGGCGTCGTTGGCGACGCCGGCGGTGATAGGTCCGGTCGATCCAGGTCAGGATCGCCAGACGTAGCTGCTCCCGGGTGGACCAACGCTGGCGGTCGAGAACGTTCTGGCGTGTACCTGGTTCACCGGGGACACGCCAGATGCACTTGGGCTGAGGACGACTACCTCTCGACTCCTTCTGAGAGACTGTCGCTGTGGAAGACGAGTGGACGGACAACGATCTTCAGCAGGATGTCTCGGAGAGCCGCTGGGTTGCCGACAACCTGAAATTCGCACCCACCACTACAATCGGGTCCCTCGTTCCCGCCACGTTCGACGCCTATGCCCGAATCTTGTATCCGGTGCGTGTATCCGATCAGAACGGCAACACGAGCCTGGTTCGCTGGTCCGACATCGCACGCCACACCGGGGCAATCGCCCACGCCGAGATGGAACTGCACGCAATCGAAGCGAAGGGCGAACGTGGGTCCCTCCAGTCGAACCCCCCGACCGCCGCCACACCTGTCCTCGATTGGACGAGCCAGCTTACGCGGGTGGTACAGGTTCTCGCCGAACACACCAGCACGCCCGACGATTGCTGGTTCGCCATCTGGGAAGGCAACACCTCACTCGACGACATACGCGCGACGACGCCGACCGCGGTCATCAACGGCGACAACTACTTTCTGCTTCGCGGCCCCGGCGCACGCGCCACGCTCTCCTACCGGGCCTTGTCACCGCACATCTGGTGGCCCGCCGACCATTCATGGTGCATGGTCGCCCACTTCGACTTTCCGTGCGTCTACCTCGGAGGCAGCAGACAGACCGTCGACGCTGTCCGCGCGATCCCCGAAATCGAATCCTGGCCAGCGAGAGTCGGTCAAGTCGTCACCGCTGATAACGACAAACTCAACAGATGAAAGGCCGGAGTCATGACCAAGCGGAAGTGGTATGACAACCCCACCGTCGACCGATGGGGAACTGTTTATCTAGTAGTGGTTTCGGTCGTGCTGGTCGCGCAGATCGTCGGCAACGTCATCGACGAGCCCTCACCGTGGAACATCACATTCGCTGTTCTATATCTCCTGGCGTTTGCCATCATTGCCACGTCTATCGTGCGGCAGCGTCGAAGACGCAATCGCGCCTCCTCGCCCGAGGTGACACGGGTCGAACCCAGCAGTGTTCCCACGCGCGAAGTCTGGAAAGCGAAGACCTCGTCGTCGTCACGAATATCCGCGATCAAAAAGCTGCGCGAAAGCTACCCCGGTCTTGGCCTTCGCGAAGCCGCGAATCTTGTAGACGACACAACCGACCTGCCGAACCTGTAACGGAGTGTTCATGCAGGTTTCTGGCCACTTGACCCCCGGACCAGTTTTGGTATCACGTCGAAGAGACGGATGAGCAAGTACGTCTCGCCGAAGCGACGACCCGACGGTTGGGGATGCGTAGTTCGGTCGCGAACTCCCAATGGAGGGCATTTCGTGCACCATGGTGGTCATCAGGCCGCGGACGGAGCCAAGAATTATCAGCAGCGCCCGTAAATTCCACAGGAAGCCATGAACCCGTTCACGCTGGATAGTCAAAACATCAAACGCCCTGGAGCGTGCACCTCGTTCACGCGAACGGCCCCATCCGAGGTCGGGCAGCGTGTCCCAGGAGGTCACGGTCGCGCTATTCCAAGAGGCATCAACCCCAGCAGTTCATGGTTGTGCGGCAACAGTGCGATATTGCTGATGCCTTGGGGCAGCAGGCGTTCATCCACACCTCCGACAAATGTGACACCTACACCCAGATCAGCGCACGCAAGGTAGACATTTTGGGCTCTTCCGGTTTTAGAGTGCATCGAGTGCGCGGGTGAGGTTGCCGCAGTGCAGTAGTGATCGGATGCGGTAGTGCGTGAGGTTGCGGAATCCGAGAGCGTTGCGCCGCAACGCTTCCAATCTGCCGTTGATCGCTTCGGTCGGCCCGTTCGACGCCCGGTGGGTGAAGTAGGCGAGAATGTCCACCCGCCTTCGGTGCAGGGTCCGCCCGAGTTGGGCGAGCTCCTCGAGACCGTCCGGGACGCCGGTGCGGATGGTGTCGATCAATCGAGTGAGAATCCGGTGCCCCTGCTTCGGGTCGGGGTGGGCGTACGCGGCGATCAACCGTTGATACACCGCCCACGTCACCTCCACCGGAGTGTGGTTCGGGTCGGCGAACGTTGCTGCAAGCCTGCCTTTCTGACGATCCGACAGCAACACCTCCCTCGTTCGCAGGGTGCGCCTCGTCCGATACAGCGGGTCACCGGTCCGGCCCCCGTGCCCGCAGGTGTCCTGCTGCACTCGCTGGCGGCACAAGTCCAGTGTCGTTCCGGCGAGGGCGACGACGTGGAACGGGTCCATCACCGTCACCGCATCGGGGACGCTGCCGGTGGCGGCGCTCTTGTAGCCGCGAACCCGTCCATCGCCACCACCTCGATCCCCGCTCGAAAAGAGTCGGTGCGCTGTGCGAGCCACCCCGTCAGCGCCGCCGCCGAACGCCCCGGTACCAGGTCGAGCAACCGCGCCGGGCCGGTTCCGTCGACGACCGGCGTCAGGTCGACGATGACCGTCACGAACCCACCACCAGCAGCGTGTCGGGTGTGCGCCCACCTGTGTTCGTCGACCCCGATCACCCGCACACCGTCGAAGCGGGTGGTGTCGGCGGCCACCACAGTGGTGGTGGCGTCGACGGCGATCGCGTTGACGGTGTCCCACGACAGGCCGAGTTCGCGGGCCACGGCGGCGACGGTGGTGCGGTCGAGGATCAACCTCCGCAGGACGTACCTCGCGCAGCGGCGGGTGGTGGACCACCCGGCCCTCGCGAGGCGGTCGGTGTTGTGGCAGAACACTTCCCGGCCACAGGATGTGTTCGTGCACCGGTAGCGGGGAACACGTACCCGTAGCTGCAGCGGGTGCCCTACCACCGGAACATCGTTCACTCTGCGTTCGATCCGGTCACGGTACTTCCCGACCATGTCGCAGCCGGGGCAACAGCCGGCCGCGGTGGTGATCAGGTCGCAGAACACGATCGTGGTGTCGCCGTCGATCGCAGCGTCGCGGATGGTGACGCCGAGTTCGACGGTGCGGATGATCGTGTCGGCTACGGCAGAAGCGGAAACAGTCGTATTCTCGGACACAGGGCTCCCCGGTGGGTCGTGACGAGTTGGCGTGAGAACCCTCATCATCGGCCTCCGGGAGCCCGCCTCACCGCAGCGACACGACCCCACCGACCGGGTTTACCG
>NZ_MKKY01000058.1 GCF_002091955.1 Rhodococcus sp. 1168 | reverse complement strand
TTCGAATCGGCACACCACATGAAGAATCGGTGCAGTCGATGTGAGGTTCGATGCCGATCCCCGCCGTCACGGACGGTCGAAAGCAGGGTCCGTAGTTCCTCTTTCGCGATGTATGCCGATAGGATCTGTGCGCTTGGGTCCTGGGCATCGATCTCGTTCCACATTCGAGTGAAACCATTGTCCGACATACATTCCCGCGCTCGGAGTAGTCGCCTTCGGTTCGCGCACTCGGGGTCGATCGCCCGCCCCCTGCGGGCTCGTTGATCCCATGTCACTCGCTGGCGGACCTTGGTGACCGCGTCATTGGCTTTGGCGACAAGATGGAAGTGATCGACCACCAACACTGCGTTCGGTAGCAGATCCGGGGTTCGGACCGCAGCCGCATAGACAGCGGCGGGATCGATCGCGACGTACTCGATGCCGTCCCGGAACCGCTCAGAGCGAGCGTTCAGCCACTTCACTACTGCCGCCGTGGTTCGGCCGCTCTGCTGCCCGAGCATGCCCTGTGAGCCACTGATATCGACGAATCCGGTGTCCCACGGATCGGTGCGCACCCAGGTTCCGGTCCTCTCGCAGCGATCCCACCGGGGCTTGCCGCGTCGGGTCTCGTCGATCCCCAACACTCGAACCGGATCCGGTTCGGTCAGTACCTGCTCGGCCAGAGCGACGAACCGTCGATGCGCCGTCGGCCACGACACACCATGCGCTGCGGCGACCTCCGTAACCGATCGGGCGGCGTTGCCGATCGCATAACCCATTGCGCGCCCGAGCCGGCCGGTCAGTCTCGCCCGCGGCGGTATCTCCTCGATACTCTCCGTGAACGACCCACGCGAGCAGTAGTCTTCTCTGCATCTCCACCGGGTCTTGTTTCACTGCAATTGAATTGACTGCTCGCCGTAGGCGATATCCTTAGGCTTCGTGATCGCGTTGCCCGTGATCGACGTCGAGACCACTCCACACGACGGGCACGCCGCGGCCCGATCGTCGTCGGTGAAGAACTCCACTAACCGAACTCCATTCGAGTCCATGGACACGCGATGCACGCGTACTCCGGGCAGCCCGAACAGCACTGTCGTACCCTGATTCATACCCTTGGTCTTCCTGTCGCCTGGTGCTTCGCAACATTCAGACTTCAGGGGCCAAGGGCCTTCAGCGATTAGACGCGCCGAACGAGCTCAGGGCCAGGGTTGCCCGGTCAAGATCGAAGAGCCGGTAAACCCGGTCGGTGGGGTCGTGTCGCTGCGGTGAGGCGGGCTCCCGGAGGCCGATGATGAGGGTTCTCACGCCAACTCGTCACGACCCACCGGGGAGCCCTGTGTCCGAGAATACGACTGTTTCCGCTTCTGCCGTAGCCGACACGATCATCCGCACCGTCGAACTCGGCGTCACCATCCGCGACGCTGCGATCGACGGCGACACCACGATCGTGTTCTGCGACCTGATCACCACCGCGGCCGGCTGTTGCCCCGGCTGCGACATGGTCGGGAAGTACCGTGACCGGATCGAACGCAGAGTGAACGATGTTCCGGTGGTAGGGCACCCGCTGCAGCTACGGGTACGTGTTCCCCGCTACCGGTGCACGAACACATCCTGTGGCCGGGAAGTGTTCTGCCACAACACCGACCGCCTCGCGAGGGCCGGGTGGTCCACCACCCGCCGCTGCGCGAGGTACGTCCTGCGGAGGTTGATCCTCGACCGCACCACCGTCGCCGCCGTGGCCCGCGAACTCGGCCTGTCGTGGGACACCGTCAACGCGATCGCCGTCGACGCCACCACCACTGTGGTGGCCGCCGACACCACCCGCTTCGACGGTGTGCGGGTGATCGGGGTCGACGAACACAGGTGGGCGCACACCCGACACGCTGCTGGTGGTGGGTTCGTGACGGTCATCGTCGACCTGACGCCGGTCGTCGACGGAACCGGCCCGGCGCGGTTGCTCGACCTGGTACCGGGGCGTTCGGCGGCGGCGCTGACGGGGTGGCTCGCACAGCGCACCGACTCTTTTCGAGCGGGGATCGAGGTGGTGGCGATGGACGGGTTCGCGGCTACAAGAGCGCCGCCACCGGCAGCGTCCCCGATGCGGTGACGGTGATGGACCCGTTCCACGTCGTCGCCCTCGCCGGAACGACACTGGACTTGTGCCGCCAGCGAGTGCAGCAGGACACCTGCGGGCACGGGGGCCGGACCGGTGACCCGCTGTATCGGACGAGGCGCACCCTGCGAACGAGGGAGGTGTTGCTGTCGGATCGTCAGAAAGGCAGGCTTGCAGCAACGTTCGCCGACCCGAACCACACTCCGGTGGAGGTGACGTGGGCGGTGTATCAACGGTTGATCGCCGCGTACGCCCACCCCGACCCGAAGCAGGGGCACCGGATTCTCACTCGATTGATCGACACCATCCGCACCGGCGTCCCGGACGGTCTCGAGGAGCTCGCCCAACTCGGGCGGACCCTGCACCGAAGGCGGGTGGACATTCTCGCCTACTTCACCCACCGGGCGTCGAACGGGCCGACCGAAGCGATCAACGGCAGATTGGAAGCGTTGCGGCGCAACGCTCTCGGATTCCGCAACCTCACGCACTACCGCATCCGATCACTACTGCACTGCGGCAACCTCACCCGCGCACTCGATGCACTCTAAAACCGGAAGAGCC
>NZ_MKKY01000057.1 GCF_002091955.1 Rhodococcus sp. 1168 | reverse complement strand
GGTGCGCGCTGCGGCCGCACGAAACGCGCGGGAATGTTGACGATCTTCCGCCGTAGCGTCATTCCGCGGGCCTTCGCGTGCCGCCCGCCTGCCACGGTTCCGGCCGCTCGCAGCAGATTGTGGGCGATCGCTGCGCATTGCACCCAGGCGGAGTTCGCGCCGAACGATCCGGACGGCATGTGCGCGAGCGGGCCGTCGATCAGATCGGAGAACACCGTTTCGATGATCGCGTGCGCCCGGTGGGTGACATCGGCGGTCGTCGTCGGCAATGTGCTGTTGGTGAAGAACGGGTGATACCGCCACACCGGGAACAGCGCATCAGCAAATCGGGCGTCCTTGACCCGCCGCACGATCAACCGTGCAGCGACAGGATGTGCGGTGGAAGAGAAAGCGGTGAAGACGGTTTCGGCGACTTCGGCATCGGAAATCCAGCCACCGGTATCGGGGTCGCGGACCGCTCCCGGGTATCGCACGGGCGTCCACGCATCGTCTGCGATGGAATCGATGGCTCGTTGGACGAGACGGTTCTTGATCAGCACGAACGAGAACTCCGCACGGGCGTTGATGCAGGCGCGTACGACGCGACTGTTGCCGTAGGCGGAGTCGCCGCGGACCATGATCTTCCCGGTGGCGCCAGCCATCCGGGCGGTGGCGATGGCCTGGGCGACCATCCAAGCAGCACCGGTCCCGGATCCGGTTTTCCCTGCTCGCAGGCGCATGCCGGTGATCACCGGTGCCGAGTCGGCGGTACTGAGGATCGTCGCCAGCGGGGAGAGTCCTTTGCGGAGGATCTGCTTGCCGGCGATTTTGGAGTGACCGTAGGAGGCACCTTGTTTGGCGTGTCCGTAGACCGGGCGCAGAAGTGAGTCGATGTCGACGAACGCGCGGTCCGCGATGCCGGGCAGGATCTCTGTGCGGTGAGCGAGGGCAACGAGGTGTTCGCGCATGACCGATTCGAGTTGGCGATTATGACCGAACGTGAACTCGCGCAACAGGGTTCCGACGGTGGAAGGTGCGTAGACGGAGTCGAAGAGGTGTTTCGTGCCGCCGGATCGGAGGAGGTCGATGTCGTCGATGCTGTCGGCGCCGGCGCACATCGCGGCGATCAACGTCGTCAACTTCGGTGCCAGGTTCGCGGACCCCGATGAGATCTTCGGGGCGGTGATGGCCACCTTGTCCGCGAAGAGTTCGGTCAGGCCGGTCTGGTCGGCGAGGGTCATGATCGGCAGCAGTCCCGCGCACGACACGAGGTGGTCGTCGTCGAACTTTGCGGAATCAGGGCGGAAGGTGTGGGATGATCGCACTGGAAGTGTCCTGTTGGTCTGGTCCGATTTTTTGTGTGAGAACTCAAATCATTCCAGGTCGGAGGGCACTTTCTTCAGTTCGACACCCCACTACCTCCCAGATTCATCGGTGGATCGAGGCTCAGAGCCGCACTCCGCAAATATGCAGGCACGCATCCATTGCACGGTTTTCGTCGCGCCTGGGCTCATCTGAGGCACGACGTAGGCATGTCGGTGAACAAGAAGAAGGTCCACCGGCTCTGGAAGGAGGAGGGTCTGCAGGTTCGGATCTACCATCCCCGCAAGCGCGCCGGCGTCAGTTCGTGCCCGCAGATCGAAGCCGACGCCCCGAAAGTGGTGTGGGCTATGGATTTCCAGTTCGACTCGACCGTCGATGGGAAGGCCATCAAG
>NZ_MKKY01000056.1 GCF_002091955.1 Rhodococcus sp. 1168 | reverse complement strand
TAATGGGGTGGTCGGCATCGATTGCGACACGAAAAGGCGACTGGCAGGTGGTCACTGAGATTTTACCGACCGGGGCGCAGGCTGAGGTGGTGAGCTGCTGGAAGGTGATCACTACCAAGATTGAACGGACCGCACCCGAAGGTCTGAATGTAGACGGTGGCCCTGCCAGTCGTCCGAGGTACGTGATCGGCTTGTGAGATGCCGCGCCACAGAGCGCTGTCCATTAGGTTGCCGCACCACCTCGAGCTCACAAGGAAGGAAACCGACCAACGGGAGGAGTGATCCATGGGATTGACCGTCGGGATCGACTGGGCCGAGATCCATCACGACGTCGCCATCATGAACACCGACGGAGCGGTGATCGCGCGGGCGAGGATCGACACCGGTGCAACCGGATTCATCGAACTACTCAACCTGATCGCATCACACGGCGGCACCGCGGAGGATTCCCCAGTTGCCATCGAGACCGACAAGAACCTGCTCGTCGTTGCCCTCGCAGACGCCGGGTTCATCGTCTATCCGATCAATCCGCGTGCCGTCGCGCGGTACCGCGAACGGCACGGGCAAGCAGGCGGCAAGTCCGATCCCGGCGATGCTGCGATTCTGGCGAACATCTTGCGCACCGACCGCGATGCGCACCGAACTCTCCCCGCAACTACTGAGCATGCCCGCGCGATCAAGGCACTCGCCCGGCAACATCAGGAAGCGCTATGGGCACTGCACCAAACCCTGAGCCGGCTGCGATCTGTGTTCCTGGAATTCTATCCTGCAGCACTGCAAGCATTTCCGAACTAGAAACACAAAGCGACAGTGGTCGTTCTCGGTGCAGTACCCACGCCGACCGCTGGCCGCGATTTGACGAAACGGCGCCTCGTTGCTCTGCTACATCGGGCGGGACGACGCAACGACGAGAAGCTGGTCGATCAGATTCTGGCTGATCTGCATGCGCCGGCGCTGACGCAACCACGTGAGGTCGAGGATGCGCTCGGACACGCAGTGACCGGTCTGCTCGGCATCGTCGCCGCGATGCACACAGCGGTGGATGCGCTCGAGAAAGAGCTCGGCGAAGTCTTCGATACCCATCCGATGGCGCCCCTCCTCAGATCCGTTCCAGGTCTGGGTACGGTACTGAGTGGCCGCATACTCGCCGAGATCGGCGACGACGCAGAACGATTCACCACGCCCGCCGGATTGCGCGCATTCGCCGGAACTGCACCGATCACCCGTGCATCAGGCCGATCGCACTACGTTAAAGCTCGCAAAGTCCGGAACAAACGACTCGGCGACGCCTGCCACTGGTGGGCATTCTCCATCCTGACGAAATCACCGGGTGCTCGGGCACACTACGACAAACGTCGAGCTATGGGAGAGCGCCACAACGCCGCTCTCCGCAACCTCGCGAACAAGTTGCTCGGACGGCTGTGGTGGTGCCTGAAACACAACGAAACCTGGGACGACGATCGCGCCTGGACCACCAATGCCGCGCCTGCGGACCCCCTGATAATCGGGGGGGTGAGGGCCAGATGACCGAAATCCGGCGCTAAGCAAAATGAGGCTTGGCCTGCTGCTGATTTCTGGATCTGGCTGCGCTGCTGGGCTGTCGGTGGTTTGATGTCGGGCTGTGCGTGATGAGGGTGCGGTCGTGGAGTACGGCCGGTTCGGTGTGTTGTCGAGGGTGGAGCTGGAGCGGTTTTTCCATCTGGATGATGAAGACCATCGGCTGATCGCGGCACGTCGGCGGGATTACAACCGGCTCGGGTTCGCGATTCAGTTGGTGACGGTCCGATATCTGGGGATGTTCCTGCCCGATCCACTCGACGTTCCCACCGAACTGGTCGACTACCTGGCCTCCCAGCTTGAGATCGCCGATCCGGCCTGCGTGAAGACCTACACCGACCGGGAGAAGACGAAGCTTGAGCACGCTTGGGAGATCCAGCGTGAGTACGGGCTGATCTCGTTCGCCGATATCGAGACCGAGCTGCTGGCATGGATCACCGATCAAGCGTGGATGACCGGCGACGGCCCGAAAGCGCTGACCGCGGGCGCGGTGGTCTGGCTGCGCGAGCACAACGCCCTGCTGCCGGGGGCCACGACTCTGGAACGCCTCGTCACCGAGGGCAAGCAGGTCGCCGATCAGCGGCTGTGGACGCATCTTTCGAGTCAGCTCGCAGGCGGCGAGTCCGGAACCTTGTTGGGGCTGTTGGACACTCGCGAAGACGGCCGCCGTAAGGTGGTCGAACTTGAGCGGCTGCGTAAAGGCGCGTTCACTCCATCCTCGCGCGGCATGGCCAACGCGCTGGCACGGGTCCGTGATCTGAATGCTGTCGTCCCAGAGTCGGTCGATGTGTCCGAGGTGCCGCCGCGGCGGTTGATCGCACTGGCCTCTCACGGCCTGAATGGCAAGACATCGCATCTGCGGCGGATGAAATCGCAGCGAGACCGGCTGCTCGCGCTGTTGACAGCGACGGTGCTCACGTTGCGCGCCAAAGCGGTCGATGACGCACTTGAGCTGTTCGACCTGCTGATGGTCACCGATCTGATCGCCAAGGCCGACCGCCAGTCCAAGGACGAGAAGCTGCGACGTTACCCGCGGGTGACGCGCAATGCCGGGAAACTCGCCCGCGCTGTGCGGGTGCTGCTGGAAATGTCGGAGACCGAGCCGGAGCTGTCGCTTGCGTTGGTGTGGGATCCGATCGAGAACACTGTGTCCAAGGCGGAGTTGCGGGCGGCGTTGGCCTCGATCGATGAGCTGGTGCCCCAAGCGGATCCGGAGTTCGACTCTCAGCGCCTCGAAGAGCTGGCGGGCCGGTTCTCTACGGTCCGGGCGTTCCTTCCGCCGATGATGCGCACGATCGATTTCGGTGCCACCGGCGAAACCAAACCCGTGCTGAGTGCGATGCACACCCTCGCTGACATGATCTCCCCGCAACGCACTCGTGGGCTGTCCGCGCGCTGGTTGGATGCGCGCCGCATCGATCACGACCTGGTGAGTGGTGGCTGGCAGCGCTTGGTTTACCCGTCGGAGCGGCCGGAAGAGACGGTCGATCGGGCTTCGTACACGTTGTGTGTGCTCGAGCAGTTCCACCGGCATCTGAAGTACCGCAACATCTTCGCCGAGCACTCCTCGAAGTGGCGCGACCCGCGAGCGCATCTGCTGTCGGGCATGGCATGGGAATCGGCCCGCGATACCGGCATGAACGCGCTCGGACTGCCGGATAACCCCAACCCGATGCTCGCCGAACTCGCGAAGGGCCTCGACGCATCGTATCGGGACTTGGCGGCGCGCCTGGGTGATGATGCTCCGGCGAGCGTAGATGAGGATGGAAAGCTGCACGTGGCCGCGTTGAGCGCGGTGCCTGATCCTCCGTCGCTCACCGATTTGCGTCGGCGGGCGGCGGCGATGATGCCGCGAGTGGATCTACCGGAGCAGGTCCTTGAGGTGATGTCGTGGCATCCGGAGTTCGCCGAAGCGTTCACCCATGTTGCGGGTAGCAACGCCCGCGTCGCCGATCTCGGGGTATCGGTGGCGGCCGTGCTGTGCGCCCATTCGATGAATGTGGGGTTCGCCCCGGTGGTTTCACCGGGTGCCGAGGCGCTGACCCGGGATCGGCTGCACCACGTCGACCAGCACTACATTCGCCCCGACACCATGGCTACCGCCAACACGGTACTGGTCAAAGCCCAAGCGTCCGTGCCGCTGGCGCAGTTGTGGGGCGGCGGCCTGGTCGCCAGCGTCGATGGCATGCGATTCGTCGTCCCGGTCCGCACCATCCACGCCCGCCCCAACCGAAAATACTTCGGCCCGAAAAGGGGCACAACCTGGTTGAACATGCTCAACGATCAAGCGGCCGGTCTGAACGCGATGATCGTGTCGGGCACCCCGCGCGACTCTCTCAACGCCGTCGATGTGATCCTGCGCCAACCCGCGGGCAGCACGGTGCCCGAGGACATCATCACCGATACCGGATCCTACTCCGACATCGTCTTCGGAATCCTGCACTTATTGGGCCGGAAGTATCGGCCGCAGCTGGCGAACCTGCCCGATCAACGGTTGTGGCGCATCGAACCGGCCGCCGATTACGGGCCCCTGAACACCGCGGCGCGGGGCCGAATCGACTTGGGCAAGATCAGCGCGCATTGGGAGGACATGTGCCGGGTCGCGGTGTCGATGAACCGTGGTGAGGTGTCCGCGCACGAGGTCACCCGCATGATCTCCCGTGACGGCAATCCCACGTCGCTGGGTCATGCCATCGCGCACTACGGGCGGATCTTCAAAACCCTGCACATTCTGCGCCTGGCCGACGACGAACCCTACCGGCGCGAAGCCAAGGCCCAAGCCAACCTCATCGAGGGTCGCCACGACCTGGGCCGCACCATCTTCCACGGCCACAAGGGCGAGATCACCCGCGCCTACCTCGACGGCATGGAAGACCAGCTGTCGGCGCTGGGCCTGATCTTGAACTGCGTGGTGCTGTGGAACACCGTCTATCTGGACCGCGCCCTCGACGAGCTGCGCGCCCAGGACTACCCGGTGCACGATGAGGACGCCACCCGTCTGTCGGCGTTCATGCGTAGGCACATCCGCCTGGCGGGCCACTACAGCTTCCAATTACCTGAGCTGACCGGCGGGCACCGGCCGTTGCGGGATCCGGACGCGGCCGATGATGACTGATGCACCCGCCGCAGCCTGCTACCGGCCGGCGGGACCCACGCCCGCCCGCGCGGTCGAAGAGCCGGGCACCTCGCCCGCCTGGATCTTGCGACGATCTCAGCGCAGCGAGACTGCCAAGCGCATCGAACTGGCCCCGGGCCGGCTGGGGCAACTGGTCCAGGCCCGGCCGGTCAACGCTTTGACAGCTGTCCGTCCAGATCCTCAGCGTTGCTGATGATTCGGCATCACGGGTGCGACGGCGGCGGCAATGACGTCTGGGCGGACCATGGGGAGGTTCGCGTGCGACGCGTTCGGCACCGTGATGCGTTCCACGCGCGAGTGCTTTCGAGCGATGCTGTCGTAAAGCCGCTCGCTTCCTTCGATCTGCTGCCCTAGGAGTTCCTCGGGAACGAATAGGCGTTGCTGGGCGTCTGTGCCGGTCGCACTGATGATGTGGATCGGAACTTCGGGCAGGGAACCTCCTTGCCGAAGCTCCTCGAGTAGTTGCGTCGCGTTCAAGCCCTCTTGAAACCCGACGGGGAACCGTTCGGCGCTCATATGACGATCGAGAACCACTTCGCCGATCTCGGTCGGAAATCCGCGGAAAGCGGTTTCCATCGCGGTCTGTATCTGGTCGATTGCTTCCGCCGGAAGCTCGGGCAGCTGTGGGTTGTCCGTGGCGGCTGCCTGCCCGAACTGGAGTTCGGGCGGCATGAAGTCGTCCCAGTCCTGGTGTAGCGGATCGATAAGCACCAGTCGGGCAACGCGATCGGGAAAACGTTGTGCGAAGCGTTGCGCGTATGCGCCCCCGAGGGAGTGACCGACCAGCGCCACGGTCGACTCGACCCCCAGGGCGGAGAGCAGGTCGACGATCTCGTCGGTGACTTCGTCCAGGGTGCGGGGAAGTGCAACATCCTCGCTCCATCCAGTGCCCGCACGGTCATAGAGGATCGGGGTGGAGTGCTCTTTGATCAGGTCATACACCCGGTAGTAGTCCAGTCCGAAACTGCCTGCGCCCGGGAGGAAGAGAACTGGATCGCCTGTGGACCCGGCGTGCAGTGTCCACAGAGTCCGTGCACCAACTCCGACACGATCACCCAAAGGCCACGCGATTGATCTCGACATACGAGAACGGTATCACTGTATGAGACCATTGACGTATGGAGCTTGTGGAAGTTCTTCGTAACCCAGTGCGGATCCGCATCATCAATACCGTCATGGACGGCCGCGAGTTCACGGCCGCTTCATTGCTGGATTGGCTACCCGACGTTTCGCGGCCGACGCTATATCGCCAGCTCACGGTGCTGCTCGACGCCGGGATACTGGTCGTGCATCGCGAAGAGCGGCGCCGCGGGGCGGTCCAACGGACTTACCGATTCAAGTCCGGTGGCGCAAAGATGCCACGCACAGAGATGGCCGCACTGACCACCGATGATCATCAATCCCTGTTCGCAGCAGCGATGAGCGTGTTGGCGTCGAGCTTTCAGCACTACCTGCGAACAGCCGGTGCAGAACCCTACCGCGACAGCGTGTCCTACATTCAGCTGCCTGTTTGGCTCACCGACGACGAACGCACCCACCTCGTGGCACAGCTCGAGACAGTCCTCAAGTCGGCCGCCTCGAACCCATCGGAAGATGGCCGCCGCAAGTACCTCATCAGCCCGATCTTCTTTCCCATCCCCGACTGATGCAATCGATGCCGACCTCATCGGTTGTCGTGGGTGTCGGGATCCCGAGATGCCGGACGGAGCTTCGTAAGCTACCGCCGCCTGCGGGCGGCGGGATCGGTGCCTGCCTGCCACCTGATGAGGGCCTCCGCAGAAGGTCGGGCGTATTTGCCGAGGGAACGGACCGAGGTGTGCCCACTCATGCGCATCAGCATCGGCGTCGACGCCCCGTCTTCGGCGGCGTGTGTGAGCTTCGAATGGCGGAGTTGATGCAGTGTGAACGGCCCCCGCACGAAGCCGGCGGTGTGCTGATCGAACAGCTCGCCCGCCCGCCGGTACGACAAACGCGCCCGCAACGTCGACGGGTCGATATCCTCTACGACCACACCGGGTTTCGCCTTGCGATCGGTCAGGAACACCGGCCCCTTTCTCCGGCCGGCAAGCAGACGCGGCAGCAACCGCGCGGTGCCGCTCTGCCAGGCGATGACATCCTTCGCCCCGCCCTTACGGGTCACCGTGGCACACCGGTTCGCTGTATCCATGTCCGCGATATCGAGCCCCAGCAGCTCTTCGGCGCGGGCAGCGGTCTCGTACAGCATCGTCCACAGCACCTTCTCCCGCAGCGCCACATCCGCCACAAGTAACCGGCCCACCTCGTCACGGGTCATCGCCCGAGAGTGATCCGCAGGCACCCGCCGCAGAACCATCCGCACAAGCGGGTCCCCGACCAGCCACTCCTGGTTGCGCCAGTATTCACACGCACCGCGCAGGGAGGCGAGCCGGACGTTGAACGTCTGCGCCGAGGAGTTGCCCCACTTGAAGGTGAACCAACCACCGACCCGGTCGGCGTCCAGCAGTGCCACATCGGAATCGGCACCGAAGTCGCGCACGAGCTGCCGCAAGGCGATGCCATACCCGCGCCGGGTATTGAGACTCGAGATCGTGGAGAGGTACAGCTCGACCGCATCCGCCAGTCGCACCCCCCTTATCGGTAGCGCCCGCACCTGTCCCATGATCGTCCTTCCGTCCGTCAACCCGAACCTGGTGGTGCTATCGCAGATAATTTACGGAGTCGCCCTGTCCATTGAGGTGTGTAGCGCCTGGTCGACTTCAAGGTTACCGCAGATAATAGGCGATTATCTGCGGTAACTCCTTAGCGCCGGATTTCGCAGAAATGGGCTGACCCCATCGCGCACAGCCACCGAAACAGGTTGTGGCACAACATATACAGCTCAAATCGGGACGGTGTCAGTGATGCTGCGATGCGGGAGGCCCCGAAATGCAGCGGGGACCTCCCTCGACCGGTGCCCCGAAGGGATGACGAGACCCCCTGCCTCAACGGAATCGAACCACTGGCCCACCGACAGGGTCGTTTCTACGTTCACCACTCGAATGGCTGCCATCTCCTCGCTGGCCAGTCGATATTCTGCCTAGCGCCGGATTCCGGCCATCTGGCCCTCAACCCCCGTTACGCAGGGCACCCGCAACGGTGCCGTCGGATCCGCCATCGCCAGGCAGACCGGCCACGCCAGCCTCGACGCCGTCGAGGTGTACCGCCGCGAACACGCGCCGCTGATCGGAAACGCAGTCATCGGCATCGGGCTGTAACGCCTTTCGAGGGTGCCGCTCCGCGACCCCGGTCACTGTCGGTAGGTACGAGTAGCCTAACTACATGGCTGTAGTTTCTGCAGACCCGGCAGACCCCGGAAATGACTCACCGTCCGGGCAGCTAGACGTGCGCCACCCTCTGCACCCACAAGCGTCCCCGTCGAACGATCCCTCTGACGAACTCCCCGAACGCTTCCAGATTCTGGCCCTTGATGGTGGTGGCGCGAAGGCACTGTTCACCGCGCACGTACTTGCCCGGTTGGAAGAGGACCTCGGCGTCAATATTACTGATTCCTTCGACCTGATCGCGGGAACATCTGCCGGCGGCATCGTCGCGCTCGGCCTCGGTGCCGGCTTGAAGCCGCGTGAGATCGCGGAGAGCTACGAGCAGTTGGTGGGTGCAGTGTTCCCTGCAACACGACGCCGCCTGTGGCGGCGGCCGCGCCAACTGACTGCTCCCGTCTACGAGGCCAAGGTGCTGAGACAGGCACTGACAGAGGTACTTGGTGACCGACGACTCGGCGAAAGCACCAAGCGACTGATCATTCCTGCTTGGGATGTTCAGCGAGGCGCGGTGCACATCTTCAAGACGCCTCACCATCCGCGTCTGCGTCGCGACAATCGGCTCTCGATGGTGGACGTTGCAATGGCGACAAGCGCAGCGCCCACTTTTTTCGCGGCCGCGCACGTCGACGGGCAACGGCTCATCGACGGCGGCGTCTGGGCCAACAACCCCTCGGTCGTGGCAATCAGCGAGGCGGTGAGCATGCTCGACGTGCCACTGAGTTCGATCCGAGTGCTCAATGTAGGTGCGGTCGACCAGCGGACGAATCACCCTGAGCGACTTGGCACCGGCGGCTGGCTCAACTGGGCCAAACCAGCAGTCGACCTGATGGTTTCGGCATCAAGTAGGGGTGCGCAGGGGACCGCAATGCATCTCATCGGTGCCGGTAGTTTTGTGCGCTTCGATGCAGTAATGCCTGGCCGACTGTTTACGCTCGATCGGGCTGACCCCGGGGCTCTCGCGGGCCTGGCAGCTGGGGAGAGCCGCGCGCTCAGCCCCCACTTCACAGAACGATTTGCCGATCACCATGTCAGGCCGTACACACAAACATCTCCGCCGCGCAGCGACCAACCGGTCGAACCCGGCACTTCGACGACGCCTGGAGGCCCATCGTGAAGCACACCGACTACTTCAAGAACTTTCTTGAAAACACCGTCAACCTCCCTCAGCCGAAAGTCGATCTACTCAGCGCCAGGGTTGAGTCAATTTACAACTGTCTGAAGGCCAACCCTGAGGCGAAAGCACTGATCAAAAAGAAGATACCCCAGGGGTCCTGGCCTCAGCGCACAATTATTAAGCCGGTCAACGGCAACGCGTTCGACGGTGACTTCATGATCCAGATGGTGGAAGAGCCCGACTGGGCCGACAATCTCAAGAAGTACGGCGACACAATTTACAACGTGCTGCACAACACCTCGCCCTACAAAGACATGCCGCACGGTCGCAAGTGCCGCTGCGTCTACGTCAACTACGCCGAAAACGCGATGCACGTCGACATTGTCCCCTTCGTGCTGCACGCCGACGGCACTCAATGGATCATCAACCGCGACGACAACACATGGGAACGCACGGACACCGACGGATTCACCAGTTGGATGAAGAAACAAGACGGCATCGCGAACAAGCGCCTGCGCGAAGTCATCCGGATCATGAAGTTTCTGCGCGACCATAAAAACTCATGGACTGGAACAAGATCGATCCTGCTGACCACCTTGCTGGGTGAGCGAGTCGAGGAATGGCACAAAATAGTTGATAGTGGCTATTACAGCGATCTCCCGACAGCTCTTCTACACATAGTGTCCGACCTCGATGCCTACCTCCAACAATATCCACTCAAGCCGATCATCACGGACCCGTCAGGCTCTGGCACATCGTTCGACCACCGTTGGACCCAAGAGACGTACTCGCACTTCCGAAATCGCATCAATGTTCACGCCGCTGAAATCAAGAATGCCTACGAGGAGACCGACTTCGACGAAAGTGTGAAGAAATGGCAAGCGCTATTTGGTGACGGGTTCAAGGCACCAGCCGGTTCTCAGTCCTCGGCAGCTGGCAAGTTCAGCACCGTCGCAAGCACTGCCACCGCCTCTTCGCTGTCGACCGTCAAGCACTCAGGCCGCGCTGGGTGAGTACAAGACGCATGAGCGACTGGCACACAAAGGTTCTCAGCGACCTCGCTGCCTTCGGTGCTGCGTTCCCAGGCGAAGTCGAGTTGATCGGCAAGCCACGTCACAGTAGCGGCGACATGCACCTCCGCATACGCGTCCTAACCGGGGGACTTAAACACGAGGTGGGTGGGCTCCCGCTCCGCCGCTACGAAGAGTTCCGCATCGTCGTAGGACCGTCCGACGTATCTCCACCTCAAGTCCAGGTCGACCACCTTCGATTTCTTAACCATGCTCACGTGCTTCTCGGCACCCGGTTGTGTCTGTATCTCGATCCTTCTCGGGAGTGGGACCCAGTCAACGGCTTTGGCGGCTTGATCGACAGACTCATGGCATGGCTAAGCGACGCGGCCGCGGGGCGCTTCGACGCTCAGACCGCGCTCTACCACGCAGTCGGTGGCGTACTGCACGCGACAGACGGCGACCCAACCGTTGTCGTACGAAGGTCGATCCCCTCAGGCCGGCTCGTCCGGAACGGCTGGCTCATCGAGCGATCTCGCCAGCGCTACGACCTCGTCCTAGACCGCAACCACACACGACACGAGCCTTCACCCGACTCAGCTCAGCACGTACCGATTCTGCGACTGGATGCCGCGCTACCTTTGGGTGCCGGAACAACGCTTCTAACCTTGCTATGTCTCATCGAAGACCCCTACGCAGGACATCAGGCACCCGGTGAGGCCTTCACCATCAGACGCTCCCAGACCGGGCTTGCCCGTCCCCTGCGTGCCAGGGTGAGGTGAGTCCAGTGGTTCATAGCAACCCGGCCTGATGCAGGGCGAGATACGGATCGACACACACCATGGCCATCACCACCAAGACGCCGGTCAGCGGCGACAATGAACGCATGGATTCAGCGCATCCGAGAGCAGACGGACCACGACGGCGACGGGCGTTCACCGCGGCGGAGAAAATCGAACACGTGCGTGCTTACGAGCAAGCCTGCCAGAGCGGCGACGGCGGGGCATACCTACGCCGCGAGGGACTGTATTCGTCGTTGATCAGCGAATGGCGCAAACACCGCGACGCCGGTGTTCTCGTCGGCAAAAAGCCCGGCGAGAAGGTCGGCAAGCTTACCGCCGAGCAAGCCGAGATCGCCCGCCTCACCCGTGAATTGAACCGCGCGAACAAGCGACTGAACACCACCGAAGCCGCACTGGATATCATGGGAAAAGCACACGCGCTCTTGGAATCTCTCTCCGAGAGCGCGGATTTCGACGAGAAGAACAACAAGCGATGACCACTGCGTACACCACACTGACCGGCATCGGAATTAGCTCCCGCGAGGGCAGCGTTCTCACCGGTCTGCACCGATCGACGGCGACACGTCGAAGTGCCGCAGCTACAGCACCGACACCGCCGGTGCCGCAGGAACCAGCGGCGGAGCCGGTCAACAAAGTCACCACCAGCGAACGGCGACGTATTCTCGGCGTCCTCAACTGCGACCGGTTCGTCGACCTCGCACCGCTACAGATCTACGCCCAACTCCTCGACGAGGGCATCTACCTGTGTTCGGTGTCGACGATGTATCGAGTGTTGCGCGAGAACAGACAGGTCAGCGATCGACGGCGACTCGCTCGGCACCCGGCCAGGGCATGCCCAGAGTTGGTCGCGACCGCGCCGCGGCAGGTGTACTCCTGGGATATCACCAAACTGGCCGGCCCGGTGAAAGGGCAGTACTTCGATGCGTACGTGATGATCGACATCTACTCCCGCTACATCGTCGGAGTGCACGTTCATAGTCATGAATCCGGTGTGCTGGCAAAGGAATTGATGGAACAGATCTTCGCGGTCCATGGCGTCCCGCACGTCGTGCATGCCGATCGCGGTACCTCGATGACCAGTAAAACCGTCGCGACACTCCTCGCGGATCTCGAGGTCACCCGAAGCCACTCCCGGCCTCGGGTATCGAACGACAATCCGTACTCGGAGTCGTTGTTCAAAACTTTGAAATACGGCCCCGGCTTCCCGGATCGGTTCCGATCACTGAGCGAGGCAAGGGAATTCATGGATATCTTCACCGATGGGTACAACCACGAACATCGCCACACCGGTATCGGACTGCACACTCCCGCCGATGTCCACTACGGCTTGGCTGCACGCAAGGCAGCCGAACGCCGTCTCGTTCTCGACGCCGCCCGCGCTGCACATCCGCATCGCTTCGGCAGCACTGCCGCACCGAAAATCCTCGACCTCCCAGACACCGCGTGGATCAACAAACCAGCAGAAACAACTGACACCGATCAAGAGCACGATTCGATAGCGGCGTAACACCCACTGGACTCATCCACCTTGACAAATTCCG
>NZ_MKKY01000055.1 GCF_002091955.1 Rhodococcus sp. 1168 | reverse complement strand
AGGTTGCGGAGAGCGGCGTTGTGGCGCTCTCCCATAGCTCGACGTTTGTCGTAGTGTGCCCGAGCACCCGGTGATTTCGTCAGGATGGAGAATGCCCACCAGTGGCAGGCGTCGCCGAGTCGTTTGTTCCGGACTTTGCGAGCTTTAACGTAGTGCGATCGGCCTGATGCACGGGTGATCGGTGCAGTTCCGGCGAATGCGCGCAATCCGGCGGGCGTGGTGAATCGTTCTGCGTCGTCGCCGATCTCGGCGAGTATGCGGCCACTCAGTACCGTACCCAGACCTGGAACGGATCTGAGGAGGGGCGCCATCGGATGGGTATCGAAGACTTCGCCGAGCTCTTTCTCGAGCGCATCCACCGCTGTGTGCATCGCGGCGACGATGCCGAGCAGACCGGTCACTGCGTGTCCGAGCGCATCCTCGACCTCACGTGGTTGCGTCAGCGCCGGCGCATGCAGATCAGCCAGAATCTGATCGACCAGCTTCTCGTCGTTGCGTCGTCCCGCCCGATGTAGCAGAGCAACGAGGCGCCGTTTCGTCAAATCGCGGCCAGCGGTCGGCGTGGGTACTGCACCGAGAACGACCACTGTCGCTTTGTGTTTCTAGTTCGGAAATGCTTGCAGTGCTGCAGGATAGAATTCCAGGAACACAGATCGCAGCCGGCTCAGGGTTTGGTGCAGTGCCCATAGCGCTTCCTGATGTTGCCGGGCGAGTGCCTTGATCGCGCGGGCATGCTCAGTAGTTGCGGGGAGAGTTCGGTGCGCATCGCGGTCGGTGCGCAAGATGTTCGCCAGAATCGCAGCATCGCCGGGATCGGACTTGCCGCCTGCTTGCCCGTGCCGTTCGCGGTACCGCGCGACGGCACGCGGATTGATCGGATAGACGATGAACCCGGCGTCTGCGAGGGCAACGACGAGCAGGTTCTTGTCGGTCTCGATGGCAACTGGGGAATCCTCCGCGGTGCCGCCGTGTGATGCGATCAGGTTGAGTAGTTCGATGAATCCGGTTGCACCGGTGTCGATCCTCGCCCGCGCGATCACCGCTCCGTCGGTGTTCATGATGGCGACGTCGTGATGGATCTCGGCCCAGTCGATCCCGACGGTCAATCCCATGGATCACTCCTCCCGTTGGTCGGTTTCCTTCCTTGTGAGCTCGAGGTGGTGCGGCAACCTAATGGACAGCGCTCTGTGGCGCGGCATCTCACAAGCCGATCACGTACCTCGGACGACTGGCAGGGCCACCGTCTACATTCAGACCTTCGGGTGCGGTCCGTTCAATCTTGGTAGTGATCACCTTCCAGCAGCTCACCACCTCAGCCTGCGCCCCGGTCGGTAAAATCTCAGTGACCACCTGCCAGTCGCCTTTTCGTGTCGCAATCGATGCCGACCACCCCATTAAGTGAAATCTGCAACCCAAAGCTTGTTCGGTGCAACAGGATTGAAATTTCGGCCGACCAGGTCCTTCGCCCGTGCCGCCTTCGGATCCGACACCGTCGTTCGAGGCTTCTGTCCCCGCAATACCCCACGCAAGCCCAGTTCGGCCATCAATCGTTCAACGGTGCATCTCGCGACCTCGACACCTGCGCGCCGCAATGACATCCATACTTTGCGAGCGCCGTAGACACTGCGGTTGTCCTCGTACGTCTTCTTGATAATCGTCTTGAGTTCCTCGTCTCGCAGGTCCCGGGCGGAGGGCGGCCGGCTGCGGGCGTCGTAGAAGGTAGACGGGGCGATCTTGCACCCGTGTTCGGAGAGAACGCGGCAGATCGGCTCGACCCCGTACTGATCTTTTTTCGCGTCGATGAACGCGCAGATCACTTGCGTGGGCGGTCGAGCTCCGCTGCGAAGAAAACCGACGCCGCCTTCAGAATTTCGTTGGCCCGCTTCAGTTCTCGGACCTCAGCGCGGAGCTTGCGCATTTCGGCGGCGTCGTCGGTGCTCGTACCGGCGCGTTGGCCTGCGTCGATTTGCGCTTTGCGCACCCAGTTGAGGACCGTTTGCGCTGTTCGGATGTCTAATTTTTCCGCGATCGACTCGGCGGTTTTCCAGTCCGAGGGGTAGTCGTTACGAATCTCGGCGAACATTCGGACGGTGCGTTCGCGCAGTTCGGTCGGGTAGTTGTGGGTCGGGCGTGACATGGCTTCATTCTCCTAAGAAGTGAAGCCTCCGGACAACCCGGTGCGGTTCAAAGCGTGACGAACACTCAAGTAGTCAATGCAGCTCGTTTGCCGTACCGAATAGGGGTGTGCTCCGGCCGCCACGCATTTCGGTTGCGGTTGAGTTGATTCCATTACATGCCGGGATTTGAAACGACTTTGCTTCTCACCGGAATGTACGCTCGTAGTGGCGCTGAAGTGCGTCTACGGCATAGTGGATTCGCCACCGACGAGCCCGTGGGTGACCGCACATCCTTATCTCGCACCGACAGAACAGGACGCGGCGACATCGACTAGCCCAGATCTCGGGGGTCGTGCTGACGCCGCCTACTCGTTCGGCGCGGTCCGACGGCGCGGGATCGGCAACACCAGCACGACGCGCAAGTTCCCCACGCACAGCCCCGTGATCGACCGAGCCTGCTGCACCCCTGCTTCGACGAAAGTCGGTACACGCCACTGACTCGGCCCAGCCGCCGGAACAGTCAGCAGTGAGTCGGTCAATCGATCGAGAAGGACATCGACTTTCTCGTGCAGCACCTCGACTGCCTCAGCGTATGCGGCATTGGAAACCGTCTGCGATGCAACCGAACTCGAAATAGCCGATATCGTAGCCTCTCGACACCTCGGTCGCGTCATCGTTCGCGACGCCAGTCAATAGCCTGTCCCGAGGCGGCGGATCGATGGTTCCATTTTCCGGTCGCTCACCGATAGCAGGCTGCTGCTCATCTCGTCACGATGCCGACCTGTTCGGTGTCACCGGTTGCGGACGAATCGTCGACTGTGTGCTGTTCGAGCAGACCCAGGGTACGGGCCAGCAATGCATCGATACGATCCTCGACCTCGTCATACAGCTCCGGCACCTCGGTCAACAAGGTGTGCGCAGTGCGGCGTGCCCGAATCCCGACCTCGTAATAGTTCCGTGCTGAGTTCGATCGAATCATGTTCTAGCGCAGATGGTGCGGGGCATGTGCGTCGTCGGTGCGGTCTCGGGGCTTGCGCCGAACGGGACTGCGGAGCGGCGCAGCGCCTCTCCGGTATGCGTCGACGATGTCGGCGATCGCGGCCGGGCTCATTGCATCGGCGGGCAGCGACATCTGTCCCCACCGGTCGATCGGTACCGCCACCGGGCACCCGGCGTAGCGGCGCGAATCCGGTACCCACACATCGCCCGATCGCAGCCCGTCCCTCAACGCGAGCAGCACGCACAACTCCCAATAGTGTCGGTACGCGCTGGTGTTACCCGATTCGGCCGCGGCGTCGAGGTAGCCGCGCCAGCGGGTCGGGACGAACTCGGTCGGGGCATCCGCCGCGACCTGCGGGCGCCTGTGGCATTGAGCTCCCGCAGGATCGCTACCGCGTCCAGCAGTTCAGCGGCGGCGGTGCCGCAGGCGAAGGCCACTGCCTCGAGCACCTGCGGGGTGAACTGCCGCAGGTAACCATAGGAGCCGTTCAGCGAGGCCAGGTGGCCGTGATCACGCGGCAACGGCGGCAACGCATTCGACTGCGCCGACCGCAGCCGCGCCCACCCGATCTGCTCGCCGCGGATCAGCATGCCGACCTGCTCGTCCAGCACCGCCGGGTCAGTGACAATCGCCAAAATAGTATCCAACAGTGCCTGCCGGCCCTCCCCAGCCTTGGCGCGCTCGGCCAACGCTTCGCGCATCTTGTGTCCCGCCTTGCTCTCCCGCGCCGAGACAGCCTGGTCGAACAACTGCACCACCTCGTCGAGGACCTCGGTCGCCGACTGCGCTACCAGCGTCAGCAGGATCGGATAGCGCCGCTCGGGCTCGCCGTGCCAACGCCTGCGCGGTCAATCGTCGACCTATCGTGGCCAGGAATCGGCGCCGCTCGGCCGGCAACACCGACAAGTCCAGGCTGTGTGCACCCATTGCCCGCAGGAACTCGAGCTTCCCGACCTCGGCCTTCACCGCCGCGGGCGAGGCCTCCACCGGACCCGTGCCCAACCACCGCAACCGGGTCATTCCGATCTCGGGATCATTCTCGAGCAGACCGTCGAGCCCGCTGCGACGCTCAGTGGTGAACTCGTGGGCCAACCGGTCGAACGTCTCCGACCGTGCAACCTCTCGGGCGTGCGCCACCCGTTTGACCATCGCCACCGGACCCGGCCGGATCACCTTCGCCGAAACCAGATACTCACGCCAGCCGAAACAGCAGGGTCGGCGAGTCGTGTTCCATCGACCGCGCCAACAGAAACTGATCGAGTTCCTCGAGCTCCACCATCGTTGGTACCCGCCAGCTGAGATACTTCGCCGCCAGCCGCAGATGATCGGTGCGGGTCTTCGCCCGCCTCCCGTACGAATCGATCTCATCGGGATCAACCCGAAGTTGCTCGGCCAGACGCGTAACCGCGGCTCGCGGTGCTGCGGTTACGGCATCGGGTACGAACCCCAGCCACGGAAGCGTGCACAGGGTTCCGGCAAGTCCCAACCGGTCTGCCGCACCGCGGCCCCGGCCCGGGTCGACGAACGCCACGTCCGCCGGGGTCAACGTGAAGAACCGAACCAGCTCCTGCCGTCCAATCTCCGGGAACCGCCGCAGGGACTGAAACTCCTTGTCGCTGAAGACCTCGGCAACCACTGGGTACCTCCCGTCTGATTCCGAAGATTCCCAGTCCAGCAGGCTACTCGGTCATATCCGCCCGAAATTTCTTGAGTACTACGGCGACCCCTACTCGCCCTTCCCCCACCGGATCACCTTCGCGTGGTCAAATCCTTGTGGAAGGTGAGTCACAGGACATGTCGAGTGAACGGGAGAACGAAGTCCTTGTAAGCGACCATTGCACCGGAGCGACGTGAAGAATCCTCGGCCGGTTCGAACATGGATCTGATGGCGCTCATCCAGGCCACCGCCGAGGAGGAGATCGCTGCAGCGAACGACCCCAAGACCAAGTAGCACCGTCGAAAAGGCGACGCCCTTTTCGTGCCGGCTTGGTACATCGAGGGCTGTGGTACATCCTGGTAGCTGTGATTACCGGGGGTATCTCGATCGTGTTCACTGCCATCGTGTCCGTGGCCCTGATCGTCGTTTCTGTGGCGACGTTGGCATTGCTCGCGCGTCGGACGCTTGGTGTGCCCGTGGGATGGCTGCGCGCCATCGTCGTCGGCATCGGCGTCGTCGGATTCGGAGCTCCGACGTTGAACTTCGTGGGAGATCGGCTGCATCTGATCGATTCGGCCAACGGCAGTCGACTCTTCGATCCAGCCGCAGCCACTTTGCTCGCCGTGTTGACCGTGGCTTGGATCTTCCTCTTCGGCCTTCTCGCCGTCGTGGTGCTGGAAGCTCTCGCCCCGAGCGGATCCTTGCCCGGGCCGATGACGCTGATCTTCGGTTGGAAGGCGCGGCGCCGAAAGGCGCGGCGATACGGCCAGATCATGACCATTCTCGTGCGGCACGGGCTGGCGCGGTTCCTGCGATTGGGCGCGCGAGGTACCGACGCCGATCAGCGGCGAACGGCCCGATCCCTGCGTCACGCCCTCGAAGAAGGTGGCGTGACGTTCGTCAAGCTGGGTCAGACACTGTCGACGCGGTCGGAACTGTTGCCCCGGGTCTACATCGAGGAATTGTCCCGACTGCAATCCGATGCCCAAGCGGAGACGTTCGAGGCGTTGGAGCCGACCCTCCTCGACGGTCTGGATCGGCACATCGACGAGGTGTTCGCGCACGTCGAACACGAACCCCTCGCCGCGGCATCGGTGGGTCAGGTCCACGCGGCAACGCTGATCGACGGAACCGAGGTGGTGGTCAAGATCCAGCGCCCGACGGCACGTCGGCAGATCGACATCGACTTGGACATCCTGGCCGGGTTGTCCGCTCGACTACACCGGGTGGCGCCCTGGGCGAGGGCCATCGGCACCTCGTCTTTGGTCTCGGGCTTCGCAGCGTCGCTCCAGGAGGAACTCGACTACGACGTCGAACTGGACAACGCGTTAGCGATCGGAGCGACGCTCGCGCCGAGCAGTCCGTACACGATTCCGAAGATGTACGCCGAGCTGAGCAGCCCGATGGTGCTGGTCATGGAACGAATCGACGGCGTGCCGCTCACTCGTGCCGGAGCGACCCTGGAGTCGATGACCGACCAGCACCGTTCCGAGCTGGCGGCCGATCTGCTCGAGCAGATGCTGCGACAGATGATCGTCTCGGGGGTGTTCCACGCCGACCTGCACGGCGGCAACGTGATGATGCGCGCCGACGGCACCGTCGTCCTACTCGATTTCGGGTCGGTCGGGCGGCTCGACGACGTCTCCCGAATGTCACTCGGACTATTCCTGCACGCCGTGGATTCCGAGGACTCTCTGATCGCCGCCGACGCTTTGATCGAACTGCTCGGCCGTCCCGACGGCCTCGACGAACGTACACTCGAACGCAGTCTGGGCGAGCTGATGGTTCGGTACCGCGGATCGACCGGCGGTAGCCGAAAGAACACCGGGCTGTTCAACGACCTGATCTCTCTGGTGATTCGGCAGAAGTTCACCATCCCACCGCAGGTCGCCGCTGCGTTTCGAGCACTCGCTACCGTCGAGGGAACCCTGACGCTGCTGGCACCTGACCTCGATCTGGTCTCGGTTGCCCGTGAACGAGGCCGGTCGGTGATGGTGGGGCGACTGTTCGATCGCACATTCATCAAGTCTGCCATCGAAAGTCAGGTGGCGGCCAACCTCCCGCTGCTACGCCGGATGCCACGCAAGATCGGCAAAATCGTCGACCAGGTGGAGGAGGGACGATTCACCGTCGGTGTTCGGCTGTTCGAGGATCGATCCGATCGTCAGTTCGTCACCAAGCTCGCGCAGGAATTCATGCTGTCGGTACTCGCCGGTACCGGCTCGATCGGATCGATTCTGTTGCTGCTCAGCACCGACGGCCCACAGCTGACGTCGACCGTGCCGCTCTACCCGGTGCTCGGCACGGCGCTGATGTTCGTCTCGTTCATTCTGGGACTACGAGTGGTCGTCCGCTCGTTCTTCGATTCCGGGCAGCAATAGACCTTTCCTCAGCCGAAGAAGTCGACGATCGGTCTGCCTCCCCCGCCGGCTACCACCGCATCGTGCACCCAGCGGCCGAGCGCGATATCGAGGACGCCGAGCCCGAACGGCGAAAACACGACGGGAGCAGACCTGTCGAAGGTGACAGGATCATCCAAGAGCGCTCCCAATGTTCCGTGCATGAAATCTCGGTTGCCGTATTCGAGTTCGGCGAGATGCAACGAGGTGCGCTCGCGAACCGCATGGCCGACGTCGTCGGTGATGTTGACCGAGCCCACGATCAACTCGGGTGCGAGGTCACGCAGTGACAGGTGCAGAACGATCGGGTTGGATGCCAGCAGCGCCGAATCGTGCAGATGGGGTACTGCCGCGACGGTGGCGATGACGACCAGATCTGCATCCCGGCAGGCGTCGACCGCGCTGGCGGCGACGGTGGTCTTGATGTTCGGGTGCGCCGCGGCCTCGCCGAAGCGGTGCGCCGACGCGGCGACCGTGTCGTAGATCGCGAGTTCGTCGATCTCCCATCCCGTATCGACGAGTATCGACCAGCACGTGTGCGCGATCAGCCCCGCGCCGATGATCGCGACCTTGCCGGCCCGGCGCTCACCCGCAACGCGTTCGGCGGCCAGCACGGCGCCTGCTGCCGTGCGTGTCGCCGAGATCGTGGAGGATTCGAGGACTGCGTACGGGAATCCGGAGTCGAGGTCGTTGAGTATCAACACTGCCGACGCACGGGCGCGACCGGACTCGGTATTTCCCGGCCACGACGAGATCCACTTGATTCCGGCGACCGGCTCATCCGACCCCAGATAAGCAGGCAGCGCGATGATTCGGTCGCGGGGACGGTCCGGGAATCGGAGGAACGACGAGTGCGGTATCACCACTCGGTCTGCGGCCACCGCGCGGTAGGTGGCCGCTATGGTGTCCAGAACCCCTTGGCGATCTTGCGTGATCACCCCATCCACTTCGGATTTGGTGATGACGGTGAGTGACGGCAGATCGGTCGACATTGCGGTCATCGAAAGCCCCTCGCGGTATCGGTCTGGTCGAAATGATCGTGCACCCAACCCGAGTCGTACACCGTATCGGTGTACGCGGTGCCGCGATCGGCGCATAGGAACAACACCCGGGGCCGACGCGTCGGACGGTGATGGCGGAAGTACTGGTTGACGGCGTGGTAGACGGTGCCCGTCGAACCTCCGCCGAACACCCCGTGGTGTCGGACCAGTTCATGACAGGCGTCGACGGTGTCGGACTCCTCGACCATCACGACATCGTCGATGATCGCCTGCCGCACCAGATCCGGGACGATGGATGATCCGAGGCCCGGAATGTGGCGTCGACGTGGCCGACCACCGAAGATGACCGAGCCCACCGAATCGACGGCGACGACGGTGACGCCCGGAAAGTCTTCCTTGAGTCGATTCGAGACCCCCGAGATGGTTCCGCCGGTTCCGACGCCGACGAAAACGTAGTCCAGCGAGTCGAATTGATCCACGATCTCGCCCGCGGTGAGCGTGTAGTGCGCGTCGAGCGCATCACGGTTGCCGTACTGGTTGGGCCAGAAGCCACCGAGATCGGCCCGTAGGTCGTCGAGTCGGCGCAGACGATTCTGCAGAAAGCCACCGCCGCTGTCGGGCTCGCTGATCTTCTCCACCCGATCGCAGGCGCGGCGCAGGAAACTCTCGGTACTCGTATTGGTGTTCGCATCGATGACCGGGATGAACTCCAGACCCAGTGCACGGCACAAGGATGCCAGCGCCACGGCGAAGTTTCCCGACGACGATTCGACGATCGGCCGAGTGGTCGAGATCTCGCCGCGGGCGATGGCGCGCCGCAACATCCAGAACGCGGAACGGTCCTTGGAACTGCCGGTCGGATTGGTGAACTCGAGCTTCGCGAACAGGTCGACATTCTCGTGCGAGAGTCGGACCACCGAGGAACCGCTGTAGGCCGGACGCAATTCGTTGATCGTATCGCCGAGCGAGGATTCGATCCCGCCGGACGAGACGCGCGCGAGAGGCGACGCAGCCGTGACGGTGCCGAATCCGCCGGGGGCACTCACTTCGATTCCCGACGGTAGGCGGCAACGGCGAGGGCGGCGAACACGACCGTCAAAGCAACGGAGAATCCGACGGCCCACGCGACCGAGTTCGATGGGGACCCGACCGATGTCGCAGCGCCGGTGGGGTTTCCGAACAGTTCACGCGTTGCCTGCACGACCCAGCTCATCGGGTTGAGCGAGCAGAGCACACGCAACCATCCGGGCAGACCTTCGAGAGGAATGAACGCGTTGGACAGGAACGTGACGGGAAGAACGATCACGAAGGCCACGGACGTGATCGCCTCGGCCGTGCGCAGCACCAGCCCGATCAACACGCCCAGCCAGGACATCGCGAATCCGAACAGCAGAAGCACGCCGAAACCTGCGGCTGCATGCCAAAAGTCGGTATTGACCTGCCAGCCGATGAGCAGACCGACACCGGCCATCGCCGCCACCGAGACCGCCGACGTCATGAGGTTCGCGATGGTACGCGAGAGCAGAACCGAGGTCTGCGCGATCGGCAGGGCGCGTAGCCGGTCGATCAGACCGCCGTTGAGGTCGTCGGCCACACCCAGTCCGGTGGAGGTGACTCCGGACAACATGGTCTGGGCAAGAATGCCGGCCATGAGGTACTCGCGATAGTTGCCGCCGGGCACGGACATTGCCGCCCCGAACAGGTATCCGAAGATGACGAGATAGGACACGGGCATCACGGCGATGGCGAGGAGCTTTTCAGGAACGCGCACCAGATGCAGCATCTGCCGCCCGACCAGGGCGCCTGTGTCACTTGCCATGGTTGTCATCGGACTGTCACTGCCTCTCGGGTTGTCTGTTCGGAATGTGCGGTGAGTTGATGGAACACGTCGTCGAGCGACGGCCGGTCGATGCCGAACTCGAGCGCGTCGATGTTCTCGGTCACCATGCGGTCTGCCACGCGCGCGACCTGAGCGATGGTGGAGGTCAGCGCCACCGTCAAACCTTGCTTTCCGTTCGACGGCGCTCGGCCGCACACAGTCGCCATGATGGCGGCCATGTCGGCGGTACGGTCCGGATCCTTCGGCACGACACGGAGTACTTCACCGCCGACCTGACGCTTGAGTTCGGCAGGTGATCCTTCGGCGACGAGGCTTCCGCCTGCGATGACGGCGATGGTGTCGGCCAGACGATCGGCTTCCTCGAGGTACTGCGTCGTGAGCAGCACCGTCACACCGTGTGCGACCTCGCGTTCTATCAACTCCCACAACATCGTTCGACTGGTCGGGTCGAGGCCGGTTGTCGGTTCGTCGAGGAACAACACGCGAGGATGCCCGACGAGGGCAGCGGCAAGGTCGAGCCGTCGCCGCATGCCGCCCGAATAGTGCTTAGCCACATCGTTCGCGCGATCGGCAAGGCCGAAGGATTCGAGGATCTCGAGCGCCCTCGCTTTCGCTTGCTTGCGGCCGAGACCTCTCAGGACCCCGACCAGCGTCAGGTTTTCTCGCCCGGTTAGTCGGTTGTCGATGCTCGCCGACTGACCGGCGACGCCGATCGAGGTGCGGACCTCGTGGGCCTGAGTTCGTACGTCGAACCCGGCGACGGACGCGGACCCGGAGTCCGCGTCGAGCAGCGTGGTGAGGATACGAGCAGTAGTAGTTTTTCCGGCACCGTTCGGACCGAGGACGCCGAGTACGGTGCCCTCGCGGGCGCTGATACTCAGAGAATCCAGCGCCATCACGCCTGCGGATCCGGGGAATCGTTTGCAGAGACCTACGGCCTCGATCATTGGTGTCACCCGAATAGTGAAACGTCGAACAGGCGGCCCTCGCCACAGCTTTGCAACGACTGCCGACATCCTTCGATGCCGATTACCGGTTGCTGCAACCGCGTTGCACCACTGCCGGTCACATCGCGAACATTGCTCGCCGAGGCCACACGAGAACTCACCCGACCCGTGGCCGGGGGGACTGATCACTCGAGATGAATCCATCGTCCACAATCGCAGCGAAGCAGGATGTCGATCCCGTGAACCCAACCGTGACCCCGACCACACCGCAGTCGGCGACCCGAGCGCAAGCCGGGATCGTACACGCGCAGCGGCTCGACCCGGACAATCCGGTCTTCGCGTTGGCGGAGGTCGTCGAGATTCCCGGCCGTATCGACGTCGAATGTCTGGCTCGTACACTCGAGACGGTTGCGGCGGAGGCCGACGTTCTCCGCCGCGAGATGGTCACAGCGACAGACGTCCCGGTGATCGACTGCACCGGATCTACCGATCCACATGCAACTGCGGACCGATGGATCGAAGCCGACATGGCCTCGCCGATGCGACCCGGCCACTCCCCCTTGGTCGTCTTCGCGATCCTGACGGTCGACGACACCACGACCCTCTGGTACCAGCGGTATCACCACAGCGTCCTCGATGGAGTCGGGGTGACCCTCGTTCAGGATCGAGTTGCGCGGGTGTACCGCGAGTCTGCTGCAGACGCCGTCGCGACGCCCGCCGACTTTGGCAGCATCGGCGATCTGATCGACGATGAAACGCAGCGCTGCACAGGCGAAGCAGCCACGGAAGACGGTCGATACTGGCGTGCACGACTGGCCGACCACGGCGGACCCGTGGCGATCGGCACACCGACGCACCGGGTGGCCGCAGGCCGTGTGCGACTCCGCTCCCGCCTTGAGGCCGACGTCGTCGACAGCCTACGCCGCGCGGCCCGCGACGCATCGGTCTCGTGGCCGGCTGTGCCGGTCGCAGCGCTGGCGATGGTGTCGGCTCAGGTCACCGGTGAGCGCGACGTAGTGCTGGCTCTCCTCACCTCGAATCGATCCACGTCCATGCGGCGCACTCCCGGCATGGTTTCGAACATCGTGCCGCTGCCGCTTCGTATCAACGCCGCCGACTCTCTGGCCGTCGCCCTCGGCGACGTAGCCGTCGGGTTGCGCACATCGGCGAAGCGGCAGCGGTACCGCTACGAAGATCTACGTCGCGGCGAAAGCTCGTCCGTGACCGGTGCACAGGTCAATCTCGTGCTGGGCGAAAGCGATCTGCGGTTCGGGACCGAGCGTGCCGAGGTCCGCAATCTGGCCGGCGGCCCGTTCGAGGACATGGCATTGGTAATCGATTGCCGCAACGGGGCAATCGAGATCGTCCTCGATTTCGACTCCGCCGTCTACACGCACGCCGATGCCGAGGTGATAGAGCAGCGGTACCACGCTGCGCTGACCGCCTTGGTCTCGATGGATGCCTCCGCGCCGGTTGCGGCTCTGAACGTGCTGACCGAGGCCGAGCGTCGCCGTGTCACCGGGTTCTCGGCAGGTCACCTTTCCGACACCGCCACCGAAACGAACCGCGTCACCGACCACCCGCTGGTACGACTCGGCGCCGCGTGCTCCGCAAATCCCCAGCGCACCGCGGCGGAATTCGGTTCCGAGAGTTGCTCGTACGCGGACATCGCGCGTCGTTCCGACGAAGTGGCCCGCTCGCTGCAGAGTGCCGGGGCCGAACCTGGGACGCTGGTCGGAGTAGCGCTGCCCCGGTCGGTCGACATGATCGTCGGTGTCCTGGCTGCATGGAAGGCGGGGTTGGGCTACGTGCCGATCGATCCGGCGCACCCGGCCGACCGCATCGCTCACATACTCCGAGACGCGAACCCCCAGCTGGTACTGACGCATTCGCGCACCGATTCGGTGGTACAGGACGCGGCAGATCGCAGCCGCACGGAGACCCGTACCCTGCGTATCGACGACGTTGATTCCCGAGCGATCGATCCCAGCAGCACCCTGGTGGACCGTCCGGACGACACCGCCACCGCCTACGTCATCTACACCTCGGGATCGACGGGAATTCCCAAAGGTGTCGCGGTGTCGCACGCCTCGCTGCGACACTTGGTCGACTGGGCAGTCGACACCTTCGGCGAACCCGGGCTCCGGCGGGTGTATTGCGCCACCTCGCTATGCTTCGACGTATCGGTCTTCGAAATCTTCCCTGCGCTGACGGTCGGTGGCACGGTCACCGTGGCCGAGAATCTACTCGAGTTGGCGCAGCACGGTTTCCGTGGATCGCTCGTCTCGGGCGTGCCGTCCGCAATGGTCGAGGTGCTCGACGGCGACGCAGTCGTCGAGGTCGACACCGTCGTACTGGCCGGCGAAGGACTGACCGACCATGCAGCCGAGCGCATCTCGCGAGCGGTTCCCGGTGCCCGAATCGCCAACATCTACGGTCCCACCGAATCGACCGTCTATGCAACCGCCTGGTTCTCCGCGGCCGACGGGTATCGGTCGACGGGCCAGGTACCTGCTGTCGATCCACCCATCGGGCGGCCGCTGCGTGGAATCCGCGCACACATCCTCGATGCGGCTCTGCGGCCGGTACCGGTAGGAGCGCGGGGTGATCTCTACCTGTCCGGTGCCGGCCTCGCCGAGAGCTACCACCGTCGACCTTCCCTGACCGCGGCGCGTTTCGTGGCACTGCCTGCATCGGCGGGCGTCGAATCCGCTGCAGGAGAACGAATGTACTACACCGGAGATCTGGCCGCGTGGTCGGATTCCGGCGACATACGTTACCTCGGCCGCGCCGACAACCAGGTCAAGATCCGCGGCCACCGAATCGAGACCGGCGAGATCGCGGCAGTGGTACGCACGCACCCCGAGGTAGCCGACGCGGTGGTGACGGCCCGCCTGGACGGGCCGAGTGGTGCACCGAGGCTGGTGGCGTACGTCGTGGCGCAGTTCTCCGATCACTTGCAGGCACGCATCACCGCGCACTGCGCGACTGCCCTGCCGAACTACATGATTCCGTCGGCAGTGGTGGCCCTCGACAGCTTCCCGAAGAATGTCAACGGCAAGCTCGATCTCGCGGCGTTGCCTGCTCCGACCGATGTCTCGGTCACCACGCCGTCGGGCACGAAGCCCGAGACCGACGCCGAAGTTGCGGTCTGCTCCGCGCTCGGAGATGTGCTCGGTCGTACAGTCGGGCTCGACGACGACTTCTTCGCGCTCGGGGGCGACAGCATCCTCGCGATCACCGCGATCGGTCGTATCAAGAGGGCCGGCCGCGCGGTGACCTTCCGCGACTTCTTCGACCTGCGAACCCCACGTCGACTCGCTGCCGGATCGACCACCGCGAGCGCCACCGTCGACGACAACCGGACCGGCACGCTCCCCGTGGTTCCGATGATGCACTGGTGGGCCGATCGAGCGGGGACCATCTCCACGTTCAATCAAAGTGTGCGCGTCCGAATTCCGCACGACACACAGGACGCCGATCTACGTTCGGCGCTGCGCGTCCTCCGCGACACCCACGACACGTTGCGCCTGCGGGTATCGGACGCTTCTGGACTGGGAGCGAAGATCGGCATCGACGCCGAGGACCGAGGTCCTGACGACGAGCTGTTGATCGCGGCGCACACCGACGACGAGTGCGAGCGAGCTCGACTGCTGCTCTCGCCGACGACCGGTCGGCTCCTGGTCGCCGTTCGTACTCGCCCCGACGAGTTGGTGCTGATCGTCCATCATCTGGCGATCGACGGCGTCTCCTGGCACGTACTGCTCGAGGATCTTCACCGAGCGCACGACGACATCAGGGCCGGACGGACACCGGAGGTGACGCCTGCTCCGACCTCGTACCGAACCTGGGCGACGGACCTGACACAAACTCCGTATCCGGACGACGAACTCGAGCACTGGCGGACGATCCTGAGCACTCCCGGTCCTGCGATTGCCGCCGAGCTCGATCCGGCGCTGGACACAGTCGGAGGCGAACGTGTGGAGAGCGTCGAACTGCCCCCTGCACTCTCGCGTGCACTCTCGAACGACACCCCGACCGCGACACACAGCACCACCGGCGACCTGCTTCTCGCAGCCCTGGTCCACGCGCTCGGCCACGAGGTGGTCGTCGATGTCGAAAGGCACGGCCGCGGAGGCAAATACGACCTGTCCCGGACCGTCGGGTGGTTCACCACCATCCATCCCGTCGCCCTGCATCCGCTCGATTCGGCACTCGAGACGATCGGCGCGGTCAAAAGTGCGCTGCACGCGATCCCGCGCGAGGGGCGCGGCTACGGACTCCTGCGATACCTCGACGCCGAGGCGGGGCCGATCTTGGCAACCGCACCGACCCCGCAGATCGGGTTCAACTACCTGGGCCGCTTGGTACAGGAAGGTCCGTGGTCGATCGACGCCGTCGCCCCGGTGCCTGCGGCCGAATCCGACGTCTCGTCGGCGCATCCAATCGAGATCACCGCGTACGCCACCACCGAGGGGGCGCTGACGCTGCACGTGACGTCGTGCCCGCGCCTGGTGTCGGAACGCTGGACCGCCGATCTCGTGGAACGGTGGCAACGCACGTGCGCCGACCTCGTCCGGGCAGCCCACGACGATCCGCGACGAGCGCTCGCCCCGAGCGATTTCGAGCTGTGCGACCTCGACACCGACGAACTGAACGTCGTGACGAACGCACACATCGCCGATCGAGGGCTCGACGACATCGCGGCCCCGACGCCGCTGCAATCAGGAATCGTGTTCCACTCGATCGCCGACGACACCGACGTCTACACCGCTCAATTCGTGTTCGAGCTCGGCGCCGACGTCGACGACGACTCGATGCAGGGTGCCGTCGACACGGTGATGGCGGAGAACCCGGGCTTGCGAACAGGTTTCCTGTGGAACGGCCTCCGCCGACCGGTGTCGGTCGTGCCGACCACCCTCGATACTCCGATCACGTCGGTACGCCTGCCAGGTGCATCCGCTGTCGACGTCGAGCAGATCACGGCCACCGAACGCGCGCGGCCGTTCCGCCTCGACACACCCCCGCTCATCCGATTCTTGGTGCTGCACCGCGATGTCGGACACACGACCATGGCGATCACGTGCCACCACTCGATCCTCGACGGGTGGTCCGTTCCACTGCTCGTGAAGCAACTGTTCGACGCGTACACGGTTCACGCGACGGGTCCGGGACCTGGGCGCTCGACTCGGCCCGAACGCCGCGGCCCCGCAGCGACGCCGCGCGAATTCCTCCGGTGGCGTGCCCTCCAGGACGTCGGTGCCGCAACGACGACGTGGGCAACCGCGCTGGACTCGGCGCAGCCGCTGAGCGTGGCCGACCTGACTCGGCCCACACCCCCCGATGAAACCGGTACCGACGCCTCCGTCCCATCTCGTACGACCGACTCGGTGGCCTTCCATCTGACACCCGACGAGGTCGAGAAGGTCACCGCGGTGGCCGCGCAGGCCCATGTCACCGTGGGAACGGTGGCCGAGGTCGCCACCGCGCTGGCGCTCGGATACGCGGGCAATCGCGACGACGTGCTGTTCGGTAAGACCGTCTCGGGACGGGCGATCGATCTCGACGGCGTCGACGAGATCATCGGCTGCCTGATCGAGACGGTGCCCGTTCGCGTCCGGATCGATCCGGACGCGACGCCGATGGAGTTGCTCTCGCGCGTACACACCGAGCATCTGGATCGGCAGAGTGCGTACTTCCTCGGCTTGGGAGAGATCGCGCGCATCGGTGGCGTCGGCCAATTGTTCGACGTACTGATGGTGTTCGAGAACTACCCCAACGACCTGGCGTCGACGCCGTCGGCATTCCCGATCGAGTCCATGGCTGCGGTGGACGCGACGCACTATCCGGTGACGATCGTGGTGGACCCACGCGATGGGTTGCACATGAGACTGGACTACCGACCGGCCCTCGTCGACGAGAGGTTCGTACGTGGCCTTGCCGATCGGATCCGTTCCGCCCTCGGCATGTTCGCCGCCGGCGATTCGATGTTCTGCGGTGACGTGGACCTGTCGACCCCGACCGAGCGTCGACAGATCCGGACCGAATGGAACGACACCGGTCACGACGTCGAAGCGTCGAGCCTGACCGATCTCGTCCGTGCCGGATCGCACGATGCCGTCGCGGCCGATCCGTCGTGGCCCGCGGTGATCTCGGACGGGACGGGCTACACCTACGCAGAATTCGACGACGCTGTCCGCCGGACGTCGGTCGAGTTGGATGCGATGGGCGTCCGCGGTCGAATCGTGGCGGTGACAGTGCCCCGGTCACCGGACATGGTGGTGGTACTGCACGCCGTCGTGGCAGCCGGTGCTGCCTATCTCCCCATCGACCCGGAGTTGCCGTCCGACCGCCGTGCGTATCTCGTCGGTGATGCCGAGCCTGCGGTCGTCGTCGGATCCGGACAGTGCGAGGTGTCCGGGACGTTCGACTACATCGACATCGACGAACTGCTCGCGAGGGCCGCGAGCCGACCGGCACTCGCGCTACCTGCACCTGATCCCACGTCGGCCGCCTACGTCATCTACACCTCGGGTTCGACAGGGCGACCCAAGGGGGTCAGCGTCTCGCACCACGCCATCGTCAATCGGCTCGTCTGGATGCAGCACGAGTACGGTCTCGATCGCCACGATCGGGTTCTGCAGAAGACCCCGACAAGTTTCGACGTGTCGGTGTGGGAACTGTTCTGGCCGTTGACTGTCGGTGCCACGATGGTCGTAGCCGAACCGAAGGGCCACACCGACCCCTACTATCTGGCCGGTCTGATCGAGCGTGCCGAGATCACGACCGTCCACTTCGTTCCGTCCATGCTCACGGCCTATCTCGCTGCGACCGACAGTGCCCGGTCGGTGTCGCTACGCCGGGTCTTCTGCAGCGGGGAAGCGTTGCCGGCAGAGTCCGTCGGGAGGTTCTTCGACTATTTCGATTCGTCCACTCCCCCTCGTCTGCACAATCTCTACGGACCCACCGAGGCCGCGGTCGACGTCACGTTCTGGGAATGCTCACGCTCCGACGTCGCCCGTGGGGTGGTTCCGATCGGCCGTCCGGTGTGGAACACGCGCCTGGCCATCCTCGATTCTCGCCTCCGACCGGTTCCCCCTGGCGCGCCGGGTGTCCTGTATCTGGCCGGAGATCAACTGGCCGACGGCTACGTGCATCGCCCGTCGTTGACGGCATCGCGCTTCGTCGCCGACCCGTTCGGCCCACCCGGTTCGCGGATGTACGACACCGGCGATCTGTGCCGATGGAGTCACGACGGCTCGGTGCAGTATCTGGGCCGAATCGACAATCAGATCAAGTTGCGCGGCCTGCGAATCGAGCTGGGCGAGATCGAGAACGTTCTGACCGGTCACCCCGCGGTGCGAGCAGCCGCGGTGGTCGCGCACAGGGTCGGGTCGGTGACCCAGTTGGTCGCGTACATCGCTCCCGAAGATGCTGTCGACATCGAGCGATTCGACACCCGGTCGGTCACCGATCACGCCGCGTCCGCGCTACCCGATTACATGGTTCCACCGATCCTCGTGGTGCTCGAGGACCTCCCACTCGGACCGAACGGAAAGCTGGACCGCCGGGCCTTACCGGCGCCCTCGGCGCCCGAGTCGGCGAACGAGCCCGCAGCAGACGAACTCGAGCAACTGGTCATCGACCTGTTCGCCCGAGTTCTGGAACGGACCGACGTCGGGGCCACGGACAATTTCTTCGCACTGGGCGGCGACTCCATCACCTCGATCGCGCTGGTCGGTCGCGCGGCATCGGCCGGACTGCACCTGGCTCCCGCAGATGTCTTCGCCGGCCGAAGTCCCCGCGGCATAGCCCGGTTGGCCACCCCACTGGGCGACCACGACATCGAGACCGGGCCCGCGGTCGGTACCGTTCCGCGGAGTCCGATCGTGGCTGCCTTCGACGGTATCGGGGCGTTGGGCGGACTGCATCAGTCGGTTCGGGTACGGGTTCCTACCGACGCCACCGCACAGACCCTCACCCGAGCCCTGGCGCTGGTGATCGACCGACACGACGCAGTACGCATGCGTCGTCGACCGGACGGCGAATTCGAGATCGCGCCACGCGGAACCGCCGAACGTGCGGTGACGGTCCAGGACAACGGTGACCACGATCTCGATCCGCTCACCGACGGACGTGACCTGGATCCGGACCAGGGTCGAATGTTGACGGCACGGTGGAGTCCCGAGCGGTCGGAACTGACGCTGATCGCACACCATCTGGTGGTCGACGGGTTGTCGTGGGAGCCACTGCTCGCGGATCTGGAGCTCGCCCACGCATACGTGCTCGACGAATCGACACCGACCGCCGTCATCGACGAATTCTGTGCATCCGAGGGCGGGACCTCGTACCGTCACTGGGCTCACATGATCACTCGTGACACCGCGGCACGCCTGCCCGAGCTCGATCACTGGCAGGCGACACTGGCGCCGCAGGAGTCCCCTGGATCGCGAACGATCCAGTCGACGACGCGTCCGCTCGGAACGGTTGCCGCCGCACGACTGACGACCCTCGACTTCCCGCTTTCGGTCAGCGATGCATTGACGTCGGTGATGCCCGAGGTCTTCCGCTGCACCGCGCAGGACGTTCTGTTGACGGGATTGACTGCTGCGCTGCAGCAATCGAACTCGAACACCTCCGTCACCGTCGACCTCGAAGGTCACGGACGCTCGACGGCTCGGACCGATCTCTCGCGCACCGTCGGCTGGTTCACCACGTTGTATCCGGTGCGCCTGCAGGTACCGGTCAGACCATGGGAAGACTTGCTGTCGAGCGGCGAGCATCTCGGGGCGTACGTCAAGGCCGTCAAGGAACAGGTGCGGGCGACCCCCGATGACGGAACCGGATTCGGGCAACTGCGCTATCTCGACCCGGTCGGCGAGCGCGTGCTGTCTCGGTACCCGAGCCCGGCAGTATGTTTCAACTATCTGGGCCGAATCGGTAGTGACGCCCCGACCGCGCTGTGGCGACCGGACGCGATCGGCGGCGGCGCGAATCCCGATGCACGACTGCGGCATGCAGTCGAGATCAACTGCGCTGTTCTCGGCGGTCGACTGCGATGCGACCTGGTCTGGGACACCACGATAATCGACGAGCGCGACATCGACGAACTCACCGAACTGTGGCGCACCGTCTCGACAGCCATGGCCACCCTGTGCACCGATGTGTCGAACGGCGGTGCGACTCCCTCGGACCTGAGTATTTCCGGCCTGACGCAAGCCGACATCGACGACATCGAAGACGATCTCGAATTCGAGTAAGGACAATTGTGACCAAGCCACGTGTACAAGACATTCTGAATCTGAGCCCGCTGCAGGAAGGGCTGCTGTTCCATTCGTTGTCCGGAGATTCGCAGTCCTACGTCGTCGCGGTCCGGTTGCCCCTTCGCGGCGCACTGGACGCGGACCGGCTGCGGAGCGCGGTGGACGAGCTGCACCGGCGGCACGACGCTCTCCGTAGTGCTTTCGTCGGGCGCAAATCCGGCGGATACGTACAGGTCGTCACCCGCGAGGCACCTACTCGCTGGACGAGTGAGGATCTGACCAAACTCACAGCGCAGGAACGGACATCGGCCCTCGAACGAGCTGCGGCGTCGGACCGAGAATTCGTTGTCGGGTCCGCACCGCTGATCGCATTCCGTTTGCTGAAGGTGGCGACGGACGACCACATTCTGCAGATCACCAACCACCATCTCATCCTCGACGGTTGGTCGATGCCGCTTCTCGCGCGCGAGCTGTTCGTGCTGTACGACAAGGGTGTGGCAGGTGCGGCGCTGGCCGACCCACCGGCCGCACGGGGGTATGCAGACTGGTTGGCCGCGCAGGACGCCGACGCAGCGTCGACGGCGTGGCGGCGATCACTGGCCGAGCCGATCGAACCGTCGCTGATCGCCGATGCGGCGCCGTCGGGTCCGATACGACAACACTGGTTCGAACTCGATCCGCAGTTCACCGCCCACTTGCGTGGAGTACTCCGTGACCGCGGCTTGACCCTCAACACCGTGGTGTCGGGCGCATGGGCGCTGGTGCTCGCACGGTTGCTGAACCGTGACGATGTGGTATTCGGATCGACGGTTTCGGGACGTCCACCAGAGGTCCGCGGGATCGAGTCGATGGTCGGCCTGTTCATCAACACGATCGCGGTTCGGGTGCGCCTGGATCCCGCCGAAACGGTCTCGGAATTGCTGTGCCGACTGCAGGCCGAACAGACCGAGCTCATGCCGTTCCACCACGTCAAACTGTCCGAGGCACAACGTATCGCCGGCGTCGGTCAGCTTTTCGACAGCTTGACGGTCGTCGAGAACTATCCACTCGATTCCGACAGCGCAGTCGCGGAGGGACTCTCACTCGGTGAGGTGCAGACCGTCGAGGCCACGCACTACCCGCTGACAATCGTCGCCTTCCCGTCGGACACCGTGAAAATTCGGATCGACGCAGCGGACTGGAGCGGGTTCGATGGTGCCGCCATCGCCGCTCGACTGCACCGCGTACTCGAAGCCCTCTGCAGGGACCCGGAGGTCTCGATTGCCGGCCTGGACCTGCAGTCCGAGAACGAGATCGCTGTGTGGGACCGGTGGAACGACACGGCACGGCCGACGGACCGCCTCTCCCTGGCGCACCTGTTCGAGCAGACCGCCGACCGGCACCCGGATTCGATCGCGGTGCAGAGTCTGTCACTCGACGCCACCACTCTGACCTACCGCGAACTCGGGGACCGCGCGCGCAGCCTCACGCGGTCGTTGATCGCACGAGGTGTCGGTCCAGACGACATCGTGGCGCTGGTGCTGCCGCGCTCGGCCGAACTGATCGTGGCAATCCTCGCCGTCGCCGGAGCAGGCGCGGCGTACCTACCCATCGATCCGTCGTACCCGGAAGACCGCATCGAGTTCATGATCGACGACTCCGCTCCGGTGCTCGTCGTTCGAGACGGCGCGGAGCTCGGACACGTCGACAGCGCACCGGTGGTGTCCGACGACCGTGCCACGTGCAATCCCGCCGACCTGGCGTACGTGATCTATACGTCCGGATCCACCGGTGTGCCCAAGGGCGTCGCCGTGTCCGCAACCGGACTCGCCTCGTTCAGCTCGTCGATCGTGGATCGCTTCGGCGCCGACGAGCACAGTCGCGTTCTGGCGTTCGCGTCGCCGAGCTTCGACGCCTCGGTACTCGAGATTCTGCTGGCCTTCGGATCCGGAGGCACGCTGGTGATCCCGCCGGCAGGCCCCCACGTCGGCGAAGAGCTCGCGGAGTTGCTGATCGCAGGCGAGATAACCCATACCTTGATCCCCCCGGCCGTGCTTGCCACCGTCCCCACCGACACGCCACTGCCGGCGTCGACCACCGTCGTCGTCGGTGGTGATTCCACCTCCACCGAACTCGTGACGGCCTGGTCCGAGCGAGTCCGTCTGATTAACGCATACGGTCCCACCGAGGTCACCGTGGCGGCCACGATCAGCGAGAGATTGGGTTCGGCTGCGGCTGTGTCCCTCGGTACTCCCCTGGAGAACGCGCAGGTCCACATTCTCGACACGATGCTGTCGCCGATAGCACCGGGTGATGTCGGCGAGGTCTACGTCGGCGGTCTCGGTCTCGCACGCGGGTACCTCAACCGGCCGGGAACCACCGCCGGACGGTTCGTGGCGAACCCGTTTTCACCCCGCGGGGAGCGCCTGTATCGAACGGGTGACCTCGCCCGCTGGGAGGCAGGGCGCGCCTACTACGTCGGACGGGCCGACGACCAGGTCAAGATCCGCGGCCATCGTGTCGAGGTCGGCGAGGTGGAAAACGCTGTCGCTGCCCTCGACGGCGTCGTCGGGGCTGTGGTTCTCGTGCTGCGCGACACCGGCAGACCCGCACGGCTGGTCGCGGTGGTCCGGTGCGATCGACAGTCCACGAGTGAAACCGAACTGCGAACGCGACTGTCCGCGACGCTGCCGGACTTCCTCGTCCCGGCTCGTATCGTGGCGGTCGACGAACTGCCGTTGACGCGCAACGGCAGCAAGGTCGACCGGAACGCGTTGATCGCACGCCTGCCCGAACTCATGGCCCGTCCCACCGAATCCGACAGCGCGCCGAAGGCGACGCACTCCGACGACGACACCGAATCTGCCCTCCGTGCAGTGTTCGCCGACGTTCTCGGTGTGGACAGCGTGCAACCGGAGGACAACTTCTTCGACCTCGGTGGCGACAGCATCGTGTCCATGCAGCTGGTCTCGCGTGCCCGAGCTGCAGGCGTCGTCTTCACTCCCCGTGACGTCTTCAACAATCGGACGCCGCGGGCGTTGGCCTCGCTGATCGCGGCCCGAACGTCGGCTGCCACCGAATCCGGCGCGGTCACGAGTGCCGATCCGACACCAGAGGCATCAGGTGCGGTGTCGGGACCCGTCCCACTGACCCCCACGATGCACTGGCTACGCGAGACAGGCGCCCACGTCGACGACTTCTGCCAGGCCGTCACCGTCGCCGTTCCCGCCGATCTCGACGCCCGTCGACTGGCTGCGGCGCTGCAGATGGTGCTCGACCGCCACGACAGCCTCCGGTTGCGGTTGACGGTGGAGGGAGCGGACCGCATTTCGGAGAAGGCCGAGGGCGACAAGCGCCCGGCTCTGTGGAGTCTCGACGTGACACCTGCGGGTGAGGTCCAATCGGTGGATCTCGTTCGGCACGTCGACGCGGCGGGTGACCTCGACTCGGTGGTAGCCGCGGAGGCCATGGCCGCGAGGGCGCGGCTGCGGCCCAGCGACGGTGTGATGGCACAGTTCGTGGTGGTCGCCGACGGACATCGCCCCGGTCGACTCGTCGTGTGCATCAACCATCTTGCGGTCGACGGTGTCTCCTGGCGAATCCTGCTCGACGACATTGCCGTCGCCTACCGCGCGTGCGGAGGGGCCGGCGCGGCGGCGGCCTCGGTACCCACCGGTTTCCGGCAGTGGGCCCGTTCACTCGTCGACCGCGCGGGGGCCGTCTCCGGCTCGTTCCATCGGTGGTTCGACGTGATCGATGCTGCCGGTACGCAACTGCGCACCGAGGAACTCGATCCGCGTCTGGACACGGTCGCCACGGTGCGCACCAGAACGGTGACGATCCCGCCTGCAACGGCTGCTCGCCTACTAACCGATGTACCGACCCTCTACGGGACCACGATCTCGGAGAACCTGCTGGCGGCACTGGCCGTAGCAGTGTCGGCGAACACCGAGGTCTCCACCAGCTTGATCGACGTCGAGGGACACGGCCGCTCGGGCGACGACGACCTCGATGTCACCGGGACCGTCGGCTGGTTCACCGCCATCTCTCCCGTCGCGGTGTCGGTGCCGACCGACGCGGCTCGCCGTTGGGCGGGCGATCCGGAATCGGCGGCGCCGTGGATCGCATCGGTGCTCAAATCCGTGAAAGAGCAAGTGCGAGAACTCCCGCCCGCAGAAACCTACGGACTGCTGCGCTACCTGAACCCACAGACCGTCGTACCGCTCGCCGGCCAACGACGTCCGCAGATCGGCTTCAACTACCTCGGCCGATTCACCGTGTCCGACGACGTCCAGGATTGGTCGGTCGCCTCGGGTTCGGGCGTCATCGGCGGCGGAATCGACGACGACGCACCGTTGCCGCACCTGCTGGAGGTCACCCTCGTGACCGAGGACAAGCTCGACGGCCCACATCTGAGTGCATCGTTCTCGTGGGCATTGAGATTGCTCACCGCCGGTGAGGTCGACGCCGTCGCCGACACATTCGTCGCGGCACTCGACGCTCAAGTGGAGCATTCTCGAGTCCCCGGAACGGGTGGTCGAACCCCGAGCGACTTCCCGTTGGTGGCCCTCACCCAGCGCGAGGTGGACCTCGTCACCGACGAGGTCGACGTCGTCGACGGCGGCATACTACCTCTCTCCGGCTTGCAGCAGGGTCTGCTCTTCCATGCGGCATTCGACTCGGTCAGCACCCTGTACAGCGTGCAACTCGTCGTCGAGCTCGGCGGGTCGCTCGATCCCGAGTTGCTTCGGCTCAGCGCGGCCGCACTGGCACAACGATTTCCGAACCTCACTGCCCGCTTCTGGTACGAGGACGTCTCGACACCGGTGCAGGTCTACGCGGCAGACGTAGCCGTGCCGTGGGAGTTCATCGACCTCGGCAACGACACCGCGGCAGCGGAATCAGTACTCGGTCAGATTCGCTCGCAGCCGTTCGATCTGGCGCAACCGCTGTTGCGGTGGGCTCTGATTTCGGTCGGCGGGACGCACCGGCTCGCACTCACCCATCACCACCTGCTGTTCGACGGGTGGTCGGCACCGCTGCTGATCCGAGACCTGTTCCAGCTCTACGAGAACGGAGGTTCGGCGACGGGTCTGCCGAGCCCGCCGCCGTTCGAGAACTACCTGCGGTGGCTGACCGAAACCGACAGCGCACGTTCGGCAGCCGTGTGGGCAGCAGAATTGGACGGCCTGACCGAGCCGACACTGGTTGCCGGACCCGAGAATGCGACGGCGTCGAAGTATCCGGTGGTGTCGAGGCGCACGATCGACCTGAGCGCCGAGACCACCGCCGCGTTGACCGCGCGGTCGCGCACTGCCGGTGTGACACTGAACTCGACCGTCCAGGCGATCTGGACGCTGGTTCTCGCTGCAGTGACCGGCCGCGACGACGTCGTCTTCGGAGCCACCGTGTCCGGTCGTCCGCACGACCTCGATCGCGTCGAGGACATGGTGGGGCTCTTCATCGGAGCGGTTCCGTTGCGCACCCGCATCGATCACGACAGCACCTTCGAGGCACTGGCCCGGACCCTCTCGGAACAGCAATCGAGAGTTCTCGAATACAGCCACGTCGGCCTCGGCGCCATCGGAGCCGCAGTCGGAATCGGCGAACTGTTCGACACGCTGGTGGTGTTCGAGAACTACCCGATCGACGAATCGACGTCGCTGCCAGGGGATCTCACGATCAAATCCGTCGTCGGGCACGATGCGACCCACTATCCGCTGACGCTGGTCGTCGTGCCCGGAGACAACCTGACGATACGACTCGATCACCGCGCGGACCGGATCGACGCAGGCGTGGTCGACGCCGTCGAGTCGCGATTGAGATCGATCGTGCAGACGCTGACGAACGGTTTCGACACCGAGCTCACACCGTTGCTCGCTCTCGACGCTGCCGAGTCCGACCAGGTCACGAGGTGGGGCACCGGCTCGTCGACCGCGATCGACGGACCGAGCCTCGGTGCCGTGTTCGCCGATCGCGTGGCCGAGGACCCCGACGCGATCGCCGTGATCACCGACACCGATCGATACACCAGAGCCGATATCGCACACGCAGCGTCCGAACTGTTGAATGTGCTGTACGACAACGGTGTACGACGTGGTGACCCGGTGTTGCTCGGCCTGCGCCGAGGAGTCGAGCTACTGATCGCGACGGTAGCGGTGGTCGGCCTGGGCGGACGGTACGTCCCGCTGGACCCGCGCAGCCCCGATACACGCCTGCAGGCGATCGTCGACGACGTCCGCGCACCGGTGATGCTGGCGGACGATTCGGTCACGGACCGGGACATAGATTTTCGGGCGCACATCGTGCGCGTCGACCAGCCGTCCCTACGTCGATCCGAGCGGGTGGACTGGCTGCCGCTCGACTCGGTGGGCCCGACCGACGGCGCGTACGTGATGTACACCTCGGGTTCGACCGGAACCCCGAAGGGGGTGGAGATCGGGCACGGTGACGTGCTCGCGCTGGTGGCCGATTCCGCCTTCGACAGTGCTCGTTTCGATCGAGTGCTGGTTCACTCTCCGCACGCGTTCGATGCCTCCACGTTCGAGATGTGGGTTCCCCTGCTCCGCGGCCGAGAAATCGTGATCGCCGCCGACAGTCCCTTCGGCATCACCACCGCAGACGTAGTCTCCGAATCGATCATCCGGCACGGTGTGACCGCCGCGTGGTTGACGGCCGGACTGTTCCGAGTCCTCGTCGAGACGCATCCGGAGTGCTTCTCTGTGCTCGCGGAAGTGTGGTCGGGCGGTGACGTCGTTCCCGCCGACACCGTTCGGGCCGTCAGGGCCGTCAACCCCGCACTCGTGTTCACCGACGGCTACGGACCGACGGAAACCACGACGTTCGCCACCCGCGGTCGTATCGACGCGACGGACGACATTCCCGACACCCTCCCCATCGGACGTCCGATGGACAACATGCGGTTGTACGTTCTCGGACCGGACCTGACAAGACGCGGTGTCGGGGCGGCGGGCGAGCTCTACATCGCCGGTCACGGTGTCGCAGCCGGATATCTCCACCGACCGGCACGGAGCGCAGGTTCGTTCGTCGCAGACCCGTACGGACCGGCAGGCGCGCGGATGTACCGCACCGGCGACCTGGTGATGTGGAACGAGAACGGCGATCTGGAGTTCGTCGGTCGTCTCGACGATCAGGTCAAGGTGCGTGGCTTCCGCATCGAACTCGGTGAGATCGAGTCGGTCGTCGCCGCCCAGCCCGGTGTCCGGCACGCGACTGTCGTGGTGCGCGAGGACCGCCCGGGCGACAAACGCGTCGTCGCATACGTCGTCGGCGACGGTGTCGATGCGCTGGACACCGACGAACTGGCCCACCTCGCCGCCTCCAGGCTGCCCGACTACATGGTGCCTGCCGCGTTCGTACAGATCGACGCATTGCCGATCACGGCGAACGGCAAGGTCGATCGGCGAGCACTGCCCGAACCTGTCTATCGATCGAACGCCGACGGCCGAGCAGCGCGCAGCGACGAAGAGGCCGCGCTCTGCGCACTGTTCGGTGACGTGCTCGGTATCGCCGAGGTGACGATCGACGACAACTTCTTCGCCCTCGGCGGGCACTCGCTGACTGCGACCAGACTGATCGGGCGTATTCGTTCGACGGTCGGTCGGCAGGCGACTATTCGTGACCTGTTCGAGAACCCCACCGTCGCGCAGCTGATCGACGTACTCGGCGGCACGGTCGATCCGGCAACCGTCCTCGCTCCCACCGACCGGCCGCAGCACATCCCCACGTCCTACGGGCAGAGCCGGATGTGGTTCCTCGATCGGCTCGACGGGGATGCGTCACCGTACAAGATCCCCATCGGGCTACGCATCCGCGGATCCGTCCACGTCGGCGCGTTGGAGGCTGCGTTCGGGGACGTCGTCGCACGACACGAGGTGCTACGCACTGTCTTCGAGGAGGTCGACGGCGAGCCGTACCAGGTGATCTTGCCGGTAGGGTCGGGCGCACCCGCGCTCGAGGTGGTGCCGGTATCGAGCGCAGGCACCCACCACGACGCCCGAGAGATCGTCGCGCGGGGATTCGATCTCGCCACCGATCCCCCACTGCGCACGGCACTGATCGAATGCGCACCGGACGACCATCTGCTGGTGATCGTGCTGCATCACATCGCCGGTGACGGGTGGTCGATGGCTCCGCTTGCAGCCGACCTGTCCACCGCCTACGAAGCACGCGTCGCCGGGCATGCTCCCGATCTACCGGCGCTCGCGGTGCAGTACGCCGATTACGCACTCTGGCTGCGGCGTTCGATGGGTGCGGAATCCGATCCGCATTCGCGATACCACGAAGCTGCCTCCTTCTGGCGCGACGCGCTCGCCGGTATTCCGGATCCACTCGACCTCCCGCTCGATAGGCAACGCACCGCGATCGAGGACACCGAGTCGGTCACGGCCGGCTCGATCACCGTCGCCGTTCCGGTCGAGATTCACACCGCTCTGGTCGACCTCGCTGCACGACGAGGCGCGAGCCTGTTCATGGTGCTGCACTCTGCGCTGTCTGCGTTGTTGACGCGGTTGGGTTCGGGCGAGGACGTCGTCATCGGATCACCGGTTGCAGGCCGTGGTGAAGAAGCACTGAGCGATCTGATCGGCTTCTTCGTCAACACCCTGGTGTTGCGCGCCGATACGTCAGGAAATCCGACCTTCGTGGAACTGCTGGCGAGAGTGCGTGATTGGGATCTGAGCGCGTTCGCGCACCAGGACATGCCGTTCGAACGGCTGGTCCAGGAACTCAATCCGGTGCGATCGAACAGCCACCACCCGCTCTTCCAGGTACTGCTGGTGTTGCAGAACAACACGGCTGCGGAGCTGGACCTGAGTGGATTGTCGGTGGCCGTCGAACCCGTCGATGCGCATGCCGCCCAGTTCGACCTGTCCTTCGACGTCACCGAACGCGTGGTGGACGGAACCGCACGCGGATTGTCGATCCGATTCGACTTCTCCGCCGACCTGCTCGGCGAGGCTTCGGCGCACGCACTCGTACAGCGTTTCGTCGCAGTCCTCTCCAGCGTCGCCGCCGACCCGGACATCGAGATCGGCGCGATCGAATTGTTGACGGCAGACGAGCGCCACTACCTCGAGGCCGGTCTGAACAACACCGCGCGTTCGTCCTCCGTGCACGACGTCACCGAACAGGTCCTTCGCATCGCCCGCGATACCCCGGACGCACCGGCGGTGCGCGATGCCGATGGGACGGTCGGCTACGCAGTTCTGGCCGGGCGGGTTGCCGCGCTGGCGCAGTCGCTGCGAGCTGGGGGCGTCGAGCCAGGTGACGTCGTCGCCGTCTGCAGTCGACGCAGCACGTCGGTGGTCGTCGCGCTACTGGCCATCACGGCTGTCGGGGGCGTCTACACCCCAGCGGACCCGGGTGCTCCGGTACACCGACTGGCCGGCCAGGTGACCGACAGTGGGGCCGTGCTGATTCTGACCACGGCCGACGACCAGCTCGACGCGGCCGCGCTCGCCGGAGCTGCAGGAGGGCTACCGATCGCGGTCGTCGACGCGTCCGAACTCGATCCGGGCACCGTGTCGTGGCCGAAGTGGCAGTTCGACCACCCGGCGTACGTACTGTTCACGTCCGGTTCCACCGGACGACCCAAAGGCGCTCTGGTGCACCGCGGCGGGATGGTCAACCATCTGCTGTCCAAGGTCGAAGAGCTGCACGTACGCAGCGAGGACGTCATCGTGGCGAACGCGCCGTTGAGCTTCGACATCTCCATCTGGCAAATGCTCGCACCGTTGCTGGTGGGCGCACAGGTCCGGATCGTCGACGCCGATTGTGCACGCGATCCGGCCCAGCTGTTCGAAGTCGTTGCGAACGAGGGTGCGTCGATCCTCGAGGTGGTCCCGTCACTGCTGCGCGCGGCACTCGACGACTGGGATACCGGTGGCACACCGCCCACACTCGATCGACTGCGTCGGCTCGTCGTCACCGGTGAGGCGCTGCCCCGCCAGCTGTGCAACCGGTGGCTCGAACGAACCGGCGTTCCACTGGTCAACGCGTACGGCCCGACCGAATGCAGTGACGACGTCACCCATGCGGTCATCGACCGATACGACCGCGACTCGGTCGTTCCCATCGGCACGGCGATCCGCAACACCGGCCTGTACGTGCTGGACGACAGGCTCCGCCCGACGCCTCCCGGTACCGGCGGCGAGATGTACGTCGGCGGAGCCGGAGTCGGACTCGGATACCTCGGCGACCCTCGGCGTACCGCGGCGACGTTCGTCGCCGACCCCTTCGGCGAACCCGGCGGCAGGGTGTACCGGACCGGCGACACGGTGCGCTACCGACCGGATCGGCAACTTGAGTTCATCGGTCGAAACGATCACCAGGTCAAAATTCGAGGACAACGGATCGAACTGGGCGAGATCGAGGCCGCGCTGCGTACGAACGAGCACGTGAGCGATTGCGTCGCCACGGTGCCGATCGGGCCGTCCGGACACCCCACTCTCGTCGCACATGTGGTCGGAGACATCGATGCGGATTCGCTTCGAAAGCATGTTGCGTCTGCGCTTCCCGCGGCGATGGTCCCGGCCGCATTCGTGATGATGGACCGTCTGCCGCTGACGGCCAACGGCAAGGTCGATCGCGCCGCGCTGCCTGCGGCCGACCTCACCTCGGATCGACGAGAGAGGGTGGCGCCGCGAACGGACGCGGAGGTCGCCGTGTCGGCGATCTATGCGGAACTACTCGGCGTCGACGACGTCGGCATCGAGGACGACTTCTTCGCGTTGGGCGGGCACTCGTTGCTCGCGGTGCGCCTGATCAACAGAATTCGAGCGAATCTCGGAGTGGAGACGACGATCCGCGAGGTGTTCGACAACCCGACGGTGATGGCTCTGTCAGCCGCCTTGGGACCGGAGACCGCGGCGCGGGCGGCGCTCACCTCGATCGAGCGACCCGCAGTGCTACCGCTGTCGTACGCGCAGCGTCGCCTGTGGTTCCTGGCGCGGTTCGACGCACACCCCGGTGCGTACAACGTGCCGACAATTCTGAAACTGACCGGCGATCTGAACGTCGACGCGCTGCGAGCTGCACTCGCGGACGTCGCCGCCCGTCACGAAATTCTCCGTACGATCTTCCCCGAGGTCGACGGAGAACCGGCGCAGGTGATCTGCAGCGACCGAGTATCCGAACTCGATGTCCGCACCGAGGTGTCGAACCCGATCGAACAGGTACAGCTCGCAGCGCGAGAGCCGTTCGATCTGACTGCAGATCTCCCGATGAGGACTACACTGGCCTCGAGCGACGCCGAGCACTACCTCGCGATCACGTTGCATCACATCGCCACCGACGGCGGATCGGCGGGCACGCTGGCCGCGGACCTGGCCGATGCGTACACCGCGCGGCTCTCCGGTGCAGCACCCGACTGGACGCCACTGTCGGTTCAGTACGCCGATTACGCGCTCTGGCAACGCCGGCTGTGGCCGAGCGAGGCGGGCGGTACGAGCGATCCCCATCTGGCCTACTGGCAGGACACGTTGGCCGACCTGCCCGAGGAGCTCGCGGTCCCGACGGACCGGCGTCGCCCGACGGACCCGACCTTCGAGGCGGGTAGCGTCGATCTGCACGTGCCCGCCGAGGTGCACCGCGCGCTCGCATCCCTTGCCGCACAATGCGATACGAGCACCTTCGTCGTGATCACCGCCGCCCTCTCGGCCTTGCTCGGCCGGATCGGCGGGGGTGACGACATTCCCATCGGCACCGTGGTCGACGGTCGAACCGATCGCGAACTCGAGCCGTTGGTCGGGTTCTTCGTCAATACGCTGGTGCTGCGAACCGATCTGTCAGGCAGCCCGACGTTCCGGGAACTGGTCACGCGGTGCCGAGAGCGGTCGCTGTCCGCGTTCTCCCACCAAGAGCTGCCGTTCGAACGGCTCGTCGAGGTGCTGAACCCGTCCAGGTCGGTGGCGCGGCACCCTCTGTTCCAGACGATGCTCTCGTTCCAGAATCACCGCGAGCTCGAGTTCGACCTGCCGGGTGTGCGGGTCGAGGCCGTCCCCGTCGGAACCGGAGCAGCGAAGTACGACCTGTCCTTCAACCTGGCCGAGGGACCTGACATGTCGGGGTTGATCGGTCGGATCGACTATGCCCGCGATCTGTTCGACCACCGGACCGTCGCACGCACGGCAGAACGGCTGCAGCAGCTGCTCGCCGGCTTCGCGGCAGAACCGGATCGAATGGTCGGCAGCGTGCCCCTGGTGACCGAGCAGGAACGACGAGTGTTGCTGCACGACTTCAACGACACCGGATCGACTGCACCCGAACACACCGTCGTGGAAATGTTCCAAGAGCAGGTGCGTCGGACGCCCGAGGCGATCGCGGTGTACCACCACGGCAACCGAATCGACTACCGGACGCTCGACGACCTGTCCGACGGATTCGGACGGTGGCTCGTGGCCGACGGCGTGAGTGCAGGCGACCACGTGGCGATCTGCCTCGGCCGCTCGTTGGAGCTGTTCGTCGCGGTGCTCGGTATCGCCAAGGCCGGCGGCGTCTACGTCCCGATCGATGCCGCGCTGCCCGAGGAGCGAGTGTCCCGAATTCTCGAGATCACCCGGCCTCACTCGATCGTGACCACTGCATCTGCGTCGGCGATGCAGTACTCGGACCGATATGCAGTGGTCGACATCGGTGCCTACATCGAAAATTTCGTATCGACGGGCGAAGTCACCGACAACGGCCCCAGGACCGCTCCGCGTTTGCACGATGCGGCGTACGTCATCTTCACCAGTGGGTCGACCGGAGTTCCGAAGGGCGTCGTGATCGAGCACTACTCGCTCGCCGACTACCTGCGTTTCGCCCGGTCGAGCTACGACGGAATCGGCGGACTCGCCGTCCTGCACTCGTCGATCTCGTTCGACCTCAGCGTCACAGCGATGTTGACGCCCCTGGTATGCGGCGGAGCGGTGCTGGCGGTCGATCTGGATTGCCTCGACGAGTTCGACGTCGGAGTCCTCGACGAGCACCGGTGCACGTTCCTCAAGGCGACCCCGAGCCACCTCCCCCTGTTGGACGCACTGCCTGCGTCGTTGGCACCGGCTCGGCAACTCCTGCTCGGCGGCGAAACGCTCACCGGTGCTGCGATATCAGGCTGGCGGTCCGCGCACCCGGACACCACCGTCTACAACATGTACGGACCTACCGAGACCACGGTGAACTGCTCACAGTTCGCCGTCGCGCCGCAAGACGAGATCGAGGACGGCCCCCTGCCCATCGGTGGGCCGATGGACAACACGCGCTTCTACGTACTGGACTCGTCGCTCGGGCTACTACCGGTGGGCGTGCCGGGCGAGATCTACATCGCAGGCAACTGCCTGGCCCGCGGGTATCTCGGCCGTCACGCGTCCACCGCGGCCAAGTTCGTTGCAGATCCATTCGCCGTCGACCCCGGGGCGCGAATGTATCGCAGCGGAGACGTCGGACACTGGAATACCGACGGCACGGTGACGTTCCTGCACCGCGTCGACGACCAGGTCAAGCTGCGCGGATTTCGAATCGAGCTCGGAGAGGTCGAGTCCGCGGTGACCGCCCTCGCCGGGGTGGTCACCGCGACGGCCATGGTGCGTGAGGATCGACCGGGCGACCGCAGGCTGGTGGCGTACGTGGTCCTCTCAGACGGCCACACCGAGCCACCGTCGGAGTCTGCGTGGCGCGCTGGTGTCGCCGACGTCCTGCCCGAGTACATGGTTCCGGCCGCGATCGTGCCGGTGTCGTCGATTCCGTTGTCTGCCAACGGAAAAGTAGTACGGGACCGCTTGCCTGCGCCGATGTGGTCTGCGGACGCCGACTACACACCACCCGGTTCCGCGGTGGAGCGCGCCGTGGTGACGCTCTTCGAGCAGGTCCTCGGCGCGGACAGGGTCGGCCTCGACGACGACTTCTTCGAACTCGGCGGCCATTCGCTGCTGGCGGTGAAGCTGACGAAGGAGATCGGTGTGACGTTCGGAACCGACATCGGACTGCGTGCGCTGTTCGCGGCCCCGACGCCGGGTCGACTTGCTGCGCTGCTCGAATCGGACGACAGCACCGGAGAATCGGACGGCTTAGACGGCCTTCTTCCGCTGCGTTCCAGCGGTTCACGTCCCCCACTGTTCTGCATTCATCCTGCCAGCGGATTCGCCTGGTCCTACTCGGGCTTGCTGCGGTCGGTTCCGGCAGATGTGCCGATCTACGGACTGCAGTCCGCCGGACTCGACGGTGCAGTGCCGCTTCCGAACACCCTTGCCGACATCGCCTCGGACTACATCGACCGAATCCGGGCAGTGCAACCGCATGGTCCGTACCACGTCGTCGGGTGGTCCTTCGGTGGTTTGGTCGCCCAGGAGATGGCTACGCAGCTCGAGGAGACAGGAGACGAGGTGGGTCTGCTGGCCTTGCTCGACGCGTTCCCCAAGCTCGAGTCCGATCCTGGCGTAGGCGCAGCGGATCCCGACGAACTCTGGGCCGCGTTGCTGGCGGTGGCTGGAGTGCCACCGGAGGACGTGGGCGGGGCGGTGGGTGATCCAGCCGCGATCGCTGCCCGACTCAACGAGCAGGATTCGGTACTGGGCCATATGACGGCAGAGCGCGTGCGTGCCCTGGAAACTGTGTTCGAGAACAACACTCGGCTCTCCGCCGAGCATCGTCCACGCCCCTACGACGGCCCCGCCACCGTCTTCGCGGCAGCCCGCGACCACGGACCGTCCGCACCCGAACGCCGACGGTGGAACGGTGCGCTGGACGCCATCGAGTTCGTGGAGATCGATGCCGGCCACAACGACATGACCCGACCCGAACCGATCGCCCGTATCGGTGCACATCTGACCCACCTACTAGGAGGAGAAACCGCCCATGAGTACCAATCCGTTCGATAACGACGATCTGACATTCTCCGTTCTCGTCAACGCAGTCGGACAACACTCGCTGTGGCCCCAGTTCGCCGACGTACCGGGCGGATGGGACGTGGTCTTCGGGCCGGGGTCGCGCGCAGCGTGCCTGGACTTCGTCGAGGAGAACTGGACCGATATGCGCCCACGATCGGTCGACGAGGCCACGCACACTGCACACACGTGAGCCGAGCACAGCAGGACTTACAGGAAGCTGCATCGCCCGAGATTCGTGGCCGACGGGACAGTAGCGTCGACAGGGACGAACGAACGAAAGGACATGCAATGCTTTCCAAGCGAAAGGCATTGGTAACCGGAGCTTCTCGTGGAATCGGACGTGCCATTGCGGTCGAGCTCGCCGCTCAGGACTACGACATCGCCCTGTGCTACCGCCACGAATCCGAGGCGGTCACCGAGACCCTACGCCAGTTGGAGAAGTTCGAGGCGGCCGTGCATCACGCGCCGTGCGACGTCTCCGACGGCGGCGCCGCCGAGGCGTTCATCGACGAGTCCATCGACGCCCTCGGTGAAATGGACACCCTCGTCAACTGCGCCGGCATCGTCAAGGACCGCCCACTGGCGCTGATGTCGTCCTCGGAATGGCACGACGTCATCGACACCAACCTCACCGGCACGTTCAACTTCTGCCGACCACTGTCCTACCGGTTCATGAAGAACCGGTCGGGATCGATAGTCAACGTATCGTCCATCGCCGGGGTCTACGGCAACGTCGGCCAGACCAACTACGCGGCGTCCAAGGCCGGGATACACGGTTTCTCTCGCTCGCTCGCCAAGGAAGTCGCTCGGTACGGCGTTCGCGTCAACGTGGTGGCTCCCGGATTCGTCGAGACGGACATGACCGGCGACCTGAGCGAGAAGGCGCGGAAGAAGGCGCAGGATTCCATCCCGTTGCGCCGCTTCGGAACTGCCGAGGACATCGCCGAGGTCGTCACCTTTCTGGTGTCGGACAAGGCGTCGTACATCACCGGTCAGGTACTTCAGGTAGACGGAGGAATGGTTCTGTGACCCAGTCTGTTTCGCCCTCGATCCCGGTCGCCGCCGCTCGTGTCTCACGGGCCGAACCGGTCATCGGTCTCGACGTCGTCGAGATGACGACCGACCGCGCACGAGCCTGCAAACTCGTGCTCGCGGAGGATCCGTACCTGTCCGGCCACTACCCCGACGTTCCGATCTTCCCCGGCGTGTTCACCATCGACTCCGTAGTGCAGACCGCACGCGCCCTCCTGATCGACCGTGAGCCCGAATCGTCGCCGCAGCTGCAAGTTCTGGTCTCGGTTCAGTTCACCGCACCGATTCGACCCGGTGATCATTTCGAGGTCGCGGTACATGCCTTGCCCGGCAAGCCCGCCGATCCTGCGGGAACCCGGCGCATCAAGGCGCAGTGCATACGCGGAGACGGCATAACGGCGGGGCGCATGACCCTGCTGATGGGAGGAAACGAACGATGACGATCACCAGCATCGATGCGATCACCGAGGCGACCTCGTCGACCGGGCAGTCGATGACGTACCGGCAGATCCTCGATACCTTGCCGCACCGACCGCCGATTCTGTTGGTCGATCGAGTGCCGCACCTGACCGTCGGAGAGTCCATCGTCGCCGAGAAGGCGGTCAACGCCAGCGAACCGTGCTACGTGGACATCACCGACAGCGTCGACCTCTCGCGAGACCCGCGGGGTGCCGACGAGTTCGAAGACGAGCGGTTCGCCTACCCGGCCGCTCTGATGATCGAATCGCTCGGACAAGCTGCAGCAATCCTGTGGCGTATGTCGGTGCCGGCCGGGGACGGAACCCTCGTCTTCGGCGGTATCCGAAATTGCATTTTTCACGGCAGTGTCTACCCGGGAGACGTTCTCTCACATCGAGTTCGGATAGATGCACTCAAAGGTGACTTCGGCATTCTGTCGGGTCACACCGAGGTCGCCGGCCGGATCGTGGCGGAGGTCGAATCGATGCTGGTCGCTGTGCGGCCGCTGTCCGATCACCCTCCGACGGACGATACGACATCCGCCGCGTGACCAACCATTTCTGTTCCCACTCAAAGAAACGGATACTCTCATGACCAACGACAGCATTTCCTACGCACCCGAGCACCTCGACGACATCCGCGAGATCGTCGCCGACATCCTCGAGGTCGAGACCGAAGAAGTAGGCGAGACCACTCATTTCGCAGACGAGCTCGATGCAGATTCGCTGCGCGCCATCGAGATCCTGTCGCAGCTCGAGAAGAAGTTCACGATCGACATCCCGCAGACCGAACTGCCGCGGATGGAGAACCTTCGCGCGGTGTACGCCGTCGTCGCAGAGCGCACGGGCTGGTAGGGAGATGAGTACCCGCGTTGTCATCACCGGTCTAGGCCCGGTGTCCAGCATCGGTATCGGCGTCGAGGAGTTCTGTCAGGGCATCAGAGGCGGTCGCAGCGGTATCTCGGCGATCGACGCCTTCGACACCACGGGGTTCCCGGCGATCATGGCAGGCGAAGTCAACGACTTCGTGCCGGACTCGTATCTGTCGACCCTCGAATCCGGCGAATGGGGCCGAGCGAGTTTGTTCGCTGCGGCAGCCGCTCGACTGGCGGTGGCAGACGCGGGGATCTCGCCCGAGCTACTCGAGACCCACCGGGCCGGTTCGGTCATGGGAACCACCGGTGGAGAGTCGAGATCCATCGAACTCATCGTCGAATCGGCGCTCGCCGACGGACCAGCGTCCATCGATCCGAACTTGATCAAGAACGTCCCCAGTGCCCGCATCTCCGAAGCCGTGAACGTGGAACTGGGTATGAACGGAGAAGCGCTCACGATCGCCACTGCGTGCTCGGCCAGCAACTACGCGGTCGGTTATGCCTACGACCAGCTGGCGTCCGGCGAGGCCGACTACATGATCGCCGGCGGCGCGGACTCGGTGCTGCGCTGGGCGCACGCGGGCTTCTACCGGCTGGGTGCATTGACCGAGAAGGCATGCTCGCCGTTCGACGTCGACCGCTCCGGCATTCTGACCGGCGAAGGCGGCGCCGCAATCTTCCTCGAGACACTCGAATCCGCAACCGAACGCGGTGCCCACATCTATGCCGAAGTTCTCGGCTACGGCGTCAACTGCGACGCCATCCACATGGTGGCACCCGACTCCGCGAGTATCGCCGCGTGCGCCCGCACGGCACACGCAAACGCAGGCATCGACGCCGCGGACGTGGACTACATCTGCGCGCACGGCACCGGCACGCCGGCCAACGATGCGGCAGAGACCACTGCGATGAAGAGCGTCTTCGGGGCTGAGCCGCCGCCCATGAGCTCGATCAAGTCGATGCTCGGGCATACCATGGGCGCGGCAAGCGGATTCGGTGTGATCGCGTCGTGCCTGGGAATCGACAACGGCTTCATGCCCCCCACCATCAATTTCACCGAACTCGATCCGGCGCTGACAGGCATCGATCCGGTACCGAACCACGCCCGGTCCGCAGACGTTCGTCTGGTGCAGAACAACGGGTTCGCCTTCGGTGGAAACAACGCAATAGTCATTCTCTCGAAAGTCGGGTGAACCGCACATGTCCATCGACGTACACAGCCGAACCCCCTCGAGTACGACGGCATCGACGAAAACCGGTATCTACGGATCGGGGGTGGTTTCCCCACTCGGCATCGGAACCGAAGCATTCGCCGGCTCGATCGCCGATGCTTCTCCCGCGGAAGCCGACGTCTCGACGATGTTCGGCGACGAGCTACCGACCGACCGCGGATTCGCGATCGTCGACTTCAAGATGAAGGAGCATGTGGACCGCAAGGGCATTCGCTTCTTCGATCGACCCACGTGTTTCGGCATCATCGCCAGCGGCGAGACGCTCCGGGCATCGGCCGGGACCGAGGTCGACCGCGTGGGCCTGGTCCTCGGAACGACCACAGGCAGTGAGAAGTCCACCAGCGACTACTCCCGCGACACGTTGACACAGCCCAAGCCGTATCTGGTGAATCCGGCGACGTTTCCCAATGCCGTGATGAACTGCGCGGCCGGACAGGCTGCGATCTGGCACGGGCTCACGGGCGTCAACGCCACGGTCGCCGGCGGCCAACTGGCCTCCATCCAGGCTCTTCGCTACGCCAAGAATTCCATTTCTCGTGGCTACAGCGACGTGATGGTTGCCGGCGCGGTGGAAGAGTTCAGTCCCCAACGTGCATGGGCCGCATTCGGTCTCGATCGTGACAATCCGCTGGTGGCCGGTGAGGGTGCAGCGACGTTCCTGCTGGCACACGAGGACAGCGAGACCGCGACCCGCGCATCGGGCCCGATCGCCGAGCTGCTCGCCACCGAAGTAGGTCATTACGGACCCGACATCCGGATCCGGCCGGCGGGACTCGCCGCGGTGATCGACCGCGCCCTGTTACGCGCCGGGATCGACCGCTCGGACGTGTGGATCGTGGCAACCGGTGAGACCGGGGTGGCTGCGTACGACCACGTCGAAACCGAGGGCGTCGAGACAGCACTGCCCGGCGTGGAGCGCCTGCAGATCAAACTTCTCAACGGCGAGACACACGCCGCGACGGGAGCACTGGCATTGTCGGCGATCCTCGCCCGTCACCGACGAGACCCGCAGTTGCACGGCCGGGCTGCCGTGCTGACCGCAGTCTCGCCCGACGGGGCCGTCGCAGCAGCTGTCGTGCGTGGTTTCCATCATGGTTGACGTCATCGCCGGGAGCGCGGTCATCAGTCCCCTCGGTGACCGCGAGGAGACCTTCGACGCGCTGATCGCAGGAAAGTCCGCCCTACGCCCGCTCGCGTTCTACGACCGGGACCAGGTCAACGTCCATCTCGGCTACCAGATCGGCGACGGGTCCGAAGGAGATCTTCGGCCGGCGGCATGGTTGGTCGACGTCATCGTCGACGCAGTCGCGGATGCCGGGCTCGATCTGTCTGCCGGCCGTGTCGCGGTCGTCGTCGGCACCAGCATGCGCGAGTTACGCGGCGTCGAACGAGCGTTGGCCACGCCTGTACGTCCACTCGGCTTCGACCTCGCCGATCTGCACTTCACCAGAGCGGTGCGGTCCGTGGTGCCCGACGCCGTCGAAATCATCACCGTCACCAACGCCTGTTCGGCAGGAGGTCATGCCTTGGCGATCGGGGAAGACTATCTGGCCTCGGGCTTGGCCGACGCGGTGATCGTCGCAGCGTGCGACGGCACGAGCGAGTCGATGATCGCGTCGATCGGTCGGGTGCACGAGCAACCCTCCGACGGCGTCCGACCCTTCGACCGTCTGCGCAAAGGTGTGCTGCTCGGCGAAGGCGCGGCCGCAGTGGTACTCCTCGCCGGTGAGCACGTATCGGCCGGATCCGCGGCAGCGCGGGTACTCGGTACCGAGATGGCCTGCGACGCAGCACACGAGACTGCTCCCGACCCCAGCGGGATCGCCCGAACGATGCGTGGCGCGCATCGTCGAGCCGGGATCGCGCCAGGCGACGTCGACCTGGTGATCGCGCACGGAACGGGAACTGCACTCAACGACCCGACCGAGGCGGCCGTGCTGGTCGACGTCTTCACCGGCCACGAACCCGTCGTGACAGCCCTCAAGGGAGCTCTCGGGCACACCACCGGACCGTCACCACTGATGAGCATCGCGGTCGGGATCCAGGCGCTGCAGGAGCACCGCATTCCCGCAATCGTCGGCCTGACGGACCCGATCGACGAGGCTGCCGATCTGGACCTCGTCGTCGGCGATCCGCGTCCGACCCGCGGAACCGTCGTCCAGGTCGATGCGTTCGGCTTCGGCGGAGTCAACGCCGTGACCCTGCTGGAGGTCCTCTCGTGAGCGCCGTGGTGATCGACGGTCTCGCCGTGCAACTGCCGGGCGTGAACTACGACGCCGACGAGCACCTCGCGGCAGCCTGCGACGAGTACACCGGTATCGACGCCGAATCCGCTCGGGTGATCATCGGACGGAAACGGTTGCTGTACAAAGAGACCGCGACCCGACTGGCCGCGTGCGCAACACATCGCGCGCTCGGACTCGAGATCGGGACGCCGGCGCCGCCGCCATCCGATGACGCCGCCGACACCGCCGTCATCGTCAGTTCCAACCTGAACAACGTCGAAACCGTCGCGCACATGGACGAACTGGTCCGGTCCGGCAAGTTGTCGGACGTCAGTTCCATGCAGGTACCCAATGCCTCCCCCAACGCGGTGGCCTCGAGTTTGGCCATCAGGTTCGGCCTGCAGGGACCGAATCTGCTCATCAGTTCCGGAATCACCGGTGGGCACAGCGCCGTACGCGTCGCGGTAGCAATGCTGCGCAACCACCGGGCTTCCCGCGTCGTCGTGATCGGAGTGGAACCTGCCGACGACGTCGCCGTGGCCGTCGCCGGTGCTCCCCTGGTCGCCGCGTCGGCGTGCGTGGTCCTGCGGTTGGTCGATCGTGCGGACCAGGGCGCGGTGACCATCGAGCTCGACCGACCGACGGACACACCCGCACACCTCGAGTTCGGTGCCGGTGACATTGATCTCGCCGCCACGATCGGCAACACGTACGGGACGCTCGGCGTCCTGCAGGTGGCGGTCGCGGCCAATTGGATGCGTCGTCACTCGGTCGCCACAGCATCGATGGTGTGCGAGGACCCCGACGACGGCAGAACCGAATTGTGGTTGGCCCGCGCGAGCTGACCGCACCGACACCACAGAAAAGGACGTGCTCATGACGACCGACGTACATTCCGACACCGACATGACGACATACATGGGCAGGCCGCGTTTCGAGGGTGCCAACATCCGAACGTGGATCGGCTTCAAGCACTTCACCTACCTGATGGAAGAGGGCGTGCTGCAGTACCTGCGAGATCGCGACCTCGGCCCGACCCGGCTCTATCGCGACTTCGGACTGGGCGTCGAATTCGTGGACTCGTCGATCCGGCTGCCCAACACCATCGACCTGGACGACGAAGTGACGGTCCGGGTCACCCGTGACGAGAGCAAACTCGGCTGGTCGTTCGTGGTGCGCATGACCGTCGATCGAGGTGACGGCCCGATCACCGTGCTCAACGGGAAGACGCGGGTCCAGTTGATGCACGAAGTGGACACCGCACCGGTGTCCACGATTCCCGATTCGATCGTCGATGCCGTTTCGGAGATCACCCCGCTCGACACGACCGGACCACAGACTCTGTCGCAGTTGACCTCCGAGAATCCAGGGGCCTTTCTTTGGTCGTGGCGCATCCCGTACTTCTACTGCCACTACTCGCTACGGCTCCAACACTCCGGCTACGTACGCGCAGTCGAGGAAGTGGTCGACCGGTTCCTGCACGATCGTGGTCTGGCCATCGAGGAGGTCCTTGCCGAGCGTGGGTGGATTCCGGTGGTATCACGTTCGCGTATAACCCTTCTCGAAGATGCTCTGATGGGTGAGACACTCCACACCGTCATGCGCGTCGACGAGGTCATCAAGGACGTGATGTACCCGGCGAAGATCGACATGTACGTCGAACGCGGTGGCACGCTGTTCCACACGGCCACTGCCTCCGTCGTGCACGGCTACGCGGTCAGCCGCGGGACCGAGGCGGGCACGCTTGCGATCATCGACGACGAGACTCGCGGCAAGCTGCTGGGAGGTAGATGATGGCGCGAACTCCGAAGCCGCCGCAGGTCTGGTTCTCGTTCCGCAGTCCGTTCAGTTGGATCGCCATGCACGAACTCCACCGTCGGGTTCCCACCGCGCGAGAGACGTTCGAGTTCAAACCGTTCTGGGAACCGGATGCGAACACTGCCGCTCGATTGGCCGCACGCGGAGGCGAGATCATCTACGCCCCGATGAGCAAGGCCAAGCACCTGTACATTCTGCAGGACACCAAGCGTCTGGCCGAGCGTTACGGCCTCTCCATGACCTGGCCTGTCGATATGTCTCCCTGGTGGGAGCCGTCGCATCTCGCCTGGTTGCTGGCCGAGCGAGCCGGCCTGCAGTGGGAGTTCTACGACGCCGTCGTCGCCGCTCGGTGGGAGCGCGGCGAGGACATCAGCGATCCGACGGTCGTCGCCCACGCCGCCGAAACGGCGGGACTCGACCCGGCAGCCGTACGCTCCGCCGTGGATGATCAGTCCATCCGGGATGCCGGCGCAGATGCTCTGTACCAGGCCTATCACGGGGACATCTTCGGCGTCCCGTACTTCGTGAACCGGCGCAAGCGATTCTGGGGAATCGACCGGTTGGAGTGGTTCCTCACCGATCTGTCCGTGGCAGGTGTCGAGGTGTCGAACGAGGAGCCCCCCTCGGTCGACGAACATGTCGAGCGACTCCTCACCGCCGCGGCCTACGATACGGACTCCGCCGGTGGCTGCGGATAACGCGGTACTGCCGTCGACACCGGGTACCGGACGGCGCATCGTGCTGACGACCGTGTCCTCCGATGCACACACCTGGAACCTCGTGTTCCTTGCGCTGCTGTTGGAGGAATACGGGCACACCGTGACGAATCTGGGACCGTGTGTGCCCGACGACGTGGTGATCGAAGCCTGTCTGCGCACCGAAGCCGATGCGCTGGTGGTCAGTACGGTCAACGGTCACGGGGTCATCGACGGTGCGCGCCTGATAGAACGGGTACGTCGGGAGGTCGGCAGCATCCCCGCCGTCATCGGAGGCAAGTTGACGACGGTAGGCGAGAGTGGTCACGAACTGTCCGCACGACTGCTCGATACGGGGTTCGACACCGTCTTCCTCGGTGGGTCCGACCTCGACGGCCTCACGCGCTTCCTCGACTCCGCCACACGCAGTCTGGTGCGGGCCTGATGGACGACTTCGGTTCGTACGTTCGGAACTCGCGCGGCCTCGTGGTGCAACCGCGGATGGGTTTCTCCGTTCCCGACACGATGAGATCGGGTCTGGCTGCCACCGCCGATGCCCGTGCGGACACAGTCGGCACCATCACCCTGGACAGCTTCACCCGTGTGGGAGATCTGGAGACCGCAGCTCGGGCAGTGCGATCCGGTGCCGACCTCAACGGCTATCCCGTTCTGACGCATGATCCTTCGGTCACCGGCTGGGTGATCGCCGACAGTGTGGCAGCAGGCTTCCCCGTTCAGGTCCGACACGGCTCCGCCCTCGCCCACCCGATCGTCGATCGGGTGGTACAGGTCGGACTCAGCGCCACCGAGGGCGGTCCGATCTCGTACTGCCTTCCCTACGGGCGCACACCCGTAGCCGACGCCGTCACCGACTGGGCGCGCACGTGCGAAACGCTCGCCTCGGCCCGAACCCCCACTCGCATTCCACATCTGGAGAGTTTCGGCGGGTGCCTCATGGGTCAATTGTGCCCGCCGAGTCTTCTCGTGGCGGTATCGATTCTCGAGGGACTGTTCTTCGCCGAACACGGCCTCACGAGTATGTCGCTCAGCTACGCGCAGCAGACCGACGAGGTGCAGGACCGGGAAGCGCTCGAGGTCCTCGGCCGCCTCGCTGCTCGCTACCTGCCGACGACGCAGTGGCACATCGTCGTCTACGCATACATGGGCGTGTACCCGACCACGGTGGGTGGGGCCACCGATCTGCTCGGTGCCGCCGCACGGTTGGCGGTCGCCGGATCGGCAGACCGGTTGATCGTGAAGACCGTGGCCGAGTCGCAACGGATACCTACGATAGAACAGAACGTCACTGCCCTGGAATACGCAGCCGACGCCGCCGTACCCGCTGATATTCCATTGTGCGACAGCGGGATAGAAGAGGAAGCAGTCGCACTGATAGAGGGCGCCCTCGACTGCCACCGCGACATCGATACCGCCCTCGTGCGCGCACTCGACCGAGGCATTCTCGACGTCCCCTACTGCTTGCATCCGGACAACCGGGGACGGTCACGCGCGGTGATCGACGGAACCGGGCGACTGCAGTGGTCCTCGATCGGTTCCATGCCGTTGCCGTTGCGTGATACACGGGCGCACGCGATGTCATCGACCGCGCTACTGCACAACCTGCATCACGTACAGAACAAGTTCGACGTTCCGCACCTGCCGTACACACGAGAAGAGGAGTTGACATGAGTCTGTTCGACGACGTCATGCCGCGATATACGCAACAGGAGACGCATCACCGCACGGTGTCCGCCTCGACGACTGCTGTGTGGGGTGCGTTGCATTCGACGCCGGTATCCGCGCTGTCGGTCTCGATGGCACTGCTCCGCATCCGAATGGGCCCGAAAGCGTGGGTCGACCCGTCCTGGTCCGACAGCGTTGCGGCGGAGTCGAACCAGCCGGCACTACAGGCATTCGCACCGCGCGAGATCGACCGCATCGAAGGCGTCGAGCTGCTGCTGGCGGACATCGCCCGCTACGACTTCTCGTCCAGCAGGCGTCCGGGGATCTCTCGATCGGACCGCGCAGTGTTCGAGGAGTTCGATGCTCCTGGATGGACCAAGGTGGCCATGAACTTCACCGTCGAGGAGGGTTCGGACGGGACGCTGCTGACCACGCGGACCCGAGTCGCGACCACCGATGCGCGGACCTCACTGCGCTTCGCCGCCTACTGGGCGATGATCAAGCCGGGCAGCGCACTGATTCGCCGCGACCTCCTGGCCGCAATCGCGTCGGTCGCGGAGGAATCTGCAACGGTCGGCGGTTGAGTACTCGACGAGGTCAGTGGACCGCGACGCGCTGGTCGGCTCTGCGCTTGGACACGAGGCCGGCCAGCAGTGCCGCGCCCCACAGGAAGAACGCACCGTCGAAGAAGAGATGCCCGATCTTGACCTCGCGGTTGTCGTCGGAGGCGATCAGGCCGATCACTGCGCCTACGAACGAGAGTCCGCCCCACACGATGAGCAGGACCGAGCCTGCCCACGAGATGGCGAAGATCAGGGGGCGAAGCGGGACCATACCGAGCAGAGCGAGCAGGGGAAGAACGGCGGCCGCCAGTTTGAAGACCGTCAACCCGGCCAGGACGGAACGTGCGGTGCCCGGGTCGGTGTCCACCCACTCGGTAGCCCAGGAACCCACGGTTCCGAGCATCCACCGCCCGCCCGCAGCCCAGTAGCCGGAGAATGCGGCGTGAACCACGCCGATGATGCATGCGGCGGCGAAGTATCGGGTCGTCTTGCTCGTCACAGAACTGCTGCCTTTCTTCGATGTTCATCGTTCTCATTGCCATTGTGCACTAAACGACGTAATCGAATAATTGATCTCCTCCGGAGTTGAATCGTCAACGAGTTTCGGCAAAGCAAGTTCAACGCTATCTGCTTTTCGTGCGCTTTGTCGGGCGGGCTACGCGAAATCCGCGCTCGATAGTTCTGCGAAATTGCTCGGTTAATCGATCGTGAACTGCGGGCCATGTGTAGTTTACTTCCTCTTCGTAAAGAAGGGTTACGATCCATACGGTCCGGTCGGGGACTCGGCAGTTGGTGAATGCGCGGCAACGCGGATCGAACGAGTTCGGTGTCGAGATCGTTTCTCCGTCCACATGTGCACCTCGATATTCGACGCGCTGTGTGTTGTACACGAGATGTTGTTAACACTAGGAATGGTAGATGGGGATACGAATCTTCAACCAGCAGACCGAGGAGGTTTACCGTGCGCTGCTCCAACGCGCGCGGTGGAATCCACCTGACCTGGTTGCGCAGTCGCCACGGGACGATTCCGCCGTCGTCGACGACATCTGTGCGTTGCAGAACTCCCGCATGGTCGCCCCGTCCGCCGACGAGCCGGGCTACGTGCGAGCAATCGAACCTCGGTTGGCGCTCCCGACTCTCGTTGCCCGGCAGTTCAAGACAGGTGACTCCTCGGAACTCGTCGCTGCGCCGCAGCTGATTCAGAACGTCATCGAGCAGCACGAGGGTTTCACCTCGATAGCACCGGGGTGGCACGTCGGCGGTCTCGACCGAGCTGCGGTGCTCGTGGAGAGACTGGTCGCGACGGGCCGCCGGGAACTGATCTTCGCAACCCCGGTGTACACCCCCCATTCGTTCGAGCACGCTCCCTACATTGCCGAACTTGCTCGGCGCAAGGGCATGAAGGTAAAGATGTTGTGGACGGCGGCGCTCGGATTCCTTCCCGCATTGAATGCGGTAGTACAAGAATTGATGGACATGGGCTGCGAAATACGGATATCGAAAAAACTCGTCGACCGTGCGGTGATCGTCGACCGCAGCGTTGCCATCGACCTTGCCGATCCCGACGCAGTGCATCTGCATTCGCATGAAGACAAAGTCACGCAATTGTCGTTGCGGTCGGCCGAGCTGTGGAATTCCGCCCGTCCACTTCGGAGAGCCGTATACGCCGATACACCCCGAAGTGCGTTGGCCCGGCACGAAATGATCCTGGGTTACCTCGCAGAGGGCATGACCGACGAATCCATCGCCAGCAAACTCGAAGTCAGTATTCGCACAGTGCGTAGCGATATCGCCAAGACCATGTCGAGTCTCGACGCCAAAAGCCGTTTCCAGGCGGGCGTCGCGGCTTCGCGCATCGGGATCGTCTAGAAGGAAGTGATGGAGAATCGTGTTCGCAATCGTAGCGCCCGGGCAGGGTAGTCAGAAACCTGGAATGCTCGCCCCCTGGTTGTCCCCCTCCGACCCCGAAACCGTCGACGCGGCGGTCTCGGACAGGATCGCCGGCTTGTTGGAGGAGCTTTGCGACGCAGCAGAACTGGACCTGCGCTACTTCGGTACCGAAGCCGGCCCGGAGGAGATAGTCGACACCGCAGTGGCGCAGCCCCTCATCGTTGCGTTCTCACTGCTCGGCCTCGCCGCACTCGACAGTGCCGAGCTCGAGCCTCGCGACACCGTCTTCGTCGGGCATTCGGTCGGTGAGCTCGCGGCCTTGGCCGGGAGCGGGGTGCTCACTGCCTACGACGCGGTTGCACTGGCGCGAGCGCGAGGCGTTGCCATGGCGCGATGCTGCCAAAGCACCGACGGTTCCATGGCGGCATTGCTCGGAGTCGATTCCGAGCAGGCCGAGGAGATCGCCGCACGCGCGGGGTTGCGAGTGGCGAACCACAACGGCGGTGGCCAGGTGGTGGTCGGTGGCCCAAGAGACCGCATCGTTGCGCTGGCAAGCGACCCTCCGCCCGACGTCAAGGTAGTCGCCATGAGTGTGGCGGGTGCGTTCCATACCGAACTGATGGCTGACGCCCGAGAGGAATTCGCGGCAGCGGTAGGTAAGGTCGAGTTCGCCGACCCACACACCTTCGTCCTGTCCAGCACAGACGGAGAGGTGCGATCCTCGGGCTTTGCCGAGACCGTTGTCTCGGCCGTCACCTCGCCGGTTCGTTGGGACCATTGTGTGCAGACACTGCGGAAACTCGGAGCCGACCACCGTGTCGAGTTGCCGCCCGCGGGGACGTTGTCCTCGATGGCACGCAGGGAGACGCCGCGGCCGACACTGACGAAGATCGTCGATCCGGCCAGCGCGGTGAACGTCGGCACGAATCGGTAACTTGGGAACGGCATTCTCGGTACTGGAGCGACGAACAGCTACCAGGACTCCTGCGCCAGCCCTCGGACACCCGATGGGACGGCGAACGCCGACATCCCCACCACGAACGACCTACAGCATCCCCCCAATAGTCGGACATCCGGCCGCCCAGCAACAACAGCGCCCCTCGAATGTGGCGAGATGATGTCCCGGTGCTGGAACAACAGGTAGGGCAGACAGAATCCGTCAGGGATTTCGGGGCCGTCTTCGTTGCCGAGGGTGGCGTGGAGCGGCGTCTGCCGTGGATGTCGCTGCCTGAGGTTGTGGGCGAGCTGGGTCGACCGGTGCGGTCGTTTCCGTCGTATCGGGGTCAGCGGAATTTTCCGGGTTGGTACTGGTCTGCCACGATGGGCTGCAGGATCGGATTCGAGTCGTGGGTTGAGCGGGATCATCTGGTGGCGTTGGATTTCGACGTCTCGGTGGTGACTATCGTGTCCCAGCCGTTCTGGCTGCTGTGGCCGCACGGCGGGAAGCAGCGGCGGCACGCTCCCGACTTTCTGGTGTCGTCGGCTGATGGCGGGATGCTGGTGCTGGACTCACGGCCGTTGGAGCTGATCGGCGACACCGACCGTGAAGCGTTCGAGGTGACCGGCCGCGCGTGCGGGGCCCTAGGCTGGCGGTACGCGGTGTGGGACCGGTTGGACGGGGCTGTGACGTCCATCGCAGAATGGTCGCCCTCGGCTCGCGTAACCAGGTCCGCGACCCTGACCAACGCGGCAACCCTGTCGATCAGTTGCGTCCATACAGACTCGAGCGCAGCACGGCGGGTGGCGACCTGGACTCGCGTGGCGTCGTCGAGCATCACCGCGGCGATATCGTCGAGTTCGATGCTGATGTCGTGCAGGGAGAGGGTGTCGACGGCGACCTGTGTGAGTTCCTCGGCAAGGTCGAGTTGCGTGCGCTGGACGAGAAAGTGCTCGGACCTCCACGCCGGTGAGGAATTCACGCGATCGTACGACGTGCCGGCGATGAACAGCAGCGTCTCATATCGGTCGGCGAACACATCGTCTTTTTGATCTGCGACCTCAGCCATCATCGCTGACGCGCGGTCCCCCACATTTTCGAACCGAGTGTTCTTCGATACCTCAGCCACGCGATCGGCGGCAAGGTCGAGAACCGACAGCCCTGTTCTAGTGGCGAACCCGCCGATGTGCTGCCTCGGGACGGGGGTATGCAGCAGCGCATCGAAGAGTGCGTCTCGCTGGTAGAGATCCAAATGAATTCCGTCGCGGCGCTCACGTCGAACGGCACGTACACCGTGTGCGTAGTGGTCGGTCGACATCACCACGATCGTTCGGAGGTGATCGAGACGCTTGGTCAGCTCAGCGGCTCGCATCCGGTAGACGAGCGCGGATCCCGGCTTGTTCTTCGTATCCTTGACCAACCATCGTGCTCGCTCCTCGGCGAGAGCTCTCGCAGCAGCAAAGCCTCCGATCGAGGGCACCGACCTTCCTGCTCTACGCCGCGCGGCAAGGATTTCCCTGGTGGGGGCATCCAACCTGCCTGCAGCGATTGCCACCGCGGACGCGTCGGACAGCATCGGCCATCTGCCAGCCACTCGCGCACGCTCACACCAACGGCGAACCTGCTCTTCGACGCGTTCTCGGCTGGTACCGATTTCTGTGGGCTCGGACATGTCAGCTCCTCGTGGCGTACGACCAGAACCCACTGTTCCAGAATTCTCACCATGTTGGCGCGCGACCGGTCCAGAACCGACGCCGAGGGCATCAGGACGAATCAGTGACTTCCGTCCTTCTCCTTACCGAGAAGCGCCTTGGCCTCGTCGAGGCCTTCCCACACGTTCCACATGAGTACCCCTCGCACTGTGTCGCCTTCGAGATAGTAGATGACGCCTTCTTTTGGCTCGACCTTCCATTCCTCTACGGCACGCAGCGATGTGTCGACGGTTCCCACGGCCTGGTAGCCGTCGTCGAAGACGTCCGAATAGAAGTACGGCGTGTAGGTGTACGGCTCGGTATCGCCTGCCATGATGCGGCCGACTGCCTTACCCATCTCGATTGCGTTGTCTACGTGTTCGATGCGTCGACGGCCCAGAATTGCGTCGGGATAGTTGGCGACATCGCCTGCCGCGTAGACATGACGATCGTCGGTCCGAAGGTATTCGTCGACGACGATGCCGTTGTCGACGGCCAATCCACTGGCTTCGGCAAGCTCGACGTTGGGGCGCACACCGAGGCCCAATACCACTCCATCTGCTTCTACGTTCGAGCCGTCGTCGAGTTGCAATTGCACTCGAGCCGAGGCCTCGGCAGCCGTAGTCACCTTCACTGCCCGCCGGATCGTGACGCCATGTTCGTTGAACCCTGCTTCGAATGCCGCCGCGAGCGACGCCGGGAACATGTGACCACCCACCACGTCGTCGCTGGTGATCAGCGTGACCTCGACGCCGTTGAGTGCGAGCGCCGACGCAATTTCGGTACCGATGTACCCACCTCCGACGACGGCAATGTGCGAAGCCGTCTTGGTCAGGTCCCTCAGCGCGCGGTAGTCGGCGAATGTCCGAAAATAGATCACTCTCGGACTGGGCGCGATATCCAGTTGGACTGGTGATACTCCGGTTGCAACCAGCAACTCTCCGTACTCGAACGCGTCCCCGGATTGGGTCGTCACCGTTTTGTTTTCACGATCGACCGACCGGACTCGAGTATTGGTGCGCACCTCGGCACCGGTGTCGGACGCAGTGTTCAGCGGGACCTGGTCGCGGCCGAAGTCCTTGTCCGTCCACAATTTTTTCGACAAGGCCGGTCGGGTGTAGGGCCCGTCGCTGTCTGACCCCAGAATGCCGATTGTCCCAGAGGTGTCCTTTTCGCGGATGCCGCGAGCTGCGGCGTCGGCGACCATGCCGCCGCCGACGATGAGGTAGTCATAGCGCACGAGGAGCTCCTTGCGGTAGTCGTTGTTCGACGACTACCCCGCAACCCGAACTGACAATCCCGAAACCCGAACTGACGTTCACCGTGCCGATCGTCGGTGTAGCCCGCAAAGGATTCTGCCTGCACGAGCAGTACCGCAGAGGTCCCGCTCCGAATAGTTGATATGGCTTCGAAACGCTCTACCCCAGAAGTGGCTACTCACGCCGCGTTAGAGGGTCGCCACTGCACCAATGCGTCGAATCGACGGTGTGGACCTCGATTGTTGCCAGCATCACAGCCCGAAAGCCTTGGCCCCCGCTTGATTACTAGGCATTTTGGTGCAGGGTACGAAACATCGTTGACACATAGAACTATCGTGTAACAGTTCTGAGGATCTGAACGACTCACTCCTCAGGACGCGAACAAAAGGAGACGATGTGACATTGCAGATCGATTCGCTCGCCATCAGCGCCATCGAAGCACGAACAGACGAAGTCAAGATCGACCAGCTCGATGAGCAGCTAGTCACGCTCGATGCCGATATTCTCGGCGCGATCGAACGCCGCACCGAGTTGGTGCGCACGCTCGCTGCCGCCAAGGGCGACGCAGCAGTTCCAGCTGACTGGACTTCTTTCGATGCCCTCGGGTCGGACGGCTCGGTGTTCTCTCGGATGCTCGCACGCATCGCATCGAGCACACGCTAAGCAGCTACGTCCCCGTACTTCGCTTTCAGTGACCCCGCACACAGCCCACGGGCTTGGTGCGGGGTCACCTGCGTTCGATCGGCCATAGTTGGTCAAAAGGACCGTTGCTCACAATGCTCGCAGCGCCCCGCCGTCGACGGTGACCGTCGAACCCGTGATGTACGACGCGGCGGGTGACGCCAGAAACGCGACGACCCTTCCGAATTCGTCGGGGTCACCGATACGCCCAAGAGGTATGCGAGCCAAGTCCTCGTTGCCGACGGCTCCGCCGCGAGTTGTATCGAATCTGCCTGGCAAGACGCTGACGATACGAATTCCTCGTGTGCCCAGTTCGTCAGCCATATCTTTGGCGACCATTGCCAGCCCGGGTCGAAGACCGTTCGAGATTCCGAGGCCCGTCAACGGCGACTTCACCGAACTCGACAGCACCAGGACAACTGCGCCGCCTTCCGTCATCGATGCTGCTGCCGCCCTGACGAGCCGTACCGTTCCGAGAAAAATCGAACGAAACGCGTCTTCCCACTGCTCGTCCGTTGCTTCCAATGCTGTGCCGCGCGGTGGCCCGCCAACGCTGACGACGAGACCGTCGATCTTGCCCCAGTGCGCGAGGGCAGCCTCGACGACAAGCTCTGCGCTGATCGGGTGGCCATTATCGGCAACCATTCCGTTCACGGCGTTCGGGCGATGAGCGCCGAGCTCTGTCACCGCGTCGTCGACTTTCTCCTGAGAGCGAGACGACACGGTGACCTTCGCGCCCTCTCGCAGCAATTCGCGAGCACTGGCCAGACCGAGCCCCTCGGTTCCACCAGTGACGATGAACGACTTGCCGGACAGTCCCAAATCCATCAATTCTCCTCTTCGACGAAACAGCGGGAACGCGCTATCAGCTCGTTCCCGCGGACCCATCTTGCTACAGAGCTACGCACCCGAGACAAGCCGGTCGCTCCATGGCCCTGAGGATCAGCGCCGAGAGGATGCGGTTCGCCGACGCTCGTGCCCGGTCACAGGTGTGCCGGCAGACCGAATCTCTCGAAGAGTGTCAGATCGAAGAAGGACGCCACATGTGCGACGCGATTGGCTCGAAAATCGAGAACGTGCAACTGAAAAGCGACATGTCGGCCTGACTCGTTTCGCATGTACAGCCCGTATGCAGGCCGGCCGTTGGCAGCGGTGGGCAGCATGCGCATGTCCCCGGGCCCATTGGCCGGGCAATTGCCTCGAATGAGCGCTCCGATATTTTCCCCGCCCTGGTACCACCCGACGAACGGCGGCATTTCCCACACCGCGTCCGTGGTGAACAGCTCGACGAGCTGACCGATGTCGTATCGCTCGAAACTGTCGACATACTTTTCCAGCAGTTCCTGGATCTGCGCCGACGAAGGCTCGACGACTCCGTCCTCGGAGGGCGTGATCGAGTCCAGTTGCGCTCGGGCGCGCTGTACGAGGCTGTTGACCGCCGTCGTGGTCGTTGCCAGCGCGTCGGCTACCTCCGAGGCTTTCCATTGCAAAACCTCACGCATCAGCAGTGCCGCACGCTGCCGCGGCGAAAGGTGTTGCAGGGCAGCGATGAATGCCAGACGGATGGATGCTCGCCCGACGACAATGCTCGCTGGATCGCCCGAATCGCTCAAGTCCGAATCTGCGATCGGCTCCAGCCAGGAAATTTCGTGACGCTCGATCAGATCATCCGACGGATCCGAGCTGGGTGCCCCGAGACCTGTGGGCAGCGGACGCCTCGAGCGTCCCTCCAATGCCGTCAAGCAGGTATTGATGGCAATGCGATACAGCCAAGTCCGCATGGACGATCTGCCCTCGAACTTTCCGTAGCCTTTCCAGGCTCGAATGTACGTCTCCTGAACGAGATCCTCGGCGTCGTGAATGGACCCCGTCATGCGGTAGCAATGAGCCAGTAGCTCACGCCGGTACGGGTCGAACTGCGCAACGAATTCGTCGCCCTCTGCGACTGTGGTCGTCATTTCTTCGACAATAGTGCTCTCCTCCGTCAGATGCGCGGTACTTTTTCACACCCGATGCACGACGTACCGCGGCAGAGGTCGGAGGCCGCTCATCCCTGCGCTAGCCTTCGGTGCACCAAGGCCGAAGTTCATCGATCGAAAGCAGTTCCCATGACAACATCGACGAGCATCGATGACCTCGTCGAGGAGGTGTATCTGCAGCGTGGTCGCGCTTGGCAAGCAGCGCTGGTCACCACGCAGAACTTTCTCGAAACAATTGCCGACGAGATTCTCGACAATGTCGATCGTGATCGCCTCAATGCCCAGTCTGCGCGAATCAAGGACCCCGCCCGGGCCGCGGACAAGTTGCGTCGCAAGATCGCCGAAGGCCGGATAACCGAGCCCAGCACGGTGGATGAGGTCGTCGATGCCCTCGGTGATCTCATCGGAATCAAGGTTTTATGCAAAAGCCCCCGCGATCTGCACGCGTTTGTCGAGGCGTTGGAGTTGGCTTGTCGGGATCCCGAGTGCTCGGTGCGCTTCGCAAAGGACCCGATGAATTACGTGGCGTTTCCCAAACCGAGCGGTTATCGGGCGTACCACGCGGTGCTACTCGTTCGGGTTGCAACGCACCAGGGCGACATGGATGTCAAGGTGGAGGTTCAGGTGAAAACCCGGCTGCAAGACGCCTGGGGCGAGCTGACCCACGAGGACATGTACAAGCCTGGAGAGGCACTCAAGCCGTCGAAGACTCATGAGAATCAAGCTCGACATATGGCCGATCTGCTGTTGCAAGTCGATCTCATGGCAGACGATCTCGCAGCACAACTCGATTCACAGACCACAGCCGCCAAAGATGTTGCCGCCGAGCCGACTCCGGTGCCGAAGGATTCCGCGATCATCAGCGCGCGCGTGACCAGAACCGGTCCGCGCTACGCATTGGCCGTGGGCCCCGACGGTCGACGCGGGCTCATCCCGGCTAGGTCGGTGAAGGCCGTCATCGGAGCCACGGACCGGATCGATGTCGACGACTTCCTCGAAGTCGGGGATGTCGTTCAGGTCGTCGTCGAGGATTCCGAAGATGCTCTGTACTACCATCTTTCGTCTCAGCCACCGTCGCGTCGATCCAGGCGCCGCCGACGCGGGAAGGCGGGAGCGGAGCCTGCGGAGTGAGCAGGTTCGCGGTGTCAGGACTGTTCGCGTCGGGAGGTCTGTCTGGTGGGTTCCCGTCCGTCGAAGTATCGAAGGAGCGTCTCGTCCTGCGCGTCGGGGTACCAGCCGGGCGCAATTCCGGTCTTTTTTCGACGGCTCGGGGAGCGACGTTCGCTGCTGACCACGGTGGCACCGATCCCGGCGAGCACGGCGCACGACCCAATTGCCAAGAATGCAATCACGGCTATTTGAAACAGATCCATGTGTTCGGTCCCCGCCCCTGCGAACTCGTCGAACTGTCGTCATCCCGGTTTGTCGGCCCCACCGACCGGAGTCTTTCCGCGATGATACTGACACATGTTTCACCGAAGGGGGAACATGTGTGTGCACCGTTACCACGTTGCCTCAGCAGCCGAGTTGTTTCACCTGGTCTTCTCAGGTTTGTCCGATGTGGGTCGGGTAGACCTCTCTCCCTGTGACAGCCACCGATTTATCTCCTACGCCTACGGCAGTAGTCGCCGAGGTACCGGCGATCGAGCGCAACCGGGTGGGGCGCAGACAAAGTTGTCCCGGTTGCGGCGTTCCTCGTCCTGGCACCTCTGTACGCGACGCTTCCGTCCTGGGGCATCGCCAACTCCGCACGTCCGGATTCGATCTGGGAATCTTCGTTCAGCAGATTTCGTCGTACGCGAATTGGCGTGCACCGGCGTCGGATCTCCTTGGGACCGGTTACAACACCCTCGGGGATCACTTCTCTCCGATTACTGCGCTTCTTGCGCCGATTTACCGACTTTTCCATTCCGCTGAGACGCTGCTCGTGGCCCAGGCCCTGTTGTCCGCGGCCGCTGGCATTCCGCTGGCTCGCTGGGCGGTTCGAGAATTCGGCGCGCTCATCGGTGTCGTCGTCGCGTCGGCGTACGAGTTGTCCTGGGGTGTGCAGGCGGCGCTGAATTTCGATTTCCACGAGATCGCTTTCGCGATGCCGTTGCTGGCGATGTCGCTGGTCTCCCTTGGTACGCGGCGCTTTTTCCCCGCGCTTGCCTGGGCCTTACCCCTTGTTTTCGTGAAGGAAGACATGGGCTTGACCGTCGCCGCTATCGGACTTCTCGTCGCACTGTGGCCTGCGGGGAGAACCCGACTTTACGGATTTCTGACTGCACTGTGGGGTCTCGGATGGGTGCTGCTCGCGGTCGAAGGGATCATTCCGCTGATGAGTGCGGACGACTCTTACTGCCAGGGGTCGAAGTTGCCGCCGCTCGGGTCTGACATTGCCGACACCGCCCACGGGCTCGTCGACGGAGATTCACGGGCTGCAACTGCATTCCTGCTGCTCGCAGTATCAGGGTTCGCCGCGATTCGATCCCCCCTCTTGCTGGTAGCTCTACCGACCGTCGCCTGGCGGTTCCTGAGCGACAATTCCAACTTCTGGAAGCCGATCTTCCATTACAACGCCATCTTGATGGTGATCGTCTTCGCTGCGCTCATCGACGCGGTGGTGCGTAGTCGACGTCATGGACAACTCATCGAGCGGGGCGTCCGGGTGATGGCAGTCGCAGTTGCTGTTTTCGCTGTGGTGGCCTTGCCTTTTCTGCCGCTGGCTCGACTGCCCAGTGCGGACGGTTGGCGTGTCGACCCGCAGACGGCGGCAGCGCGCGTCATCTCTGATTCGATCCCCCGCGACGAGCGAATCGCGGCCTCGAACAATCTGGTTCCTCAGTTCGTCGCCACCCATGACGTTTCGGTCTTCCCCCAGCGTCCGACTGACACCACGACACCGGATTGGATCGTCGTCAACCGATCCGATCCAGCAGGCTGGCCGACCGATGAAGAGGGTGACTCGAAGGCGCTCTACGTGGCTTTGTCCTCCGGGTACGAGGTTCTCTACGAGGCGAACGGCATCGAAGTTCTCCAGCGAACACCTCTCAGCACAGATGTCGGATGATGCTCGACTCTGCGACAATCTTTTCCCAGCGGAGCCGAACTCCGGACTGGGCGGCCTATACTTCGCCGTCAAGGAATCGGGAACACCAGCTACGACGGAGCGGGAGGCGGGTCGCGACATCGACGCACCACTGAAAGGACTCGGGAATTCGGGCACGGTCGACGGTGTGGACTGCGTCGTCGAATGCGGGGAACCGGATGCGGCACCGCTGTCGACAAAGACAAAACCTGCCGCAATCAAACCAACACCGAAACGCACCCCGTGGAATCGCAAGAACCCTTATCAGGCCACCGTGCTGACAAACCGTGTTCTTTCCGGCCCGGGTTCGTCGAAGGAAGTCCGTCATTACGCCTTCGCTCTGGGCGACAGCGGACTCGTGTACGAGCCAGGAGACGGGCTCGGCGTCCGGCCGATCAACAATCCTGAGGTTGTCGATGCGCTGATCGGTCGACTCAGTCTTTCCCCGGACGTTACCGTCACTCTCAAGGGCTCCGAGCAGCGCCTCGACGAGCTCCTCACGTACTCGTTCGAGATAGGTGTGCCGTCGATGGATCTCATCGAGGCCGTGGCCGAGCGAACCGGAGACGACGAGCTGGGGCATATCCTCTCCACCGGTGATCGCGACTCTCTCGACGCGTGGATCTGGGGCAAGGACGTCCTCGACGTTCTCTCGATCGATCCGAAACTCGGCATGGAACCGTCCGAGCTCCTCGAGTTGTTGCGGCCCTTGCAGCACCGCGTCTATTCGATCGCCTCGTCGCCGCTGGCGCACGAGGGCACAGTGCACGTCACCGTTGCGAGCGTGCGATATCGGTCTTCGGAACGTAATCACGGCGGTGTCTGTTCGACCTACCTCGCGGATCGGGTAGGTGAGGGCGAGAGTGCCGGTGTCTTCCTCTCCCCCAACAAGTCGTTCCGGCTGCCCTCCGACGACGATGTGCCGGTCGTGATGATCGGCCCCGGCACAGGTATCGCCCCGTTCCGCGCATTTCTGCACGAGCGTCGGGCGCGCCGAGCATCGGGACGGAACTGGCTGTTCTTCGGAGACCAACATCGAAGTAGCGACTACACGTACGAGGACGAGTTGACAGGGTTGGCGCGCGACGGTGTTCTGAACCGGCTCGATCTGGCGTTTTCTCGTGATCAGACGGACAAGATCTACGTCCAGCATCGGATGCGCGAAAGCGGCAAAGATCTCTTCAGCTGGATCGAGGAGGGGGCGCATCTGTATGTGTGCGGCGACGCGACACGAATGGCCAAGGACGTCGATGCAGCCTTGCACGACATCGTCGCCGAACACGGCAGCCTTACTTCGGATCAAGCCGAGGACTACATATCCACGCTCAAGCGCGACAAGCGCTACCTGCGAGACGTCTACTGACTGGAGAAATCAGGTCAGTAGGGTCCGGCGCAATCCACTCGCTCGTAGCACCTGACGCTCGACGCCAGCGCGTACCGCGGCCTCGGTCCCGATGATCCGAACATGCACACGAGCGCGAGTTATCGCGGTGTACAACAGTTCCCGGGTCAGCAGCGATGACGCCTCGGCCGGCAACATCACCGAGACGGTGTCGTACTGACTCCCCTGGCTTCGGTGGATGGTCATCGCGTAGACCGTCTGCACCGACGACAAGACATTCGGATGAACCAACAACGGCTCCGATCCGCGCTGAAATGCGGCCATCAGCGCGCCGTCACCGGTGTCGATGACCACGCCGGTATCGCCGTTGTAGATCCGCGCTTCGTGATCGTTCGCCGTCACCAGCAACGGTTGGCCGGGATACCACTGCGACGGATCGAGGTAGACACCGGACGATTCCGCCACCCACTCCATTGCCTGCCGCGCCCACCGCTGCACTCCGTAGGGTCCCTGCCTGTGCGCGCACAGCAACCGGTGGGCTTCCAACCCACCCAGAGCGGCGGTGGCGTCACCGGCCCTGGCCGCAGTGGTTACAGCGTCGGCAGTCCGAAGGATGTCGGTCCGCAGTGCTGACAGGTCAGCGGGCGCATGGAAGGACAGCTCCTCGCGATCGTCGTTCAACAGGCGCATCACCTCTTCGGACCTACCGTCTCGAACTGCCACTGCCAGTTCTGCTATCGCGCCGCCGAAGCGCCTACCTCGGCTCAGCCGTACGACCCCACTTCGAAGTCGGTCGCGTTCCCCTCCCGACAGCGCGGCCTCGTAAGGATCGTCGACGGCGTCCACGTCACGGCCGATCAATGCATCCATTTCGGGGTCGGCTTCACCATGAACAGGTCTTGCCACGAGATCCGCCAACACGGCTCCGGCATCGACCGAGGTCAATTGATCCGGATCGCCGACAAGTATCAACCGGGTATCCGATCTGACGGCTTCGAGCAGCCGACTCATCATTGTCAGCGACACCATCGACGTCTCGTCGATCACAATGACGTCGAAGGGCAGTTTGTTCGAGGCATTGTGGCGAAATCGACTCTTGCTTCCACGTTGCCAACCGAGCAGGCGATGCAGGGTCATCGCGGTGAGGGTGTCGGGTAGACCGAGCTTTTCCGATTGCTCGGTCACCGATTCCTGTAGTCGCGCAGCCGCTTTGCCGGTGGGGGCTGCCAACCCGATGCGGATCGAAGGTCCGTATTGGCGGACGAACATCGCCAGCACACGCGCGACGGTATGAGTCTTGCCCGTACCCGGTCCGCCCGCGACCACAGCTGTCCACGACGTGGCGGCGAGAGCAGCAGCGATGCGTTGCCGATCGGGCGCGGCAGTGGGCTCGCCATGTTCGTCCACGAAGAGCGTGTCCAGCAGAGTCATGACCTGATCGGAGTCGACGACTGGACGTGACTCGTCGCGTCCGGCGAGAACCTCGCGGATTGTTCGCTCCTGCAGGTAGTACCGATCGAGGTATAGAAGCTCACCCTCGTCGGTCGCGACGAGGCGAAGAGGCTTCAGTGGACCGCGATCTCCGCCGCGCACCAACGGACTCACACGGAGCGCGGAGGTGATGTCTGCCAGCTCCGGCCATGGGAGGGCATCGAGGTCGACATCCGCTTCCTCGTCCACGGTGACCTCGCGAAACCGGTTCAGGTCCAGACATACCGAACCGGACCGGACAGCTCGAACCGCGAGGGCGGCCGCGAACAATACGTGCTCCGACGGCTCACCGCCGAGCGCGCCCAACCGCAGAGCGACGTGCACGTCTGCTGCCGCCAGGACGCCCGCCGAATTGAATGTGCGCAGGATACCGGTGGCTCGTTGAACCAGTTGTGCGTCGGTCATGATACGGCTGATCCTGCCAGGAGATCGGACACGGACGTAACCAGTTCGGCAGGAGGATTCCAGTCGAACACCCCACAACCCGAGGGTGTTTCGGGCCCGACCATGCCGCGTACGAAGTGGTATTGCACCCCACCGAGGTGGACCTCGGGATCGTACCCGGGCTGGCGCCACCGCAGATATCGATGCAGCGCCACCGCATACAGCAGCGCCTGCAGCGGATAGTGCGAGCGCATCATCTCCTGAGCCATTCGTTCTCTGGTGAAATGCAGGACGGTCAGATCACCGCGGGAGAGCCTGTTCGTCTTGTAGTCGACGATGACGTACTTGGGCCCAGGTATTCGGAGGACGGAGTCGATGCTGCCGGTGAGATAGCCACGCAGCGGCTTCGATTCGAGAACTTCGAGCTGGTCCGCGTATGAGGCAAGCGCGTCGTCCGCGGGCAGATAAGTGCGGAGCAGTCGCGAGATACCCCGCAGAGTCACGTTCGTTGTCCCGGGATCGTCGCCTCCGTTCAGTGGCATCTCGAAGTCGAGTTCGGCCAGATGGTCACGTGGAGCTATGTCCGCGAGCGTCCCGAAGCCGAGGGGAGTTCGCAGGACCGGCATCAACGCCGCAGCAAGTGCTGACGGATCGATCTCGGCCGACCTCTCGGCAACCGCTTCGTTGCATCGAAGAAGCACTTCGGCGTCGAGATCGACCGCTGCGGTATCGACGTGTTCGAGGATCTCGTGCACAAGTGTGCCGAAGTCGGCCCCCGCGGGCATACCGTTCATCGGAGACGGAATCCCTTCCAGCACTTCGTCGATAGACCGCGCTTCCGCTGGCTCGTCGTCCTTCTCTGGTTGCTCGGGTTCGCTCGACACCCCCGGCACGTCGTGCGCTGCGGCGGTCAACGCGGAGTAGGAAGTGCGACGCCACAGCATGTCGAGACTACGGGTGAACGTCGCGGCCGCAAGCTCTTCGGTCGTATGTTTCACCGCGCTCCACGTTGGGACTGCACTGCGCAGGCCTACTGTCTCGATGGAAATCCGGCCACCCGCTTGACCGGCCCAGGACTCGAGCCTGCCCTCCACCGCAACGTCTTCGGGTACCTTGGCCTTCTCCTCGGGCTCGGCCACTCCTGACACCCGGGCGAAGATGAGCCGATGCAACGGCGACGCTGCGGTGGAGAATGCCGGCGCCCACCATAGGACGACCTGACACTGAGCTCTGGTGAGCGCGACGTAGAGCAGCCGAAGTTCTTCGCCCGCTTCTTCCTTGTCGCGAATCAGTTTGCGAGCGGCGTATCCGCGACCGGTACGGCCTCCGACATCGAGGACACGTTTGCCGCTCTCGTCGTGCAGTAGAAGCGTGCTGGGATAAGGATTCTTCGACGCATCCCACGCATACGGAATGTAGACGACGGGAAATTCCAGTCCCTTGCTCGCATGCACGGTGGCGATCTGTACCGCCGCTGCGTCGCTGTCGAGACGTCTGCTGCGGTCGGCGATGCTGCCCGATGTCGGATCGTCGATCCTGTCGGTGAGCCAGCGGGTCAGTGCGCTCGGCCCGAAAGAGCCCTCGACGGCAGCACGATTGAGCAGTTGGGCGACGTGCCGAAGATCGGTGAGGTGTCGCTCACCGGCTCGGAGTGCGAGTAGCCGGCCTTCCAACCGTGTTTCGGAGGCGAGCTTTTCGAATACGGCGGCAAAACCTGCGTACGCGAACAACACTGCATAGTCCCGCAATCGAGCACTGACGTCGGATACGGCGTCGTCGCCTCCACTGTCCAGCTTCTCCGCGGTCCATCCGAACAGCGGAGTGAGTGCGGCGAGGCGAACACGATCGGCACGGTGTGGCTGTTCGAGCGCCTGCAGAAACCACAACCAGTGGCTTGCGCTGAGCGTGTCGAACACGCTGGACCCGCCGGCCAGTACCGAGGGCACGCCGACTCGATCGAGCGCATGACGCACCAGTGCGATCTGTGAGCGTGTCCGCACCAGTACCGCAATGTCTCCCGGAGTAACAGTATCTCCACGCCGCGGCAGCGAAAGCGGGATCGCGGACTGGAGGAGCTCGACGATGTCGGACGCGACGTCATCGGCGACACGGTCACGAAGCATGCCGACCGCTGGAAACCCCGCTTTGTTGAGCGGGCCTGCACCTGTCCGAGGGAGGTAGCGAAGGCGCAGCGGCGGTACACCGGACATCCGAGAAACGTCGTGTGTCGAGCCCACGGGGTGAGCGATGATGTCGCCGTGCCCGAGAGCTGCTCCAGCATAAACATTTTCGAGTGCACCGAGCAGACCGGAATCGCTTCGCCAGTTTCTCGTCAGTTCGAGGTGTCGATCGGCGAGGCCGACAGCATCGAGGTAACTGAGTACCTCAGCGCCGCGGAACGCGTAGATGGCCTGCTTGGGATCGCCCACCAGTAGCAGAGTGGACCTGCCGTGGAATGCTCGACGAAGAATGTCCCACTGCAGCGGGTCGGTGTCCTGAAACTCGTCGACGAGCACTACCCGAAATCGTTCCCGCACCCTCGCACACGCGGCGTCACCGTGCTCGGGATCGACGAGAACACGGTGGAGCAAACTCAGTAGATCGTCGAAATCTCGTATCCCGGCTAGCTTCTTGCGACGATGCACTTCTGCACGCGCCTCTTCCGCGAAAATGACGCGATGGCCCGCTTCGGTGTCTTCATCACGCTCCGGGACCAGTTGGGCTTGTCTGTCGCGAACCGCTTCTCGGGCCACTTGACGAGCGTCGGTAGGCCCGATAGGCGGTTCGAACTCTGCACGGCTGTATCGCCGCAGGTAGATATCGTCGACCACCTCGCTCGTCAGGTCGTCGACTGCCTCGACAAGAATCGCTTCCGGTTCACGTTCTCCGGTGATGCCCAACCCGTCGAGCATGCGCTGACAGAAGCTGTGGGTCGTCGCGATGGTTCCCGAGTCGAATTCGGACAATGCACGAAGCAACCGTGTGCGACGCAGGGCGACTTCTTCTTCCGTCCCCTCAGCCAGATGACGGACGAGGGAGTCGTTGCTTGTCGACGAACTGCCCAGCCCGCCGGCGACCTCGGCGAATCGATTGCGCGTTCTTTCACGCAACTCCTGAGTTGCGGCCCTACTGAAGGTGACGAGCAGCAACTGCGAGACATCCGCCAGGCCCTCGGCGATGTACCGGGTCGCGAGACCGACGATAGCGAACGTCTTGCCCGTTCCTGCACTGGCCTCGAGGACAGTGGTTCCCTCGGGGAGTGGACCGAGGAGGTCGAAGTCGGTCATGGCTGGCCCTCCTTTTCCGCGTCGAGCAATGGACACCACAATCGGCGCGCAAGAACTCCGAAGAGCGTCGATTCCTCACCCCAATGAGGATCTTCGGATCGCACCGGCGTCGACGTCAATACCTCCAACGAGGCGCCGGCGCCGTACAAGTAAGCGATACTTCGGTCTTTTGCATCACCGAATTTGTCGGACCAGGTCTTCTCGGCCGCCGCGATGGCGTCGTCGACCGATGCACCGCGAAACCTCCGCTCTGCGTAGACCGACGAAGCCCCCGGCGCGATCGGAAGCGGTGACGTCAAACCGAGGTCCCGTAGGGCCACGAGCAGTTCCAGTTGCGCGAGTGCGTCCGCGGGTGCCGTGATCGTCGATCGCCACGCCGCTCGGTTCCCCGGACCGCGGCCCGTCGTGACGGCCTGCCACCGTCGCGAATCATCCTGTGCTGCAACGACGAGGAGTCGAACCCATGCCGCCAGACGATGCTTCGGCGCAAGACGCGAATACGACGTCCTGGCAATGGTGTCTCCGTGAATTCCGGTGACCGTCCCGCTCAGTCGTCGACCGGATCGCAGTTCGATGGATATGTCGAGTGCGCTTGCGTCACCGGCATGAACTTCTCGGGAAACGTCGACCAGCGCGTCCACGGCGCGAGTGATGTCCTGCAACTGCTTTTCGCCGAGATGAAACGGCGGGAGGGTTCCGCGCCGCCACTCTGCAGCACGGAAGTCCGCGACTTCGGTGCCCGAAAGACGCTCGGCGAGCATGCGATCACCGATGTCCCACTTCTGCAGTCCGTCCAATTCGACGGTAAGTGAATCGGACAGATCGTCTTCGATCTCCGGCACGCGAATGCCCAATCGCTGTTTCAGAAATGCGGCAATGGGATGTTCGAGGAAAGCAACAAGGTCGTTGAGAGCCACGTCGCCTAGAGCCACGTCGCTGAGACCTCGCGCCGGGAGCGCGGAGGCGAGAAAGGGCGGCGGCGCGACTGGTTCGCGTTGACTCGCTCGCGCTCCGTCGAGCGAGGCCTTGTCGTAGCTGAGCGGATCACGTCGATCGAAGTTTCGGGAGTCGAAGGGTTGCAGGGGATGTCGAGTCACCACATCGGCTCCTGCAGTTGCCGCGACCACGTCGAGAAGTTCGGTGAGCGGAATTGCCGGTGGCTTCACCGAACCGGACACCGGGTCGGCACCCGTGTAGAACAACAGCAGCTTCTCCCCTGCCGACATCACTGCGTCGAGCAATAATTGACGGTCCTCACTGCGGACGTCACGCTCGCCGGGGGCCGGGTCACGAGAAAGAACGTTGTCGCCATCGACACTGCCCGCTCGTGGGAACACTTCGTCGTCGAGGCCGAGAAGCACCACGATCCGATGCGGAACGGATCTCATCGGAACCATGGTGCAGACCGTCAGCTCGCCGGTACGAAAGTTGGCTCGCGAAGGCCGTCCGGCAAGAGCCCGCGTGAGCATTGCCCGCACGTCGGCCAACCGGATGACCGAATTTTCGCCGTGCTCGGTGGCCTCGGTGAGTTCACGTAGTGCTTGCGCGCGTTGCCATGCGTCGGAGGGAGCAACCTCCGCGAGCAGATCGAGTGCTCGAACGAGTGCGTGGCACCATTCTGCCGTCCGCTGTGGCCCTTGTAGATCACGCAAGGTCACCGCCAGGCGATCGATGAACTCCGCGAACCGACCGGTCAGGTCGATGTCGTTGCCATCGACGTCGTCGACCGGCAGTGCCAGATCGAGCCACTCGTGAGCGGTTTCGTCGGCGGCTACGCCCAACAGCAGACGGTCGACGGCACTGTTGAACGTGTTCTGCCGAAAGCCGCCGAGGCCGAAGCTCTCGCGTTGACGGGAGTTGATCCCCCACCGAGCACCCGATACCTGTGTCCATTCACGGAGGCGTTCCACATCGTCATCGGAGAAGCCGAACCGAAGGCGGACCGGGTCGGCAGCGACGAGGTCGAGAAGCTGACTGGCAGTCACTCGTCCCACCGCAAGGTCGAGCAATGTCGCGATCACGGCGAGAAGCGGATTGGTCTGCCGCAGCCCCCGGTCGGCCAGCCGGACGCGAAGGGTGTGACCGGGATGTGCCAGCCCGCCCTGTCCGAAAGTCGCTCTGATCAGCGGCGCATATGTCTCGACGTCGGGGCACATGACCAGCACGTCGCGGGGTTCGAGCGTCGGATCATCGTCGAACAGGTGCAGCAGGGTCTCTCGTAAGACCTCGACTTGGCGTGGAGCACCGTGACACGCGTGGACGGCGATAGTGCCGTCCGGTTCGGCTGTCCTGGTTGGGGCTCGGTTGTTCGCGATGTCGTCCTGCACTCGGCCCAGCAACGTGTCGGGAACGCCGGCACCGGGTTCGACCGCATCGACGAGGTCGCCACCGAGCCCGAGGAGTCGCATCTGCAGTTCACGCACGTCTCGGGCAAGGCTGGCGAGCAGTGGGTGTTCTATCGTCACTGCCGATCGGTCATCGGATCGCCTGTTGACGCGTTGCTGGTCGACGCGCTGCGTCCACATTCGATCGCTGGGATGCGGCAGCCACACATGCACGTCGCGATGTTCGGCGATCGCGGCTATCACCTGCAATTGATCGGTTGTCAGTCTCGTGGCACCGAATATCGACACCCGTTCAGGGAGGCCGAGTATCGATCGGTCGGCACGGATGGCTGCACACACATCGTCGAGAAGTTCGGCAGGACTCGCGTGTCCGATACGGGCGCGAACCGCACGCCACAGTTCGGCTTGCCAGCGCAGGTCCTCGGCCAAAGCGCCGCCGAAGCCGTCACTGTCGACGCCCGCCGACCAGTCGACGAGCATCGACGGACGGTCCGCGGTGTAGGTCCGAAAGAGCTCGGACAGGTGGGCTGCTGTGGACCATCTACGTCCGGCCCGGTGCTCGTCCGTTCCGTTACCGAGGTGCTTGGCGAGCACCGCGCACCACGGTTCGGTCAGCGAGCCGTCGATGACGTCGAGCGTCGCCCACAGGACGCGTCCGCGTGACCATGGTTCCAGGTCGCGATCGCGTCCGAGGGCCGCCGATCGCGCGTCCTCGACGAGGCGGGTCGGCGAAGGAAACTCGATATTGGCGCCGATACCGTCACCCGATGCCCCACCCAGCGACATAGACAGACGCTGAGTCAGCCAGCGCTCGACGCCCTTCGCAGGGACCGAAATCACTTCGGCTGCAAAGGGATCGGCCAGAGGGCTGGACATCACCTCAGCCAGTGCCGTTGCGAGCGAATCCCCACGGGTGGCGCGATAAAGCCTCAGCACCACTGAAATGTCTCCTTCTGCGATCGCTCACTGCACGGACGGTCACTCGACCCTACTCGAGCAGACCGACATACTTCGGTTTCGACATCGAGCTTCACGGCACCGAGCCGATGAATGGCCCGACCACCTGAATATGTGGACCACTGCGCTGCGGTCGCTACAGTTGGACGGTGACCGATTCCGCGGAACCCGACCGATCGACTGAACGCGACTCGACGTTGTGCATCACCGCACCCGACAACGGCAGTCGGGTGAGATAAGTGTTTCCGAGATTGTTCCGAGGACTGTGCGACGACGCGGCCCTCCTCCAGCCCGGTGACACTCCGCTCGAGACCGCTGTCCAGCAGCATCTTTCGTACAGGGACGCAGCATTCTCGGACCTCGTCGGTCCGTTGATGATTCCTATTCCCCGTCTCGACGACCTCATCTATGTGACCGAACCAATATCGATATCGCTGATCGCGTCGGGTGGTCCCGCCACAGTCGAGGCCGCGCTCGATCGGATGTATGCGAAGTCGAACCTGACCGTCGCCACGATCGAAGTCGCACTGCCGAACGGGACCGACATCACCGCACTGGGTGCCGTCGACCCGGCCATCGACGTCTACGTCGAGATCCCGCGCGGACAACATCGAGCCGAGGTGTTCGACGCCGTGGACGAGCGTGGCTACCACGCCACGTTCCGTACCGGCGGCGTCACCGCGGACGCATATCCTGGCGAGCAGGAACTGGCCGCTGCCATCCACGAGGCTGCGCGACGTGAAATCTCCTTCAAGGCTGTCGCGGGACTTGACCACGCGATTCGAAATACCAACGCTGACACAGGGTTCGAACAGCACGGCTACCTCAACGTCCTACTGGCCGCGCAGGCTGCGCACAGCGGCGCCAAGGCCTCGGATCTGGCTACCATCCTCGCGTTGCGTGACCCCGAGGTGCTGGCCCAGCACGTTGCCGCGATCGAGACCGAACGCGCTTTCCTCTCGTTCGACACCGGCAACATACGACAGTTGCTGGACGATTTGATTTCGCTTGGCCTCTTACCCCCTATGTAGCAACGAACAAAGCCTCCGGTGTACACCACCGGCGAGCAGGTCGGCCGAATCGACTTGGCATTGCCCGCCGATGTGCCTTACAGCTTCGCGATGCTCCCCCAGTACGAGACAGAGCGGATCCTCGCGGAGCGACTTGCCGAGCTCGGAACCAGTGTCGAGCGCGGAGTCGGCATCGTGTCGGTCGAGCAGGACGCCGACGGAGTAACTGCCACCACGTCCGATTCCTCGATCGACCGCGTTCGGTACGTCATCGGCGAACGGCCTGAATGTGATGCAGTTCGGGTGCGGGCATGTAGTCCTCGGCGAATGGAGCTTGGCGCTAGAGCCGTCGACGCCGCGCACGGACTTCTCGACGTTTATCTGCTTGTGGCGAGCTACGTGACCTCTGTGCTGCCGGTCGTTGTCGATACTGCGAACGAAGTTCGCAGCGCATACGGTGTCACCGGTCCGACGGCGTTCGTCATCCGCCCCGACGGGTACCTCGGCCATCGTGGGCTCGATGGCGTGATCGAGAACCTGAAGAAGACGTTCGCACTATAGAGCCCTCCCACATGGAAATCGAGCCAAGGGACATCGGGTCAGTCGAGATCGTCGTGAAAAGCACTCGAAGAAGAACAATTCAGCGGTCGACTGCGCCTTTCGACACCCAGTAACAAATCCACTGGTGGCCGTATCAGTTCGACTCACATCGGCTGCGTCATAGAAACTTTCGTGTGCATTCAAGCATGCATGCACACGACTGGCTTTTATTTTCTTTTGGGCTACAGTTTATAGAACTGAATGGACCGAAGGAGTGAGTCTACCGTGAAAGCGGTCATGATGGAATTTAATTTTCGGGTATGCGCCTCACCCGAACGACTTCGACAATTTCTCGACCAGGGGGAAATCGCTATAGATGCGGCATGTCCGTTCCGCGTGCAGCGAGAACGGACCGTCGAAGAGGTGACGTCGCCTCTTCTGGCACGGCAATGGGACCGACTCAATGTCTCCGGGTTGTTTACTCCTCCGCAAGTGTGGGAGATCGGGTACGGCTTTTCCGACCCGACAGGTCGCCTGACCAGTGACAAACTCGAGGCGATCTCGAGAGATGTCACAGCCGATCTGCAGCGCTCCAGCGCCGACAACTTCAGCGAATCCGCCCCTTGGATACTGACGCTGGCGACCGATACCGACCGTGCCACACGCCAGACGATCATCAGCCGCTACAAAACTCTGGAGCTGGCCCGTTCGTCCTCCTGAGGCGCTGTGCGTGTCCCAGATGCGCCGTTAGTGTCGTTGTCTCGACTCTCCGCGGTACCCACAAATTCACCACAGCAACAAAGAGGTCGATATGACTCTCGTCGAGATACCGACACCACCGCTGTTCGATCGCCGAACGGATAGTTCGCGAGCGGGAACCACGACCAATGCACTTGTCATCGGACGGCCCATCCCGCTTCACCAAGACCTTCGCAGCGGGCTTGTCGATCAGGGCGTCGAGGTGGCGTTTCGTAATTCTGACCCGATCGGTGGCGACACCCCTGCCACGCTGTCAGCGCCGCAAGGTGAACCCGGCAGCTCGATGCCGACAGAAACCATCATTGTCACCACCGAGGTAGTGCCGACAAGAAACGGGATACTCTCCCGCTGGCGCGACCGCGCCGCGAAGTCCGAAGAGAACAACAGACTCGCCGCAGCAGCTGTCGATGCTTCGTCGGAGTACAGCACATGCCGACTCCTCGTCTTGTGCGATGCACGAGCCGTCTACCGAGCTGGGTTGGAGGTCCACAACGCGAGGCGACTGGCACAGCGGTTGAAGTACGAAATCGAGGTTGACGGAACGCCGGTCGTATCCACGTCGTACCTCGTCGTCGGCACTACTTCATCGTTGCGCGTGGCAATGGAGGCCATCGCACGGTGGTGTCGCCACGAGACTGCACCTATTCCATAGTGAACACGGGTGTGTCCCTGCACGGAAAGGGTGGCCTCACCGCCCGTTCGTCTCGATGCTGAAACGGCCGTGACTGGAGTTTTATTTTTTTCAAGCTACAGTCAGGGTAGACACGCGATGCGAAAGAAGGTGTGAACGCTGTGATTCCTACTGTTGTAGAGCTACGCGGTTGTTTATGCACCGCGCCGCCAGGACACTAGACTGTTCCACCTGCATTCGTCGACGCATGGAAAAAATACGTTGTACCGACAGCCGCAGTGCAGGTGTTTCAACACCACCATTGATCCAGCTTCCGATTCACTTTTCCTGGTAAAAGAACAGCGGCCTGTAGCAGCATCCAGTAATCCAGCTGGTCGGCAGTCGACTTTTTATCACCGAAAAGCAGCACCGAATCGGTACCGCAGTTTTTTATTACCCATCTGACGTGTCGAGCACTGCTCGCCGCGTCGATACCTGTATTTCCACGACCTCGGAATGGGACCACCGCCGAGTTTTAGTGCAAGGAGAAACTCCATGACGACCACTGAACTTATCGTGCCCGCAGGTGCCGCATCAGAAGAGGCCAGCGAGCTGTCCGCCTTGCACATCCGGCGTGCAGAAGTCGCCGCCGATGTGATCGAGTTCCGCAACATGGGCGATCTGGAGAACAACGATCCTTACCACCGCTCTCGCGAGGAATTGTCGAGTATCGACCGTCGCATCGCGGAGATCCAGGAGTTGGTGACCGCTGCCGCTGCGGTGACCGACGATGGCACCGTGCAACCGTTCTCGCTCGTCACCGTGATGTTCGATCACGACCGCGACGACGTCGAAACATTCGTCTTGACCGCGGCCACCGGGAACTCCGCGGACGAAATAGCGACGTGTTCACCGTTGTCACCGCTCGGCAGGGCACTGATGGGGTGCCGCGCGGGAGACGAGCGCACCTACGTCCTGCCCACAGGCGCCGAAAGCACCGTTACCGTTGTCTCGATTGCCGCGGGTCTCGAACGACGACTGCTGGAGTCTCGGACAGCCGAATAGTCTGCGCCGCACGCAATCCCTACGCACAAACGCCCCAGGCCTGATCGAAGAATCGCCAATGACGTCGAGTCTCCGATCGGATTGCCCCGTGCAGGTCACTGCACGGGGCAATTTCAGGGGTAGCTCAGATCACTCCGAGTGCGATCATGGCATCAGCGACTTTGACGAATCCGGCAATGTTCGCCCCGTGTACATAGTCCCCTGGCATCCCGTAGTCCTCGGCTGTCTCGACTACGCGGCCATGGATTCCGGTCATGATACGAGCCAGGCGGTCATCGGTGTATTCGAAGCTCCAGGAGTCTCGAGATGCGTTCTGCTGCATCTCGAGAGCCGATGTCGCGACTCCGCCTGCGTTGGCAGCCTTACCTGGGGCGAAGGCAACGCCCGCGTCGCGGAACACCTGCACCGCTTCCGGTGTCGTCGGCATGTTGGCGCCTTCGGCGACTACGACAACGCCGCCTTTGATGAGCGTGACGGCCGCGTCCTCGTCGAGTTCGTTCTGAGTTGCCGCCGGTATCGCGACATCGCACGCGACATCCCAGATCGAACCACCGGAAGTGAAGGTTGCATGTGTGGCGGTCTCGACGTACTCGCAGATGCGGGCCCGACGCGACTCTTTGATGTCCTTCAACAGCTCGAGGTCGATGCCCTTGGGATCGACAATGTAACCCGAGGAGTCGGAGCAGGCGACGACGACGCCACCGAGCTGATGAATTTTTTCGATTGCGTAGATCGCGACGTTGCCGGATCCGGAGACCACTACGGTTTTGCCGTCCAGCGAAGACTTGACAGTTTTGAGCATCTCGGCGACGAAATATGCTGCGCCGTAACCGGTTGCCTCCTTGCGAACCTGAGAGCCACCCCAGTTCAAACCTTTTCCGGTCAACACTCCGGATTCGTACGAGTTGGTCAACCGCTTGTACTGCCCGAACAGGTAGCCGATCTCTCGACCGCCGACACCGATATCACCGGCCGGAACGTCTGTGTATTCGCCGATGTGACGATGAAGTTCGGTCATGAACGACTGGCAGAATCGCATGACTTCTGCGTCGGAACGACCCTTCGGGTCGAAGTCCGATCCGCCTTTGCCACCGCCGATCGGCAGACCGGACAACGCGTTCTTGAAGATCTGTTCGAAACCTAGGAATTTCACAATCCCCAGATTCACGCTGGGGTGGAGCCGAAGACCGCCCTTGTACGGTCCGAGCACGCTGTTGTACTGAACGCGAAAACCTCGGTTGACCTGCACCGCACCCGTATCGTCTACCCAAGGAACTCGGAAGATGATCTGCCGTTCCGGTTCACACAAGCGCTCGACGAGTCCACTGTCCGCGTAATGGGGATAGCGTTCGAGGACAACACGCAACGATTCGAATACCTCTGCAGCAGCCTGATGAAATTCAGGTTCACCGGCGTTGCGCTGAAGAACTTGTTCATAGATCGCTGCCACCTGTTCACGCGCAGACACCGTATTCACCTACCTGTTTCGCAATTCGACGTCATCACGGCAGCAACTATGCGATGGTGCCGTAGGCAGTCGCGGTTTCGACAACGACTGCGCACCGGAGCTTACGGCAGTATGATGCTCGAGTATCACGACCCAACCCCTCGATCCGATACATACGCAGGTCAGGTATCATTTGGGACTCTTCCCGGACCCTTGCGCAGGTTGTTCGGTTCGGTATCCGACCGACGGGTCGTCGAAGATCGGCAATTCGATTGTCGGCCCCAGCCTCTGGAGTTCATCGCGGTGCATCGCGCTCAGTCGGACGAGTGTCATTTCACCGTCGCTGGTGAGCTCGACTCTGACCGTCCGGGCATCGGACGGATCAGCTGCCCGACGAACCAAGCCTTGCTTCTGCGCGCGATCGACCAGTTCGACCACACTGTGGTGACGCAACTGCAGTCGCTCTGCCAACTCCCGCATCGCAGCCCACTCACGCCCCGGAAAACCCTTCAGTGCCAGCATCAGCTGGTATTGCTGCGGAGTAAGTCCATGGGACCGCACGGTCTCCTCACTGAAGCGAAGGTAACGACGAACTCCAAATCTGAAGCGCGCCAACGATTCGAATTCCCGTTTTGTCAACGGCACCGGTTCCTGTGATTCGCCGGAAGACACAGCGGCAACCTCCCTGTTCGATGAGTTTCATCGGCGCAGTGCGAGAACGGCGAGACCGCGACTCGCCGTTCACCGCCTGCGACATGAGCGAGCGCTAGGCAACGCCCTCGCCGTTGTTCTCGATCCAAGCAATCGTCACGGGATCGTCACTGTCGAGGCGTTGCATCTCTTCGCGTCCGTCGCAGCTGCACAATGCCACCGTTGCCTTCGTGGCGGTGCGCGATACCAGCCGCCATGTGCCGCCGCAGTCGGTCCAACGAGTCAACGTCGCAATGACGTCACCCTCGACGTCACCGCCCACGTCACCGAGCGAGCTATGTAGTACGACCCGCCCCATCTCGAGACGGTAGGTCAACCCGACGACCGCCAGTGCACCGCGCTCTATTCGGTCGGCAATGAGCCTGCTTCGATCGGTGATCAGCTGCACGGTCTCCTCGACATGGCGCGCCTCGAATTCGTCGATTCGACTGAGTCCTGTTCGGCGTCCGGCGAGAATACTCGGCGTGACACGCTCGACGATGTCGCGGATGTAGCCGCCCGGCATCGCGACACCGTCCACAGCGTCGACGCTCGCTTTGACGCCGCCACAACTGTCGTGGCCGAGGACGGCGATGAGTGGCACATCGAGAATGTCGACCGCGTACTCGATCGAACCCAATACCGATGCGTCGACGACGTGCCCGGCGGTTCTGACGACGAACAGGTCTCCAAGGCCCTGGTCGAATATGATCTCTGCCGCCACACGTGAATCAGAGCACCCGAACACCACCGCCTTCGGGCGCTGGACGTCGACCAACCGAGTTCGGTCGTCGATTCCTTGGCGGGGATGCCGGCATTCGCCTGAGACGAAGCGCTCGTTTCCGGCGCGAAGTTCACTCCACGCCCGTGCTGGAGTCGGAGACAGTGCACTGATCGGGTCCATCGGAGCCCCTTCCTGGTGTCGGCCATAGTCGCCGAGACGGTCCGAGTGGAGGTCTCGAGACATACGAGCCCGGCAAGACCTCCGCTGCAACTATATCGTGACACGATATAGTTGATACGCGCGGCTCGAGGGCAACTGGTCCGACCCGACCGCAGTGAGGCCCGTTAGGCTATGGGCCATGGGATCCAAAGGGCCGGCAAGCCGAGGCCAGAAGCGAGCAGCAAAAACCAAGGCTCGGCAGAAACGGCAGAACTCTGCGGGCACTCAGCCCGCATCGATCCCCACTGATCTGCTCGACGATTTCGCCACCTGGCTCGAGCAAGGAGAGATGGCCGAACACGCCGAACGAGTAGCAGGACTCACCGGCACCACCCTCACTCAGATGGCCAAGGCCAACCCAGCCTTCTCCGTCACCGCCTGGACGCCGAGCGACGCGCACTACCTAGTCGATGCGGCCGAACGGGTAGAGGGTTCCGACCCCGACCACGGGCATGCTGCCGCGCTCAACATCGTCCTCTCCGTACTCGAGTTCCTGGCGTTCCTCGACGGGACCGACGCCTGGACGGGTTCGGAGGACGACTTCGCGCACTGCATGGAAGACCTCAACGACTTCGTGTACAACGATCCCGACGTGCTCGAACCCGATGACATCGAACTGCCCGAGGTCACCGCAGAGGAGGAGTCTGCAGTGCTGGCGATACTGCCCCTGATCTCAGGTGTCGATGCTCTCGTGGCACGCGTCGGTTCCTCGATCGCCCTCGCCGACATTCCCGACTTGTCGGCTGCACTGACGAACGCGGACGATGCGGCACACCATCAAGCCGCGGACCTCACCGAATTGGATTACTGGGCGGCAACCATCGCCTCGGAGGTACTCGAGGTCGATGGCAGCAACGTGGTGCCGGGCAAGAATGTGGTCGCCTTCGGATCGCGCTCGGTCGACACGCTTCGAGAGGTGCTGACACACCACATCCGTCATCAGCTCACCTCCGTCGAGGACGACGTATCGATGGCACTGTCCAACACATTCGCAATTCAGACGCTCCTCGCGGCAATGACGGATGACCTCCCCATCGACAATGCCGAAGAAGACTACGAGGGACTCGAGGGCGAGGATCTGCGTACAGCACAGCTGATCGACTATCGCGTCCGTTCCCTCCAAGACCAGGGAATTCTCGTTACCGCCGAAGATGCTCTCGCGGTACCGACTGCGCTGCGACCTGCAGTTCTACAAGGCATTCGCCTCGCGGAGCCCTTCGGTGAGCACGAACCGATGGAAGCGTCCTGATCAGCAGGTAACAAAGAGGGTCGTACATCCGACAAGGTCTTCGTACGAGCAGCCACCGCGGATGCAGTATCTGCGGCACCAGCTTTCCGGCGAGTGCCCCGTTCGCGGACAAGTTCTCGTAGCCTGCCCCTCTAGTCCGATCCGAGGACCGCACGATGACCGAACCCAATTCGGAGCCCCACAGCTTCGAGCCTTATGTATTTCCCGGTGCTGACCGTCCAGAACGTCCCCGCCCAGTGCTGGGCAAGATCGTGGCCTGGATATCTGTTGCCATCGGCGTTCTGTTTCTGTTCGCCTCACTTGTCGACATCTCGTTTGCCGGCCTCGTTGCGGGCGCGTGCATCACTGCCGCCGGTGCGCTCTACGTTTTCGGAAAGCCCTCACGTGGTCGGGTTCCATGGGCAACCCCGGCCGTTGCGGCACTACCCGCATTGGTAGCTTTCTCGATCATTACCCCGCCGCCCGCGTCGGATGAGGTGGGCAGCTCACAGGCCTTTCCTGCCCCAGCGGTGGCCCAGGTGACAACCTCGACGCCTAGCCCCAGGACCACGAGCGCTCTTCGCTCGACCACGACCAGTCCGACCACGATTAGTCCGATCACAACGATTGCACCAAGCACTGTCGTTCCGCCAGTGCCGGAAACTATCTACGCTCGACCTCCGGTGCCGACGACAACGCAGTACGTCCAGGCTCCGGCACCTGTGTACGTTGCCGAGCCGGAGCCGGTCTTCGTTCCGCCCGCGCCCTTGGTCGCGGTACCCGATGCCCCTTCCGCTGTCAGCTACGCGAATTGCACCGCAGTCCGGGCAGCAGGAGCGGCACCGATCTATGCCGGCGAGCCGGGATACAGCTCGAAGCTCGATCGCGACGGAGACGGCGTGGCTTGCGAAACCTAAAGCGCAGCTGGGCTTTCCGTACATAAAGTGTCGATCACCAAACGTTTGTCGACACGGGGGCGGTCCGGAACCGCCATTCTTGTCGTACCCCATCGATACTGTCCTTCTCGTCAGCCGGATTCGGCCGCCTGACGAGAGGGAAGGCGTCATCGTGACGGACAATCGCAAGATCGACCTTCAAGACTCCATCGACGAAGCGTGGTCGTTGTATGCCGAAGAATTGATGTCGTTCGTGTCGGACATGCCGAGCCGTGGAACCCTTACGCTCACTGCGGAATCCGGACTCGATCGCGGTGACGGGGACAGCCCGTGGATCGCAGTCCAGGCCGAACACGACGGCACCATCGCCTGCACTGCCGTTCTCGCCAGCTATCTCTACGAGGGTGTGGAACCGCCTGCCGGTGACGACGCTGCACTGATGGCTCTGGGGTGGGTCACGCCGGCGACGCATACCGACGTCGGCCAGCTCGTCAGCCGCTCGATGAACAGCCATCGCGACAATGCCGATGAGCTGTCGCGTTCGATCGTCCGTGCGTTCCGTGAGGTCTGGAATGTCGCGCATCCGGCGTTTCTGTCGGCTGCAACAGAAGGCGAAAGTGGTCGACAGTTCCGAACTGCCGTCGATTGCCGCACAGTCGATGCCACGGCAGTGATCCCCCTCGACCTCGATCATCTACGTGCCCTCATCGTCCAGACTGTCGAAATTCACTTCGATCTTGCGCGAGAGTCGAATGGAGACATTCGGATAGACGGGTTCGCACTCCCCGTGCACGTTTGCTTCGATCACGACGCGACGTCGGTCCGCGTACATGCACCGCTGGTGACCGGAGTGTCACAATCTGCGACGCTGTCGCGGATGATGTCCTCGCTCACCAGCAGATGGAAGAACATCACCTTCGTCGTGGCCGGTGATCAACTGTTCGCGGGTATTTCGATCGATACGCGGACCTTCATCCCCCGCCAATTGACTGTGCAGCTCTATCGATTCGGGCATTTCCTCGAAGGTATCGACACACCGTTCGCTCTTCGTGTCGGTGGGACGGTCTTCGATCCGACTCATCGCCACGAAGATCCGCATCCACCGGTGTCGTGGTCTGACGACGGAGGAACACTCGGCACGCTCCGCGCAGCCTGCGAATTGACCGGTGGTCCAGTAGATTCCGTCACAGTAGACACCCTGTGCCGACGCCAGGATGTCGGGGAGCTGGTTCAGCGCGCACAGTGGATGGCCCAGCGCTTCCGCGATCACGCACATCGACTCGGAGACGACCGACGCGTACGTGCAGCCGTCCTATGCGACTCGTTCGCGCTGAGCTGGACCTATGTTGCCGAGAGTATGCGTCGAACGCATCGGCCTACGCGACAGCTCACTCCCCGACCTGAGCAGATTAGCCTCTTCGATTCGCTCGAAGAACCTGGACTGTTCGATATGCAGTAGCCCAGCAAAGATAACTCAACAGTGCGCTAACCTGGAAGGGTGGCTACTCAGGATCATCCCGACACCCCACTGACGGATTATCCGCGGCCGTCGGTTGCCGTCGATGTCGCAGTGCTGACGGTACGAGAGAACACGCTGTGCGTCGTCGCTGTACCGTCACCTCGGGGTCGTGCGCTACCCGGAACCTTCCTACATCCGGGTGAGCGACTGGCAGACGCCGCCGAACGCGCCCTTCGCTCCAAGGCAAGCCTCAGCGGCCTGTCGTTTCATCAGATCGGGATGTTCGACGAGCCGGACCGAGACGATCGTGGATGGGTGTTGTCCATGGCGCACGGCGCAGCAGTGGCCTATGAAAAACTAGGCACCGCAGTCGATCTCGTCGAAATTAGCAATGGATCGCCGACCTCTGAACTCGCATTCGATCACAACGCTATGGCGGCGCTGTCGTTGGTAGATCTGCGCGAGCGATACGGTTCGAAGGTGGACCCGGCCCACCTACTCGGGTCCACCTTCACCTTGCTCGAGCTCAGGAGACTCTACGAGGTCGTCTACGACAAGGAGCTTCCCAAAGACACCTTCAGGCGGCATGTCGCGGGTGCGCTGATCGGCACCGGCGATTCGTCGACCACGGGCGTCGGCAGGCCTGCCGAGCTGTATCGCAGAAACCCTGACGCTCGGCTGCCCGAGTCCGCTGCGGCCCTCTTCAGAAGCTGAGGCCCGGCGTGGGGTCAGCTCAGCAACCGGGTTGTCAGCTTTGCTCCCCGTGCGGAAAAGGCCACCACCGACACCACCTCGACTCGAGTGTATGCACCGACGATCGCTGCAAGCTGTTGCGCTATCGCATCTTCCAGCGGCCAACCGTACGATCCCCCGGAGATCAACGGAAAGGCCACAGTTCGTGCACCGAGCGAATCAGCGACTGCGAGACTGCGTATGTACGCAGCCCGCAAGATGCCGGAGCGATCCTCGTGTGCCGAATAGCGCGGACCCACCGCGTGAATTACCCACTTGGCCGGCAAGAGACCTGCCGTCGTGGCTACTGCCCCACCGGCTGCAAGACCGTTGGGTAGGGACGTATTCCGCAGAACCTTGCACGCAGCAAGCACGTCCGGCCCACCTGCTCGGTGGATGGCGCCGTCCACGCCTCCCCCACCGAGCAGCGCCGAGTTCGCCGCATTGACGATGGCGTCTACGCGCACTCTGGTGATATCGCCTTCGATGACATCGATGATCGTCATGGCGTGCCTCCTGAATTAGCCACGATCTCGTCGGCAATCGCGACGAGATCGTCAGCTGTGAGTTGGGGATATCCATGGAGCATCGCCCGCCAACGCGTCGGCACAGCCGACGCGCCCCATTTGGCACCTAGCAGTCCGCCCGCAATTGCTGCAGTCGTGTCGGTGTCGCCACCGGCAAGAACGCACAATTCGAGGGCTTGGACAAGGTGCTGTGGTCCGCCCTGGTCTGCTCTCACAATCGCCCACCATGCAGTCTGCAGCGCGTGGACGACCCAGCCGTTGTTGGGAAAGTCCGACGGTTCACCATGCTCCGCCTCGTCGAGCAGCGGCCCCCAAAATGCTGCCGATTCCGCAGAGTCGACCCATAGCCGAATGCCGTCGAAGTTTCCTTCGAGCACGGCATGGCGGATCGCGAACGACCACATCTGACACGCTTGGGTGGCGCGAGGGTCGAAGTGTGTCAGAGCGCTGATTGCGGCGGCGGCCTCGACACACTTCGTTGCACTGTCGAGGTAGCGGAGTGCGACTGGGGCTGTGCGCATCAACGAGCCGTTTCCACCTGTCCTGCCGGTGAGTGCACCTGCACACCTGGTCGTCTCGGAGGCGCTTGCACTACGGTGTCGCAGCACCGCCCGCGTTTGGTTGCCGATATCTGCTGGTTTCGTGTCGTACCAGGCGAGGAAGTTCGCGGCGACGGCGTCGAGGCCGTCGCCGGTGCCGACGTCTGCGCCCTTTCGTGACGCCAGAGCGATGGCAGCGGCCATCGACGTGTCGTCGGTCCATTCCCCCGGGGCCCAATCGAATGTTCCGCCACCGACCATGTCGACGGTGGTGCCCGGTTCTGGGTGAGTGAATTCGTACCCAGCGCCGAGCGCATCTCCTGCGGCAGTGCCCAGTAGCACGCCTGCGGCGCGATCGGCTTGTAGCGGCGTAACTTTCACGTGCAACTCCCTTAGCTCGATTCTGCGCTTACATTAGCGCATAAATGCGCTAAACGTAAAATCGAAGCAATGAGCCCGGCAGCAGTGACAGCAAGTCAACGAGGGCGCTTCCATTTACTGATACGGCGAGTTACATTAACTCTCACCTTCCGAACGAACCAAGGAGCAGCGATGACACTTTCGTCAGCACCGCGCACGCGATCGGCCGACACCGACGCGGAGACCGAAAAGTACAACGAGGCGCTCCGACTGCTGTCCGAAGGATCAGTGGACAAGCATTTCGATCCGTACGTGGACATCGACTGGGATTCTCGCGAGTTCGAAGTTACCAAAAACGACCGCCGATGGATACTTCCGGCCACAACCGACGCGATCGGCGGCCACGCCTGGTACCAAGCCCTGCCGGAAGACCGACAAATCGCTATCGGCATGTGGCGCCAAGCCAACATCGCCAAAGTCGGATTGCAGTTCGAGAACATTCTCATTCGCGGGATGATGCAGTACGTATTCTCACTGCCGAACGGCTCTCCTGAGGCTCGCTACTGCACCCACGAGTCGATCGAGGAGTGCAATCACACCCTCATGTTCCAAGAGATGGTCAACCGCATCGATGCAGACGTGCCAGGTATGAACCGTCCGATGAAGTTGATCTCCCCGATCATTCCATTGTTCTCGACGCTGCTGCCCGAGCTGTTCTTCGTCGGGGTCCTCGCCGGCGAGGAGCCGATCGACCACATCCAAAAGGCGTTTCTACGATCGGGTGAAAACATTCATCCGATCATGCAGAGCGTCATGGTCATTCACGTCGCGGAAGAAGCGCGTCACATTTCGTTCGCGCACCAGCTGTTGCGCCGCCGGGTGCCGCAGATGTCCAGGCTCGGACGCTTCTTGTTGTCGTTGGCATTCCCCATCACCATGCGAATCCTATGCGATGTCATCGCCATTCCACCGAAGAAGTTCTGGCAGAAGTTCGACATCCCGAAGTACGTCAAGGACGACTTGTTCTGGGGCACCGAACAATCCCAGCACAGGTTGCAGGACTATTTCGGCGACGTTCGCATGCTGGCCACTGACACCGGCATGATGAATCGCTCGGCAAAACTACTGTGGAAGGCGTGCGGAATCGACGGCAGAGCGTCGCGCTACCGCAGCGAACCCGATCGCAGCTCTGGCCACTTCGCAGCTTGAGCCTCGAGTTCACTTCTCTCCACTGCCGGGTCGCCAGTCAGGAAGTCCATGCCCCACATCGTTACTCAGTCGTGCTGTAGTGATGCGTCATGCGTCTACGCGTGCCCGGTCAACTGCATTCACCCGACGCCGGATGAGCCTGACTTCCTGACGGCCGAGATGCTGCATATCGATCCGTCGTCGTGCGTCGACTGTGGCGCGTGTATCTCGGCGTGTCCGGTGGATGCAATCGTGCCGAAAGCCAAACTCACCGACGCGCAGTTGCCGTTCCTGCAGATCAACGCCGATTTCTACAAGCAGGATCGGCCTGCGCGTCCGTTGCTTGCGCCGGTCTCACCGGCTCCGACGGTCACCAGGGAACGTCAGCCGCTTCGCGTGGCTATCGTCGGGTCGGGACCTTCGGCGATGTACGCAGCGGACGAACTCCTCACCCAACCTGGAGTGAAGGTCGACGTCTATGACCGACTTACCCGCCCGCACGGCCTGGCACGGTTGGGCGTAGCGCCGGACCACGAAAAGACCCGTCAGGTTTCTCGACTGTTCGACACCATCGCTGCGCAGCCTGGATTCCGGTTCCATCTCGGTGTCGAGGTGGGAGCGGATATTACGCACCATCAGCTATTGGATCAGCATCATGCCGTGATCTACGCAGTCGGTGCATCTTCGGATCGGGAGTTGACGATTCCCGGTGCCAAGCTTGCCGGTCGTGGGTCGGCCACCGACTTCGTCGCCTGGTACAACGGTCACCCCGATCATGCCGATCGCCACTACGACCTGTCCCACAAACGGGCGATCGTCATCGGCAATGGCAACGTTGCCCTCGACGTAGCCCGAATCCTGACGATCGATCCCGAACGGCTCGTCGGCACGAACGTGCCCCAACACGCGCTGAAAGCATTGCGAGAGTCCAACATCGAAGAGGTACTGGTGGTCGGCCGGCGGGGCGTCGCACAGTCGGCTTTCACAGTTCCGGAGTTCGCCGGCCTACTCGGCACCCCGGGGGTGGACGTTTCGATTCGTCGCGACGAGATTGTGCTCGACGCAGCCACGGTAGCACTGACCGAAACCGACGAGCTCCCGCATGCAGTCGTTCAGAAATTGCGCCTGCTGCACAGACTCGAAGACTCGGAGGGAAGAGACGGTAAGCGAATCGTGCTGCGCTATCTCCTCTCCCCTAGGCGAATTCTCGGTGATGCGGCAGTTGCCGGCGTCGAGTTCGATCGAATGACGCTCGACGCCGGCATCGGCGGCAGGGTTCGGAGCGTAGCGACGGGTGAAGTCGAGACCGTCGATACCGGCCTGGTGTTGACGTCGATCGGCTACCGCGGCGTGGCGATCGAAGGTGTGCCGTTCGACGAACAGGCGGGAATCATTCCCAACGACGATGGCCGCGTCCTCGAAACGGCGGGCGGTGCAAGGTTTCCCGGAACCTATGTCACCGGCTGGATCAAACGCGGGCCGTCAGGATTCATCGGTACCAACAAGTCCTGCGCACAGGGAACCGTGTCTAACCTGGTCGCCGACTTCAACAGCGGGAAGCTCGCCGACATCGACTTTCCTGCGCCCCTGAAACGGCGCAGGTGGCTGCGCCGCCTCTGACGATCCGACCAAGCTCAGGTAATCCCGTGATGCAGTTCGGCGACGTCGGGGTGCGCTCGCGTACGCGACTTCCACGCATTGGCACCATAGGTGTCGAAGATCGGATTGTTCGGATCTGCTTCGACCCCTTTGGAATTCGCCGCCATCTCTTCGGGCAAGGTCACGATCGGAATGACGGCGTCCAGTGCGGGGCTGAGAAAGAACGGGATCGAAACGCGGTCAGCGCCCGCTTCGGGTGCCTGCACTCGATGTCGCGTCGCACGCAGATAGCCTTGCGTCGCGACTTCGAGAAGCTCGCCGATGTTGACGATGAATGCGTCGTCGACGGGAGGTACGTCGATCCACTCGCCCACCTCGATTTCGACCTGCAATCCCACCGAGTCCGGTTCGACGAGGAGGAGAGTAAGAACGCCGGAATCCTTGTGCGCGCCGACGCCCTGTGGATTGTCGGAGCTTCCGGGGTACCGGACGATCTTGATCAACGACGCTGGACTGTCTGCGAACGCGTCGTCGAACACGTCCTCGGAAGCGCCGAGTGCCACCGCCCAATGCCGCAGGACCCGCAACCCGAGCTGGGACATGGTCGCTTCCCAGGATTCGAACGCGGGCTCGAGGGCTGGGAGTGCAGAGGGCCAAAGGTTCGGTCCCTGGAGATTCCAGTAGCCCACGGCGCCGTCGATGACGGGCCGTTCGGGGCCGATGTCTATCTGCTCACGCCAGTCGACTTCTCCGTTGGTCAGCTCGCCCCCGAGGCGTGAGTAACCGCGAAAATGTGGGCTCTTCAGTTGTGAGATCTCGTCTTTCTCCTCCGGTGCGAGGGCGAAGAACGAGCGAGCGAGCCGAAGGACTTCCTCGCTGCGAGCGGTAGGCACACCGTGGCCCACCAGGTAGAAGAAGCCGAATCGGTGTGCAGCATCCAGCAAGGCGGCCCGGAAGCCGTCCGGATCGGTATCGACGAGTGACAGATCGAGAACGGGAAGCATGCATCCCATTATCGACGCATCGGCCCGCTCTGTCAGGCGCTCGATGCCTGCCGCGCCTCTTCGACGAGAAAGTCACCCATGTCGGCACTGTGGGTCATCTCCCAGTAGTCGACGATCCGCCAGGGCAATGTCGATACCACCCGTCCAGCGTCGTTTCGGTACCAGTTGTCCATGCCCGGGTGCGTCCAGATCATGCGCGAGTGCGCCTCGTCATGGCGTCGCACGTAGTCTTCTTCGACTTCGGGCTTGCACTCGACAGAACCGATTCGGTTGTCCGACATGTATTTCAGGACATCCACGATGTAGCGGACCTGACATTCCGCGATGGTGATGTAGCTACCGCCGTGCCCGAGGACGGTACCGGGCCCGCAGGTCAGGAAGAGATTGGGGAAGTCCGGCACGGTGATGCCGAGGTGCGCATGGGCGTCCTCGGAACCCCACCCGTCGCTGATCGATCTACCGGAGCGACCTCGCACGTCGATCGGCGTCAACAACTTGTGCGTCTCGAAGCCGGTGGCCAGGATCACGACATCGACCTCGACCTCGGTCCCGTGCTGTCCCCGCACGGTGTCTGGACCGATCGAGGCGACTCCTTCGGCCACGAGGGTGACGTTGTCACGGCGAAGGGCAGTGAACCACCCGTTGTCCAGCAACATGCGCTTACCGAACGGCGGATAGTCCGGCAGCGACTTCTCGATCAGATCCGGCCGGCCTTCGAGCGCGTTTTCCAGGTATCGGGTGAATACTCGGCGGTGCGCGTCGTTGATCGCGTTGACCGACTGTGCGGGGTTCTCCCACTCCGGATCGACCTGCAGCGACGGGTGGACGCGGTCGTTGAAGTTCCATGCGAGCCGCGCTCGGTACCAGAGCCGATACAGCGGAACGGTCTCCATCAGGTAGCTGACGTCGTCGACGATGGGGGCGAAATAGACGTCACTGGACGCGACCCACTGCGGCGAGCGCTGGAACACTGTCGCGTGACCGACCGTCGAGGCGATTGCGGGAAGTACCTGCATGGCGCTGGCGCCGGTACCGATGATGGCCACGCGTTTGCCGGTCAGATCGAGCCCCTCGGGCCACTCTGCGGTGTGGAAGATCGGTCCACGGAACGCGTCGAGCCCCGGGATCGGAGGGACCTTCGCTTTGTTGAGTTGGCCGGTGGCGGTGATGACCACATCTGCGGTCAGGACTTCGCCGCTCGTCGTGGTGACGGTCCATCGTTGCCGCGCCGAGTCGTACACGGATGTGGAGACCTCGGTATCGAATCGGATTCGGTCTCGAAGATCGTGGTCGGCAGCTACATCACTGAGGTACTGCCAGACCTCGTCACGCTTGCCGAAGTGTGTGCTCCACGACCGTGGAGCAAAAGAGTAGGAATAGAGGTGGCTAGGTGTGTCGACACCCGCCCCTGGATAAGTGTTCTCGTACCAGCCGCCACCCACATCGGAATTCTTCTCCAGCACAACATGATCGATTCCGGCTTCACGTAGCTTGATGGCCGCGAGCATCCCGGAAACGCCTGCCCCGATGACTATGACCGACAGGCTACTTGCCGTGACCACCTGTTCGTCGGCAGCAACAAATCCCATGTCCTCGGCGATCATCGACGCGAATTCCGGTGGCACCGACTCACCTACCGCGGCGCTGATCATCTCTACCAGTTGATCGTTGGACGGCGATGGAAGTGCGGGCGGCGTACCGTTCGTCCACTCGAAGATGGCGTCGAGCGCGGCAGCCCTGATCCTCTGCGCGACTTCGGGTGCAAACCCACCGGCATCGTTGTCGTCCATGCCACGGCTGCGGGTCGGCAGGTAGGGGTCCTCCAGCCAGACGTGGTCACCGGTGAGTTGGTAGAGCACTGCGACCAGGCTCGGCATGTTTGCCGAGTCGAGCGCCCGAGCCAGTCGGTCGAGGTCGGCAGAATTCGCAGATGCAGACATGAAAACCCTCTTTCAGCGCCCGAGGAGAGCGGACTTCTTAAAAACTAACCACAGTTAGGCGAATATCCGCAAGCACATCTCCAAATCCGCACCAGGAGTAAAGTCAGCACTTGACAATGTGGCATACACCACACAATGCTTCAGGCCTTACCTAACAGCGGACAGGCGAAGGGGATTCGATATGGAGCTCACCGAGGCTATGCGCACGACCGGAACCTGTCGGAGGTATCTCAGCGATCCGGTCCCCGACGAGGTGTTCAGAAAGGCCTTCGACGTCGCCCGCTTCGGACCCCAGGGTGGCAACCGTCAGCCTGTGCGATGGATCGTCGTCCGCGAGCAGGCTCGCAAGCAGGCCCTCGCCGACCTGTATCTGCCGATGTGGGAAGCCTACTTCTCCGGAATCACCGGTGGAACGGTCGCCGTCGGTGCCCTCCCGAAAACAGTGCAGGACGCCGACTTCTTCGCCCGCCACCTGGCCGAAGTACCCGCAATCGTCGTCGTGTGCGCGGCAGTGGACGGACTGCACCCCACCGATCACGAACTCGGCAGACTCTCCGTCGTCGGCGGCGCTTCGATCTACCCGACTGTGCAGAACCTGTGCCTGACACTGCGAGATCAAGGCGTGGCCACCGCGGTGACCACGCTGTTGTGCGCAGAAGAACCCAAGGTACGCGAACTACTCGAAATCCCCGAGGGCTACATCACCGCCGCTCACATCGCCGTCGGATACCCTGAGCGGCCGTTTCCCAAGAAGCTCACCCGCGATCCCGTCGAGCAGATCGTCGCCCTCGAAACGTTCACTCAGCCGATGTTCGGCGTTGCCATGTCCCCCGCGCTCTGAGCCGACCGAACATTCCAGGAGACACAGTGACCGGCACAGCCCAGCATCACCGTTCGTTGATCGGCCGCGCCACCATCGGCGACCAACTTCGTCGACATGCGCGAACGCAGCCGAACAAGACCGCGTTCATCAGCTACCGATCCGACGGCACGCGCCTGGTCACCACATACGGAGAGCTCGACGCACACGCGAATCGATTCGCCAATGTGCTCCTCGATCTCGGGGTACGACACGGTGACCGAGTCGCGTCCATGGCACGCAACAGTGTCGACGTGGTCATCGCCTACTACGGCACACTCAAGATCGGTGCCGCATTCACCGGCATCAACGTCATGTATCGATCAGCAGAAGTGCGGCACCAGCTCGAACACGCAGAGCCAACGGTGGTGGTAGCCGATGTCGAGTTCGCCGACACGGTCGCCGACGTCAAACCGGAGTCGACGACGCTCATCACGTTCGGCGCGCACTACGAGGAGTTGACGGCGCAGACGCCGTCGTCCGACCCCGAAGTCGACATGGACGAGAACGACGTCGCCATGGTCATCTACACCTCCGGCACCGAGGCCGCACCGAAAGGTGTGATGATTCCGCATCGCAACTTCCTCATCTCCACGGCGCCCGCGTGGAGTTGGGGTCTGCGGACCGGACCCGAGGACACCTGGCTGTTCGTCATGCCGTTCCACACCATCGCAGGCCTCGGATCGATGACAACGCTGACGCTCATGGGTGCCACGCTCGTTTTGCCGGCAACCGTCGACCCGGCGCTCTCGCTGCAGATCATCGCCGACGAGAAGATCTCGGTCATCGCCCAAACTCCGACGTTCTACATGGCCCTCGCTCGCGACTCCACTTTCGGCAGCACCGCCGTCGGGCAGGTCCGGCGCTGCCTCACCTATGGTGGACAGGTCTCACCGCACACCATCGAGTCGTGGGCGAGTGCGGCACCGGGGGCGATCTGGGGTACGTATTGGGGGCAGTCCGAACTTTCTCAACTGGGTTCGGTCGGCTGGTTTTCCACTCTCGACGACATTCCCGGTGGGGACGCGTCGTGGATCGGTAAGCCGGTCACGCACCTGGAGATCAAGGTCGTCGACGCCGAGGGCAACAACGCTGAGATCGGCGAATTGGTATGTCGCACTCCATCGGTGATGCTCGGTTACTTCAAGGACGAGGAACGAACCGCCGAAGTCTTTCGCGGCGGCTGGGTACACACCGGCGATATGGTGCGCGTCGACGCTGATGGAAATCTGTTCTTCTACGATCGCATGAAGGACATGATCAAGACCGGGGGAATGAATGTATCTTCGCAAGAGGTCGAACGGGCCATTCACGCACACCCGGAGGTGCTGCGGGCAGCCGTCGTCGGAGTGCCCGATCCCTATTGGTCAGAGGCAGTGACTGCATTCGTTATCGCGCGCAAGGGGTGCACCCCCGATCCGCAAGCCATTATCGAGCACTGCCGGATCGAACTGGCGACCTACAAGGCTCCGAAATCCGTGCACATCGTCGAAGCATTACCAGTCGATGCGCAGGGCAAGATCCTCAAGAGGAACCTCCGGACCATGGCCACCACAGCGGAGGAGCCGGTATGACCGCAGCCGATCGAGAAGCCGTCGTTCCACGCCAAATCCGAACGCAGCGTCGCCGCGAGGACATCGCGTCGAAAGCGGCTGAGATCTTTGCGCGCGACGGGTACGCCAACGTCGGCATGCGTGACATCGCCGACGCAGTCGGGATCCGCGGAGCAAGCTTGTACCACCACTTCGAGTCCAAGGAAGACATCCTCTTCGCGGTCTGCCTTACCGTCACCCAGGAGCCCTGCGAAGAGAATCTCCCCCTGCTCGACGCACCGGGCACGCCCACCGAACGATTGGCCTCGATGGTGCGGGCACATCTGGTACATCTCAACCTCCGACGCGTCGAATACATCGTCGGACTCCACGAGCTGGCTTCGCTGACGGTGGAACACCGAGCGACGATCGAGGACTATCGGCGTCGCTACCAACGACGCGTGCACGAGGTCATTGCCGCCGGTATGCACACCGGGGAGTTCACGGTGTCCGATGCCCGCGTAGCTGCCTTCGCGGTGACGGACATGCTGAACGGAATCAGCAACTGGTTCAATGACGGAGGGGATCTGAGCATCGAAGATGTCGCAGACACCTATGTCGATCTCGCGGTGCACCGACTTCTCGGTGCGCCGGGCAATGATTGACGGCGACTGGGACCCGGGCTTCGGTCTGGTTCGCGATGCGTTGGCGGACGGCATCGACTCGGGTGCGGAAATCGGTGCCTCGGTCGTCGTCGATATCGACGGTCACCGCGTCGTCGACATCTGGGGTGGCCACTGCGATTCCGCTCGCACTCGTCCGTGGGTTCGAGACACGATCACCAATGTCTGGTCGACGACCAAGACGGTCACCAACCTCGCCGCATTGATGCTGATGGATCGCGGACTCCTGGACCCCTATGCGCCGGTTGCGAAGTATTGGCCCGAGTTCGAGGCCAACGGCAAACACGACATCGAGGTGCGGCACCTGCTGTCGCACACATCCGGCGTCTCAGGCTGGGACGCCCCGTTCACCACCGAGAACATGTACGACTGGGAGTCGGCCACTACTCAATTGGCTGCGCAAGCGCCGTGGTGGGATTCGCGCACCACGTCCGGGTACCACGCCGCGACGCAAGGACATCTCGTCGGCGAACTCGTACGCCGAACAGCTGGTAAGACGTTGACGCAGTTCGTCGCCGAAGATATCGCGCGCCCACTCGGCGCCGACTTCCAGATCGGTGCTCACGAGCAGGACTGGAAACGCATCGCCGCCGTCGTGCCGCCACCTGAAAGCACTTCGTCGAAGATTCCCGACCCGTCGAAGGTGCGACGCCGAACCTTCCTGGGCCCGCTGATCAACGCCGAGTCCGCCAACACCGCGCCGTGGCGCCGCGCCGAACTGGGTGCGCTCAACGGTCACGGAAATGCTCGCTCCACCGCAACGATTTTGTCCGCGCTCTCACTCGGCGGAACGGTCGACGGTGTACGGCTGCTCGGACGCGACGCTGTGGAGCTTGCGTTCGACGAGCAGAGTAGCGGGGTCGATTTGGCATTGGGTGTGCCGCTTCGTTTCGGGGTCGGCTTCGCGCTGCCCCAGATGGAGACAGTTCCTTACATTCCTGACGAGAAGATATGTTTCTGGGGCGGATGGGGTGGGTCACTGGTCGTCATGCATCCCGAGAGCGGAATGACGTTCTCTTACATGATGAATCGCATGGGTGAGGGGATCATCGGATCCGATCGAGCCGAGCACTATCTACAGGCTACGTACGGCGCGCTGGGCGCAAGCTCATGAGAAGGAACTCGACGAGTCGAGAAGAAATGGACGAGACGCGATGACCGTCATCAGCACCGACAAGGATGAGAAGCACCTCGCCTTCACGATCGTTGCCGAGTTCGACGCGACACTCGAACGCGTCTGGCAAATCTGGGCAGACCCACGCAAGCTCGAACTGTGGTGGGCTTCGAGTACTTCGCCGGCGACGTTCGAGACCCATGAATTCGAACCAGGCGGAGTTGCCCACTACTACGTGCTGGGTTCTCTCGGGCAGAAAGTTCGGGGGCGGTGGTCGATCACAGCAATCGCCGCACCGCGAACCTTGCACTTCGACGACGGGTTTGCCGACTCGAATTGGGAACCCATCGAAGATATGGGCACCGCACATGCTCTCGTCGACCTGGTCGATCTCGGCGGTCGGACGCGGATGACTACGACGATGACCTTCGATAACGCAGATCAAATGCAACCGATGGCTGAGATGAAGATGGATGAGGACTTGGTGACAGCGATGTGCCAAATCGACGGAATCCTCGCGGAGCCGCTCATCTCGTAGAACGCCGGGCGGGCATGGTGTTCCACTCGCGACCGGATTGCGCGGGAATCCGCTTGCTCTGCGCGCAAGTGGTACGTCCTGCTCACACTCCATGTGAGAATCTCCAGCATGACCGAGAACACGCATCACCGACTGAACTACATCGAGTTCTCCGTGACCGATCTGCCTGGTGCCCAAGCGTTCTACCGCACCGCATTCGGCTGGGATTTCAATAACTACCGCCCCGGATACGCAGGGATTGTCGGTGCTGACGGCAATGAAGTGGGCGGCCTGGCGCTGGTGGACGAACCTGCACCGCGGGGCGGCCCACTCGTACTCTTGTATTCCGATGACCTCGATGCAACGTTGGAGTCCGTACGTACAGCCGGCGGTGCCCTGCTGCAGGGCCCGTACGAATTTCCCGGTGGTCGACGCTTCCACTTCACCGATCCCAGCGGCAACGAACTCGGAGTCTGGGGCCCATGACTCGCATCGGGGCTATCCGCGATACAAATTCGAATCCTCGGGCACTACAAAGACCAGATCGGCTCGATCACGCTCCCCTGCAACGATATTGGAGTTGGGAAGATCCACTCGTGCGGTCCATGCACGTGCATCGGCGAGCGCTTTTCCGTAACGACGCTGTCTACTGATCAATCGTTCGGTAAGGATGTTCTGCGCGACGTCGAGATACCAGACCTCGTCGAGTACCGGTCGAACACACTGCCATCCCCCGTCCGCGCACAGTAGGTAGTTACCTTCGGTGATGATCAAAGCAGTGCTGCGCACAATCGGCACAGCTGATCCGACCGATTCCTCCGATCCGCGATCGAATCGGGGTGCATAGACCACCTCGGAGTCCTGCTCGCGTAGCCGCCCGAGCAATGCGACGTACCCGTCCACATCGAACGTGTCGGGCGCCCCTTTGCGGTCGCGCCTGGAGAGCCTGGTCAGCTCACTGTTCGCAAGGTGAAATCCGTCCATTTCGACGATAGCGGCCCTCGCTCCGAGCACCTCGCCGAGAGCCCTACAGACCGTCGACTTTCCTGAGCCGGGAGGACCGGTCATGCCCAGAATCTTTCGTTCGCCGGAGCTGATCGAGTCGCGAGTTCGCTCGACCATGTACTCGAGCATTCGATCGAACGACTCTGCGCGATACACCGGTTGTTGCTTACTCACTCCAGAACTTTCCTCTCGGGCGCGCACACCACCGGCGTAATACCGCTTGTGCATCCATCATGCCCTGCACCGCCGGCACCACCTTTCGGCTCTCCGTTGAAACTGCTCATCAACCGCGACCGTGCCGTGGAGATCGTCAACCGAAAGTTTTGCTCTGCCTCCTGCGGAAACAGGACTGCGGTCGCGGCCTATCGCGCCAGGCAAGGCGATTCTCGCGATCGTTCGAGCCCGAGCTTCCTATCGAAGTAGATTTCTTCTCCCCTGATGTCGATCGATTCTCGACCCGTTCGACGTATAGGTAGAGGGACCGAAGAGGACGTCCCCGCAGCGGAGGAGAACCGAAATGAAATACATGCTGATCATGCGCACCACCGACGAAGCCATCGAAGCCTCCAAGGACATGGACTTCGCCGAGATCATCAACGCCATGGGTGCGTACAACGAGTCGCTCCTGAAGGCAGGCGTCCTCCTTGCCGGTGAAGGGTTAGCGGGGCCGGAAGAGGGCTTCATCGTCGACTTCGACGCCGAGACTCCGATCATCTCCGACGGGCCGTACGGAGAGACCAAAGAGTTGTTCTCGGGATTCTGGATCATCCAGACCTCTTCGAAGGAGGAGGCAGTCGAATGGGCCGAGCGCTGCCCGCTCGGCCCCGGCGTGAAGCTCGAGGTCCGTCGCGTCACCGAGATGAAAGAGTTCGATCAGAGCAACGAATACATCCAGAAGGAAGCAGGTTGGCGTGAAGAACTCGGCACCGATCGACCTGTTTCTTCCTGACACATGAGCGAAGATGTTCGACGCGAAGTCGAGGCGGTGTGCGGATCGAGTCGGCGAAAATTCTTGCGACGCTGACCCGAACTGTCGGCGATCTCGATCTTGCCGAGGATCTTGCCGGACAGGCTCTGCTCGAAGCTGTGGAGCAGTGGCCGATTTCGGGCGTTCCCCGCAACCCTGCCGCATGGCTGACGTCGGTAGCGAGAAGGCGGGCGATCGACGGATGGCGCCGAAAAGATCGACTCGACGAGCGATATGCGCACTTTGCCCACGAGTTGGAGAACAGCGCCTCGATTGTCGAAAACGAACCGTGGGATCCCGACCGTATCGACGACGACATCCTGCGGCTGATCTTCGTTGCGTGCCATCCGGTTCTTAATCGAAATGCGCAAGTAGCGTTGACACTTCGAATAGTCGGTGGGCTGACGACCGAGGAGATCGCGAAGGCGCTTCTGATATCGACAGCGACCGTTCAGCAGCGCATCGTGCGGGCCAAGAAAACGCTCACCGCAGCGAAGGCTGCATTCGAGGTGCCGGAGCGCGAGGAGTTTGCCCGCAGGCTGGGCGGGGTCCTCAGCGTTGTGTATCTGGTGTTCAACGAGGGTTACGCGGCCAGACTGGGTGAGGAGTGGATGCGCACCGATCTCAGCAACGAAGCGCTGCGGTTGGCACGCATCCTCGCCGAACTGGTTCCGTAAGAACCCGAAGTGCATGGCCTGGTTGCGCTTATGGAATTAACTGCGTCACGGTTCGGTGCCCGCACCGACCCCGACGGTGTGCCGACTCTGTTGTCCGAGCAGAACCGCACCAGGTGGGATCGCGGGCAGATCACCAGAGGCCTGACGTCGCTTGCACGCGCCGACGCTATCGGGCGTGGTCGCGGCCCGTACAGCCTGCAGGCAGGGATCGCGGAATGCCACGCCGTCGCAGCGACTTTCGCCGATACCGACTTAAATCGAATCGTGTTGCTGTACGAGGCATTACAGCAGCTGGCACCCTCGCCGGTCGTCGATCTCAATCTTGCGGCAGCTGTCTCGATGGCCTACGGCCCGGTCATTGGCCTGGAGTACGTCGACAAGCTCGTCAGTGCGGGGACGCTCTCCGGCTACCATCTGCTGCCGAGTGTGCGAGGAGACCTTCTTGCCCAAGTCGGTCGAATCGACGAAGCACGCATCGAATTGCTCGAAGCCGCAAGGTTGGCGGGCAACGAGCGTGAGCGGAAGGTGCTGATCGCCAAGGCCGCCGGACTTGGAAGTACCCAGCGGTGATTGGGCGGGCACCGGCGCCACGACATCGAAACTTCAGCTCGGATACTATGGCGCACAGCATAGTACCGAACACACTCCTGGGAGCCCTATGACCGACCCGCACCCCTTCGACGACGCGTTGACACTGGAAGCCGTCCGCGACGGCGTAGTTCGAGGTCGCACGTCCACTGCATACAAAAACATGGTCGGACCGTTCGGCGGTCTCACCGCGGCAACGCTGATTCGTGCCGTCGAAAAACATCCCGATCGGCTCGGCGAACCGATTTCGATCACGATCAACTTCGCCGGCCCCGTTTCCGACGGCGAATTCGAGATTTCCACTCGTGCCGTGCGCACCAACCGCAGCAATCAGCACTGGTATCTGGAACTTTCGCAGGACGGCGTGGTCGCCACCACCGCAACGGCCGTGTTCGGGACACGTCGGGAAACCTGGAACGACGTCGAGGCATCTCTCCCGGCTGCACCGGCACCGTCCGATCTCGAAGCCGGCGGTTTCCCGGACTTCATCGCCTGGGCGAAGAACTACGAAATGCATTTCGCTGCAGGCAGACTCAGCGAGGAGGAAACAGTCGACTCGACGGCGACATTGTGGGTACGCGACGCTCCCCCGCGCCCACTCGATTTCGCGTCGCTGACCTCGATGTGCGACATCTTCTATCCGCGCGTGTTTCAGCGTCGAGGGAAGTTCGTTCCGGCCGGGACGATTACACTCACCATCCATTACTTCGCGACGGCCGCAGATCTCGCAACGCAGGCCGAAGGTCGTCTGCTCGGCACGGCGCATTCGCGACGGTTCAACCAGGGGTATTTCGATCAGTCGGCCGAACTCTGGGGTACCGACGGCCACCTGCTCGCGACCAGCCATCAGGTCGTCTACTACAAGGACTGACGGTTTTGCACACTATCGCGCGGTATCGACGGGATCCCGTCGATACCGCGCGATAGTGTGCAAAACGGGTTCCTACTACGCCATTTGAACGCCGGCGATTTCTTTTACTCCGCCCTTGCCGTCGAAGGACAGTTGCCGGAACGCGACCTTTTCGACGAAAAACCTGTCGTGGCTCACGAGAATCACCGCTCCCGGGAACGCCATCAATGCCCGCTCGAGTACCTGGGTGCTCTGCAGGTCGAGGTGGTTGGTCGGCTCGTCGAGCACGATCACACCGGCACCGAACAGCAGGCACTGCGCCAACGCCACACGCGCTTTCTGCCCACCGGACAGCACGCCGATTCGTGTTTTGAGGTCCATTTCGGAGAACTGCAGCAATGTCAGAAAGCGGTTGACTTCCTTCTTCGTCGCCGTCAAGGCCAGACTGTCGGGCATTGCGTTGACCGAATGGGTGACAGTGTCATCGAGATCGAGGTCGGCGAGCACCTGGTTGTAATAGATGAACGACGGCGCCTTGGTCTTCCATTTGATCTTTCCGCTGTCCGGCTTTTCCGAACCGGTGATGATATCGACCAACGTAGTCTTGCCACAGCCGTTCGGCCCGGTGATGGCGATACGGTCTCCGCGGTGAACAGTGAACGACACATTGTCGAAGAGTTGTTGGTCGCCATAGCTTTTCGAGATTCCTGAAACTTCGGCCAAGTTGTCGTGCACATGAAGTCCGCCGTAGATCGCGGAGACTACGGTGTCCACTGGACGCGGAGATTTACTCTTCTTGATGTTCGCGAGACGTCGCTTGAGCACACCGCTCGGGTTTTTGACAGCTTCTTTTCGGTCGCTGATCGCCTCTTGTTCGTAGGCCAGCAATTGCTGTTCGTTGCTGAACTCGCGTTCGAGGTTCTTGAGCCGAAACTGTTTTTGCTGAACGTAATCCGAGTAGCTGCCTTCATACGTTTGCAGGTGGTGGTTCTCGATCTCGACGATGCCGGTGACGACCTGCTCGAGGAATGCACGGTCGTGTGAGACGACGAGCAGTGCGCCACGGAAGTCACGCAACCACCGCTCGAGCCAGGCGATGCCTGCGACATCGAGGAAGTTGGTCGGCTCGTCGAGCAGCAACACATCCGGGGCTTCGATCAGAATCTTGGCCAACGCTGCTCTGTTTCGCCAACCGCCGGACAACCTGTCCACCGGCATTTCGCGGCGTTCGGCGTTGAATCCGAGCATCGAGAGCACGGTGTCGATTTCCTGGTGGTACGTCCAGCCGCCCTTGTGCTCCATCAGGTCCAGCAGTTCGGCCTGACGGTCGACGAGACGGTACATCTCCTTCTCGTCGAGGTCTCCCCCGAGCTTGCCCTCGACCTCGGCGAGTTCGAGTTCGATCGCGTGAACCTCGGTGAACAGCAATTCCAATTCGGCTTGGATGCTGCGCTCGCCGTCGAGTTCGGAGAACTGTGAAAAGTAGCCGATCCGCGCGCCCTCGGTGACGTCGACAGTGCCCGAGTCCGGGGTCTCACGACCGAGCAACAGCTGCAGAAGGGTAGTCTTGCCGGTTCCGTTGCGACCGATCAGTCCGATGCGGTCACCGTCTGCGAGGCGGAAGAAGACCTCGCGCAGCATCACTTTCTGGTCGTATCCCTTGGCAACGTCGTTCAAGCGGATCCAGCTCAACGAAAAAACAACTCCTGGGGATACGGGGTCCGGTTCAGTGTTGAACCAGCCCGCCCACTGTACCGGGCGGAGCGCAGTGAGCTGCTGCGACGTCGGCGCTGGTCTCCGTTCTGTCAGACCTTTTCTGCCACGATCCGCCAGTTGAGGTCCGCGATCTTCGCGCGCTCGGCCTGGTTCCAGGCCTCACCTCCGGTCTGCAGCAGTTCGAGCGACTCTTCGACCCATGGCGACGCGACCTTCATTTTTTCCAGGACGCGAACTGCCTTACGTCCGCGGCGAATCAGGTTGGCTTTCTCATCACACAGGGGCCAGGCCTCGCTCTTCGACGGAGCCGACAGCACGATCCGGAAGCCTGCTCGTTCGAGGGCCGCACACACATCTGCCGGGTACATGGACCGAGTCGCTGCCAGCGTGGGCAGGAACAGCTTGTGCAGCGCGACGTGTTCTTCGTTGTCCCAGACGAAGTAGGGCGTCAGCAGGTACTCCGAGCAGGCATAGCGGCCGCCGGGCTTGAGGACCCGGTACATCTCCTGGGCGTGGGCATCGAGCTCGTCCTTCTTGAAGAACGGCCAGACTGCCTGGACGGAGAAGCGGCCGTCGAAGGACTCGGACTCGTAGTCGAGAGGCTTGTTGTGATCTCCGAACTCGAAATGCAGCCGATCGCTCATGCCACACCGGGCCGCCCATTCGTCGGCATTTTCGAGCTGATTGGGATCGATGTTGTAGCCCGAGACCTGCCCTCCGGTGAGCGTGGCCAGGTGGTGCGCGATTCGACCGCGACCACACCCCATCTCGAGCAGATGGGAATGGGCGGCGTCCTTCAGCGCAAACTCCTTCAGGAGCGCCTTCTCGAGCAGGATCTGGTTGCCGTAGAGCCCTTGCTCTCCATCGAGCATCGGCGGGATGTAGAGCTTCTCCAAGTCGAACACAGACAGCATGTTGTTTGAGGACCTTGTAGTAGTCCGCGACGGCCTTGGTCTCGTCAGCTGTTTCTGTCGGTTCACCAGCTTGCATGCGCTCGAAGAACTGAAATGCGTCGATGGCCGACTATTTGTCCTCGTCCGAGAGAGTCGCGAGCCTCTCGATCCCCGTTGCTGCGGTCTTGATCCGGTACCAGTCCACTTGTACGCCTTTCGAAGTCGGCAATCCTCGACGTCAAACTAGTACACGTTCTAGTTCTTCATGTCCGAATTGGAACATCACTGAAGTGGCACTCGAATCCGTCAGCCCCGGGACGCCGCTGTGAGCGTGCCGTCCGGGGGCGTGACGACGGCGGGCGGGCGCCCGGAGAGTAGGTCGAGGACCGCTTTGGGGCGGGCCAACCACTCGCGCGCATAGTTCCGGACGACCGCCAGCCAGTTGCATTCGCACTCGGCATCGATCCCGTGCGTATCGATGCCTGCGTCCCGGCACAGTGTGACGGCACGTGACACGTGCAGACCCTGGCTGACAATCAGTGCGCGGCTCACGCCGAACGTGTCCGAGGCACGGGCGCAGGTGTCGAAGGTATCGAGACCGTAGTCATCTCCGACGATCTTGTCGCGATCGACTCCGGCGTCGACGAGATACTTCGTCATCGCCGCGATCTCGTTGCCCGAGCGACCGTGTGCGTCGCCGGAAACCAGAATCGCCCGTGCTCTACCCGACTCGTAGACCTCGATGGCGGCGTCGAGGCGTCCAGTGAGAAACTTCATCGGCTTGCCGTCTCGGACTTGCGAGCCGAGCACGATGACCACCGGCGCATCCGGGGCGTCCGCGACGTCGTGAACACGGCCGAACGACACTGCAGCGACCCAGGCGGCCGATGCCAGGACGAGAGCGAGGACCACTCCGATCGCCGCGATGACCGCACGAATCATCGTGCGGCGAAACGTTTTCGATCGCCGTTCGTTGTTCGCCCTGCTCACCCGACTCCGATCGTCACTGCGCACGTGATGTCTCACGTATACCGAAGCCAACCTACCTTGCCAGGATCGGGACGCTTCCCTTCCGAAAGCCGAGAGATCCGGCGTGCGGCGAATGTAGCTACCATCGGCGTACATGGAACCGAAGAGCTACACCTCCGGAGAGCGGGTATTCGGACCACCCCGCGGAACCTTCGACGCAGATTGGGCAGCAACAGCACTGCGCTCGAACCGCCCGGAGCTCGACTTTGCGACATCGGTACGGGCCGTCGAACAGGCGTGGGATCTCCTGCGAACCCGCGATCTCCGAGGCGCCGAACTGGCGAACGCGCTCGATATGGAACCCGATCTCGCTTCGGCGGTGGCGGCCGTCGCCACCGAGATCGCAGAGTTCTACCTCGATCGGTCCTAGCGCGGAGACAAGTCCGTGCTCGAACTTGCGTCGGAAATTCGCCCCGTAGGTGGTTCGTCCGGCGAAGTAGGTACTGTGCATACTGTGATGTACGGCACATGCCGCGGTGTCGTCGTTCGAATCCGAGGAGTGAAAAGTTTCGTGAAGAGCACCATGCAGGACACACCGCTGTCGATCGGTCAACTCGTTCGATTCGGCACCACGATTCACTCCGCCGCCGAGGTGACCACCTGGGGCGACGACGGCCCGACGACGGTCACTTTTGGTGATTTGGGCAGGCGTGCAGCACAACTCGCACATGCGCTGCGCTCCATCGGCATCGACGGAGACCAGCGCGTAGCGACATTCATGTGGAACAACGCCGCGCACATGGAGGCGTACATGGCGGTGCCCGCCATGGGCGCAGTGCTGCACACGCTCAACATCAGGCTCTTCCCGGAGCAGCTCACCTATATCGCCGAACACGCTGAAGATCAGGTCATCATCGCCGACGCGAGCCTGCTACCACTGCTCACGCCGCTGCTTCCCACGATGTCGACCGTGCGCCATCTGATCGTCGTCGGCGCAGACTCGTCGGCCGTGCAGGCGCCGGCGAGCATGACAGTGCACGGTTACGAGGACTTTCTGTCCGGCCACCCGGAAGAGTTCGACTGGCCCGAACTCGACGAACGATCCGCTGCGGCAATGTGTTACACCTCGGGAACCACCGGAGACCCCAAGGGGGTCGTGTATTCGCATCGCTCGATTTGGTTGCATTCGATGCAGGCATGCATGACCGACGCAATGGCGATTGCGCAGTCCGACAAGGTACTTGCGATCGTCCCGATGTTCCACGCCATGTCCTGGGGGCTCCCCTACGCGGCACTGATGGTGGGTGCCTCGCTGATCATGCCGGACAAGTATCTACAGCCCGCACCTCTGGCCGAGATGATTTCCACTCTGCGCCCCACTGCCGCCGCCGCCGTTCCGACGATCTGGCAGGCACTGCACTCCTACCTGACCGAGCACCCCGCCGATCTGTCGAGCCTGCGCGACGTGGTGGTCGGTGGGAGCGCCTGCCCGCCGAGCCTGATGCGCGCGTTCCACGACGAGTACGGCGTTCACATCACCCAGGCCTGGGGCATGACCGAGACCTCTCCGCTCGGCACCTCCGGCCGGCCCGACGCCGGACTTTCCCCCGAGGACGAGTTCGATCTTCGGTGCACGCAAGGTCGATTCGTGGCCGCCGTCCGTGCCCGACTCGTCGACGATGCCGGGAAGGAACTGCCGTGGGACGGCAAGCAGGTCGGCGAACTCGAGGTCCGCGGTCCATGGATCACGGCCAGCTACTACCGCGGCGATGCCGCCGACAAGTTCGACGACGGCTGGCTCAGGACCGGCGACGTCGGCACCATTTCTTCGGGTGGATTCCTGCGGCTGACGGACCGATCGAAGGACATCATCAAGTCCGGTGGCGAATGGATCTCCTCGGTCGAGTTGGAGAACCAGGTGATGGAACATCCTGCCGTGCGCGAGGCCGCCGTCATCGGTGTTCCTGATCAGAAGTGGGACGAGCGTCCACTGGTTGCCGTAGTCGTGCGCGACGGCGAAAAGATTTCGGCCGAGGAACTACAGGAGTTCCTTGCCGGCCGGGTCGCCCACTGGCAGCTTCCGGAACGCTGGACATTCATCGAGGAAGTACCCAAGACGAGCGTCGGAAAGTACGACAAGAAGCGGCTGCGCAGCACCCACGCGGACGGCAAGCTCGACGTCGTAGAGCTGTCCTAGATCAGTCGTAGAGCGATCTATCGTCATCGACGGCAGATCGCTCTACGACCCTTGAAACGGATCAGACGATTCCGAGCGCGATCATCGCGTCGGCGACCTTGATGAAGCCTGCGATATTCGCACCGTGGACGTAGTCGCCGGGCTTGCCGTACTCCTCCGCGGTTTCGATCGTCCGGTGATGGATGCCGCGCATGATCGCCGCGAGCCGCTCGTCGGTGTACTCGAAGCTCCATGAGTCGCGGGATGCGTTCTGTTGCATTTCGAGAGCGGAGGTAGCGACACCGCCCGCATTGGCGGCCTTGCCCGGCGCGAAGGCAACAGCTGCGTCGCGGAACACCTGAGCTGCTGCGGGGGTGGTAGGCATGTTGGCGCCTTCGGCCACGACCTTGACACCGTTCGCGACGAGAGTATTGGCTGCGTCCTCGTCGAGTTCGTTCTGAGTTGCCGACGGCATGGCGACGTCGCAGGGCACGTCCCAGATCGAACCTGCCTCGGTGAACGTCGCTCCCGCGACAGTGTCGCAATAGGTGCCGATACGCTCGCGTCGTACCTCTTTGATGTCCTTCAGAAGTTCGAGGTCGATGCCGTTGGGATCGACGATGTATCCGGAGGAGTCCGAACACGCGACAACTTTGCCGCCGAGCTGGTGCACCTTCTCGATCGCATAGACCGCGACGTTCCCGGAACCGGACACGACCACAGTCTTGCCGTCGAGGGAAGTTCCGAGCGCTTCGAGCATGTCGGCGACGAAGTATGCGACGCCGTAACCGGTGGCTTCACGCCGAACCTGGGAACCGCCCCAGGAGGTTCCCTTGCCGGTGAGCACCGCTGATTCGTACGAGTTGGTCAGACGCTTGTACTGGCCGAACAAGTAACCGATCTCGCGGCCGCCGACACCGATGTCTCCGGCAGGCACATCGGTGTACTCGCCGATGTGGCGATGCAGCTCGGTCATGAACGACTGGCAGAACCGCATCACCTCGGCTTCGGACCGACCCTTGGGGTCGAAGTCCGATCCGCCCTTGCCGCCACCGATAGGAAGACCGGTGAGGGCGTTCTTGAAGATCTGCTCGAATCCCAGGAACTTGACGATCCCCAGGTTGACAGTGGAATGAAAGCGCAGGCCGCCCTTGTAGGGTCCGAGCGCGCTGTTGTACTGCACCCGGAATCCGCGGTTGACATGTACCGATCCCGAGTCGTCGACCCAGGGAACCCTGAAGATGATCTGCCGTTCCGGCTCGCACAGACGCTCGATGAGTCCGGATTCGGCGTATTCCGGGCGGCGATCGATGACGACCTTGAGCGAGTCGAACACCTCGGCGGCCGCCTGATGAAACTCGGGCTCGCCGGCGTTGCGCGTCAGGACTTGCTCGTAAATCGTTTCGATCTGGTCACGCGTGGACACGCACTTGCCTCCTGGGTGAGAAATACGAAACATGACGGTAACAACCAGACCTATCTCGTGGCGATCCCGGTTACCTTCCGGCGTCCCGGCGGACAGTTGATGTCTCGTGGCTCACATAATTGGTATCTCAAATGCATATTGAAATATCGTCGTGTCATGCAGTTGACCCGGTTCACCGATCTCGGCCTGAGAATCGTCATGCGCCTGGCCGTCGAACAGCCTGGAGATCGCCCAGGCAGCAAGGACATTGCCGAGCAATTGGCAATCTCGTACACCCATGCTGCCAAGGTGATCGCTCGTCTGTCGGAGCTCGGAATTGTCGATGCTCGCCGCGGTCGCGGTGGTGGTTTGGCGATCACCGAGCTCGGTAGAACTGCGTCGATCGGCTGGCTCGCACGCCGTCTGGAAGGCGAGTCGGAGGTTATCGAGTGTGATGGATCGAACCCGTGTCCGTTACGAACCAGCTGCCTTTTGCGGCCGGCACTGCGGCGCGCACGAGAGGCGTTCTTTGCCTCTTTGGACGAGCTCCTCATCGAAGATGTCACCAGCCAACCGACGCGCGGGGTCCTGCTCACACTTCCTGCGATGCCCAGCAGGTTGCCAACAGTGAAAACAATGATCGGGGAATAGACATGCTTTCCACAGAGTCCAAAGAGGTCATCCGGGCCACGCTCCCTGTCGTCGGTGCTGCGATCGGTGACATCACGACGACGTTCTACCGCACCATGTTCATCGATCACCCAGACTTGGAACGCAATCTCTTCAACCGCGGCAACCAGAAGCAGGGCGAGCAGCAGAAAGCGTTGGCCGGTGCCATCGCCGCCTTCGCGTCCCTGCAGCTGGAAGAGGACCAGGACCGGGTGGACATGATCCTTACCCGCATCGCCCACAAGCACGCGTCTCTGGGCATCGAACCTGCGCAGTACCAGGTGGTTTACGACTACTTGTTCGGCGCGATCGCCACCGAACTAGGAAGTGCTGTCACACCAGAAGTTGCGGCCGCATGGACCGAGGTCTATTGGATGATGGCCGACATGCTGATCTCGATGGAGGCCGGCCTGTACAAGAGCGCCGGCGTCGAGATCGGTGATGTGTGGCGACAGGTCCGCGTGCTCGATCGACGTTTCGAATCGGCAGATACCGTTTCCTTCGTGCTCGCCTCCCTCGATGGCGAGCCGCTACCGAGTTTCATTCCGGGCCAGTACCTTTCCGTCGCGGTTCACCTCGAGGACGGGGCCCGCCAGATTCGCCAGTACAGCCTGTCCTCGGCTCCCATGGACGCTGACTGGCGGATCACCGTCAAGCGCATCCCTTCGAAGGTGTCCGCAGACGGCTCGGAAGTAGCTGCCGGTGAGGTGTCGAACTACCTGTTCAACAACGTCTTCGAGGGTGACATTCTCGATGTGACCACACCGTTCGGTGACTTGATGCTCACTGACGAGGATGCACCGCTGCTGCTGGTCTCGGCGGGAATCGGCTGCACTCCCATGATCGGCATGCTGAACTACTTGGCCGAAAGCAATGACACACGCTCCATCTCGGTGCTGCATGCCGACCGCACCCAGAGCGATCATGCTCACCGCGCCGAATTGGGTCACCTCGTCGATCGCATCCCTTCGGCGACCCTGCACCGCTGGTACGAGAACCTCGGTGCGCGTCCTTCGGACGATTCGATCAGCATGGGCCGCGCGCAGCTGAACAACATCGACGTCGCACCCGACGCGCACGCGTACGTCTGCGGGCCGCTGCCCTTCATGCTCGAAATTCGCAACGCATTGATGGACAAGAACGTTGCGACCGAGAACATTCACTTCGAGGTCTTCGGTCCGGACAGCATGGGAATTCAGCGCACTGCGTAAGCAGTAGAAGTTTCTCGCCGGTGAGGTCGGGCACCACAGCCGACCTCACCGGCTCAGTTTTGCCCCCACGCCGGATCTCAGCGCGGGCCGAACTGACGGTCCCCCGCGTCGCCGAGTCCGGGTACGACGATGGCATCCGCATCGAGCCCCTCGTCGATGCTCGCCGTCACCAGCCTTACCGGAAATGTCGAACTCTTCAATGCTGCAACGCCTTCGGGAGTGATCACCACGCAGACGACGGCTACGTCGGTGGCTCCGCGCGCAACCAACAGTTCGATCGTGCGCAACATCGAACCACCGGTAGCCACCATCGGATCGAGAACGAACACCGGGGTATCGGACAGATCGGCCGGCAAAGACTCGAGGTACGGCACCGGCTCGAGGGTCTGCTCGTCTCGCGCCATTCCGACGAATCCGACCCCTGACTGCGGGATCAGAGCGCTCGCCTGCTCGACCATCCCGAGTCCGGCGCGCAGTACCGGAACCAGCAGTGGCGGGTGCGCGAGCCGCACTCCGACAGTAGGCGCAACCGGAGTGATCACCTCGAACTGCTCCACCTTCGCATCGCGCATTGCCTCGTACACCAACGTGTGGGTCAGTTTCCGCAGCGCCGACCGAAAGGCCGCGTTGTCACTGCGCGCGTCACGCATCGTCGTCAGAAGTGTTGCCGCGAGCGGATGGTCGACCACATGCATGTCCATGGCCGAAGACTAAGGGGTACCTGCCTCTGGTCTGCAGGCGAAAATGTGCCGAGCCGCCCGGTCAGCGTCGGCAACATTTGACAGGGACTTCCTCACGGCGTGCACGTTGACTCGTGACCTATGACACCTCCTGATTCCGTTGGACCCGAAACCACCGTCGGGCCCTTGAGCGATTGTCTCGTCGTAGATCTTTCCCGTGCGCTTGCCGGACCGCATGCAGCGATGATGCTGGGCGATCTCGGTGCGCGCGTGATCAAGGTCGAGTCCCCCATCGGAGGTGACGACACTCGAAGCTGGGGTCCGCCGTTCGTTCCGGACGAGGACGGCGAACGGCACTCGACGTACTTCTTGTCGTGCAACCGCAACAAGGAGTCCATTGCCCTCGACCTCAAGGGCGACGACGGCCGCAACACGCTGACCGAGTTGATCGGGCGTGCGGACGTGCTTGTCGAGAACTTCCGTCCAGGGGTCTTGGATCGCCTCGGCTTCAGCATGGAGAAGCTACATGAGCTCAATCCGCGTCTGGTGGTCCTGTCGATCACCGGATTCGGTCACGACGGACCCGAAGGCGCTCGCCCCGGCTACGACCAGATCGCGCAAGGCGAAGCCGGACTGATGTCGTTGACCGGGCCGTCGCGCGAAGAACCGACACGGGTGGGCGTCCCGATCGGAGACCTCCTGGCGGGGATGAACGGCGCCTACGGCGTGGTCGCCGCACTGCATGAGCGCAACACCACGGGCCGCGGTCGAGTGGTGCGCACCAGCCTGTTGGCCGCCATCGTCGGAGTCCACGCTTTTCAGGGCACGCGCTACACCGTTGCCGGCGAGGTGCCCCGCCCGACGGGTGGCCATCATCCGTCGATCTGCCCGTACGGGCTGTTCCACTCGGCAGAGGGTCCGGTCCAGATTGCCGTGGGCAGTGAAGGATTGTGGCGCCGCTTCGCACCCGAGTTCGGACTCGACCGCCCGGAGTGGGCTACCAATCCACAACGTGTCGCCGACCGAGATGCGGTCATCGCCGCGGTCGAGGAAAAGTTCGGTGAATGGCCGAGCGACAAGCTCCTCGGTGTGTTGGACGACCTGGGCATCCCGGCAGGAAAGGTCCGCGATCTCGCCGAGGTCTACACGTGGGATCAGACCCGCTCCCAGGGTCTGCTGATCGACGTCGACCACTCTGCCCTGGGAAAGATCAGCCTGCCCGGGCCACCTCTACGGTTCGACGAAGATTGCGACGGTGCCGGTATGCGGACAACTCACGTCGCGCCGCCCACCCTCGATCAACACGGTGACTCCATCCGCGCATGGCTCGAGGCTGCCCGATGACTCGCGCGGGTGCACCTCCCAGGCTGGGGGCACTCGAACTCGTCGAACTGGTCGTCGACGCCGAAAGCTTCGTCCGATGGGACAGCCAACCTCTAGCCCCGATAGGGGTGCACGGACCACCGGAGCAGAGCTATCTCGACGAACTCGATGCGGCGCGAACGAGTACCGGTTTGGACGAGGCCGTCCTCACCGGCGAGGCGTTGCTCGACGGCCGTCGAGTCGCAATAGTCATGTGCGAGTTCAAGTTTCTGGCCGGCTCGATCGGGGTCGCGGCGGCGGAGCGATTGGTGCAGGCGATCGAGCGTGCCACCGCGGAGAAATTGCCGTTGCTGGCAGTACCTACCTCCGGTGGTACGCGGATGCAGGAGGGCGCAGTCGCCTTCATGCAGATGGTCAAGATTTCGGCTGCAGTCGCAGCGCACAAGTCCGCGGGCCTGGCCTATGCCGTCTATCTTCGCCATCCGACGACAGGTGGGGCGTTTGCCTCATGGGGTTCGCTGGGGCATGTAACTGCCGCCGAACCGGGCGCACTGGTCGGCTTCCTCGGACCGCGCGTCTACAAGGCGTTGTACGGCGAGGACTTCCCGGCAAATGTGCAAACAGCGGAAAACCTTGCCGCCCATGGTCTCGTCGACGCAGTGGTGCCCCCGGCGGAATTGCGCGACGTCGCCATCGCCGCCCTCGCTGTTCTGTGCGCTCCCCATGAGCCGCCACCGCCGGTTCCGAATGTGCCGCTCGAAAGTTTGGACGATGTTCCAGCGTGGGAGTCGATCGGTCGGTCGCGGCGTTCGGACAGGCCCGGAGTCCGGCGATTGGTGAAGGCAGCAGCGAACACCGTCACGCCGTTGCAGGGCACCGGTGCCGGCGAGTGGGAACCGGGATTGTTCTTGGCATTGGCAAAATTCGGTGCCTCGGCCTGTGTGCTGTTAGGCCAGGACCGCACTTTCGCAGATTTACCGCTCGGCCCCGCCGGCCTGCGGGAAGCGCGTCGCGGGATGCGACTGGCGGAAGAACTTCGGTTGCCGTTGGTCACCGTCATCGACACCGCGGGTGCCGCCCTGAGCAGGGAGGCGGAGGAGGGTGGTCTTGCCGGTGAAATCGCGCGCTGTCTGGTCGAACTGACCACGCTGACGGCACCGACGATCTGCCTGCTTCTCGGCCAAGGCGGAGGTGGGGGCGCGCTCGCGTTGCTTCCCGCCGACCGAGTGCTCTGTGCGCAACACGCCTGGCTCTCCCCTCTGCCACCGGAAGGAGCGTCCGCCATCAGGTTCCACACCACCGATCGCGCCGCCGAGATGGCCGATGCGCAGGGCGTGCGCAGCCTCGACCTGCTACGAAACGGGGTCGTCGACCGCATCGTGGCCGAACGACCGGACGCCGCCGATGAGCCCGCGGAGTTCCTGTCGCGGCTCGGCGAAGTGCTCGAACACGAGCTTGCGCAATTACTGGCCGCCGATCCTAAAGACTTGGTGGCCTCCCGCCTGGACCGCTACCGCCGCCTGGGTGTACCCCAATAACGAAAAACTCTGCCGGTTTGGGCAATTCTTGCCAGTGCAGCTACCCCACCCTGTAAGTAGCGTCACAGGAGTGAGGGTGCCGCACCGTGTGGTCACCGGCTGACTCTGCAGTACCCACAGTTCCCCAATAGAGGAGATTTCAGTGCCCGAAGCAATCGAGGTTCGCAAGGTCCCGCTGCACAACGTGTCCGATGCAAGCGAGCTGGCCAAGCTCATCGACGACGGAGTGCTCGACGCCGACCGTGTCATCGCGGTCATCGGTAAGACCGAGGGCAACGGCGGTGTCAACGACTACACCCGCATCATCGCCGATCGCGCTTTCCGAGAGGTACTGTCCGCCAAAGGAACCCGCAGCGCACATGACGTCGGCGAGGTGCCGATCGTCTGGTCCGGTGGAACCGATGGTGTCATCAGCCCGCACGCGACCATCTTCGCGACCGTTCCGGCAGAGAAGGCCGTCAAGACCGACGAGCCGCGCCTGACGGTCGGCGTCGCCATGAGTGAGCAGTTGATGCCCGAGGACATCGGTCGCACCGCGATGATCACCAAGGTCGCTGCAGCAGTGAAGGATGCAATGGCCAACGCCGGCATCACCGATCCCGCCGACGTGCACTACGTCCAGACGAAGACACCTCTGCTGACGATTCACACCATCCGTGACGCCAAGAGCCGCGGCAAGACCGTCTGGACCGAACAGACCCACGAGTCGATGGATTTGTCGAACGGCGGCACGGCACTGGGGATCGCCGTCGCCCTCGGCGAGATCGATATGCCCACCGACGAGGACGTCATGCACAGCCGGGAGCTGTACTCCGCGGTGGCTTCCTGCTCTTCGGGCGTCGAGTTGGACCGCGCTCAGATCGTCGTAGTCGGCAACGCGCGCGGCGTCGGCGGCCGCTACCGCATCGGTCACAGCGTCATGAAAGATGCACTCGATCAGGACGGCATCTGGGATGCGATCCGCGACGCCGGTCTCGAACTCCCCGAGCGTCCCCGCACCGGCGACTTGGACGGCAAGTTGGTCAACGTCTTCCTCAAATGCGAAGCGAGCCAGGACGGAACGGTCCGTGGCCGCCGCAACGCGATGCTCGACGACTCGGACGTGCATTGGCACCGTCAGATCAAGGCCTGCGTGGGCGGCGTCGCTGCGTCCGTGACAGGTGACCCGGCCGTGTTCGTCTCCGTGTCGGCCGCACACCAGGGTCCAGAGGGCGGCGGCCCCGTTGCCGCCATCGTCGACCTCGGCGAGTAGCAACACCCAGTTCGATCGGCGCCGCGCCGAAGCCGCACATCCAGGCTTCGGCGCGGCATCGCCCCCCGCACCACAGTCTTCGTCCAGTTGAAAGGAACACGCATGGCACACGCCATCGAACCCGTCGACGAGGGCGATGCCACCCTCGCGTACGCCGACCCTACGGCCGCGGGACCGAGTGACGCCCCGAGCGACCTCGTCATGCGCGATGCGCTCGAGCTCAGTGGCATGATCAAGCGCCGCGAGGTGTCGTGTGTCGAAACCATGACCACCTACCTCGACCACATCGAACTGCACAACGGAACTGTCAACGCGATCATCGCGTTGCGGGACCGCGAGGAGCTGCTCGACGAGGCGAAGGTGCGTGACCGTCAACTGGCGGATGGGCACTACCTCGGGTGGATGCACGGGTTTCCGCATGCGGTCAAGGATCTTTCGGCGGTCGAGGGTTTGCCGTTCACCTCCGGGTCACCCATTTTCGCGGACCGCGTTGCCGAGACCGACGACCTGTTCGTCAAGCGGATCAAGTCGGCGGGGGCAATCATCGTCGGCAAGACCAATACACCGGAGTTCGGATTCGGCTCGCAAACGTACAACCCGGTGTGGGGTACGACCGTGTCGCCGTACGACACCTCACGTACTGCCGGTGGCAGTAGTGGTGGAGCGGCCGCATCGTTGGCGCTTCGTATGCTGCCCGTGGCCGATGGCACCGACTACATGGGTTCCTTGCGGAATCCCGCCGCCTTCAACAATGTCGTCGGCTTCCGTCCGTCCTGGGGACGAATTCCAGAGTCCGGCTTCATCGCTCAGGGTGCAGTTTCCGGCCCGATGGGACGATCCGTCGCCGATGTCGCACACCTTCTTTCCACGATGGCAGGACCGGATGCCAACGCTCCGTTGGGAATCGACGAGGATCCCGAGATCTTCACCCGTAGTCTCGAACGCAACTTCCGTGGGGCGCGCATCGCATGGGTCGGCGACTGGGACGGCTACCTGGCGACCGAGCCCGGTGTCCTCGACATCTGCGAATCCTCGTTCGAGACGTTCCGGCAGATCGGCTGCACAGTGGAGAGCGCTCTGCCTGACTACAAGCCGGAGGACATCTGGCAGTTGTTTCTGAAGTGGCGGTGGTGGGCGCAGCTCGGAATGGTCGATCTGTACGACGACCCACGGACCCGTGCCCTGATGAAGCCCGAGATGCTGTGGGAAATGAAGAACGCCGTCACACTCTCTGCGCTCGATGTCACGAAGGCAGCGGAAGCTCGCAACAGCTGGCAGACGGCGTTGACGAAAATGTTCGAAACGTACGACTTCATTCTCGCGCCGAGCGCACAGGTATTTCCGTTCGACAAGGACACGCATTGGCCGGAGAGCATCGCCGGACGCCCGATGGATACCTACCATCGGTGGATGGAGACCGTCGTTCCGTGGACGATGACCGGCGTTCCCGTTGCCGCGATGCCGGTCGGGTTCGATCCGCGTAACCTTCCGATGGGAGTCCAGATCATCGGACGCCATGGCGCTGACCGGGCGGTCTTGCAGCTTGCCTACGCCTACGAACAGGCAACTCAGTGGGTCCGGAGCGTCCTTCCTCCCGCGCTTCGGACGAACTGACCCCCACTGCTGGCCTAACGGCGGACAGGTAAAGTCGAACAATGAATGAAACTGTCGGCGATCTCACTCCGCGGACACGGGCTTTGTCGACTCCGGCAAGCTACGCGTTGACGGTGGAAGAACTTCTTGCGCTTCCCAGCCTGACCGGCTCGCAGTTGATCGCGGGCAAGGGCGGTCTCGAGAAGGTCGTTCGACGGGTCAACGTCATCGAGGTGCCGGACATCCTGCCGTGGGTCAAGCCGAACGAACTGTTGGTCACCACCGGCTTCCCCCTCCGACACGCGGACTCCGGTCGCCCGTTCGACGCTCATTCGCTGGTCGAACTCGTCGAAGGTCTCGCCGAACGTGGCGCCGCGGCGCTCGGTGTCAAGGAGGGCAGATACTTCGGCGACGTCCCCGCAGCGATGATCGACGCGGCCGATCGACTCGATTTTCCGCTGTTCCTCATCCCCCGGGACATCGGCTTCGACGAGGTGATGTCCGAGGTTTACACCCACCTGGTCGACAGCCAGGCATGGGCACTCGACGTCGCCGACCGCATGCACCGCGCATTGACCACGATCGTCCTCGAAGGTGGTGATCTTCCCCAGATCGCCGACGAAGTGGCGACGCTGTTCGAGGCTGCTGTCGTCATCTGCTCCCCCGACGGAAGAGTGCAGGCGACAGCGGGAGCGAGCGCAGATCTCGAAGCCCTCGACGCCTTGCCGTTGTTCGATCCCTCCGGCCGCTTACATACCGAACGTCTCCACCAGGGTCTTCAACCGGCACCCGGAATGGCGGCCGGTCAGATCGCGGTGGCACCGATCAATGCCGGCGGCACCGACCACGGCCTCATCGTTGCGGTTGCACGGGCAGGTGGTCTCGGACCGGTGACGATACAGGCGCTCGAGCGTGCTGCGACCGTCGTTGCTTTGGCAGTGACGAAGAAGCTCGCGGTGTCTGCGGTGGAATCGAAATTCCGTGGTGACTTCCTGCGCGATGTCCTCAACGGTGCAGCCGAGCCCACCGATCAGATCATCGAGTACTGCTCCCAGCTCGATTGGGACGTGAACCGAAGCATGGTCGTCATCGTGGCGCAGCTCGACCAGGTAGCCGAAGCAAATGCGGGACAATCGGTTCAACCACCCGTCGTCGGGCGGATGCCACATGAGCGACTCACCGCTGCATGGCAACAGGTCGTGCGCCGCCGCGACCGGTTCGCTCCGGTCGTCGGATTCAGCCACGAAGTGGTGACGCTGATGCCGGCAGAGCAAGGGGATGCACGCACAGTCGTCGAGGACCTGATCGCCTCCGTCGCGGGCGACAGTGGTGGCGGCAGAAATTCGTTCGGAACCGGAGTCAGTCGCGTCATCGCCTCCGTGGCCGACATTCCGCGGGCCTACGATCAAGCGCGCAAAGCTGTCATGGTCGGCCGCCGCATGAACGGTGCGGGTTCGGTGGCACATTTCGACAGCCTCGGGGTGCACCGGCTGCTGTCCCTGGTCGATGACGGCAACGAGCTGCAGGCCTTCGCGACGGAGGTGCTCGGTTCGCTGGCGGGAGAGGATGCCGACGCAGTCGATCTGCGTCAGACCCTGCAGGCGTTGCTGGATACGAACTGCAACGTCGCCGAAACAGCGCGGGTCCTGCATTTCCACTACAACACGCTGCGCTACCGAATCGGAAAACTGGAAAGCATCCTCGGTCATTTCACGACGGACCCGATCCTGCGTTTGGATGTCGCCTTGGCGCTTCGGGTTGTGGAGATGAAGGGCTTGTGACGCGGTGATCCATGTCGAGTCGACCGAGCAGCTGAGGAGTTTGTCCTGTGTTACAAGGTAATTCGATCGGTGCCGATGCCCGCTCGGTCGCCGAGGCCGTGTCTTCTCGCTCGATGCCCGCCCGCGAGGTGATCGAGCAGCACCTCGCTCACATCGATCGAGCGAACCCGCGGCTCAACGCGATCGTCACGGTAGCCGCCGAGTCCGCGAGGCAGGCTGCAGACGAGATCGATGCGCGCCTGGCACGCGGTGAATCCGTCGGAGCTCTCGCCGGAGTCCCGTTCACCGTCAAGGATTTGATCGCCACGGCCGGAGTCAGAACAACCGCAGGCTCGACGGCATTGGCGGACAACGTACCTCGCGTCGACGCACCGGCAGTCGCCCGGATGCGAGCCGAAGGCGCGATATTGATCGGGAAGACCAACACTCCGGAGTTCGGTGCCAGCGGACTCACCCACAACGACCTCTTCGGATACACCTTGAATCCGTTGTCGCCGGACGGAATCGACCGCTCCCCCGGCGGGTCCAGTGGTGGTGAAGCGTCCGCGATCGCCTCGGGAATGAGTGTTGTCGGACTCGGCACTGATTTCGGCGGCTCGGTTCGATGGCCCGCGCATTGCACGGGCTTGTGTTCGGTACGGCCGACGGGTGGCCGCATTTCCCCCGACGGCCAGTATCCCGGTGTCATGTTCGATGAGCGAGTGCTGACGAACGCCGCCACCATGCACGGCAGCGTGCAAACGATCGGGCCGATGGCGAGGAATCTCGACGATCTGACGTCGATGCTGCGCGTGCTGTCCTCGCCCGAATATCGATGGGCGGACCCGGCAGGCGTGCGTCTCGACGAGCTCGACGTCCGTTGGGCCGCAGGCGAAGGCACCGTCCCGGTATCGGCGGAGATCGTCGCCGCGGTGACGGAATCGGCGGAGCGGTTGGCACCGTCGGTGAACTCGATGCAGCCCTACTCGGGCGCTGCACTGCGGCAGGCGAACGATCTGTTCACACGAATGCGCGCCGCCGAAACCCAAACCGACATCCTGCAGTACGGGCCTGCCACTGGATTCGGCGAGAACATTCGAGAAGTTCTTGCAGCTGTCCGGCCCACCCCTCGCACCGATGCCGAGGCGCTGTGGGCAGAGCGCAGCGTCCTGCGGCACGAACTTCTGTCCACGATGGGCGATGTACTGATTCTTCCCGTCGCCTCGATCCTGGCGCCGCCTATCGGTGAGACGCGGTTCGACGTCGATGGCACTGTGCTGTCGTGGTCCGAAGCACTGGCCAGCAGCCGCGCGATCAGCATTCTGGGCGTGCCGTCGGTGGTCGTACCGGTTGCGACCTCTGCATCCGGGCTTCCCATCGGAGTGCAGATCGTGGCCCGGCCATGGCAGGAGCACAACGCTCTCGCTGTGGCCGCGCTGTGCATGCGTAAGCCTCCGCACTAACAGCACCCTCGGCACCGGGCGGATCCTGCCGCGATGGCGAGTTCCGACAATCACTTCCACACTATTTGGGCGAACTCTGTCGCTGGTAACCGGACGCCCGGAAGATAACGTGATCACCATCACTTCACTCCCGGAAGGAGAGCAACAACATGCGGGATCTCCTCGACGATCTGGCCCCTTGGCTCGAACGCCACGAGCCGTTCGCTCTCGCGACGGTTGTGCGCACCTGGCAGTCCTCCCCCAGACCAGCGGGCGCTGCGATGGCCGTCTCGAAGTCCGGCGACGTCGTCGGCAGTGTGTCCGGCGGCTGCATCGAAGGTGCGTTGTACGAACTCGCCCAGGAAGTGCTGGCCGATGGGCTTGCCCGAACCGAGACCTACTACGTCGCCGACGACGATGCGATCGGCGTCGGCCTGACCTGTGGCGGGACCATCGAAGTCTTCCTTCGGCTGATCAGCGGACACGCGTGTGCCGAGTTCGCCGAGGTGTCGCGGCTGATCGCCGAGGGTACGTCCGTGGCGGTGCTCACCGACCTTCATGTCGGTGAGCCGACTCGGCATGCCGTGGTCAGCGAGGACCGCACCTGGGGCGAATGTGCCGGACCTGGCCTCGCCGAGGTTCTCGACGGTGACGAGTCGTTCAGGAGCAAGGTCCGTGACCTCGTGCAGGCAGGCGAGTCCGGGCTCGCAGTCCTCACCCATGGCGAGAGCGAACAGGATCGCCCGCTCGAGGTGATGGTCGAGCTGTTCGGACCGCCCCCACGGATGTACATCTTCGGAGCGATCGACTTCGCCGCAGCGATGTGCAGGCTCGGGAAGTTCGCCGGCTTCTACGTCACGGTCATCGACGCCCGCGCAGTGTTCGCGACGCGCGCGAGGTTCCCGGACGCCGACGAAGTCGTGGTCGCGTGGCCGCACACGTTCCTCGAAACCGCTCCCGTGGACGAGCGCACCGTGATCACCGTGTTGACCCACGACGAAAAGTTCGACATCCCGCTGCTCGAACATGCGCTGCGAACCACCGCGGTGTACATCGGCGCACTCGGAAGCCGTGCCACACACGACCGCCGCGTCGACCTTCTTCGTGGCCGGGGAGTGACCGAGGCCGAGTTGAATCGGCTGCACTCGCCCATCGGGCTCGATCTCGGTGCCCGCAACCCCGCCGAAACCGCAGTGTCGATCATGGCGGAGGTCCTCAAGACCTCTCGCAACGCCACCGGCCTCGAACTGCGTACGCTTCACGGACCGATTCATCGCGAACGCAACTCACTTTCGGCATCGGTGGACGAGCGTGCAGACCTCGGATCGAGCGCACGTTGCTGACCCGCTCTACCGCTATCGCTGCCCGGGTGACCGACGGCGGAGCTGAGAGTACGACGGTGGAGAGCATTCTCGACACGGACTTTCTGTCCGAAGGTGTGGTCATCGCCGGGCGCGAGGGCCTCGGCCGGATCGTCGATCGCCTCACCCTCATCGAGAACCTCGAAAGCATCCGGTTCTGGATCGGTGCGCAGGACCTGGTTCTCACAACAGGATTCGCGCTCGCTCAGTGCACCGAGCCGCTCTCCTCGTTCGTGTCGGCCGCACATTCTGCCGGGGTCGCCGGCATCGTCATCCACTTCGACGAAGACATCACCGCGATCGGCGACGGCACCCGCGCCGTCGCCGATGAACTTCACTTTCCGTTGATCACCGTGTCGGAATCGTTCGCACTCGATCACGTACTGGCGCGAGGCGTGCGCGATCGGGCGCAGCAGCAGGTACGGACGATGTACCGGTCGGAGCGGCTGCGACGGCTGCTGGTGGCGAAGATGGTTGCCGGAGGCGGCGTGGCCGAGTTGGCCTCGGCGGCGGCCGCGGAACTCGATGCTGCGGTGTTGATGACGACCTCGGACGGAAGAAGGTTGGCGACGGCCGGCGCTGACGAAGAAGTTCGGGCGCTCTGCCGCAGCTCGGCGCTTGACGCCACCGGAAGGTTGAAGACCGATTCGACCGACGGAGGCCTGGGGTTGCGCGCGACGGACGAGGGCTCGATCGCGGTGTGTGCGATCGCGGCGAACGGCATCGACCACGGACGGGTCGCCGCCTTCAGCCGACATCGGACGCTCTCGACGCAAGATCTACACGTGGTCGACGCGGCGGCCGCGGTGTTCGCACTCGCCGTGACCCGTGACCTCGCGCTGTCGAAGATAGAAGAAAAGCACCGCGCCAATTTCCTACGTGACCTCCTGCTGGGCAGGGGCGGGGAACATGCACACGCGGTGGCACACGCGCAACGCTTCGGCTGGAACATCGGCAGACCAGTCGTCGTGGTCGTCATCGAACCCATCCCTGGAGTCGATGCCACGCGGCAAACACCCGACCGCATGCCGCTCGTCGACCGGCAGATGATGGCGTTCTCGGGTGCGCTGGCGCAGCGGGACCCGCACGCTGCCATTGCAGCGCTGGGTACCGAAACCGTCATCATGATGGGGGCCGGGCCGAACACGGTGAACGCGATCCGCGACATCATCGACAGTGTGCGCGGCGACGGCGGAGGCGGTCGACAGCCCTTCGCCGTCGGTATCTCACGCTCCTGTACTTCGGTGGAGGACATTCCGGGGATTTACGGTCAAGCCCGAACCGCACTGAAAGTAGGCCGCCAGATATACGGGACCTGGGCGGTCACCACATTCGATGATCTGGGCGTATTTCGTCTACTCAGCTTGGTCGAGAACGACGATGAACTCACCTCGTTCACCAAAGAAACTCTGCACGAACTGACCGAGCAGACAGCAGAAGCACGAGATATGCGAAAGACACTCGAAATGTTGCTCGCGACGAATATCAATATCGCTGAAACTGCCCGAAATCTACATTTTCACTACAACACTCTGCGATATCGCGTCGTCAAGCTGGAGAAAATACTCGGCCCTTTCACCGAACGCCCCGATTTACGTTTGGACCTGTCTCTGGCTCTCAAGATCATGGCAATGCGCGGTATCGATCACTACATGTGACGGTCATCCAATCGAAATATTGGCAGATTACGCTCATGGTCGTTCGAAAAGACCGCAATACCGTTCTCTTTCTATAGCGATATAGAAATGCACTTCAATTCGTGAAACTGCTGCGTCTACAACGAGAAAGAAAGGCTTCACAATGCCGATCTGGAAGATTCACGGGGACGGAAAGAATATCCTTCCGGGCGAAGTCGTCGCGCCGAACGAGCGGTTGAACTGGGGGCGCACTGTCAGCCTCGGAGGACAACACGTCGTCTCCATGTTCGGGGCAACATTCGTCTTCCCGATCATCATGGGCCTCAATCCCCAACTCGCCATTCTCATGTCGGGGTTCTGCACGATCTTCTTCCTGCTGGTAGTCAAGGGCAGGATCCCCAGCTACCTGGGAACCTCAGCGGTCTTCGTCGGTGGCGTCGCAGCAATTCGGGCACAGGGCGGGACGTCGGCGGAAGTCACCGGCGCGATTCTGGTCGCCGGCTTGGTGTTGGCGATAATCGGTGTCGCCATTCACTTCATGGGCGGCGGCGTGGTGGTCAGGATACTGCCCCCGGTCGTCACGGGCGCGGTGGTGATGTTGATCGGATTCAACCTCGCACCGGTAGTGGCAAGTGTCTACTGGCCGCAAGACCAGTGGGTCGCGTTGGCCGTGATGTTCGTCCTGATCGTGCTGAGCGTCGCGCTCCGTGGATTCCTCGGCCGTATCGCCATTCTGCTGTCGCTGGTATTCGGATATGCGTTGTCCTGGATTCTCGATCTCTCATTGGGACCGATCACCTCGTACGACGCCACCGCAGGTGCGGTGACCGAACACTTCCGCGTCAGCTGGGCAGGCGTGGAGTCCTCGCAGTGGTTCGGCCTACCGCCGTTCTCCGATGAGGCCAACGGCATTGTCGGTATCCACGCACCCTCGTTCTCTCTGGCGTTCATCATCCTCGTGCTCCCGGGTGTCATCGCACTCATCGCCGAGAACGCCGGGCACGTCAAGGCCGTCGCCGAAATGACCGGCGACGACTTGGACCCACTGATGGGTCGCGCCTTGGCCGCCGACGGCATCGCCACCGTCATGGCCAGCGCGGTCGGAGGCTCGCCCACTACCACTTACGCCGAGAACATCGGCGTCATGGCGGCAACCAAGGTGTACTCGACAGCTGCTTACACCGCGGCAGGCATCATCGCGATGATCCTGGGATTCTCGCCGAAGTTCGGTGCCATCATTTCAGCGACACCGGGCGGTGTGTTGGGCGGAATCACCGTGGTGCTCTACGGGATGATCGGCCTGCTCGGCGCCAAGATCTGGAAGGAGAACGGTGTCGACTTCGGCAATCCATTGAACATGATGCCCGTCGCAGCCGGCCTGATTCTCGCCATCGGTGATACCTCCCTGGTCTTCAGCGACTCGTTCTCGTTGACCGGGATCTCGCTGGGCACGATCGTCGTGATCGCTCTGTACCACCTGTGTGCACGTATCGCTCCCCAGCATATGCGACCCGGCAACACCTCCGCCCCTGACGGAAACGGCCCGGAGCAGCGCACACTGGGGGACGCTATGGGACCACGACGCACGAGAGATGCCGGCGACAACGGAGAGGTCGACACCCTCGATCCGGTGCGGTAGCGAGCGATTGCAACTTCACGCAGTGGCCTTTGTCACTTTTAGACGAGACACTTATCAGCACAGGCAGGCAGGATCGGACTATGAAACCTTCGCCACTGAAATATCATCGGCCTCGGTCGATCGAGGAAGCGTGCGAGGTCCTTGCGGGGGTCGATGGCAAGGTCCTCGCAGGTGGGCAATCGCTCATTCCGATGCTGTCGATGCGTTTGGCTGCGCCTGGAACTCTCGTCGACATCACCGGGATCGAGCGGCTCGACTCCATCACCGCATCCGCAGAATCAGGTGTGACCTTTCAGGCGCTGGCGACGCACGCGTCGTTGGCTTCGAACCCCGGAGCCAACGACGTGCAACCACTGCTCGGCCGCACGCTGCAGTTGGTCGCGCACGCGACGATCAGAAATCGCGGAACCACCGTGGGATCGATCGTCCACGCCGACCCGTCGGCGGAAGTTCCTGCAGTACTTCTCCTGCTCGACGGTTCGGTGACCGTGCAGTCGGTGCGGGGACGTCGCGATATCGCCGCTCGTGATCTGTTCCTGGGGCCGCTGGAGTCTTCTCTCGAGCCGGACGAGATAGCGATCAGTGCAACCGTGCCGGCGGCCCGAAGGGGCGTTGGCACGGCGATCGACGAAATCGCCCGCCGGCATGGCGATTACGCGCTCGTCGGTGTTGCAGCACGCGTCGAGGTGGCAGACTGCGTGGTGACGAGCGCTCGCGTCACCTATGTCTCTGCCGGTGAATTCGGCGAAGTGATCGACTATACGGACGTCATCGGAGGTGCCTCGGTGTCCGACGACCGGGATCCTTTGTGGAACGTGCTGTCGGAGGCTGCGCGCAAGCGCGTCGAAACCGAGGCCGATATTCATGCCACTGCGCGGTATCGCTCCCAGCTCGTCGCGGCATTGACTGCGAGAGTGGTCATGGCGGCCGCGCGCGATGCAGCACTTTCCTTGGCAACCAGGCCGTCGACGCTACGTGTCGACGCCGGAGAGAAATAACGATGACAAACCGAGACGTCGAAACACAGCTTTCCGATTTGATGGCCGAGACCGGCGAACAACACGTGGTCGTGTCGTTCACGCTCAACGGTACGAAGCAGACGATCATCGTTCCCGCACGAACCATCGCTTCGGACGCAATCCGCCACAATCTTCGGCAGACCGGAACACACGTGGGATGCGAACACGGAGTCTGTGGCGCATGCACGATCTTGTTGGACGGCAAGCCCGTCCGTGCCTGCTTGATGCTCGCCGCCAGTCTCGAAGGGCAGTCCGTGACCACGGTGGAGGGTCTCGTCGAGCCGGACGGCACCTTGCACCCTGTGCAGCAAGCATTCATGGATTGCCACGGACTCCAGTGCGGATTCTGCACCCCGGGCTTCGTCACCACTATCGCGGCTTTTCTCGAGGAGAACGACTCTCCGACGCAGGAGGAAGCCACCGAGGCGATTGCCGGCAACATTTGTCGGTGTACCGGTTACCAGAACATCAAGGCATCGGTGTTGCGTGCTGCCGAGATCAAGCGCGAGCGAGCGGGTGAGTTCCCCCTCGGCAAAGACGACGCGTCGAGCCGGGCCGCGTTGGAGGGCAAAGTGCGATGCAAGACCAATCCTGTAGGCGGACGGGCAGGCCGAGCATGAGTATCGCAAACAAGACCGCAGCAAAGACATCCAACAGCACCGCCCCCCTGTTCGGTCAGCCGCTGGCACGCTCGGAGGACACCCGACTGCTCAGCGGGGAGGGTAGGTACCTCGACGATCTGGGGCATGGGGCACTGATCGCGGCGTTCGTTCGCTCTCCACACGCGCACGCAAGGATCACCGACATCGAAGTGGACGCAGCACTGGAAATGCCGGGTGTCCATGCCGTCTACACGTACGAGGATTTGGCCGAGGATTCCGAAGCGATGGCCGAAGGGCTCCCGCTTCTGATTCCGCACCCCGCAATCATCGCTCCCCGCAACGGCTTTCCGTTGGCCAAAGACGAGGTCAATCACGTCGGCGAGGCGATCGTCATGGTGGTGGCACGCAATCGGTATGTCGCCGAGGATGCGTGCGCGAAGATCGAGGTCACCTACGAGATCCTCGATCCGGTGGTGGGTATCGATACAGCTCGCCGCGCCGATCGCCAGGTTCACCACGATGTGCCGGACAACGTCGCTGCGCACCTGCACCACGGCTTCGGTGACATCGATGCAGAGTTGGCGAGAGCGCCGCATCGGATCACCTTGAATCTCGAGGTGGAACGGTCCGCGTCGATGCCCATGGAAGGTAAGGGTGTCTACGCACGCTGGGACAGCGACGAGGAAACACTGACGTTCTGGTCGTCGACGCAGACCTCGACTTCCGTTCGCGCAGCCGTCGCAGCACGACTCGGCATGGCGATGAACAAGGTGCACTGCATCGCTCCCGACGTCGGCGGCGGCTTCGGCGTCAAGATCATGCATCCCTGGCCAGAGGAAGTCATGGTGACCTGGGCTGCCCGACAATTGGGCAAAGCCGGCATCTCGAACGAGGTCAAATGGGTGGAAGACCGCCGTGAACACTTCATTTCGAGCGCCCACGAACGCGGTCAGGTGCAGGAAGTCACGATTGGGTTCGACGACGACGGCCGCATGCTCGCATTCGACTTCACGCTCTGGCACGACAATGGCGCCTACCTGCCGTACGGGATCATCGTCCTCATCAACACTGCGACGCAGGTGCTCGGCCCGTACAAGCCGGTGTCCTTCCGCGTCAACGGTTATTCGCTCTACACCAACACCGTGATCGTCATCCCGTATCGCGGTGCCGGCAGGCCGCAAGGTGTCTTCGCGATGGAGCGGTCGATGGACGCGATCGCCAAGTATCTCGGTAAGGACCGAATCGAGGTTCGCGAGAAGAACATCATCAGGCCCGAGGAGATGCCGTACGACTTCGGCCTGATGTTCCAGGACGGCCGTCCGCTGATCTACGACACCGGTGACTACCAGGCCGGGATCGACAAACTGAAAGCCTTGATCGACTGGGACAGTTTCCCCGCGTACAAGAAACAGGCTGCGGCAGAGGGTCGCTCGGTCGGCATCGGGATCGGCCAATATGTCGAGGGCACCGGACCCGGACCGTACGAGGGCGCCCATGTACTGATCGAAACCTCCGGCAAGATCAAGGGAGCCACCGGGCTCACTACTCAGGGCCAGGGTCATCAGACGACCTTCGCGCAGATCGTCGCCGACGACTTGGGCGTGGACATGTCCGATATCGAGATCGTGACCGGCGATACTCGTCGATTCGGTTATGCAGTAGGCACCTTTGCTTCCCGTGGCGCGGTCATGGCGGGTTCGGCCTTTCATGTGGCAGCGCAGATGGTGGCGGAGAAAGCGAAGAAGGTCGCCGGCAACGCACTCGAGATCGATCCACTCGACCTCGAACTGCGCGGCGGACACGTCTGCAAAATCGGCACCGAACCGGGCGCCGACGGCACGTCCATCGCGCTCGGAATTGTTGCTGTACTGTCGAATCCGCTTCGGTACGCATTCGATGCGGAGTCCCGCCTTGCGACACAGTTCGCCAACGTGGACACCGACATGACCATTCCGCCGATCCCCGAGGGCGAGCAGCCGGGGTTGGAAGCCACCGGCTACTACTCTCCCCCGAGGTCGACCTTCGCATCCGGTATCCATGCCGCCATCGTGGAGACCGACCCGGTCACGGCAGAGATCCACGTCGAGCGGTATGCCGTCGTGCACGACTGCGGCAATGTGATCAACCCGAGGATCGTCGAGGGCCAGATTCACGGCGGCGTCGCACAGGGAATCGGCGGGGCGCTCTACGAGAAGATCGTCTACGACGAGCACGGACAGTTGCTCAACGCATCCTTCATGGATTTTCTGCTGCCCTTCGTCACCGAGGTACCCGACACGATCGAGATCGACCACACCGTCACCCCGTCCGGCCTCAATCCGCTCGGCATGAAGGGCGCCGGTGAGGCCGGAGTCATTCCGACCACGGCAGTCATCGCAGCAGCGATCGAAGACGCCGAGGGCTTCGCGATCACCTCGATGCCCATTTCCCCATCAGACCTGTTCGAGCTCCGACTCTTACACGCAAGTGCCGAGTCGGAAGATGAATCACCCAAGGAGAACTCATGAGAATCGCAGGCACCGCGCAGTTGACAGCACCTCCCGCCGAGGTGTACGACAGCATGCAGGACGGCCGAGTTCTGGCGGCGACCATCCCCGGCGTCCAGTCACTCGATCAATTGAGCGACGACCACTACAAGCTCTCGTTGATCGCCGGTGTGGCAGCAATCAAGGGCACCTACGACGGCGAGGTCCGGCTCTCGCAGCAGAACCGGCCCGAGTCCTTCGTGATGACCGCTTCCGGAGCGGGAGCGCCGGGCACGGTGCGCGCCGATGTCACCATCCGGTTGGAGCCGACGGAAAATGGCGGCACCCTCCTGAGTTACGACGCCGATGCCGTCGTCGGCGGGATGGTCGGCGGTGTCGGTCAGCGGATGATCACCGGTGTCGCCAAGAAGATGGCGGGCGTGTTCTTCAACGGACTCGACGGCGTCATCGCGAACGGCATTCCGGAGGCCACCGTGGTCGCTGTGGAGGCCGGTGTCTCCGAGGTCGCCGCTGGTGCTCTCCCGCAGATCGCTGCCGCTACCGGCGGACGGATCGCCGCAGGTCCGGCGCCGGCAGGTGCGTCGGCGCAGAGTGTCTTGGTTGCCGCTGCGGCCGGGGCGGCCATCGCTTTGGCCGGAGTTCTCATGGGCGGCATCCTGGTTCGAAAAGAACGGTAGGTCATCACTGCTGGGCTGCAACTCCCAGCGCTTGCTCGACTGCGAAAGGCCGCTCTCCCGTGTCAGGGAGAGCGGCCTTTCGCGTTGCCATCGCAATGTGTGACAGTCCCCCACCCGGTCATCGCCTGAGGAAACACAAATTCGCCGTGCCGGTTTGGCACCTTGTGCCAAAGATACTGGCGCTCGGAAGGAGTCCAATATCACTAGACGTCAGGCACGCACAGACCCCGATCGGCGGTCGTGCTGTCTACGAACCAAATCAAGGAGGAAGCGTGGAGCCAAGAAAGATTCGGGTCGGAATCGACACCGGTGGAACATTCACCGATGTGGTGGCAGTGGACGAAGAGTCCGGTGAGATGGCCACCACGAAGACTCCCTCCACTCCGGCCGATCCAGCCGAAGGATTCCTCGCCGGGATCGACAAGGTCCTGCAGCAGCTCGGGGTAACAGGCGACTCGCTCAGCGCAGTCAGTCACGGCACCACCGTTGCTACCAACAAGCTGCTCGAAGGCAAGGTCGAGAACCTCGGGTTCATCACCACCGAGGGCTACGAGCATGTTCTCGAGATTGCTCGCCAGTCGGTTCCCGACGGCTACGGCAACTCGTACTTCTGGGTCAAGCCCGAGCGCATCGTTCCGGCACATCGCGTCCGCACCATTCGTGGTCGGTTGTACTTCGACGGCACCGAAATTCGCCCGCTCAACGACGACGATGTGCGCGAAGCTGCACGGTTCTTCAAAGCCGAAGGCGTCAAGACCCTGGGCGTGTGCCTCGTGCACTCCTACGCCAATCCTGCTCACGAGCAGCGTGTTCGGGACATACTCCTCGAGGAGTACCCTGAGGCCACCGTCAGCATCTCCACCGAGGTTCTGCGCGAATACCGCGAATTCGAGCGGTCCATCACCACGCTCGTGGATGCGGCGGTCAAGCCCAACATTCGCAACTACGTCAACAACATCGCCACCCGGTTGCGTGAGTTCGCTACCGAGTCCGGCGAGGCACGCGACGTCCCGTTCTATGTGATGAAGTCCAACGGCGGCGTCCTCTCCGCCAAAGAGGTTGTCAATCAGCCGATCACGACCGTTCTGTCCGGACCGGCAGCAGGCGCTCTCGGCGCTGCCCTGGTGGCCAGCGCGGCCGGCGTCGATCACGTTCTCACCTGCGACGGCGGCGGTACCTCCACCGACGTGACGGTCGTCGTCCACGGCGAGCCTGCGTTGACCACCGAGGGACGCGTCGGAAACTACCCGTCGAAGATCCCGATGATCGACGTGGTCACCGTCGGTGCCGGCGGCGGTTCTATTGCTTGGATGACGCCCGAGGGAACACTGCGCGTCGGCCCGCAATCTGCCGGCGCCGATCCCGGCCCGATGTGTTACGGCAACGGCGGTTCCGCACCGACCATCACCGACGCGCATGTCCTGCTCGGCCGGATACCTCCGCACCTGCTCGGCGGCGAGATTCCGCTCGATACCGATCTGGCGCGCAAGGGTATCGAAGAGCTGTCACACGAGTTGTCGCTGGAGATCGAGGCCTGTGGCACCGGAATCCTCGAGGTGTCCGCCTGGAATCAGGCCAACGCGCTTCGTCAGATCTCCGTCAAGCGCGGACTCGATGTACGCGACTTCACCCTCGTGACGTTCGGTGGATCCGGTTCGCTGCTCGCCTGCCGACTGATGGACATCCTGGGACTGAAAGATGTTCTGGTACCGCTCAATCCAGGTAACGTATCGGCCTTCGGTCTGCTGACAGTGGATGTGCGCAACGATTACGTCCAGACTCACGTCAGTCGGCACGACCGCCTGCGTGCCGAGGACCTGCAGTCCGAACTCGAAGTTCTCGCCGAGCGTGCGGATGCCGCACTGGCAGGAGAGGGCTTCGCGCTCGAGGATCGCCAATACGCACGCACCGCGGATCTGCGTTACTTCGGTCAGGCCTTCGAGGTTCGCGTGCCGATCGTCGACGGCGACATCACCCAGGAGACGATGGACCAAGCGGCGGAGGCGTTCCACGACGCTCACCGTGAGCTTTACGGCTACGACTTCCGCAGTGACAAGAGCCAATTCGTCGAGTGGGTCAACCTACGGGTCAGCGGTATCGGCCCGATCAAGCGCCCGGTGCTCACCGAGATCGGCGACGGCACCGGTGCAGAAGTAGCCCGGACGGGAACGCGTCAGGCGTACTTCGACGGGTGGCACGAGACCGCTATCTACGATCGCACGGCTCTCGGCGCCGGCGACACCATCGACGGCCCCGCCGTCATCGAAGAGTTCAGCTCCACGGTGCCGGTGGATCCCGGATTCTCCGCTCGCATCGACAATTTCGGCAACATTCGCATCACCAGGAATCTCGACTCGAACGGAGCGCACTGATGACTGTCATCGACATGGTGAACAACAAGCCCTACCGATTGACTCCCGTCGACGCACCCGCGCCCGACCCCGTTCTCGTCGAGATCGTGGCCGGTTACCTCGCGAGCGTCGAAATGGAGGTCGAGACTGCCATTGCGCGGACCTCCCGTTCGCCGATGATCCGCGATGCGCATGATTTCCGCGCAGGAATCTACGACCGGAACATGCGCAAGCTCACCGGCCGCTCCTACTCGGCGTTGGTGCAGCCGGTAGTCCGCGACTTCCCCATCGACACGATGAAGCCCGGGGACGTCTTCTTCCACAACGACGTCTACCTCTCCGAGGGTGGCATCGGCCACCTCCCCGACCTCTGCGTCACGGTCCCCGTCTTCGCGACGCTTCCCGGTGCGGACGAGCCCTCCGTCGTCGCGTTCGTGCAGGCCTTCGGCCACCACGACGACATCGGCGGCTGCTGCCCCGGCTCCATGCCGTCCGGCGCCACCTCGGTCTACGAGGAGGGACTGATGGTCCCGCCGATCAAGCTGTGGGACCAAGGCGTGCCCAACGAGGCTGCGCTGCGGATCATGACCCGCAACTCCCGGATGCCCGACGCGTTGGCCGCCGACCTGGACGCCGAGTGCTCGGCTTGCCTGATGGGCGCACGTCGGCTGACGGAACTGTTCGAGCGCTACGGCGTCGAGACCATCGAGGGCTGCTTCGACGCTTCGATGGACGCCTGCACCGAGACATATCGGCGCGAGATCCTGTCCAAGATCCCTGTTGGCGAATACACCTGGGAGGACTACGCCGAGCACGACGGCGTCGATGAGCCGATGCTGCACGTGCAGCGAATCACGATGACCAAGACCGCGCCCGAGGACGAGGGCGGCGAGCGGCTGATACTCGACTTCACCGGCACCGGCCCGCAGGCGAAGGGGCCGATCAACCACTGCGGTGACTACTCCGACGGCAACTTCCTGGCGAAGTGGCTGGCCCCTGTCCTCCGCAGCCTCGCGGACACCCCGGAGCGGATGGCCGAGCTCGACGTCAACGAGGGCATCATCCCTCTGATCGAGATGAAGTTCCCGGAGCCTGGCACGCTGATCACTCCGATCTTCCCGGCGCCCACCAACGCCCGCACGTTCGTGATCCTGCGGCTGCTCGGCGTGCTCACCGGTGCCATCGCGAAGGCCGTCGACGGCAACATGCCCGCTGACCAGGAGACCATCCGCTACACCGGCGTCTACGGTGAGGATTTCGAGGGCCAGTCCTACCTCATGCGTGAGGTGCTCGGCGGTGGCTCGGGCGGTCGCTACTACGCGGACGGTGAGGACACCATTCACGTGGTGCCGGACTCGCGAAATCTGCCCACCGAATTCACCGAGAGCCGGTTCCCCTTCATCGTCGAAAAGCTCGGCCTGGCAAAAGATTCAGGCGGCGCCGGACGCTACCGCGGTGGCCTCGGCTACGAGAAGCACATTCGCATGCTCAAGGATGCGCACTTCATGTCCATCGCCGACCGCTCCATCCTCGCCTGCTGGGGCGTCAAGGGTGGCAAGGCCGGGTCGCCGTTCTCCGTGGTGATAAACCCGGGTGAGCCCAACGAGCGGCTCTTCGACGCGCTCACCGACGCGGAGCCGATCCGTGCCGGGGAGACGTTCCGGATCCGTACCACGGGCGGTGGAGGCTGGGGCGATCCGCTCGAGCGTCCCATCGACGAAGTGGAGCGCGATGTGTTGTGGAACAAAGTATCTCGCGAAGCTGCTGCCACGGACTATGGTGTGGTCATCGCCGAGGGCGAGGCGAATGCAGATGCGTCGGCGTCGGAGAAGCTCCGCGGCGAGATGCGCGGCGCACGCGCGGACGACGAGCCTTTCTTCGATCGGGGGCCCGGTTACGAACGGCTCTCCGGCGGTGCGAAGTTCGCCAAGTACGACTTCCTCGACAGCTGACGATCGCCCGTGAACAGTGAAACCGCCTGTGGCACCGACATTGCCGTCGTCGGTGCCACAGGCAAGACCGGAAAGGCCGTGGTCGCCGCCCTCGAAGGGCGGGCCACGGTCCGGCAGCTGAGCCGCACCGCGCTGGATCATCCGATCGATCTGGACACCGGCGAGGGTCTGAAGGCAGCATTCACCGGCTGCACCGGGGTGTATTTCATCGCACCCAATCTGCATCCGGACGAGCCTGCCGCGCTACGGCGAGCGTTGGAGGCCGCGAGTGAGGCAGGGGTGGATCATGTTCTCTACCACTCGGTCGCGTGGCCCTACAGTCCGCGGATGCCGCACCACCTGGACAAAGCCCGATGTGAGGACGACTTGCGGGCGTTCGCCTCACGTCACGAAATGCGTTGGACCATCCTGCAGCCCTGCGCCTATACCCAGAATTTCGAATCGATCCTCACCGGAGAATCCACTGACCTCGTGGTGCCGTACAGCACCGAGTCGAAGTTTTCCTTCGTAAGCCTCGGCGACGTCGCCGAGGTGGCCGCTCGAATCTTGTTGGCAGCCGAAGAGCATCACGGGGCCACGTACGAACTCGGCGGGCCCGAGGCAATGAGCGTCGGCGACGTAGTTCGACTGACCGGGGAGATGACGTCACGGTCGGTGGCGGTGGAACAACTCGATGTCGCGCAATGGATGCACACTTTTGGGCAGAGTCTCGGCGTCGATGGTCGCGCCAGGCTCGGGGCGATGTTCGAGTTCTACGACGATCGAGACTTCCTTGCCGGCGGAATGGTGACCAAGGCGTTGCTCGGACGGGACCCGACACCGGTGCGTGCTCTGATTCGCGGGTTGTGACAGCTGGTTCGAAAAACCGACCGATCGTGTCGTACCCCTCTGGCATAGTTCGCGGCACTTGACCATCGCCTGTGAGAAGAGCCCGCCATGAGCAACCAGTTCCACAACAGCCCGAACTACGGAACGATCAATATCCACCAGACGACCAACGTCGGATACGTCGTGCCGCGCCGCTCCTGGCCCCGCCGCCATCCGATCCTCACCACCATCCTGGTGCTGTTCGGGCTCGGTTTCCTGGCCAACAACTGGTGGATCCTCTTCGTAGTCGGCGCCATCTGGCTCGGCGTCCGCGTATACCGCTCGCGCGAGGCCCGGCAGGACCTCGCACGCCAGGAGCAGCAGCGACTCATCGCCAGCGCGGACGCCCAGAACCAGGCATACCTCAACGGTCACCAGTTCGGGACGCAGGGGCACTTCCCTACGCAGGGCTTTCCGGGTCAGGGGTTTCAGGCCCAGCCGAACCCGAATCAGCCGTACCCGTTTCAGTAGAGCGCACATCTTGATCATCGACTACTCGAGCATCTACGGTCTCGAGGGCGTGTACCTGGAAGACAGCTATGTCCTGTCGATCCTCGAAACGCCGGGTCGATTCGTTTTCGTCCTCGACGCCGTGCTGACCCCCGAGCACTCGCAGTACCGACCGCCCAGACCGGGTGAACAGTACTGCTACGAGCAAGCGCACTTGGATTTCGAGGAAGTCACCGAAATATGCTGGCTACGAAAGGTATTCAGCGAATCGCGAGATGCCACCGGATCGGTGGATCTCGGTAATATCGACACTCTGACCTCCAATGGGAATCGGTACACGATTACCGGTGACTGGGGTGAGGTCGAAGTGCTCTCATCCAAGCGGCCACGGTTCCGCCTCCAAGGACCTTGAGCCGCCAAGTCTGAATTCGAGCCTACGATCTCGTGGTCGTGATCTCGGACCCCTTCATGTTTCCTGCTCAGGCTCTCAAAACCGCGCGTAAATCAACCGGTCCGCCGCGGCAGTGGTACCGAGTTCGATTCGGGAATCCGGGTGTTCGATGTAGAAGCGGATCCACTGCGCCAACAGCATCGGGTGAATATCGAACCGTCGGCAGTCCAGTTCGATCACGTGGCCGGGATGCAGAGCCTCGATTTTCCAAAACTGTGTCGTGTAGTGCCGCACAATTTGTTTCGTCGGTTCGACCAGAACATAGATCGCAGGGTAGTCGCGTTGTGCGAATGCAACGCCACCTATTCCGTCCCATGCGATTTCGGCTTCGAACGCCCAACCTCTATGCCGGATACCGTCGGCTGTCAGCTCGAGTCGGCCTTGCCGAATAGATCTGGTGATCAGCAGCGGGACGAAGAATGTCGCGAGGAGCGCACCCATAGTTGCGAAGATCCAGGCCACCGCACCACCCGCTGCCACACCGAACGCAATGGCACACAACGCCATGGATGCGGTGACAAGCGCGAGTCTGATCAACCCCGAAGGCTTGTATCGGACCGTCGACCCCTGCACCAAACGACCCGCAGGGGCACCCGAGGTGTGCGAGGTCTGATTGCTCCGCGCGAAAGATGCTGTGGCCAAGACGAACACCGCAAAAGCGAAAGCTGCGACGGCCGACGCCAGGTGACCGGTCACAAGACTCGATGCCGAGATGACAAACGCGATGAACGCCAGAAACCCTGCAAATACGCTACCGATCATCAGTTGCACCCGTGGAACGGGAAAGTCGGGAAGCTCACCCGAACTCGGCTCAGAAAATTGCATCCCACGCTCCTGTTGCAAGTTCGCCTATCGCATACCCAGTGTCCGCAATTGCCGCGGCACCGTCACCGATTGCCTCGCCGACGCTTCCTAATCCTTCGGTGTAGAGAGTGTCGACTGTGCCGGAAGTGAAGATACCGACGACAGCTCCGCCGGCGGCCCCGACAGCGGTGCCGACAATAGGTGCCGGAATGGCACTCCCTATCAGTGCACCGGCCGCGACGGCCGCACCGAATCCGAGCCCACCCGAAACCAGCGCCTGATCGACGGGCTTTCCGGTGTAGATGTCGTAACCGATGCCGATGACGGCCAACGCTCCACCGAACCGGCCGCTTAACTTGCCCGTTTTCGCTTCGAGATTCTTCGCTGTTTCGAGTAGATCATCTGCATTGCGTGCGACCGTCCTGGACCAGTCGAAATCACGATAGATCTGAGACGCCGGCGTGCCAGGTGGGGCCGATCGTGCGAGATCGAGGTAGCGTCTGGATTCTTCCATCAGAAACCTGGCTTGATTGGTCAGCAGGGAGACGTGCTTGTCTGCCATTGCGCGGCCGGCCGCCCCCAGGAGGTCAGCCACCGAGAAGAACCATTCACCGGTGATGCCGGCCCATACGTTCGCGAGAGTTTCACCCGCCAGCCTTTCGGCTTCACGGGCCGCATCGGCCGCATGCGCGGCAGCCTCGTAGGCGTACCGCAGAGCTTCCGAGTCTGGATCGACATCTCGAATCATGTTGCCAACCAGTACGAGACCCGCAGAGATGGCGTCGTTTCGGATGGCCACCATCTGGTTCTGGGCAGATTGCAGCGCAGAGGCGAACTCTTCGACCGCCGTAGCGCAACGGCGAGCAGCGGCGGCCATGTCGTCGGTCCTTCGAGCTCCGAAGTCCATCTTCTGACATGCGGCTTCCGACGTCGGGCCATCCCACGCGGCATCGGAGTTGTTGCGTGCGGAATACAGTGCGTCAGTGGTGGTGTCGAGGCATGAAGCGAAGTGATCACGAAGCCAAGCAGCGCTCACACGGATCGATTCTGGATTGCCATCGATGTGTGTGTCGATTGTCATCGGCTATTGCACCCACGCCGCAGAGTTGATCTCCTCAGCCGCAACCATGTCCTGTTCGGAGTATCGATCGAGGCACTCCGACAAGACATCGCCGAAACCGGCCAGCGCCGACGTCAACTCACCACCCGACTCGACCAAGACGGACACGATCCCGAGAATTGCCGCACTTCCGATACCCCCATCGACGTCGGTGGGGAGCGAAACGGAAAGCTCGTCCAACCGGCTCGACGCGTCGGCAAGCTTTCCGGCCTCGGCACGGAGAGCAGCTTGGTCGACGTGCAGGCTCATCGGCCGACCGCCCGTTCGTGTTCGGGTACAACCACATCGAGAAGTACCAGGTCGAATGGCGCCGCGTCCCGAACCTCGGCGAGTCGCTCGGTGGGCAGGACCATCCACGGCACGTCGGTGCCGACGCACGTGTGTAACCGGTCCAACGCCGAGTAAACGAGCACAGCCGAACGCCCGTCACGCGTGGTCCGCATCCTCACCGAAGCTTCGGTCGCATCGTGTGTCTGCTGTACACACGGTACATACAGCACTGGTGGAAAATCTGCCGGAATATTCATCTGATCCCCTCCCCTGGGCGGCTGAGAAGGCCGCTCATTGGATCAGACGCGGTCCGGACGCATTCGGTTCCCTGCGTTCGATTTCAACCTGACCGCGGATTCGCATCTTTCTGTATTGACCCGGCACTCCGCCGTCTTGTGGGTCTTGTTCGTCGCCGAACGTTAGGTGGGTCGGGGCTAGTTTTCGAGGACTCCTACTCGATCGTTTCACAACCCAAGATGCAGATTGCACAGATGCCGCCGTTGCGTTGCTCTTTCGAGAGTTCACTGCCAGATGAACATTTACCGGACGGAGTGCAGCAGTTAGCGTGCCCCCGCTGAACCGGGCCATTTCTGTCCAGAGTCAGCCAGGCCGGGTGTTTTGGCTGGCAATCTAAGCCATGTTGACGCCAACCTTACGGTCCTGTCAGCGACTCGAGATCTGGCACATTGCTACATTGGATCCTGACCGGCGACTTCGGAGGCCATCATGGAGACAACATCTTCCATGCGAATAAACGACGATCTGTACGCCGCGGCGAAGCAAGCGGGCGCAGCCGCCGGCCGAAGCGCCGCCCAACAGATTGCACATTGGGCTGTAGTAGGGCGCGAGATCGAGAAATCACACAACGTCACGACGCGCGACTTCGCGGACGTGCTGGCAGGTTCGAAGACCTACGACTCACTGTCCGTCCCCCAACAGGCAGTTGTTCGCGCCGAGTGGACCGAACGAATCGAAGCTTTGACTCAATCGCTCGATTGTGAAGCCGAGTTCACGGCAGAGCAACGCCCATACGTCGAGGCCGACCAGAACGGGAAGGTCCTGCACAAAGGCCCGGGCCTCGATCGCAAATAGGCGTCGACCCCGGTACTCCACCTTCTCGCGACATCCAACGGTGCTGGAGAAAGTGCGTTCGAAGTGCGTGTGCTGGCACCGCTTCCGCAGAAGATCGATGGCTATTCGTCGACCTCGACGCCGTATCGCACGGCGAGTTCCGGCAAACCATCGTCGTACCCCTGACCGATCGCGCGGAACCGCCAGCTCGCTCCTCGACGGTAGATCTCGGCAAGGAGCAATGACCGCTCGGTCGTCGCCGCATCGAGGACCGCTGTGGCTACGGGAGCCCCATGTCCGTCAAGAGCGATCGACACAGCACCGATATCACCGAACGTTGCGTCGCCTTCGATTGCTCCCGCGACCACGATCCGTTCGCAGTCGGCTGGCACCGACGTCAGATCGATGCCGATCCCCTGCTCACTGTCCCCATCGATAGTCAGCGCAACTCCGCCGTCAGACGTCGCCGGTGCATTGAAGAAGACGAAATCTTCCTCGCTTGAAACCAATTCGTCGCTGTTGAGCAGGAAGGCTACGACATCGACGGCCGTGCTGTCGGTGTCACTTGCTCGCCAAGATACGTTGACGGACAACGAAGTCATGCCCGAGTCGAGGTCGAGAACACCTCCTCGCGGAACGAGAGGGGGAATCTTCGGCTGTACGGGGCCAACTGCGATCGGGTCGTCAAGATTCAAAGCGCTGTCGACCAGCACCGGGGTGAGCACTGTCAGTCCACGTTCGGCGACTCGCGGCATCCGCGGGTCGCCATCACCATCGGTCAGCACCAGAACGTCCGTCACACCTGCACTCAGATTCACAGCGGGCGTCGCGCCGAGCTGAATCAATCGCGAACGCATCAACACGGACTCGACGTGCGACCCACCCATCACCAGTACTCGTCGGTCTTGCCATGGCTTGCCCGCCCCGAGTCGGGCCTGAGGTGACGGCGGAGAAGGCACGGCGACCGATGTCCGCTCGCCCTTGGGAGTCCCCAGACGTACGGCGTCAAGGAGGTCGAGGATGTGCGATTCGCTCACGACCTCCAGCCCGTTGGCGCGGGCGCGCCGTACCTTGCCACTCTCGGAAGTCGGGTCGGAGCACACCACCAGGCTCGTGTAGCGGCTCACCGAATTCATGACGTCGAGCCCCGCCTGATCGAGACGGGCGGCCAGTTGTAGCCGTGGAATATTCGTACTTCCACTGATTACGACGCGCATCCCCTGGATCAAGCCCTGTGACGGATCGAACCGGCCTGGATTCTCCCAACGGCAGTCGGTCCGTGGGACGGAGTCCGGATACAGCGTCAAGCGCTCGGTGCACATCGTCACCGGCAGTGGCAGATCCAACGATCGGGCGAGACGCGAACTGTGGGTGAAGATCTGCGACAGAACGACAGCATCGTCGTAGGCATCGTGCGCGTTGGACTGCATGACTTTCCAATGCGCAGCGAGCGTCGCCAGCTTGTGGTTCGGTAGATCGAGTTGTAAGCGACGCGACAAAGCGACAGTGCACAGCCGCTGTTTGGTGGGCATGTCTATACCTGCGCGCATAGCTTCCAATTTCAAGAACCCGTGGTCGAAGCTCGCGTTGTGCGCGACCATCGTTCGACCGTCCAGCATCTCCATGAGCTGCGGAGCAACGTCCTCGAACTTCGGCGCACCTGCCAGCCGATCCGGCGTGAGCTTGTGAATGTGCACCGGTCCAGGGTCGCAGCCCGGGTTCACCAAGGTTGATAGTTCGCTTCCGATATTGCCGTTCTCGTCGATCGTCAATGCGGCAACACTGAGAACACGGTCGCGGCTTGCCTTCAGGCCGGAAGTCTCTACATCGACCACGACCCAGCGGTCGTCCGTGGCCGTAGTGGTGTTGCGCATCTTTTCTGCTTTCGACGATAGCGATCCGATCTCCGGTCACTATGCAGCATCGTCGGTGAGCGCACCACCAGAACACAATCCAGTCCCGGACTCTGACGTGAACTGCCCGAGACAGAAGTTCATTCACTCGAATGAACGAACTGGTGAAGATGTCCAGTTTTTCATTGGATAATTGAAAAGCACTTTCGCCGTAGCACTCCCGCTACCGGCCCTCGGAAAGCCTGTCACGAACGGATCGCACGAATGCCCGATGAACCACTGTCCGCACAGCCTGGATGGTATCCGACCCCGGACGGCCGCCAGCGGTATTGGAACGGCTCGACGTGGCTGGATCTGCCGGAGCCATCGGGACCCTCGGCGCCCACCAGCGTGAAGACCCCGAGGTGGCGCCCATCCAAGAAACTTGTCATCATCGCTGCCGCAGCCTTGCTCGTGTTGGCTGTCGGAGGAATTACCGCCAAGATATTTCACGACTCTAATGTGAAGGCGGAGCAGCAAGTTGCGCAGGACGCCGCGGATCAAGCCGCACAACAAGAGTCCGACCGTGTCGCAGCCGCTGCCGCAGCACAGAAGAAGGCGGACGACTCCGAACGGGTCTCGAGACTCATTTCGGTAAGCGGCATCGAAAGCAGCATCAAAAAGATGGCCGAGGACCACATCTCGAAAGGCATCGTTGACGGGCCGATCATTTCGGTGTCGTGTTCACCAGTCAGCGGAGGATCAGCCGACGATCTCACTGCGACAACGACTGTATTCGAATGCTTCGTTTCGAACGAAGACAACGGAGATGGGACCATGAGTGGTTACAAATACCACTCCACGATGAACTGGACGACGGGGAGTTACACCTACGGCTTCGGCGCACCGTAAGCGAGTCCTCAGACCGATCGTCCCAGCTGTTCGGCTGCGTCGCGCAGTTGAACACCGATTCGGTCGGTCGCTTCGTCGAACATGTCGCGGGCTGCGCCGAGGTGCAGTGATCCGAGTTCGTCGCCCTCCCGCGCCTCGAACTCGGCTGCCTCCGGTGTTCCATGGTTCTCGATCCACCGCGCCTTCTGCAGTTCTCGCTCGATGTCGGTCAAACCGTCCAGGTACGACCGCAGAGCCGTCAAACGACCGATGAGCGTGCGTTGCCGGTCCGCGAGTGCATCTGTGCGCTCGCGATAAATCCTCTGTACCTCTGGATCATCGGCAAGATGACCGGTCGGCGACGCCCCCAGCCGCGTGAAAGCAGTTTCGAGTTGCCCGGCACTGCTCGCGACGGAGGCAACCTCGGTCGAGAGATCGATTCGCACGATCCGATGCGCCACCTCGATCGCAGTCCAGGCCTCGAGGCCCGACACTTCTGCTGCCAGAAACACGACGGCGTAGACGACTTTGCCCCGTATCGAGGTCTGAAGCGCGCTGATCTCAGCGATGTCCGCCGACACGCCGTTCTCGGCCTTGCGGTCACGGTCGACGACTCTGCGCACCTTCTCGCGTCGGGTGCCAGTCGGATCGACCAACGCTGGGTTTGCTGCGGTACGCCAAGCTCCCAACGCGTCACGAACGAACTGCAGCGATCGGCCGGCGACTCGTGGGTCCGTCCAAAGAGACTTTCCCAGGCCGACCAGTGCATCGTCGATCGCACGCTGGTCCTGCGACCGCCGATCCAACGGGTTCCATCTCATCGCTCGCACCCACCCCCATCAAGTTCTGTCCCCACGCAACATACAACCAGGGTCCGACGGGGAGTTACATGACGATCAGCATGGACAGCGGCTCTTGATCCCCATCGAACTCTCCAGACAGACTGACGTAGCAGACCAAAGCCCTGAAGATCGAGACGGGTAGAACATTGATGAACGTCCAAAACCACTGATTGCCAACATCTTCTGCAAGAAGGGTCAAGTAATGGAGTATGAGAGATTCGCAGACTATCAACTGACGCGCGTCGTGACAGACAACCTTGTCCCCCTCAGCATCCAACGGGGTGAGGTGGTACAGATTCTCGAGACACTCGGCCACGTTCAGGTTGCACGATCGGACGAATCCCCCTATACGGTAGTGCCATGTCGGGTGGGGGAACATCAAACAGCTTTGTCGTGCAGAGGCAGCAACCTACGGATGGGTCTGCAGCTACTTGGCCATGGGTGCGCGAGAATACGCTCGCGGGGCTCGAAGCACTGATTGCGCGCAGAGTTCAAAACGTCAATCTTATTCAGGTAACAAACAATCCGCTGCCACTCCCCGAGCAAAAGCTACTGACAGTCATGACGTCGGTTACTCCGCCGCGACACGGGTGGTCAGGACGTACATTCTTCGTGGTGGATGCCGACGCGTCACACGCAAGCAACCCACCGCGGAGCGAGGTCGAACTGGCATACGAACCCAAGGCGCATCGGCTCGTGCTGACGATCACCCCATCGACGCGTCGAGCGCTCGGCACTGCGACCCATGTGAAGGTTTCGTACATCGATGACTTCGAACTCGAGCTACTCCGGCAATTGCGCGCATGCCTACAGGGCTCGACCCGTGCCCCTTTGGTCGTCGACTTGTGGTCACGCGGAGCTCTTCCTGCGGTGCCCGTTGTTCCCACACTGAACGACGAGCAGCAGCAAGCTCTGAGCGCCATGACCTCCGGTGGCGCATGGCTGGTGTGGGGCCCGCCCGGTACCGGAAAGACGAAGGTCATCGTTGAAGCAGTATCTCGTGCGTTGAGCCAGGGTCACTCCGTTCTCATCGCGTCGCACACCAATGTCGCAGTGGACAACGTCGTCGAGTCCGTCGTTGAGAGGGTGACCGAACCTGGTCAAGTCGTGCGGGTCGGTTCCACGGACAAACTCACCCAGAAGGTTCGAGAGCATCCTTGGCTCACGGTCGACAAGACTGCAGCGGTGATGACAAACAGGGCCGCACGATTGCAGGAGATCGAGGGAGCAATCGCCGCAAATGCCGCACACCCCGATCGCACTCATCTCAGTGTTGTAGTGCAACAACTCGAGCAAGGTAACGGCCTTCGCCTCGAAACTGCGCTGAGAGCTCGAGAAGCTGCGACTACCGCACGGCACCTTGCCGAGGACATCACGATGGCCGGGGTCGAGTCCACACGCCGACTTACCGCCCTCGACCGCATCGACGAGGCTGTTCAACGCAGCATTGCTTCCGCATCGAGGTTGCCTCAGCTGAAACACCATGCTGAGTCGACTGCCCGGACCGCGTACAACGCTGCGCAGGATGTCCAAGTCGCCGAACGCACGCTCGCATTACTGAGAGTCGGGCACTCCGATGCCGTATTGAAGTGGTCCGAGGCTACCTCGGCACAGCACTCTTGGATCGCGGGATTGCCCTGGCGCCGAGGAGAAGCCGATGCACGAGTACGACGCGCTGTAGAGCTTCGCGATGCGCTTGCCGCCGAGCTACATTGTGCCCAGTCCGGGTTCGAGACACTCAGAAGGGCTGCCGCTGCCACAGGCGGAGAGGCCACCAGAGCGCATGAGCAGGTACAAAGCGCTGAATTTGCCGGGCAACACGCGCGTGAACTAGCCAGTGAAGCCTCTACTTTGCAGGCTGCGGAGTCCACCTTGCAGGCACGGTTGGCCCAGTTGGAAAGTGAATACGCGGAAGCTCTCCGGATTGTCGACGCCGCTCCCGATCACGAGGAGATCATCTCCACGGCGCGACTGGACGGGACTTGGGAGGCTCTCGCCGAACGCGACGAGTACAACGAACGCGTCGCAGCACTCGAAGCCGCGATCAGGGAGCTGAATCGTCAGAAGAAGCTCCTCGACGACGAGTATGCGGCGACCAAGCGCACACTCCTGGAAAACGCACCCGTCATCGCATGCACTCTGTCTACGTTGACAACCAAGGCAGAGTTGTCGAACCGAAGATTCGACACGGTAATTATCGATGAGGCAGCGTCGGCGCAGATCGCGCAACTGGTCTACGCCGGATCGAAGGCCGACCGTTGCCTCGCATACGTGGGTGACTTTCTTCAGAATGCGCCAATCACCGACACCGACGACGCGATCACCGAAGTCGACAAGCAGGTGTTGCACTGGCAGCAAGATGATATTTTCGCCCTGCTCGGTGTCGTGGATCGAGCCTCTGCACAGGACAATTCACGTTGTGTGGCGTTGCGAACGCAGTATCGATACCCACCAATCATCGCTGGCGTGGTCAACGAGTTCTGCTACGACGGCCTACTCGAAAGCTCTTGGCGGAACAACGACGACCGTCTCGGACAGCCTTACGTGGTCTTCGTGGACACCGCCACGCACCCCGAACAAGGTTTGCGCCGAACCGACGCGTCGTGGATCCACCCTCTCGGGCTCGACTTGATCGAGGCCATTCACGCCCGTCACCGAGACCACTCGAGCACGTCGATGGGACTGGTATGCCCGTATGTAGCACATGCCAGACAAGCAGAAGCTCTGGCGCGCAGGAAAACTCTAGCCATCGAATGTGGAACTGCCCATAAATTTCAAGGGCGGCAATACGACGTCGTGATCCTGGACCTCATGCAGGACTCGGGGCGTCTCCGGTGGGCAGCGCAAGCAGATCTGTCCGGAAACAAGCACGAAGTATCTGCGGCCAAGTTGTTGAACGTCGGAATCACCCGGGCTCAACAACGGCTCTACATCATCGGAGATTGGGGCGTCGTCCGTCGTACCCAGACTCCCGGCATGATGGCCATCGCTAATCTGGTAGGGCGAGCCGAGTTTCAATTGGTCTCTGCGACTGACGTATTGACCATCGAGCATCTTCAGAGGTAGACACATGTCGCAGTATCACTACGTGCCCGAGCCATCCATCGCCTTCTCGCTACGTCACCTCCTCGCTACCGAGAGTCCCAAGCGAGATCGCAAAAACATGCGAAAGCTCGATGCCACGCTGCCGTCGGTCTGCGTTAGACACGGCAACCTAGGGACTTGGTCGTTCACGGCGTTTGTGCCCTCACACCCAAGCATCCCCTGGGACGACCTCTCGATACCACGAAAGATCCTCAGTAGCATCGGTCCTTGGGCAGGGCGTTGACCGCATCGCGGCGCGAAGGTCGCGCACAATACGCGCAGAGACCCACTGGTCAGTCTGCCCAACCTGCCGCTGGTACGTCTTCGGGCGGCGAGTAGTGAGTCTTGTACTGGTTGCCATGACCGCCGTCATCATCACCGGGCCTATCTCCCCCCTGATGGAATGGATCCCCGAAGGCCCTCGCTCCTTGCTGCTCATTGTTGGTATTGCCCTAGCCATCCCAACCATCAGAAGCCTGAGCACTTTGCAAGAGATCACCCGAGCACTCACCTCCGAGGACGGAACCGAACTGGTGGTTCGGAACCCGCATCCTGCATTCGTCCAGGAGGCAATCACGTTGGGGGCGAGACGATATCAGCCCGAAGTCACTCCGGCCAAACCGCAGTAACCGCTGTGGCATGCCGAGTCAGCTCTCCAGAGACGGGAGGATTTCTGGTTCGGTCATCTTTTCGCCTCTACCTGCTGCGCAGTGCGGTACTGCCCGGCGATCTCCTCCAGTGCGCCTTCGACCACCAGTCCCCTACCCACAGCGCGCACGATCGCCTCGTCGACTCCCAGGTCAGTTGCGATCTCGTCGGCTGACACTTCCGCTGCAGTACAACGCTGGAGTAAGTGCTCGCGGATATCCTTGCGAGAGACGATTCCTCGCTTCGGCTGCACTGGTACCGCACTGTCGAGATGGCGTGATGATTCGGTTGATTCACTTATTGGAGTTTGTGATTCACGCACAACCTGCGCCGAGGAAATCCCGGAAGCCTGAGCGATCGGCGCTGTCCTGCGCGCCCGAGTTGCCGCCACGCCAGACATCACGGGGGCACCAGCAAGGGCCTCCTCTTCGGCAATGTCTTCCACGACCGATTCGTCAGCGGTCAGTATTATCGGGGCCCACGTCGTCGGCGCCTCCTGTCCTGCGGAGGCGTTCACCGAGTACGGGGAGATGCCGAGTGTGTCGAGCGTTTCCCATAGAGACGAAAGCGCAGCCTCCTGGTCCAGGTAGTACTCGGACTCGCGTAACCGCCAGAATGTCCAGCCGACGCGTTTGATCTCTTGTTCGCGCTCCAGGTCGGCGTTCCGCTGTTCGGGAGTCGAATGAAACGCGTCGCCGTCGCACTCGACGGCCAGCCTCGACGCGCCGCCGGTGACAACCAGATCGATTCGGCGGCTGTTGACCTCGACCTGGGGGTTGACGTGATAACCGCGAGCGACGATATCGTTGAACACTCGCTGCTCGAAGAGACTGTCGAACGGTGACTGGCGAACGTCACGACTGACGTTCTCCGGCATGGCTTCCGCCGGAACCGGTGAGGTCGAGCTGATATAGGTAAGCAATGATTTGCGGAGGTCACCTGCTTTCAGTCGATCCGCCGTCACGGAGTGGAACAGCCAGAGCTGATCTTGCGCGCGTGAGGCAGCCACGTTGAAGCGGCGTTGGTACTCGCTTTGAGTCAAGGAGATGAACTTCTGTTCTGGGGCGACGACCAGTGACAGCATCACCACATGACGTTCGTCGCCCTGAAAGTCGGGTGGTGTACCGACTCTCAGCTTCCGCTCTTCGTACACTTCGGCGGACACCCGGCGCATCAGGAGGTTCTCGATGACGTCGACCTGTGAGCGGCCCTGAAGCACCACGACTCCGAAGGTCTTGCCGTCGTAGGCCGGGTTGTCGAAGCACTCGATCAGCTGGTCGACGATGGCGGCCGCTTCGAGTTCGTTTCTGAGCGTTGCGCCCTTGCCGAGATGAACGGCGCCTTCGACATACGTGTGGGCCAGCGGTGGGAGCCGGTCTGCACCGAACTGTCGGACCGGGATCAGCGGCGAATCACGGTAGAACTGGTTGCTCGACCAGTTGATTATTTCCGGCATGCACCGGAAGTGCTCACGTAGCCGGACCACCTGGCCGAATCGAGTCCGCAGCATCGAAAACAGGCTCGACCGCGGAGTAAGCGTTGTGCGCACATGCTCCGGTAGGTCACCCAGATAGAGGTCGAGCCGATCGAAAATCGTGTCGAGCGCGCCGCTCGATACTTCGCTCGGTGTGCACTGCTTGTCGTCGCCCACCACGATTACGCGCGGCGCCAACCAGAGTAGGAACAGACTCGTGATGTCTGCTTGGCTGGCCTCGTCGACGATGACGACGTCGAACGTATTGGGCTTTGCTGGAATGGACGAGAGAACTTGCTGAAGCGGCATCACCCAGGCCGGGACCGCGCTTTGCGCTTCGAGCATCGCCGAACGAGCTGCGCTGCTGTACTTCTCCGCATACTTGCCAGTGCCCATACCGATGTTGGCAACATGGTCGCGGTATGTCTGCAGTGCTTGAACTTCTGTCGCGGTCATTCGCTTGAGCGAGTCGCGCCACGCGCTCGCTGCGGCGAGCTGGGATGTCAGTTGCGCAATATCGGCGTCGACGGCGTCGAGTTCCGCATCGAGCTCCTGCTCCCTACCGGTTCGGTGCTGCTCGACAATCCACTCCTGGGCACGTCGCCACGCCCAGGCCTTGTCGAGTTCCCAACCGATTCGGTCCCATTGCTCGTCGCCGGCTGTGGTTCGAACGAGCTTCGCAAGGGCGGGCGCCGCCTCGGCTAAACGAGACTCCAATTCGGTCAACCGCAGTTGGTTGATTGTTTCACTGCACGCCGAGACATACTGATCGACTGAGTCTTCCAACGCGCTGAAGTCAGCCGAATCGAGCGTGTGGATCAACACCTCTCCCTCGGGTGAGGGAGCTTTGTCCACCTCGAGCGACACGGATCGGACCAGCTGATCCAACTCCGCGCGTGCGCTTTCAACATCCGACCTCGTGGCTATAGCACCGGCCGCGCCGGCGATCGATGACGCTTCGGCCAGGGAACGAACTCTCGGGTGCGAATGCGAAATAGACCTGAGCTGAGAGACCAGCTGATCACGAGTTGCCACAACGTTTCGAATAACGTCCAAGGATCGGAACGTTCCTTGCAAGCTGTTGATCTGCAGGCCTCGAGATCCGTCGACGACCACCGAAATGCGCAGGTCGGCGAGGAGCATCCCCGCTGAACGGATAGCGTCCAAAGCTCGCACGTGCTCCGCCACTGCGCGAAGTGCACTGGCGTCGACCGCGGGAACACCGTCCACGGTGGCGACAATGCCTGACTGTTCGTAGGCTCGCTGCTGAACGCTCTTGAAGAATCGACCCGACTTCCATTTCGCACCTGTCTCCAGAGCGACGGCCAACGCGTTGAGGACAGTCAAGCCCTGAGATGTCGTGTCCGAGCTGTAGGCATCTCGCGGGCCCACGGCGGAGTCTGCTCGCACCGCGATATCGAGAATCGCGGGCAGAGAATCGACACGCGCCCAGAGGTAGTCGGCCTCGCCGGACAGGACGCGGTCGGCCAGTTGTTGGAATTGGGGCGAGAGTTGCTGCACGTCGTCGACGAGACCATGCAAGCTCTCGCACAGCGACCGAACCTGTTGCGCAGTAGACAGGTCGACGCCCCCGAGAATCTCGATGAGCTGCGCGGATTCGGCGGTATCGGTCGAAACGCGAGTAGTAGCTCGGGTGAAAAGCTCTTCCAGTGCCGGCCGATCCGGCAGCAAGAATTCGATAGGAGTAAGTAGTTTAGCCGGCCGAGCACTCTGAGTCGGTGACGCAGTACTGATGAGCTTGCGTAGCTCCCCGATCTCTGTGCCGGACAGGGAAGGTTGCTTCGCGTGCAGTGGGCCCGGAAGCCACGAATATGCTGCCTCGTTTGCCTTGACCTGCTTGACGATCGACGCTGCGCTACCTTCGTATCCGTCGGAAACAGGAGGATGCTGGTAGGTTTCGGCTTCCCGCAGCGAGCGAATGCGTTCGAGGATGACTGAGCGATTCTGCCGGGCGGCCTGCCGTCGGGCAGCAAAATCTTTGATTCGTTGATCTTCGAGTCGCTCGTTGAACGAGGATTTGCGCTCGGCGATCGTCGCGACGCTCTTGTTCAGCTCGTGCGAGCCGCCGCGTGCAAGATCGGTGATGGAGACACAGAGTTCCTGCATCTCGACCGGCAGCTTGTCCCGCAGTACGCGGAGTGCCTGCGATTTCTCGCTCGTGACGAGGACTCGTTGACCGCGAGCCAACAACGCCGAGACGAGGTTGGCGATGGTGTGAGTCTTGCCTGTTCCAGGCGGACCTTCGACGACAACGCCGCTGTCCTTACCCAACCGTTCCAGGATCTGTGACTGCTCGGCATTGGCAGGAAGCGGGAAAAGGGGATCGTCGGCGAGTGTCGAAGAAGCGGCAGCGCCGACGCTCTGGAGCCAATGGAGACGGTCGTCGGGCTCGATCGCTTCCACCAGCTGAGCCAATCCCAGAGGCACTGGGGAATCGTCCGCCTCGACGTCGGCGATCATCTTCTCGTAGTACTCGACCAGTGCAAACGCGCCACGCTTACGAAGCACCAATGCTGGTGACGGCGTTAGCATCTTGTCCGACTTCACAGCGGGTTGTTCCAGTAGTTCGTTGACCTCGATGGTCTGCGTCAAGGCCCGCGGTGCCCAGTCTTTGAGGAATAACAGAACGCCATCACTCAGCGGCGATGCGGCCTGCTGTTGTAGCTGCTTCTGCAAACCGAGCGAACCCGAGGAATCGAAATCTGATCTACCCGTGAGGAGCTGGGTGTCCTCGAGTCGTGGCGAGCTCATCGGCGTCAGGCGTACAACGAGATCACCGGTTGCTTCGTCACGATCAACGGATGCGCTCTGAGTGATCAGGTGGGTCTGCACAGCGTCTTCGGTATCGAACGACGCAAGAGAAAGCAGCCCTGATGCCAGAACCAGTTCGACGGATTCCGGACGGGCGGACAGCTCCTGCATCATGCGCTGCAGCGCCTGATAGAACTCTGCCTGCGGTCGCCTGATGCGATCGGATGCAGCCCAGGTCTGCCACGTCGGCAACCACTCAGCGAATGCGCTGCGCACTGTCTCCGCTTCTGGTGAGTCGCGCTGGATGGCGCCGAGACCGGTCAACGAGCAGGATTCCGACAACTGCGGAGACTTCGATCGACTATCGGTAACCAGCTTCGTGTCAAGCCATCCCGTGAGAACCTTCGGGACCGGCGGCGGATCTTCGATGCTGACTCGTGGGGCACGGACAGCGATGCCGCCTTGCACGACCGACAGGTCGACCTGGGTGACCCGGTCATCACGGAACAGCCATTCGACCTGCGCGTGCTGCTGAACCTGCAACACCGGACTGGTGCGAGACTTTACGATCTCGCGGAGGAACTGCATGAGGCGCTTTACCCGCCCCTTGAGTTCTGCGTCGTGTTCCCGACTAGCCACTGCCAACTCCAAATTCGCCCCCGGAGGCGACGTCTTCGCTCCCGCGGACAATCTATCGGTTGCCTCCGACACGTAATCCGTTAGCAAGAGCAAAGTGCACGATGGCCCATCGACATACGGATGTGTGCAGCGATCACTGCCGGCCATCGGACCAGCCCGACCGAACGATCTAGCATGGGCGGTGTGATCGAACGACGGCCTTCCGGGCACGCGCTATGAACGAACGTGAGATGTCAACGGAAACAGGGATCGAGGGGCATGTCTTCGTCGTCCGGGGCAGACTCGAAGCAGTGGCATCGGATGTCGTGATCGTACCGACGGATCGAACATTCGTACCTCGTCGAACGTGGTGGCCGGCCCTCGACATCGATCAGAAGCCCCCGCCGCCGCTCGACCAAGATCACAGGGCTCGGCGATTTCAACCGCACAGTACTCAGAGCCGATCCGCCTGGCTGTTGCACGTCGCCCACGGCGGCCATCCATCCGTCACGTGGCTGATCGACGGCCTCGAACATCTTTTACGACTAATCGACGCAGACCCGCCGAAGTTCGTGAGCGACGGTCGAGTGAGACCGCTGATCGCGCTCCCAACCATTGGGGTAGGACGCGGAGGGTACGCAGGCGTACGCGGAAAAGTGATCGAGGCGCTCTATGCGACAACACTCGAATTCGTCGCCAGTTCCGACTTCGATGTCGTTTTCGTGGTGGAGAATGCAGCGGATTACGCTGCGTTCCAAGCGATTCGGCGAGAACGATCCTTGCCAACTCGCCAGCGCGAGGCGGGCGCCCACTTGGCTTCCAAAATTCGAGGTGGGGACACCGCTCTCCTGCTCGGTGCCGGCGTCAGCATATCGGCAGGCCTCCCCACCTGGGACGAGCTACTCGCAACCATCAAAAAGGACACACTTCCAGACCTGGATCCGGATCAATTTGCAACGCTGGGTGTCCTCGACAGAGCCCAATTGCTGTCGAAATCTGTTCAGGGGCAAACCCTCGGAGAACGCGCAGCGGGAGCTACGGGAGCTGATGCGAAAAAGGTACCCACCCTTGCGCACTGTCTTCTGGCGTCATTGTCAGTCGAAAAAGTTGTCACCACCAACTACGACTCCTTGTACGAGGACGCATTCAAAGCCGCGAACGGCCCAGATTCGATCTCGGTATTACCGCGCGAGAACGCCGTTGGTGATCGCGCATGGCTACTCAAAATGCACGGTGACGTCGCGGAACCTGAAAGTATCGTGCTGAGTCGTCGAGACTTCGTTCGCTACGACGCCGAGCGACGCCCTCTCGGGTCCATCGTGCAATCCATCATGGCAACAGGCCATCTCATTGTCATAGGCGCCTCGATGACCGATGACAATGTGCTACGGCTCGCGCATGAGGTTCTCGCAATGAATGCCACCAACAATCATCAACGCCCGTTGGGGACGGTGGTCACCCTGCAGAACGATCCCGTACGAAGTGCACTCTGGGAAGGCGATTTCGACTACCTCGCAGCGTCCGATTCCTCCAACATGAAAGTAGCGGCGCGAGACCTGGAGATCTTGCTCGACGGAACAGCGATGTACTCCAGCGACAGATCCCCGTACCTACTCGACAATCGGTATGCCGAGCTGTTGAGTCCAGAAGAGGCACAATTAGCCGACCACCTTCGTGAGGCTGCTCATCGAATCCGCTCACTCACCCCTGCCCAACGCAGCAGATGGAAGTCACTGGAGACAATTCTGACGGCTATGGGCGACAGTGAACTATCCCTCAACCACGCTGGCACTCAGCCTGAGCGGCCCGTAAAAGCAATTCGGGACCGTGGGCTTTTCAGAAGGTGATCGACAATCGCGCGAGATGCGCCGCTCCAGATGCGTCTTCGACACCAAATCGTGCGTAGCCGTTGCCTGGACCGGGCGTTCACCGCAGACGGCCGAGCCGCCACAACCGAGGAGAACGCAATGGAATGGTACGTGTCGATCTGGAACAGCGAGACGAAACGAATCGTCACCCGGGGTGGCGAGGCGCATGATCGTGAGACTGCGATCGAGCAGCTCGTCGCGATGGGCCGTTCGCTCACGCACACCGAGGACGGCACGCTGATCGGTAAATTCGGCAATGTCGTCGTCGATGACGAGCCGGGCAACTCGGTCCCGTTCGGCGACCAGGACCTGAGTGACGACGAACTCTGTCGCCGGGTGCATGCCGCCATCGAGTACACGATGGGACGGACCGAACCATCCCACGAGCCTATCCATACGGCGTCGGTTACACACGAGGGTCCCACGAAGTTCTCCACCCCAACCGGTGTAATCACCGATCAATGGGACCGAATTGCGCTGTGGCTCAGCACCTATCTCGACACCGCACCTGTGGTCCCCGCAGAGCAGACCGCCATCGACGACGCCATCGCACGCACCGGCGTTAGCTGGCCCGAGGAACTGCAGGCGCTTTTCAGGTCGGTCAACGGGTTTCCACATGATGCGTGGGTACCGCTGCTGCCGTCGCACGAGTTGTTCGATCTCGAGCGCGTGATCGACGAGCGGCAAATGGAGCTCGAGGTCTGGGGCGAATTCGCCGAGGACATGGACGAGAACGAGATGAGCACGTCGATGGCCGGGGACTCGGTGGGCACGTGGCTCCCAGAGTTCGTGCCGTTCGCGGGCGTCGACGGCAACCTACTGTTCGTCGACACCAGGCCCGGTCCACTACACGGATGCGTGACCGAATTCGACAAGGTCGGCGCGGACGACGGCGGCCCGCAGTGGATCTCGATCAGCGCAGTGCTCACCGACCTCGCTGATGCTCTCGAATCGGGCCGCCCGTTCGCCGGGGCGTGGACACCATCGGTGGTCGACGGACAGTTGGAGTGGTTGTACGCCAACTAGATTGAACCTCTGGACCGGTCCGCAGCATTGCTTTGGCGCTGCACAGCATTGCTCGGGAGCATCTACCTCTGTCGGACGCCCGAGCACTTCGACCGGTTGGACTGTTCGGGGCACTGCTTTTGGTGAACTGCAGCATCCGGACCGACTGGATACTCCGTTGTTGCTGACGATCAAACTTCGCGGGACGAAACCGAATTCGATCTTTCCGAGACCGGGTCACCACCCTGCGGCTGATCGGCACCTTCGGCTGCGGGTCACTGTCGATCCCCTATGCCGTCGACAACCTCGCGCCGGGGATCGCGGACGCTCTCCGGTAGTGCTCGCACCCGAGAGGTCCAACCGACAACACGAACAGGGTCGTTACCACCTGGCCCGACGGGTGCGCTCGGCGAAACGGTCGAGTGCATCGAAGATCTCGTCTGCCTGCCACACGCGGTTCCGTCGCCCCTTCGACGTCTGGTGGAGAACGCCCGCGTCAACGAGTCGGTCGATGGCTCGCTGAGCAGACATATCACTGACATCGAATGTCCCCTGCACGAAAGGGTTGTCGATCACTGATTGTGCAATAAGTGCATCGATCAGGCTCCATACGACAGACTCGCGGCGCGCAACAACGGCTCCGATGAAACGGTCTCTAGCAGCTGCCAATTCGTCGATCAACGTTCGGCCATTCGACACCGCTGTGAAAGTCGCGGCATTCAGGCGCCGAATTATCGGTTCGACGTGGCCCATTCTGTACTCGTCGAGGCTCGAAAAGTAGGTCGCCGTGTCCGTCAGCAGTCCGGCAGACAATGGGGCCGTAACATGTTCGATTACTTCGGCCCGTCGAAGCATCGTATGTATCAGTGATCTGCCGGTACGTCCGTTCCCATCGGTGAAGGGGTGAATCGTCTCGAACTGTGCATGGGCGATGGCCACCTGAGGAAGGACTGGAAGATCATCCCTCGATGCGAACACGAAAAGATCATCCAACGACTCCGCAAGCCGATCGTGGTGTGGCGGAACGAATGCAGCGTGGTGTGAACCGACATCAGAGCCACCGATCCAGACCTGCTGAGTGCGCCACCGGCCTGCATCGGGGTCACCGGCCGGCTCCATCAGTGCCCGGTGCATGGCTAGTACTGACTCGGCGGACGCCGTCGCACTCACTGCGAGTGCGGCCTCCATGGCGCGTACGTTGCCGCTGACAATCGACGCGTTTCGACTGCTCGGCGAACCCAACTCGGCGAGAGCCAACGAACGCGCGCCGACGGTGAGGTTCTCTGTCTGCGACGAGGCAGCGCTCTCGGATCGCAGCAGGATCGAGCTCATCGGCGCCAGCTCGGTGGACGAGCCGAGAGTCCCCCGCGTGCAACCTGCGCTGGGTTCTGGATGCCTGCATGGATGAGGACTCCCACGGCCGACTCTCGTACTCGACGGCAGTCAGCCCGAGATTTGAATCAGTGGCCATCAGACCAGCATACCAAGCTTTACACCTCTATCCATTGGCAATGCTCCCCGATGACGCCGATATTGCCCCGCATCTACAGCTGCTTACCCGGCCATCGGACCGCCCGAGGCTCCCCAATCGACAGAACTGATCTACGGCATCGCGGACTCGCTGCGCTGGGCGCCAATAGAACATCCGGCGCTTTTTATCTGAAATAGTCTCGCTGTGACAAATTCTGGGTCGGCGGTGCCTAGCCTCTACGAAATTCGACCGACGCTGTGCGTCCCTCGGAATCGGTTGCGTAGATTGAGTTCTCGGTGAGGGTCATGAGCCAGGTGTTGCTACTGCAGCTGCCTGATAGCACGTTCGCTCGCACGACCACAACGGCACCGTTTCGACTCTCTTCTGTCCAGTCCGCGTTGCATGGCCGGCCTGGTATATCGATATTTGCACGTAGCGGGTTAGCTTGGCTGATGTTGAGCGCCGCCAGGTAGGTTCCGTCGGAGACGGTCCAGGTTCCGTACCAACCGCCGACGACTCTATCGTCTGCCGGTGGAGCCAGGGGGAGCGGAACGAAGGGGAATCCCGGCACCGTGCCCGGGGCCTCGGCTGATCCAAGCAACGGAGCAACGGAATTGAGAACGCCGCCTGCGCTACCTGTCGCCATATTGCCAATGTCTGGGATCGGAAGTTCCACTACACCGGAACCCAAATCAACAATCGGGCCGGCGTGCGCCGTCGCGCCTACAGTCGAAAACAAAGTTGCAATAGCGATCAAGGCAATTAACGGCGAAAATATTTTCTTGCGCATTGAGCATCTCCAGGTGTTTGACCAACGATCGATGGCCTCAATCTACAAAAACGCGGTCGCGAAGTCTGTCTACTGTTCGGTGGTCGACTGTTCGAATGTCGGTCGCTGAATGCGCCGCCACACGAACACATTTTGTGACCTGCACCAGTAGGAAGTATGTGTAGTAACCGATGCCCTGGGCGACGCCGATCTGAGTTGGGGCTCTGTCGAAATCTATTCGACCACAATGCCTCCCGTGCTGAGAGCCATAGAACCAAGCTTGGTTGGCCAGTCGCGACGTCATCGTCACCGGGGACTCGATGATGACGACGGCACGGGTGCGCAAACATCTAGACCACCTCGGCGACTCGGACCACAGATGGACCGGCTGCGGGATGCGCCAGTGCATACCTCGTGGGGTCGAACGTCACAGTTCGTGAAGATCGATCAATCCGTCCTGGATGGCCCGCGCGAGTAGTGCGGCCTTCGTCGAGGCGCTCCGTCCTGCCTGATCGTATTTGGTCCGGATTCGGCTCAGATGCGTGTTCACGGTGCCGGGGGCGATGAACAGCATCTCGGACACCGCCGACTTCGAGTCCGACTTGATCCACGCCAGCAGAACCTCGACCTCTCGTGTACTGAGGCGTGGGCCGCGTGGCTGGGTTGTTCGTGCTTTGTCCGTGTCGAGGGAATCTGTCATTGTCACGCGCGGTCCTCACTCTGGGTGCCGCACATCCTGGTGACGTACGCGCATTGAATCCCTATGCAAGCGGATTGGGCCGCCCAGGTCACTCCGCGCGCCGATAGCCACCGCTCTCGAGTGACAGTGAGTACTCTCGCTAGGTGCCGTGGCGGGATCCTGCTGTGGACACAGCTTCATTTGGCTGATGGACGTGGATTCATTCGAATAAATGAGCAAGGGGCAGAGATTGACCGAGCACGATGCATTGGCGTCGCAATTCGTCGAGGCCGGAATTTCTTTGCTGGCCGAACGGCCACGGGAGGTTCTTCTCCGGGGGTTGCGGAGCGAAGATGTTGTCCACCGTGCGGGTGCGTCACAGGCGACGTTCTTCCGACGATTCACTACCAAATCCGACTTCGTCGACGCCCTCGTTTCACGACTGACCGAATCCGGGTGGCCGACCGCTGAGGCCGTTCGGGACGCGGTGCGGCTGAGCCGTCGGACGCACGCCGAGGCAGTGAACCCCGCCGTCGTCTCGCTGGCGGCGGACACATTCAACGTACTCGTAAACGACGCCCTGTCGGCAAAAACCGTTTTGGCGCAAGCGTTCGGCAGTAAGCGGGCGTTGAAGGCGGACTACGGCCGTAGAGACGAATTGGTCGTGGCCGCGTACGAAGCACTGTTCGAGCAGGCCGATGCCACGATGCGCAGACCGTTCACGGTCCGAACTCTAGGCATGACCGTCAACGCGATGCTCGACGGCTTCCGCCTGCGCAGCCGAGTCGATCCCGCGGCGGTCTCGGCGGCCGGCGTCGCCGATGCAGTGCTTGCGTTCCTCGGTGCGGTGGTGGACACATCCGGTCGGCACCAGCATCTTGACGACGTGGTCGCGCCCGTCGAACCGGTCGTGGCGCGGCCTCGACCGCGTGATCCGAGGGCCGCCATCATCGACGCTGCGCGCATCGAATTCGGCAAACGCGGATACTTCATGACGCGTATCGACGACATCGCGGACGATGCCGCCGTACCGCGTGCCACCGTTAAGAAGCTCTTCCCGACGAAACAGCACATCCTCGTCGGAGCGCTGCAAGCACGCGTGGACCTTCTGCGGGAGACTGTGGCGGACGATCTCCTCATCGGGACGGACGAAGTCACCATCATCGAGAACTTCTTGCTCCGCTGCGCGCGATTGGCTGCCCACGAGATCGAATTCATGGATGCGATGCTGGTGGCCGTCGCGCACGATACCTACGGCGAACCCGACGGCCTTCTGTCCATCAAGCAAAAGCTCAACATTCCGTCCATCATCGGACCCGTCATACAGCAGGGCCAGGATTCCGGGACTCTGGCCTTGATCGGCAGCCCGGTCGACCTAGCCGCGGGAATCACGAACACGCTCCTCATGCGGTGCTTCACCCGTCGGAACAACACCCCGGAGGACAACGCGAAGTTCATTGCGGATTTACTGTTGCGTGGGCTCGGGGGCCAGCCGCATCAGTCCATCTGAACCCCGGCGCGGCACCGATCGGGGTAGTCGAGAAGTCGACTCCGAACGCCATGTTCGAGGAGTTGGGGGTCTGTCCGCATCGTGTGGGTTGGTGGGCCGGTGTCTTTCGTTCACAGAATCGGGACCGAATGTCTTATTTCGCACGGCCATCGTCGATCAATCGTCGGATACCTATCCGAGGTCAGCCGCTTTACATTCATCGATATGCGGCGATTGAAGGTCTTCAGTTTCATGGCAGCGTCCTTGTTGCTCATGTCTGCTGCGTGCGGTGAAGACGGCGGCGAGACCACCAAAGGGCCTGACGCGGTGGCGTCCTCGTCGGCCGTCGACGACGACGACACAGCGTCGGCTGCCCAGCGAGCACCAGCAGGCAACCCATGCGACGGGACCCGTGGTCTATGTGAGGTCGTTGCGTCCGTCGACGTCGACGGTGACGGCAACTCGGACAACGTGGCCATCGAATTGGTCGACGGTCTGGTCAACGTCCACATCGACACGGGCGGCACGGTTTCGACTGCGAGTGTCGAGGACAAGCACATCCTCCGCAGCGACATCACACCGTCGAACGTGTTCGTCGGTGCGTATCACATCACGCGCGAGCAGGGCGCGGATATCGTCGTCGACGGAAAATTCGGTCTCGGCGGTTCGGAACTGTTCGGCGTGATCGGGTGGGACGACGGACCCGTGGTCATTCCCGCTCCCCCCGTCCTTGCTTCCGATTTCGACGACGCGACTGCATGGACGGTCCCTACCGAGGGGTTACGAGTTCTGGTGCGATGCCCGCAGCCAGGATCGGTCGGGGTGGTCACGACGGAGGGTGACAGCAGCTACGGGACACCGACTCCGGGCGGTGCGTACACGGAGACTGTCACCTCCGACTGGGCGAACGGGGAGTGGGCTGAGAAGGATACGAACAGGGTGTCCGGTGAATACACCAGTTCGAACAGGCTCGCCAAAACTGGGACGTTCGAATGCGAACCGATGCACTCTGCTCCCCCAGCGTTCGCGCCGACGGTCTCCGACCTGGATCCGAACATTGTCCTCGGCGGCCGACCACCCTCATACTCCGACGGGTACGGCGAAACAACCCCCGTCAAGATATATTTCGGCGGATCCCCCAGCGGTTTGGTCAGCGACATCGTGTGGGATTCCTGGGGTGGCGAACGCGCAACCGGTCACGGAAACGCGTTTTATGTTGTCGATTCCGTGGCGGACGCCGAGATGATGCCGGCCGAGGTCATCGCATACGACATCTCGACGTGCAACACACGCCGCGCCTACTCGACGGTGCAATGGTACTTCCCGTCCTTGGGTGAGGATTTCGATCCAGCACTTGGCAACGATGTGTGTTGAGCCCGATAGTCGGGACTGTTGATAACGTCGCGCAGGTTTCTGGACAGGTCGAGACCCGGCGGACGGTCGAGACATCCGGGCCATGGACATGAAGGGGTACGTCGATTTCGTCCGCGAGGACATTGCCGGGATGAGCTACATCTTGTCTCCGTGGAACGACCCGTGGGTCACACGACGCTCACGGCAGAGGGTCGCGTTTGCTTGCCGTATCGACTGTCCACGGCACGGAAGTACGGGTCGAGGGCGATGCGGCCGTCTGGCATCACCAGCATAGGTGGAGGTTGCATAGGCAGAATCGCGCCCGCGATGAGTGAACCTGCCCTCGTACCGATGTCGAGCGCCGGTACGTTCACGCCACCGTCGATCTCGTGACCAAATGATGCCAGATTCATCGAAATTGCTTTGAAGTCGGTTGATGTGTCGGAGACGTGGGTCCCCGAGTTGATCGCAGATTCGATGAGTTCGGCCATCAGCGCCTCGTCGCCCAAACGATATGCCCAGTCGAACAGGTTCGAGGTCCACAGGGCGACAGTTTTCGCCCAGGCTTCGCGGGTAGCGGCAGAGTTGAACTGAAATCTCTGGGCGTCGAGGTATTGCAGTGCGGGGAGAGCCAAGTCGACCGCTTCGCGCAGTCTGTCGTCCCCAGTATCGGAAACATCCCACAGCGCCGCAATGTAGTCACACTTGGCTGCATCGAGCATCGTGCCGAGTTCGAGAGCGGCGGTCCGGGCGGCACCGAGATGTACAAGTCCGCGATCTTTGTTGCCCAGCAACAGTTCTGCACAGGCACAATTGCGTTCTGCCCACGCGACTGTGCGTCGATGAGCGGGGTCTTGCCTCAGCTCCTTCAGCGCCTCCCCGATCAAATGGGCGGCCCTGGCGAACTGGGACTTCAAAATCGCCACGGCACCCAGGTTGCATCGACACAGGGCGCTTTTCTGTCTCTGGCCTAGGCGGGTGAACAGTGCGGTGGCCCGGAGAAATCCTTCCTCTGCTGCGTCGAGTTCGCCCCGCGAGATGTACAGGCCGGCCAGATTCTGGTCGAGCATTGCAACACGATCGGTGGCACCCATCGACTCGAAAGCACGCCGAGCGCGTTCGAAGGCCTGCGCGGATTCCTCCAGCCTTCCCGTCTCGAGATACAGCTGACTGAGGTGCGCGTCGGATGATGCTGCAGCCGAGGATATCCCGCTTTTCTCAAGCGCGTTCCGAGATTCGACCAGTGCACGTTCTGCGTCCGAGTAGCGGCCGAGAGATGAATACGCTGCACCGATGTTCTGCAGGCACAGGTCTGCTTGCTCCCTTTTGCCTTGTCGAAGGTACTCTGCGCGGACCTCTTCGAGTCTGTCGATAGCGCCTTGATAGTCTGACGACAGATACAGAAGCAGCGCCAGGTCCTGTCGGCAATCGTTCACCAGCCCGGCTGATTCCTCGAGCCCGTGCACCACGCGAAGCGCTTCGAACAACAGCACTTCTGCGGCAGGTAGCTCCGCCAGTGCACTTCTAACCGCGGCACGGTATCTGAGACTTCGAGCGTGGTTGAAGCGCTCTCCCGACGCGGCGAACACCTCCGAGGCCCGTAACAGATAGGAGTCCGCCGCGGTGTGATCTCCCATGTGCATGTGAACCGTACCGATGTGCATGTCGCACAACGCTACTGCGACAGAATCATCGAGAACGACGCTCACATTCCTGGCCCTCGAGTAGACAACGAGCGACTCATCCATCCTGCCCAGATCTTCGAGGATCCCGCCGAGACTGATGTCGATGTCGACAGCCTCTGCGGGCTCGACATCGGCATAAATGTCTCGGGCCGCGGTGAGTGACGCGATAGTGGGTTCGACCGACCGTCGGTGTGCATGCAGTCGAGCCAGCTGTCGGTGACAGTGCGCGCTCCGTGTGCCGCCGGTCGTCTCCTGGTGACGGTCGAGTGCATTTCCGAAGGCAGTGAAGGCATCGTCTACCCGCTCCGCGTCCAGATAGAGTTCGCCGAGTTGCTCCCAGCAGTCGCCCTCCATATCTGGGTGTGAGGTTGATCCGAAATAGTCTATCGCCGAGAGTAATTCGATCTCGGCTTCGTCGATATTATTCAAGCCCGAGCACAGCCCGAACAAGAACCGACAACGCGCGGCGTCGACTTCGTCGCCGTCATGCTCGTACAGGTCCCGAGCAGTTCGAAATGCGTTCCGCGCGCCCACGGAGTCGTCAATCTCGATCGAGCACGTCCCAGCGCTCTCGCTGCTGTCGGCCGCTTCCGCCCAGTGCTCGGCGAGCCGGAAACACTCCGCGGCACGTGCATAGGCGCGACGCGCTGGGCCGAAAGTCTCCAGTTTCTCGTATACCTCCCCCAGCGCGTTGGAATACAACCCCTCCGACTCGATGTCACCCCAATCGGCGCAAACCGCACAAGTCGCTTCGAGCAGTTTCGCCGCTTCCTGCGCCTCGCCGAGATCAGACAGCGCCATTCCGAGGATCCCCATGCAGTCCCCGGTCAACTCGACATCGTCCACGTCCACGTCCACGTCTACGAGAAGTCGGAGCGCGTACCTGAGCGAATCCACAGCCGAGTCCAGCTCACCCAGTTCCAATTGCAGAGCGCCGATCCACCTCAGACAATGCGCGATACGGTGCGCATGACCCGCCGATTCGCAGTCCGCCAACACGGCGCACATGACGCCGAGGGCTTCGATGGTTCGGCCTTGGTCCAACAGATCGAGTCCGGTCAGAAAAACCGAACTGGGCCAAGCGTCTTCGGTCATCGTCTACTGCACCTTGTCCCTGAACCGTGTGCCGAGTACAAACCGGAGAACGCAGAACACCACCCCATAGGCGACGAACGCCGAGACGGATCCGACGGAGTCCGCGTCCTGGCAATCCACAGTCGATCCGTAGGCCGAGGTCAGCATAACGATCAGGGCGAGGCCTACACCGACGGTCATGAGTCCGAGCTCAGGTGCGACCCCGATGATCGCACCGAGTACGACGGCTGCGCTCAGCCCCAGCACCATCGGCCCGGGTCCACCCACGACCCCGACCGGCGACGTGAGGAACAGGACCACGTCGACCGCTCCGAACCACCCCAGGCCGACGCTGCTCACCACCGAACTGCGCAGTCCTCCGACGAAGAATCCGGCCACCCCACTGACCACGGCGACCAGAACGAACAAGGCGATTGCTGAAATACGCAACGGGACATTGGTCTCGACGCCACAGATCTGAGGTTCGGTCACACTGGCCAGAGCGGGTATGAGCGCGATCAGTCCGAGCAGCGAGTACAGCAGGTTTCCGGCCTGCTCGACGCCGGGAATGCGTCGAAGCTTGCTGAGAACGAACGCTACGGCAGCGAAAAAGGACCCGATTACAAAGGCCGACCCGATGTCGATTCGGCCCGCAGCACTGAGCTGAACGAGGGCGGCGACCGCCACGAAGCCGCCCAGAAAGGCGACACCGTCGGGGTTGACACCGGCAAGCGCACCGCCGCCGGATAGTCGGTCACCACGCGCGAACGCCCGTCGTCCGAGCAGGAAGTGGGCGATGATCATCGAGAAGGCCAGCACGACGACGATCGCAGTCACGTAGCCAATGATCACCGATCTTGCCTGGCCGCGAAAGTCATTCAATGACGCGAATCGAACTCGACTCGCATGGGGGTTCGGTGCTGACCTCGCCGAGCACGACACGATGCCGAGCGCCACTGTCGTTCGAGCGAATGACATTGCTGGGCTTGCCGACCAGACATTGGCACCATGATCGCCGTGACTATCCAACGCGGTCACCGGCGTAGCAGAGCAAGAGGAGTCAGCACATGCCCTATCGATCATCCGACAGTTCTTGGGTAACCAGTGGGTGGTGGGCCGCCGACGCATCGAGGACCGGACGTGTCGCGGACGAGTCGATCTCCCGCACCCAGCTGATCCAGCTCTGGGTCAAGGCTGCTCCGGAGCCCAAACCGAACGTCAAGCATCTCGCGGAGGATCTGGCGAAATGGATGAGTGAACTGGGGTCCACTGCCTGGGTTGTGCAGACGACTTCACCCGAAGCAGCCCGACGAATGAGGCAAGGCATCAATCAGGTTCTCGACGAACGCGACATCTGGGACGACGTCTCTACCGTCACAGCGCAGTACGCAGACCCCTTTGCTCGTTGCTCGGCAGGCGTCGTCACCGAGGTGAAACGTGAACGTCCCAGGGGCCTGCCGAATGCCATATCGACGGCGGTCCGCAGGTACGAGGACGGCCCACCGCGAACAGCTGCCCGCAACTCGATGATCGCGGAGGTGGATTGCGGGACGGTGACGGCTTCCCGTCCCCATGCCGACACATTCGTCGAGAACCTGGAGAGCTATCGAGACGCCATCGTGGCGGCTGCGATGCGGGCATACAGCGGCAAGCTGACCGAATACCTGGAACGCACGGACGACCACTTCGATGAAAGCACACGCGCGACGCTGATTGCCGCGCTGGACGATCTCACCGAGAGATATGGCGAGCCCGACGCTGCGGACCGCTTGCCGACGCCGGTCGAATCGCGGTTCGTGGACGAAACGCTCTCGAAGTTCCTGACTGCGCGCGCGGCCGATCAGCCAGCGTCGGATACACCTCTGCTCCAGGGCAGCACTCTCTACACGACCGCAGACGTGGCCGGCGAAGCGTGGCGTCGTGCCAACCGGAATCTGTTGAGACTCCACATCAACGCTGTTCCACTCGATGACGAACTGATTGCTCGGGTGTACGGATCCAATCTCAAACGCGCCACCCAGGACCTGCAACGCAAGCTATTACGCGAGGAACACCATAGGTCGGTGAGCGACCGGCCGGCGGACATCGACACGGTTCTCACCCAGCCGCAGCTCTATTTGGTTCCTGACCACGACCTCGGACACCGCAGCGCTATGCTCCGCGCTCTGTTCCGCCAAGCGTGGGAGCACGTGTCCAACAGCGACGTGGAGTCGACGAATCCTTGGGAGTGGACGGCGGGCGGCACGTCCACCTGCTGGGAACGTAGGACAGTCCTGGAGATACTGGGCGCGTACGCGAACCTCGAGACAGATCACTACTCCGAACTCGTGGACAACATCGAATCAGGACAGGTCGAACGGGCGATCGCTCACCGCTACGACACCGAACGGCCCGCCGACACCCTGGCGGAGAACCGGAAGGCATCGATCTCGTTCGCTACTCGACTGCTGCGCGGAGCGCTGGCCATCTCGCTTCACGACGACGACATCCTCGGCGGGGACGGTTTCGAGGTTGTCGGCCAGAGAGCCTCGGGTCAGACCTGGGCCCAGAAAACAGCAGAGGTCCTGCGTACTCTGCATGGGTATCGTGAGAATTGGAACCTACTGACGGAGAGCACGTCATGAGCCGGCTGGTTCTATCCGATACAACAGGATCGAGTTGGGACAGTGGGCTAGCGCCCGCAGTAGCGGAAGTCGCCGTCGAAATCGCACCGGGCGTCGACGTCGTTGTCGACGCCGCCGACACATCGACGCTGTTGAGTTGGCGAGTTCTTCGCGACAGCAACGTGCAGGCGTTCTCCGACGCGGTGGCAGAGCCGGACGTAGCGCAGATCGTCGAGTCCGCTCGTACTGGATCCGAGACCGAATGCGATACCTTGCATCTTGTTCCGACGTGGATACGTCGGGCCCGCACCTCAGCGATAGCGAGATGGGAGCTCTCCCCGATCGACGAGGGTGCACTCATGTTGGACGAGGCGGGCGCGCGTTACCGCACCGGCGATCACGACGGGGCCGCGCGTTTGGTAGCCGCGGCTTCCCCGGCGCTGTAGATGCTCACCGAAGATTGCGAAAACGGTGAAACCTGCAGTAGCGCAACGTCCGAACTTGCTTTGCTGGCCGCATTCGCGCGCGAGGTCACGATCGGCGAGAACTGGGGATACGCCATTGCGGCCCTGTCGGGACGAATCGACACGATCGCCGCTATCGATACCGTCGACGACGAACTGTTGATTCGATGGCTCGAAGATCTGGTCGAGGCCCAAGCGTTCGATCTTGTCGGGATTGACCTGGCCGGAGGTGACTCGACCGCTCGCTCGGAAGTGCAGAGGGCGTTCGTCGATCCTCATCTCGTTCCGCCGAGGATCTTGGAGTGGAGAGGGGCCCGGGTGCCCGAACTGCGAGCCGAGTTCGACACCGGCGCTCGGCCACCTCGGCTGGTCCTGACTGTTCCACTCGCCTCTGGAGTGGATCCGCAGTGCGCCGAAGCCTCCCGACTGATCGGGTTTGCTGCAGACAGCTCGGGAAAGCTGCTCGCGACGACGCCGATGGTGCCGACCGGAACCATCCTGACGGGCAGTTTTTCAATTATGGAAGCAGAGTTCGAGACGGCGACATTCGGAATTTTCGACTCCACCGGTGATCCGCGAGACCTCCGTCTGGGACGACTTGCCCCGGCTCTGATCGACGCCGACCGCAACATGATCGAAGCGTGGGGTCTGGGCCGCTCGGCGACGGCTGCACTCCACACGGTCGACGCTTCGGCAGACGAGGAGGCAACCGCCGCTGCGCAGTCGGTCGCGGACGGTTTCACCGCTGACGCCCTCGATGCGGCCGACTGTGCGGTCGCTGCGCTCGAGCGCGTCCGCACGTCAAGCGGCGTCGAATCCGCGCCCCTGCTCGCCTTGGTGGCAGCTCGTATCGACGCAATCCGAGCGTTCATCGAGCGGATCGAGTCCCACACGCCTGAACTCGGTGCACAACCTCTATTGACCGAACTTCTCCGGGCACCTCAGTTCGACGACTCCGACCTCGATGTGCGCAGGTGACGGACCACCTGGAGGCCGATCGATCTTCCTGGCCCGTCGTCTTGCTGAGGGCGGCTGACGCAGGCCCCACCTATCTGTCGTGGACCTGGCTCGACAATCCAGCCTCGCCGAGCGCCATCAAGCTCGACACTGCACAGACGAGCGCTGCGCTCGATCTTCTCGATCGCGCGCTCCTGGCACCTCTGCCTCTCGCCGGCAGCAGCAGCGACGGCGACGGCGACGAGTACGAATCCAGGGAAGCCGCCGCCCACCGCGCACTGGTGACCGGGGCCTTCACGAACCTCGCCGAGGAACGTCTGTTGTCCGCGCAGCTCACCGAAGCGGTGCTACCCGAGACCTTGCGAACGGAACTGATCGACCGCGCGGACAGCCACGGTGCTGTGCATATGAGGATCACGCCAAGTCCGAGGCTGGCGCGCGTGCCGTGGGAATTGCTGTTCGTCGATGCCGGCCGGCGACTGCTGGATGTAGCCGTCATCACCTTCGACCCGCCTTCCACCGTCCACGCCGAGCGCACCGTGCTTCCTCCACGATGGGCGGAGGTGAGCCACCTACCTGCACTTCATGTTCTCGATCCGTCGTTACCGATCCGGGCCGTCGAGCATGGACTGGGAAGAACGTTGGCGGGGCTCGCCAAGAATGCACTCATCAGGGGAATTTCGTCCGAAGCCAGTGTGAAAAACAGTAGTTCGCACACGCGACTGAACACGTCGCAGATCATCAGCAGGCTCGACCTGTCTCGTCAACTTCACGCTCCGCGATCCCGGTTCTTCTATTTCGGCCATGTGTCGTCCACAGCCGACGAACCTGGATCGGCGTCGATTCACCTACACGACACCGTCGGGGCGGCCGGTTCGGCATCATGGGGGATGGCGCAGCCGCTCCGACCACGGACCAAGAGTGGCACTCTTGCCACTGCTCGACCGGACGATCACCTGCCGCTGTCCGCCTTGGACCTTTTGTTGGGGACCCAGCAGTGCACGGATGAGAGAGTCTGGGCTCTGTACGCATCGGACGGCCCCCAGTCCGGCCATGAGATCTGGCCGGTGCCAACCAGGGTGGCACTCATAGCGTGTGAGGGCGGCGTCGATTTCCGGTCGGTGGAGACGTTCGGTCTGGTCATCGCCATGGTGGACTCGGGGGCTTCACTCGTCACCACGACCCGATGGACTCTGCCGACCGACCACGCATTCCATTCTGTTGCAGGAGTTCGGAGATCGGTATTCCCCACGGTCGAGTTGGCTTTGGCCGTCGACCGTGCCCACTCTCGCCAGGACCCGATCGGTCTCGTGCATCACTGGCAACGAGAGCAACTGACGAAGTGGGAATCGAGCCCTGCCAGCATCGAACATTCTCCCATCGTGTGGGCAGCGTTGACGCACACCGTCGCCGAGGCCAGGGTTCCGACGAGTGCGCAGAACCGATCAGGCGGCGTCGAACCGTCCTGAATACACGGCAGCGGTCAGTTGCCGCGGTAGCAGCCGAGTCAGATAGCCGCTCAGTTTGTCGTTCACCGCAATACCGACCGCGCCTCGGGTGCTGAGGAACGCCGCCAACCGACGATGATCGAACCCGCCCGACGCTCGCAGTAGACACAGGCTGTCCCACCTGATGTCTTCCCGACGGGCCGTCAGTTCGTACAATCGGTCCCACACCGCCGATTCGACTGCTCCGAGGAGTCTGTCGCAGTCGATCACCCCTGAGTACGACGCGCTGAGCTGCATGACCTCTTCGAACACGGTCGCCGGTTCCGGGAGTGCTGCCTTCATGTACCTCGACCATCGTTCGTCCGGTATCACATTGTCACCGGGCGTCGAACCGAGCGTTGGATCCGGCAAATGTGTGCCGTGCGGATGGTCGAACTCGTCGCCCATTTAGTCCCCCCGAATTGCGCAGCGCCCGCGCCCGTTCGGACGCTACGCAACCCAGATTAGGCGTCGATCGAAGGCGTGGGAATCGGCCGATAGGCGGACACTAGTGCTGCGCCATCGACCTCAGGAACGCGCTCTCGTCCAACTCGTTCCACCGTGTTGCCGATGATGCCGACTCACCGAGCAGAATTCGGTCCAGATCGACGCGGTATCGACCGGATCGAAGGTCCGTACCCGACACCACCAGTCACGCCGCCAACGCCGCCGTCGAGCCAGCCGCGTTGGCGGCCGTCCCGAGCTGGGGCCAGGACGGCAGTGACCGTCCGACCTGAGTGAGCGAGTACCTCGTGCGCGGCGTCACGTCACTCCCGACGATCGCGTTGGCCAATCGCATTCGGTTTGCGGGCTCGTTGAGTTCGGACTCGCTGCACTCTGTAAGATCCCCGGCTCTGCCGTGGAACGGTGGGTAATCTGCGTCGAGGTCGTAGCGCTCGACGTCGAGAATAACGTTGTCGCCATTGTCGGTTGCCATCACGACGGGGATGCGCAGTGCGCGGGCCTGGAGGCGAATTTCCAACTTCATCGCGAGATCGTCCATCTCCTCCACCAACACCGCCAGCCGTTCACCGCCCGACGATCGAAGAAACGTCACGTCCGCACTCGTGTAACCGCCAGGGAACCCAGACACATCCGAATACGGATCGATCTCCAAAATTCTTCTCTGCGCAAGAGTCACTTTCGCCACGCCCAGGTCACACACCGAACCCTGTAGCCGGTTCAGATTGCTCGGGCCCAGGGTATCGGGGTCCGCGATACGGAAGCGACGGGCGCCGGTCAGCGAACATACCGCCGCCACCGACGATCCGACGCTCAGCCCCGCGATTCCGATCAGGGCCGAGCCCCACGTGGTTTGCTCGTCGTCGTCGAGTAGAAATCGGTTGCGTGCGGTCCGCAGACGGTAGAAGTGCACACTGTCCGGAAGACGGACCAGGGTCGATCGCCATGGGATGTGGACGAAGCGACTCGATCGGTCCACGTCACGCTCGTCGCTCCAGTCGAAGGGCAGAGAGCCGAAGGAATCGATGGCGATCAGCTCCGAACGCGCTGTCGCCCAGCCGTCGACATATGCCAGTCCTGCATTGGGTCTGCGTAATTCCCTGATCCTGGCCGCGTCCTCGGTGGGATGGAGTACCTCGATCATTGTCCACTCACTTTCTGGATATGGCGTAGCTTGACGTCCACTTCGAAGCCATCACTGGCGAACGTTCCGAAGGTGATCTCCGGCTCGACCAGAGTTCCCAGAAGACCGTGTAGCTCCTCGAATTCGCTGCTTGCCGCGACCAACGCATCCACGACGGCGGTCTTGATGAGGTCCGCACACGCAGCATCTGCACGCTCGGCCGATCCGACGCCGGGCCGCAACTCCACGTGCAGAGACAGCGCGCCGCGCAGGTCCTTCTGCGCGGTGGTTGTCATGACGAATTTTCCCGTGACGGTGTTGGACAGCCTCGGGTCGGAGAGAGCCGTACGAACTGGCTCGGGATATATGTTGACCGCATAGAACGACACCGCGATATCTGCCCGACGCTTCAGAACGATGAATCCTGAGTGCGCAGTCGAGGCCGCGACGTCGACGGTGTGACCGGCGTCGAACAGCCTGCGCCGCATCTCGTCGGCACTCAACACCTCACCGATGTCATTCATACGGTACCGAATCAGCGGAATCGTGTTGTCGACAGTGAACAGCAGGAACCCTTCGTCATCAGTCTCGACGAACCGCATCGACGCGTCGTATTCCACCAGTGTCGCCGACGCTGCAGTGCCGCCGAAGATCGATGCATCGAGCTCGGCGTCCCCGACGGCCAGGCGTCGAACAGCGATGGTCGTCGGTGTCTCGTGACCGATCATTCCCGCGTCTGCAGTTCCGTAGACCAAGCAGATGTCCTCTGGACGATCGGACTTGCCGACCAACGCGAGTATTCCGTCTCGCCAGGCCTCACTGATGCTTTCGCCGGCCAGAAGAAACTTCAGATCTTGGCTGAGTACGTGCTGACCTGCTCCATCGAGTACGTCACGGACGAAGGGTGGATACCCGGCGATCAGTACCTGTTCGTAGTGACACCCGAGCGAGCCGATGTTCTCGCGAACGGTATCGACATGAACACCGGGCGTCACAACCGACACTGGAAAACCCTGTTTGCGGAGCTCCTCCACTGCCCGCATCGTGTAGATGCCGCCGATCCAGTTGCCCATCGCAAAGCACACCACGACCAGTGTCGACCTACGGTCGGCTTCATGCTGCCGCAGGATGCGCTCGTGGAGGTCGACGCTCTGTTGTAGCGACAGTTCCGCGCGCGGCCAGTTCGTCGGCGTGCCCGAGGACCCCGAGCTCGACGACCACAGGCATGCGGATGCAACATCTCCACCCGGAATCAATTGCGGGAGAGAGTACATCGCGAGGTAGTTCTTCTTGGTCATGGGTGGAATGTGCAAAAAATCGGCTGACGTTCGCACGCTGTCCGGGTCGAAGCCCAGGTTCGTCAGCAGATCCGGATACGCGTCTGTGCTGCGAACCGCCTTCCAGAACGTGTCCAAGGCCCCGTTCACTCCTGCAGCGCTCCGTGTCGACTGTGTCAACGACATGGCCGAGTTCCTTTCGTGGAACAAGACGCGGATCGTCTTGCTGCACGGGATACCGAACCCCCGGACCGTCTCCAGGCCGGCTCACAGACACGCCTGCTCTGTAATCCGATCGACGTACAGACAACCCGGCAGGCAACTGGAATCCTGATCTCCTACTGCCACTCCCCCGGGGTATGGATCCAAAGATCCTGGCCCGTCGAATGTTTCAGACAGAGGTGTCCGCTCGAACGAATGCCAACCTGACCTTCGTAAGCCTTGCGGACGCCACGGTTGCTCGTGCGCAATAGCTAGCCTGGCGCGGGAGTGATGCTCCTATTTCGTGTCAAGCGGTGTGAAGCCATTCTCGGTAACGTTCTGCGAGTTCGTCGTTGGGGCGTTGTCCGAGTTCGAGTTCGCCGACGCGTGATGGCCAGACGCCCAAATGTTGAGCGGCGGCGGTGAGGGTCAGATTCTTCGCACGTCGTGCCGGCCGTAGGTCGGTGTAGTCGGGCACGGCGCACTTGCCGGTGAGGGCGTGGAAGATTTGCCGTGCGACGGCGCGTTTGAGGGCGCGAAAGACGGCGTAGATGGCCCATCCTTTGTCCAGATGGGTGTCGCGGTAGTTCTGGGTGGCCGTGTCGTAGGACAGTCGAACTTCGACGATGTGATGCAAGGCGGCGTTGGCTTGTCTGTCTCCGCCGCGGCACAGTCGGTGCCGGTCGGTTCGCCTGGAGCTGACCGGAATCGGTGCGGCGGGCGCACAACGCGGCGAATGACAGTCCAGGAACGGTACGAACTCCGTCCACGCGGTGTTCCACATCTTGATGATCGCCGGGTACTGCTGACCCCATTTCTTCATGAAGTCAGTGAACCGTTCCTTCGCCGCAGACTCGGACGGAGCGGTGTAGATCGGACGCAGATCACGCGACATCTCATCCCACTACTTCCGGGATGCGAACCGAAAGGTGTTGCGTATCAAGTGAATAATGTATGTCTGCACCACCGCCAACTCCCAGACGGTGTTGATCGCATCCGGCGGTCCTTTCAGTCCGTCGCAGACGACGATGCAGACATCGGCGATACCCCGGTTTTTGATTTCCGTGAGCACCGAGAGCCAGAACTTCGCACCTTCACCGCCGTCCCCCGACAACCTTGTCGGTGATGCGGGAGATGGTGTCCTTCGATACCGTCGCGCCGTGAATATCGGCGAAGTGCGCGAACACCTCGCCGGTCGTCAAAACCTTTGCCGTCAAGAACAATACGATCTCGTCGATACCAGTCGGGCGTCGTTGCCGCTTCTTGACTATCTGCGGCGCGAACGAGGACTCGGTATCGCGTGGAACGTCGATCTCCACCGGTCCGATCTCGATGAGCACCGTATTCGAGCGGGTGCCGTTTCGGGAGTTACCGCTGCCGCGGCCGGCCGCATCGTGCTTGTCGTAGCCGAGGTGCTCGGTCATCTCTGCATCCAACGCGGTTTCGAGGATATTCTTGGTGAGCTGATTAAGCAGCCCGACCGGGCCCATCAACTCGATTCCCTGTTCCTTGGCCTGAGCCAGGAGCCGCTCGGCCAACTGCTTCTGATCCACCTCAACGACCATGGGATCCAGTGTTTCGGTCATCATCGATCCTTCCCGCCAATCTCAGCTCGGCGTGTCGAACCAAGGACCGGATCCACCGCTATTCAGACAGCCCCCGACCGTCGTTCAAACGCACTATAGCGACAATGCCCACCAGGGTGACAGGATTGACGCTCCCGGCCGGGCGGTGGGCTGTGCAGTTACGTGGTGATGCTGAGGAAATCGCAAAAGATGCTCAAATTACTTGATGCGCAGCGTAAGCCGGGAGCCGCTTCCCCGTTCGGAGTCGACGTATTCAGTGAGCGTTGCATGGGCCCGTTGGTCGGAGTCTTGTTCGTCATCGTGATGTCCGCCGCTTGCGCCCTCGAGGTTGACTTGGCTATCGCTTTCTTCGCGGTAGCGATAGGGGCACTCAGTGTCGCGTTCGATTCCGCTGGCCTGAACTGTTCATCGAGTGGTGCCGACTACCGTGGTGTTACAGGTATCGTCACCTACTCTGTGGTCTACGGGCTAGTATTTGCCACGTTGGGCCGCAGGCGCAGGTGATGACTGGTTCGTATGCAAACCCTTGTTCACGTGCCGATTCCAGCCCAAACCCATTGACTGAATCGAGGCATCGTGGCACTATTCGGCAGAACAAATGGTCGAAATGATTCAGGCTCAGTTGCTGGGGGCATGGCTCCGATGGAGCCGCAGAGCGACCCGCTCGCGAACCTATTCGTAGAACTCGTTGAAGTGTCCGGCATTGCGCCGATGTTGTGCGGGCGCATCGAACCCGGCTCGCTCTATGAGCTGATGGTTGATGTGGCACCATTCCTGAGGGAGTCGTCGGTTCGTCCAAGCGATCATCTTGCACAGGCGTCGACGCCAACTTTCGACGTCGCCTGGTCGATATTCATCAACGGCGACATCAGTACGGTCGTCTGCGTGCTCACTCGGCACGAGGGCAACTATGCCGCCGAGATTCTGAGTCTATTGATCAAACCGTTGCAAGAGGCAGCCCAGCTCGAGGGTCTGCACACTTCCGTGGGGAGTAGAGGCAAGGCCGACCTGAAAATCGTGACTGCGATGCGGGGTGCACGGGCAGTCTTCATCGACGAATTGCGGGGCCAACCGTCACGACCAAGTGCTGTGCCAGAACGGGCCCGTCTAGATATTGACCCAGAACAGCTTGCACAAGTCGCCATCAGTTCTATTGTGCTGCCGCCACGCTCCTCGGCATTGACGATGAGTCCCCCTGCTGCCCAGTCGACACCTCCCAGAGCGAGTACGCCTGCTCCGCCACCACCGCAGGCCGTCGCTCGCCCTTCCGTACCTGATCTGCCCGGGTCCGCGATAATCCAGCGCCCTGCCGCCACTGCGTCGCCCCCGGTCAGGCCGCACGCGGAACCTGGGCGTCGGTTGGCCAAGGGAGAGAACATGGTTGTCGGGACAGCTGAGCGTTGTCCCGAAACTATCCTTGTCGTGCTGGGGTGGAGTGTGCGCGATCAGATCGCCAACGCTATCGACATCGATTCCTCCGCAATCGTTGTCGGTGACAGCGGCACGGTGCTGTCCGACGATCACTTCGTCTTCTACAACAACACAACTAGCCCGGACGGGAGCGTCGAGTTGACTGGTGGTACTCAGCCCGCAGGCGCGAGCACTTACGTGTCGACCATCCGGGTCCGCCTGACTCGGATGTCGGAGGCCGCGGCGAAAGTTGTATTTGCGGTTGCGATCAACAAGGGCAATATCGGTGGCTTTTCCTTCGATGATATCCGAGATGCCTACATCGGGCTTAGTGACGAGCGTGGGACCGCTGAGATCGCGAGATTCTCGATGGAACGCCCGGGCACCACGGAGAGCGCACTGATCTTCGGCGAGGTCTATCGGCACAGGGGGCAGTGGAAGTTCCGTGCAGTTGGCCAGGGGTACGCACTTGGACTGGCCGGAATCGCGACGGATTACGGCGTGAACGTCGAGTAAAGAATCGACGACACTCGGCGGTGGACAGCAAGCCCATTCTGCAAATGTCAAACCCGCGATGTCATGCGTTCGACGGATAGTCAGCCGGTCGACTTCCCTGTTTAGATTCACTGGCTCACGACCCCAGATAACCGCCTGGCCTGTAGGTCGCGCTAAGAGGTCGACGTTCTCGGAGGAGGTGGACATCACTGATGTCAGCGGATGATCAACATACTTATGCCGACGAGCCTGCGAGGCCGCTCGATGTGGCCGCGGGTGAACCAGTCGGGACCGACGTGCCGGACGAGGTTGCCGGCGACGCGCCCGACGGTGGTGCAGGTACGACGGATGCTGTGCAAACTGCCGCCGATCCTGCTGTTCAATCCGGCGAGCTCGCCGACATGGTGCGGGCACTGGAGCGCTTCCACAGCAGGGCGGAGCAGTATGAGTCGATCATTCGGAGAATGCAGGCTCGCATCGAAGAGCTACAGGCAGATCAAATTCGCGAGTTGCTGAAGCCAGTCATTCTCAAGCTTGCGTCTTTGCACACCGAGGCACGCGGTTCAGAAGCGCGGGCAGCGGCACGCAGCGACGACCTTGGGCAGAAGGACTTCGATTTCTTCGTGTCCGAGATCGAAGAGACCCTAGGTCTGCTCGATATCGAATCGATCGGCGTTTCGGTGCTCGACGATTTCGATGCAGGAAAGCACGCCGCGCGGCGGCGAGTCGAGACAGATGACGCGAGCCTCGATCGGCGGGTCGAACGTGTACTACGGCAGGGATTTACCTACATCGGCGCGGAGCGCGTATTCATGCCGGCGATGGTGACTGTGTACAGGTACCAAGGCGTCGAAGCTGTCGACTCCGCGAACCGCGTGTCGGTTGCAGCTGCGAATGTTTCCGCACCCGCCAACCACCAGAATGAAGGAGAGAACAGACGTGTCCTGTGATGTTTTCGGAATCGACTTGGGGACAACCTATTCGGCGGTCGCCAAGATCAATGATCTGGACCAGGCCGAGATAATCAAGAGTCAAAGCGGTGAGGACACCACCCCTTCGGTGGTCTACTTCGATTCCGGTTCGGCGATTGTCGGCGGTGAGGCGAAGTCGTCGCTGGTGACTGATTCGGACAACGGGTGCGCGTTGATCAAGCGGCGTATGGGGACGGAGTTTCCGCAGTCGTTCGGTGGACAAACTTATACGCCCGAGTCGATTTCGGGGCTGATTCTCAAGGAGTTGGTGCAGGCTGCCAATCAGGAGGGCGGGTCGAAGGTCACCAAGGCAGTCATCACTGTGCCGGCCTACTTCGGCGTGAAGGAGAAAGAGGCCACCAAGCAGGCCGGTGAGATGGCAGGCCTGGAGATTGTCGGCATTATCGCCGAGCCGATCGCAGCAGCGTTGTCTCTGGGCGTCCGTGGTGAAAAACGCGAGACCATCCTGATTTACGACCTCGGTGGCGGTACGTTCGACACGACGGTGATGATTGCCGAGCCGGGCAACGTTGAAGTGGTTGCAGTGGACGGCAACCGCGTGCTGGGTGGTGCCGACTGGGATGCAGCTCTCGCTCGCGTCGTTATCGACAAGTTCGTCGCGCAGGCCGGGATCGTCGATGCCGATCCCGCCGATGATCCAGATTTTATGGTCGAGATCTTGCAGGATGTCGAGGTCAAGAAGAAGTCGTTGACCCGTAAACAGGACACAACTTTTCGGTGTCGGTTCGAGGGTCACGATGAGAAGATCGTCGTGACACGAGACGAGTTCGATTTGGCTACAGCGCATTTGGTCAAGCAGACCGTCGAAATCACACAGCGCGTGATCGACACTGCCAAGCAGAAGGCACCGGGACTTTCGATAGACAAGCTGCTGCTGGTCGGCGGATCGTCGCGAATGCCGATGGTGGACAGGGCACTGCGCGCGGCAGGGTTTGACCCCATCCCAACCGATTTCGACCTTTCAGTGGCCAAGGGAGCTGCCATCTACGGGCAAGCAATCGTCGACGGCGCGGTTCCGTTTCCCGTCGGTGAGACGGGCACCGCGGCCGGCGACCCTCAAGCTGACGCCCCAACTAACACCGAGGCCAAGTATTTCCTCGGCGGCGCGACAACATTGAATATCAAGAATGCGTTGTCGCGAGGTATCGGAGTCGAATTCGTTCGTGGGGATTCGTCCGGTGAGCTTGAGGAATACATTGGATTCTTGGTGCACGCAAACGATCCACTCCCAGTAGTGGACGCGAAGCTGGAGGCTGGAACTGCATCTGACGACCAGACCGGCGTCCGCGTCAAGCTCTACGAGCAGGGCGGCGAGGTCGAGTCCGAGAGCGTTTCGGCGAACTCTCTGCTCACAGAAGCAGAGATCACAGGTATGCCGCCTATGCCGCGCGGGTCGACCATTGAGCTGCTACTTAGCATCTCGAACGAGGGCATCGCGACCCTACGAGCGCGCGAGCCAATCTCGGGGCGCGAACTTACTCTCGAAGCCAAGATATCAGCCCTCAAGCCGGAGGAGATCGAAGCTGGAAAGGCCCTCGTCGGTGGACTCATGACACGGTCATGAGTCTCGACGAGTGCGCGGTTCTAGCATCCGGTTACGATTCATCATTTTCAGTTGCGGGTCTGCCCACGATCACGGTGCAGCAGGGGCATGGACTTGCATTTAGCCACCAAACACGAATTGGAGGCTAATGCGACATGATGACCTTCGATCAAAAGGCCTACCTCGCGGACGTGCTTAAGCCGCTCACGCGCGACAAGCTTCTGCTGGCCGAAATCCAGCGCGCGTTGCGTGAACTCCAAGGCTCGCCAGACGTTTCGGTCGTTGCCGGTCTCGACCTGGCAACGCTCTTGGCTATTCCAGCCGACCTGAGCGATTTAGCGGCGCATATCACTTCGGTCGACATGTTCTTGAACAAACGGCAGTCCATGCCGCCAGCTCAATTTCTGAAGAAGCTGATCGCCGAACTGAAGGTCGCTGGTCACGACCTCACGTCACCGGCGTTCTGGAAGCAGCTGCAATCAGCGAAAGCTGATGTCTTCAAATCGAAGCTCGCCGACTTCACTGCAGCAGTCTCGCTCGAGCATCAGGCTCTGAAGGTAATCACCAAGGAGCACTTGTCCGACAAAGCCAAGGCCCAGGGGCTGGGCTCAATTTCAGAATCCGCGCTGAAATCGGCTGTCGAGGGGTCCGGCATCGTCGTGTGCTCTGACTTCAAGCTGCCGACGACGCCCATCCAGCGCGGGGTGACCGATATCGGCAGGTTCACGGAGTATCGAAGCATCGTGGATGTGCTGCTGTTGGCAGAACCGCAACGCGCTGAATCGATCCGGGTGATCGATGAACTGACCTTCGGCCCGGGTGGGCGACGTCCGATCACGATCGCGCAGGTCGTCGCAGCACAGAAGGCCGCTGAAACAGGTAAGGATTCGGATGCACTGCAGGCGGCGCAGAAAGCGCTGACCATCGTGCGGACTGATTTCGCCGAAAGTGTCGATTTGCAGCAGTTCGTGCTCGCATCGTTCGTCGCGACAACCAAAGAGATGCTCGCCCGCGGCGAATTGCTTGCCAGCGCACTCCTGAAGCTCACGAAGGGCACAGGACTCGACAACGTCGACGCAGCACGGATACTCGCCAAACTCTCTGGATCGACAGGTACGCGCGACCTCAACGATGTGACGAATCTGGTTGCAGAGGGTTCACTTGCCGACGCGCGCAATACTTTCGACGCCATAGCCAATGTTGACCAGTTCGGTGAAGCGGAGGTCAATCGGGTCGCAGCTGTCCTGGCCGCGGCTGAAAACCGCAAGGCGACCCTGGTAGCCGGGTACGAAGCTGCAATGGCGAAACGGGACTACGGGACAGCTGCAAACGCGTTGGCCCAGGCGTCGGTTGTCGACCGCAAGGATGCGCGGCTGACCGAGCTGCTCGAGAAGCTCCCGCCGCCATCTCCTGAGTACCTCGTCGCGAAACCCTCTGAAAAGGACGGGATAACGCTCAGCTGGAAGTTCGATGGCGGGGCCGACTGCCAGTTCATCGTCGTACGCAGCACCGACGGGCATGCGCCGGCCAACACTGGTGACGGCTCGCAGCTGGCGCGAGATCTGACCGCAGCGGCGTTTACCGATCCTGCTCCGCCTATGGCCAAACGCGTTCACTACTCGGTTTTCGCTGTCCGTCGCGGCGTCGCGTCGCTACCGGCCTCTGCAGAGCAGATTGTTCTGCCTGGCCCGAAAGATGTGACAGCCGGCTCGTCACCGACCGAGGTCACGTTGATGTGGCGCCTCGCTCCTGAAGCAGTCGGGGTTCAGGTGACCCGAACGAATCCGGACGGGACCCGGGCGCCAGTAAATGCGGGCGGCGCGAATCGGACGACCGTAACCGGCTTGGTGACGGGCGAGCGGTATCGCTTCTCGTTCGAGGCTGTCTATGTGCTGCCAGACGGCACTCGCGTGGTGTCGCCGCCCGTGGCGATCGATGCTTCGCCGCGCGGTCTGATCAGCGTGATCGGTGATTTGCATATCGCCGATGCCAAGCTTTCGGATGGACGCGACGGACACCGTGCAACGTGGCCCGAGCCAGGCGGATATTCGGTCGAACTGTGGGCTTTTCCTATCGACGAAAAGCTGCCCGCGGCTGGAATCGAGGTGGACCTTGCCGACCTCGACGGAATCGATGGCCGACGTGTCAGCGGGGTCCTTGGCGCGTGGGCGGGGCAGACCTCGCTGAGCTTCCCGCGCTTTCGCGATCTGCGGGTGATTGCTGCCATCACTGTCGACGGCAATAGGGGACTGTTCGGGGCGTCCGCGGTCGTCGGGTCGGCGCCGAGCGTAAAGAATCCCCGGGTAGATCGCTACGGTGACGAGCTCGTTGTCTCCTGGGAATGGCCACACGGCGACTATTCAGCCGCTGTTTCGTGGTTCAGCGGCAGCATGGCTCAGTCGAAGAGCGTCAGTCGCGCGGAGTACAAGATCAACGGCGGCTGTCGGATCCAAGCGACGGCTGTCGATCGAGTGACCATTTCTACCGTGGCCTTCGGGAATGGTCAGAAATGGATCGCCAGCCCAGTCGAGGTTCAGATCGCGGCGCGGCTTCCGGTGGTCAAGTACAAGCTCGAGATTCCGCCCTCCCGGTTCGGTCGCCGCAAGCCTGTCCGCGCAACAGTGGAATCCGACGGATTCTCAGGTCCGGTCTCGCTGTTGGTGGTCGCGCGGGAGAGCTCGATCATGCCGTCCCGGTCTACTGACGGTGAGGTGGTCGAGAAGATCCGTGTCGACTTGAACGGGGTAACTCCTGCCAGCGTCGAGTTCAGCATTCCTCGGTTAGTGAGCCCATTCTGGATCCGGATATTTCCTGACGGTGGCGCCCCAGTGAAGCTGGAAGATCCGCCGACAAACCAGCTGAAAGGCTAAGTGAGATGTCACTTTTCCAAAGTAGGGTCCCGTGCCCGTACTGCTACAACGAGGTGAATCCCAACGCGCTCGCGGTTCGGTGTTCGGGTCGTGCGGCACCGGGGCGGACGCGATGCTCCGAGTTGCCCGATCCGGCGCGTATTCAGTTGTTCACCGATGGCACGCCGGTCCTGCCGGTCATTGCCGACTCAGCTGGACGCCAGGTTCTGGCGAAGTCGGAGGCAACGTGTACCGCTTGTGGCGCGGTCAGCGCGATCCGGGTTTGTCCAGACTGTCACTCTCGGATGCCCCGGAGTTTCGACGCCAGTTCGCCCCTTTTCGGGCTCGTGGGTGTTCGTGGCTCCGGCAAAACGGTGATGCTGGCGGTGCTGCAGAAGGAGCTTTACTCCACGATCGCTCGACGATTCGACGCGTCGATCGATTCGCCGGGCGGAAAGAGCGGGCTTGCGGGGCAGTTGGAGACGTTGCTGCGCGGCATGGAAGACGACGAGGGCGTTCTGCCAGAGCAGACCAAGCGCCACGAGACGGGGATGACGATCCCCGCGGTTTTCGAATGGCGGTTCAGTAAGAAGGCGATGGGCGGGAAGGTATCGCGCGACGTCTCGACGATCTTCTCGTTCTACGACTCAGCTGGTGAAGACCTCGCGACCGAGGACCGGGCACTCGGTCAGCATTATCTCGCGGCGACAAGCGGCGTGATTCTGCTGCTCGATCCCTTTGGATTTCCTGGTAATCGCGATCGTGCGATCAATAGTGGTGTCGATGCCGAGAGCTTTGCAACATCGCCGGACACCGTATTGCGCGCACTGACAACGGTGTTGCAGACCGCCGAAAAGACCAAGAAGAACAAGAAAATCAAACAGCCGGTGGCGGTCGTGGTTTCGAAAATCGATGCCTTCTTCGACGATATTCCGTCGGATCATCCGATGCGCAAGGCGTCCTCCAAGCTTCGTCATTTCGATGACGCGGAATCGCTGTCGATCCACGACCACATCGCGTCGATGATCGACCAGTGGGGTGGCGACGCTCTCCTCCGTCTCCTTGACAACAACTACGAAAAATACCGCCTTTTCGGGGCATCAGCGCTTGGCGCGGAGCCGGAGTACGGGAGTCAACGCGTGAATGCTCGAGGCGTTTTGCCGCATCGAGTTGCCGATCCACTCTTGTGGTTGATGGCTGACCGGGGCTTCCTCCCCAAGGGAGGCTGAGATGTTCGACGTCACGATATATACCGACGTTCGACCTGACGAAGCACTCGACGGTGTCGGCGGCTTTAACTTTGCGGCGGCCTCAGATGGTGTTACTGCCGCTGATCGCAGCTTTGTTGCTGAGCGCATGCTCCATGTGGTGTCGTCTGGCTGGCACGTCGACCACGAAGAACTAGCACATCCTTCGAGCTGCATTTACCGGACATCGGCTGGCAAGTACTTCCTTTCGCGGGGCAAATCGACGGGAAAGACAATTACGCGTCCGCGTCCGGGTAACCAATTGACCGAGACGATTCTGACGTCGGAGCGCAACGATTTTCTGCCCTACCGTCCTGCTCAATTGTTTGCGGCCAGCAGGTGGAGTGTCGACAAGGTATCGACCAACGTTCTCGACTCGTGGCCGACGCCGCTTGAGATCGACCCGGCTTACGAGCCCGATGCACTCAAGGAACAACTGATCGATAATTCACTTCTCGGTCCAGACTTCCTTCCGACCTTCCTGACCATGATCGAGCAGGCTACAAGTTCGCCGGCAAAGAAGCTCATCATCGTCCACACCAGCCTCGAGACTGTGATGCAGTACATCGCTCTGGGTTCGTTGTTCATCGACGCCAATCGGGCACTGGACCTGAGTTTCCATGCTTTTTCAAATCAGCCACTGTCGACAGTCGCAGACATTGTTGGCGCGAGCCCGGACTTTGGCGCCACCCCTAGCGTCCACACCGGCGGCGCGGCCTTCAATGTCGTCGACTTGATCAGCGGGGAGACGACGTCTGTCGAGGTCACGCAGTCGGCGGCCCAACAGGCGAAATGGTTTCTCGACGGTGACCCCCTTGACGCGCTCGCGGCCATCGACGTCGCTCGCCGGTGGGAATCCGTACTCGGCGCCGATGCCGCCACGCACGCTGCCGGAATCGTCAGCTTTGGCGGCGCCATCGGGTCCAGTGGTGCGCGAGATCGTTCCGCGGCTTTGCGTGCCGTTGCGGGGCTGTCGAGTTCCGAGATGAGCGACGACCTTGCCATGTATGCGGACGAGCTGCTCGGCGTGATCGTGAGTGGTCCGCCAGCCGACGAAGCGGATGTCCGACTCACGGCCAATGCAATAGTGCAGGCCCATCGCGCGGACCTCGACGATGTGGCCACCGGAATATTGCTACCGACTCTCGAGGCTTTGGCAGCGTCTCCCGGCCTCGTTCCCGCCTGGGCCTCCGCGGTCGATGCGTGGCCAGCGGGTTGGCCTCCCGTCCAATGGGATTCGGACGAATCCCGTGCCCACGGGCAGGCTACCCAGGTTGCAGTTGCTAGGCAAGCCCGGGCGGAGGACCTCCCTGCGGTGTTGATCGCAGCGCACAAGTTCAACCTGCTCGCTGGCGCTGACATCACACCGTGTCTCGACACATTGGCCGACTTCTGGTGCCGCCATCCCGAACATGCGCAGCGGCGCAGCGAGCTGCCCTATCAATCCGAGCTCGGCACCAGAATCACGAGTCGACTGGTGTCAGCGCTAGGGCGTGAGGAGGATTGGGCGATCGACGCGCTGACCGCGGGCGCATGGGATTCGTTGGGTGCAAGTTCGCCGTCCCAACTCGGCGGGTGGATCAACGCGGTTTCCGTCGGTCGTATTCCACTGAACCATCGTGCCGGCGAAATCGCGGCGCAGGGCGCGAGGCTACCGATCGAGAGTTGGCACCTCGCACTAGACGGCGCGGACATACCCGCGGATGTCGAAGTCGTCGCCGAATGGGTAGCGGCACACCCTCGGGTTCCCGCGGATCTGTCTGCCTGGATTGTCAAGGGGCTCAATTCGTCCCGGGAAAGGGTCGCAGATGGATTGTCCGCAGGCTGGCTGATCAACAGAATGCTCGCCGATCGCGCACTGCCTGAGGACCGCGGACTTCGGACGATCTTTGACGACACCGTCGCTATCCGGCAGATCTATCGTCATGCCGACGAATCCACTGCGCGCGAGGGCAATCCCGCAATGCACGACTTCGCCGACCGCGTGGGTCCCTACGTGGCGTTCCTGATTCCCGAGGTTGGCAACCTGATGGTAAGCGCGCAGGATCAGCGTGCAGTCATCCGACTAGAGCGGGCCGTCGGCCACTGGGCGGAAACGTGCATCGACTATGCGCTCGAACGGATTGCAACCGACCAAGGTGATGCGAAGGCAGTCATGTGGGCATTGAGCCTGTACGAATCCGGCACGGACCGCCAGCACGCCGCCGGGCGGGACTACCTGGTGGCCCTCGGGGACTCACGGGATGGTCGGCACCGGCTCGAATCAGCGCGCCGCGTGTTGGATCCAAGTTGGTTACCGATTCTCGATGCGCTTCTCGATGACGCAAAAAAGGGCCGGCTAGGCCGGAATCTGGTCCGAGGCGGAAAACGCCTATTCAGCAAGGAGCGTTGATCCAATGGAAGACGTTGTCGGCCCCCTCATAGCATTCGTTATCGGCTTAACTGCTCTCTTTTTTGTGCTGTGGACTGTGCTGGCGCTGATAATGCGCCTCTTGGCAATCCTCGTTATCTACTGGATCGTCACTTTCCTCATCGGCCTCACAGCCGGCCTTTTGGCAGGGCTTGCAATTCCGTTGCGAGTACTGCGGGGTCGGGCGATGGTGCATCCGGTCGTGGTGACCCCAGAAGCTGTCGCCGAAGGCAAGGTGATCACGATGAAGGCGCGCGGCGCCGCGAAGAACTTCGGGTGGGATAGGGCATGGCCGGTATACAACCCCTACCAGGCGCGCAACGATGCTCGCGCAGTCATCGCCGAGACCAAGGAGGTCATGAAAACCAAGGTCTGGCCCAATGTTTCACCGAGTCGGTGGAACGGATCGGCTCCCGCCCCAGCGGGTAGTGCGAGCACCAGCCCTGGACGTGCCACCAAGTTGTGGAAGCTGACCACCAGCCTTCCTGGAATCGCATGGACAGTGCTGGCCGGAGTGCCGCTGGTCGGGTTTTTTCTCGGAGTCTGGGTGTCCATTCTTTTTTGGCTCGTGGCCATGGGTGTTTTCGGCGGCGTTGTCTATCTGATTCAGCAAGCCTGGATCTTGGCGTATCGATGGTTCGATAAAATTGGTCGCAAGAAAGAACGCGCGTCCTTGAAGTGCGCGAAATGCTATCGAGAAACCGATACGCCGAGTTACAAATGCTCGAATCCGAGCTGCACAATCATTCACCGCGACGTGTCCCCCGGCCCGTTGGGCATGATGCATCGTCGGTGTGAATGTGGCACACGGATCCCGACGACGGTTCGTGCCGCAGCGAAGGAACTAACGGCGATGTGCCCCTTCTGCAGCGAGGAGGTAGCTCAGGGTTCGGGAACGCGCCGCACAATCCAGATTCCGACAATCGGTGCTATTGCGGCTGGGAAAACTCGTCTCTTGGCTGCGGGTGTTACGACCATCGAGACGCAAGTCACCAGTCAGAGTGGGAAGTTTACGCCGCTGAGTCCACCGGCAGTGCTTTTCTTGCAAACGGCTCGGGGTGTGATGGCAACATCGCAATCGACGGCGAAGACCCCGCTCCGTAAGAATCCGGAGGGGTGGCCCTATATGGTCGAGTTGGGAACGCGGAAGCTCGAGCTCCACTTCGTAGACGCAGCTGGTGAAGCGTTCGTCAACATGGACACGACCCAAAGTCTGGGATATATCGATACCGCAGACGTGATCTTGCTGGTCATCGATCCGCTGGGATTACCGGGCGTTATCGAGGAGGCAAGACGTGCCGGACTCGAGCGCAGACTCGAGATCGCAACCGCCGACCAGGAGGATGCGTATGCAAGCGTCATCGACAGGCTGCGAGCGGAGAACGTCAACCTGAAGTCCCGCAAGCTCGGTGTGGTCCTCACCAAGTTGGACGCATTACAGAACTTGCCCTCCGGATTGGATATCAATACTGGCAGTTCGGATGGCATAAGGCAGTGGCTGATCGACCACGGGCAGGACGGGTTCGTGCGTCGTCTGGAGGACGATTTCGCCGACATCGCCTTCTTCGGCATCGATCTGATGCAACAGCATCCCCTTGCCGATCACCGGCATCCCGTTCACGTCTTCCAATGGTTGCTCGACAAGTCCAAGACGAAAATCACGATCGCGCCGGTAGAAGTCACGGCCACGGCTTCGGTGGAGGTAGTCTCATGAAAAACGGAATTCCGAACGTGTACTGGAGCTTTCGCACAGCGTGGAGTGCCACACATATGGTCATGCTCGCGGTCCTGACGATTTGGCTAGCGGGATGGCTGTTGCAGGACAGCCGCGGTGAACAGATGTTCAACGACGGGTCCGCGTGGGTCGAGGATCTCAGTAATCAGTTGGCCTCGTGGGTGCCCTTCCCCTGGGATGCGTGAGGCCCGTGCAGCGGGAGAATCTCGTGCAGTCCATCGGTATAGACCTGGGGACCACCTATTCCTGTGTGTTCAGCCGCGCTCAGGGTGCCGAACGCCTCATTGCGGCGGCCGACGGTGGCGACCTCACACCATCGGTCGTGTATTTCGACCCCGACGGTTCAGTGTTGGTCGGGACGGAAGCCAAGTCGTATGTGGCAAGCGATCCAGACAATGTTGTGCTCGGCATAAAGCGGCAGATGGGGAAGGAATTTCAACTCGAGTACGGCGGCCGCACTCTGACGCCCGAGGGTATTTCAGCGCTGATCCTCAAGCGATTGGCAAAGGATGCCGCAGACGCGTTGGGGTGCCGCGCCGAGGAGCTCAAAGCCGTGATTACTGTTCCCGCCTATTTCGGCGTCGCCGAGAAGGAAGCCACACACGCAGCTGCGAAGATTGCGGGCCTGCACTGTCTGGAGCTTTTGGCCGAACCCGTCGCTGCCGCGTACGCGTATGGGGCGCATACGGAATCGGCTAGTACGTCACTGGTCTTCGACCTCGGCGGTGGGACTTTCGATGTCGCGATAATCGGATTCGACCGTGGGAGCCCGCGGATTTGGGCGGTCGACGGCGAGACACGATTGGGCGGCTTGGACTGGGATTTGCGCTTAGCTGATCTATTGTGGGAGCAGGTCGAAGCGCAAACCGGCAATGACGATATCCGCGACGACGACGAGTTCGTCGCTGCTCTGAACTCGGCGTCGGAGCAGGTGAAACGTCAACTTAGTCAGTCAGCCTCAGCGCCGAAGACGATCCGGCATGGCAAACACAAGTTTGCCCTGTCGGTCCTGCGCACGGACTTCGAGACCGCCACTCGCGACCTGGTTCTGCAATGCAGGCAAAGCGTCGAACGTGTCTGCGGTGCTGCGACTGCCCTCGGCGCGCCACCTATCAGCCGGGTCCTGCTGGTAGGCGGTTCGACCCGCATGCCGATGATCCGGGTCTTCCTGAGCGATTTATTGAAGGTGCCGGTCGAGATAGATGACCCCGATGAGGCCGTCGCACGAGGTGCTGCTGTCCTGGCGGAGCAACTTACTGTCCCGCCGATTTTGAGGGGGACCACTGCGGCGGCGGCGCCTCGGATCACACCCGTTTTGCCGAGGGCGCTCGGAGTGTACGTGCATTCCAGCGCGGAGCCTTGGCGCCCTGACCCCTACGTGCGAAATGCTCTCACCGCGAACACCCAGCTCCCGATTGTTGCGCACCAAGTCTCGGTTGCAACGATCTTGGACAATCAGGACAAGGCGCGGATTCAGCTTTACGAGCAAGGCGGTGCCCTGGTGTCCGAGCGGCCGGAGGACAACAGGTTGGTATTCGACTGCGAGGTATCCGACATCCCTCGCGCCAACGGCGGCACTGAGATCCGCCTATTGGTTTCCATCGGGATCGACGGCCGCATCACAGCCGAGGCGCGCAGCTACAAAAACAAACTCCTCCCGATGGAGGCATTCATCGAGGGCGTGCTCGATGACAACGAAGTAGCAAAGCAAGCTCAGGCAATTGCCGGATTCATACTGGCGGACTAGGAGTTTCGTGTGGCTGGATGGACGAAGAAGCGGTTTCACGCCGAACCCGTCACGGAGTGTCCACCCGGGCCGAACCTCGGAAGGCTTCAGGCGAGCCTGTCGGGAGTAGTCATTCTAGCCCTCGACGTAAGCGGTTCGATGTCTGGCAGCCGACTGGAGCAGGCGCGCAAGGGATGTCGACAGTTCGCGAACGAGGCGGTCGCAGAGGGGTATTCGGTCGGCGTGATCCTGTGGCACCAGGGCATCGATGCGATCTCTAGACCGGAGCGATCACCGCGGAATGCGATTGCACTGCTCGAGGCGGCGCGAGCGGGGGGTGGGAACGATTTCGTGCCTACGCTTCGTGGCGCTCATGCCGTCCTCATGGCGATGCCAGCAGCCGATCGGGTACTTGCGGTTTTCGGTGATGGTGATCTTGGGAACAAGCAGGCCGCGATCGCGGCGTCAAAACCATTGATCGCCGACAACATTCGTATCATCACCTGCGGGCTGGGCGACGCAAGCGCCGCTCAACTGGACGTCATCTCCACGGAGAAGGCCGGTTCTCCACGGTCGGCCGGGTCGGAGACCATCGCGGATTCGATCGCATCGATGGCGCGCGGGTTGGTGCGGAAGGCCTGACGCCGGTCGTTACAGGCGCACGCTGATCCCTAGCGAATCTCCAGTCTGCTTCAACGTGGAGTGCGCCGACACGCTGAGTTGCTTCAGTACGAGTAGCTGAAGCAGGCGCTTCTCTTCTGCCGAGGTCTGTGCCTTGTTGTGGAAGCTGGTGAAGAACACCGCACCCTTTCCATACTCGGCGTAGACCATCAACGGGCGATCGACTCCTGAGGCGCGTGATTCGAGAATAACTTCGCCCTTTCCAGGCAAAATCGTTGCCCACGAGCCCATGTCGAAATCGATGGTGAGCTCTCTCCCTATCAGTTCTCTGAGTTCGGGGTCGACGACCGACGTCTTGACCGGGCCCGAATTTCCTTGATGACCGCCGAACGAAAGTAGCTGTGGAAAGGCCGAGGCGATAGTCGCGTCGACATGATCGGACGCGTATACGCAACCGCCGTTGGACACAAAGTCGGCTAGGGCGGCAGGAACGATCTGATCCGGGGTGCCACAGTTGATGAACAGCAGCGCGCAATCGTAGCTGCCGTCGAACGCCTCGAACTTGACGTTCATCGAGATGAGAATTTCGCCGATGTTGTCAAAGCCCGGCGTGGTTACGTAAATCTTCCGGTTGTCGAGCCGCGCAAGATTTGGCCCGGGCGGAAACTCTGTCACTCCCGCCGATCCGAATGCGCGCCTATTCCACTTCATGGCCGCTCACATCTATCGTCCGGGGTGCGTTGCTGTTACGCCAATTTCGGTAGCCGAGGGCAACGTATGTACACACGGACAGGAGCACCGCTGCCGAGGCTACGGTCAAGGCGAATGTTCCGCCGTTAATCGCTTCTTGGGCCAGATATCCAGCCGCCGTTGTCACTGCCCCCCATGCTGCACAAGTGACGAGGTTCCAAACTGCGAACTGAGACAGCGGATACCGGGCGGCGCCCGCGATGTTTGGAACCGTCGATCGAGTTGCTGCGCTCCAGCGGCCGACCAATACGACGGCCACCGCGCGCCTGGCGATGAGGTCCTGTCCGTATCTCATCCAACTGCGGTACTTCATCTTTCGGCCGTTGAAACTGCGATCGCCGATCCAGTAACCAAGTCCATATCCCACAAGCCCGCCCAGGAAGGCGCCGGTCGTGACTGCCGACGCCTGAACAATTGGATTCACGCTCCCAGAGCCGGCAGCAAATCCACCTGCAATCGCGGCTGATTGACTAGGAACGAAGAATCCGAATGGCGCGATGCATGCTAGAAACGCCGCTAAGCCAGCGACAAGGACGACAAGGACGACAAGACGAGAGTCTATTCCGAGGTCAAGCCTGTCCATTGTCACTGCGCTATCCCCTTGTCCATGTCTAGGCGACCCTACCGAGCGGAGTCCAGGCGAGGAATCATTCAGTCGAATGACAATCATACGGCGCGCGGTTGTCGAGCCCTGAGAATCGCTTAGCCTGAATGCAGCAATTCGGCGACGGCTGAACGCGTGCAGTGAAAACGAAATTCCCTGTCGTGCTGAAGAATAAGACTTCTAACAGAACAAAATCTGACCGCACACGAAGGGCATATCGCAGATGCAACTATCTCTCACCCGCCCCCTTGCTGCGACAAGGTTGGACGGCCCCAACCTCGTGTCGTCCGCCGGGTTGATTCCGGTGATGGCTTTGGCGCACCGATCGGCCCGGTCGGACTGGCGCAGGAGCGTCTGTCGGTGCCGACCGACAAGGGATCGAACCGGGATGCAAGGTCGGATCCCTGGTCGCGGAGATGATCGGCGGCGACTTCGAGGTTTCGAGAGAAACTCTCTGACTAAGACCGGTCCATGTTAAGCCAAACATACGACTAGACATCGCGAATTCTCGGTGTAACCATTCCATTGCACCCACCGGAAAGGGATCGATCACCATGGCTTTTGGCAGTAAACCACGCGCCCCAAAATTGCAGATTCAAGTCGAATTCGACCACGCTGGTCGAACCTACCGTGTCGAACTGCCCGGCACTGAGTACAAGGATGCCGAACCGCACCCGCTCAATGTCAGTGAATTTTACAGTGGTGTATGGAAGCTGAACGATCTAACCTCCGGTGCCGTAATCTATGGAAACCTGTCCAATTTTGGCCCGATCCGGTTGGTGACTCAACAGATTCAGTAACCCGCGCCCACCAATCTCGATCTTTCTCCGGTTTCCTGTAGCGTCCTCGCGCCTTCGGTTCAAAGCGGAGCTGGCAGTGGACCATCCTGCACTTGTGGGGCAATTTGCAGAAATTCGAGGCAGGTCTGACCGGCGATAGTACGAATCTTTCTGTGCCACATAGCCCCACCACCAAGTTCCCGTTCGTCAGTCTCCACGGTGCGACCTAGGTGGCACCCCGAACTCTGGTCGATGCGATGACAGGCCGGGCTGTGTCGATGAAGTTTTCGAGCTCGACAGTGCATGGGGTTGACGGCACCGGATTGAGGCCCTGAGCGAAACGTTTTCTCTCAGCACTGTTCGAACTCTACGACGACCGCGACTTGCTGGCCAGTAGCGCTGTTATCGCAGCGCTACTGGGCCGGGGAGCCGACGCCTGTCCACGCTCTGATCTTTCAGCGGGGACCACGCGGGCAATTACTTCACGCAGCCGCGGCTCCTGCTTTGCCCAATCTCGTCGTGAGATTGCCGCCCACCGTCGCCGTGCACGGGCTCTCTTCAGCCCCATACGGGGCGAGCGTCGGGCTTCGCATCACCGTCGGCTGACATCGTCCATCTCTCTTACTCCCCTCGCGCTCGTCTGCGGTCCGCTGGGGAGAAAGCCGATACCGAGCACGCATCGACACCGGCCGATCGCTTTCGATGCTGGTAGTCCGCCACCGAATCGAAGGCTGCCGTCACGCCGACCGACGTAGAAACATACGTCATCGACTTGTCGCGCTGAAAGCCCAGATCGGCACCCACCTTGACGGCGTCGATGTTCGATCCCAAGAACACGAAGTCCCAGCTGTACTCGGCTTCCTGCCGCTCGATCAATTCCCGCACAGCAGCATTCGTCCACTCCCGGCTTGCGTTCTCGTGACCGTCGGTCATCACGAGAACGGTCACCGAGCCGGGACGCTCGTCCTCCGGTATCACGGCCAGCCCGGCACCGACCTCGCTCCCAAGCCGGCCGATCGCGTCGTACAACGCGGTGCTGCCCCGCGGATCGAGCACATCGTCCGGCCCTCGGCCTCACGCTCCTTGCTGATGAACGAGTCGAATCCGCCGCGGGTGTCGTCGGCGATGGAATGCATCGAACCGGACCGGTCGAGCAAAGCTGCAACGAGAGAGAGTGTCGGGTTGGTCATGATTTCCTTCCGTAGGACGCAGCCGAAACTGCGTCGAATGAATGGATTGAGAGATAACGGAAGAGCGGTTGACGACCGCTACCGCAGCCCAACCGTCGTACCGCCCGAGAAGGCGGAATCATGCAGCTCGATCTCAGCAGGCACGGTCCCGACGGGAACGTCGAACACGACCGTTGTGTCCAGCGCGTTGCCCGGGTTGATCTGTTCGTAGCCGATGCCCTCGTCGAGGTAGGCAGTCGCGAGGCTGTCGACCGAGTACTGCTTGCCGTCGGCGTCGAGCAACTTCTGCGACGACGCGTCCAAGCTCTGTGCTCGGTCGCCGATGTTGCGCGCGGAGATCTTGACCTGAACGAACTCGCCCTGAGCGGTCTGCGTCAGATACTCCGAGCCGACCGTCGAGACGGGTGGCGCGACGGCCGTGACGACGAACTCGAACTTGCCGTCGCGCACCGGGACGCCAATCCCCGGCGCACTCGGCTCGGCCGGGGCCGCAGGAGCCGCTTCCTCCGACGCCGAGGATCCGGCCGGCGCAGGAGCCGTCGGGGTCTCCGAGGAACCGCCGCCGATGAGCCGGATGAGGACACCCAGCACGACGATCGCCAAGATGACGGTCAGGATCTTGTGTCGCGCAAACCAGCTCTTCTTCTGCTCCGGAGCGGGCGGGGTGTACTGCTGCTGGGGGTTCGGGCTGTTGGTGGTCATGTCGAAATTCCTCTCGGTTGGCGATGCATCAACCACACCGCAGTCGGCCCTGTCCGCGCCTCGGCTGACCGGTCGGTGCCCCTCCTCCTTTCGGTCGCATCCGGTTGGTGATGTGGGCCGATCGGACGATCCGCCGTGTCGGTGCTCGGCCGTACGCTTGCGTTCGTGATCACCCACCGGACAGGCACCCTGCGCCGAAAAGCCTGGACCACAGTAGCGGTGGCCTTCAGCCTGTTCTGCTCGATCATGACCGCCGGGTTGGCGGGATCGTCCGGCACGCCGGGGTGGAATCTAGGCATCGGCGTCGCGCTCAACCTCGTCGCGGGCATCGCGTTGATCTGGCGACACGAGCGGCCATGGATCGTTCTGGGACTGGCGCTGGCCGGGCCGCTGTTCTTCGCCACCGATGCGACGGCAGCGTTGATCGCCCTGTTTGCTGTCGGTGCGTTCGCGCGAACCAGGCCGCTGGTGATTGCTGCCGTCGCGGTGTTCGTCGCGTGCGGGGTGTCGTTGACGTACGACGCGCATCGCAGTCGGTACTACTCCGTGCTGACCCTCGGCTCGACCAAGACCAAAGATGGGTCGACGCCGGTCGAGTGGGACGTCGCGGCGTGGATTCCGTGGGTGGTCGCAGCTGTACTCGTCGGGTTGGTCGTGGGTGGAGCAATGCTGCGCCGCACACGATCCGACCTGACGGCGGCCGTGGTCACGCGGGACAAGGTGACGGTGGAGTCCAACGCACTTCGTGAGGAGATGCTGCTCAATGCGGAACGCGCCCGCATCGCCCGCGACATGCACGACACCCTCGCCGCCAGCCTCAGCCGCATCTCGTTGTTTGCAGGCGGAATGCAAGTCAACAGTGCCGATGGGCCCGAGAAGGTAGCCCAGACAGCGTCGATGATTCGGCAGACTGCGCACGATGCGCTAGATGAGCTCAAGCGCATCATCGGTGTGCTGCGCGGATCGGCCGATGCCTCAGGCGGTGGCCGGCAGAGCGTCGAGGGCATCTCCGATCTGGTGCACTCGGCGCGGGGCGCGGGTTTGCACACGTCGCTGATGCTCGACGTGACACCCGGTGAGATCGGTTCTGCGAGCAGTCATGTGACGTACCGGGTGGTGCAGGAATCGCTTACCAATGCGCACAAGCATGCCGCCGGATCGACCGTTCGGGTGGCGGTGCACGGGTCCGATCAGACGGGTGTTCGCGTCGATGTGCGCAATCAGCTGTTGCGGCAACCGCCGTTTGAGCATGGTTCGGGTACGGGGTTGGCGGGATTGGCCGAACAGGTCCGCGGGGTGGGCGGGACGTTCAGTGCCGGCGTGCAGCCGGGTGAATTTGTGGTCTCGTGCTGGCTGCCGTGGTACTCCTGACGGACGGTGTCGGAGACGCGTTCTAAGCTCAGGGCACCATGACAGCGCCAGCCGTGATTACAGTTCTGATCGTCGACGACGACCCCTTCGTTCGTCGTGGAGTGACGGACATCTTCGCGAAGACCCCGGACATTTCGGTGGTGGCCGACGTGGAGGACGGCGACCAGGTTCCCGCTGCAGTGACGGCGTTCCGGCCGCACGTGGTGCTGATGGATCTTCAGATGCGACGGGTCGGCGGGCTGGACTCCACCCGCGAATTGATGACGCTGACCCATCCCCCGAAAGTCATTGCAATGACGGCGATGGATGTGGACGATCTGGTGATACGCGCCATCGAGGCCGGGGCGCACAGCTTTCTGAGCAAAAGCGAGGCACCCGAAACGTTTCATCAGTCGGTTCGAGCAGTGGCATCCGGCAACACGTTGTTCAGTGAAGATTCGCTGCGGAAAATCGTCGCAACATCGGTGTTGCCGACGGCCCCGAATTCGATGTCGATGGACGTGCTGAGCCCGCGGGAGCGAGATGTACTGCGCATCTTGGCTACTGGTTCGACCAATGCGGACATCTCCTCCGAGCTCTACCTCAGCGAGACGACGGTGAAGACCCATATTTCCGGGATATTCGTGAAACTCGGTGTGCGCAATCGGGTCGAGGCTGCACTGGCTGCCTTTCGGGCAGGAATGGTCACGTGAGCGAAGGCGACCCGGAAACGTCGCACACGGGGGGCCTCGCAACACCTATGTTTCCGACGGACCGATGTTCCACGTTGCCAGTCCCCCGCCTGCTTCGCTGACGACCTTCATTCCCCCCGGGACCAGCCACGGTCCACGCTTCGAAGTCAGGGTCAGCGGGCACCGTCAGGGTCGTGTGCCCACTCAGTAGAAGAGTCAGCGTACCGTCGACCGCTGCGTGCGCGTCTTCGATGGCTTTGCCAATCAGGTCTCTGAACGCAGGGTTGGACGACAACTCTTCGTCAGGGACTCCTTCGAACCGGCCGGCCTGCGAATCATCCACTCGGAACGTCGATTCGATCCGAATCTCGAATCCGCCCGAGGTAACCAACAGGAACGAAAAGCCGAAGTCGACCGTGACAACAGTCTGGGCGACCAGAGGAATTTGCACGCTACCAACCCTTCGGAACTGCGAACGAACCGTCGGGCTCGATCGGAATGTGAGTAGAAGACTGAGGGTCCGGCTTTCCGTCCGTCCGGCGATCGCGTCCATGCATCGATCGCGTAGACAGCCTTCACGGTGCCCCGATGCACGGCAAAAACGTAGTCCGGTGCGCCCGGTCCGGGTGTCGTCCGGCTCGCTGCGACCTTCCACCATCGACGAGTCGCCTCATACAGTTCCGCCGCGAACCCCGGCGAGGACTCTGCGGTAGTCGGGTAGGGGCGTGTCAGCTTGATCAGTACAACTTTGTGTGAGGGATCTACAGCAGCACTATTGTTCTCCATCTTTAATGGGCTATGGACGTTGCCGCAGACGGAATACACCCGATGTGCCGAAAACCGTGCGGCGGCCAGCTTGTGAGACCACAATTCTCAGAACACGGATGTCAACACTTCGATCGTTCCTTCGAAGTGGCTACCAGGCTCTGCGTCGGCCGGAGAGTAGTTGTACCGATACCGCGCCGGTTCCAAAAGACGATCCCGCGCCGACTGCGCCGTCAACGGTCCACTTGGAAACGCGGTCACAATCCGGACGTCGTCACCGGCCACCGAGCCGTACAGTAGCGCAGTCGAATTGGTCACGGGGTCGCATACGTACACGGTGCGCATACGCCGCCGAAGATCAATGAAGTCGTCGAAGGCAAGAACAGTCCGACTGTCTGCAGTCGGTTCGGTCAAAATCGGTAACACCACTGACGCAACACGTTCCATCAGCGGCAACGAGGATGCAGGCGGAAAGAAGAACGACGACTCGAGCCCGAACGCATTCGCCAGATCGGCAGTCAACCACCTTTTCCGCTTCAGTCCGTACGGAGTTTCGACCGACGACAGCAAATAACCGTAAACGTGCATCAGACCTGCATGCCCGATGGGAAATGCGAGTCCATCAGACACGCCACGATGCAACCACGAGAAGACCCGCTCGTCGAACACTGGCGCTTTCACGTTGTCATCGATGACTGTGGACGAAGCCCACTTCGCCATCTCGGCGGGGTCAGACCTCGACGCCACGACTTGTTCGCCAAACCAATCTGAGTCGAGGTCAGCGAGGGCGGGACCGCCATCGACTTGATTGCTGATGGCACGCTCGATGCCTGACAGCACGAAGGAGATGTCCTCCACGAGTGACTCCTTCCCCAAGCGGCGAAACCTAGCAGAGCAAGTACCAACTTAGTATCGCGACATGACCGACCCACCCGTCGGAGGGGTTCCATGAACCGAGACCTTCCGACTGCTGGCCCACCTTTGACCGGCCAGATCGAATGGGGAATATCTGCGCGGGTTCAACCACGACCCCTCTCTGCCCACGCAAGCGAACAATCTCGGTATCCCGTCGACCCCAGGTAAGCGGAGCTCCTCGCCGACGACGAACAACGTCGTGCCCCCGCACTTAGGGAGGTCGCCTTTGCAATTAACGGGATGTCGACCGAAAAGAAGAGTCGTTCGACTGCACTCAGCGCTGATCTCCGAACTGGGGTGTACGCCGCACAGCGACAAACAGTCATGGCGGGATCGTCGAACACGTGGACCGTATGCGCGTTGCGAGCATTGACGACAGACCTGTCGGTACCCCCGTGTACACATGAGGTTGCAGGTAGTCCACACCACTTGATGCCATTCTTGCCGACTTTCTCGGCAGCCCCCTTCGCTCCACTCAGAGGAGAAACTATGGAACAAACATCCTTCGGGCCCAACGGCATGTCCACCGTTCGAGCCGAGTTCATGATCGCGATCGAGGTCGACCATCCATTGTCGGACCTATCGGCCGAACCTCAGCTCGCATTGCTTCACAGCGTCCACACACATGACGCGCACCTTGATGAGTCGGTGCTTGGGAATTCACGGATCGTCTTCCGATCCGACCACTGCGAGTGGTGGGACGCTGGGCGTCTCGCCCTTCGTGTCGAGAGGCTTGTCGCCAAGGTGTGCCCGACCATCGGAATCGAAATCTGCCGGGCGGATGTGTGGTTCGACGAACAGTTCTTCGATCACGAGCCCGACGGCCTCGGTGACCTGCCCGAGTGGAGCCGGCGGACCGATCCACGTATGCACGCCACCGTGATAGTGGAGGTCGAACCCGAGGGCGAGATCCCTCCCCGACTCCGAGACAGCGACCTGACACTCGTCAACCACAATCATCGCGATGCGAGATCGAGTCGGTCGTCCAGCGGCCGGCCGCAGATGATCGTCGAGCAGCGCTTCGATGCCGCCAGTGCCGCTATGTCGACGGCGAAGCCCGCGTACGCGATCGGCAAGTCTCGGTCGATCACTCGGATTCGATCGGTCCGGTCCGATATCTACCGCGCCGAAGTATCCACTCACGAGGTGAAACGCAGTCCTGTTACTGCGCAACAGATCCCGGAGTGGCATTACAACATCGACGACGAAGGCAACAGATTCGTAGTCGTCAACAACCTCCGCGTCCGCTTGGAGGGTTGGAGCGTGGAGAGTTCGGATGCCGACGGCATCGTTACAACGAGTGACTTCACCTTCGGCTGCATCTGGGCCGATCAGAGTGGTGTCGAGAACAGCGGCGACGACGGATGGGCGAAGGATGTTTGGGAAGCGCTGGTCGAACCTGGCTCACTTGTCGATGCCTTCATCGTCGATGGCCAGCGTATGGCAGTCGATCCGTGGGACTCGCTGAGCGCCTGGCTGATCGAATCCATGTACGCCAAGCCGGTCGGATTCATCATCGAGCTCGGTCCCAGTCACTACATCGCCGAAAGAGACGACGCCAAAGTAGTGTGCGCACAGGTTGTCGTCCTGAGCGACGGTGTGATGATGCTCAGACGCTCACGGACGGAACTCGGTCATCTGCTTCTTGCGGACTATTCGTCCGCGGGCCTGCGGCTCGACGAGTGGCAGCACGACGGCCACTTCGACGACTGCACAGATGGATACCTGTTCACCAAGGACATTCGACTGATCGCACGAACATGCATCGCGTGGTTCCGCATCAATTCTGGCATCAATACAACCGATGAGATCGGCTGCTCGTACCGACTTGCCGACGAGCTGCCCCGATTCTCGTGACCCACCTCCGAGCCTCATCGCTGCTGGGTCCATTCGAGGTGACCTGCTAGCGAATATGACCGGGTGGCAGACCAAGACTGCACGCAACTCGTTGGCGTCAAGCGTTATCGCGTATTTCGAAGGCAATCGTTCGCCTTTCTGTCGCAGCACTTCGCTCCCTGGTAGACCTCTCGGCAGCGAAATCCAAGTCTGGCCCGCCAGCGAAGGATTGAGGAAGAGCGTATACGGTCTGGCAATTTGTTGCTATCGGCCTTCAAGACGTCGATCGCAGCATCGGTCAGTTGATATCCGACTACCTCGTAGTTCGCCTTGTGGTTGACGTACCAATACCGCGTCGTGACGTTGTTTCCCGTTGTCAGTGCCAGCAGCCCGTACACGGGGAGCTGGAACTTGGTTCCGCCGTCGGTCGGTTCGGATTCGGAGAGCTTCTTGTACGACGTCGCCTGGCCGGACTTGTAGTCGGTAACCCGAATTCGTCCATCGGTGTGCCGATCGATCCGATCGATCTTGCCTGCGAACGCAATTTGCTCGCCCATCACATCGAGCAAAACCACGCCAGGCTTGACACCGAAATCCCGCTCGACGTGCGCCGGTGTTCACCCGTCGGCACGATCGGCCCGGTCGAGTTCGAACCACTCGGCGAGTTCGCGTTGTGGCAGCCAACCCGGCACATCGACGCGGGCGCCAGCAAGCACCTCTTCGGATAATTCGATGAGACGGTCGAGTGTGGCGTCGACGCCGTCGATCGTTCCCTGCACATAGCGTTCGAGTGAAAGGTGAATCAGATTGCCACGGGTCAGCGTATCGAGCTGCGCAGCATCGTCGGGATCTTCGAGCTTATCGACACCGAGAACCGCCTTGACGAAGAAACGGTAAGGACTGGCCACCCAGTCGTCGAACCGGCTCGTCGAGACCGGTGCGTCGAAGAACGTCACGGCGTTCTCGGTATGGGAGACATTGCCGTTGAAACGCGTGCACCGGCCGTGCAGCCTGTCGCTGCGAAGTCCCATTCCTGTAGCGACAATTGGGTCTTCGAGTGCGCCCCGCCGATCACGTGCCGAAACCTCGGCCAATGCCCGAAGTCGCCATTCAGTTTCCGATGCCGCACTGACCCCGATGCGATGGTCGACCGTTTGCGTCGAGACGTCGAACGATTCGACGGTGACGATGGCCTCGACGTCTGCAGTCTGCTTCCGCCAGTCGACGACGCCGATCTTGCTTCCGGACAAGGCAGCGAGTGTCGGCATGAGCCAGCGCGATGGCACCTTCTCCGCTCCCCCGCGCATACTCCCGCGTGGGAAGCACACGATGCGGCGCTCCGGCTCGATCGCGGCAAACCGACCCCAATCGACACCGGAGACGATCTCGACGCTCGACCGAGTCAGGCGTCGCAACGACAAGGGTGTTCCTGCGTCGTCGAACCCGGTTGCGCCCAACGCGACCTGGCGGCGCCACTGTTCACCGCGGTGGTTGCAGGCACGACCGTCCATGTCCACGCCGCCAACACCGCGGCGTAAGCGTGGTGCGCGGAGGTCAACGCGTACCCATACCGAGATCTGCGCGGTCCCCGACGACAAACTCGACGAAGAACGAGAACTGTTGTCACCGCTACCCTCTCGGCGGTTTATGATCGGACCACCACCGGTGACACGGAAGGTCTAACGCTTGCCCAATATAAGCAGGGCGGCCGACAAGCTCGCCGCTGTTCGTGCAGAATATCGGGTATGAGTGAATTGATTCCGGCGAATCAAAACCCGGATGACACAGTGTTCGTGTCAGAAGACGAATTCGGCACTGTGGTGGCAGGGTCGACGTCAGCCGTCGCAGAGTTCGTCGCAGAATGGCAAGGCAACTCCTCGCTCGCGCACCGCGAAGCAGTTCTACCGCCATCGGCGTTACGCAGAGTTCGTGCGGCGTGCGCCGGTGTCTTGAGATCACCTGATTCCGCGTCGTACCTAATCCGAGGCGATTCCTCATCCCCTGCACCAGGCGAGAGCGTGAGTTATCGACGCGTAACGAGGTCACTGGAGACCGGACGGTTCACCAGCAACACCCCTATTTCACCGGCGTCCCTGGCTGGCGGTCCACAAATCGCACTGGCAACCGCTGCTGTGATTTCTGCGCTCGAGTCCATGATCGAGCCTCTGCAGGAGAGCCTCAATCGAATCGAAGATACGACCGCCGACATTCTCAGGCTTGCCGATGCTGAGCGAACTGGTGATGTGTTTGGGCACAGACGTGTCCTGCAACGCCTTACCGGTGAGCTGGATAGCGGTGCTGTGTTGACGGAGACCGATTGGTCCAGCGTGGCCGCGCTCGGACCCGACCTCGAGATTGGAGTCGAGCGTCTGCGGAATTACAGCACACGCCTGCTGCTTGACTTGCGGGTCGACGTAGCGGCGGATGATCGTGCTGACCTTCTTGAGAAGGCTGTTCGGAAAGATCGCCTGGGTGAGACCCTTCAGCTTCTGTTGATTGCCCAGGAGTCTTTATTCCTCTGGCAGCGAATTAGGGTTGAACGAGTCGAACTTCGAGAGGACGACCACATCCCGCAGGTTTTGGAGAGTGCAAAGGCCACTCTGAGAGAGCACCTAGCAGCAGACGTCGTGCTAGTGGCAAATTTGCGCAGCACACTAGGCACGTACGGAACGTTGCGAGTATCGGAATTTCACCGAAAACTGTCAGCGCGGAGCCTCAAGAAGAACCTCACGCCGCTGCGTGCAGACATCGATTCGTTCGTGACAAGCCGGGCACTGCAGGTCGCCCGTTGGAACGAGCCGACGAACCCGGGGGTGCTCGATGCACTGCGTGCATTGAAAGCTGCCGGCGACAGCGCAGTCGATACAGGCGTGCAGACAGTCGGCAAAGCAGCGGAAGCGGTACAGCGGAGTACCGAGTCTTGGTCGGAAAGGCGGGCGCGCAAGTCTCAGCGACAGAATCCGGCGGATGACCAACTCGTCGAGCCTTAAAGATCAAGGTAATGTCGCGGCAACCGTAAACGAACTCGCTCGCCGACCAAATGATAGGCGGATCAGCAAGTCGTGAGCGGACGGACATTCCGTTGGAGATCCTCGACGCGTAACGGCCCCTGCATTCGAGAGGCAAGCTCATTTTCACGATGACTAGCAAGTCACCTTTTCGAGTTTGACTCGAACCGAACGGGTTGGCAGGTCCCCGATAGTATGACCACCGCGTTCTAGAGCCACGGTGCGATTGCGGTCAGTCGATCTCGCATGCGTCCATCAGCTGGTGCCGGTGGGTGCACTGGGCAGCGTACGCCCCCGCAGCGGGAGGGACCCCCAGGCCGGCGTCAGGTGCCCCAGCGAGGAATGCTGGTGCCGGTTGTTGTGGTCGTCCTTGAAGTCTTCGATCACCGCCTCCCCTTCGAGCAGGCTCATCCAGTGGTTTCGGTTCAAGTATTACCTCCGAAGTCGGTTATTGAACGACTCGATGTGCCCGTTGTTCCACGGATTTCCCGGCGGAATGTACGAAATTCCAATGCGGTTTGCGCAGAGCTGTTGCAGTGCAATGGAAATAGACTCCGGTCCGTTGTCCATCCACGCGCCAACAGTGGACCACCACATAACGCGAACGTCTTGTCCAGCTCGTCGGCCAACCGCTCAGCGGTGATAGAACACTTCACGATTTTCAGCAATGACAAGCGAGTGTGCTCGTCGATCATCGACGAGATTTTGATAGCCTTGCCGTCGAAGATGGAGTCGACCTGAAAGTTCATAGCCCACAACACATTCGGTACATCTGCTTCGATCTGCGGACAAGAGCTGACACCGGTACGTTTGCGTGGACGGTAGATGCGGACTTGCAGGCCCATTTCCTTCAACAGGCGGTGCACCTTGTTCTGTTCACCAGTGCGCCTTGATCGTGCCTCAGATACGCCCACGCGCGCCGAAACCCGCGCAAGGGGTTCTCGCCTGCGTAGGTAGGCAGTGCAGCTCTGAGATCGGAGTCCGGTCTGCCGGGACACGCCAGATGGAGCGCGAGAAAGGCATAAACTTAGGCATTTATTGAAACCGCCCTTTGGCTCTGATCTACAACGAGTCCGCGGAAGATCAACCGACATCTATTTGACGCCCAACTCTTCCGGGCAGTAGACGTCCATTGAATCGCTCATGAAAATCACGCCGTCAGCGAATCCATACTTATCAACGAACTCTTCTAACATGTTCGGTCGGTAGTCGCCAACCTTGATTCGCTCGCACACAAATCGACCACGCTCAATCATGACGTCGTCAGAAAGCGACGGCCACAGTTTGTGATCATCGGTGACCTCGATGTAACGCCTGTCGAGGTTGCCTTGCTTCTCCTGCTCTGCATTCTCAGACGCTATCTGCTCCACCGCTGCCGCGTTGGCTCTCGGTGCACCTTCAACATCGCTGCCACACCCTATGAGCAGGAGCGATCCGCCTACGGCTACGAGTAAGCCAGTACGCAGCAAGGTCGTGGTCATACAATGCTCCTACCGTGTCCGATTCGTTCTGAGTCGGATCGTAACGGAGTCCGACTACAGGAGTGTGGTCACCCGAAGTATCGCCAGAACTAGCAACAGTGCTACAAAAGGAAAGCCAAGAAAGCAGGCGTCGGATGACAGTATGAGCGCTGGCAGGTTCAGTTGCACGACACCTTCAGGCCTCAGTCATTCCTCTGAATGAACGTCCTCGCAACCTTTTTCGAGAGCCCCACCGCTCCCACTGGGTCATACGTCGACAGTGCGATCCCGAGCTGGTCCGCGTATGACGTTGGCCTTGTGCACGAGACGCCCATCGACGGTGTCCAAGGTGCGTCCGGCTGGGTCACTCATGGCGAACGCTTAACGTCGTCGATGTTCAAATTCCAAATAATTCGCCACGGTATTGTTACGAGATTCTGATACCAGTGTGGGACCGTGCATCTGCTGAATTTACGCCCCAGGAAAGCTGACTGATGCTCGATGCAATTTTGGACAGCACTCAACTCCGCAAGGTCGTACACGCTCCTAAGCCCTGTCCCAGGCGGGACGGGCGGTAGTCCGTACCGGAGCTGGAGTTCGTCGATCAGACCCTGCGTAGCAGGGACTTCCTCGCCATCACCATTTTTGGCGCCTCGGCCGGCGCCAGCGCCCAATAGCAAGGAGTATCGCCCGAGCACCAGCCCGTCCATAAGCGCATCCCAGGTCTCGTCAGACAAGCCCAGCACAGACAACTTCGCCTCCCCCGTGAACAAAATGTGAGCCTCGCGCGACCGACAAAGCTGCCGAGTAACCCACACGTCGTACAAACCCCGTTGCAAATGGCGTCCCGTCATTCATCCGAATGAACCACGCACGATATCTTTAGCATTGGTAAAAACGGTACCTATTTGTCCGATTCCGTTTCGGAACCACCCTTTCGGTGGGGTTGCCTATCGTTTTCAAAGTTGACGGCGTTGCCGCCACTAATTGGCCCGGTTATCCGGGCGATGGACGACGGAGTTCGGAGGACAGATGCAGGGTTTCGATCAGGAGCACAACCCGTTTCACACGGTGGTTGACGGGTTATCGAGGTTCATGCTGACCCTGCAGTCAATCTCGTACTCGTTCACAACGGCGTACCGCTGATCACAAGCGTCGAGGTTGTTAATCTTTCCTGCGCCGATGTGGTCGACGTCAAGGTTTCGGTTTAGCTGTTCGGGGCCGGTGCGAAGCTATCGCCGCGACGGGTCAACGTCCATGACTGCACTTTGCGCGCCGGTGAAAACGTCATGTGGTCCGGCTACTAGTCGATCGTCCCGTCGATCCCAAATCTACGTGCCATCAACGAGCCCCCCTGCGACGATCGCCGTCACAGTTTCGCGGTTGTGTGGTGAGTACATCCCACCTCAACGTCCCAATCTGCACACGTCATGGGCAACGGAGTCCAAATCAAGGTGGCACTGTTCACTGAGTGCATGCCACTTGCCGAGTGCTGGGGTGCCCAGATCACCAAGAAGTCGCACGAGGCCAGAGGCTTTGCGCCGCCCACGCTGGACAATGCGAACCGTCGTGTGTCGACGACATTCGACACGCATGCAGGAAGTCGAATTCTGATTCGGTCTTAACCGTCCTCGTGGTGGAGGTCGAACTCACGATGCCCGCATGCCAGACGTGCCATGTCCTCCGATCTATCCAGCCAAGGCTCACGACCTCCATCTCGTCTTCGCAGAGCTTTGCGTACCTCCGGTGATGGAGATTAATGTCGACGTCGACCCCCACGCACTCAGCCCTTGAGATCGAGTCATCGATCTCCCAGAATCGCTCGATGTACTGCTGGGCCAACGCAAATTTACGCTGCCTTACTTGGATAAATAGGGCTAATACAGCAGCCAGAACGCCGACGAGTGTTCCAATGTCGATTAAGGCCATTGCTTCGCACTCCTTTCAAATTTGGTGGCACCCCACCAACAGCTCACGTGGATTCAGACTCGACCACTGAAACCAGTGTGAACGCTGGGATCTCGCGAAGTAGGCGCTTTGGAACGACTCTCATGACGACCGACCTGCCTCCAACATCCATGGGTGATTCCCCTGGTTGATAAGGTCGACTAAGTTTTCGGCGGCCGCCACGTGGTCGTCAACGTGTTCTTGAGATCGAGGCGGTGGCGTGGCGCAAGGTAACGACCGGTGGGTCGAGGTTTCCAAGTCCGCGTTTGACCACGAAACTTCTGGTCTGGAGATGATCCGGGACCTTCTGCCTGCCTCCGCCCCCTACCGTGCGTGGACGAACTTCGAGTTCATGGACAACCATGGCCAGTGGCATGAGATCGACGCCCTGGTCCTTGGCCGACGTCGCCTCCATCTTGTGGAGCTCAAGAGCTATTCCGGAGTTTTGCAGGGCTCGGAGACCAGCTGGGTCCGCACCACGATGGGTGGCAAGACGCTCACGCAGCGCTCGCCGCTACTGGTGACCAGACGCAAGGCCCAACGTCTGGCAACTCGTATCGAAGAAGAAGCTCGCAAGGTCGCGCTCGAGATCGGCTTGAATCCGGAGAAGGTTCGGCGGGCTCTTCCCTTTGTGCAGGAGTCTGTGTTCCTGCACGGCTCTCCGTTCAAGACGGATCTTCCTGACCTGGCGAAGTCGAGCCTCTTCGGACCTGACGGCCAAGAGGACAAGACCGGTCTACCCGGAATCTCGGATCGACTCCTGGAACCTCCGACGGACAACAGGCGGGTCGACGAGGACCTCAGTGTCATCATCGCCCTAGCTTTGAAGAACCTCGGTATCAGTCGCCGCACGGAGCGGGACGCAGGTTCGTGGACCATCACCGGCACACCGATTGCGAGCGGCGACGACTGGCAAGAATGGTCGGCCACCCAAAAGGTCACAAAAGAGAAGGGCCGCGCACGGATCGTCTCGTTCCGCCGAGGAACGCCCGCGAACGCTCGGGCAGCGGCGTACCGCAAGATCGACCGCGAATACTCGTTGCTCAGCTCACTTCGACACGAGAGCATCGTTGCCCCGCGTGACTTGGTGCAGGATGACGACGGCAACACGGTCATCGTTTACCCGGAGACCCCCGGATACGAGCCGCTCGATCTTGCGCTCGCAACCCGCACCCTCACCGCGGAGCAGCAGCTGCTGATCCTGACGCAAATCGCGGAAGCTGTTGGCTATGCGCACCGCAACTCCGTTGCGCACCGAGGACTCGGCCCCTCCACTGTGCTTATCCATACGGCGCAGCTCGATACAGGCACGGTTAAAATCCGGCTTGCTGACTGGTCGTGGGCAGGACGGGTTCACAGTCCCGACACTCGTTCGGCGACGATGCTCGGTACTTCGGCCACGACGGGAACGTCCCCTTCCGACGACGTGTATCAGGCCCCGGAAGACCGCTGGGCGATCGATGGAGACCGCCTCGCTCTCGACGTCTTCTCCCTGGGCGCGCTCGCCTACTTCTTGTTGTCGGGTGGCCAACCCCCTGCCAGGGATCGGGCCGCGCTCCTCGAGCGGTTGCGTCAGGAAGAGGGTCTCGATCTCGCGGCATCCGGTGGGAGGTTCGTCGACGAAGGTCTCCGAACGCTGGTACTCCGGGCGACCCAGCCCTCGGTCACCAAACGAGTTCAGACCGACAAGAAGACCGGTCAGCCTGGATTCGGGGCACAGCAGTTCGCGACCGAGCTCGCGAACTACCGTCACAAGCAACTAGCTCCGACCGCACAGCTGGCTGATCCCCTGAATCCTGCGCCGGGTGCTGTGCTGAGTGATCGTTTCGAGGTAGTCCGGGTACTCGGTTCTGGTTCCACAGCGCGCGGAGTCCTGGTTCACGACCGTGCGCATGACGACGTTCTCCGTGTGCTCAAGGTGGGCCTCGATGACAGTGCCGTTGCGAGACTTCGCGACGAAGCTGAGGTACTCACTCAGATCGGCGTGCAAAAGCCGCCGGTTTCCGGTGTCGTCGAGCTGATCGAAGGCCCGCTCGACCTAGCCCTGAATCGCACCGCACTGTTGCTCAGCAACGGTGGAGAGCAAACACTCGCCGACGTCGTGCGCTACACGCCGTTGGGTGAGGGCCAGCTGAAGGCATGGGGTCTCGAGCTGCTCGACGTGGTGGTGGCCCTCGATGCCGCCGGCATCACCCACCGCGACATCAAACCCGCCAATCTCGGTCTCTCCCGACCGGAGGCCAAAGCTCGTTCTGCCAAGGCCCGATTGGCCTTGTTCGACTTCTCGCTGTCGCGTGCGCCTGTCGATCAATTGGATGCGGGCACCCCTCCTTACCGTGACCCGTTCCTTGGTACGGGGTTGCGCACTTCTTTCGACTCTGCAGCCGAGCGTTACTCGGTTGGGGTGGTGCTGTTCGAGATGGCAACAGCCTCGACGCCCGAGTACGGCGACGGAGTGAGCGACCCAGGCGTCCTCAAAGATGAGGTGACTGTCAGTCCGGAGGATTTCACGGCCGGTGGTTTGAGTCGCAGTCGAGCCGAGGCGCTGGTTGGGTTCTTCCGAATCGCGCTGGCGCGCAACGCAAAGGACCGATTCGATACGGCATCGTCGATGCGAAGCGCGTGGAGCGCGGTGTTCAAGGCCCGTAACATCGCTGAACCGGTGTCGCCACCCGTCGTGCAAAAACCAGCGCCGGTCGCTTCTGCTGACACAAACCCGACAACGATTGTTCCGACGATCACATCGCTGGCCATCCTCGTTGGGGAGTTCGCGCGCGCTGCAGGCTCGAAGCCGAGCACTATCCGTCGCCAGGTAGTCGAGCTCGTCCTCGGTTCACACTCCCAGTCGCCGGAAGATCCATTTGTCACCTACCAAGTGTTGTCGCCACTGGCGAACGTCACTTCGGGTCGGATCGCTCAGATCTTCGGTGAATTCTCGGAGCTGTGGGACAAGCACTCCCAGCTCGCATCCACAGTCCGCGATCTGCACGGTCGTTTACAGATTCTGTTGGAGAAGTCTGGCGGTGCAAGTACGCCGGATTTGTTAGCTCGTGAGTTGCTCGGCGCCTTGCAATCAGATGGCCTGGCGAACCCCCAGCGCTCGGCTCTGGGTGTGCTCCGCATTTTGATGGCCTCTCAGCCGCCGTCGACTGTGAACGACGATCTCGAATCTGGGGTGGATTCGTCGTTGCACATGGTGCGACGCCACGGTTCGGGGACCGTAGCGATGATCTCCACGGCCGCGGTGTCGCGCCGACTGCCAGCTGTTCTCGCGGTCGACGCCGAAAAGCTTGTGGCCGAGCTGGTTTCCCAGGGGTCAGTGCTCGTCTCCCCTGCTGATGCGGAGATACCACTGCGCGCATCAGCAGCAACTGTTTTGGATGTCGCTCCGAACGACATCGAAATCCCAGGCCATGTCCTGTTGCGGATCGCTGCTGTGGGTTCGAAGGAGGTGGCTCTCTCCGCGCGCGATGAGCTCCATTCGCGGGCGCTCCCGATCGTCGAGTCCCTTCGAATCCTGTTGCGGGGACTGTCGACGTCTGATTCGTTCAGCCGAGCAGAACTCGAGTCCAGACTTCTGGCCCGCTTCCCAGCGCTGGTTCACACCCTCCCACGCCGCCCTGAGCTGGACGACGTCGTGTCCAAGCTCCTACCGGACATGCGATGGGACGAGACCGCGAGCCGATTCGCATTCGAGCATTCACTCGATCCTGCATCGCATGTTCCAACGCGGCATACGCGCACTGCGCCGATTCATCAACGTGGAAGCACTTCTACCGACATCGAATTCGCTCTCGAGTCCAGTGTTCGCGAACACAACTTCCGGGCATTGGGCGTTCCGCTGGGCGCGTCGGATGCTGTCGCTGCTGGGCTCGCTGCACGTTTCGGTGCTCGTCATATCGATGTGACTGATCTCCTCCTCAACAAGCTACGCAGTACCGCCACCCAAGCAAATATCAGCTGGAGTGAAATTCTCGCCGCTGACGCAGGCGCGGTGACTGATCGTGAGAATTTGAGAGGTTTTGTTTCACAGGCAATTCCGACACTCACGGACGCCGTCAGCAACGCTGATTCACCAGTGGTGTTGACCGATCTCTCGACTCTCGCAGCGTATGGGCAGCTCGGTGTTCTGCATGTGTGGGCTGACCTCGCGTCCCCGCCGAAGAATGCCGTGTGGGTGTTGGTGCCTCAACGGCAAGAGTCTGGTGGTTTGCCAGGTGCTCGGGTCGATGGAACCGCGCTACCCCTCAACAGCCCGGAACAATTCATTCAAGTTGCCGCCGAGGAAGTAGCAGCCTTGCTTGCAAGCGCGCAAACGAAGCATCATTCTGACGATCGTATCGAGGAGAACATCTGATGACGCTGGCCACGACGGCAGGCCCCCAGCTTACGGCTGCGTTGAAGCCACAGCTGGCATTGTTGGTCGACGACATACGCGCTCGACTCGAATCCGATGCCGAGGAGTTGGGGCGTTGGCAAGCGACTCATCGTCAAGCGGTCGCAGAACAGCGCACTGCTGGATCGTGGACGGATTGGTCGGAAGACCAGGTCACGCAGGCGGCTGTCGGTTGGCTCCTGACTTCGGTCTTCGTGCGCTTCTGCGAAGACAATCTACTCCTGGGCGATACTGCGGTATGGATTGCTGGGCCGGACCGCGGTTTGCGGCAGCGTGCCGAAGACGCAGAGAACGATTTCTACCGACGGAACCAGGAATTTTCTTACCGCGAGTGGCTCGAGGTGTCATTCACGGCTCTACGCGACTGCCCTGCTACCCAAGCTTTGGTCGACGACCATGCAGCACTCAACATTGCTTCACCGTCTTCTGATGCGGTGCAACAACTTCTGTCGTTCTGGCGACGAACCGGGGATGACGGTGAATTGATCTGGTCGTTCGCGGACGCTGATCTCTCCACTCGATTCCTGGGCGACCTGTATCAAGACCTCTCCGAATTTGCGAAGAAGAAGTATGCGCTTTTGCAGACTCCAGAATTTGTCGAAGAGTTCATCCTCGATCGAACGCTGACGCCAGCTCTGAAAGATCGGCCGCTCGAAGGCTTCAAGTTGATTGACCCCACCTGTGGGAGCGGGCACTTCCTGCTCGGCGCGTTCGCGCGGCTCACAGAACGCTGGCACGAAGAAGCGCCGGGTCTCGAGCTCCGAACACGCGTGGACAAGGCGCTCTCTTCGATCTATGGTGTTGACCTCAATCCATTTGCGGTGGCTATTGCCAAGTTCCGCCTGATCGTCGCTGCGCTCCAAGCCTGCGGGGAAAGCTCGCTGGTCGACGCGCCGAAGTTCACGCTCAACCTCGCGGCTGGCGATTCGCTGCTCCACGGGCCCGAAGCAGACGGTACCGATGCATTCGATTACAACGACACCGCGCTCAACAAGGACTCAGTCGCTTCGGGCTTCAACTACAGCACAGAGGACGCAGCCGTCCTTCGCTCAATTCTGACTCCCGGGACGTACGACGCGGTAGTCGGAAATCCTCCCTACATCGTCGTTAATGATAAAGCTCTTAACATTCGCTACCGAGAGCTATATCCATACTGCAAAGGAAAATACGCCCTTACTGTTCCTTTTATGGAGCTATTCTTCAAGCTTGCCAAGTCCGGTGCGCGATCTGGATTCACAGGGCAAATTACCTCAAACTCTTTCATGAAGCGAGAATTTGGGGTTCCCCTAATTGAAGAATTTCTGGCGAACAAAGACCTACTATTAGTAGCCGACACCTCAGGGGCTTACATTCCAGGCCACGGTACTCCGACCGTCATTGTCGTCGGCCGAAACCAAGGCAAAAAACGCGATACCGTTCGGACCGTACTCGGCGTACAAGGCGAACCTGGCGCGCCCGAAGATCCCGCCAAGGGGAAAGTCTGGACATCGATTACTGAACACGTCGACGCCCCAGGGTACGAAGATCAGTGGATTTCAATCCTCGATCTTCCCCGTCAGGCAATATCAACGCACCCTTGGAGCCTGTCTGGTGGTGGCGCAGTCGAAGCTTCCCTCGCACTGGACACTGCAACTGACTCACTGCTCAACGACGTGACTAGTTCGATCGGAATCACTTGCTTCACCCTCGAAGATAGTGTGTATTTAGTAGATCTTGCAAGCCCAGAGCGGCGCGGATTGAAACACGTGCGTCCAATGATTCTCGGTGACCAGCTGCGCGATTGGTCGGAAACACCCGACATTCTTGCTATCTTTCCCTACGACGATGATTTTCAGCCTATCGATGTTGAGGACAATCTCAATCTTCTGCAATTCCTTTGGCCCTACAAAACATGCATTTCGAATAGTAAAATGTTTGGCGATAAGACGAAGGTAGAATCCGGCTTGAAGTGGACGGAATATGGGCGTCTGACGGCCAGTAAGCTTCGCACTCCCCTCTCAATCACCTTTGCCTTTGTCGCAACCCACAACCATTTCGTCCTGGACCGCGGCGGGAAGGTGTTCAACCGTTCTGCACCCGTGATCAAGCTGCCGAAGGATGCGACTGAGGACGACCACCTACGACTGCTGGGGACTCTCAACAGCTCGACCGCCTGCTTCTGGCTCAAACAGAACAGTCACGACAAGGGCAACGGTGGAATCGGCGGTGGCATCGCGTCAGAAGAGTGGGAGCGATTCTACGAATTCACCGGCACCACCCTCAAAGACTTCCCGCTCCCCGCCGCCGCACCGCTCGACCGCGGACGTCGAATCGACACACTGGCACAACAACTCTCCGCGCAGGAGCCTGCTGCTGCAATCGAGGCTCACGGCGCAACCCGTGCCACCATCGATGCCGCACGAAGCCAGCATGCACACATCCGCACTTTGATGATTGCCGAACAAGAAGAACTCGACTGGGAGGTCTACCGAAACTATGGCCTCATCGATGATGATCTGACTGTGCCGGTGGGCAAGGCTCCCGAGACCGTGCTTGGTGAGCGCACATTCGAAATCGTGCTCGCTCGAAAAGTCGCATCCGGTGAATCGGAGACAGCATGGTTTTCCCGTCACAACTCCACACCGATCACAGCGGTGCCAGCACAGTGGCCAAGCGCGTACCGCGAACTCATCGAGAAGCGTATCGCTGCAATCGAATCCAATCCGTTCATACGGTTGCTGGAGAAGCCGGAATACAAGCGCCGGTGGGCCGGCGAAACCTGGGACACCAAGCTCCAGAGTGCTCTCAAAGACTGGCTTCTGGACCGTCTCGAAGACCAGTCGCTCTGGTTCACGCCGAATGGCACGCCACAACCACGTTCCATCGGTGAGCTCGCCGGCCAGGTCGAGACCAACACAGAATTCATCGACGCACTGGACTTATGGGCTGGCCAGAAGGACGCGCCCGTAACCGCCACGCTGATCAAACTCCTCGCAGATGAGGGTGTCCCCTACCTTGCCGCCATGCGCTACAAGGACTCCGGACTGCGCAAACGCGCAGAGTGGGAACGCGTCTGGGATCTGCAACGAGACGAGGATGCTGGCCTGATAGCGGCGACCGACATTCCCGTGCCACCGAAATACACCGGTGCTGACTTCGTCAAGCAGTCCTACTGGTCACACCGCGGCAAACTCGATGTCCCCAAAGAACGGTTCATCTCTTACCTCGGCGCGGGACGAGAAACTGATCCGACTCCACTGCTGGGCTGGGCAGGCTGGAACCAAGCCCAGCAAGGCATCGCTCTGGCAACGATATACGCGTGGCGCGAATCCGAAGGCATCGATCTCGGTGAGCTCGTGCCCACCGTCGCTGGCATTGCCGAGATCCTGCCCTGGGTCAAGCAATGGCACGCCGGGGTCGACCCCACTATCGGTCTCGATCTGGCCGAGTACCTCACCGGCCAGCTGGCCGAGAAATCAGCAGCCGTGAACGTGCCCGTGGACGACCTCAACAAGTGGCGGCCCGTCAAGACCACCCGAGCACGCAAAGCCACCGCACGAAAGGCAGTTCAGCAGTGACCTTCTCAGGTTCATCCGCCGCTCCCGCTCGGACTCTGCGAGAGACGTTCGCGATCCCCGAGTCGCACGGCACCAATGATTACGTACTGCGACTGTCGGATTCAGTCGAAGAGAACAGCATCGCAACCACCATCAGTACGTACGTTGTCACACCGGCACTCGCCGACGCTTTCGACACTGCGCTGTCCGTCGTCGACGAAGCACTACGCACCAAACAAAACAAAGCTGCCTACCTCGAGGGTTCCTTCGGATCTGGTAAGTCGCACTTCATGGCCGTGCTGCACGCAATGCTCGGACACTCACCCGCAGCACTGTCCACTCCTGAACTCCAACCGGTCATCGCGAAACATCCCGCGATTGCGAAGGTGAACCTGCTGCGCCTGACGTTCCACTTCCTGGACGCGCACAGCGTGGAGTCTGCATTGTTCGATCAATACTTGCGTCAAATTGCGTCGCTACACCCCACTGTCCTACCGCCGGTGCTGCATTCGGCCGGCGGGCTGTTCGCCGACGCCGACAACCGCCGCCGCGAGGTCGGCGACGCCACCTTCTTCGCAGCGCTGAACGGCACACACACCCAGCAGACCACAACAGTCGATTGGGGCGCACTGGGGCAGGGCACCAGCACCTGGACTGCGGAGACTTATGCGTCCGCCTGCGCGCCCAACGCAGACCCCGAGGTACGCGCGAAACTGCAGCAGGCCCTGATTGCGACGTACTTCACCAGCTACTCACGCAATACTGATTGGCTGCCGCTCGAAGACGGTCTCGCCGTCATCGCCGATCATGCCAAGTCGCTCGGCTACGACGGCGTCGTACTGATGCTCGATGAGCTGGTCCTCTGGCTGACGTTCATGATCACCGCGCGGGAGAAGTTCAACGTCGAGGTCCAGAAGATCACCAAGCTCGTCGAAACCAGCCGAGGACACCTCGCGGTCCCCATTGCGTCGTTCATCGCTCGTCAGCATGATCTGAGCCGCTGGCTGACCACCAGGCCCGAGTCCGGTGCGACTCAGCAAGCCCTGGAGCAGGCTTTTGCCCACCAGGCTGGCCGGTTCGGCAGTGTCCGCCTCGGTGACGAGAACTTGCCCTACATCGCGAACAAGCGGCTGCTCCAACCAGCGAACGCGGACGCGGTCGCCGCGCTCGACGCCGCGTTCGCCCGACTCGACCGGAGCCCCAAGGTCTGGGATGTATTGCTCGACGGAGTCAACACCGACGATCAGCACCGCGGGTCGGACTCCGACGCATTCAAACTCACCTATCCGTTCTCGCCTGCGCTCATCGACACCCTCCGGTCGCTCTCCGGTCAGATGCAGCGCGAGCGCACCGCGCTCAAGGTGATGCAACAGATCCTCGCCGACAACGCCGACCGTCTCACCATCGACAACGTCATTCCAGTAGGCGAAGCATTCGACTACATCATCGACAGTGCCAACGCGACACCGATCAATGATGCTGCAGCACAGACGTTCAAGACTGCCCGCACACTGTGGACCGACAAACTGCGTCCATTGCTCTTCAAGAACGCGGGCGTTCCTGAGACGACAGCAGACAAGGACGTTCCAGCCGGTCTACGTGCCGACATCCGGATCGCCAAGACACTGCTGATGTCAGCTGTTGCACCGAACGTGCCGGCACTCAAGCAAATCGACGCATCTCGGCTGGCATCGCTCAACCACGGCAGCGTCATCAGCCTGATCCCCGGAGACCAGATCGGTCAGATCACCAACAAGGTGAAACAGTGGGCGGCCGAGATACCAGAGCTGTCCGTCACCAACGATGCCAACCCGATCATCTCGGTAACGCTCGAATCGGTTGACTACGAACGCATCATCGCGCGCGCACAATCGGAAGACACCGATGGCCGTCGACGGGAGCTGATGCGTGATTTGCTGGCCGAGCATCTAGGAGTCATCGGCGCACAACACACCGTCGACAACGCTCTGCTGCGGTCGGTCACCTGGCGTGCCACCCAACGACAGGTCGAGGTCGTGTTCGGCAACGTCCGCGACCACGGCTACCTCCCGGACGAGACCTTCCGTCCATCCGTCGACGGTGCGTTGAGGCTTGTGGTCGATCTGCCATTCGACGATGCAGGCCACACGACCGCCGAGGACCACGACCGCGTCGAACAGTTACGTCGAACCAGCCAAGGCCGATTCACCGTCGTCTGGCTCCCCAGCTTCTTCCCCGAGAAGGTAACGCGCCAGCTCGGACGCCTCGTCATTCTCAACTACGTGTTGGCCGGAGATCGGTGGGCCGGTTATGCCAACGAGCTCTCCGAAGCCGATCGGGCTGCCGCACGTTCGATACTCCAACAGCAGCAAGCTCAGGTCCGTGGCCAGCTGAACAATGCTGTGCAGGTCTCCTACGGCGTGGCCGCGGGAGCCTCCTTCGAGGAAGGCCAACCGCCACTTCGGTCGCTGCACGCGGGTTTCGTCGTACAACCACCCATCGGAAATACCCTGGGCGAAGCGGTCAATCGGCTAATCGGCGACGCATTCGACGCGCTGTACCCGGACCACCCCGATTTCACCCCGCCGGACAAACTCATCACCCGGAGTGAACTGAACCTGGTCCTCAAACGACTCCGAGAAGCCCAATCTCAGCTGGACGGACGTATCGCCCTCGAGCGTTCCGAACGCGATATTGCCCGTCGCGTCGTGGAACCTTTGGCCCTCGCCAAGACCAACGAGACGCATCTGTTGTTCGGACCGGAACATTTCGCGACGTGGCGGAGCCGAATTACTCAAGAGCTGTCGAGATCGTCGATCGATGAAGACACCGACGTCGCCATCGAGGTGCTTCGAACTGCCATTGCCGCCAGTGGGGCCCGACGCGGCCTGACCGACGACATGGTCGACCTCATTGCAGGTGCATGGACTGCTCAAACGAAGCGCTCGTGGTTCCTGCACTCATCCCCCATCGCCGAACCGCTCATCGGAGACTTCCGTCGCGGCACCACAATGCGCCTCGAACCCTTACCTGAGCGCCAACCGTGGATCGATGCCTGCCGCCGATGGAATGTGCTCACAGGCCAGAACGTCAACGATTTTCTCACTGCCACCAACGTCGCAGTCTTTGCGCGCACCGTGCAGGAGTTCGCTGCCGCCGGCCGCGCAGATCGCTTGCGTCTCGTGGGCACGCTCACCAAGGCCGACAGCCACCTTCGGATTCCACTCGACAACGAGCGATTGGTACTCGCCCAGGACCTGTGCGATCTCCTCGACGATCGAATTCCACACTTGGACAACATTGCCCTGGTCGAGGCGCTAGCCGGCGCGGAGCTTCATGGCACAGACCTAGAGGCCGGACGTTCCATGACAACAGCCGGCGCTGTCGCGAACACAGTGGACGGCTTCTCGTTGGACCGCCTCAACGTCCTGAGCAACGCAGCTTCGACAGAGAACGATCGCGGCCGCAAAGCCGCAGTCATCGTCGATTCGGTCAAAGCCGCACTGGCCGGTCACGAGCTTGCTCGGCCATTACAAGCGGCGCTGGACGAGGCCAGCCGAGATCGCGACAGATGGTTGGAGGAGGGCATTGTTGCTCCGCCACCGCCGCCTGTTTCAGACTCGGATCCCGAGTCAGGACAAGAGCCAACGCCAGAGAGTCAGCCCGTCGTCGAGTCGTTCACCATCGACAGCGGTGCGATCTCTTCGGTGGTTGAGGAGCGCCTCACAGCGCTGCTCGCGGCGAACCCTGGGGCGCGGTACACCGTCACCATTTCGCGGATCGATCGATGACTGCGTCCACGAACCTTCCCAAAGCGGATGTGGCCAGCGTCCGGAACTTGATATCGAACTCGAGGCAATCGCGACACAACCGCGGCGTGATCGCGGTATCCGCAGCCCCAGAGTGGACCGGCGACGCAGAATTCACCTTCGACGGGCAAACCGTCAAAGTCCGACCAGCACCGAGTGTCCTGGCCATCAGGGACGCGCTGACCGAACGCAGTCGCGTCGACTGGGTAGTAATCCTGACCGATCGAACCCCTGCGGAACTACCCGTCGGCATCCTCGAACACCTCACTGCGGGTCGTCTCTCGAATCTCGACCCTTGGCCTGTTCTACGTGAAATGTTCAGTGCATCGAAGCAAGAGTTCAATTTGCTCTCACTGAAGAACGAGTCCGCGCGTGCCGTACTGCGAGAGTTGGACGGCCGACAGATTGTGCCGGCCCCCGGTGGAGTTCTCACCAACGAACACCTGTTCACCTCACTCTCGTCCGATCGATTCGGTTTGAAGCCAGCAGAATTCACCCCTCACAGCATCGCCATGTGGTCGATGAATCGCGAGGATGCCCTACGGTTCGACGGTTGGCGCTCGCGCACCGACCCCCACCTTTTCGACGAGTTTCTGAACTGGATAGGCGGGCGGCTCGGCCCCCTCGGAGGCCCGTTCACAACGGTGCTTCGAACCACCGGCCCAACCGAACTGGTCCCCCTCGGATTGGTAGCAGCATTGCTCGACAACGGCACAGCGATCTCGACAGCATTCCCTGCAGCGCTCGAAACGTCCATCAAGGTCCGAACCCTGTTGGAAGTCCAACTTGGAGGCACTGCGCATCTCACCGAACAACAACTGATCGCGTGGGGCAACACAGCAGCCCTCGCTGTCTCCGGAACCGAAGTTCCAGCTGACATTCTCCGTCGCGGAGAAGACCTTGTGACATCGCTACAGGCCGACTCGCTGATTGCCCGATCAGATGTGTTGCCGTCCGCTATGACGCCACGTATCGCGCAGTTCGCCGCCGCCCTAGCCGACGCGACCCGATCCAGCAGCCTCGCTACGGTCGAGAATGCCTGGGCCAACGTCATTTCACACCGTTCCGCGCGAGTGGACACCACCGACGCACCTCGTGATGTTCGGGTCGGCTCGGCCTCGCTGCGCCTACTGCGTTGGCTTCAGCGTCCTCCGGTGGAACCCACGACGTTGGCGTCATGGCTCACTGAACACCGCTCGGATCTGTCCTGGGTCGATGGAGCAGTCAATGCTGCTTTCACCGGCGCGGACAGCACCGCGCTTGCGTCCGCGGCCCACCGCATCATCGATCTCGTTCGCCAGCGACGCACAGCCGCCGACCGACAGTTCGCTCGACTACTCGCCGTCAATGGCACGCACCGCAACACCTCCGCCGCAATGCCATTGCTGATCGAGGACCTTCTCGATCGAGTCGTCCGCCCTCTCACCGTGCCGCAGCCGGGCGCCACCGGTTCATCCAACCCCGTCAAACCCTCCCCTGTGCTCCTGATCGTCGCCGACGGAATGAGCGCCACCGTTGCAAACGAGGTCGTGGCTGACGCACTCCGGCGGTATCGGCCGCAGTGGCAAGAATGCGTGTTGGAGGACTCCGACACTCTGCAGGCCGCACTCGCGGTCCTTCCGACAGTGACAAAGTTCTCGCGATGCTCATTGTTGACCGGAGCACTCGCCACTGGCACCCAGGATCGTGAACGCAGCGGCTTCACTTCCTGGCTGCAGAGCAACTCACTGCAAGCAACCGGACAAGTTCTCTTCCACAAGGCCGATATGGATGCGGTCTCTCGCGGCCACGCCCTGGCATTCGACGTCCGGATAGCACTCGAGGACACCGGCAATCGCCCCGTCGTTGCCTGTGTCCTCAACGATATCGACGACGCGCTGGATCGTTCCGATCCCATCGGATCGAGTTTGTCGACATCGAGTTTCAAGCATCTCGACGCACTCTTGGCTGCAGCTGCCGCAGTAGGCCGTACGGTCGTTCTGACGAGCGACCACGGCCATGTCGTAGAACGACGCGAACAGCCCAGTGTTCAACGCGGGGTTAGGGAATCAGCACGGTATCGCTCTGCCATCGGAGTCGACCCGACTTCCCTGCCGGCCGACGAGATCCTCGTCGAAGGTGAGCGAGTGCGCACCGACGACCACCGCGCAATCCTCGCGGTGGATGAGCAGGTGCGTTACACCGGACTCAAGGCCGGATATCACGGTGGTGCGACACTGTCCGAAGCAGTAATCCCCGTATCGATATTGGTCAACGGTGCTATTCCCCCACACCTGGGCTTGGAGCTGCGTCCCAACCCGGTACCTGTCTGGTGGGATCCGCAGCGGACCACCGCAGTTGCTCCAGCGGGAGCGACGGAACGTGTCCGCGCAGTTCCCAAGCGAAAGCCCACCGCCAAACCAGTACTGCAGCCGGACTCGCTGTTCGACGTTGCCGAGGCTGCCGCACCTTCGGCCACGCCCGCGCCGGTCGGTGGTCGAGATCTCGTAGCGGAACTGCTGGCGAGCCCACTCTTCACTCAGCAATACAACGCATTTCCTCCGCGAATCACCAAACCCGTCATCGGACTGTTCATTCAAGAACTGATCAACGGAAACGGCCGGATGCCTCTCCCCCAGGCCGCTGAAATTCTCGGCGTCCAAGCAGGCCGAGCGAAGAGAACGATCGCCGCGCTCAGTCAGGTCATCAATGCGGATGGCGTAGTGGCACTGAGCGAAAATGGAATCGAAGTGGAGCTTGCAGCGGGCCTGATGTTCGAACAGTACGAGGTGAAGCCATGAGTCTGTCCCCCGTCCGGCGCCGAGAAATTCTGCAGGCGCTCCGACAAGGCACCGTACCCTCCGGCAATCTCGATGTGCTGGCAGTAGGCATCGATAAATTCGCCACCACAGTCGGCGAGGATCTCGAGGCTGTTGCGTCCGGCGGAGCCGTCTTCAAGGCTGTGCGAGGTGAGTACGGCTCCGGTAAAACGTTTTACGCACGCTGGCTACAGCAACAGGCCATGAAGCGCGGCCTGGCAGTCGCTGAAGTTCAAATCAGCGAGCTGGAGACGCCGCTTCACAAACTCGAAACTGTCTACCGCCGTACCACGGAATCACTCCGCACTTCGGCGTTTGCACCCTCCGCCTTCCGCAGCGTTCTCGACGCCTGGCTCTACGGGATCGAGGAGGACGCAGCAGCCGCGGCAGGCACCGACGAGGCATCACCCGAACAGGTCGACGCACTGCTCGAGACGCGTCTCGCAGCCGTGTCCACGGCCACTCCGGTGTATCCGATGGTGTTGCGCGCCTACAGAGCCGCGCTCGAACGCGACGACGTCGCCACCGCCGATGCCTTGGTCGCGTGGCTCGGTGGCCAACCACATGTCGGCGCCGCAGCGAAACGAGCAGCCGGAGTCCGTCAGGACGTCGATCACTTCCTGGCAATGGGTTTCCTCCAGGGCCTCCTTGCAGTACTTAAGGGTGCCCGCCACCCCGGTCTGCTGCTGGTGATCGATGAGGTCGAAACGCTACAGCGCATGCGTTCCGACGCACGAGCAAAAGCATTGAATGCTCTGCGTCAGTGGATCGACGAACTCGATTCTGGCCGCTATCCGGGTCTGTACCTGCTCATTACCGGTACTCCCGCGTTCTTCGACGGGCGGATGGGGGTTCAGTCGCTCCCCCCTTTGGCGCAACGCCTGCATACCGACTTCTCGGGGGACGCCAGATTCGACAACCCTCGAGCCCCTCAGATTCGCCTTGCAGGATTCGACATCGACAGGTTGGTCGAAGTCGGGATTCGGGTGCGCGACGTCTTCCAAGACGGGTCCGCAGTGCCCGACCGGATCGCTTCGATGGTCGATGATGCCTACATCGCCGACCTCGCACGCGCGGTTGCCGGCAAACTCGGCGGACAGGTCGGCATCTCACCGAGGCTATTTCTGAAGAAGCTCGTTCTCGATGTGCTGGACAAGGTCGATCAATTTCCTGATTTCGATCCACGTCAGAACTACTCGCTGACCCTGAGTTCCGAGGAGATGACCGACACCGAACGCCATGCGGTCTCCGCGGACGAGGTCCAATTGTGACCGGGTTCGCCTCCTTGAATCCCGTAGTACAGCATCACATCGTCAACAGTCTTGGGTGGCAAGGTTTAAGACCATTGCAGGAGGAGGCGGTCGCTCCAATCATGAACGGTGAGGACGCGATTCTGCTCGCACCCACAGCCGGAGGTAAAACCGAGGCCGCGTGTTTTCCTTTGATGAGCAAGATGGCCGACGAGAACTGGCAGGGCCTCTCGGTTCTCTACTTGTGCCCGCTCAAGGCTCTATTGAACAATCTGCAACCACGTATCGAGTCGTATACCGCTTGGATTGGGAGGGAGACCCTGACCTGGCACGGTGACGTGTCGGCCTCGGCTCGGACTCGAATCAAGCGTGAGCAACCCGACGTTCTGCTTACAACGCCAGAATCGCTCGAGTCGATGCTTGTCTCCGCGAGCGTCGATGCCGAACAGTTGTTCGGCAATCTCCGGGCGGTGGTGATCGACGAAGTTCACGCTTTCGCTGGCGACGACCGCGGATGGCATCTTCTGGCAGTTCTGGCGCGAATCGAGAGCCTGCTCGGACGCAGGTTTCAGCGGGTCGGAATGTCTGCGACGGTGGGCAATCCGGACGAACTCTTGAATTGGTTGCAATCGGCCGACACCGCCAGAATCGGTCGCGTCATTGCCCCCGACGTCCCCGGCAATGCGCTGGCCGTCGTCGGATCCTCGCTCGCTGTCACCTCGACACAACCCGCACATCTAGGCGCAGCGCCGACCGACGTGACGGTGGACTACGTCGGCCGTGTCGAGAACGCGGTCAAAGTGATAGCGGCACTGCATCAGGGTGAAAAACGGTTGGTTTTCGTCGACTCCCGCAGGCTCGCAGAAGAAATCGGTGAAGGGCTCCACGAGGCAGGGGTGACCGTATTCATCTCACATTCTTCTCTGTCTGCAGCGGAGCGACGACGCTCGGAGGAGGCATTCGCCGACGCGAGAGACTGCGTGATCGTCGCGACTTCGACACTCGAACTCGGAATCGATGTAGGCGACCTCGATCGGGTCATCCAGATCAATGCGCCGCGCACCGTATCGTCCTTCCTACAGCGGCTCGGCCGCACCGGCAGGCGAGCCGGTACCGAACGAAACTGCCTGTTTCTCGCACTCGACAACGACAATCTTCTGACGATGATGGGAATGTTGAATTGTTGGAGTCAGGGTTGGGTCGAACCGGTCACGCCGCCCATTGCCCCGCGTCATATTGCTGCACAACAGATCCTGGCCTTCGCGTTGCAGAACCACCGAATACCACTCTCCGACTGGAAGAAGCCCTGGGGCACCCTTCCGCTCTTCGATTCCACCGCTGACGAAAGTTTCGAATACCTTCTCAGTGAAGGCTTCCTGCAGCAGGATGGCGGAATCGCATTCATGGGTCCCGAAGCCGAAAAGCGTTTCGGACACCGCCACTTCATGGAGCTCCTCGCAGTTTTCACCGCCGCACCGCAGTTCACTGTCATGGCCGGCCGAAACGATATCGGCTTCGTCGAAACCGAAGTCCTGACCGAGTCCGTCGAAGGACCACGTGTCCTGTTGCTCAGTGGCCGATCATGGATGGTGACACACATCGACTGGAATCGACGGATCTGCTACGTCGAATCCACAACTATCACCGGACGCGCGAAATGGGGCTCGGCAGGGGAAGGCGCTTCCTTCGAGATCAACCGCGGCATGCGAGCAGTACTCCTGGGCGCGCTGCCGGCAGGCGTGACACTGACAAGACGGGCTTCCTCTGCAATGGAAGGATTACGTGCAGACAGAAACACAACCGTCGCAGCCGACGCCCTTGTCGTCACACGCGAGGACAACGGAGATTGGCGGTGGTGGACCTGGGCGGGGACACGTGCAAACAGAACTCTGTCCGCGTGGCTCTCGTCCATCGTGCCGCCACGACAGCTCACACGCGGAGACTCGATCCGTTTGTATCCCGACATCGGACCGCGGGAGATAAGCGCAGCGCTGGCAGCAGCGCGAAGTCCTGATGCGCCGAAGCCATTGCCATTCGTCAATCCGAAAGCGTTGAGCGGATTGAAGTTCTCTGCTGCGCTTCCCGAGAAGCTGGCGGTCCTGACAATGGCAGCACGGCTGGTCGATCTGCACGGGGCAGAAGCAACGCTGGGCAACAAATCTTCGGTCCGAGCACAGGGTTGAAGTGCGGCCTGGAGCCGACATCGCTCAGTCTACGATTCGGAACTGCTCGAACAACAACGCGGGTTCCAGGAGGACTTCGACGCCGTTCTCATACAGGATGCTCGCGCCGTCCTCGTTGATCACCTGGCTTAGGACAGCGATGCTTTGACGAACTCGGGCCGGACGGATACCGAGTACAGCCGCAACTTCGCTGTAGGACGACCGACCGTTGCCATCTATCAGCTGAGTCAAAAGCATGCCAATCGACAAAGGTGAAAAGCGTGGCCTGAATCGGTCGTACTGAATCCTGAAATGCTCATTACCGATCAACTTGGCCACTCTTCGATCCATTGTCGATTCCAAGTGCGCTGAAAGTGGTACTGGCGCAACATCCGTCGAGTTTTTGGATCCACCGGGGACAAGTCCGAAGGTATCGACCAGCAACTCGACCAATTGCTCCGCCATGGGATAGTCCAATTGGATCGATTGGCTACTCTTCGGTGCAGACGCACGGTTGTCCGAACCGAACGTCGACAAGTGAAGAATCTTGTTTTCCTTCTTGTCGTGAAAGATGGCAAATTGGCAGTCAACCTCGGTCGGAGCAGATTTTACCCGTTGACTGCTCGGCGAGATCGATCGAATCTTCGCCATCAGCGGCCGTGCGCTGAGCTGGTTCGAGATGAAGTCAGCGCAGCCTCAGCAAGCTGCCTGCAGTGCGAGATCTTGTACGCAGATTGACGCTTCCGCATCAGATCGAGGTTGAATTTCGCTATCGACCGACGCAGGTACGGAGACTTCAAGGCCTTCTTCAAGTCTCGAATATCTCGGAAATAGAGTGCTTGCTCGAACGCACCACCCGACTTGTGTCCGCCACGCTTCGGGAAGGTCTTCTGGGCCAACATCCGTAGCCTTCCGATCACACCCTGATGAAGTTCGCGGCCGTCGACAAACAACATCGCCCTGAGTTTGGAATTCCAATCCGAACTGACGATAAAGAACACCTCCTGCCCCGCCATCGAAACACAGAACACTCGTTGGCGGTTCCAACTGGGGTAACAGCTGACGGTCCAGAAAGTCGCTTCGGTTCGTCGCGCAAGCGGGATACATTGCGCTGCATAGTCACCAAGAATGTGAATGATCTCCTCGTAACGAGGATGCTTCGATAGCTTTGCGAAGTCACCCGCATGCGCGGCGAGCTTACTCGCACCGAGATCTACCAGATCAGTTTTATCACCCGCGTTGGCGACGACCGGGTTCTCCAGCCAGCTTTCCTGCTCGTTCGGCGTGAGCAGCGCGTCGAGAGTCGACACGCCGGTGTGGCCACTGGCATGTTCCCGATTGCGAACGACGAGCCCGAACCTTTGTGCATCGCGAACGAGCTGCCGCTCTACGATCCTTCGCTCACCATCGGACCGCGGATCTGCCCGGAACCAAAACTTCACAGCATCAGGATGCTTATTCCGGTGGGTGCGCAACCGCTGAGCGGCATCCTTTGCGATGCCGATATATATATCGCCGTTTGCGCACTCGAAGAGGTACAAGCCCATACGGTCAACCGGATTCGTTACTCGAAAGCGCTTGAAGCCCTCTGCGTCGAACGACTCGGGGCCGACATACTTGTTCGCGGCGGCCCAGGTCGTAAGCGAAGCACTTCGCTCCCGCTCTGGATCCAAAGTTTCACGGTGAATTGTCATTTCACTCCTGGCGTGCATAGTGGACGAGAACTCGTCCCCGGATAAGTCTCACGCGTCGAGCGATCAAAACGGCAGGCGCGACCGCTGTCAGTGTCGGTCGTACGACTCAGTGGTCTTCGCCGCCCAAGAATTCGATGGATTTACATGACACCCTATAAGTCTCGGATCTACACATCCGAGATGATCAATACACAAGTAGCGTCTCGCCTTCCAACGTAATTCGGTAACCTCAGTACTTCCCCGACAACCGCATCCAAGCCAGCCGCAGAACGTAGATCCTCGTGAGCGGCCGCCAATGCCACCAACGTATCGTCGGTCCACTCGCCTAGGTCGAATCCGAACGGACCTCCGCCGACTATACCGATCACAGCGCCGTCTGCCGGGATGGAAACTCACACTCCGCGCCGAGCGAATCACCTTCAGCAAAGGCGAGGAGCACGTCTGCCGCTCGGCTCAACTGATCGGCGTCGAGCTCACGTTCCATTGAGGTTAACCCCAAATGGAGTACACCCAGATATCGGACCATATGTTCCGATTAATGGATATCATCATGTCCCGCAAGTGCAGTTCGCTCGCGACCGAATACAAGGTCGAGGCTTCACGCCGGGTCAACCTCATGACTCATGTCATCACACGAAGAACGTCTCATTCTTTCTCTTGAACCGTGCTTGCATCACGGTATTCAATCGACCTACCACGTTCGAACTCTCCGAGTACCAAGTCATTAACGGTATACGCCGCAGACTTGATCGCGCGCCTAGATCCCGAGTAACCATCCGACGCCACACAGACAACCTCAAGAACGGAGTTCCTTCGCGACATCAAGAACGTCAGCAAATCACTCGACTGAGAAGGACTTTCTGAAGAAGCAACAAAACTTTCCGCACCCAACCGTTCAAAATCAACTTGATCAATTAGATCAGGTCGGAATACCAAAATTCGGTGAGGTAGTGCCGTGATGCCATTGACAACCTTTTTAGACCGCAGCTTCTTACCACCAATATACGCAAATCGTGACTGAAGCAAAGGTATCGCGACTATGGGCTGAGACCCGCCGCGCCCATGGTCGCCAGGGGAGAACAGCAGGCCGTGAAATTCAACCTCCATGAGCGGGCGATAAGAGTCAACAATAAATTTCACTCGGTACTCTTTCGGCGCGAAAGCTTCCTGGACACAGATCACGTTCGAGAAACTTCCTCTCACAGACAAAACCCGCCACATCGCCCACCATGCCACAAGCGAACCAAGAATTCCAACCGGTACACCCACAAACACTGAAATCAAAAGATCCACTTTTTGCTCCTTTATACCCAGCCTAACGCCAACTTAATTACCCAAGGTTAGATTAGCCTGGAATCACTGGTTACAAAGCCATCAGGCATCGGCTTGAATGGTCCATCCACACCACCCGGTGTGCTGTGGAATTTGCGAAGGCTAGAGATGTCAATCTCTCCAATAACAAAGAAGTCTGAAACTCCACCTTTTACTTCAACCACATCGCGTAGCCAAGTCTTGGCATATGGTGCCCTGATCCTAGAGTCGCCATATTTTCTATCGTTACACTGTACGATATAGGCGTGAATATCCAATGCAGCGGACTTTACAAGAGCGTCAAAACTGTTAATGTCACGGTTCCATTCGGGCACGAAAAGGGCGTCAACTCTTCCGCGTAAAGCGGATCTGTTTGCAATATTGGTAAGCTCACTACAAATTTGCAGTGAGAAGAAAAAGTTTTCATCCTCAATCACCACTGGGTTGCATAACACTCGCTCGGGCACCAATTTCACGTCACAGAAGTCCAACAGGTCTTTTTGCTCTTGAGGAGCCGGATTTTGCTTATCTTGGCGATATACAAACATTGACTCAAACCCCCATGCTCGATGATTTAAAGCCACCCAGGCTTGATTGTGGACTACCTTATTTCCAGGAGCGATATACTCTATTCCTGCGATTAAAGATATCCCTACATCATTTAACTTTTGAGCGATACGAACAAACCAATTGGAAGGAACTGCGAGTTCCGGAAGAATAAGATAGGAAACCCCAGAGGGATTGACGATTAGTGCGTTTATCATTGAGTTCAGACGGTTGTATCTTCCAGGGTCGGGGTCCGGATCTCCATTGATGGCAGCACTCCAGCTTCCCTCATTCGTTTGCCAACTACTTACAGCGATTCTTATCGAGCCAGGGTTGTTACTTTTATGTAGATCTAGCACCCCGCCATCTAGCGAAGGTAAAATCCCACTTGTAGTGTAACCCCGCAAAGACTTTGCTACCACCACTAAATCCCCATGGGTGGACACTTCAAATGGGTTCGGAACAATGAAGTACAATTCGGCCATATTGAACGGCCGAGTCGCGAATGCAAATCCGGCCGGGACGCCGCTCGAATCCGGGTGGGTCCATTGGGACATGATACCGAGGCCGTACAGAAGGTCATCATCGAGTAGCTGGTCCATATTGGTCAGTTGACTAGTATCGATGGGAGGGATTCCATTACTAGTAACCCAGTCACTCCGAAGCGTGGAGAAACGGAATGGGATGTGACCAAGATCCATTCCGAACAGCCGAGAGTTGTCGTCAATTACAGTTTCGTAATCAATAAGAATCGGCAAGTTTTCTGTGACTTTTAGACGTTCAATCATATTTTGAAAGTCATCCAAGTTGCTGTCAATTATCCCCCTGGAGCATGCCGAGCAGATATTGTCATAAACCGAGGTTGAAATACTGCTAGCCCACCTTGCGAGCACTTCCTCAGCTATCATTTCACTTTCAACCGCTTTGACGGATATTTCGCAATCACGTCGAACATCTGCGATAATTGAGTCGATAGCCTCGACAATTTTCGCGATGTACATGAAAGCGCTACAGGCAGCTGCCAATTTGACTACGCGTGGAACATACAGCGACAGATCGAAAAATGTTGGTAAGACGAGAACATGCTCAATAAAGGCCGCGAAAAATCCGCTGGCTTGCCTTTTCCATATTTCTGGTTTTAGGTCGCGCTCGAACGCCTCGAGATCACGTAACATCATGGCAAACGCACTGCGCTTTAAGGTCAACGAATCAGTTCTGCGAAGGTTGTCAGGGTCATCCCCATTGGCCTCGGTCGCAAATAACAAGGAGCGGCTAATATCACGACGACCATTAGGCAAGCTCGGCAAAGAACGCCACTCGCTGGCTCTCTCATTGATATTTCTAGCAATGGAATCTACCATCGCAAGACCTGAATCACCTCGGAGTACGAATACTCTATTCTTTTTATTAGTAAAGCGAATTTGACTGTTCTGCAAATATTCGGTTTCGTACTTCACGAAGTTCTCAGGTTCGCGCGCCCGCGAGAGCTTGCCATCACCGAGCGTGATTAACATGTCCCAGACCTGGGTGGTGCTAGACAAGTTTGAAGAATTTTCAAGGACAATAAGTAGATCATCGACATACCTGCCATAGTAGATTGGATCTGACTCCATAATAGCTCGATCCAACTCCATGAACGCTAAATTCGCCACAACTCCGGATGCCGGTAATCCGACCGGAAGTCCTCGACCTGTTGGGGCAAGGGCAGACCAGTTCTTCATCGCATCTACAAACATATTGTTGAGGCGCTGCTCTTCTTCGGTAAGGGAGACCTGAGCTATCTCCGATAAAAATCGTGAACTACGAACAAACTCACTATCTAGTTTATGATAAAAAGATTCAGCATCAGCGGTCAGTGCAACAATAGGCTTACCGTCGTTAAGTGCTCTTTTCATCGATCTCAACCCGTTATCTCGCCACGCCCGATACGGATAAATGTAATTCTTGAAAGAACCCGAAGATAGCCGGTTTGCCGCGCCGCGAATGTCCCTTCTTAACCTATTTCCATAAGCGGCATTACTTAACATTCGATCCAGTTTATAACCGACTTTGTCAATCCAAAGCGTGGACAATATATGAAAATCTATGCTGCAGGTCGATGTGACTCTGAAGGTCGAGACAGGACGCCCGTCTGACTCTTTGAGGTGTGAATACCACGCGTCCGACGGACGTGCGAAAACAACATCTGTTGAAGTTGCGGTGACCGGTAGCGACGTTGGCATAAATGAGTAAGAACCGAGAAATGCCTGATCAGCCAACCAATCAGTAGCTGTGCCATCAATCCTCTCGCGAAGACTTACGAGGTTTCTGTAGAGGCTTTCCTCGTAGTTCGCGAGTCGAAGCACTGAAGGGTTCGATGATTGATATAGATCTGACTTTGCTTTCCGGTAAGCCATGCCGAGATCATTGAGCTCAGTAATGAAATGACTCCATCGTCGTCGCGGTAAAATATCTTCTTTTCAAGTATTCTTCGACCGGCGTGAACAGGATCGTCGATTGTCCTAGTTCAGCTGATTCAACACCCTCCCTGCCTCCCTCTCCAACGACTTCAACCCCCGCTTCTCGAGGCTCTCGACGACCATGCGCTTGAGGTTCATCTCCGCCGCCACCTGTGACAACGTCCGCGGCTTCGCGCCATCGATCCCATATCGCCGGATCAACACCGCCGCCTCCCGCACATCGATCGCGGCCAGACACCGCAAGATCCCGTCGAGCTGATCCGGTGTCCCGTACTGCGCTTCCGACAGAATCTCCTTCACCGTCCGAGTCCGCGCCGCAGACACCGCCGTCGGCATCATCTTCGACTGCGGAATCACAATCGGCTCGATCGGCTGCTCACTGAACACCGGCTTCGGAGTGATCGGAGCCGACTGATCCAGCCAACTCGCCAACACCGCACCCGCATCCGCGAGATCGACGTCCACGACCTCCTCGGCCACACCCGTCAACTCATCGAGAAACGCCTCATGCGCACCCAACGAAGGATCCTCATTCGTCCCCGCCACATACATGATCACGAACGCTGCGGGACGACCATCAGGCTTCAGACGCAGAATCCGACCCATGCGCTGAATCATCTGTCGCTTCGACGAACTACTCGCGATGATCACCCCGACGTCCACCGCCGGTACATCGATGCCCTCGTCGAGCACCCGCGGCGCCACCAAACTTCGTAGCTCACCACTCCGGAACTGCTTTAGAATCCGCGTACGTCCCACGCGATCGAGTTGACTCGAATACTGATGCGCCGCAATTCCACCAGCCTGGAGCACATCCGCACCCCTGGTCGCGGACTCCTTCGTCTCCGAAAACACGATCGACCGCTCGGACTTCGCCAACCCCGGCGTGATCGCCTCGAGCGCCTGCAACTTGCCCTCACAGTCGGCCAACAGTGCGCGCCGCTTGCTGAACGCCGAAAGGTACCTACTCGCCACCTTGCTCGCCGGTAGATACCTTTCCTTACTCAGATCCACCGCATTCTTCATGAACTCACCGAACGGCTCAGCAGCACAGCCGTAGTCAAAGATCAGGGTGTTGCGAAGCGACTTCGCCTTCTCGTCCAGGTCCGCGAACTTCGCCGCCTCCTCCGCCGAGAACGGCACCGCCACCGTCATGACCCGAACCGGCGCCAGGATCCCGTCACGTCTCCCCCGCGCCGCGTCGCAACCCTTCACCAGGTTCTCGAAGTACGGCATCAGATGCGTATCGACACCGTCATCCTGACGCTCCAATGTCGCCGTCAACCCGAGCCGTTCCTCGAACCGGTTGACCAGCACCTTCGCGAACGAACCTGCGCCGTAACGATGGACCTCGTCGGCGACGAGCAACGCGCCGGTCCGCGGCATCGGCGCACCCGGCCGGATAGCCGATTGAATCGTCGTGATCAGCACGTCGTACTGCCGGAACGTATCGTTGTGCCCGTTTCCCCGACGCCCGATCCGCACACTCGGCAATGCCTTCACCATCGCCGTGTACCACTGCTCGAGCAGATCGATACTCGGTACCACCACCAGGACCTGACGGCCACGGCTGACCGAATCCAGCGTCGCCGCCAACCCGACATGCGTCTTCCCGGTCCCCGTGACCGCCTCCACAATCGCGCGATAACCGGACGCCACCCACTTCTCGAACGCTTCCTTCTGCCAGTCCCGCAACCCCTCGGACCGGTTCACTACCTGCGTCATAGCGTCAACCCCTGTGGCCGAACCCATTCCTCGACACCCTCACGTTCACGTGTGACCAGCTTCTTCAACAACACCAGATCCGACAACAACAGATCCGCCTTCGTCCGCGACAACCCTGTCACCCGCTGGCAACGCTCCAACGTCAGCGGCGCATTCGGCCGTGCCGCTGCGACCGCGATCTCACGCGCACCCGCCCACGACGCCACCGGCAGAGCATCCAATTCGGCTTGCAGTGAACGACTTCCGGACACCACGACGGGATCGCTCGCGACTTCGGACGAACGTTGCCGTCGTGGCATCGCATCCGGGGTCGGAGGAGGCGGTCTCCTCTTCGACGCTTTCAGCGCGTCGTCACGGGACTTGATCTCCTTCACCGCGTGCTGAACCGCCTCGGGCGTGACCTCGCAATCCTGCACGGTCTGCGCGATCGAAAACTTGTTGCGCCGCAGCGAATACCGAATGGCCGCAATGAGATCCTCGCGCGGCATCGTCCGAATCGGCTTCGGTACCGGATCGACGTCGTCTATGTCCTCGAACTCGACCTCTGAGTCTTCGTGGTCACCGGCCTCGTCGGGATCCTCGGATTCATCGACCGTCTCGATGACCTCCGGCAAGGGTGCGAGTTCGACGTCGACGGTGCGTGACGGCGCCGGAGCTTCGTCAGTGACGAGTTCGACTGCTTCCTCGTCGGCTTCGGCGTCGTCGGGGTCTCGTTCCAGCGCGATCGGCATCCAGGTGGAGGTGCCCGATCCCTCGATGACTACGGCAACCTCGTCGGGGAGGATGCCGACCGAATCGAGGAGTTCGGTGATGGTGTCGAGGGCTCGTTCACGGTCGAGGACGAAGTCCGACGCCCGAATCCGCTGGAACAGCCAGCCACAGCGCCGCAGTTCGAACTCGCGCTCCATACGGTTCAACAGCTCGTAGGCGTCGACTTCAGTGTCGTCGTCGCATTCGATCGCCACCCGCACAGCCGCACCTGTGACCACCAGATCGATCGTCATCTCGTTGACGTCGACCCGCGGGTTGACGTGATAGCCGCGCTCCCGCAGCGCCAGAAACACCTGCTGCTCGAACAGTGATCCGAAGTCAGGGTGCGGGTTGCTCGGCGACACTGCGTCGGGCATGGCAGGAACGGGAACCGTCGGCGCAGCCTCGACGTAGGACAGCAGTGACCGTCGTAGATCGGTGGCCGACAGACTGTCGGCTGTCACGGAATGGAACAGCCACAACTGATCTCGCGCACGCGTGGCGGCGACGTTGAAGCGGCGTTTGAACATGTCGTTCGTCAATGCCTTCGACGACGAGCCGGGTGCGATGACCATCGACAGGAACATCACGTCACGCTCGTCGCCCTGGAAGTCCGGTGGCGTGCCGACACGGATGCGTCGTTCATCGATTTGCTCGGACGGGACCCGCTCGAAGATCAGCGACCTGATCAGATCCGCCTGGGCTGCGCCCTGAAGGACGACGACACCGAAGGTTTTGTCTTCGTAGTCGGGCTCAGCAAGGCAGAGGGCGAGCTGGTCGACGAGTGCGTTCGCTTCGGCAGCATTGGACAACCGCGTACTCGAACCGGACGTGAGTGCATCCTCGACGAACGTACTGCGCAGCGGTGCAAGCCGATCCGCTCCGAACTGACGCACCGGCACCAACGGCTGATCGCCGTAGAACTGAGTCGAGGACCATTGAATGATCTCCGGCATGGATCGGTAGTGCTCGCGCAACCTCACCGCGTCACCGAACCGGGTGCGCAGCATCGAAAACAAGCTCGACCGCGGCGTCAGCGTCAAGCGTGTGCTGACCGGAACCTCAGGAAGGTAGTGATCGAGACGATTCATGACGGACTCGACGGTGTAATTTTGAATCGACGCGGGAGCACACTGCTTGTCGTCACCGACCACGATAACCCGCGGCGCCAACCACATCAGGAACATGCTGGTGATCTCGGCCTGACTGGCCTCGTCGACAATGACGACGTCGAAAGCGTTCTGCTGCGGCGGAATCGACGACAACACCTGCGCAATCGGCATGACCCACGCCGGCACGACCGTCTGCGCATCCTGCATCGCCGCACGGGCCGCGACACGGTAGCGCTGCGCGAGACTGCTGGTGCCGAGACCGGCGTTGGACATGTTCTCCTGGTATGCGCGCAGCGCGGTGACCTCGCGACTGGTCATGCGCTGCAAGCATTCTTGCCATGCCTGCTCCGCCGCGAGTTGCGCAGTCAAGGACGATATCTCCTCGTCAAGGGCGTCGAGTTCCGCGTCGAGATTGTCGTTCTGGTCGGGCTGCTGCATGGCCACGATCGACTGCATGGTCCAGCGCCACGCCCAAGCACGAGTGAACGTGCCGGCGTGCGCTACCCAATCGGTGCCCTCGGACAGGCTGCGGGCGAGGGTGGGCGCATGTTCGGCCAAGGCGTCGAGCACGGTGGTATCGGTGCTGCCCGGCTGAACGTACGAGGCGAGCCGCTCGTAGCTCTCTACATCGCCGGTTCTGACTGCGTCCGCGAGCCCGTCGGGCAGCGTCGGGTCGGACGATAACCGCTCGGCCACTCGCTCGAGCTCGTCACGCGCGGTGGACGCGTCGGAGCGGTCGGTGAGGGCGGAGACCTCGTCTGCCAGTGCCACGGCCTCGGCAAGCGTCGTCACCGACGGCACGGATGGAACGACTGCACCCAGGGCGCCGACGAGTTCGTCGCGAGCAGTCGCGATGCTGCCCGTCGCCAGCACCTGGTTCCACACGAGGTGGAGGGTGTTGACCTGCTGCTCCCGACTGCCGGAGGGGTCAACGGGCAGTTCGATTCCGATACCGCGCAACAGGTGTGCGGCATCGTCGACGGCAACGAGGGCGCGGATGTGGTTGGTGACGAGACGTAGTTCGGTGGCCTGCGTCGCGTCGGTGCCGTCGACGGTCGCGTGTGCATCGAGCTTGTCGACGACGCCGTGTTCGTGGGGCGTGCGGAGCCAGCGCATCGTGTCGAACGGGCCGCTCTCGTACAGCTTGGCGAGGGCGTCGAACGCGTTGAGTGCCTGCCTCGTGGCAACCTGCGTCGTCACCTGATGTGAGCCGACTGCGGTATCGGCGGTCACGGCGACCGACAGCATCGCCGTGACCGTCTGAGCACGCGACCACAACGTACCGAGCGCACCGGACAGGATCCCGTCGGCCAGAGCCGCATAGGCCGGACCGAAGGAGTCGATGGCCCGTGCGCGGTCGATCAGGGCCTGCGCCGACGGCAGGATGTACTGCAGCTGAATCGGATCGATGGCATCGAAAATCGAGTCGGACACGTCCCCCGAGGCTCGGGCACACAAGCTGCGGACCTCGTCGGCCGTCGGGAGGCTGTGCCCGTCGGACTGCTCGGTGAACAGCGAAGCGAAGGCTGCGTCGTCGAATGGCGCGGTCTCGGTGTGGAGCGGACCTGGTATCCACCCGAGCTCGCTCTCCTGCGCGTTGAGCTTGGTGACGATCGAGGCAAGAGTTCCCGAATACTTCGGTGAGAAGGTGTGGATCTCTGCTTCGGAGGACCGCGCAAGGCCGATCTGCTTGGTGAGCTTGTAACGGCGCTCTTTGGTGCCCATCCGCTTGGCAGCGAGGGAACGGATCTTGCGCGCGGACTCGGTCGCGTCGAACGCGGCCTTACGAGCGGCGATAGTCGAGACGCTCTCGTCGAGTTCGGCTGATCCCCCGCGTGCCATGTCGGTGACGGAGACGCACAGATCTTGCAGTTCGGCAGGAAGCTTGTCCTTGAGTACGCGCAGCGCCTGAGCTTTCTCGCTGGTGACGAGGATACGCTGACCCTGAGCCATCAACGCGGACATCAGATTTGCGATCGTGTGGGTCTTGCCGGTGCCGGGAGGGCCTTCGACGACGACGCCGGTGTCGTTCATGACGCGGTTGTAAATACCGGCCTGGGCGCGGTTGGCCGGCAGTGGGAAGAGCGGCTCTGCGCTGGGGGTGTCGCTGACGTGAGAGTCGAGCCAGTCGCGACGGGTGTTGTCATCGTAAGTCTCGACGAGCTGCGAGAGCCCCACCGGAACGGGTGCACCGTCATCGAGCGCAGCGAGCATTGCTTCGTAGTACGACGCGAGGGCATAGGCGCCACGTTTGCGTAGAACCAGCGCCGGCGACATCCGCAGAGTGTTTGCTGTGGAATCGACGGGCTTGTCGTGATCGGCGATGACGGTCAGCGGCTGCGCCAGGGCCGACGTGGCCCACTGGCCGAGCAACCGCGGGATATCCGCGGACAGTGACGAGGACACCAGTTCGGACAAGCTGCGGTGCAGCACCTTCGAGCCGGCGCGGTCGAAACCCTCCAAGTCGAGCAGAACCTCGACGTCCTCCAGCCGCGGGGAGCTGGCGGGCGCAACAGTGACAAGCAAGTCGCCGGTGGAATCCTCGCGACTGATACTGGCCTGCTGAGTGATCAGATGCGTCGAGATCCGCTGGTCCCCGACAGTAGCGTCGAGATACCCAGAGGCGATGACAAGTTCGAGCGACTCGGGCTGAGTGCCAAGGTCGTGGAGCATGAGGTCGATGGAACGGAACAGCTCGGCCAACGGCCTACGTTCACGGTCATCCAGAGACCACGTGGTCCAGTCTTGGAGCCACTCATGGGCCTCGGTTGGTGCATCGGCTTTGACCGTTGGCGGTGTGGTGGTGTCGTCGACCCACTGTTCGAGCACTTCCGGGAGACCTGGAGGCTGCTCGATGCTGGTGCGCGGGATACGAACCGCTACGTCACCGGGCGCGACGTCGGTATTGACGTCGAGAGGTCGGGCATCATCGAACAACCACTCGACACGCGCATCGACGCCGTACCGGCGAATCGGCTTCGACTGAGCACCCACAGTCTCGCGAAGAAACTCGAGCAGACGACGAACCCGCCCCCGGAGCTCGGGGTCATCAGTAACCGACATCGGATCCTCACATTTCGGCCAAACTCGAACAGGACCCAACCTATAGGGGGTGGGTGACAAAGTTGGACGATGCTCAGTGGTCGGATTGACCAGCCACCACCCTAGAAGAGCTCGAAAATAGCCCTATCTGCGGCGTTTCGAGACATCGGCAATTTTGAACTCTGCGAACGAATCCGGTCCGGGATCGAAATTCATTCAGATGAATGAACCGGGTCAACCGCGAAGTGGCAGATACCCCGCTGCAGTAGCGGGGCAGCCATCAACGAGTAGAAGCTGAAGCGTCGCTGGCTTGCGCAGGCCACGCTACAACCGATACAAATGGCCAATGAATTTCGTGCTGCGTACGAACCGCTTCAGCTAGTGGATATCGTCTGGCCGTCCGCCACCGGGCAATTTCTCGAGCCTGGTTGGTACTGGCGAAGAGCGATCAGAGTGGCGGTCGCGGCGGTCACGCCTACGACGACGACCCTTCGTCGCAGTACGTCAGTGACAGTCAAGTTCCCAACAGTCGGAACACGGTGTCGGTGACGCGCTTGTCGTGTGGGACCAGAAGCGACTGCTAGGGGCGTCCGTCGTCGAACGTGTAGAAACAGGTTTCGCGAGGAAAGAACTAAAGAAGTGCCCATACTGCGGTCCCGGGCGCTCTCTCGACGAACGAATAAAATTGAAGCCACGATATAAGTGTGGCCAGTGCAAAAACGAATTCGAAGAACCTGCCACAGAAATGATCGACGTAAAGACCTATCGAACACATCACGGTGAAGCGTGGATCGATCTGGCAGGTGAGCTCAGTGGCGAGATGCTTCGATCGGTTTGTAGAAGTCCTAAGTCTCAGCTGAGCATTCGCGAGTTGGATTGGCCGGCGTTCAACGCTGCATTGACCACAGACCTGGGACAGCGGGGTATGCGCGTGCTCCGATCGGTATCGGTTCAGTTGAGCGGGGGGTTTCACCGAGCGCATCACCCGAGTTCGGCTCGGACAACCCGCTTTTCGTGCGCATCTGATGGACCGGTATGCGTCGAACTGCGCGTTCTCCGGAGACATGCCACACGAGGTACTCGAAGCCGCCCACCTCTACAGCTACGCGAAGGTCGGAGATCACCACGACGAGGGCGGTATCCTGCTACGTCGCGATCTCCATCGATTGTTCGACCTGGGAAAGATCGCCGTGCTGGATAATTCGCGGATCTCTGTGCACAACTCGCTTCGCCCCTATCCCCTCTACAACGAACTCGATGGACAGCGGTTGAAAATCGAATCCACCGTCAAGCAGCGCAGCTGGTTTGGTGCGCATCGAGATATGTGGCACGTCGACGTCGCTTAGCCGTATTGGGCGCGGAACTGCACGGTGCCCACCCTGCAGCCACTGATCGCACCGTGGAAATCTGATGGAGAAACCGCCTTCTCAGCAACGATCTTCGTTCCAGGGTCCGCAGCGAGCTGAGTCGACCTGAAATCACTGATGCAGTAACGAGCTACATCCCCTGACCGATCAATGATCGACCGAACGCACTGAGTGTACGAGCATCCATCATAGGAGAAACAATGCCCACCAAGCATGCATTGGGATTCGGCAACGGAAAAATTATCGAGCATGAGGACGGCACTGCTGCCTACGTCAAGAGCGCAGAGTTCACTCAGGCTTTCCGCGTTCATATCGCCGATGTGCGTGGATTTTCCGTGACGAAAAGCGGCAAGATGTTGACAAGGGACTTCCATGTGCTTGGCAACGGTACAACTTTGGCGTCAGTAGAGGTCAACCATGGAACATCGGAGCTGATCGAAGCCTGGTTTCGCAAGCACCCGCTGTTCGGCTCGCGGTACAGTGTCGCGGCCCCGGTTCTTTCGCCAGCTTTGACTCCGGCTGCGGTCATGGATGCCGCCATGCCGGCATCCATGATCGCCGACGAACTCAGGAAACTCGCAGAACTTCGCAACGAAGGTATCCTTACGCCCGCAGAGTTCGATGCGCAGAAAGCGCGCCTGCTGCAGCGTTGAGCAACGAGCAGGGAGCAGCTGCGCGCCGCGGTTCGACGCAGCCCGGCAGGTGTCCACTCAACCATTACATTTCGTCACTGTGAATGCGTAAGCCGAAAACGTCCATCGCCGATTCACGCCTCGCCGAGAGTGGTGGTTTCGGCAAGTACCCGCAGCTCTCGACACGTCCGGCTGCGAACCTCGGGGTCGACCTGCCAACGTCAACCCTGTAACCAGGCGCGACTCTTACGCGGGTCCAGCGGACGCGCACCGAAGTGTTGCTCAGATTCAGTCCGCTATCTGAACGCACTTCCCTTCGAGGCAAGGGCTTTCACCCGGTCGAAAGTCCATGCCACGAGCACCTCCGCTTTGCGCTTGCGGCCGCTCTCCTTGTGCGTGTCGATCTCTTGCTCTGCAATGATGTCCCGCAGCTGATCGATCGTGAGTGTCGAAAGCTTCTCCGTCAACGCTTGCTCGCCGGAGTGGCGCAACACATCGAACGGGTCGAAGACCCCGGGCTGACGGGCAACTTTCGCCTTCGACGGCAACCTTCGGGCCGGTTTGGGCGGCGCAGGTACTGCAGCCGAATCGGGAGTCTCCGACGTAACTACCAGCGCCGCCGACAAGGCCTTCGCGAATCGGGGTGTTCGCGCCGCCTCGTCTGCAAGAACTCTGAACAGGCTGCTAAGCACCTGGCTGGCAACAGGATCCACCGCAGCAACTTTCAGAAGTGCACCGCCCAGTTCATCATTACGGACTCGCTGAAGGGTCTCGGACGAGTTGGTCATAGCTTTGCCTGCGCTTCCGTGAGGATTGTCCTGGTAAGTTCTTTGAACTTGTCGTACTGGCCCTGGTTTCCGTACTTGACCCGAAGCGTGCCGAATGGCTTGAAGTCCGCAGCCATCGCGATCGAGTTGGCCTCTGGCAAGTACGGGGGAAGTACGTGCTGAATATCTTGGTTGCGTCGCAAATTTCGAAGAACGGTGGTGTGAACCGATGAATTGGATTTGTACTTCGTTATCACCAGCCCAAGTTCGATGATGCTGCGTCCCAGCTGATCGGCGAACTTCTCGATATATGTCTGAATTTGCGGGATGCCATAGGTCGACAAGAAGTCAGGGATGGTCGGAATTATGTAACCGTCCGCCATCGCCAGTCCATTCAACGTCACCGGACCGACGTTGGGCGGGCAATCCACGAGTATGAAGTCGTAGAAGTCTTTCACTGGTTCGAGGGCCGCGCCGAGTAGCCCGACGCCTGCTACGGGAGAGCCGTCGCGGACCCGCAGCGCACTCAACTCTTCCTGCAACCCGATCAGGTCGAGAGAGGACGGCAGCAAGTCCACATTGCTGATCTTCTTCACAGTCGACGCACCCTTTTGAATCGTCGAATGCAGATCGAAGTCCGAGGTCCCATTCACAGCGTCAGCAAACAGCGTTGCAATCGTCAGCTTCCTCGCATTGAGGTCGATCCACCGTTCTTCACCGATCAGCATCGTCGTCAGGTTGATCTGCGAATCCAGGTCCACGAGGAGGACTCGCTTGCCGAACTCCGACGCCATGAACTCCGCGAGAGCCGCTGTGACAGTCGTCTTTCCGACTCCACCCTTCAAGCTGATAGTGGTAATTACTTTTGCCATTGCAGTATCCACCTCATATAGGTACTCGGCCGTTCAGCGTGCATCGACGATCGCGCCTGCCCCGGACTTCTTCACCCGGAAGCCGATCTTCGGCGTGGGCTCCGCCGCGTACGGCAGCGCGTAGGAAAACAGAGTTGCGAAGTCTACGGGACTGACAGGTCCCGTCTGCGCTCGATTGAATTGCCGCGATCCGTCCTTGGGATCGTTGGCAAACAGCAAGATCAGACCGCCTCGGGTCTTCCGGTACAGGGACTCGGCAATTGGGCCGCCATTCTTCCCCGGGCTTCCCGCGATGTGTTCGATCGCTTGGCGCTCGCGTACAGCGGTACCACTGAAACCGCTGCGGTACTCGCGGTCGCGCCGACGACGGTTGACGATCGGCAACTTTTCGTGCCACCCCACGATCTCGAGCTGGGGCCGATTCTTGGGCTGAGGCAGGAGAATTGCGAAATCTTCCAACAGTCCATTCTCTATTGCGGTTCGCATCGCAGCGAGATGTGGCTCAAAGTCCCAATTCTCGTCCCAAACGAATTTCTCGACTGCAGCGAGCACTGTGCTCGCCGATATGATGCCGTGGCGAGCTTCGAACTGCTGCTCGATGCCAAGACTGTTGGTCAGACGAAACGAATCCTTCGCGCCGAGGTTTCGTAGCAGCGGCTTGACAGCGTCGAAATGCGTTCCGTTGTGAACTCCATCCTTGCCACGCGGCCTCTGCATGGTGAAGCTGAACGCTTGCCCACCGACTCCCCGGTAGGCCTGCTCGGCGTTGTACATTTTGTTCGCAGCAGTCGGTTTGAGCCAGGGTTGAGACTGAAACACCATCGGCGGGACATCGCGTGGCGTCACCATGGGCTCGCCTAGCGTATTCACGGACGCGAATCGCTCCAGCTCGCTACGGAACTCCTCCTCATCCTGCACAATGGACTCGAAAGCCTTGTACATATCGAAGTCCTTGCCTGCCGGGCCAGGAACATTTCGCCCGATAAACAGACGTACCAGATCCTTGTAGCCTGGACGAAAGCCAAACCAACGGCCCATCTGCATCAGAGTGTCTGCCTGTGGCGTCCTACGGGTGTAATACGTAGTGGTGAGTCCTTCGACGGTGAACCCCCGGCTGAGTTTCGCACCACCGACAAGGATCTTCCATACCGGGCGCTCCTGGAAGTCCAGTGCATCCTGCGCATAGTCCTTCTCCGCCGCACCGTTGACTATGATGACAGGCGAGACGCCTTCGGAGATCTTGCGATGGGCTACGCCGACGAACGGATACAGCTCATCGAAAGATTCAGGGACTTCCACACCTTCGGCCCTAACCGCGCTGACCGGGCCGAAATCGGTATTCCATAAGTTCTCGAGCCGTGGACGTGCCGACGGCTGCGAGTAACCTGACGACTTCCACAACCGTTTGAACTCATCTGCCAACGCTGCATGCTCAGCCTGTTTCACCGACTGGTGGACAAGCATAGTGTGGTGTCGAAATTTTCTGTCGCTCTTGGACTCTCGATACAATTTCATCGCACCGGCAAGGACGAAAGAGTCCAGAGCCTGTTGCTGCTCGGCGAACCTGGAATCGTCGTCCCAGTCTGCGCGCAGGTCCCGCACGTACGCCTTCTGATTGGAGTTGCGCGGGGTCTTCGCAGACTCGTCGAGATCGTCGTCGAAATCGTGAAAGTCTCTCCCCCCCCATGTACGGCGTCGGACGCTCCAAGCTGAGGATGAAGTCCTTGGGGAAAATGTTCTCGCTGTCTACAGGGTCGACGAAGACGTTCGCGAACGGCGTTGCCGTATAGCCGACGTACTGTGAGCGTTTGAGCAGTGCTAGCAAGTCCGAGATTCGCTCGTTGATTGCGGTGCGCTCCACCTTCTCCGTGACGAATTTGGCTGGGTTGACCGTGTTGACCGACGCCTGATCGGCCTCGTCGTCGATGATCAAGGCCGGAATCTGGGCAAGATCGGTTGGAATCTTCCGGAGATCGTCGACGAGCTTCTTGAGCACGGTCGAGTTCTTCTTTACAATCGCAATACGAATGTTGGTGGGATACAAATTTTTTGGATGATTGAGAGGCAGAGAATGATCGACGAACTCGTAGTGAAGCGCGCCCAAACCCTTCCCCAGAGCCTTGAAGTCGAAATCAGCACCCGTCAGACGACGAATTGCCGGAACAGTATTGGAAGTGTTCGGATCCACCTCGTGCTCTAAGAATTGATGCGCTATCCAGTCCTCGTCGTTCTCGTAGTCACTGTCCGCACCGATGTTCTGACGACCGATCAACTCCTTGTCGAGACGTCGTTGAGTTTGACTACGTAGCAGTTCTATAGTTCCGGTCAACACGATGATCAGCCGGTACCCCGCATCCATGGACTTTGCCAGCACGCCACTGAAATTGGCTGTTTTGCCGCTTTGGACGTATCCGACAACCAGCCCCTTGGACTGATAGGGCTCGTCTCTCGTCGGATCTGCCAGTCGCGAAACAACATTGGTCGTCGCGACATCCAGCTTCCCGACCGCTGAGTCGTCATTCCATTGCGCGGCGAGAACGCGCTTGTACGCACGCCAATAAAAGTCGTGTGCTGTGCGTCGCTCGACGGTGTACCAGGGAGTCCATACGTCAGGATCAGCGATCAACACAGGTACGCCCTCACGTGGGAACTGCGTATCCAGCACTTCGTAACCTTCAGATGGGACACCGAGTCGCGAGTAGATCAGTTCTCGTCGCTCGACGCTGCCTGCGGCGGTCTTTTCGGCCCACGACTCGACGATCTCGGCATCCCACCCTCTAAAGCTGGTAGCTGCCGCAGACCGCGCGGCAACAGCGCTTTCGTCGACCAAGACCGCCACGATATCCTCGATCGTGACCTCGCGCCCGAGACGGCCGCTGACTTGCCGAGCGACATCATCGGGTTTGAACGGTGTGAACTCGCGCGCAGTGGCTTCGACCAGATCTGTACTCACAATTTATCTTTCTCTTGGAGGCGCCTAGCCGATAATGCGGCAATCAGCACGTCTTGCCACACTTGCATTTGTTCAGCCTGTTTACTGCTGTGACTGTCACGCGCACCTTGAAACATTTGATGCACAAGCAAATACAGAAGCGTCTTCAACACTGGGGCATCGGTACTGTTGTAGCTGCGGTGTCCGAGGAGCTCCCGCCGAAACCGTGCATTGATCCACAGCGTGCGACACTTCAAGTCGACTTCGAAAAACTTGTCTCGAGAGAGTGCCCGCCATCCGATGTCCACTTGATCCTGAAACTCGCTGAACTCAAACGAATCAGCGAAGGCGTCGAGTAAATCCTCCGGCAAGCCCTTGTTCGGTTCAACTATCTCGACGGGCCGTGATTGTCGACTCCGTGCAGAACGAACCGCGACCTCAGCAGCTGATAGCAACCCTCCGGAAGCTAGAGCGGACTCCAACGCTGCAGTGAGAGTGGCATCGACGGTGACACCAGCCTTCTCCGGGTTTATCGCAAGATGTTGGGAGACAGCCGGATCCAGATCGACGATCACCCGTGCAAGTCCATAGTCCGGCCGAGGAAGCACGATACCGTTCCATCCGCCGGTCTGTAGTAGCCGGTCGCTGCGGTAGAAATACAGGCCCTGATGGTCACGTCCCGGAGCCCCGTACAGCCGAAACTGCGGCAGCGAGCTGCGCGCCGGCCAGATGTGTGCCGTGACTGCGAGCGTCACCCCGTCGAGCTCAACGGGCAGCGTTCTCGGGTATCCCGCGGCTCCGGTCCGCGGTGTCGCGAATGGGTCGATCGGATCGATCGGTGTGCGGAATCCTGCCCCCAGCCCCTCCACGTCGAAAGTGTCGAGCGATATGGACATCTCACCACGCGAGAGTAAGCGGTGGAACACAATCCCGATATGGTCGGCGATCTCCTGCTTTGTCTGCTCGAGCCAACTCGTCTGCTCGTCGGCGTCTGAGGAGCGCAGGAACGTGGTTATCCCCTGCCACTCGACGATGGTCCCCGTGTCGAACGGAAATCGCGGGTACGCTCGGGCCAGTTCGAGTTCCGCTTGCTCGGTGCTGATGGTCGAGACTCGATGCGGCGCATCACGATCGATACGACGACCCTGTGCACTACTCGACTCGGCACGCGACCACACAACCAGCGTCGACGCTTGGCTCAACGAAGCCGCTTTCATCCCGACACCGAAGTATCCCAGCGCGCGCGGCTCGTACTCGCGACGGCGTCCAAAGGTCATTGCACCGTCGATCGTTTCGGAGTCCATACCCACCCCGTCGTCGATCACACGCACCCCAGTGACCGATGTGCCGCGCTGAAGGAAACGCACGAGGATGTGACGCGCGCGTGCGTCGATGCTGTTGTCGATCAAGTCTGCAAGAGCGGTAGCAAGCGTGTGATGGAGCCCGATCGAACTCGCCAGCGACGGGTCGGGTGGCGCCTCGACGGTGCCTACGATCTCGAGTTCCCTCACGTTTTGACCTCATCTGTCGAGCTGGCGTGCATCCATGCCGTCTCCAGCAGTTCCACGACCGCCTCTTCACTTGCAGCTTCGTATGCTCCGAGCAATCGCCGAGGGCGCGTTTCACCTGCCATTCCGATCGCGTCGGCCAGTACTCGGATTTGGTGGCGTTCGGCGATCGACATGGGTGCGGAGTGCCCAATCAAAGACAACGCACGACGCAACGGGTCTGCGTCTTCAGGTACTGCGGCAGCGGCCGCGACGTCGAATTCTCGCGAGGCAGCGAAGTCGAGGTAGACGGAGTCGCCTACCTTGACGGGCAGTTCGGCGAGGAACCTCCGAATGGATCCGATCGTGGGTTGCGCTCCCGTCCATCTGATGGCCTGTTCTCCCAGGCGACTGGCTAATTCAACGGTCTCGCCGCGCTCACACCCAACAGCTGTCGCTACACCGGCAGGCAAGCTGAAGCCGGACCCCCGAAGGTGATCGCCAGTCACCACTACGCGATACCGCCAGCCGATGCCGATTCGATACAGCCTTCGAGTGCTGTCAGGAGTTTTGGCGCGCCCCTGCGTTCGCCTGCGAACAGCTCCACTCTCGTCTTTTCGGAACGTCGCTTCGGGCACCGTGGCTTCGATCACGGCGACTGCTGCCGCCCATTCCACAAGGTGCCATTGCCCGTCGGTGTCGCGCCGCGCTCGAGCGTCGGAACTAAGACACCTTTCGACTCCTTCGACGGTTCTACCAGGATCTACCAGTTCGCGTAGCTCGCTCGCCGAACGCGGTCCGCCAAGCGCTTCCAGAGCACCGACCGCGTGGTCTGCGATTCGCTTGGTTCGTAGCAAGGCGTGGCCGCCGATGACAGGCACACTGCACCACTGCAGCCACGACTCGAACTCACCGTGGTCCATCGATAGAGCAACCGTTGCCTCGTCGAGGTCGACGACCCCATTGTCCGACTCGAGGTCTTCGAGCAACGAAAGAGTACGACGCTTCGCGGCCCCAACGTCAGGTGCGGCCGCCCAGCCATCTTTGACATCGAAGTAGTCGTCCAAACGGTCCAGTACCAGCCACAGCGGGACCCCCAGAGAAGGAACCGTCGATGATATAGTCGGATGCAGTTCCAGGAGTCGATCGAGCGAAGCAACCGGTTGAATCTCCACACGCATGCTGGCCAGCAGATTCCCAACTGCTGTCCCGTAGCCACAGAACGAATTGAAGCGAGCTTTCACGGCAGACTCGAGTTGACTGACCCGTCCGGCCGATAAGTTGAGTTTGACGGCCAGCGCGCCGAGCGTTTGTTTCTCCGCAGCCATGAGCCGTTCACGCAGAATGAGACTTTCGCGATCATCCAACTGCTCGGCCAGATTTTCGATTTCGTCGACTGCATCATTTGGGCGCGGTGCCGGCAGGTCGAGGGGCGTCAAAGCCGCAATTCGAGCCGCCACCTCTTGCACCTGCTCGGGAGCCTCATCATCAATGGACACCGTCAGGAGGGGCCGATCGCTCATCCCCCGCACCGTGCGCCAATAGGCGAACGCGGCCAGATCATCGACCAACTGGATGACAGCGGGCTGCGTCGTGACCCGTACGTCGGCCGCGGCCCCAGCCGAGGGCTCGACCAGTACAGCGCATCCGAGTAACCCGTCGACCAACTCGCGTACGGTGCCCTCCGAAGTACCTTTGATCTTGAAAGCGTCGTGAACTGACAGGCTCAGAAGGTCGCGCACCGTCGCGCCGCTTGTGAGTCGACCGACCAATGTGGCGGCGCGAGCACCCAGGACCAAAGCGCTGACGGGAAGGTCCGGATCGAGAGATGGGAAAGCGAGAGCCAACGCCAACGATTTGTGTCCAGCAACGAACAGTTCCGATAGCTCTTTCAGCAGCTTCTCGAGACTCGTACCCTCAGCAGTTGTACGAGGGGAATCCTCGAGCCACCACTCGTCGGTGCCGAGACGCTCGAGCAGCGATGCGCGTTCGGAGACGTAATCGTCGAGCCACGGAAACAGCTCTACCCAACCACAGTCTTTGACTTCCTCAGCTGCCAGCGAGCTCAAATCCAACATTCGTGCACGACGCCCTTCTCCCTTACATACTGCCTGGTATACATTAGGCCACCGCCAATCCAGTATCGCGACGATCGCCACAAGCCCGGCGGGGCCAGTCAGGACCCACGGTCAGCGGAGTTACGGTAGTGACATTGGGATTCATCCTCTGAGGTTCACCCCGGATGATGGACGCCGAGATAGCGGGACCACAGGTTCTGCTGGATTTGGCAAGGGCGATATGCATCTCTGTGCGGTCGAGGGCGAGCAATCGAAGAAGACACCCGGCTGGTCCGCGACTATCGGATGCGCACCGATCTGACCCTCGAAGCCTTGGACATGGCTGTCACCGAACACGGCGGCGATGTCGCGGGTGCAATCATGCCCTCGGAGGGGGGAACTCGATACACCGCTGAGGTCATAAAGCAGGCGAGCGAACTGCACGGGCTGCGGCGCTCGATGCGCCGAGAGTCTGTGTTCGACGTTCAATGACGAGCACTACTACCGCCACGTATTTATTACGCCACTCAATTAGTTGTTGCAGTTGATAGCTGCCCCCACCATCGGGATGCTTAGCCCCACCAACTATGAACGGTCACGTGACCGCGCCCGTCATCGCCGCGCATCCACTGTCCACCTGGGGGCGAACCTCAAAGCGGGACCTTACGTTGCAGGACCGACAACCATCGATGATGAAATAGGGGCTGAACTGCACCACTACGTGCTATCGCTCGTCGATTGAAGCCTTTGCCTCGGAGTCGTTCGCCTTGCCGCGACTCGCTGCGACATTCTGCAGACTGCGACCAACCCATCCAAGCCCGCTGGCCCCGATGTCCGCAGCCTTGCTCCCGATAGCGACAGCTGCGCCGCCCACGGCCTTCGCGCGGTTGCCCACCTCAGCGAGAGCGTCTCCCACAGAGGGATCTTCATGTTCGATCCACCCCGCGACCTGGCTTCCGCGAGCGCTGGCGAAACCGTCCAGGTCCTGACGCAGCGAAGTCATATCGCGCTTGAGGTCATTCGTCGACATCCAGCGAATGATTTCCAGCGGTTTGATGGCGGCATAGCTGGCCAACTCGCCACGGGCATGAAGCAGCAGGTCTCCATCACGCTCGAAGTGTTCCAACAGGAGGCCACGAGCTGACTGGACGACAGTTTGCAGGTACTCAGGTTCCGTCACCCTTACCCGTTCGATACGCATCTTCTGCCACAGATATAGCGACTGCTCCGCGATCACGAGAAGTTGCAGCGTCTCTCCCAGCCGCTTGTCGCCCACCGCATTCTTGAGATAGCTCGCACGGTCCTGCACCGGCTTCAATGCATCGAATCCCGCCACTGTCCGCTTGGCATGCTCACGCAGCCGCTCAATTCCCACCTCCAGGGCAGGACCGAGCGGTGCAATGGATTCCCAGTCGGCGGTGGGCAAGGCGCCAGTTTCCCCGTGCACCTTCGCTATGCGGGAAAGTGCAGCATGGTTACCCACCACATCACCGACTCTCGACGCCTCTGCCAGTACTAAAATTTTGTCGACTGTCCCCTGGACCCGCTCGACAGCGTCGGCGACGGATTGGACCGCGGTCTGCAGGGCAATCTGTACGGCGAGGAGCTGCAGGCTCAAGGCGCGGGTAGGAGTCATCGACACGTTTTGCCATTGCATCTGGCCTCGGAACTTGTGCGAGGAATCGACGACCATCATCCGGTTCCAGCCGGGCGCACCGGGCAGCACCCGGTAAGACTTGAGCATGCTGAGACTATCCGGGGAAAGCCGTACGAATTGGCCATACTGCGCTGTACTCGAAGCGACGCCACCTGCGACAGCGGCAGCAGCCGCCAGGGAAACCTTGTCGATCCCCGAAACCTGGACAGCGTCACCGGCCAAGTCCTTGATGCGAGCGAGGTAGCCCTCCACGGCGTCAACGTTGCCGGACACCAATACACCCTCGGGCTCGACGGAAACCGCAATCCCGCTGCTGGCTAAAAAGTCCTGGTCGTCGGCCGAGAACGGCTCTGGCAGAGCATTGTCAGTCATGGGGTCCGTTCTGGGGTGGTTTTCTGAACTGTCTGCACGAATATAGGCGGCAGCCTTTATCCGTTACACGCCGGTCGGTATGTAATGTCCCTGCGCATTGCTAATAGAGCTAGTAAAACCGACCCGTGAGCGCCCGGGACCGCGTTGGGTTCTGCAGCCCAGCTAGCCGGTGAGCCTGTCATCGTTACGAGCCGTAGCTCGGCGGCACACACGACGAGCGCATGTACCTGTCCATGAACTCGGCCGTCCGTGATGCCCGGTCCCCAGCCGATTCTGCTGGCTGGGGGGCCAGCGCGCCTTCCTCTCTTACGGAAGGCTATGAACGGATGCGGTCATCACTCTTATGGGTTCACTGTCGACCGGAACCGAAATCTCGAAACCTCAGTGGAACCAACCGACGCCCGTCTGCGTCCAAGGAGATAGGAATCCTGGACGCCTGTGCGCCAGCACTCGACTATCCGGGAGTGACGTGACAGACGACGTTGTTCGTGCCCTGATCGTGGCGTCGCGTTCCGCCGCCTTCGATGCGCGCGACGAAGCGGCCATGAGAATGGCAAACCATCTGGACGACTCAGGAGTCCGCCGACGACTTGTCGAGATGTTGGACGATCCCGACATCGCCGTGCAGGTTTCCGCGGTCGAAAGCCTCGCCACACGAGGCGGACGATCGGGAATCGAAGCGATATTGCACAACCTGGGTGTTCGGATCGACGATCCGGACGCCGACAGCATGGTCGGCAAACTCCAGGAATTGCAGGGCTGGGAGCGGGCACCAATTCTGCAGACGGCGCGCGTGTTGATCTCCGAAGGAACGACACCGGCTACGGAACGTGCGATCGAGGAACTGGAACGGTTGTTCGGCCACTACGTCGAACAGAAAGGTCTACGGCGCAACTACGCCAGAGATCTCCAAAAGTGGCTGCGGCGTATAACCGCTCGACGTCGACCCAACCTTCCGCAAAGGACCGGTTCGATATACGTACAGTGCGCTGTCTTCATTCCTACGATCCAAAATTTCGTCAATCACGAACTGTCAGTGGAAGACTTCGAAGCCCAGTACCTACGCTTGGTGAACGACTGGCCGGCAAGCCTGGATCCGGCTGTATCAGGGACCGTCAATCAATTGTTTATCGACATCGACGCGTTCGTATCGGACGAGGCCCTGCGCGGCTGTGGCGATCTCGACGAACAGCAACTTCGACTGTGTGCACAAGACGCACTTTCCGAACTGATCGAACTGCAGCGCCGATAAATAACTGGTTATCCGTGGGCGCTTCCCAATTCATGTCAGTCATAATTCCGAATTCCCCGTCATTAGTGGCCATCTGGCCATCCGGGGTACGCAGTCTGCACCGGTGGCGGAGTGCCCCTGGCGTAGGCATTGCGAGTGATGATTCGTGGTGCGTCTGGGTAGAGCGATTGCGCCCATGGGGCGCAACGACCTTTGCCAGACGTGACGGGATCGATGTCTATGAAGCCATCGATTTCCCAACCGCCGAATTGGTTGCCTGCGGGCGCTTGCCATTGCAGGTCATCGCCTACCGGTGAAGACGATGGTTGGGGCACCGCAGGTGACGTCAAGGGGTCGCCGGTGCGAATAAAACTCGAGCGAAGCTCTTGTCCGTCACCATTTGTGAGCCGCGATGGCGAATACTCTCCGTCTGCATTTACGTCGAGGCCGACGGCGACTAGACATGACAGTACGTCGAAGCCAGCGTCCGTCGGGATGACCTGTTGGATGTGACCGTGGACTGTACCGACAAACGGACCCTGTCCTGTGTCGGCCTGAAAAAGCGAGTACAGCGGGCCGCCTGCCTCGCTGTTCGAACTGGCCGCAAACCCTACATACGTATAGTCAAGGCCAACCATCAGCCCAATGACGAGTGACTCTCCGGCGGCGCGGATGACCGTTCCCTCAGCCGAGAACAGGTCGATACCAGGTTCTGCGGACCACACCATCGTGGCGTCACGCACGCGATCAGGAACCTCGTAAACATCAATCGCTGGCCAAGGCGACATCGACGTTGTCTCTGGAGCGGCGCCGCCGTCGTCGTCGTCTTCGTCGACAGAATCGCACGCTGCAACCGCGGTCAGCATCGTCAGCAGGACTGCGGTTGTCATACTCGCCCGCCGGTTTCGCTGTTTCATCCGTAGATCTCCGCTCGCCAAGTATTGTTCGAGTCACGAGATGATTCACCGCTTGCCTGCCAGTCCACAATTACTCCACTATTCGGGTTGTTTCCTTCGGGTCGAATCGCCGCGGCCAACTGATACCGCTGCTCACCCCCTGTAGCATTGCGTGCGCACTCGTCCAGTTGAAGTCGTCGAACTTTCATATCGAGTTCTTTATGAGTCAAAGCCATTACTCCTACCGAGCACCGTGTTGTTCTGAGCCAATTCAGTGGCTGCTGTCGGGCCAACCGGGGTATGCCGGTTGCACCGGGGGTGGATTGTCTCTGGCGTAAGCGTCACGGGCGATCGCGGGAGTCGTGTGCGGGTATAGCGATCGCGCCCACCGGGCGCATCGACCGTTCCCCGAAGTGGTCGGATCCCTGTCGGTGAAACCGTCGATTTCCCAGCCGATGAACTGATTGCCAGTGGGCGCCTGCCAGTGGCGACTATCCGGACCTGTTGAAGACGATGATTGTTTCACCACTGGTGATTTCGCTGCCTCACCGGTGCGGATGAACCGTGAACGTAGCTCACCTCCCTCACCGCCCGCGAGCCCCGACGGGCTGTATTTGCCGTCGACTTTCACATCGAGGCCGACGGAAAGTACGCATGAAATGACGTCAAAGCCGACCTCCGTGGGAACGATCTGCTGGAGATGACCGTGAAGCGTCCCCGCGAACGGACCTTGTCCGGTGTCGGCTCGGAACAGTGAATACAGCGGGCCGCCGGCCACGCTGTTCGAACTGTCTGCAAAACCTAAATACGTGTAGTCGAGCCCGGCCAAAGACCCGATAGCGAAGGACTCTAGAGCAGCGCGAATCAGTGTTCCCTCGGTTGCAAGGAGATCGATACCCGGTTCAGCAGACCAGACCATCGTTGCGTCACGGATCTGGTCAGGAACTTCATAGACATCTGTGGCCGGCCGATGTGATGCTGACGTCGTCGCTGGCGCCCCACCGTGCTCGGTGGTTGAATCGCACGCTGCGACAACACCCAGCATTGCCAACAGAACAGCGGCGGCCAAACGCATGATTCGCCCTCCTTCGCTCATCCGTGAATCCTCACTCTGCTTCTCGAGTCATGACACGATTCATCACTTGCTAGCCAAGCCAGGATCTCCCCACTGGCTGGGCTCTTCCCTTCGGGCCGACTCACCATTGCCAGCTGATCCCACTGCTCGTCCCCCGTCGCGTTGCGTGTGTACTCGTCGAGCTTCGGAATTCCGCGTTCCTTGCATCGAATCCGAATGTCGATGCGTCAAGCGTGATCTCGCGGCTCATAGGCGCTTCGCGATCATCCACCGACAGTACGTAGGGCTTTATGAACTCAGAAGCAGCTGCGACGGCGATTCCTCCCCGGCGCCATTCCCCCAGCGACCTGATCGCACCGAGATCCGCTCCCAACATGCATGAATCTTGTTTTTAACGTCGTTAACTGGCACTATCCGGCCATCCCGGGTAGGCCGGCTGAACGGGGGGCGGGTTGTCTCGGGCGTATGCCTCACGAGAGACGATGGGCTCTACGTCCGGATACAGTGATCTCGCCCATGGAACGCAACGACCACTTTCCGCCGTGCCAGGTTCAACATCAGCAAATCCGTCGATTTCCCACCCGGCAAACCTGTTATCGGTAGGCGCCTGCCAATGCAAATTCTCGGACTCCTGAATGGACGACGGCATGGATTCACGTGCTGTCGTTGTCTTGTCGCCGGTGCGGATGAAGCGTATGCGCAGTTCTTCTCCCGCTATATTGGTCAGGAGCGACGGCGAGTACTTGCCGTTCTCGAGGACGTCGAGCCCGATCGACAGCACGCACGTCAACGCCTCGAATCCGTTATCACTTGGATTGACTTTTTGAATACGACTATGAATCGTTCCTGCGAACGGACCGTCGCCGGTCGCGGATTGGAAGATTGAGTATATCGAATCCCCGCCTTTGTAGTTACCGCTGGCCGCGAAGCCTCGATATGTGTAGTCCAAGCCAACCGTAGCTCCAATAGCTATCGATTCCTGGGCTGCACGGGTCAAAGTACCCTCGGCAGAAAAGAGGTCGACCTCCGGCTCTGCGGACCACACCATAGTGGCATCACGCAGTTGATCTGGAACTTCATAGACGTCGGAGCCGGACGACGAACGCGACGTCGACGACGTCTGTTGGATAGAACTGTCCTCGACAGGAGACCCGCACGCTGCCCCCGCAGTCAGAATCGTCAGCAGGACGGCGATTACCGTCCGAATGCGTCGACTTCGCTGTTTCATCTGTAAATCTCCAAGGGACACTGGTTGTTTGACAGGCTTTGGGACTATTCCAACCACGACTTACGCCCGAAGTAACCGTCAACATCGTCCCGCTCATCAGTAATGCGGTGGCCGGTAGAGTGCCCTGAGAAACTCTGACTTTCCAGGATGGCTTTGTCGGACTGACACAGCTCTCCAGATAGCGATTCACGCGTCACATACGCGGGTCTTTGATCAGCGCGGGTTTCAGCCGCTGGGCTGTTGCCGATAGTCGCGTCTGCGATTCGAGCCACGATTGGGTCGTCCCGCAGTTCAGCCATGATCGTCGTCGAACGTTGTCGGACATCGTCGGCAGTCTGTCGGTACGCGCGCATGATCGTGTCGGCCAGCACCTCTGGTCCACGGCCCCAAGCATCATGGCCGAAGGTGAGTTCGGTGAGTCGACCGTTGGCGTCGGTCCGAATGGTGACACCGTCGAGGTGCGTGTGGCCGTGAACCTCAGCAACAGCCGCTTGAAGCCGACGGACTTTGGCGCCTAGTTCCTCTCGAATCAAAGCGGTTACCCCCTACCTCGCACGAATGTTGTTCTGAGCGTAATTAATTGCGATTGCCGGGCCATCCTGGGTACGCAGGCTCCACCGGAGGTGGGTTGTCGTGGGCGTACGCGTCAGGCGGAATATTCACTGGCGCATCCGGGTACAGTGATCGAGCCCACGGCGCACAACGACCGTTCCTCGATGTGACTGGGTCTTGATCGATGAAACCATCAATCTCCCACCCCACGAATTCGTTGCCTGACGGCGCCTGCCAATGCAACAAGTCGGGAGACGACACCGAAGGTGGAGGTGTAGGCGAAGTTGCTGTTGAGGACTCGCCAGTGCGAACGAAGCGAGAGCGCTGCTCACTGCCCTCCCCGCCGGTAAGTCGGGACGGGACGTACTTTCCGTCGAGCTGTCTGTCGAGGCCGACCGCTAGAACACATGACAGGACGTCGAAACCACCGTTGATTGGGATGATCTGTTGGATACGTCCGTGGATCGTTCCTGCGAACGGGCCCTGTCCAGTGTCGTCCCGGAACCCGCCCAAGATGCCGCCACCACCCAGGCTGCCCGAGCTCTTCGCGAACCCCAAATAGGCGTAATCGAGACCGAGCATCAGTCCGATTACGAACGACTCTTCCGATGCGCGGATTAACGTCCCTTCCAAAGAGAGGAGGTCTACGCCCGGCTCCGCCGACCACACCATTGTCGCGTCGCGAAGGCGATCGGAAACCTCGTAACCGTCGGATGACGGCTGAGGCGACACGGACGTTGTCACTGTTACTGGGCCGTCGTCTGCGACAGAACCGCACGCTGCGACCACAATCAACGTGGTCAGTACGGCGCAAAGTAGGGGAATGAGTCGAGTCGTTTTCATCCGAGGATCTTCCACGGCCACTTGTTCTTTGGGTCACTCGACGAATCGTCGCTAGCCAACCACTGCAGAATTTCTGCGCTGCTCGGGTTGTTTCCGAGTGGCCGGACTGTCAACTCGAGAGCATGTTGTTGGCCGTCACCCGTCGCATTGCGCGTGTACTCATCGAGATCGGAGACCCCGCCATCGGCGATCAACCGCATGGCGCTTTGGTTGGCGAGAAATCCATCCGTCCCCCCTGACTCCGAGAACGCCTTTGCCACATCGGAGTAGGAAAGCAACGATTCGCCGCTCTCGCTCTTGTACACGTCAGGAACGTCGTTGATATCGATCGCGCCGCTATGAACAAGGGCATCGACGATGTTGAACCTTCTGTAATCTGCACTACCCCAGTCGCTGGCCACGTACTTACCACCCTCGCCGTCGAAGCCGAATTGCGATGAATCAAAGGCAATCTCGCGTGCCAATGGCGAGTCGAGGTCATCTACAGACAGTACATAGGGCTTCAAGAACTCGGACCCGGCTGCGACGGCAATCCCGCCTGGCCCCATCCCCCCGGCGACGATTTGCCCCGCCGTCCACGCCGCGGTGAACTTCGAGTTCCGTGCTTCGGCTGCTTCCTGCTTGTCGAGACCCTCTTGCACGCGTTGGTCCATTTCGGTACTGAGACCGTGATCGACGAGCCACTGCAAGCGGTAGGCTTGGTCACCGAGGTTGCTGTATCCGGTTGTCGCAAACATCCGATCCATCCGCAGGCTCTCGGCAAGTGCAGTGCCGTTGATGATCTGACTGGACTGATCTTCGGAGTCCAGAATGGTGAAGACACGTAGCGGTTCGACAGGGCCACCTCCGAAATCTTCACTCCCACCGAAGTCACCGAATCCATGCGTCTGTGTGAGGTCGCTGGTCATACCGGTCATGTCACCGACGAAGGGGGCAAGGGCTTCGGCGACCTGCCCTGCAGTCCCCTCCCCGATCTTCCCTTCACCGGATAAAAGTGTCGTGTAATTGTTTGTTCCATCAGATGATTCGGTACTGGCCAGAATCTCTGCCAAGCCTCGGGCGGCGGACCCTGCGCGCACCGAGTTCTCGTACTCCGGTGTCCCTTCGGGCGCGGTCGAGTGTGCCTCGCGCGGAATCCAATCGGTGAGTGAAGCCATGGCCGTTCCGTCGTCGCGCTGCAGCAACGGCATCACTGCAGTATCAGCGTGGTATTCAGATCCGAGGATTTCCGGTCCTCCTTCGCCGGTGAGAATCGCGCGCACGCCGTCCGTATTACGGGAACCAAGCTCGATCGTCTTCTCGAGGGTTTCCGCATGACCAGGATTGTCCACGGGCTCGTTGCTGAAGGGCAGGGCTCCGCCATGGGCATCGATCGCCGCAGTGTGCATGCCCTGCCGAATCAGTTCGGTCGACATCTTCGTCCCGGGCTCATTGCCCGCTTCGGCTAACGCCAAAGCGTCGAACAATTTCGTCTGGCCCTCGACGAAGTTCTTCTGGTCGTCCACGATCGGACCGTCACCGGGATACGTCATCGCGTTGCTGTCCAGGCCGTCGATACCGCGACTTGGACGAGTCGAAATGAGGTCGCGCATGTCCTGCGGCAAGTTTTCGTAACTACCTGCACCCGTCAGATTGCCGTCGGCATCGCGTCCGGTGCCGACCTTCTCGTTGGACAACACCAGGACGCCGTTGGCGAGTGAGGCTGCCGCCTGTTGCCCCGCCGGTCCTTGCGATTGCAGCTGTTGGCTTGCGGCCGTGAAGCCGTCGACGCCGGCGGTGTTGTAGAACTCTTTCAAGTATTGCTGGGTGCTCGCTGGAATCGTCGCCGTATCACCGTTGAGGTATGCCTGAAGCTGCGCAGGCTCCACACCTGTGGCACGCGGGTCTTCGATGAGGTCCGCGAGGACGTCCGCGGGGATTGGCTCACCGTCGTCGACGGCGTCTCGGATCTGGGTGCCGATCTCCTTGCCGTCTTCACCCGACAGCACCCCCGAACCGAGGCTGGTACCGCCGGGCCCACCGTGTTGTTCGAGGTCGGCCAGACCGCCGTCCACCACCGATTTCAATGCCGTCAGAGCAGATGCACAGTAAGCCAAATTCTCTTTCAGGCTGACCTGGAAGTCTGCTGCTTGCCGGTCGAGTCGGCCCTGCAGCACCAGGCGGAGGACGTCACCGTCTGTACCGGGCACGGTTGGGCTGGAGACCGTCCCATCAGGTCCAACAGACATGCCGTGGCGATCGACGGCGGCGTCCCGGGTGTTGACTATCACCGAACGGGACGCGTCGATCGTCTGCCCCTGGCTGATCAGAGCGTCCCCGACGATGTCCGTGGCGCGTTTCGACGCCGACGCAGTGAGAACTTCCGATACCGCACGCATCGACGCGGCCGCGCTGGCATCCCCTCGCCAAGTACTCGCACTCTTGTCGACTGCGAGGTCCACTTCCGCCAGGCAATCCGTGAGAGCGATCCCCGCCGACTTCATCGCCTCTCCTGCCGTGACCAACGTCAGCGGTTTCCACGATTCGACCTGAGGGATCGTCGGCGTCGTCACTGTCCGAGTCCTTCGGTCAACGAGCCGAGCTGACTACTGAACGCTTCTTCGACCGCTTCGTAAGTGGCCGCGGACGAGGTCGCCCCATCAGCCAGAGCCTGCACAGCGCTGCGGTGTTTGGCCACATTGGTCTCCAACGTCGTCACTATCCGCACCAGAAGATCGTCGATTCCCGCATCGGGCATCACCACCGCTCCAACGCTTACCTTGGCAGGCCCAGCGATGTCCGCGACCGCGTTCGCCTTGACAATCAGCTGTGCCCCCAGCGACCTGATCTCATCGAGATCCGCTCCCAGCAATTCCCCCAACAGATTCTCTCCCCCAAGAGTTACCTCACACTGTGGCCGCCACATTCGCCAGCGTTCGGCGAAAGCGCCCCGGCTATGGGCTTTGCCAAGGCAGCAGTCTGCCACAATTACAAGCCGGTGAGCAGTCTTCAGTTTCCTCCTCCGAGGTGCCACTTATCGTTGGTGCACCTCGACGAGCAATCGAGTCGAATGCGCGCATCTTCCGACAGTCGGGCTGCTTCTCGGGAACAGCTCGGTGTTCATCCCCTTGATCCAAGACTTCGTAGAGGGACGAATCCCCGCACAGCCGGTCCGCGATTTGTTGCGGGCTCCACGCGCTCGTCTAACGGCGGTCCGCTTGCGTGGCTTGTTGCGGTCTTTCCACGAGGCCGATTGCCCACACGATTGCCGTTCTCGTCGCGGAGCAAACCCGCCAACTTCTTGCACGAATTCCCGAAGGTGTTCGTATTGCACTAGTTTCGTATCCTCTTGTCGCCTCGATCCGAGATCGTCCTTCCATTAAGCCACCGACGTACGGTCCTCGAGGTTCACACTGCGCATAGTGCACCCCTAAGTCACGAGACAGGCAGCGGTCGGACAAATTGTCGTCAGCGAGGCTGTCCGCCGACATCGGCAAGGCCGATGACATCGCGCTCGGCCCATCGTGCGAGGTCGAACTCGTGGGACTCAAGGGCAGGTATCAGCTATTCCTGATCGACCTACTCGATCACGATAAAGACGGATAATTGAATTGACGACCATCAGCCGCGCATGCGGCCGATGGCGCTTTGCTGTAGTTTCACCTCGCATGGGCGACGGGGGAACCCCGGACGGGGTGTTGTCAGCAGATCCGGAACAAATCGCCGCGGTGGGGGCCGCGGCGCAGCAACTCGAGCAAACTTTGCGAAACGCGCTCGACGCCGTCAGCCGCGACGTCGATGCGGTCCGGTGGGACGGTCAAGCGGCACTCGCTTTCCGCGACACGTGGAAGCTGTGCCACGAGGACGGGTTTCGCATTGTCGATGCACTGAACTCACTGTCCGTCTCACTGAGTGAGTCAGCATCCGGTTATGACGTTACCGAGGATTGTTCCGCAACAAACATTGCGGGACACATATGAGTACGCCGTTCCGCGTCGAACTCGACGACCTCGACGATCTGATTGCGAGAATCAACGGTTTGGCAGGTTTTATTCGCGACGAACTAGATGAACTGGATCGCCGGGCGGCCGCGCTGATCGGTCCGGGCTGGGAAGGCCCGGCAGCCCATGCATACGCTGACTCCCACAACCAATGGTCATACGCCGCATCTGCATTCGTCGAACACGTTCATCGCATGGAGGCGCTCACGAGAAAGGCTCATGACGGGTACTTATCGGCCACCGATATGAATACGCACATGCTCAGGACACAACCGTGAATGTCGATCCGCAGGCATACTACGACACCGCAGCCGTATGCGCTCGAGCATCCGAGTCGGTGCGTTCACGCGTCGATGCATTGCGCGGTTCACTTAGCAAATGCGCGGCTATGGTTGGCGACTACGACAGCGTCAAACAGTGGGGAACGGCTTACGACCAAAGCACGTATGACTTCTTTCACGCAGCAGAGGTGTGGGTTGACGCTTCGAGCAAGCTGGCAGAGGTCACGAGTGCTGCTGGGTACAACTGGGCTGTCGCCGAACACACTGCGCACCCGTCACCCGGTCCCGGACTGGGGCCTCCCGCACCACCGCAGACGTCGTCGTACCTGCAGTGCATGGCGCCTCCCCCGACGTCCCTCGGCCACAACGGGGATGGGCTGAACACCGATGTGCCGGGGCTACTCGAACAGATCGGACTGCCTGTCCCCGACGGGGACAGTGACAAACTGACTATCGCAGCCGATGCATGGCGGGCGTTTGCCGAACATGCGGTCACAACGGCCGCAGCACGGGATATTCGAGGCGCAGTTGACCGCTTCGACGGCCTCGACGCACCCGACGTCGCCGCTGTCACAGCCCACCTCGAAACCCTGAGCCGAAGCGCAGCCGAGCTCATATCAACCGCCTCAGCGTTGGCCTCCCCTGTGGCTGCACACAACGTGGCCGTCACAGACCTCCGCACAGGAATCAAAGCTAGCTCAGATGAACTGGCGTGGACGCTCGGTGTCATCGGGGCTGTGACGGCCGTTGCCCTGCGTGCCAGGGTGAGGTGAGTCCAGTGGTTCATAGCAACCCGGCCTGATGCAGGGCGAGATACGGATCGACACACACCATGGCCATCACCACCAAGACGCCGGTCAGCGGCGACAATGAACGCATGGATTCAGCGCATCCGAGAGCAGACGGACCACGACGGCGACGGGCGTTCACCGCGGCGGAGAAAATCGAACACGTGCGTGCTTACGAGCAAGCCTGCCAGAGCGGCGACGGCGGGGCATACCTACGCCGCGAGGGACTGTATTCGTCGTTGATCAGCGAATGGCGCAAACACCGCGACGCCGGTGTTCTCGTCGGCAAAAAGCCCGGCGAGAAGGTCGGCAAGCTTACCGCCGAGCAAGCCGAGATCGCCCGCCTCACCCGTGAATTGAACCGCGCGAACAAGCGACTGAACACCACCGAAGCCGCACTGGATATCATGGGAAAAGCACACGCGCTCTTGGAATCTCTCTCCGAGAGCGCGGATTTCGACGAGAAGAACAACAAGCGATGACCACTGCGTACACCACACTGACCGGCATCGGAATTAGCTCCCGCGAGGGCAGCGTTCTCACCGGTCTGCACCGATCGACGGCGACACGTCGAAGTGCCGCAGCTACAGCACCGACACCGCCGGTGCCGCAGGAACCAGCGGCGGAGCCGGTCAACAAAGTCACCACCAGCGAACGGCGACGTATTCTCGGCGTCCTCAACTGCGACCGGTTCGTCGACCTCGCACCGCTACAGATCTACGCCCAACTCCTCGACGAGGGCATCTACCTGTGTTCGGTGTCGACGATGTATCGAGTGTTGCGCGAGAACAGACAGGTCAGCGATCGACGGCGACTCGCTCGGCACCCGGCCAGGGCATGCCCAGAGTTGGTCGCGACCGCGCCGCGGCAGGTGTACTCCTGGGATATCACCAAACTGGCCGGCCCGGTGAAAGGGCAGTACTTCGATGCGTACGTGATGATCGACATCTACTCCCGCTACATCGTCGGAGTGCACGTTCATAGTCATGAATCCGGTGTGCTGGCAAAGGAATTGATGGAACAGATCTTCGCGGTCCATGGCGTCCCGCACGTCGTGCATGCCGATCGCGGTACCTCGATGACCAGTAAAACCGTCGCGACACTCCTCGCGGATCTCGAGGTCACCCGAAGCCACTCCCGGCCTCGGGTATCGAACGACAATCCGTACTCGGAGTCGTTGTTCAAAACTTTGAAATACGGCCCCGGCTTCCCGGATCGGTTCCGATCACTGAGCGAGGCAAGGGAATTCATGGATATCTTCACCGATGGGTACAACCACGAACATCGCCACACCGGTATCGGACTGCACACTCCCGCCGATGTCCACTACGGCTTGGCTGCACGCAAGGCAGCCGAACGCCGTCTCGTTCTCGACGCCGCCCGCGCTGCACATCCGCATCGCTTCGGCAGCACTGCCGCACCGAAAATCCTCGACCTCCCAGACACCGCGTGGATCAACAAACCAGCAGAAACAACTGACACCGATCAAGAGCACGATTCGATAGCGGCGTAACACCCACTGGACTCATCCACCTTGACAAATTCCG
>NZ_MKKY01000054.1 GCF_002091955.1 Rhodococcus sp. 1168 | reverse complement strand
GGTCGAGGGCGAGTTGCACGATAGCCAGCCAGATGCGGTTTTGATCGAAGCCGTGCAACGGGAAGTTGGTGAGACCGGTGTCCTTCGCGACGCGGATCCGGTCCTCGCAGCGCGCACGGCGACGGTGACGAAGTTCGAGATCCTGGACCTTCCCGCCGACGGTGTTGGTGGCGAACGCAGTCAACCGCAGGCCGTCGGCATCGGTGAACCGTAGTTGAGCACCGGGGTGTGGTCGTTCTTTTCTGATGACCACGCGCATCCCCTCCGGCCAGGCGGTGAGGTCCACGATGCCGGTGGCGTCGATGACCCAGGCACCGTCACGGACTTTCTTCTGTGCGTCGACGGCGACCGACCAGGCGTCCTCGGGAGCGTCGGCGAGTGCGGTGACCATCGCATCGGTGAGCCCGAATCCGATCGAATACGAGACCCGTTGGTTGTGGAGCCAGGTGAGGTATTTGTGGCTCGCGCCGGCACCGTCGGTACGAATGAGCACCTTCTTGCCGGGGCGTGTGCTGCTGGTGGAGGGTAACTGTGCCAACGCTTTCCGAGTGACCTCGATATGATCTGCCGCTGTGTTCGATCCGGCGTTACCGGGCCGCAGCAGCGCCGCGACAGGTTCACCGGTCCCGCTGGTGCCGTGGTCGACGAACGCCATCAGGGGATGAAATCCATAGCCTCGTTTGTACGTCGGTGCAGCAGACTCCTTGTCCGAGTGGGCCGCGACGAGGGTGGCATCGAGGTCGATGACGATCGGATTCTTGGCGGTGATGTCGTGATCGGGAGCGTGCTCGCCGGCGTGTTTCCACGCCGCGGTGCGAGCGGATGCTCGGGCGGTGTCGATCGCGGTGAGCACCGAGGCGGTGTCGGTGGTCAATGCCGTGATCAGGCGGGAGACGGTGGGATCGGAGGGAACTCTTCCGAAGACGGCAGCGTGTTCACGCAGGGTGGCGATGTCGGCGAGGCAATCCCCACCGAGGGCCAGCGACACTGCGAGGTCGAGGACGATCTTGCCGGGGTCGAACTGCGCCAACGGTTTCCGCCACGACACGAGCTGCTTCGACAACGCTGCGGTCAATCCCGTCACTTCCGCCGTGCGCAGCAAAGTCACTGCACCGGCGTGCGACACGACACCGGTTCCGGTGGCATCAACGGACAGGGTGGGGTACGACGACGTAGACTTGCTCACCAGAAGGGTGCTCCTTGTTCCAGCGTGTATTCAACCTTAGACAAGTCGAATTATCGCAGGTGGGAGCACCTTTCTTCGTTTTCGACACAGATCAGATCCTCACCTCTGTGAAAGCACGAGGCTAGGGTGTCGGTATGCGTGGCGACGGTGACGGGTGGGTTGTAGGTGAGAACGGCACGCGGCACTGGGGCAAGCACGGCGCGGCGGGGCTACTACTGCGGGCCCCTTCCCCGCACGGTGAGCCGACGGTCCTTCTGCAGCACCGGGCGCTGTGGAGCCATCAAGGCGGGACGTGGGCGTTGCCCGGCGGCGCAAAGGACTCGCACGAAACGAACGTGCACGCCGCTGTTCGTGAAGCAGACGAGGAAGCCGGAATCGGTGTCGACAACGTCTTCGTGCGCGGCGAAGTCGAAACGGCGCGGATGGCGAGCGGATGGTCCTACACGACCGTCGTCGCCGACGCGGCCACCCAACTCGACACCACGATGAACGGTGAGAGCACCGAACTTCGGTGGGTCCCGGAGGACATGGTCGATCGACTGCCACTGCACCCGGGATTTGCCGCCAGCTGGCCCTCCCTGCGCATCAGCCCACTACGAGTTCTGCTGGACACCGCGAATGTACTCGGCTCGAGGCCCGACGGCTGGTGGCGCGATCGCAGCGGCGCAACCGGCAAGTTGCTGAGCTCACTGGCGGGCACCCTTCCGCGAACCGTCGAGCTGCCCGGTGTCGGTTTCGGCTGGCTCACCCGGATCGAGGCAGTCCTCGAAGGTGAAGCACGAGCTGCACAGTTCGAGGACATCAGAGTCCCCGTCATTCACGCCGCCGGCAGCGGGGACGACGAGCTCGCGTCGCAGGCACAGGCGTCGACGACACTCACTGCATTGGTCACCGCGGACCGCGGACTGCAACAACGACTCCCGACGTCGGTGCAAGTGCTCTCACCGTCGACCGTGCTGGGCTGGCTCGGCTGACCAGACCGACGGATTCTGTCGGCCCTGCAACGCGAGGTCAACCCTGCAACGCGAGGTCAATCCTGCAACGCGAGCTTGAGCTCCCGTGCGGCTGCCTGTGGATCCCGAGCTTTGGTGATGGCCCGTACGACGACGATGCGATCCGCGCCCGCGGCAAGAACTTCGTTGACGTTCTCGGTATCGATGCCGCCGATGGCGAACCACGGCCGCGTCGGAGCGGATTCGGCGGTGCTGCGCAACAGGTCCAGGCCGGCTGCTTTCCGGTTCGGTTTGGTCGGTGTGGCCCAGATCGGCCCGGTAGCGAAATAGTCGACGCCGTCCTCGATGGCAGCGAGAGCGGCCTGGCTTCGATTCTGCGTCGACCGCCCGATGACGACGTCGGGGCCGAGGATCTGGCGCGCATAGTGGACCGGAAGATCGCCCTGGCCGAGATGCAGCACGTCGGCACCCGATGCAAGGGCAAGATCGGCGCGGTCGTTGACTGCGAGGAGCGCACCGTGGCGTTTGGTGGCAGCTGACAAAATTGCCAGCGCGGCCAGCTCGTCCTTGGCTTCGAGCGGGCCGAACGTGCGCTCGCCTTCGGAGTTCTTGTCGCGAAGTTGAATGATGTCGACGCCACCGGACAGTGCGGCCTCGGCGAACTGAGCGAGATCGCCGTGCTCGCGCCGAGCATCGGTGCACAGATACAGCCGAGCTGATGTCAAACGCTCACGCGCTTCCGGGTTGCGGATGATCCGATCGCTTTGCACACCGGCAACGGTAGTCTGTTGGCAAGAGTAGATACACGGGAGTCCCGAGGTACGTGGGGCTGAGAGTGGACACGCCCGTCCTTACCGTCAATACCTGAACCGGATCATGCCGGCGCAGGGAGTGAGGTGGTGAGAAATGCCCAAGAGTCTTTCCGTGGTCGGTGGCGGAGTGATCGGCCTGGCGGTCGCCGCACGATCCGCGCGCAACGGCTGGTCCGTGCGGCTGCATGATCCGTCGGTCGGTACCGGCGCATCATGGGTGGCAGGGGGAATGCTCGCGCCGCTGTCCGAGGGATGGCCGGGCGAACACGAGCTGCTCGAGCTCGGCGCACATTCCCTTGCCAGATGGCCCGAATTCGCACGAGCACTTCCTGGCCCCTCGGTGTTCTCTGCGACCGGATCACTGACGGTCGCGCTCGACGCAGCCGACGCGACTGACCTGCGAACCATTGCCGACTGGGTCGGAAACCAAGGCCACGAGCTCGAGATCCTCGGTCGGGCACAGATCCGGGAGCTCGAGCCTTCCCTTGCACCGAACATCCGCCTCGGGCTGCTGGCACCCACCGAACTTGCCGTCGACAACCGCAGGCTGCTCGAGGCACTGCAAGCCGCAGCGGTGAGCGGCGGCGTCGAATTCTCCACCGACACCGTCACCGATCTCGACGCACTGACCACCGACCGCATCGTGCTGGCAGCAGGCGCCCAGACCTCCGCGCTCCTCGCCGATCTACCGGTCCGGGCAGTCAAAGGCGAAATACTGCGTCTACGACGCAGACCCAGTGCCACACCTGCCCCGACCCGAACGATCCGCGGCAGCGTCCACGGCCGCGCGATCTACCTGGTGCCGCGTGGAGACGGATTGGTAGTCGGGGCCACACAATACGAATCGGGGCAGGACACCGAGGTCACCGTCGCAGGCGTCCGCGACCTCATCGCCGACGCAGAGCGGTTGATGCCGGGCCTCGGCGAATACGAACTTCACGAATGCGCGGCAGGCCTGCGCCCGATGAGCCCCGATGGGTTGCCACTCATCGGCAAGATCTCCGACCGCGTCATCGTCGCCTCGGGCCACGGACGCAATGGAATCCTGTTGACGCCCATCACCGCAGACGCCGTCGCTGCACTACTGGAAGACGATGCACTCATCGAAGCGAAGGCCGCAGACCCGGCCCGATTCACCACAGATAGGAAACAATGACTGCCCTGGCAATAGGTGTCACCGTCAACGGCGAGGACCACCTCCTGACCGAAGAGACGACAATGCGTCAACTGCTCGAACATCTTTCGATGCCGCCGAAGGGAATCGCCGTCGCCGTCGACGGCGTGGTGCTCCCGAAGAGCCGGTGGGATTCGACCATGGTCGGCAAAGGCTGGACCATCGACGTACTGACGGCGGTGCAGGGTGGTTGATTCGCTGAAGATCGCGGACAGGACCTTCGACTCGCGCCTGATCATGGGCACTGGTGGAGCAGCGAATCTCGCGGTTCTCGAAGAAGCCCTCGTCGCTTCCGGTACCGAATTGACCACTGTGGCGATGCGTCGCGTCGACGCCGCGGGCGGCACCGGTGTTCTCGACCTGTTGCGCAGGCTGAACATCGCACCGCTGCCCAACACCGCCGGATGTCGCGGCGCCGCGGAAGCAGTACTGACCGCGCAACTCGGACGTGAGGCGCTCGAGACCGACTGGGTGAAACTGGAGGTCATCGCCGACGAGCGAAACCTGCTGCCCGATGCCATCGAATTGGTCAAGGCCGCAGAACAGCTGGTCGACGACGGATTCGACGTGCTGCCGTACACCACGGACGACCCGATCCTGGCCAAGCGGCTCGAAGATGTCGGCTGCGTCGCCGTCATGCCGCTCGGTGCGCCCATCGGAACCGGCCTCGGCATCTCGAACCCGCACAACATCGAGATGATCGTCGACGCCGCGACCGTGCCCGTCATCCTCGATGCGGGCATCGGCACGGCAAGCGACGCGGCGCTTGCGATGGAACTCGGCTGCGACGCCGTCCTTCTGGCAACGGCGGTCACCAGGGCACAAGACCCTGCGCTCATGGCGTCGGCGATGAAGCATGCCGTCGTAGCCGGTTATCAGGCTCGCCGGGCCGGCCGGATACCGAAACGTTTCTGGGCTCAGGCGAGTTCACCGATGTAGCGACACATCATCCCAAAGGATGACCTTCGGTCGCGACTCACGGGTGATGCGCTGGGGTGCTTCGGTAGTGGACAGTGAGTCCCATGATCGAAGTCAAAGGACTGACCAAACAGTTCGGAAACACCAAGGCGGTCGAAGACCTGACCTTCACGGTGAAACCCGGCATCGTCACGGGGTTCCTCGGACCCAACGGTGCGGGCAAGTCGACGACCATGCGCATGATCCTCGGATTGGATCGCCCCACCAGTGGGGAGGCTCTGATCGAGGGCAAGCGCTACAACCAACTCAAGCAGCCGCTTCGGACGGTCGGCGCGCTGCTGGACGCCAAGTGGGTACATCCCAATCGCACTGCGCGGGCCCATCTCGAATGGATGGCCGCCTCCAACGACATCGCGAAGTCTCGGGTGGACGAGGTGCTTCGGCTCGTCGGCCTCACCGACGTCGCGAAGAAGAACGCGGGCGGGTTTTCACTCGGTATGTCACAGCGACTCGGTCTTGCCGGTGCGCTTCTGGGTGACCCGAAAGTCCTCCTGTTCGACGAGCCGGTGAACGGGCTCGACCCCGAGGGCATCGTCTGGATTCGCAAATTCATGCAGCGCCTCGCCGCCGAAGGCAGAACGGTCCTCGTCTCGAGCCACCTGCTGTCCGAAATGGCGCAGACAGCAGAAAATTTGGTGGTGATCGGTCGCGGAAAGCTGATCTTCGATTCGTCGGTCCAGGAATTCATCGACCACGCGTCCGAAGCCTCGGTCCGAGTTCGAAGCCCGCAGCTCGACGCGCTTCGCAGTGCGTTGACCTCCGCCGGATTGACGGTGCGCGAACCGGATTCGGCAGAGGAGCTTCAGCCCTCGCTCGTCGTCGTAGACTCGTCCACCGATGCGATCGGTGACATCGCCGGCCGTGCCGGCATCGTGCTGCACGAGTTGTCCTCGCAGCGTGGGTCGTTGGAGGAAGCGTTCATGAAGCTCACCGGACACGACGTGCAATTCCACGGCGAAGGTGCCGAAGATCCGAACATTCAGCAAGCGATGGGTGGTTCACTCTGATGGGTGTCTTGGCAGCGGAACGAATCAAAATCACCTCGACCAAGTCGCCGTGGTGGTGCACGATAGCCATCATCGTGCTCGGACTCGGCTTGGCGGCGATCGTCGGCATCACGTCCAAGTTGGGTATCGATTCCTACAAAAATCAAGTCGCACAGGGTGATCAGCCCGACTTCGAACCGTTCTCTCCGTCCGCGTTCGAGGCAGTAGGGGGCGGTGTCGGTGGATTCGGCGCATTGGTGCTCATGATTCTGGCGGCATTGACGGTCACCAGCGAATACCGCTTCGGCGTCATCAGGACCACCTTTCAGGCCATCCCGAACCGAGCCGTAGTACTGACATCCAAGGCCCTGCTGATCGGGGTCTTCGGTTTCTTGCTCAGTTTGGTTCTCGGCCTCGGAGCGTTCTACCTGGCAAAGGCAACCGCAGGTCCCGACGCCGGAATACTGCTGAGCTTCGACACCGACGGCACCTGGCGCGTCATCTACGGCACTGCCATCCTGGCGTTCCTTCAGGTCATCATCGCGGTCGGCGTCGGTGCGCTGCTTCGGCAGTCGGCGGGTGCTATCGCGCTACTGCTGCTGTGGCCGTTGGTCATCGAGAATCTGTTCGGATTGTTCGGCTCGTTCGGTCGTGCGGTTCAACCGTTCTTGCCGTGGGCGAACACCAGTAACTTCCTCGGTCAGGACGGCGGCATCGACTTCCACTGGGGGCCCATCGGTAGCCTGATCTACTTCATCGTGTTCACCGCGGTCATCTTCGGAGCTGCAGTGTTGGTGACGAATCGTCGAGACGCCTGACGCCTGTGCAGTTAAGGTGCATCCATGCGACGGATGACCCTTCTTGCAGGTTTCGCAGCAGGCATGCTCGTGGTGGCCGGTTGTTCCACGTCTTCGGACGAGGAACAACCGGCCATTTCTGCTCCCACTCCGGTTGCGACAGCGGACGGTCCCGGGCTCGCCGAAGCCGTCACCGAGGAGAACGTCATCGCTCACCTGGAACAACTCGAGCGAATTGCCACCGACAACAACGGGAATCGCGCGGCGGGTACTCCTGGATACGACGCGAGTGTCGACTATGTCGTCGATCGACTCGAGTCCGTCGGATTCGCGGTGGAGACACCCGAATTCGAGTTCGATCAATTCACCGCTGCTACCCAATTGCTTTCTGCAGGTGAGCAGCAGCTGTCGGTCGACGCTCTGACCTATTCGCCGTCGTCTCCACCGGACGGCGTCACCGCGCGGGTGGCTCGCGCCCCGGCCGACGGTTCACTTGGTTGCGAAGCAACGGATTACGACGGTCTCGAGGTGTCCGGCGCCATCGTCGTCGTCGACCGAGGTGTGTGTCCGTTCGGTGCGAAACAGACCGTCGCAGCAGAGTTGGGTGCTGTCGCGATCATCGTGGTGAACAACGAGCCGGGACCTCTCGACGGCGGCACGCTCGGTAGCGCCGACATCGCGAGAATTCCTGCCGGTGGCGTCAGCGCGGAAGACGGATCGATCGTGGCGTCGGCGCCGGAATTGACGCTTACTCTCGACACCGAAACTACGACCACCAAGAGTCGCAACGTCATTGCGCAGACCAAGACGGGCAGCACCGACAACGTCGTCGTCGCAGGCGCTCACCTCGACAGCGTTCCCGAGGGGCCGGGCATCAACGACAACGGCAGTGGCACGGCTGCGGTTCTCGAGACGGCCCTTGAGATGGGAAGCGAACCGGACATCACCAACGCCGTACGTTTCGCGTTCTGGGGGGCCGAGGAGCCTGGGCTCGTGGGGTCGACCGAATACGTCGAGGGGCTGAGCGAGGAGGACGAAGCGGCAATTGCTCTGTATCTGAATTTCGACATGATCGCCTCGCACAACGCCGGCTACCTCGCCTACGACGGTGACGACTCAGACAAGGTCGGCGCTCCGGCTGGACCGCCGGGATCGGAAGCGATCGAGCGGGTATTTCTCGAGCGTCTGCAGCAAGAGGGCATCGCCGCCGACGGGACCGACTTCGACGGCCGCTCCGATTACGGCCCGTTCATCGACGTCGGAATTCCGTCCGGGGGAGTGTTCAGCGGCGCGGACGAGGAGAAATCTCCCGAGCAGGCGGCCAAATGGGGTGGGACGGCCGAGGAAACGTTCGACCAGAATTACCACACCGCCGAGGACACCCTCACCAATATCGACCGGACAGCTTTGGGCTCGAATGCATCAGCCGTCGCGTTCGGTATCGGAACTTTTGCGCAGGAGATCGACGGCCCGAACGGCGTTCCCTCGGGTGCGGCACGAACCGAGGCGCGAGTAGGACAGTGAGGTAGGTGCAACCGTCGGCCCCGCTTGATTCTGTGAACCTGTAGCCCACGGTAGGCCTGGCGGTAGACCTGGAGGGATTTCCACGACGCACCTGTGGGGGATGATGTGCTGATGGACGAGTCGAGAAGAGAGTTCGAGGACGCCGGCACATCCGGCGGGTCCGGTTCGCGGGCAGTGATGCGGGCCATGCTCAGCTACCCCTTGTTCACGGCATCACTGCTGGTCTTGGCGGTCGTTTTCGCACTACTGGCCTCGGGGCAGAGCGGTCCGGCGCAGTGGATCGGCTCGGTGTGGGCCGGGCTGGTGGTGCTGTGGGTCGCCCGGGGAATGGTCCGCGACGTCATGGCGGGGCACTGGGGGGTCGATATCCTGGCGGTCATCGCGATCACCGCCACCGTCGCGGTCGGCGAGTATGTCGCCGCACTCGTGGTGGGCCTCATGCTCTCCGGGGGCGAAGCGCTAGAGGATTACGCAGCCGGCCGTGCGCGCCGCGAGCTGAACGCACTGCTGGACCGCACCCCGCGGACCGCCCGCCGGGTGCTGGCAGATGGCTCCCTGGAGGAGATCCCGGTTGCGGAGGTGGTGCCGGGGGAACTGCTGCTGCTGCGTCCGGCGGAGGTGCTGCCGGTCGACGGTCACCTCGAGGACGACGAAACCGAGTTCGACGAGTCCTCGATCACCGGTGAGAGCTTGCCGGTCACCAGGCTGCGCGGGGAGCATCTGCTGTCCGGCTCGGTCAACGGCGCGTCCGCGGTGATGATGCGGGCCGCCAGCACCGCCGCCGACAGTCAATACGCCCGGATCGTGGATATGGTCCGCGCTGCTGCGGAGTCCAGGGCGCCGGTGGTCCGGCTCGCCGACCGTTATGCCGTTCCGTTCACCGTGTTGTCTCTGACGATCGCAGGCCTTGCGTGGTGGTATTGGTCGGATCCTGTGGTCTTCGCCGAGGTGCTCGTCGTGGCCACCCCGTGCCCGCTGCTGATCGCCGCGCCCGTCGCCTTCCTCGGCGGAATGGGCCGTGCTGCCCGCGCCGGGGTCATCGTCAAGGACGCCGGCACGCTCGAACGTCTGTCGAACGTGCGGACCGTGGCCTACGACAAAACCGGAACGCTGACCTGTGGACGACCGGAACTCGTGGCCGTCGAGCCTGTGCCCGGATTCGTGTGGGCCGGTGAGGACGGGGCCCGAGAGCTGCTGCGGCTGACGGCGTCGGCCGAACAGTACTCCTCGCACGTCGTGGCGGCCTCTGTGCAAGACGCAGCTCGCACGCACGGGCTGGATCTGCTCCCCGCTACGGACGCGCACGAGGAGGCAACCAACGGAGTCGCCGCCACGGTCGACGGGCGCACGGTAGTGGTCGGCAAGGCCCGCTTCGTGGCCGAGCACGTCGGCGAGGTCGCCGAGGCCACCCTACAACCGGGCCACCTGGCGGTCTACGTGGCGGTCGACGGAAAGTTCGCCGGCACCGTCGTGATGGCGGACCAGTTGCGCGCGGACGCGGCGGACACAGTCGCCGCGCTCGCCGGGCTAGGCGTCATCGACCAGCTGGTGCTCAGCGGTGACGCGCAGAGCACGGTGGACCATGTTGCTGCGGACGCAGGCCTGCACCGGGCCTTCGGTGAGCTGCTGCCGCAGGACAAGGTGCGGATCGTCGGACAGGCCCCGCACCCGCCAGTGGCGATGGTGGGCGATGGTGTCAACGATGCCCCGGCACTGGCCGCCGCCGATGTCGGCATCGCGATGGGCGGCCGCGGCGCGACCGCGGCCAGCGAGTCCGCCGACGTCGTGATCTTGACCGAACACTTGGGCAGAGTGGCGACCGCGGTGCGGATCGGCCAGCGGACGATGCACGTGGCGCTGCAAAGCATCTGGATCGGCATAGCGCTGTCCGTGGGCCTCATGCTGGTCGCCGCGACTGGATCGATCCCGGCTGTGGTCGGAGCTCTCAGCCAAGAGGTGGTCGACTTGGTGGTCATCGTCAACGCCCTGCGGGCCATCCGGCCGGGCCGCTCGGAGTCGGCTGCGACGCAACTACAAGTAAGCCGGTCTGCGGCTGAGGCAAGCTAGTCGATCGCAGCGGTGTCCCCGAAGATCTACGCATTCTCCGTGTGGTGCAAACGCCACAGCGGTGACACCGGGCCGTGGCCCGCACCGAGATCGTAGGACGCCTCGAGACACCGAGTGACCCATTCCTTGCCGAACGCGACGGCATCGGGCACGGAGTAACCGTGCGCCATCGCGCAGGTGATAGCCGCGCCGAGTGTGTCACCGCCACCGTGATCGTTGCCGGTATCGATGCGGGGGCCGGAGAATTCGAGGAATCTGTCGCCGTCGAACAGGATGTCCGTGCTCTTGTCCGAAGTGCGGAGATGGCCACCCTTGACGAGGGCCCACTGGGCGCCCAGTTGGTGCAGCGCCTCGGCTGCGCGGCGTGCGGAGTCGTCGTCGACCACGACGATGCCGGTGATCAACCTGATTTCGTCGAGATTGGGGGTGACGATCGTGGCAATGGGAAACAGTGTCGTGCGGATTGCGTCGAGGGCTTCCTCGTGCAGCAATGGATCGCCGTGCATAGACGCGCAGACCGGGTCTACCAGTAATGGCACCGGCTGATCGCGTCCGATTCCTACCTCTGTGCAGACGGCGGTGACGGCCTCGATGATGGCCGTGGAGGCGAGCATTCCTGTCTTCGCTGCGCTGACTCCGATGTCGCCGACCACGACGCGAACTTGATCTGCGACGACACTCGGTGGGATCTCGTGAAAGCCGGAAACGCCGACGGTGTTCTGAACGGTGACCGCCGCCACTGCCACGCAGGCGTGGACGCCGCACAGTGCCATCGTCCGACTGTCGGCTTGGATACCCGCCCCGCCTCCCGAATCGGTGCCGGCGATCGTCAGCGCTCGGACGGGGGTGGATCCGTCGGGCGTCAGCGGTAGGAGCTTCACGAGAGGTGACAGTACCGGCAACGGTCCACACGCTCTTCGCAGATGTGCCCATTGTCATGAATGTTGTTGATTCACAATGAAATAGTGGCTAGTCCTATGACGGCTACCAGCGCGAGTGTTGCGACGACGTTGCATACCTACGTTACCGAAGGTCTGTTCGCGCAAAGGGGTGACAAGCCTCGTATCTGCATGTTTAATAGTGGTGCAGGTCACATTCCAGTAACGACTCGACCGTCTCGTCCATATCTGACACAGCAAAGGAGGTGACCTATGCTCGCCAGCTCACCCAGCGCAGAGGTATCCATCAACACGGGCCAGAATCGATTCGAATTGAGGCTGAATGGCGACTTGGTGGGGATTATCGGCTACTACGAAGTCGATGGTTCGTTCAAACGTGGTTCTCGCGCTCGCGTCGTGTCGTTCATGCATACCGTGGTCACTGAAGACTTCGGACATCAAGGCCTCGCGGCGGTTCTCGTTCGCAGGGCACTCGACAGCGCTCGGTCGTACGGCTGGAAGGTCAAGCCGGTCTGCACCTATGTACAAAGATTCGTCGTCGCCAATCCCGACTACTCCGACGTTGTCGTTCCGCTCTAGAGGTAACGGTTTCACCTGGCCGGCGTCGAATTACTCGGTTTCGTCCCCAATCAGCCCGACTACTGTTCTCATGGTGACATGAATCACAGTCGCATCGATCTGACTTCTGCGGCCGCCGTCACCGCGGCGGTGCGTATCGAAGACAACACCGCGCACAATCGGTTCGATCTGTTCGTCGGCGAAGAACTCGTCGGAATCCTCGGGTATCGAGATGCGGAGGACGGTGCCGTCGCCTTCATGCACACCGTGGTCAAAGAGGACTTCAGTGATCGTGGGTGGGCAGCGGTGCTTGTCCGTGGCGCGCTCAACACCGCACGCGACCGGCAGTGGCGGATAGTCCCGATCTGCACCTATGTGCAGCGATACCTCGCGCGAAATCCCGAGTTTCTCGACCTGGTCGCGTAACTCCTGGGTCAGGAGAGTTCGAGGATGACGGGCGCATGATCGCTAGCGCCCTTGCCCTTTCGCTCTTCGCGATCGATGGACGCGCCGGAGACGCGAGATGCGAGCGCGGGGGAGGCCAGCGCCATGTCGATTCGCAGCCCCTGTTTTTTCGGGAACCTGAGCTGCGTGTAATCCCAATAGGTGAAGGTTCGCGGCTCGGATGTGAACTGCCGGGTGACCTCGGCAAACCCGGCTTGGACGAACGCCTCGAATGCATCGCGTTCGGGCTGCGACGTGTGAGTCTTGCCCTCGAACAACTCCGGATCCCACACGTCCGCGTCGGTCGGGGCGATGTTCCAGTCTCCGACCAACGCGATCTGTGCCTGCGGGTCCGCGGATATCCAGGCCATGGCATCGGCTTGTAACTTGGCCAGCCACTCCAGCTTGTAGGTGTAATGCGGATCGGCGAGATCGCGGCCATTGGGAACGTACAGGCTCCACACCCGGACGCCGTCGCACGTTGCGCCGATTGCGCGAGCTTCGCGTACCGCTTCGACCTCTGGATCCTTGCTGAAACCGGGCTGATCCTCGAAGCCGATCTGCACATCTTCCAAGCCGACGCGGGAGAGCAACGCGACGCCGTTCCACTGGCTCAGGCCGTCGTGAGCGACCTCGTACCCGATCTCACGGAACCGTTCGTACGGAAACTGCTCGTCCTTGCATTTGGTTTCCTGCATCGCCAGGACATCGATATCGGATCGTTGAAGCCAATCGACGATTCGGTCCTGCCGAGAGCGGACAGAGTTCACATTCCAAGTAGCCAGTCGCACGGCACACACCCTAACCGAGCGCCGAACGTCGGCCCAGTGGTGTGCCGGGAGGTCATCGGGGCGGCTCGGCGTACCGATACCGGTGATGCTCGACGAATCCGAGCTCCCGGTACATCGCGAGGGCACCGAGGTTGTCGGTCGCCACCTGCAGGTAGGCGTGAGTTGCTCGCTGTCGCACTCCCCACGCCAGGAGTTCACCACAGATGCGCGTTCCGAGTCCGTTTCGCCGATGAGCCTCGGATACCTCGATTGCTGTCAGTCCGACCCAGCGTCGCAGATCGGGGGCTGTGGTGACGGCTGCACGTCCGATGGCCAACATCTCCGTCGCGGAACTGCCGATCCGCGCAAATCCCACAACCCCGTCGCGTACGGCCGACACGACGTTCATCACATCATCGGGTGCGGCGCGTCCGCGGTAGTGATAAAACATCCGCCAGTCCTCGTCGGGAGCGACGGTGATGATCGATATCGAGTCGGACGGCACCACGAGGGAGGTGATGTCCGCGGCCATCACCATGACCTCGTAGCTTTTCGCCCAGCCGGCTGGAACTTTGCCGAGACGATCGGGCAACAACAATTTCGGCCACTGTCCTCGGTCGCGGAACCACGCGGCGATCTCGCCGAGCGAGGACTCGTCGGCGTGCGGCTCGACCGGAAGGGCAGAGTTCGCTCGGCCGGTGAAACCGCGGCCGTACCGCAGCAGCCACCCGCCGATCCATGCCTGCTCCAGGCCCGGCCACCCATCGGCGGCAGCACGTTCGAGCGACCTGATCTCCGAAGTCCTGATCGGCCGCGGACCGAGGGTCTTCATCGCCACGACACGATCGCGGGCTACCCGAACCACGCGACCGTCCCCGGCTCGAACGGCTACGACGTTCTCGTCTGCCTCGACCAGTTCACCGAGGACGTCGGTCATCGGATGGCTGTAACCGGGGGGGAGTCGATACCGCAGCATGACGCGGGTGCCGGGCGTGACGGTCACGAGCTCAGTCGTCCTCGTGGCCGAACGGATCCTCGACGGTTCCCGGTATCCAACTCAGGCCCGGCTTGCCCCAGCCCGCGCGCTTGATTGCCTTCTTCGCTGCGCGGGCGTTGCGGCCGACCAGGACGTCGACGTAGAGGAACCCGTCGAGATGGCCGACCTCGTGCTGAAGCATGCGGGCGAAGAAGCCGGTGCCTTCGATGTCGACCGGTTCACCGTGCGCGTCGGTGCCGGTGACCCGAGCCCAGTCGGCACGCCCGGTGGGGTACTGCTCGCCGGGTACCGACAGGCAGCCTTCGTCGTCATCCTCGGGATCGGGCATCGTCTCCGGGATGGCCGAAGTCTCGAGCACCGGGTTGATCACCTCGCCCTTTCGGCGAACGAGCTTGCCGTCTGGCCCCTCGTCAGGGCAGTCGTACACGAAGAGTCGCAGCCCGATGCCGACTTGATTGGCTGCGAGGCCGACACCGTTGGCGACGTCGAGCGTTTCGTACATATCCGCGATAAGGTCTGCGAGCTCGGCAGGTGTCTGCGTGACTGCGTCCGTCGGGGTGTGCAGAACCGGATCTCCGACGATCCGGATGGGAAGAATTGCCATGGTCTAGAAGAATAGTGTCCGTGTGCAGAGTCGCCTACACACGGTGAGTCAGAGCTGCCGCACCCGCGACTCGCCGCAGACACCGTACACGGCGTGTGACACCCCTATCATGGTTGAATCAGTACCGAACTACACGTGTGTAATTCGCTCGGCCTCCTTCTGCCAGGCCAGATGGGTGCCGCCATGTAGAGCGAGCCCGTTGAACTTGGCAGACAATGTGGCACCGAACGTGGATCCGCAGCCGATGCGGGTAAAGAGAAGTCGAGGAGTGAGATGGACGGCGCAGCAGCGCGTGACTCGAACCAGGCTCCGCAATCCGAAAGCTCCGAAGATCTCAACGAGGTCGGAGCAGACGGACTGACTCGTCGCGAGCACGCCATATTGTCCTTCGAGCGCCAGTGGTGGAAGTATGCCGGCGCCAAAGAAGAGGCGATCAAGGAACTCTTCTCCATGTCCGCTACCCGGTACTATCAAGTCCTCAACGCGCTTGTGGATCGTCCCGAATCTCTCGCAGCAGACCCCATGCTGGTCAAGAGGCTGCGGCGCCTGCGTGCGAGCAGGCAGAAGGCCCGCGCGGCACGCAGACTGGGCTTCGAAGTCTAGAGGTCGAGCTGCAATCAACTAGTGTCTTCGAATGTGAGCAGTCCCAATCCGGAATCGTCCGGCCCTCCGCTCCGCGCTCTGGCAATGGTGTTGATTTCGCTGGCGATTCTCTTCGCAGCAATCGGAGCACTGTCGTTGACCGGCTCGGACGAGACCGAGGAACCAGCGGCGCAGGCGAAGACCAGCGCCGCGCAGCAGGCTCCGGCCAGCTCCACCGCAGCGCAACCCCCTGCCGCAGCGCAGCCTCCCGCCTCGGCCACGCGTACATCAGCGCCGACCCCCACCGGCAACCCGACCGACGTCGAAGTTCGCGTTCTCAACAACAGCAACGTATCCGGGCTGGCCGCCGAAACAGCCGCCACGCTAACCAGTGAAGGCTGGAACATCGCCGAGACCGGCAATTTCAGCGAGTCGCAGATCGCACAAACCACGGTCTACTACGACACATCGTCGGGCGCGCAGGCCGCTGCTCAGCAAATATCGACTCAACTCGGCGTCGCCGCATTCCCTCGACCGACGACCTTGTCGAGTTTCGGTGAAGGTGTCATCGTCGTCGTGACCGAGTAACTCTCAACCCTGTGGGCCGGTAGTACTACCGGCCATAGTTATGATCGACACAACCGCCCCGCCTGCCCTTCGAAGGAGCAATTTCATGGCACCGATTCGTATCGCTCGGCCAGTGAGTCGAACCTGGCGCCTCGCGACCCCAATTGCAGCCCTCGCGGCCTTCGGTCTGGTTGCATGCGCTGCTCCCGAGACGGCCTCCGACGTCCCCGGAACGACGCCAGCCGTGTGGACCGGCAAAGAGGATCCGAACGGCAAGGCCGTCGCTGCAGATGCGCCCGTCGGATCGGGTGACATCGAGGCATCGCTTAAGGATGCGTCCGGTGCAGATGTCGGCACCGTCTCGATCGTCGAAGAGGGAAGTCACCTCCGCGTCACCGTCGAGGCCGAAGGACTGACACCAGGATTTCACGGCCTGCACATCCACACCGTCGGCAAATGCGAGGCGAACTCCGTAGCGCCGACCGGCGGCGAACCCGGTAACTTCCTGTCCGCAGGCGGACATCTCCAGGTCGACGGCCGCACCGAGCATCCCTCCAGCGGTGACCTGACGTCACTGCAGGTCCGCGAAGACGGCACCGGTGAAGTAGTAACCACGACGGACGCCGTCACACTCGACGATCTTCAGGTTGACGGCGGCCGCGCGGTCGTCATCCACGCAGGCGCAGACAACTTCGCCAACATCCCACCGCGCTACACCCTTCCCGACGGCGCCACGGTGCCCGACACCAACACACTGACGACCGGTGACGCCGGCGGACGTGTGGCCTGTGCGGTCATCGAGTAGGTGACTTCCCCGAAGGCGCCAGACCCCTCCGGTCGCTCCGCAGGCTCCGCTCCTGCTGAACCTGGTCGCTCCGCAGGCTCCGCTCCTACTGAACCTGGTCGCTCCGCAGGCTCCGCTCCTGCCATCCACTTCGAGAGTTCCCCACGCCCCACACTCGGCGTCGAATGGGAAATCGCGCTCGTGGACAAGGAGTCTCTAGACCTGGTCAACTCGGCCGAGGAGGTCATGGACGGTGTTACGGAGCTCTCGGGGGATCGGACGCCACGCGTCACCAAGGAGCTTCTGCGCAATACCGTCGAACTCGTAACCGGAGTGTGCGAGAACGTCGGTGAGGCCATGGACGATCTCGGCGAATCCCTCGATCTCGTTCGCCGAGCAGCGGACCCCCTCGGTATAGATCTGTTCTCCGCGGGCACCCACCCGTTCGCCGAATGGTCGACGCAGGTGCTCACTCGCTCACCCAGCTACGACGAACTGATCGCTCGGACCCAGTGGTGGGGCCGTCAAATGTTGATCTGGGGAGTGCACGTACACGTCGGAGTGTCCTCGCCCGACAAAGTGTTTCCGATCCTCAATTCGCTGCTCCTGCAATATCCTCATCTGTTGGCACTTTCGGCCTCGTCACCGATCTGGGCCGGGTCGGACACCGGCTACGCAAGCAACAGGGCACTGATGTTCCAACAGCTTCCGACGGCAGGACTGCCATTCCAGTTCGAGGACTGGGGGCAGTTCGAAGGCTTCGTCCGCGATCAGATGAAAACCGGCGTCATCGAACAGCTCGGTGGAATGCACTGGGACATCAGACCGGCCCCCAAATGGGGAACCATCGAAGTACGCATCTGCGACGGCACGGCCACCAAACGTGAACTCGCGGCGTTGGTAGCGCTGACACACTGTCTGATCGTCAACCTCGACGAACGTCTCGAAGCCGGCGAAACGCTCCCGACGATGCCGCCGTGGCACGTACAGGAAAACAAGTGGCGGGCAGCGAGATACGGCCTCGACGCCGAAATCATTCTCGATGCCGACAGCAACGAGCGACTTGTCACCGACGATCTGCACGATCTGCTCGAGAAGCTGACCCCGACCGCGGTGCGTCTCGGGTGCGCCGACGAACTGGCCGCTGTCGCCGACATTCCGCGCCTCGGAGCCTCGTATCAGCGGCAGCGCCGGATCGCCGCAGAATCCGGTGGAGATCTCAGGGCTGTCGTGGCGTCGTTGGTCGCCGATCTTCGAGCGTGACGGCTCGCTGTAAGTAGTTGTTCATTCACCGTTTACTATTGGCAGCGTGCTTGCGGGTGAAGAGGGGGACGGCTCCACCCACGGGGCGGTACCGAATTCTTTACGGTTCTACGGTGTCGGCGCGGCGGCGGTAGCTGCGTTCCTTGGATTGCTGCAACTCGCTGCAGCCCACAACGGATTCCCCGGCCTGTTCGCGAGTATCTGGAACGATGTCGCCGGTACGCCCAAGTCGATGTCACTACCGTGGGCCGGTCTGATCCTCGGACTCGTCGGTGTGAACAATCGAGTCCGATTGTGGTCGTTGTCGCTCGCGGTCGCTATCGATGTCGTGTTCGCTGTCGGCAGGGCCGAATCCGGACTGCCCTTCGCCGTCGGCAACGGCGCGGTGATAGTCCTGGTCGGCCTCGCGGTCTACACCGTGTGGACCCGGGACAGCCATGGAATCAAATCCGTGTGCCTCGGCGGCTTGCTCATCCTCGCCTCGAAGGCCGGGGACGTCTGGCTGCAGATCACCACTCTCGTCCGGCCGAACGTACTCGACGAGTACGCCCAGCTCGCAGATCACGCGCTCGGAAGCCCGTCGTGGGTCGTCGGCACTGTACTTTCCGCACTCGGCCCGCCCGCGTATGCGGTCCTACATTGGATCTACATCCAACTTCCGGTCGCCGCGATTGCCATCGCGATCTATCAACTACGTGGTGTTGCGACGGGACGCCCATGGCCGAGGCATAATCTGGTGCGCACGTTTCTGCTGATCGGCCTCGTCGGGCCGATTCTCTACATCGTGTTTCCTGTGGTGGGTCCGATGTTCGCCTACGGTTCGGCCGGGCAGGGCTTCGAGATCGGGGACTTCTGGCCCACGATAGTTCCGACGGACACTTCGCCGTCCGAGATCCCGTTCGACTCGTCGACGCCACGCAACTGCATGCCGAGCCTCCACACTGCCTGGGCATTGAGCTTGTTCATCCATTCGCGCAGAGGCCCGTGGTGGCTTCGCCTCGGCGGCACGACGTGGTTGGTGGGCACCCTGGCCGCGACGCTCGGATTCGGCTACCACTACGGAGTCGACCTCGTCGCAGGCGTCGTTCTGTGTCTGACTCTCGAAACGATCCTGCGTGACCCCGAACGAGGCTGGGACCGGGGCCGTATCCGGCTGGTCTCGTACGGGACGTCGACCTTGCTGGTGCTCTTGTCGAGCTACCGATACCTGGCCATCCCGTTCGCGACGTACCCGGAGGTGTTCGGTCCCCTGATCCTGCTGCTGATGGGCTCGGTCGTCGTCATATTCTACGCGACGTTTTTTGCCGCGCCCGGTACTGCGATGGCCCAGTGGGGTGGACGCAGCACTAGCGAGGATCCGATTCGTCGGGCTCCATCTCGTTGACGACCAGCAGACCGTCTCGGCCTCGCTGCTCGCGGTAAGCGACACGACCGACGATGTGGGCGATGACCGGAGCGGTCGCCAAGGTGAATACCCCGACCAGCACGAGCATCCAGATGTCGACGTTGCCGCGCAGTTGGATGACGGCACCGGTCAGTACCAGAATCAATCCGACGACCTGCGGCTTGGTCGCAGCATGCATGCGCGAGAGGGTATCCGGAAACCGGACGATCCCGATCGCCGCGGTGAACGCCAGCATTGCCCCGATCAAAATCAAAACAGCGGAAATTACTTCGAAGACTGCGTTCATTCGTCCCTCACTCGGAATCGCGCGACGCTGACCGACCCGATGAAGCTCACCAGCGACAGCGCGACGATGGCCGGCACGATCGTGGTGTCGAGGCTGTAGACCGACCACAGGGCCAGCCCACACATCGACACCGCCAGAATCGAGTCCATCGCTACGAGGCGGTCGAGAGTGCTCGGGCCGTCGAGAAGTCGATAGGTGGTGATGATGGCTGCTGCGACCAGTAGCACGCCCGCGATCACGAGAACAACGTTCATGACCAGTCGCCCTTTCTCTCGTCATCGATCCGCTTGTCGTCTCGAACCTCCACCGGCGTTGCGATGTTATCGCCGAGAACTCCGTGATAACGCTGGTAGTCCTGGAAATGCAAGGGGCTCGGCTGCCAATCGGAGTCACGCTCGAATGCAGCGATCAGCAACTTTTCGAGTAGTCGAACGGACCGGTAGAAGGCGTCGACAGCTTTCTGGCTACCCATGTCGAGGACGTGGACGTAGACGAGCCTGCGCGTCTGATCGATCTCGAGAACCATCGTTCCGGGGATCAGATTGAGTGCGTCCACACACAGTGTCAGCACCAGATCCGACTTGATCGCGATGCGGACTCGCAGTACGCCGGTGATGGGAGGTGCTTTCGGTCGGACTGCCAGCCACGCGACACTGAAGCTCGATGCGATTGCGTAATAGAGGAATACGCAGATGAGCTTGAAAACCGACAGGACGTGAACACGGCCCTCGACAGGAACCTTGGGGAGCGGCAAGAGCAGCATGATGCCGAGACCGACGACTATTCCGCTGAGCACGTTCGCTGGAGAGAGGCTGCCCCACAACAGGACCCACACCGAGGTCAGCCAGGCGAGCGTCCAGAGTCGCAGGAGTAGAAAGCGATTGATGTACTTCATTTGCCCTCCGCTGCTTCGGCAGCGCGATCGCCCGCGTATTCCGCTCCGAGTACCGCTTCGATGTACACCGACCTGTCTCGCAGATCCGCTGCCGCGCGATCGCTGATGTCGATGATCCGGCCCGCGAACACTGTCAGTGCCAACCCGACAATGACCAAACCTATCGTCGGGATGAGCATGAACGCCGGCATGCGTCCGACATCCTCGCGGTCACCGAAAGCGATATCCGTCGAATCGTCCAGTAGCGCCGAAGGGCTGTGATCGGCCAGGTCCCCTTCGGGTGCGTCGGCCCGCGCTCGCCAGAAGGCCTTCGTCCAGACACGAGCGATGACGTAGAGCGTCAGCAAACTGGTGACCGTGCCACCCGCGACAAGGATCCAGGCGAGAACACTGCCGTCCGCGCTACCTGCCTGTAGTAATGCGACCTTGCCGATGAAGCCCGAGAACGGCGGAATGCCACCAAGATTCAAAGCCGGGACCAGGAAAACGATGGCCAGAACGGGGCTCGCCGCGGCCAGCCCGCCGAGCCGTCGTAGCGACGAGGATCCGGCTTGACGCTCGATCAGTCCGACGACGAGGAACAGCGTCGTCTGCACGATGATGTGGTGCGCTACATAGTAGATCGAGCCGGACAGGCCTGATTGTGTGGACAGAGCGACACCGAAGATCATGTACCCGATGTGACTGACGAGCGTGAACGAGAGCAGACGTTTGATGTCGCTTTGAGCAATCGAGCCCAAGATACCGACCAGCATCGTGAGCAGACCACACACCATGAGCACATTGTCGAGACTGCCGTCGGGAAACAGCAGAGTATGCGCACGGATGATCGCGTACACGCCGACTTTGGTGAGCAAGCCCGCGAAGACCGCGGTAACCGGAGCCGGAGCTGTCGGATACGAATCGGGAAGCCATGTCGACAGCGGGAATACCGCAGCCTTGATCCCGAAAGCAACAAGAAGGACGGCGAAAATTGCAGTCTTGGTTCCGGTGGGGATGTCTTCCAGACGCGTCGCCATGTGGGCCAGATTGAGCGTACCGGTGGCGGCATAGACGAGCCCGATTCCGACCAGGAAGATCAACGAAGACACCATCGAGACCATGACGTACGAGACGCCGGCGCGGACGCGGTCCGCGCTGGCTCCGAGGGTCAACAGCACGAACGAGGCGGCGAGCAGAACCTCGAATCCGACATACAGATTGAACAAGTCGCCGGCGAGGAAAGCGTTGCAGATTCCCGCTGTCAACGCCAGGTAGGTGGGCAGAAAGATCGACACCGGCTGGTTTTCGCTGCCGTCACGAATACCCTGACCGATCGAGTACACCATCACGGCGAGCAACACGATCGAGCTGACCAACAGCATCATCGCGGCCAAACGATCGACCACCAGCGAGATTCCGATGGGCGAATCCCAGCCACCGACCTGCAGCGCAGTGGCTCCGTCTCGATCGGCAAGATAAAGCAGTGCACCGGAGACCAGGACGACCGCGGTCAACGCGACGACAGTAATGAACCGCTGCGCGCGTGGACGACGACCGAGGACGAGAGTCAGGGCCGCAGCAATCATCGGGATGAGGACGGGGAGAGGGGTGAGAACGTCGGTTGTGCCCGCGGGAAGGGTCATTTCGCATCACCCTTCTTCTTCGTTTTTTTCTTTACCGGTGTCGTATCTTTGACGGCACTGTCGATCCCGTCCAGACCCTGTACCTCGGGTTCGTCGTCATCATCGTCGAAATCGCCTTCGTGCAGGTCCTCATAACATTCGAGATCTTCGATATTCTTCAATTCGTCGATGGGTATCGGGTTTCCCTGCGAGTCGAAGGCGTCGCCGCTGAAACTCGGCTCGCCGGTGACGGGGTCGTCGGAGCGGTCGCGGTCCGGTGCGTCGGCGACCGATCGACGCTTGGAGACCTTGGTGTCCTCCGGGTCGTTCTCGACGTCGTCCTTGGTATTGAGCGTGAAGGAGCGGTACGCCAATGCCAACACGAACGCGGCAATGCCCATCGTGATGACGATCGCCGTCAGAATCATCGCCTGCGCCAACGGATCTGCCATCTCTTGGTAAATGGTCGTGCCGCGCCCGACGATCGGGGGATTGCCTGGGGGGCCGCCGACGGTGAGGATCAGGAGGTTGACTCCGTTGCCGAACAGAAGCAGCCCGAGAAGCATCTTGGTGATAGAACGCTCGAGGAGCAGATACACCCCGCACGAGACGAGTACTCCGACGATGATCAGCATTCCGAGATTTGCGGTCATCGCGCGTTCACCTGCTTCTTGGTTTCCACCTGAGCGTCGAGACGAGCGCCGAGACTGCGCAGTATGTCGAGTACGAGACCGACGACGATGAGATAGACGCCGAGATCGAAGAACAAGGCAGTGACAATCTTGATGTCACCGAGGATCGGCAATGTCAATTCCAATGTCGCAGAAGATAATGCCGGCGCGCCGAGGAACAAAGAAGTCACGGCAGTGCCCGCGGCGAAGATGAGGCCGAGGCCGAGGATCTTGCCTGCGTCGATCGGCACCGCCTCACCCAGCTCGTATCGCCCACCGGCAAGGTATCGGAGTACCAGCGCCAGACCGGCCGTCAGACCGCCGGCGAAACCTCCGCCGGGCGCGTTGTGGCCGGCGAAGAAGAAGTACACCGACATCACCATGATCGTCGGGAAGACCAGGCGAGTGGTGACTTCGAGAATTAGTGAACGATGCCGCGGGTCGATCAGATCGCCCCCGAGCAACCAGGTCGTATCCGAGCCGGCTCCGCTTTCAGAACTGCTGGCCGGGGCGTCGGACACGCGCGGAGCGGTGCCGAACCGCCGGTTCCGGAACACCAGACTTGCGACGCCGGTTGCCGCGACCAGCAACACCGAAATCTCGCCCAGGGTGTCCCAGGCGCGGATATCGACCAGCAGAACATTGACGATGTTCTTACCGTCGCCGAGTAGGTAGGCGGCGTCCGGTAGTTGCAGGTACAGCGGCTCGGTGTTGCGGGCGTTCATCGCGAACGCGCCCAGGATCGTCACGGCGGCGCCGACGGCGATTGCAAGCAGTGCACGTGGGATGCGCCAACCGACAGATCCGCGGTCGTCGACTTCGGCAGGCAGCTTGCGTAGTACCAGAACGAAGACGACGAGGGTCAGTGTCTCGACGAGGAACTGTGTCAGGGCCAGGTCGGGAGCGCCGTGGATGGCGAAGATGATGCCGCAGCCGTATCCGGCGACGCCGACGAGGAGCACGCTGGCGAGACGGTTACGCATGACCGTCGCGCCGAGCGCCCCGGCGATCATGATCAGTGCCACCACCATCTGCAGCGGGTTGTCGAAAAGCTTGAAGTCCAGGCCCGGCACGTCCCCGACGGCCAGCACGATCATCGGCAGCAGCACGAGGGTGAGAAGGATGGTTGCCTGTGTGACCGGCAGCGACCCGCGCTGGGTGGAACCGGTCAATCGGATGGACAGCGTGTCCATCCCCTTGAGTACTGCGTCGTAAACGCGGTCGGCGTTGCCGAGCGGCGGGTGCTCGAACTTGAGCCGGTTCAGAATGCGGTGTGCGATGAACAGAGCCACACCGCCGCTCACGACGATCACCGTCAGTCCGAGCGGCAGATTGAAACCGTGCCACAGCGAAAGGTGGTACGAAGCCTGCCCGTAGGACGGCGTCGTACGGGCATAGGGGCTCACGATGGCGTCGACGACCGGGGAGAAGATGCCTGCGAGGAGTCCGAGGATCGCCAGGAATGCGGGCGCGGCCAAGAAGAGGCCGGTTGGTTGGTGCATCTTATTCACCGCCGGGCTCGCGCGCTCGAGCTGCTTGCGACCGAACGCACCCCACACGAAGCGGATGCTGTACGTCACGGTCAGCATCGACCCGATCACCATGGCGGTGACGACCACAACGCTGACCGTCGGATTCAGCACCGGTGTGCCGATGACTGCCGACAAGGCCGCTTCTTTGCCGACGAAGCCGAGGAGCGGCGGCAGCCCGGCCATGCTGGCGGCGGCGAGCGCGGCGATACCTGCCAGTATCGGTACCTTCTTGCCGAGGTGCGCGAGCTTGCGGATATCGCGTGTTCCGGTGGTGTGGTCGATGATGCCGACGACCATGAAGAGTGTCGCTTTGAACATGGCGTGAGCGAGGACCATGGCCAAGCCTGCGAGCATCGCCTTCTCGGTCCCGATCCCGACGAGGACCATCAGGAACCCGAGTTGGCTGACCGTGCCGAATGCGAGGATGAGTTTGAGGTCGAAAGCGCGTAGTGCACGCCAACCCGCGAGGATCATCGACACCAGGCCGAGTGAGATGACCGTCGCTCGCCAGGGCCCTGAGTCTGCGAAACCCGGTGCCATCCGCGCAACGAGATAGATGCCGGCCTTGACCATGGCCGCGGCGTGCAGATAGCCACTGACCGGAGTCGGTGCTGCCATTGCCCCTGGCAGCCAGAAGTGCATCGGAACGATGGCCGATTTGCTGAGTGCACCGATGAGAATCAGTACGACGGCGACACCCGCGAGCCACCCGCCGGGCGCGTCGGCGATGACGGCGGAGAGGCTGTAGCTGCCGGCAACCTGACCCAGGATGATGATGCCGACGAGCATCGCAAGGCCGCCTGCGGTGGTGACGAGCAACGCCTGCGTCGCCGCACGTCGAGACGAGGCCCGCTCGGCGTAGTGGCCGACGAGCAAGAACGACAGGACCGTCGTGATTTCCCAAAAGACGTACAGCACCAACATGTTGTCGCTGGTGATGAGTCCGAACATCGCGCCGGAGAAGGCGACCATCTCCGCGGCGAAGATGCCGAGGCGAGGTTCGTCGTCCTCGAAGTAGCGCGCACAGTAGAGCAGAATCAGCGCCCCGATGCCGAGGACCAGTAGCGACATGATCGCGGCAAGAGAGTCGAACCGCATGTCGAAGTTCATCGACAGTCCGGGAACCCATTGGATGCTCAGCGTCTGCTCGGTATTCCAATTCGCGAAGACCCAGATCAGGCTCGCCAACGGAACAAGTGCGAGCGGGAAGAAAGCGTTGCGGCCCCAATTTCGCACCGCAAGGGGCGCAAACACGGCAGCGACCGTGTGCGCCAACAAGATAGCGAGCAAGAAGTTACTCCGTCGTCTCGGGTCGTGTCGCCGACGAGGGAGACACGGTGGTCGTGGGGCGGCGTCGAGTAGTCGAACAATTGTCGAGAACACTCGTGAGCCGTGTTCGCGGCCGACGAGATGGATTGGCTTCGATCTTACTTTGCACGGGCGTGACGCCGTTACCCGGTGCTGAGAGGGTCTTGACGGTTCGAAGGATCCAGGTAGTGTAATCAACAGATTCATTGATAAAGGAGATGGTTGATCATCAAGGGCGGTGACGACACCGAAGATCGGTTGGACAAAGCGTTCATGGCCCTCGCCGATCCAGTGCGACGCGCAATCGTCGCTCGGCTCAGCGGCGGGCCGCGGACCGTCAACGATCTTGCCGAGCCGTTCGACATCAGTAAGCAGGCCGTCTCGAAGCACATCGCGGTACTGGAGTCAGCCGGGTTGGTCACTCGTTCCCGAGATGCCCAGCGCAGACCGGTCCATCTCGATGCTGCGCACCTGGAGGAACTGACCGCGTGGATCGACAGGTACCGAACCATTCATGAACAACAATTCCGGCGGCTCGATTCGCTGCTGGCAAACATCAAGGAGGAAACCGATGAGTAATCCCGTCACGATCTCCGTCCCCGAGGGTGTCCCGTTCATCGACATCAGCCGCGAGTTCGACGCGCCCGTCGCATCCGTCTTTCGTGCCCACAAGGAACCGGAGCTGATCAGGCAGTGGCTCGGACCGCACGGTTACGACATGCAGATAGAGAAGTACGAGTTCGAGTCGGGCGGCAGCTACCGCTATGCGCACACCAACCCGGAAGGTGAGAAGTACACCTTCAACGGTGTCTTTCATGTGGTGCGGGAGAACGAGTTCGCGATCCAGACCTTCGAATTCGAGGGCTACCCCGACGTCGTGAGTATCGAAGCGATCAACTTCGTCGATCTCGGAAACGGTCGAACGCGTATCGAAGCGCACAGTGTGTACCCGTCGCAGGAAGGGCGCGATGGAATGGTCGAAAGCGGGATGGCGCAAGGCGTCGAAGAGGGTTACGAACGTCTCGACAAGATTCTGGCTGGTTCGTGAATGCTGGTGTGATGGCATGAGTGGGATGGCATGAGTGGGATGGATGAAACGTGAGTGGAAGTGTGATCAGGACTGCTGCGCTGGCGTTCGTGCGGGATCGTCGGATGATCCAGGCCAGATCGGCAGGGAAGTCGGTGTTCTACATGGCAGGCGGAAAGATCGATCCAGGTGAGAGCGCCGAGGACGCGCTGCATCGGGAGGTTCGCGAGGAACTCGATGCAGCAGTCCTCGACGGTTCGCTGAAGTTGCTCGGAGTCTTCGAGTGTGCCGCCTGGGGACACCCACAGGGCACCGGCTTACGGATGAATTGCTTTCTGGCCGAGTTGGCATCGGAACCGGTCGCGACCAGCGAGATTGCGGAGATCCGGTACTTCACACGCGACGAGTATGCGGCGATGCCCGATGTCGCACCCGGGTCGATGCTGGTCTTCGACCGAATGCGTGAACTCGATCTGATCGACTGAGGGGAATACACCTTTCGGGTACGTTGGGGTGAGAACGTACGTTCTCCCGATCGGTATAGGAGCCACACCCATGACGAACCTGTCTCAGAAGGCCACCACACTCCTCGAGCTTCACAAGCCGGGCAATCCCGTCGTACTGCCGACCGTGTGGGACGTATGGTCCGCGAACCTCGCCATCTCGGCCGGGTTCACCGCGCTCACCGTCGGCAGTCATCCTGTGTCCGACTCGCTCGGCAAGCCGGACAACGAAGGAATCACCTTCGAAGAACTGCTCACCCGCGTCTCGCAGATCACCTCTGCCGTGGACGCGCCGCTCTCCGTCGACATCGAGGCAGGCTACGGGCAGGACCCCAAGCGGCTCATCGACGGTCTCATCTCGGCAGGCGCCGTAGGCCTCAACATCGAAGACACCGTCCATAGTGAAGGTGGGCGACTCCGTGAAGCACAGGAGCATGCCGATTTCGTCGGCTCGCTGCGAGCTGCATCGGACGCGACCGACGTGCACGTGGTGATCAATGCCCGCACCGACCTGTTCGTCAAGCAGATCGGTGACGAAAACGGCCGCGTCGACCGGGCCATCGCACGCCTGAAGCTCGCTGCAGCCGCAGGTGCAGACTCGCTCTACCCCGTCGGATTCCACAACGACGCCGACTACAAGCGTCTCGCAACCGAACTGCCGCTCCCGATCAACGCGATCGCAAACCCGGCGGACGGCGACCTGGCGCACTTCGCCGAACTCGGTGTTGGCCGCATCAGCTTCGGGCCGCTGTTCCAAGCCTCGCTGAGCAAGCATGCCGAAGGCATCCTCGCGCGCTGGAAGTAAGGCTCATCGCCGGCGGGATGGACGTGGCCATCCCGCTAGCGCGCTGCGCTGTAGGCCTTCAAATGCGCCACTTGTGCTGCATCGAGTGAGGGGCGCACCGTCTTTCGGGCAGCCTCGACGTCGGCGGCCGTGACGTCCGCGGCATCCATCGACCGACGCATCGCAGTCAACGCTGCCTCACGCAGTAGTGCCGCGCAGTCCGCAGCCGAATATCCGTCGAGCCCCTCCGCCAGCGCGTCGAGATCGACGTCGGCAGCCAGCGGGACCGACTTTCCCGACGCCTTCAGGATGTCCTTGCGGGCGTCGGCATCCGGCGGCGGCACGAAGACCAAGCGCTCGAGGCGTCCTGGACGAAGTAGAGCCGGATCGATCAGATCGGGCCGGTTGGTTGCACCCAACACCACCACGTCGCGCAGCGGCTCGACGCCGTCCAGCTCGGTCAGCAACGCCGCTACGACGCGATCGCCGACGCCCGAGTCCGAACCCTGGCCGCGTCGAGGTGCCAACGCGTCGACCTCGTCCAAGAAGATCAACGACGGGGCGGAGTCTCGGGCACGCTGAAACAGCTCGCGCACAGCCTTTTCCGAGGATCCGACCCACTTGTCCATCAGCTCGGCGCCCTTGACTGCGTGGACGCTGAGTTGACCGGAGCTGGCCAGCGCGCGCACGAGGAAGGTCTTGCCGCACCCGGGTGGTCCGTAGAGCAATACCCCGCGTGGGGGATCGATACCCAGCCGCGCGAATGAATCGGGATGCTGCAGCGGCCACAGCACCGCTTCGGTCAGCGCCTGTTTGGTCTCCACCATGTCCCCGACGTCGTCCAGGGTGATGGTGCCGATCGCGAGTTCCTCGGTGCCCGAGCGTGACAGCGGCCTGATCACATCGAGTGCGGCGAGGAGATCGGATTGCACGATGACGGGATCGCTCTTGTTGTCGCTGGCCCGAGACGCTGCACGCAGTGCCGCTTCGCGTACCAGTGCTGCTAGATCACCGACGACGAAACCTGGTGTCCGTGAAGCTACTTCATTCAGGTCGAGGGCGTCTGTCGGGACTTTGCGGAGTAGATGCTCCAGTAGCGCCTTTCGGCCCGCGCTGTCCGGAAGGGTCAAGGTCAACTGGCGATCGCACACATCCTGGGCGCGCACTCGACTGTCCGTGCTCTCGGGATGAGCAGTAGTGGCGACGAACGCGATCCCCTCGGTGGCGACGGCCCGCCGCAGATGATCGAGGACCAGCGTCGACGCAGGCTCGGCGAGCGAGGGCAGGAGAGCGTCGATATCGGTGACCAGCAGCACCCCGTTGCCTGCCAGGCTGTCTATGGCAGCAGCGACCGCATCCACTCGGTCGGATGCCTCCAGGGCGCCGATCGAAGGACCGTCGAGTTCGGCGACAGTACGTCCGGAAAGTACGGCGCGTGCCAGAGTTGCCTTCCCGACGCCTGCCGGACCGGTCACGAGTACGCCGAGGTGCGGCGACGCACCCAGCTTGGCGAGCAATTCGGACTCGTCGAGAGCGAGGCGAAGCCATTCGAGCAATTTCGCCTGATGGACCGACACGCCCACGAGTTCGGCGGGCGGAATCGCCGGGATCACCTCGGGGGCCGTCGGTGGTCGGCCCTGTCCCCATCCGACGGCGGAATTGGGTTGAACGCTCACCGGTCCTCCGGATGGTTCGACGGCTGAGACCGTCAGCAGTTCGGTAGTCCATGCAACACCGAAGGTGCGTGAGAGTGCTTGCGTGGCAGCGCTGGAACTGGTCCCCGGTCCCAGGTCGCGGGGGAGCAGGGACACCGTGTCGCCGACGGTCACAATCTTGCCCAAGAGTGCTTGGCGGAGGGTGGTGTCAGAGATCGACCCCGCGGCGAGAGCTGACCCGGAGAGTCGAACGGACTTCGCCCCATAGACGGTCACCGGGGCGATGGCTACCGAACCATCTTCTTTGATCCCGGTATTGGACAGCGTGACGTCGTCGAGCAAAGCCGTGCCCTGCGGGGTGCCCTCCGGTGCCCGTCCCGCAACCGCTGCGGTCCGACGAGAACCGATGAGTGCCACCGCGTCCCACTCCCGAATGCCGAGTGCCGCGAGCACCTCGGGGTGCAGTCGCACCACGCCGCGGCGAGCATCGGCCGCAGAAGTGTTCAGGCGGGCGGTCAGGACCAATTCGGGGGCGCTCACCTCGGGCCCCGCGGCCGGCGAAGACCCAGGCGGACGGCGGACTTACGTGCGTTGTTGGGCGCGCGACGAATCGCTCGGCGCTCGGCCCGGCGCTCGGACGGTTTGGCATCCCACGTGTACGGCCGCGCGGCAACCCATCTTTGGGAGCGAACAGCGAACGGGATGTGCGCGAGGTACACCAACACGAGCACCATCAACAGGATCAACGGATAGGTGATCAGTGCAGCAGCGGTCAGCGTCACCATGATCAGGAGTGCCGCGGCCATCCGCGGAGGCACCGACACTGACTTGAGCGCGAGCGTGGGAATCCGGCTCACAGCCAGTGCCGCAGTGAACAATGTCCATCCGACGACGACGTAGAACGACGCCCACCAGCCGTCGCCCCACTCTTCGAACGCTGCAATCGGCACCAACACGATGAGCGCCCCCGCCGGAGCAGGAACACCGGTGAAGTACTCCGAGGCGTAGGTCGGGGTGTCGTTGTCCAGCAGGGTATTGAATCGCGCGAGACGCAGAACCATTGCTACTGCGTAGGTCAGTGCGACGATCCAGCCGAAGCTACTGCCGTCGAGCAGCGTCACGTACAGCACGAGCGCAGGTGCAACACCGAACGAGATCGCGTCGGCCAGCGAGTCCAGTTCGGCACCGATCTTGCTCGTCGCGTCGAGGAGACGCGCGATGCGTCCGTCCAGGGCGTCGAGGACCGCTGCCGCTCCAATCATGGCAAGTGCAACGCCCAGCTGATCACTCAGTGCGAATTTGACCGCAGACAACCCTGCGCACAGTGCAAGAATTGTCACGATCGACGGCAGAAGTCTGATGGCGGCAGGTGGCCGTGAGCGTCTGGTGATCATCGCCCGGACCCTTACTGGGAAAGCTCGGCGAGCACAGTTTCGGCGCCGACTGCGCGTTGGCCACGCTCGACGAGCAGCTTGGTGCCCAGTGGGAAATAGGTGTCCACGCGCGAGCCGAATCGGATCAAACCGTAGGTGTCGCCGATGGTGAGCTTGTCGCCGATCTTGGCGTTGTTGATGATGCGCCTAGCGATGAGTCCGGCGATCTGCACGACTGCGATGTCCTGGCCCGCAGCGGTACGTATATGCATGCTGTTTCGCTCGTTGACCTCGCTCGCTTCGGCCAGATCGGCGGACTTGAACTGTCCGCTGCGGTGTACGACCTCGAGCACCTCGCCGCCGACTGGTACGCGCTGGACGTGAACGTCGAGGACGGACAGGAAGATGCTGACGCGCGGCACCGGATCGCTACCGAGGCTGAGTTCGGAAGGGGGCACTGCTGTATCGACCAGTGTCACCAGCCCGTCCGCCGGAGCGACGACGACACCGGGGCGGTTCGGTGGAACGCGGCTCGGATGCCGGAAGAATGTGGCGCAAGCGCCGGCTGCAGTGAGTCCGGCCAGCCGCACCCACTTGTACTTACGGCCGAGAACGGCCACTGCAAGAGGGCCTGCAACGAACGGAAGCCCTGCCGGGTGCAGGGGCGGGACTGTCTCTCGGACCAGGTCGATGACGTGTGCGACCCCAGTTCGGGGAGGTTGACCGATCGGGGTGGGACGGCGTGCCACTTCGCTCCTTATGACTGTTGGTATACAAGGCTTCGGCACAGACGACTGCCGGGGCCTCACACAGTACGTGGAAGCCCCGGCAGTCGGTAAGTGTGAGTCGATCAGACCTTGCTACGGCCCATGACCAACTTGACGAGGAACAAGAGGATGACTGCGCCCAGCAGGCAGGTGATGAAAGTGACGATCGATCCAGAGCCGTCGGTGTCGTAGTTGAATAACCTCAGAATCCATCCGCCGATCAGTCCGCCGATGATTCCGACGACGATGTTCAAGATGATGCCCATCGAGGCGTCGGTCTTCATAATCTTGCTAGCGATCCAGCCGGCCAAGCCGCCGATAATGATGTAAACGATGAACTGCCACATGATTGGTGCCCCCTCTTGATAAGTAGCCGTGGATAGTGCTCAACCGGTATTCCCAGGCGAATCACCAACCAAACATGTCAGCCCTTTTCGGTTTCCGCTTTGATGCGCTGAAGGGTCTTGTTCATGCCGTCGACCAATTCGATATCGAATTGGTCGCTGCCACCGAGCACGTTCTTGACCAGGAACGACGAAATCGCGGTGGTGCCGTTCGGTGCTTCGCGCTTTTCGACGACAGTGGTGCCGGTCCCGTTCGGAGTCAGGGAATACGACCAGATCGCCTTGTTGTCCAGGACGCGGAATGCGATCTTCTGGTTCGGTTCGAATTCGATCACCTTCGACCTGGTCGGCCAGACGAGAAGTCCCCTGCGGTTGATGTTGAGCGTGGTGGTGCCGCGTCGTATATCTCCGCCGAAGACCTTCATGAGCTTGCACTGCGGACTCCACTCGCCCATGCGCTTCAGGTCGGAGACTAATTTCCATACCTGCTCAGGCTTGGCGTCGATGTCGATCGTGGCTTCGAGAGTCTTGCTCACATGTACCTCCGTGTTGATGAGTGCAACCGAGCGTCACACGCAGTTGGGCAGGATCGTATACCGGGGTGCGGGCATGGTGTTCCGATTGTGCACGCGCGAGGCGGGATTCCGTTCGGTCAAGGCGGAACTGGAACGCCATGCCCATCAATTCCGTGCACGCCGGCGCCGGCGCACTACCCCGGCAATCTGTCGCGCAGTCTTCTCCGGGTTTGCCATCACATCGAATGCCGAAAATCTCAGCACGAGCCAACCGTCGAGGACCAGATCGTTCTGCCGACGCCGATCCTTGCTGAACACCTCGGGCGCGCTGTGGAACTCACGGCCGTCCACCTCGACGACGACCCGTGCGAGTTCGTCGACGAAGTCGCACACGTAGTTGCCAACCCAATGGTTGGTCGCGATCCGGAGACCGCACGCGATGAGCGCGCGATCGAGTACACGTTCGGGCTCCGAGGCAAATCCCGACGCGGCACTACGAAGCTGGCTGGATGCGCGGGAGTTGCCTCGACGTCTGGGGGTACTTCGAATTTTCGAGGCTATAACTTGCGCATCGATGTCTGTCGCGAGGCGCTCGTCGACGATTCGAGCGACGGCCTCCGGTGTCATCACGGCGATGCAATCGATCAGTGTTCGTTCGCGGGCGACGACGGGGAGTTGCACGACCTCGGTGGTGTCGGATGCGGGCAGGTCTCGACGATACATTCTGAGCCAGAACGGAGTTCGAGCCTTGGATGCCGCGGGCAGTGTCGCTTCGATCATCGAATGCTCGTCCATCCACCCGTAGAGCCAGGCTGCCGTTCGGTGACTGAGCAGTGCGTTCGGCTGCCACAGTGTGACGGCGTAGCAGCGAGCGAAGGTGGTCGGCTGGTCGGCGCTGTAGATCCCTGGCAGCACACGTTCGTACCTGCGGGTGATAGTGCTGTTGGGTATGCCGGCGGCGAGGAGCTGGCTACGGGTAGCGATTGCGTGGGGATGCACGGCGGTGAGCATCGCCGACGCTTGGACGCGCTCGATCGATGCGAGCTGGGGCAACAGAAAACCTGTGGATGGAGGTCAGGATTATGGACAGCGGTTGCCATGGTGTGCCGGTCGCGCTCGAACGAGACGGCATCCCGCCTGGTAGAGGTGCAACTGGAACACCATGCCCATATCGACAGCCGAGTTTTTACATCCGTGCGTACCGTGCGAGCACGAAGGAGTACAGCCCGTACAGCGCGATGCCGACGCCCGCGACGATCAGCAACACCTGACCGAACGGCTGTTCGCCGAGGGTCTTCAGTGCGCCGTCCATGCCCGTCGCCTTGCTCGGATCCGAGGTGAAGACAGCAGCTATGACGAGCGCTCCTACACCGATAAGGGCGATGCCCTTTGCGGAGTAGCCCACGATCCCGAGGCGCTCGACGGTTTTGCCGGTGTAGCCCTCCAGGTCGTCGAGGAAGTTCCTGGATACGCCCTTGTAGACGTGGTAGCCGCCGACGCCGATGATGACGAGTCCGACGACGACGAGAACGAACTTGCCGAAGCCGTTACCCATCAATTCCGACGTCATGGATGCGTTCTGCTTGCCGCTCGACTTGCCGGATCCGCTGGCGAACCCGAAGGTCGTCCACGCGAAGACGATGTAGACGATGGCGAGCGATGCGGCTTTCAACCGGTCCATCACGCTGCCGGAATCGTCGTCGGACTTCTTACCGACGATGGATTCGACGACACGCCACAGAGCCAGAGCCACGAAAGCGACGAAGGCAACCCACAGAGCGATGGATCCGCCGGGCTTCTCGCCGAGCTCGGCAAGCGCACCGGATTGATCTGCGTTTCCACCTTGCCCGAACGCCAACCTGATGGCGATGTAGCCGATGAGAATATGGAGCACGCCGCTGACGAAATGGCCGGCACGTGCGGCCTTCTCGAATGCGCCATTGTCCTGCACCGACTCGACGACGTCGGATGCAGATGAATCCCCGGTCTTACTCAACTTATAGCCCCGATCGATTGTGGCTTCCCGTTCGGCTGGACCTTACCCATGGACGACGGATCCGAAACGCCTCAGCGCGCCTCACACACAATGGGTAACAACGGGCGAACACTGGCGATAGAACAAACGAGGAATCAGCCAAATCAGTTCGACGGAGTGATCGATCGTGAACCTTCATTCGATGTTGCGACGTACAAGCGCGGACGTGCCGCTACTCGAGTCGGCCCGGATGAGTGGGCGACCCCGTAAGTGGCCGAGTGAGCAGTTGGAACGGCTGCTGACGCCACGGGAAATCGACTTGATAAGACGCGGCCAGATCTGATCTCTGCCCAAAGGCCCGTAGAGCGATTCCCAGGCGGAGAAGTGGCAGAGAACAAGACGGGACCTACCGATGTCGACGTCCTCGATTGGCTACGAGCCGTCGAGCATCCGGTGCGGCGTGCGGACGGACTTGCATTGCACGACATGATGTCGCTTGCCACCGGAATGCCGGCGGTGATGTGGGGCCCGACGATGGTCGGTTTCGGTCGGTATCACTATCGGTACGACAGTGGCAGGGAAGGCGACGCACTTGCGGTCGGGTTTTCGCCACGGAAAGCGTCGTTGGCACTCTACGGACTGACATATGCGCCGGAGTCGAAAGCGCTGTTGGGCAGGCTCGGAAAACACAAGACGGGCGCAGGTTGCCTCTACATCAACAAGTTGTCCGACGTCGACGTCACTGTGCTGCAAGCGATGATTGCCGTTTCGTATCCGTACGTTGTCGGTAATCTCGGCCTATGACATTGATCGCCGAGGACCTGTTCCTGCTACTGGTGGACGATGTCACCGGTAAGCCGATCGTCGACAGCACCAAATTTCCACGGGTGCTGGCCGGTGCGGTCGTTCTGGAATTGGCTGTCGAGGGTTGTGTGCGCATCACCTCGAAAGGCGAGTCCTTCAAGGCGGGTCGGCTCGCGGTGACGGGCCCGGCGCCCGCTGACCCCCTCCTTGCACGTGCGCATGCCTTAATCGGAGCTCGAGACGGTCTGCTGAAGCCGCAGCGGGTGATCGAGAAACTTCAGAGGAATTTGAACAAGGAAGTGGGGTCCAGGCTCGCCCAGCAGGGCTTGGTTCTCGAACGTCACGACAAAGTGCTCGGGCTCTTCCCTACGGTGTCCTGGCCGGCGCGCGAGGTGACTCGCAAGAACTGGGCGCGTCAGGGGATCGGTAGCGCGATCGTCGACGGCACGACACCGGCCCCTGAGATTTCGGCGTTGATTTCGCTGGTTTCGGCCATCGATGCCATACCCAAGGTATTGCCAGGAGTGGACAAGAAGGCAGTAAAAAAGCGCGCCAAGGAGATTGCCGAGGGCGATTGGGCCAGTTCAGCGGTCCGAAAGGCCGTGGAGGATGTCAACGTTGCGGTCACGGCTGCCGTCATGGTCCCCATCATCGTTTCGTCCGGCTCTTGACGGACCTGCCGGCCACCGACTGCTCACACGGACAGTAGACGTAGAACCAGCGCGGCAACGGCGACAGCGGCGAGGAATGCAGCGGGACCGAAACCGCTGTCCTTCACTCGGAAGTGAGCGATGACCGCGCCCATGAAGTACAAGATCACTCCGGTTGCGGCGGCGACCCCGATGGGCCAGACGAACAGTCCGACGATCAGGCCGATCGCGCCGAGGATTTCGATGTAGGCAAGCCAGGGGATCTTGTCGGCAGGCACGCCGACCTGTTCCATGATGGGGATGACCTTCGGGTTCTCGGTCAACTTTCCGACCGCCGAGAAGGTCAGCGATACAGCGAGGAAAATCGTTACTACGACGGTCGCAATGAACATCGATGCCCAATCTGTTGTGTCGCCCGAGCTCTCACCGGGCGTCCGTTGTCGAGAACAAGAATAGGGTCGACGCCGGTGGTCGCGGGAGAGTTGCGAGCATGAGTTTCTGTCCCCCGTCGACGCTGGGCGGGTGCGCCCTGAGCGAACGCTGAGGAAGTCGGGCCAGCAAATCGACCATGCAGTGCCGGTCGACCTTGCACTCGCCATGGTCGAGTGCTAGAAATGCAGTTGGCACTCTCGATACGTGAGTGCCAGGTCGGGACACGGTGAGGCTGGGGATCAAGGACACCCCTGGTCGTCCGTCGCGGGCACCCAACTCGGCCAGAAATGTGTCACCCCCAATCCGGAGGATCACTTCGTAATGGCCAAGATCATCGCGTTCGACGAAGAGGCACGCCGTGGCCTCGAGCGAGGCCTCAACGCCCTCGCTGACACAGTAAAGGTGACGTTGGGACCCAAGGGTCGCAACGTCGTGCTCGAAAAGAAGTGGGGAGCTCCCACGATCACCAACGATGGTGTCTCCATCGCCAAGGAGATCGAGCTCGAAGATCCCTACGAGAAGATCGGTGCCGAGCTCGTCAAGGAGGTCGCCAAGAAGACTGACGACGTCGCAGGCGACGGCACCACCACCGCCACCGTTCTCGCCCAGGCTCTGGTCCGCGAAGGCCTGCGTAACGTCGCAGCCGGCGCCAACCCGCTCGGCCTCAAGCGCGGCATCGAGAAGGCTGTTGCAGCCGTCACCGAGTCGCTGCTCGCTTCCGCCAAGGAGATCGACACCAAGGAGCAGATCGCTGCTACCGCTGGTATCTCCGCGGGCGACCCAGCCATCGGCGAGCTCATCGCCGAGGCTATGGACAAGGTCGGCAAAGAAGGCGTCATCACGGTCGAGGAGTCCAACACCTTCGGCCTGCAGCTCGAGCTCACCGAGGGCATGCGCTTCGACAAGGGCTACATCTCGGCGTACTTCGCCACTGATGCAGAGCGTCAGGAAGCCGTCCTCGAAGACGCGTACATCTTGCTCGTCAGCTCCAAGATCAGCACCGTCAAGGACCTGCTGCCCCTGCTGGAGAAGGTTATCCAGTCCGGCAAGCCGCTCGTCATCATCGCCGAGGACGTCGAGGGCGAAGCTCTCTCCACTCTCGTGGTGAACAAGATCCGTGGCACCTTCAAGTCCGTGGCCGTCAAGGCTCCCGGATTCGGTGACCGTCGTAAGGCACAGCTCGCCGACATCGCCATCCTCACCGGTGGCGAGGTCATCAGCGAAGAGGTCGGCCTCTCCTTGGAGACCGCTGGACTCGAACTGCTCGGCCAGGCACGCAAGGTCGTCATCACCAAGGACGAGACCACCATCGTCGAGGGCTCGGGCGATTCCGACGCAATCGCCGGTCGCGTCAGCCAGATCCGTGCCGAGATCGAGAACTCCGATTCCGACTACGACCGCGAGAAGCTGCAGGAACGTCTGGCCAAGCTGGCCGGCGGCGTTGCAGTCATCAAGGCCGGAGCAGCGACCGAGGTCGAGCTCAAGGAGCGCAAGCACCGCATCGAAGATGCTGTGCGTAACGCCAAGGCTGCTGTCGAAGAGGGCATCGTTGCCGGCGGTGGCGTCGCGCTGCTGCAGGCGTCCCCGGCACTCGACTCCCTCAAGCTGGACGGCGACGAGGCAACCGGCGTGAACATCGTTCGCGTTGCCCTCGAAGCACCGCTGAAGCAGATCGCGTTCAACGCCGGCCTCGAGCCTGGCGTCGTCGCTGAGAAGGTCCGCAACTTGCCCGCAGGTCACGGCCTCAACGCCGCGACCAACGAGTACGAGGACCTGCTCGCTGCAGGCATCAACGACCCGGTCAAGGTCACCCGCTCGGCACTGCAGAACGCAGCGTCCATCGCGGCTCTGTTCCTCACCACCGAGGCCGTCGTTGCCGACAAGCCCGAAAAGGCCGGAGCGCCCGCTGGCGATCCGACCGGTGGCATGGGCGGCATGGACTTCTGAGTCCGTTCCCCCCGCTTTACCGCTGAGAAAGCCCGACTCCCTAGTGGAGTCGGGCTTTTTCGTTTCGGCACTCCACAGGTCGACTATCTTCACTGAACTCGCAAAGGGTATGCGGAGGCCATTCCGTTGCCCTATCGTCGAAGCCGACGTCGATCGTGGCCATTGGTGACGATGTGGAAGGCCAGTGCTCTTTTACCTGGGGGATCGTGTTGGCCACTACATGCGCAGCATGCCGACAAAATGCCAGAACAATGCAGCGGGCACGGCACCGCGGCGGGAGCTGACATGAAATTTCCGATCATGTCGCCGCGGTCGATTTTCCGACGGGGAACGTTCAAGGATGACGCTATGGCCGGCCTCGTCCTCGGCGTCGAGAGCGTGCCCGACGGCCTCGCAAATGGCCTGCTTGCCGGTGTCAATCCCCTTGCTGGGTTGTACGCCTACCTGTATGGGATGGCGGGGGCCACACTTTTCACCAGCACCACTTTCATGGCGGTCCAGGGAACCGGCGCAATGTCGATCATCGTCGCAGATGTGGATTTGGCGTCGAAGAACGATCCTGCACGGTCACTGTTCACCCTGGCAATTCTGACCGGGGTGGTGATGATCGTCGTGGGTTTGCTTCGTCTGGGCAGCGCTCTTCGTTTTGTGTCCAACTCGGTGATGACCGGTTTCGTCGGCGCGGTCGGTGTCAACATAGTGCTCGGCCAACTCGACAACTTCACTGGATACGAGGCCGACGGCCCGAATCGGCTCGTCCGTGCGTTCGACTTGTTGATCCACCCTGGCGGTATACAACTGGCGACTCTCGTTGTCGGAGTCGTGACGGTGGGATTGATACTGCTACTTCAGAAGACCAAACTCGATGCGCTCGGTCTCGTCGTCGCGATCGTCGTCGGCTCCGTAGTCGCTGCTGTCGCGGGGAAACTGGGGTATGACGTCGCTGTGGTCGGCGATGTCGCGGACGTTCCAAGTTCCCTCCCCCTACCTGTGCTGCCGGTCCTCGGTGATATCCCCACGCTGATCGTGCCCGCATTGTCATTGGCCTTTGTCGGGCTGGTCCAAGGTGCAGGGGTATCGGCGGGTTTCCCGAACCGTGAGGGTGAACGAACGCATGCCTCGCAGGATTTTGTCGGGCAGGGCGCCGGCAATGTCGTGGCCGGACTGTTCCAGGGGATGCCGGTGGGTGGGTCGATGTCGGGAACGTCGCTTGTCGTTCAGGCCGGCGCCCGCAGTCGTGCTTCCCTGCTCTACGCCTGCGGCGTGATGGCGCTGGTAATCGTCGTCCTCGCTCCAGTTGTCGAACGTGTCGCGATGCCCGCCCTCGCAGGCTTGCTCATCGTGGTGGGCGTGGGCACCGTTCGGCCATCGAAGCTCCTTGCGGTCGCGCGAACCGGCAATGTTCCGTTGGCCGTCATGATCATCACCTTCGTGTTGACGATCATCGTGCCGCTTCAGTACGCAGTACTTGTCGGGGTCGGGATCTCCGTCATCCTTTTCGTCATCATGCAGTCCTCGCGGCTGGTGACCCGCCGGATACTGATTCGTGAAGACGGCACGGCCGTGGAGACCAGCCCGCCGAATACCCTGCCGCGCAGTGAAGTGGTGATCGTGCAGCCGTACGGCGCAATCTTCTTCGCCACTGCGGCCGCGCTTTTCGACCGGATGCCTCAGGTCGGTCCCGAATCGCATGGATCGGTGGTGATTCTCCGGATCCGCGGCGCCGATGAGGCAGGGGCGACGTTGCTCGACGTCCTGAAAAAATATGCCCTTTCTTTGAATGTAGCTGGCAACAAGCTCGTCGTAGTCACCGACAACGAACAATTGATCGAACAACTCCGACTAGGAGGAATCCTGGACGTTCTTGGCGCAGACAATGTCTACCGCGGCACGGCGAACATCGGTGAAGCCCTTCGGTGTGCGCACTCCGAGGCCCAGGACTGGGTCCGGCAACAGGCAGCCCAGCGCAACGACTTTCGTGAAGATCGTGCAGAGCTTCCGGCCGACGAACAGGACCCCTGATGAGCTGGATCGATGGGTTTGCCCTCGCCGCAATCGTCGTCCTCACCGGATGGTGGATGATACGCAGGAAAACCGACATAGCAGCTCGAGGCAAGGACCCTGACTGGGGATCGTGGCCGAGCGACCAGATGGGCTTGTGACCGGCTCGGTTCACCCAAGCTGCGTGGACCGCATCTAGTTCTTGACGGGCCCGGTTTCACGCCGCGACGCGACTGTCTCGATACCGAGCTTGTCTGCGAACAAGTGGCGCTGGACGATCCATCCGGCCACGCTGAGCGCGATCCATGCGACAGCCGACAGAACCTGCTGCCCAGAGGTGTCCGGGGTGCGGAGGAACTCGAGCGCGTCCGTAGTCGTACTCAGGCCGCTCAGGATCATGCTCGCGCCTCCGATCGAGGTGAGCCACAACAGCGCCCGCGCGCGGTACTTGTCAGCGATGAACGCTGATGCGACCGCGAAACTCAGTACGACGATCGCGCTCAGCGCCCAACTTTTATCCCCGTGCTGGAGCAGGTCGGCGATTCGCGCCCCCATCATCGCGCCGGTGAGGCCACCAATGAGGTAGGTGGAAAATTTGAAGATCAGGGTCGTCACGATCCACGCCGTGACGGCGCCGATGAGCGCGAATAGGAACAGTGTCGTCAAGGTCGCGGTGAATATGTTCGCAACCAGCCAGCCGAGTCCGAATCCTCCGGCCAGTACCGCCAGATGGACAGATCGGATTCCATAAAAGCACAACAAGGCGCCTAGTAGGAGGACCGCGATTCCGCTCATGTGAACTCCTGTGTCAGATGCTCGGTGCTATTGCACTGAGCGATGATGCACCCACTGCGGGCGGGCGGAGCCTCGGGTACAAACTTTCTCAACAGCACATATGGGTTGGGTGTACTCGTAACAGTGCACCTGGAGGTTGACTGTAGCCCGCAAAAGCGGTGAGCAGGCTATGATTTTCCGATGTGTGTCACAGATTCCGGAACACATGAAATGTCAGGAACGGCAAGGAAGTCGCTGATCATCATGTGCGTGGCGGGGTAAAACCTTGGCCAGGGCAGCACCGGCGATCGAACTCGAGGTGGGCGAGCGGACGGTGCGCATCTCGAACCCCGATCGGGTGTACTTTCCCGAGAGCGGAGCGACCAAGCTCGACCTGGTGAACTATTACCTGAGCGTCGGAGATGGGATCGTTCGCGCGCTGCGTGAACGCCCCTGCATGATGCACCGCTTTCCGAGTGGCCTCGCAGGGGAGAAGGTCCACCAGAAGCGTGTGCCCCACGGCGCACCTCCGTGGCTCGAGACCGTACGCGTGAATTTTCCGCGCTACAACCGGACGGCCGACGAGTTGTGCGTGACCGAGTTGGCGCATGTGGCGTGGGCTGTGCAGATGTCGACGGTCGAGTTTCATCCATGGAACAGCCGTCGGGCCGATGTCGAGAAGCCCGACGAATGGCGGATCGACCTCGATCCGATGCCGGACTGCCCGTTCGACCGAGTTCGGCGCGTCGCGGGTATCGTGGAGGAAGTTTTGGACGATCTCGGAGCCGTCGGCTGGCCGAAAACCTCTGGTGGACATGGCCTTCACGTTTACGTGCGGATCCAGCCGGACTGGGGTTTCAAGGACGTGCGAAGGGCCGCACTGGCTTTCGCGCGGGAAGTCGAGCGCCGGGCACCCGAAGACGTGACGACCACCTGGTGGCGTAAGGACCGTGACCCGAAGAAACTGTTTGTCGATTACAACCAGAATGCCCGCGACCACACGATCGCGAGCGCCTATTCGGTGCGTGGAAACCATCGAGCGACCGTGTCGACACCGATTACCTGGGACGAGGTGAGCGATGTCGATCCACAGGAATTCACGATGTTCACCGTCCCGGCGAGGTTCGCCGAACTGGGCGACCTGCACGAGGGCATCGACGATGCCGTGTTCTCCATCGATCCGCTCGTGGAATGGGCCGAACGTGACGAGCGAGAGGGGCTCACCGAGCCGGAGGGTTGAGCCCCAATCCGCCGATCGACCGAGACCTCATGCTTTTCGCGGCGCGGAACCTATTGCGTGCGCAAAGGATGGGTGCACTTAAAGATCGGTCCGCACAGTCATGATCAGCATCTCGTGGATGCGAACACGTTGTGGTTACACTGTGCGCCTTCCCTGCGTGCCAGGGTGAGGTGAGTCCAGTGGTTCATAGCAACCCGGCCTGATGCAGGGCGAGATACGGATCGACACACACCATGGCCATCACCACCAAGACGCCGGTCAGCGGCGACAATGAACGCATGGATTCAGCGCATCCGAGAGCAGACGGACCACGACGGCGACGGGCGTTCACCGCGGCGGAGAAAATCGAACACGTGCGTGCTTACGAGCAAGCCTGCCAGAGCGGCGACGGCGGGGCATACCTACGCCGCGAGGGACTGTATTCGTCGTTGATCAGCGAATGGCGCAAACACCGCGACGCCGGTGTTCTCGTCGGCAAAAAGCCCGGCGAGAAGGTCGGCAAGCTTACCGCCGAGCAAGCCGAGATCGCCCGCCTCACCCGTGAATTGAACCGCGCGAACAAGCGACTGAACACCACCGAAGCCGCACTGGATATCATGGGAAAAGCACACGCGCTCTTGGAATCTCTCTCCGAGAGCGCGGATTTCGACGAGAAGAACAACAAGCGATGACCACTGCGTACACCACACTGACCGGCATCGGAATTAGCTCCCGCGAGGGCAGCGTTCTCACCGGTCTGCACCGATCGACGGCGACACGTCGAAGTGCCGCAGCTACAGCACCGACACCGCCGGTGCCGCAGGAACCAGCGGCGGAGCCGGTCAACAAAGTCACCACCAGCGAACGGCGACGTATTCTCGGCGTCCTCAACTGCGACCGGTTCGTCGACCTCGCACCGCTACAGATCTACGCCCAACTCCTCGACGAGGGCATCTACCTGTGTTCGGTGTCGACGATGTATCGAGTGTTGCGCGAGAACAGACAGGTCAGCGATCGACGGCGACTCGCTCGGCACCCGGCCAGGGCATGCCCAGAGTTGGTCGCGACCGCGCCGCGGCAGGTGTACTCCTGGGATATCACCAAACTGGCCGGCCCGGTGAAAGGGCAGTACTTCGATGCGTACGTGATGATCGACATCTACTCCCGCTACATCGTCGGAGTGCACGTTCATAGTCATGAATCCGGTGTGCTGGCAAAGGAATTGATGGAACAGATCTTCGCGGTCCATGGCGTCCCGCACGTCGTGCATGCCGATCGCGGTACCTCGATGACCAGTAAAACCGTCGCGACACTCCTCGCGGATCTCGAGGTCACCCGAAGCCACTCCCGGCCTCGGGTATCGAACGACAATCCGTACTCGGAGTCGTTGTTCAAAACTTTGAAATACGGCCCCGGCTTCCCGGATCGGTTCCGATCACTGAGCGAGGCAAGGGAATTCATGGATATCTTCACCGATGGGTACAACCACGAACATCGCCACACCGGTATCGGACTGCACACTCCCGCCGATGTCCACTACGGCTTGGCTGCACGCAAGGCAGCCGAACGCCGTCTCGTTCTCGACGCCGCCCGCGCTGCACATCCGCATCGCTTCGGCAGCACTGCCGCACCGAAAATCCTCGACCTCCCAGACACCGCGTGGATCAACAAACCAGCAGAAACAACTGACACCGATCAAGAGCACGATTCGATAGCGGCGTAACACCCACTGGACTCATCCACCTTGACAAATTCCG
>NZ_MKKY01000053.1 GCF_002091955.1 Rhodococcus sp. 1168 | reverse complement strand
AGTGGTAGCCATCGGCGCTGCATCGGACCCCCATCCGTTGGACTCGTCGTTAGGTTAGACGCAGAGACCCGAGCTTTGGTTCCACCCTGGCTGGCAATCCTCCACGGGCCGCGGTGCAGCAAGTTTCATCGTGTGGCAGTGCGTTGATCAGAACAGAGTCGGTTGCGCGTTGCTGCCGAAGCGGGCTTCGGACTTTCGAGCGCTCCACCGTTGCACGAGCCACATTTCGATCAGCTCTGGGCTGGTGCCGATATCGGTAGCCCAGTTGGAAAGTAGTTGGACGTAGCGGTCGTAGCGGCGTCGCGTAAAACCGGTGACCGCGGGATCCTCCAACCATCCCTCGTGAATGAGGGTGGACACCCCGTACTGGTCGATCAACTGGGCGCGCCCACCGTCTACAGATGCTTTGGCTGCCCAGAGGAACGTGGCCATGAGAGATGTTCCGACACCTGGGGTGTCTGGCCATCCGGACCAGGATCCGCTCGGGAGTTCGGGTACCGCCTTGTCACGGATACACCGTTGGAGCACAGTCATTGTCTTTGCAACGGGATTCTCGTCCGGTCGGGTCAAGTGCGGGTTGTGGACGTCGGGGAATCGCCGTATTGCTTTGCGGTTCTTGTGGCTGCCCTGCCAGGCGGCACAGAGAAAGAGGAGGCCGAGCGAATCGTGTTCGCCGTCAGCAAGATCAGTGTCGATTCGAAGATCGTTGCGCTGTACTGTCGCCACTCCGTCGGAGACGATGTGCCCGTCGAGGTCGCGCCCGCGAAGTCGAATATCGTGACCTGCGCGGTCGAGGTGCTTGTTCCACCAGTCGAGGTCGATCTCGACACCGTCGTCCAGAACGTGCAAGTCGTACGTGCGCAGCTGGCACCACTGCACACAGGCGGGTGGTGGTGCGAAGCCTTCGTCGAGTCGTGACATGCAGACATCTTGGCATCCCGTACCGACAGGAAGGCTCAGCGAAACTCGATTCGGTTTCCCCCTCGGGCACCGTAGCGCCAAGTAGTGTCGAATAGATTTGTGCCGCAGCGCTTTTCGTTACAATGTTCTCGTGGTAAATCTGCGGCCCAACTGAGGCTATGGCTGGGCAACCGAGTCCGGAACACGGCAACCCTGCCTGGTGACAGTTTATGGTCGTGTGATCCGGTAGGCATCAGTCCGCACAATTCGGTCTCGAAGGCGTCGAGATCGCGCCACACTCCAGCCACCCTATCGCGCTCCCATGACGCGAGCGCGGACACCACAAAGCGCGCGGCCAACGCAACCCGGGCGGGGCGGTCTCCGGCGGGCAGATGCGTGAGTTCGGTGGCGATGTCGGGGTGAAACGGATAGGGAACTCGGTTACCGCGGTCCTTTCCGACCGATCGACGTCGCGTTCTGCTGGTCGACGTCTTCCGCTGCATGGAAGAACTTTCGGAACACTGCTTGCATCGCCGTGACGACGTCGATATGGCTTTGGAGGACGTCGACGAGGCTGTTCGGGCCACCCACGGCCTTTTGCGAGAATTTTCGGGCGAGCGCTATTCCGGAATCGAAAGTACCCATTCCTTCGACATTTCCCTGCATCTCCGCCAAGGCTTGGTTTTCCTTCAGAATCGAAAGGTAGTCGTTGCATGCATTGTTGCAATGCCGGGCGGCCGCGGGATCGAGAAACAACTGCCCGTCGTCAGCTGCGGTAGCGAGACCGTTCCAGTATTCGATCGGAGAATTTGGAGTCATTTCGATTCCGTTCGGCTAGATCGAGGGCGGGAAGTACTGACTGAGTTCGACGGTGTGTCGGCGGATGAGTTCACACGGGTCGCCCTGCGGCGAGGCTGTCCCGAGAGTGGCGAGCGTGAACATCACGACACCCTCGACGGTGTCGAAGCTCGTTCCGCAACCTTCGCTTGGATCCATGTACGCAAGTTCGAACTCGAGGGCAGGCCTGCCGCCCAAGCTAACGTCCTCGAAATCCTGAAACTGCGGGTTGCGCCGAACGTCTTCGAGGGTGAACTGGATTGAGAACAAGACGCTGAAGTGGTACCAAGAATTCGTTCCTGGCCCCTCCCAGCCACAAGCCGTCCAGGCCTTGACGCTGAGTCGTTCACCCCACCCCGTCAGCTTTGCCTCGGGATTCAGCCCGGTTGCGGCGATGGCGTCGTCCGGGATGCTGCAGGGTTCGAATTGCTCGGCCAGCCCGGGCACTCCTGCGACGGCTGTTCCCTCGACCGGCTGGCCGCAGGCTGTCAAGACAGCGGTTACCGCTAGTAGTGGTAGCCATCGGCGCTGCATCGGATCCCCATCTGTTCGGCTTGTCGTTGGGTTAGACGCACGGACGACTGCTTCGGTTCCGACGTCGGCACAGTCAGTTTTGAGTTCCACTCACCGGGACCTGGGCGCGGGTGGTGTGAGCCAGCTCATAACGTTCGGACATGGACCAGAACAGCTCGGATCGAGCGCGCATCACCGACATCCTCAGCCGTCAGCGCGCGGCAATGAACACCGAAGGCCAGCCCTCCGCCGAGCTGCGGCGACAGCGCATACAAGCTGTAATCGACATGCTCGTCGCGCGTCACGAAGATCTCGCAACTGCAATGGATGCGGACTTCGGTGGACGTCCACGTGGATACTCTTTGATGAACGACGTGCTGGGCTCCATCAGCAGCCTGAAGCATTCACGCGACAACCTCGAGACGTGGATGGCGCAGCAGGACCGCGCAGTGTTCTCGCCATACGATCAGCTCGGCGCCAGCGCCCATGTCCGTTATCAGCCAAAGGGTTCTGTCGGCATCGTCGGCACCTGGAATGCGCCTCTGTTCACACTGCTCAGCCCGCTGGCTGGCGTCCTTGCAGCCGGTAACCGTGCCGTACTCAAACCGTCCGAAGTGGTTCCCCGCACCGCCGCACTTCTCGCTGAAATCGTCGAGGCAGCCCTGGATCCAGAGGTTGTCGCGATCGTCACCGGTGGACCTGATGTGGCTGAGGCTCTGACCTCACTTCCCTTCGATCACCTGGTGTTCACCGGCAGCTCGGCGGTCGGCAAATTGGTGATGGCGAACGCCGCAAAGAACCTGGTGCCCGTAACGCTGGAGCTGGGCGGCAAGTCACCAACGGTGATCGGCCGTAGCGCCGACATGGACGTTGCAGCCTTCCGAATTGCGGTCGGCAAGGCCAGCAACGGTGGCCAGCTGTGCGTCAACCCGGATACGACCTATGTGCCTCGCGAACTGCTCGAGCAGTTCGTCGCATCGACCGCGAAGGTATACGCGGAGCTGCTGCCGACGATCGAGGGCAACCCCGACGCCGTCTCCGTGGTCAACGACCGCCATGCTGCCCGCGTCGACAGTTACATCGATGACGCCGTTGCCCGCGGTGCCCGTGTCGAGACTGCTCCGGCCGGCGCGCTCCCCAGCGAGGGTGGACGTCGTCCGCTTCGGATGGTTGTCGACCCACCGTCCGACTCGGTCATCCGTAGTGAAGAGATCTTCGGTCCCGCCATGGTGGTTCTCGGCTACGAGAATCTCGACGATGTCCTCGCCGAAATCAACTCGGGCCCCCGGCCGTTGGCTCTGTACTACTTCGGCACCGATGCAGCAGAACAGTCATATGTGTTGGACCACACGCTCTCCGGCGGTGTCACCGTCAACGACGTGATGATGCACCCGGGTCTGCAGGACGCACCGTTCGGCGGCGTCGGGGCCTCCGGTATGGGCCACTACAACGGCCGTGAGGGCTTCGAGGAATTCAGCCATGCACGGGCGGTCTTCCAGGCTTCCGAGGTCGACATGCGTCGCGAATGGGGTCTGCTGCCCCCGTATTCGGACGGTTTCCACGATGGAATGGCCGCCCAGGTCACCCCGTAATACGTCCTGCACCGATCTCTCAGACCCCCCCTCGAGGAGCACACCGTGAAAACCCGTGGCGCGATCATTCGCAGCACCCCCGGCACATACGAGGTCGTCGAACTCGACCTCGACGCACCCCGCAGAAACGAGATCACCGTCAAGATGGTGGCCTCTGGCATCTGTCACTCCGACGATCACATAGCGAAAGGTGATCATGCCGTCGGCGTTTACCCGATCTGTGGTGGGCACGAGGGCGCCGGCGTGATCGTCGAGGTCGGTCCGGAGACGACTGGCTTCGAAGAGGGCGACCACGTGCTGTTCTCTTTCATCGCGGGTTGCGGAAAGTGTCGCTGGTGCGCAAAGGGCATGCAGAACCTGTGCGATCGAGGTGCCGCCATCATGACCGGTGGTCGCCCCGACGATCCGAACAGTTTCCGGTTGAGCCTCGACGGAGAGGTCGTGGCACAGACCTGCGGTTTGTCTACCTTCAGCGAATACACCACTGTCAGTACTGATTCCGTCATCAAGGTGGCCGACAAGAGTCTGCCGCTGGAGTCGCTGTGTCTACTGGGATGCGGCGTCGGAACCGGCTGGGGAGCTGCCGTCAACTCTGCCCAGGTCTACCCGGGCCAGACCGTGATTGTCATTGGCATCGGCGGGATCGGTATCAATGCAGTCCAGGGTGCCGCACACGCCGGAGCTGCGCACATCTTGGCGGTCGACCCGGTTGCCTTCAAACGGGACAGCGCTCTGAAGTTCGGCGCCACACAAGCATTCTCGACCCTCGAGGAGGCGGCTGACGTTGCACGCGCGCTGACAAACGGACAGGGTGCCGACGCAGCCATCGTCACCATCGGTGTGACGACAGGCGAGCACATTGCGCAGGCATTCTCATCGATCCGCAAGGCCGGCGTGTGCGTAGTGACGGGACTCGGCAAGATGACCGACGTCGGGATCCCCATCAGCCCAATGGAACTGACGTTATACCAAAAGCGCTTGGTGGGATCACTTTTCGGAGCATCAGCACCGAGCGCTGACATCCCCTGGATGATCGACCTCTACAAGGCTGGAAAGCTCGAACTCGACAGCCTGATCACTCAGACCTACACCCTCGACGACGTCGCCCGCGGCTTCGAGGACCTGCACGCAGGCCTCAACCTGAGAGGCGTCATCAGGTTCTGACGTCGTCGCCACCCCGCCCTCGGACCATCGGATCCGAGGGCGAGGGCGGGCTGCGTGACGGCTTTCGTCAACTGTGCCCCGGTCAGAATCACGTGGACCACTGCTTCGCCCCGTCATCGTGCTTTCAAAGACAGCACCTGGAACCAGATGCTCCTTCGCTGCGTCCAAAGGGTAAGTGACGTAGATCCGACGATGGGTGTGGTGATGGAAGTAGATCCAGAAGTGGTGAGGTGTATCGCGCCCGCAGCCCAGGACGCGAGCCGACTCTCGAACTTGGTGGACGTCATCGATGCACTTGCAGACCATGGTGTCGAAATCGCTCACAACGTCGTCACGAAGGGTGTGGGGACGGTTGCCCCAGTTGTGATGGGGGCAGTTCTGGCCTACGGCGTTCCCAAATTCGGTCAATGGATCTGGGAGTAATGCAGTGGAAGAAATGGATACAACACCAGCTGGCATTGTACGAACAGTCGAATGGTTACCAGTGTGGCCGCAGACGTTGAGGCCGATGCAGATACTCGCTTCGCTCGTGATCTTGCTGGGTGTGGCAGTGGGGTGCGTTCTGGCGTGGAAGGCGGAGTCAGTAGTCGGTCTGATCGGATTCGCAGGTATCGGGGTTCTATGTGGGTGTGGTGGGTGGCTGACGCTCCGTGGGTCGGGTTTCAGATGGATCAGGCTATCTCGTCGATTGACCGGTTGTGAAAGTAAGTTGTACGGGAAAGGACTTCGAGTAGGCCCGGAAGCTTTGACAATGAGAGTGCTGATCATTTCAATGCTTTGCGCGAGCGTGTTTTACGCGGCTGTTGCGCTGACTTTTTGGAGCGGGATCGAAGTAATGCTGCCGGATTCCCGCAACAGCTCCCCACATGCGATATTCGCTACGGTCTGCGGCGTTGTTCTTGCGGTTCTTGCCATGCTGTTCAGCCTCTTTCGGCCAGCTACCGGCATCGAGATCTACCGTGATGTGGTGATACGAACGGTAGGTAGGCAGCCTTTCGTCCGAATCGGTGCCGACCTGGTGGTGCCCTGGGCCGCGATCGTGGATGTGGCGGACGCAGTCCGGCTCAATACGACTGGACTGTGGACATCCCGTGACCCTCTGATTCGGCTCGTGGTTCGTGAACCTCTCGATAAGGATGGCAGGCTCGGATGGGATACAGACCACTATCTCCAATTACCCGCCAGTTGGATGGCGGCAGAGCCCAATACGCTCATTGCTGTGCTGAGGGCTATGGCCGTGAGCGATGAGAGCCGACGGGAAATTTTGGAGATCAGGCCTGAGACGATATTCATGCCGCCGCCGTTGCGTGAACGAATTCGGAGGGGCATCATCTAGCTTTGAATGGTCCGTCGGCGACGCCGGGTTCACCTCCCGATTCACGAGTTCAAATTTGTTGCCACCTACGACCAGCTGTAACTGAATGGACCGCGGTGGCCGAACCACATCGTGGATGAGCATATTTGCTCTTTGATCAGCGCGGCTTGACGCCCGGTGAGCATTGCGCGTGATCGTGGAACATCGGCAGAGTTGGTCAGCTGAAGCAATCCGTCGCGCCTCCCCAGACTGATGCATTGTCCGGCGAACTTGGGACGCAGCTGTTTCGGTGTGGTGCCAGCTGCCAGGCGTAGAACGGTCTCCGCAGCGTGGACGCCGGTTGGGATTGCAGCTTGGCAGCTCATCCGAAGTGGGGAACTACTGATTACTGCGGCATCTCCGGCGCCGATCACCGTCGAACTGCTGGTGCTGATGAGGTTGTCGTCGACGGTCAGGGCTCCGCGCGAGTCCGTGTTCAGTCCACTGCGCTGAGCGAGGTCAGGGACACCGAATGCGGCCACGTCTACGGTGAGATCGCTCGTCAAGCGAGTCCCGTCCGACAATTCCACGCTACCGGCACCGATATCGACCACTGCCGTGTTGTCGATGATCTCGACGCCCGCGTCGATGAGATGGGTATACAGACGGCGTCGCCCGCGCTCGCTGACGGTGGGGGCCAGTTGCTGGTCGGAAATCAACCGAATGTTGTGGCCGGTGCTCTCGGCGAGCTCGGCTGCTGTTTCGATTCCTGTGAGTCCGCCGCCGATGATCGTGACCGTCGAGCGAGGCGGGAGCTGTTGGAGGCGCGAGCGTGCGCGTTGTGCGGGTTCGAACGTTCCGATTGTGACTGCGTTGGTCGCCGAGCCCGGAATTGCCTCGGTACGGCTGTGGCTGCCGACCGCATAGATGAGGTAGTCGTAGTCGAGAGCACCACCGGCCAGTCGAATTCGTTGGGTATGGAAGTCGATCGACTCGGCCGCGTCGACTTTCAGTTCGGTCGAGGCGGGAAGGATCGGCCCGAGTCGCGTTGCCGCGGTGTAGGTACCGGACATGTACTGATGCAGGCGGATTCGTTCGATGAACTGGTCTCGCGGATTGACCATCGTGACATCCGCATCGACGCTGCGGCGGGAAAGCCGTTGCGCTGCACTGATACCTGCATAGCCTGCGCCGAGAATGACAATCTTGAATGCCATGGTGCGATTTACCTCCGATGCCAGGACTCCTGCTCACCATAGTCGGATCGGTGCCGACTGTATCGGTGACTTGGATCTCAGAGTGCAACATCGGATTCGGTAGATGGGAGGCGCTGGTTGATGGGGTGGGCACGACCCAACCCTGCAGCCGCTCGGCTGCAGGGAGGTCAGGTTGGTCTATGGGCTAGGAGCTGCCGAGAAATGGAGTTCCGCTGCGTGGTGGCGGGGGGTCTGGTGCCCGTTGTTGTGGTGGTCCCAATTGTTGTATTGCCATCGCCACGCGTCGTGGTTGGTGGTGCTGGATTTGGTCACGGAGTGGGCACATGAGCTCACAATCGTGTCTGCATTGGCGTGGCGGGACAATTGACTGCGAATTCGTTGGGCTCGGAATCGAGTGTGCATATGGTCGGAGATCGAAGGCGCCCTGGGTTCTCGACCAAGGGTGACGGTCGGTTCGGTGTAACGGTGAGGAGCAAACTGCGATCTATCTCGCGTCACTCCGCTGCGATAACGTGCGGACATCAGAAAGGCGTCGAGAATGACGAAGTTCAGCCACAGTTCGAGTTCTGCTGCTAGTCGGACCCGGAATCGCGTGGTGAGGTCAATCGGCGTCGCTGCCGCAGTAGGATTTGTAGGAATAGTCTCTGCCTGCAGTTCCGCCGAAGATACGACGGCAGCCTCGGACACCACCAGTGTCGCTTCAACCACCGTCGCGCCTACTACGACAACTACGACGCGTCCCGTTGTTGTCGCTCCTGAGCCAGCGCAGGCGCCACCGGCAGTCGTGACCCCCGAGGCGGTGGCAGTCCCGGTTCTGATGCCTCCGGTGGTGTGCATGAATCTTCAAGCCGCCCAGAACTTGATCCAGGATGCAGGGGTCTTCTTTTCCCGGAGTGAGGACGCATCCGGTGCCGGCCGCATGCAGGTCAACGACTCGAATTGGATCGTCGTCGACCAGACCCCGGCTGTTGGGATGCCGATCGAAGAAGGCGATGCGGTCCTATCTGTCGTGAAACTTAGCGAGCCCAACAACTGCTGATCCCACGCTGGGCGGGGTCGATTCGTCGGCGCGGGGTGGGCGAGGGGTCAGTCGGCTTGGGATCCCTGGGCCGATTCGGATTCCTCCCGCAATGATTCGGACAGCATGTCCAGGCATCTGGTCAGCCGCTCGAGCCCTTCGGGATGCAGCCCAAGCTCGGTTCCGTGGCTTAGTGCCATTTGCTGGAAGATCGGCACCAGCGGTGCGTATTTGGCGCGCAATCGATTTCGCTTGTCGAGATCGGTGAGAGCGCTCAGGCTACCGGCGTTGTCGATGAAGTCCGTGACTTTCACCAGAAAGACTCGTGGATCGGCGATGACGGCTTTCACGTGCTCGAGGTAAGCCGTGTTCTTCTGTTCCTTGGAGAGCCCAGCCGGACGCGGCGGGTTGGTGACGGCCCAGACGGTGTCCGACACTGTCGTGTTGAAAAGAGTTGCAAGTAACCGTGTGGCTTCGGCTGGCGGACTCGCGCTGTGGTCGCCATCCATGAGTTCGACAAGTCGCACGGGTTGGTCTTCGACGGTGTCGTGCAAGACTGCTGCGGCGAGGACCTCTTCGTCGCGGCAGTTGAATCTGATGAGCCGCAGGGTATTTCGTAGTGGATGGGCAATGTACGGTTCGGCGGTACCGTTCTGCCCGGGTCGGGTTTGGTCACGATGCGCCTGGGATGCGAGACCCATCGCGCTCTGTACGAGGGGTTGATCGCCGACCTCGTAGTTGATCGAGAGCGTGAGCATCGCGGCATCCATGTCGTGAAGTCGCAGTTCCCGAAAGTTGTTTCCGACCACGTCGGCGGTTCTTGAATCAGTCATAGGTGTCCTTACAGAGTTGGTGCGGGAATGTGGGCGGCCTGATGGCTCGGCCCGATGTCTTCACTGTAGCGGGTGGCTCCGACAAGATGGCAGCCACGTTCCTACAGTCTCGGTTACGCGCAATCACCGGTCACGCAACGCAAAACGCGCCTACGACGGAGAATGCTGAGGCTGAACGCGGACGCAACATGCCAGATTTTCCTCGACGCTGTACTCGATCGAGTACAGCGTGAAGTGTTCGACCGGGCTGCAGACCGGATTCGGTCAATCGACTGAATGACCCATGACGGAAGTTCAGCACATCACAGGCCGGCTCGTGCCCCGACTATGAGCGCAATGCCACCGCCTTGAAATCCACTGCTACTGCATGCGATCAGAATGGGTTGTAGATGGCAATCGTGCGAAAACTACCTGCAGACGAACCCGTCGGGATCTGGACCGACCCCAGGATGTGGTTGACGCCCGACGGGTCTGTTTGCCAGCAGGATCCCTGTGCGTGAAAGCTGAAGCACCAAATCGGCTGACTGGTTCCGAACGGGCTGATGATCAGGGTGTCCTGGCTGCGTGAACCGTAGGCTGCGGGATCGAACGCACTGACGTGGTGCTCCGTCACCTCTGTTGTGAAGATATTTTCGGAAGGCTGCTCCGCGGACGCTGGAGGCGCGACGAGTGCGGCGAACCCTACGGCGAGTGCAGAGGCGGCGAGAATCTTCTTCAGCATTCGTGCTCCGATCATCGAGGGCCTCGGCCCAGTAAAGGATAAATCGGTGACGGTCGAAGCCGCGTTACCAACCAGCTGGCCACGTGCATAGGCCTACCCACGGAGGTTGTCGGACCCGTGTGTCATGATTGAAATACAGAACAGGTTCAGGTTCTGCATTCCGGCGGTGATGTTCCCGCCATTCCTCCCCTCCCGATGTACCTCGTTCGGTGCGTCGACGAAAGGTGCCTCCCATGGCCAAGAAAATTCTCTACATCGATCTCGATAACACGCTGGTGAACTTCCAGTCCGGCATCGACCGGACCGATCCAGCGGACCTCGTTACGTACGAGGGCGACCTCGACGAGGTGCCACACATCTTCTCGAAGATGGATCCCATCGAGGGCGCGCTCGACGCATACCGCACGCTCGCAGCGGTTTTCGACACCTACATCCTGTCCACGGCGCCGTGGAAGAACCCGAGCGCCTGGCACGACAAGGTGCTGTGGGTCCAGAAGCATCTTGGACTCGAGGATGGATCAGTTGCGTACAAGCGACTCATTCTCTCGCACCACAAGAACCTGAACCGCGGGGACTTTCTGGTCGACGACCGAGATAGGAACGGCGCCAGCCAATTCGAAGGCGAATGGCTTCAGTACGGGGAGGAACCGTACAAGACCTGGGACGACGTGACGGCCTATTTGCTCGACCGTGCCTGACAGGGCGGACGTTATGAGGTCCGATTCTTGTAGGTACCGCTCGGTATCGTTTTCAACATCACTTCATCGCGTCGCTTCGACGCATTTCTTCAGGAGGCTCATGTGACCAACCCACAGCTCTCTCTCGTTGCTGCTCTGCTCGACCGTTCGGGCTCGATGCATTCCATTGCCGACGACACCCGCGGCGGGTTCGATTCGTTCATCGGAAAAGAGCGCGAGCAGGACGGAAATACCGTTGTGACGCTGGCGCAGTTCGATCAGCAGTACGAGCTGGTCTACAGTTCGCAGCCGATCCGAGCGGTGCCGCCGCTGGTGCTGCAGCCCCGCGGCTCAACCGCGCTGTACGACGCCATCGGCCGGCTCATCACCGACGTCGGCGCCGAGCTCGCTGCATTGCCCGAGAACGAACGGCCCGGCTCGGTCACCGTTGTGGTGATGACGGACGGTCACGAGAACGCGAGCAAGGAGTGGACCAATACCGCTGTGCGCGCACTGATCGCGCAGCAGGAGAAGGACTACCAGTGGGACTTCGTGTTCCTCGGGTCCAACATCGATGCCGTCGATGTCGGCACCGATCTGGGGTTTGCACGGGACAAGTCGATGACCTACGTGTCGACGACCGTCGGCGTCACTGCGGCCTTCGATTCGGTGGCGAGCTATCAGGACCGCAAGCGGGCACAGGTCTTCGGTTCCCCGCCGGCACGGGGCTTCTCCGAGGCCGATCGCCGTCGGGCGCGTGGGGAGTGAGCAAGAAGGGCAGCAGCGGTGCGGGGGAGGGGATCATCGAGGTGATCTTCTTTCTCTGCATGGTTGCGGCGGTAGTGGGCTGGGTGTTCAGCTGAGGTACTAGCGTCGCCCATCTTTTCCATCGTGAGTGAACTGCTTCCGATACGCCGTCGGCGTCACCGCGAACGCAGCGACAAAATTCTGACGGAACGTGACGGCACTCCCGAAGCCACAAGCAGCCGATATCTCGTCGCGCTGCGCCAGCGACGTGGGTAGTCAGCTCGGACTGGCGCTGAGCCACGCTTCGATATCGTCGAGCGCCGCACTCGCCATTGGCGTCGGATGGCTTGTGAACCCGTGCGGCGCTTCGGGGAAGAGGCGAAGATCCACGTCGACGCCGTGTGCGATGAGCCGTGCGGCCATCGCCAGGTTGTCGTGAAGCAGAATGTCTTTGTCTCCGACGATCATCAGGACCGGTGGCAGATGTTCCAAGTTTGCGTAGATCGGCGACAGGTCTGGGTGAGTGCGGTCAGGGGCGGTTCCTGCGTATGCCTCCAGGAAGTACTCGTCGGAGATCAGCCGCCCAGCGGGTGTCTGTGCGCTGAGGTCGTACGTTCCGAATTGCAGCACCACGGTGTCGACTGCGGAGATCCCACGATCACGCAAACGGACAAGGGTGGTCGCTGCCAGAGTGGCACCCGCCGAGTTGCCCATGACCGAGAATTTTGCGGCACCGAATCGTTCGGATGCGTGCTCGGCGAGCCAGAGTGCCGCTGTCTCGCAATCGTCGGGTGCAGCCGGCCACGGGTGTTCCGGCGCAAGTCGGTAGTCCACACTCGCAACTGTCACGCCGATTGCGTCAGCGAGCTTGCGGTTGCGAATGTCGCTGCCGGCGGCCGACCCCATGTAGAAGCCGCCGCCGTGAATTTCGAGGAGGACACCCGTCGACGGTCTGTCTACCGGGGCATGGATCCGCACGGGAACGCTGCGTCCGTTAGCTGTGACCAGCTCCTGAACGGGCGGCGGCTCCGCTGAAGCAGGGCCAGCGAGTTCGGCTCGGACAGCATGTAGTTTCTCGTGGCTGGATGGGCCACGGCCGGGTGTTCGATTTGCGTAGAAGGCGCGAGAGCCTTCCACGAGCAGACGCAGTCGGGGGTCGATCAGGGTAGAGAGTCCAAGTTTCATCGAGTCGAAACAGTACAAGCGAGACGTACCGTCCGGGCTCTCGCCGCGCCCCAAAACCCGCGAGGGCTCGATCAGACAGGGGAGCACCGGTGACCGGAACCGATGAGGCCGTGGACAGACCGCTCATGGAGGTCGTGTTCGACGCCATCGACGCAGACAACGAGCTGGCCGACGACGCGAAGTACTTGGTGCTGGCGGCACTCGAAGGAGCCGACTAGAAGTCCGTCGGAGCATTCTTGACGTCCATCCAGGTGACAGGCTTCCGAGGCATCGGCCCGAAGTCCGAACTGAAACTGCATCCCGCACCTGGCATCACCATCGTCAGCGGACGCAACGGATCCGGCAAGTCCAGCTTCGCCGAGGCACTCGAGTTCGCGGTCACCGGCAAGAGCTACCGGTGGGAGAACAAGGCGAAGCTGTGGAAGGACACCTGGCGGAACCTGCACGAGTCGTCTCAGTGCCAGATCCGCGTCGGCCTGACCATCGAGGGCTCAGAACCCGCCGTCGTCGGCGTCGATTGGTCTGCGGACGCATTGCTCCCCGACAACTCGACGTGGACTCAGATCGGCAAGGCCAAACGATCACCTGGCACCGACGGGCTCGGGTGGAAGTCGGCGATCGAGCTGCACCGCCCGATCCTGTCGTACGACGAGATCGGCGGTCTCATCGAGGACAGTCCCTCCACGTTGTACGACGCGCTTGCCAAACTGCTCGGGCTCGACGAGATCGCTGACGCCGAGAAGCGGCTCGCATCGGCGTTGAAAGACGCCAAAGTGCCGCGCGGACAAGCGAAAGAAGCGCTGGCGCAACTCAAGCACATTGTCGGAGAATCGGCGGATGACCGGGCCCAGTCGGCCGCAACCCTGTTAAAGAAGCGAGCTCCGGACGTCGATGCGGTTCAGGCGCTCGCGACCGGTTCCGCACCGACGCAGTCCTCTGCGCTGTCTGGCCTCCGAGCCATCGTCGGCCTGGCAATCCCGTTGAAGGAGCAGGTCGACACTGTCGTCGTAGCGCTCCGGGAGGCGATAGCTGGCACCGTCGACCTGGCTTCCGACGCGCTTGCCATAGTCGAACGGCGCAACGCCCTGCTGACGTCCGCCTTGGAATTGCACGCCGACACCGGCACCACCGATTGCCCGGTCTGCGAAACCGGGACTCTCGATGACGCGTGGGCCGGACACGCCCGGACGCGTATGTCCGACGAAGAAGACAAGCTCACGCTCTTCAAGAAGGCTCGACGCGACTTCGAGGACGCTCGCCGAGCAGTCACCGTATTGTTCCAAGACTTTGCTGACGCGGCTGGAGTCGACGGCGTCGACCTCCCGTCGCTCGATCCGTGCCGAGAGGCCGTACTAGCGGCCTGGACGGCTCCTGACGCAAACTCCAGATTTGCTGCGCTCGACAATGAGAACCCGACCAAGCCCGGATGCTATTCGGCAACAACGACTTTAGGTGCTCCATGATCAGAAAACCACTTCTGCAGTTCTTCGCCGCGCAAGATCTTGGGCTGTTCGATGCCAACATCGATCGCGTCGTCGACCTGTCCACGCATCCCGACGACGTTTGCGTTGCCGAGTCGTGCGTTGGTGATGACTGCATTTCGGGGGCGGATGCCCCAGTCGCTGTCGTGGAGATTTGCGCCCCGCAGATCGACATCGGCTAGCACTGCATCGCTCAGCGATGTGTTGCGAATGTCCGAATCCCGGAGATCCGAACGCGTGAAATCTGCGTCCGACAGTCGAGCGCCGGTCAAGATCGCCGATCGGGCATTGCACCCAGTGACAATTGCCTTGCGAAGGTCTGCGCCTGTGAGGTCCACACACTGCAGATCAGCCTGTCGAATCCAGGCTTGGTACAGGCTCGTTCGCCGCATACGCACTTTGGCTAGCCGTGCTGAACTGAGTTCAGCGCCTGCTAATTCCAGGCCGGACAGATCTGAGCCTGTGAAATCGAGCCCTGCACCGGCAAGAATCGGAATGAAGTGACTTGCTGGGTCGATCGTGTCGAAAAAGTGGTGTAGCGCGTCAACAGCATCCTGATTGGTCGGCCACTGTTCGACGTCAGTCCTAAGCTTGCCGAATTCGGTCATGAAGACCACCTTACTTTTCCAGCCCAATCGGGATGCTGGCTGACTAGGTCGCGTAGATGAGATTCCCTGGCCGCAGTCATGCCGTCAGAGTCCAGGAGAACACCGGTGCCCTTGTTCAGTTGCTTGTTGATCATGCGATCAAATTCTGTGTCCGATTGAGAAGGTTCGATTGGTTTGCCGGAGTCCGGTCGATACGAGGGTTGAAGATCGGGTGAGGACTTCACGTCCCAATGTTCTCCCGCGGCATCAACAAATTCTCCCTGGTCTTTGCCATCCTCACTGAGCGGCGCGCGGATGATCGGTCCGGGAATTACGCCAGCAGACTCGGCCTCGAGGCCGACGTCAGCTTCTCGTTCTGATTGCGGATTGGACTGTCCCCCTTTCGCTGGATCTTTGGCGAGCTCCTCTCGTCGCGCTTCGTATTCAGGGTTCCCTGGTATAGGTGAGGTGTAAGGCTGCACTGCATTCGCGTCATCTCCGGGTAGATGTTGCACGACGAGCGTGGTGATGACTTCGAGGGCCGATACAGTCGTAACTCCGTTGATAGCAGTGAATGTGGCTGTCGCAGAACCGAGCAGGGTAGCAAGGGTGCTGGCAGTCAGTAGGTCCTCTAATTGCGTTTGCTGCTGTCGCGATGGCAGCGGTTGTCCCCGCAGCGCCCGCTGCCACCTCGGCCTGGGCAGGACCGAGCGCTCCGAGTCCACCGGTGAGAAGCACAGTCGCGATTGCCGCAACGGAATTTGTCAAGGTGGATGAGTCCAGTGGGTGTTACGCCGCTATCGAATCGTGCTCTTGATCGGTGTCAGTTGTTTCTGCTGGTTTGTTGATCCACGCGGTGTCTGGGAGGTCGAGGATTTTCGGTGCGGCAGTGCTGCCGAAGCGATGCGGATGTGCAGCGCGGGCGGCGTCGAGAACGAGACGGCGTTCGGCTGCCTTGCGTGCAGCCAAGCCGTAGTGGACATCGGCGGGAGTGTGCAGTCCGATACCGGTGTGGCGATGTTCGTGGTTGTACCCATCGGTGAAGATATCCATGAATTCCCTTGCCTCGCTCAGTGATCGGAACCGATCCGGGAAGCCGGGGCCGTATTTCAAAGTTTTGAACAACGACTCCGAGTACGGATTGTCGTTCGATACCCGAGGCCGGGAGTGGCTTCGGGTGACCTCGAGATCCGCGAGGAGTGTCGCGACGGTTTTACTGGTCATCGAGGTACCGCGATCGGCATGCACGACGTGCGGGACGCCATGGACCGCGAAGATCTGTTCCATCAATTCCTTTGCCAGCACACCGGATTCATGACTATGAACGTGCACTCCGACGATGTAGCGGGAGTAGATGTCGATCATCACGTACGCATCGAAGTACTGCCCTTTCACCGGGCCGGCCAGTTTGGTGATATCCCAGGAGTACACCTGCCGCGGCGCGGTCGCGACCAACTCTGGGCATGCCCTGGCCGGGTGCCGAGCGAGTCGCCGTCGATCGCTGACCTGTCTGTTCTCGCGCAACACTCGATACATCGTCGACACCGAACACAGGTAGATGCCCTCGTCGAGGAGTTGGGCGTAGATCTGTAGCGGTGCGAGGTCGACGAACCGGTCGCAGTTGAGGACGCCGAGAATACGTCGCCGTTCGCTGGTGGTGACTTTGTTGACCGGCTCCGCCGCTGGTTCCTGCGGCACCGGCGGTGTCGGTGCTGTAGCTGCGGCACTTCGACGTGTCGCCGTCGATCGGTGCAGACCGGTGAGAACGCTGCCCTCGCGGGAGCTAATTCCGATGCCGGTCAGTGTGGTGTACGCAGTGGTCATCGCTTGTTGTTCTTCTCGTCGAAATCCGCGCTCTCGGAGAGAGATTCCAAGAGCGCGTGTGCTTTTCCCATGATATCCAGTGCGGCTTCGGTGGTGTTCAGTCGCTTGTTCGCGCGGTTCAATTCACGGGTGAGGCGGGCGATCTCGGCTTGCTCGGCGGTAAGCTTGCCGACCTTCTCGCCGGGCTTTTTGCCGACGAGAACACCGGCGTCGCGGTGTTTGCGCCATTCGCTGATCAACGACGAATACAGTCCCTCGCGGCGTAGGTATGCCCCGCCGTCGCCGCTCTGGCAGGCTTGCTCGTAAGCACGCACGTGTTCGATTTTCTCCGCCGCGGTGAACGCCCGTCGCCGTCGTGGTCCGTCTGCTCTCGGATGCGCTGAATCCATGCGTTCATTGTCGCCGCTGACCGGCGTCTTGGTGGTGATGGCCATGGTGTGTGTCGATCCGTATCTCGCCCTGCATCAGGCCGGGTTGCTATGAACCACTGGACTCACCTCACCCTGGCACGCAGGG
>NZ_MKKY01000052.1 GCF_002091955.1 Rhodococcus sp. 1168 | reverse complement strand
AACAGTGTGTCGATGAATGTCAGTGCCGAATTTTATATTTGGTGAAAGCATCCGATGTCGATGATCATCCGCTTGTGGTGGTTATGGTTGGGTGTTGTTTTATAGCTAGTTGAGTTTTTTTGCTAGTGATTTGGCTCTTATGTCTTTGACTGATTAGCAGCTTCGGCTGTGATATCTAGAGTCTTTTACGGAGAGTTTGATCCTGGCTCAGGACGAACGCTGGCGGCGTGCTTAACACATGCAAGTCGAGCGGTAAGGCCCTTCGGGGTACACGAGCGGCGAACGGGTGAGTAACACGTGGGTGATCTGCCCTGCACTCTGGGATAAGCCTGGGAAACTGGGTCTAATACCGGATATGACCTGCTCTCGCATGGGGGTGGGTGGAAAGATTTATCGGTGCAGGATGGGCCCGCGGCCTATCAGCTTGTTGGTGGGGTAATGGCCTACCAAGGCGACGACGGGTAGCCGACCTGAGAGGGTGACCGGCCACACTGGGACTGAGACACGGCCCAGACTCCTACGGGAGGCAGCAGTGGGGAATATTGCACAATGGGCGAAAGCCTGATGCAGCGACGCCGCGTGAGGGATGAAGGCCTTCGGGTTGTAAACCTCTTTCAGCAGGGACGAAGCGCAAGTGACGGTACCTGCAGAAGAAGCACCGGCTAACTACGTGCCAGCAGCCGCGGTAATACGTAGGGTGCGAGCGTTGTCCGGAATTACTGGGCGTAAAGAGTTCGTAGGCGGTTTGTCGCGTCGTTTGTGAAAACCCGGGGCTCAACTTCGGGCTTGCAGGCGATACGGGCAGACTTGAGTGTTTCAGGGGAGACTGGAATTCCTGGTGTAGCGGTGAAATGCGCAGATATCAGGAGGAACACCGGTGGCGAAGGCGGGTCTCTGGGAAACAACTGACGCTGAGGAACGAAAGCGTGGGTAGCAAACAGGATTAGATACCCTGGTAGTCCACGCCGTAAACGGTGGGCGCTAGGTGTGGGTTCCTTCCACGGAATCTGTGCCGTAGCTAACGCATTAAGCGCCCCGCCTGGGGAGTACGGCCGCAAGGCTAAAACTCAAAGGAATTGACGGGGGCCCGCACAAGCGGCGGAGCATGTGGATTAATTCGATGCAACGCGAAGAACCTTACCTGGGTTTGACATACACCGGAAAGCCGTAGAGATACGGCCCCCCTTGTGGTCGGTGTACAGGTGGTGCATGGCTGTCGTCAGCTCGTGTCGTGAGATGTTGGGTTAAGTCCCGCAACGAGCGCAACCCCTATCTTATGTTGCCAGCGCGTTATGGCGGGGACTCGTAAGAGACTGCCGGGGTCAACTCGGAGGAAGGTGGGGACGACGTCAAGTCATCATGCCCCTTATGTCCAGGGCTTCACACATGCTACAATGGCCAGTACAGAGGGCTGCGAGACCGTGAGGTGGAGCGAATCCCTTAAAGCTGGTCTCAGTTCGGATCGGGGTCTGCAACTCGACCCCGTGAAGTCGGAGTCGCTAGTAATCGCAGATCAGCAACGCTGCGGTGAATACGTTCCCGGGCCTTGTACACACCGCCCGTCACGTCATGAAAGTCGGTAACACCCGAAGCCGGTGGCCTAACCCCTTGTGGGAGGGAGCCGTCGAAGGTGGGATCGGCGATTGGGACGAAGTCGTAACAAGGTAGCCGTACCGGAAGGTGCGGCTGGATCACCTCCTTTCTAAGGAGCATTCTCCAGAACATGTACCAGCACACAGGTGTTGGATGATGGTTTGGCAGAGCCCGTTTAGGTTTCATATGTGAATCTGCGGGAGCTCACGGGTGGAACACTGACAATGAGATCGTGCGTATCGGTTGATCCTTGGTGGTCGGCCGGCGTGGTCTATATCGGCATACTGTTGGGTCCTGAGAGAACACGCGTGAGTGTGTTTCTTTCTAGGCAAGACATATACAGGATCTGGATTGTGGTCATACCGTGCCTCTTCGGGGGTGGCTGGTGCTGCAGTGAGTTCAGGTTGTGTGTGTTGTTTGAGAATTGCACAGTGGACGCGAGCATCTTTGTTGTAAGTAATGAAGAGCGTACGGTGGATGCCTTGGCACCAGGAGCCGATGAAGGACGTAGGAGGCTGCGATAAGCCTCGGGGAGCTGTCAACCGAGCTGTGATCCGAGGGTGTCCGAATGGGGAAACCCAGCACGAGTGATGTCGTGTTACCTGCACCTGAATATATAGGGTGTGTGGAGGGAACGTGGGGAAGTGAAACATCTCAGTACCCACAGGAAGAGAAAACAATTGTGATTCCGTGAGTAGTGGCGAGCGAAAGCGGATGAGGCCAAACTTTGTGCGTGTGATACCCGGCAGGGGTTGCGTATGGAGGGTTGTGGGGTTTGCTTTGTCGATTCTGCCGGATCGGCCGACAGTAAGAAATCATGGTGTTAGTCGAAGTGGTCTGGAACGGCCTGTCGTAGAGGGTGAGAGTCCCGTAGACGAAAATACTGTGACTGTCGTAGTGAATACCCAAGTAGCAGCGGGCCCGTGAAATCTGCTGTGAATCTGTCGGGACCACCCGATAAGCCTGAATACTCCCTGGTGACCGATAGCGGACTAGTACCGTGAGGGAAAGGTGAAAAGTACCCCGGGAGGGGAGTGAAATAGTACCTGAAACCGTGCGCTTACAATCCGTCAAAGCTGGTGAACAGTTTGTTCTGTTGCTGGTGATGGCGTGCCTTTTGAAGAATGAGCCTGCGAGTTAGTGGCATGTCGCGAGGTTAACCCGTGTGGGGTAGCCGTAGCGAAAGCGAGTCCGAATAGGGCGTATCACCGTGAGGTGTGTAGTGGCGTGTTCTAGACCCGAAGCGGAGTGATCTACCCATGGCCAGGTTGAAGCGACGGTAAGACGTCGTGGAGGACCGAACCCACTTAGGTTGAAAACTGAGGGGATGAGTTGTGGGTAGGGGTGAAAGGCCAATCAAACTCCGTGATAGCTGGTTCTCCCCGAAATGCATTTAGGTGCAGCGTCACGTGTTTCTCATCGGAGGTAGAGCTACTGGATGGTCTAGGGGGCTTACCGGCTTACCGAAATCAGCCAAACTCCGAATGCCGATGAGTGAGAGCGTGGCAGTGAGACTGCGGGCGATAAGGTTCGTAGTCGAGAGGGAAACAGCCCAGATCGCCAGCTAAGGTCCCTAAGCGTGTACTAAGTGGAAAAGGATGTGGGGTCGCGAAGACAACCAGGAGGTTGGCTTAGAAGCAGCCACCCTTGAAAGAGTGCGTAATAGCTCACTGGTCAAGTGATCCTGCGCCGACAATGTAGCGGGGCTCAAGTACACCACCGAAGCTGCGGCACTCATACAATAGCCCGCATGTTCCTTACGAGGAGTGTGCCAGGTGTGTGGGTGGGTAGGGGAGCGTCGTGCAGCCATGGAAGCATCGGAGTGATCCAGGTGTGGAGGCTGTGCGAGTGAGAATGCAGGCATGAGTAGCGAAAGACGAGTGAGAAACTCGTCCGCCGAATGACCAAGGGTTCCTGGGCCAGGTTAATCCGCCCAGGGTGAGTCGGGACCTAAGACGAGGCCGACAGGCGTAGCCGATGGACAACGGGTTGATATTCCCGTACCCGTGTGAACGCGCCCATGGTGAATCAGTGATACTAACTGCCCTGAATCCATGTTACTGATCTCTTTCGAGAGTGAGGGGTGTGGTGGATGCGCAGGACCTGATCTGGTAGTAGCCAAGCGATGGGGTGACGCAGGAAGGTAGCTGGGCCAGTCAGTGGTAATACTGGTGTAAGCCTGTAGGGCGAACGGTAGGCAAATCCGCCGTTCATGATGCCTGAGAGGTGATGCGTAGCCGATTGAGGCGAATTCAGTGATCCTATGCTGCCGAGAAAAGCCTCTAGCGAGCTTTCACACGGCCCGTACCCCAAACCGACACAGGTGGTCAGGTAGAGAATACTAAGGCGATCGAGATAACTATGGTTAAGGAACTCGGCAAAATGCCCCCGTAACTTCGGGAGAAGGGGGACCCTGTCTGGTGATGAACTTTTCGTTCTGAGCTGGGTGGGGTCGCAGAGACCAGTGAGAAGCGACTGTTTACTAAAAACACAGGTCCGTGCGAAGTCGTAAGACGATGTATACGGACTGACGCCTGCCCGGTGCTGGAAGGTTAAGAGGACCGGTTAGTCACTTCGGTGGCGAAGCTGAGAATTTAAGCCCCAGTAAACGGCGGTGGTAACTATAACCATCCTAAGGTAGCGAAATTCCTTGTCGGGTAAGTTCCGACCTGCACGAATGGCGTAACGACTTCTCAGCTGTCTCAACCATAGACTCGGCGAAATTGCATTACGAGTAAAGATGCTCGTTACGCGCGGCAGGACGAAAAGACCCCGGGACCTTCACTATAGCTTGGTATTGGTGTTCGGTTCGGTTTGTGTAGGATAGGTGGGAGACTGTGAAGCGGTGACGCCAGTTACTGTGGAGTCGTTGTTGAAATACCACTCTGATCGTATTGGATACCTCAACCTCGGACCATGATCTGGTTCAGGGACAGTGCCTGGTGGGTAGTTTAACTGGGGCGGTTGCCTCCTAAAATGTAACGGAGGCGCCCAAAGGTTCCCTCAGCCTGGTTGGCAATCAGGTGTCGAGTGCAAGTGCACAAGGGAGCTTGACTGTGAGACTGACACGTCGAGCAGGGACGAAAGTCGGGACTAGTGATCCGGCACCGGCATGTGGAAGCGGTGTCGCTCAACGGATAAAAGGTACCCCGGGGATAACAGGCTGATCTTCCCCAAGAGTCCATATCGACGGGATGGTTTGGCACCTCGATGTCGGCTCGTCGCATCCTGGGGCTGGAGTAGGTCCCAAGGGTTGGGCTGTTCGCCCATTAAAGCGGCACGCGAGCTGGGTTTAGAACGTCGTGAGACAGTTCGGTCTCTATCCGCCGCGCGCGTAAGAAACTTGAGGAAGGCTGTCCCTAGTACGAGAGGACCGGGACGGACGAACCTCTGGTGTGCCAGTTGTTCCACCAGGAGCACCGCTGGTTAGCTACGTTCGGAAGGGATAACCGCTGAAAGCATCTAAGCGGGAAGCCTGTTCCAAGATGAGGTTTCTCACCCCCTCGAGGGGGTAAGGCCCCCGGCAGACCACCGGGTTGATAGGCCAGAACTGGAAGTCGGGTAACCGATGTAGGTGACTGGTACTAATAGGCCGAGGACTTACCACAAAGAAGCTACGCGTCCACTGTGCGATATCTGAAACAACACACGTTTCAGTATTTACAATTGAATGAACCAACATCGTTCACCATTATGTGTGAGTTTTCTGTTGTGTTCCGTGTGTAACTGTTTCATAGAGTTACGGCGGCCATAGCGGAGGGGAAACGCCCGGTCCCATTCCGAACCCGGAAGCTAAGCCCTCCAGCGCCGATGGTACTGCACTCGACAGGGTGTGGGAGAGTAGGACACCGCCGAACACAGTTTATGATCAAGGGGACCCACCCACGGTGGGTCCCCTTTTTCTGTTTTCACAACTACATCTGATTTCATGATGCAACGCGTACGACCGAGAGGAACCGCTGTGCCGGAAGACAGCAACGACCGCCGCACACAAGGACAGTCCCGCAATGGCGGATCCCAAGGCGCCGGACGATCCGATAACAGCGGACGGCCCGCGAGCGGCCGCAACGACAACCGTCGCAACGATGGCCCCCCGCGTCGTCGCGGAGGCGAGGGCGGATTCACCGCTGATCGCCGTTCCGGTGGCGGCTCCAACGACCGCCGCCCGCCTCGACCCGAAGAGCCGGACCTACCTGACGAGGTCGAGGCCGGACAGTTGGAGCCGGCAGTTCGTCGAGATCTTCTCAGCCTGGACAAGAGCAACGCAACCGCTGTCGCACGTCACCTCGTGATGGCGAGCCGTCTTGTAGACGACGATCCGCAACTTGCACTTTTGCACGCTCGCGCGGCTCGACAACGTGCGGGCCGTGTAGCAGTAGTGCGCGAAACTGCCGGTCTGACCGCTTATCACGCCGGCGAATGGGCCGAGGCTCTTTCGGAGCTGCGCGCTGCTCGACGAATGGCTGGTGGGCCAGGTCATGTGGCTGTCATGGCCGATTGTGAACGTGGCCTGGGGCGGCCCGAACGTGCGATCGAACTCGGTCGCAGTGACGAGGCACGTCAGCTGACGGGTGACGAGGCGTCGGAGCTTCGGATCGTCGTGGCCGGTGCACGAATGGATTTGAGTCAGTTCGACCAGGCTGTCGTCACGCTGCAGACCCCGGACCTCGATGCTTCTCGGTCGGGTACCGCAGCAGCTCGTTTGTTCTATGTCTACGCCGACGCGCTTGTCGCTGCAGGCCGTGTCGCCGAGGGCGTCACCTGGTTCCTGAATTCGGCGGCCGCCGACGTAGAGGGCGATACCGATGCAGAAGAGCGGGTGGCCGAGCTGTCCGGCGATGGGCAGTGACAACCCTCCGACAAGATCATGACGTTCTTCTGCTCGATCTCGATGGCACCGTTTACCAAGGTAAGCGTCCCATTGTGGGAGCCGTCGAGGCCCTGGGTAGGGGGACGGAGAGGCAGTTCTTCGTCACCAACAACGCGAGCCGCTCACCGACCGACGTCGCTGTTCATCTCCGTGAATTGGGCTTCGAGACCTCTGAAGACTTCGTGGTGACCAGTGCGCAAGTGGCGGCCAGAATGTTGGCAGACCGAGTCGAGCCCGGTTCCTCGGTCGTCGTCGTCGGGACGGATTCCCTCGAAGCAGAGATCACACAGGTCGGTCTGGTACCTGTTCGAACTGCTGATGCTTCGGTACGTGCTGTAGTCCAGGGACACAGCGTGGCGACTAATTGGTCCAGCCTGGCCGAAGCGACCTTCGCCATACGCGCGGGTGCCCTGTGGGTGGCGACCAACGTCGATGCGACCCTGCCTACCGAACGTGGCTTGGCGCCGGGGAACGGATCGATGGTTGCCGCAGTTCGCTGGGCGACAGGTGTCGAGCCTCTGGTGGCAGGCAAGCCTGCTGCCCCGATAATGCACGATGCGATTCGCTCGAGCTCGGCGAAGCGGCCTCTGGTGGTGGGGGATCGTCTCGATACCGATATAGCGGGTGCCAATGCGGCGGACATACCGTCGTTGCTCGTGCTGACCGGGGTCAGTACTGCCCTGGACGCTGTTCGTGCGGTTCCTTCGGAGCGTCCGACACACATCGGATTCGACCTCGAAGCTCTCAATCGGCCGCCGGCCGAATCCGCGGTCGGGCCCAAGCCAGGCTGGTCGATACACGTCGATCATGGGGTTCTGACGGTGACTCACGACGGCACGTCCGAAGTTGATGCGCTGGACGGTCTTCTTGCCGCCGCACACGCTGTGTGGGGATCGCCGAGTGAAGCAACGGCGAACTGGGACACGATCTCGATCGTCGGTGACGGGGTGGACAGCCTTCGAGAGCGACTGGCTCCCTGATCCTTCGTTCTCGATGCGTGCGGGCGGGCGGGCGGGTGTCAGGGCGATCCGATAGCGTTGACGGCGATGAGCGCGTCGATTCCACTCCCAGGGCAACACCGTCAGCATGATGGTCGAGCCGATATACCCGCAGTCGATCCGAGCGTCGTCGAAGCAGAGGTCGACGAATTGTTGGCTCGACTACCCTCGACGGACGCTACATCCGGCGACTTGAATACGCATGCGCAGATTCTGGACCACGCACACGAAGTTCTGGTTCAGGCACTGTCTGCAGTGGACAAGGGCTGACGTGGCGCGGCGCGCACGCGTCGACGCCGAACTCGTACGTCGAGGATTGGCTCGCTCACGTGAACATGCAGTCGACCTCATCGAGGCCGGTCGGGTCAAGATCGCCGGCACCGTCGCCACCAAGCCTGCAACGGCAATCGAGCCGGGCACACCACTGCTCGTCACCGTCGAGGACAACGAAACGAATTGGGCCTCGCGTGGTGCCCACAAGTTGTTGGGTGCGCTCGAGGTCTTCGAACAGTCAGGATTCTCCGTAGCAGGAAAACGCTGTCTCGACGCCGGTGCATCCACGGGTGGGTTCACCGATGTCCTGTTGAGTCGGGGTGCGCGTGAGGTCGTCGCGGTGGACGTCGGATACGGCCAGCTCGTGTGGCGGTTGCAGTCCGACGAACGTGTCCATGTAGTCGATCGAACCAACGTACGGTCCATCGACGCAGAGACGATCGGTGGTGCGGTGGAGGTCATTGTGGCTGATCTGTCGTTCATTTCCCTGAAGTTGGTTCTGCCGGCCTTCGTAGCCTGCGCCGGCCCGGAAACTGATCTCGCGTTGATGGTGAAGCCTCAGTTCGAGGTCGGCAAGGACCGTGTCGGATCGGGAGGGGTTGTTCGCGATCCTGCACTGCGAGCCGAGACCGTCGTCGATGTCGCCGAATCGGCGGCTGCGCTGGGTCTGCGCCTGCAGGGAGTGACGGCAAGTCCGCTTCCGGGGCCGTCGGGCAACGTCGAGTATTTTTTGTGGTTACGATCGCAGTCTGTCGTGCACCTGGGCGAGTCTGTGCGCGACGACACTGCAGCGCTGGTGCAGCGCGCAGTCGAAGAAGGGCCACAGTGACAGTGCGAAGCGCCGCCAGCGGACATTGGCACGGGCCCACGACAACAGAGGGACCACGGTGACGACGCCAGATTCGACAGTGCAGCCTGCACCGGTTCGTGAGGTATTGCTGGTTGCCCACCCGGGAAGGCCCGATATCGCTGAGACGGCGCTTCGAGTCGCGAAGGTGTTCGGCGAAGCTGGTATTCGATTGCGTGTGCTCGTCGATGAGGTGCATTCGACACGCATCGAGGCTTCCGAAGTACGTGAAGCCGAGGTTGCACTGGTGGAGGAGTTCGAGCTACAAGTAGTCGAATTCGGCCCCGATGCCGCATTGGGTTGTGAATTGGTGCTGGTGCTCGGAGGCGATGGGACGTTTCTCCGTGCAGCCGAGCTCGCTCGTGCGGCGTCCATCCCCGTTCTCGGGATCAACCTCGGACGTATTGGATTCCTCGCCGAAGCCGAGGCAGACCATCTCGAAGATGCGCTGGCTCGCGTCGTGAGCGGTGACTATCGAGTCGAGAATCGGATGACTCTCGATATCAACATTCGCGTCGGCGATCAGGTCGTCGAACGAGGATGGGCACTGAACGAAGCAAGCATCGAGAACGGCTCGCGGCTCGGTGTCCTCGAGGTGGTACTCGAGGTCGACGACCGACCGGTGTCGGCATTCGGCTGTGACGGCGTACTGATCTCCACTCCGACCGGATCCACTGCGTACGCATTCTCGGCCGGCGGGCCAGTTGTGTGGCCGGAACTGGAAGCGATACTGGTGGTCCCGAGCAATGCGCATGCGTTGTTTGCGCGGCCGTTGGTGACCAGTCCCAATTCTTTCATTGCCGTCGAGACAGACGCCGGTAGTCATGAGGCCCTGGTGTTCTGCGACGGTAGACGAACTCTGAAGCTGCCGGCGGGGGGACGCGTCGAGGTGATCCGGGGCGCCGAACCGATCAAATGGGTCCGCCTCGATTCGGCACCCTTCGCCGATCGAATGGTCACGAAGTTTGCATTGCCCACTAAGGGATGGCGGGGGAGGGCGAGGTAACGCATGCTCGAAGAAATTCGAATCGACAGCCTTGGTGTCATTTCTGCCGCAAGCGCGCAATTCCATGAAGGACTTACCGTGCTCACCGGCGAAACTGGTGCCGGTAAGACAATGGTCGTTACCAGTTTGCATCTGTTGTCCGGAGCGCGTGCTGACGCCGGACGGGTGCGGATCGGTGCCGATCGGGCCGTCGTAGAAGGACGGTTCAGTACTGAGACCGCGTCCGCGCAGGTTGTCGACGAGGTCGAAAAGGTCCTCGAGTCGGCCGGTGCTCACCGCGACGAGGACCAATCGATCATCGCGTTGCGCACTGTGAACGCAGATGGCAGATCGCGCGCGCACCTGGGCGGACGGAGCGTTCCTGCCGCGGTGTTGTCCGGGTTCACCGATCCGTTGCTGACGGTGCACGGCCAGAACGATCAGCTACGGCTGCTGCGTGCCGATCGCCAACTCGAGGCTCTCGACCGCTTCGCGGGCGAGTCCGTCTCCGGTCCGCTGAAGAAGTACCGGTCTGCCCGCACCGAATGGTTGGCTGCCAGGAACGAATTGATCGACCGGACCGAGCGGAGCCGAGAGCTCGCTCAGGAGGCGGATCGGTTGCAGTTCGGCATCCAAGAGATCGACGGCGTGGCGCCGGAGCCACAAGAGGATCTGACCATCGCGGCCGACGTCCGCCGCCTCGGCGACCTCGACTCGCTGCGCGAATCTGCCGAAGGCGCGGGTGTCGCACTGGTCGGTGCTGTCGATGACATGGGCGGGGCGATGTCGGCTCTCCATTTGCTAGGTGAGGCCCGCACGCAACTCGAGGGTTCCGACGATGCTGCGTTGAACGATCTTCTTCCCCGGTTGAACGAGGCCATGGCTGTAGTCACCGACATCGGTGCGGATCTCACTGCATATCTGTCGGACTTGCCGTCTGATCCGAGCGCCCTGGAAACATTGCTCAACCGCCAATCCGCGCTCAAAGGGTTGACGCGGAAATACGCTGCCGACGTCGATGGCGTCATCGCTTGGGCCAACGACGCTCGGGAGCGACTGTTACACATCGACGTCTCTGCCACGACGTTGGCCGATCTGTCGGGACGATTGGACGAGACAGCTGCCGAGGTGGCTGCAGCCGCAACCAAACTCACCTCTGCACGGAGCAAGGCCGCCGCAAAACTAGCGAAGGCAGTCAGCGTCGAGCTTGCAGGTCTGGCGATGGGTAAGGCGAAGCTGCAACTCGATCTGCGTGCTGCAGTCGCAAGTCCGCAGGACAATGCGCCGCTGAACATCGCAGACAAAGAGCTGCACGCCGGTCAGAATGGAGTAGACGAAGTCGAGTTCAAATTGTCCGCACACGACGGCGCGCAAGCTCTGCCCATCAGCAAGAGCGCATCGGGAGGTGAGCTCTCGCGCGTCATGCTGGCGTTGGAAGTCGTCCTCGCAGGATCGGACAAGGGCGCAACGATGGTATTCGACGAGGTCGACGCAGGAGTCGGCGGTCGCGCAGCCGTCGAGGTAGGCCGACGGCTCGCCAGGTTGGCCCGCACACATCAGGTGATCGTAGTGACTCACTTGCCTCAGGTTGCAGCTTTCGCCGACACACATCTTGTGGTGGACAAGGCCGACTCGCGTAAAGGCGCGGCCAACAGTGGAGTCAAATCACTGTCCGCGTCGGAGCGCGTCGTCGAACTGGCCCGAATGCTGGCTGGGTTGGACGACACCGAGACCGGTCGAGCGCATGCCGAGGAATTGTTGGCAACTGCCCGCGCCGAGCGTACGGACTAGCCGCATGCGAAGAGCATGATCAGGCTTGACCTGCCCCTGATAATCGTATTTTTTAGGTTGCCAGGGCGGAAAAGCGGCTCGAAACCGACCACCACGTAGCTTCTCGCCGTAAGATCAGCGGTGGGTGTGTGAATCGTATGGACAGTGTGGTAGTTGTTTCGGCGCGCCTCCTTCATAGGACAAGTCGAAGCCCTCATCATGAGAGCCATGAAGATGCCGGCTCTGCTATCACGAACTCAGGACTCGCTGCCCGGAATCAGTGGTATCGCCCGGGTCGATCGCAACACGTCGAAATTGCTCAAGCGTGTAGGTCCCGGGGACATCGTGATCCTCGACGAACTCGATTTGGATCGACTTACTGCTGACGCTCTGGTTGCCGCGGGCGTCTTGGCGGTAGTCAACGCGTCGCCATCCATTTCGGGCCGCTATCCGAACCTGGGTCCGGAGGCGATCGTCGCCAACGGAATTGTGTTGATCGACTCCACCGGCACCGAGGTGTTCAAAAAGATCAAGGACGGCAGCAAGATTCGCCTCAACGAGGGTGGCGTATATACCGGTGATCGTCGTCTCGCCAAAGGCGACGAGCAGAGTGAAGCCGAGATCTCCGATCGAATGATCGAGGCCAAAACCGGATTGGTCGACCATCTCGAAGCGTTCTCCGGCAACACCATCGAGTTCATCCGTACCGAGAGCCCGTTGCTCATAGACGGGGTCGGTGTCCCGGACATCGAGCTCGATTTGCAGGACCGGCACGTCGTGGTGGTAGCCGACGGGCCAGGTCATGCCGAAGACCTCAAGGCGCTCAAGCCGTTCATCAAAGAGTATTCGCCGATCATCATCGGAGTCGGTGCTGGCGCCGACACGGCGATGAAGGCTGGGCACAAGCCGGACCTCATCGTCGGCGATCCAGACGACATCACTGCGCAGACGCTCAAATGCGGTGCAGAGGTTGTGCTTCCGGCGGACTCGGATGGGCATGCGAACGGACTCGAACGCATCCAGGACCTCGGTATCGGAGCCATGACGTTCCCTGCCACTGGTGCACCTGCCGATTTGGCGTTGTTGCTGGCCGACCATCATGGCGCGTCGCTGATCGTGACCGTCGGTAGTCCGGCCAGCCTCGACGAGTTCTTCGATCGTGGCCGGCGAAACACCAACCCGGCGGCTTTCATGACGCGGTTGAAGGTGGGTGCCAAGCTCGTCGATTCGAAGGCTGTTGCGACGCTTTACCGCAGTCGCGTATCGGGCGGGGCTGTCGCATTGCTAATTCTCGCCGCACTGGTTGCTGTCATCGTCGCTTTGGTCGTGTCGAACATGGGCAGTGAAGTCCTGGACTGGACAGTCGATTTGTGGAACCGCTTCGCAACGTGGGTTCAGGGGTTGCTGGAGTGATTTCTATGCGCCAACATGCCATTTCGATCGCAGCGATATTCATCGCGTTGGCTATTGGAGTGGTGCTCGGGTCCGGGTTGTTGTCCAGTGGTCTCGTGTCGGGACTCCGGGACGACAAGACCGACCTCGAGACCGAAGTGAATTCGCTGCAAAGCACCAACAATCAGCTCGGCGAGCAGCTCAACTCCGCTGATGGATTCGATGCGGCGGTATCGGGCCGCGTCGTACGCGACGCGTTGGCGGGCCGCAGCGTGGTGGTGATCACCACTCCGGACGCGGATCCGGGTGACGTCGATGGGGTTACTCGTTCGATAGAGGCGTCGGGAGCGGGTGTGACGGGCCGGGTCTCGTTGACGGATTCGTTCGTCACCGCGGCGAGCGGTGACGATCTTCGTACTCGACTGACCAATGTTGTGCCTGCCGGTACTCAATTGCGTACTGGATCTGTCGACCAGGGCAGTATGGCGGGCGATCTGATGGGCTCGGTACTACTGCTCGATGCCGAGACCGCCGAGCCTCAGTCCACTCCGGAGGAACTCGCTCTGGCACTCGAAACGCTGCGCAGTGGAGGTTTCATTGCGTACGACAACGGTGCAGTGGCCCCCGCCCAGCTGGCGGTCGTCGTGACCGGAGCAGGAGATGCGGGTGCCGAGGACGGGAACCGCGGTGCGATCGTCGCGCGCTTTACCGGCGGGCTCGACGCCAGGGGTGCCGGTGCAGTACTGGCCGGCCGTTCCGGAGCAGCAGAGGGCAACGGGCCGGTTGCTGTGGTGCGCGCGGACTCGGCGTTGTCGGCAGCGGTGAGCACGGTGGACAATGTAGACAGGGAAGCCGGCCGAATCACCACGGTGCTGGCCTTGCAGGAACAGTTGGATGGAGTCGCAGGCCGATACGGGACCGGTCCGAACTCGACCGCTGTCACCGTCGGTGCTCCGGCCCGATGAATTTTCGGTGCTGAGAATATGCGCGTCGTTCGCTCTCTGGGCAACATTGGTGTTACCGTGAAGTCCCGTGGGTAGCAGGCCCATGTTCTACGCATTACCTCTCTTGCCAGCTCACTGGTGGGAGCACGCCCTGCAGATACGTCACGGGAGCATCATTGTCACGCCTTCAGTCGCGTTCTGACACCAAGCACATCTTCGTCAGCGGAGGCGTCGCATCGTCTCTCGGTAAGGGCCTCACGGCTTCGAGCCTGGGCCAGCTACTGACAGCTCGTGGCCTCCGCGTCACGATGCAGAAGCTCGATCCTTATCTGAACGTGGATCCGGGCACCATGAATCCGTTCCAGCACGGCGAGGTCTTCGTCACCGATGACGGAGCCGAAACCGATCTGGACGTCGGACACTACGAGCGGTTCCTCGACCGCGACCTGTCCGGGTTCGCAAACGTCACTACCGGTCAGGTCTACTCGACGGTCATCGCCAAGGAACGTCGCGGCGAGTACTTGGGCGACACCGTCCAGGTCATTCCGCATATCACCGACGAAATCAAGCGTCGAATCCTTGCCATGAACGGTCCTGATCTCCAGGGGCATCAGCCTGACGTGGTGATCACCGAGATCGGTGGCACTGTCGGAGACATCGAGTCGCAGCCGTTCCTCGAAGCGGCGCGTCAGGTACGTCATGACGTCGGTCGCGAGAACGTCTTCTTCTTGCACGTCTCCCTGGTACCGTTCCTGGCGCCTTCCGGTGAGCTCAAGACCAAGCCGACTCAGCACTCGGTTGCAGCACTGCGCAGCATCGGCATCCAGCCCGATGCACTGATTCTGCGGTGTGATCGCGACGTTCCTCCTGGCCTGAAGAACAAGATCGCACTGATGTGTGACGTCGATGTCGAGGCCTGCATTTCCACTCCAGACGCACCGTCGATCTACGACATACCGAAGGTGCTGCACAAGGAGGGCCTGGACGCGTATGTCGTGCGCAAGCTCGGGCTGCCGTTCCGCGACGTCGACTGGACGGTGTGGGGTGGACTTCTCGAACGTGTGCACGAGCCTCGCGAGACCGTGCGTGTTGCCCTTGTCGGCAAATACGTGGATCTCCCCGACGCGTACCTCTCGGTCACCGAGGCGTTGCGTGCGGGCGGTTTCGCGCATCGTGCGAAGGTCGAGATCAAGTGGGTTCCGTCCGACGAGTGCGAGAGCCCCGCAGGCGCGCAAGCTGCGCTCGGTGATGTCGACGCAGTGCTGATTCCGGGTGGATTCGGTATTCGCGGCATCGAAGGAAAGCTGGGCGCTGTCCGCTTTGCCCGTACCCGCAAGGTGCCTCTGCTCGGACTGTGCCTCGGTTTGCAGTGCATGGTCATCGAAGCGGCGCGCTCGGTCGGACTGACCGACGCCAACTCTGCGGAATTCGAGCCGGACATCGAGTTCCCTGTCATCTCGACGATGGCCGATCAAGAAGATGCTGTCGCAGGAGAGGCAGACCTCGGTGGAACCATGCGACTGGGCGCGTATCCGGCGACCTTGTTGAAGGGTTCGGTCGTGGCAGGCGCCTACGGGTCGACCGAGGTTTCCGAGCGTCACCGTCACCGCTACGAGGTCAACAACACCTACCGTGACCGCATTTCGAAGAGTGGTCTGGTATTCAGCGGAACTTCCCCTGACGGGCACCTCGTCGAGTTCGTGGAACTTCCGGTTTCGATGCATCCGTTCTTCGTCGGCACGCAGGCTCACCCGGAATACAAGAGCCGGCCGACGCGTCCGCACCCGCTTTTCGCAGCGCTGGTCAGCGCGGCGTTGAAGTACAAGGCGGCCGAGCGGCTTCCGGTCGATATTCACGGTGATGACGCCGAGTTCGAGGTGTCGGTGCCGGAAGTGACCGCTGAAAGCAACGGATGAGCGAGCGGGACAGCCGGTTCGAGTTTCGGACTCTCGGTTCGACAACCGTCTACGAGGGCGCGATTCTCGCTTTGCGATTGGATCAGGTCACGATGCCGGACGGCCGAGAGGCCGAGCGTGAAGTAGTCGAGCACCACGGCGCAGTAGCCGTCGTGGCGCTCGACGACCAGGGTCGGATCGCGATGATCGAGCAGTACCGACATCCGATCGGGCGACGTCTGTGGGAGTTGCCCGCCGGTCTTCTCGACGAGACCGATGAGCCGCCCGTCGATGCGGCGAAGCGCGAACTCGCCGAGGAGACAGGACTTTCCGCCGCCCGCTGGTCGGTACTCGTCGATGTTTTGGCGTCACCGGGCTTCACCGATGAGTGCGTTCGAGTGTTTCTGGCCGAGGATCTGACCGAAGTCGAGCGGCCCGATGCACACGACGAAGAGGCCGACATCGTGTTGTCCTACGTGCCGGTCGACGACGCGGTTCGCCGGGCTCTGTCCGGTGAGTTCGTGAATGCGAGTGCGGTGGCGGGCATTCTGGCGCTGGCAGCCTCGAGGGTAGCGTCGACAAGCTTGCGCCCCGCCGATGCTCCGTGGCCGGATCTGCCGACTACTTTCGAGCGTCGGAAGAATTCGCACGAGTAGTCGCCGTGCTGAGTGAACAGATTTCGACCTATCTCGATCACCTCGAGGTCGAGCGTGGGTCGGCGAAGAACACTCTGTCCTCGTATCGCCGAGACCTTCGGCGATACGAGGTGTTTCTCACTGCCCACGGCATCGACGATTTGGCCAAGGTATCCGAATCGGACGTGACCGAATTCGTCTTGTATCTGCGGCGAGGTGGGGACGAGTTCCTACCGTTGGCTGCAAGTTCGGCAGCACGGACGCTCATTGCGGTTCGTGGGTTCCACAAATTCGCGGCCGCGGAGGGATTCACAATTTCCGACGTCGCCAGTGCCGTCAAGCCGCCGACCCCGAGTCGTCGGCTGCCGAAGTCGCTTCCACTCGACCAGGTGATCGCGATTCTCGAATCGGCCACCGCCGAGGGCGCGGATGCCCCTCGTGGTTTGCGTGACAAGGCGATCCTCGAACTGTTGTATTCGACCGGTGCCCGTATTTCCGAAGCAGTCGGGCTCGATGTCGACGATGTCGATACCGACACGCGATCGGTAATGCTTCACGGCAAAGGTGACAAGCAGCGGTTGGTGCCGGTAGGCCGACCCGCTATCGAGGCTGTGGACGCGTATCTGGTTCGAGGGCGGCCCGCTTTGGCGACGAAGTCGACTCCTGCGTTGTTCCTCAACGCTCGTGGTGGTCGGTTGTCGCGGCAGAGTGCCTGGCAGGTGCTTCATACGGCAGCCGAGCGTGCAGGCATCGCCACGCCGGTCTCTCCGCACACCCTGAGACACTCCTTTGCGACGCATCTGCTCGACGGCGGGGCAGATGTCCGTGTGGTGCAGGAGCTTCTCGGGCATGCCTCGGTCACTACAACCCAGATCTACACGCTCGTGACGGTGAATACGCTGCGGGAGGTGTGGGCAGGAGCTCATCCTCGTGCGAGGTGAAGACATGTTTGTGCGTGTCCGGCGATACTGCCGCAGGGCCACGCGGTACGTTCTTGGGAGCGTATTTCATCTTTTGTGCCCGCGGGCACGAGGCGAATGCATGATCAACGAACGGACAGGGGAGCGCTGGAACGTGTCGACACCGCAGCCGCCAGCGGCGGAGTCAGGTTTTGGACGGACCTGTGGCGAGCAGGCTCCGGTCGCTTCGCCGTCGACAGTTTCTTCGAACAAGTCCTACGAGGCGACGCCCGATGGGCTGACCCCGCTCCATTCACCAAGCGAAGGAGCTCTCTTTCATACCCGGCAGCCCGAGTCCGCTCGTGAGAGCAAGGACGTCATCCCTCCTGTCGACACTCTCGGCCCCACCGGTCGCAAGACCAGACCGGTTCCCGAACCGCAGCCACTGAGCAGTCACGGACCGGCGAAGATCATCGCGATGTGCAACCAGAAGGGTGGCGTCGGAAAGACGACATCGACCATCAATCTGGGTGCCTCGCTGGCTGCTTACGGTCGTCGAGTGCTTCTGGTCGATCTGGACCCGCAGGGCGCACTGTCCGCGGGGTTGGGCGTCGCACACCACGAGCTCGACCTCACGGTCTACAACCTCCTCGTCGAACCGAAAGTGTCCGCCGACGACGTCCTGATGCGGACGCGCGTCGAGAATCTCGATTTGCTGCCGAGCAACATCGATCTGTCGGCGGCCGAGATTCAGTTGGTCACCGAGGTCGGTCGCGAACAGACTCTCGGTCGGGTACTCCACCCGATTCTCGATCGATACGACTACGTGTTGATCGACTGCCAGCCCTCACTCGGATTGCTCACCGTCAACGCACTGACGTGTGCCGACGAAGTTCTGATTCCGATGGAATGCGAATACTTCAGCCTGCGCGGATTGGCGCTGCTCAACGACACCGTCGAAAAGGTTCGTGATCGGCTCAATCCACGGCTCAAGCTCGCCGGCATCGTGGTCACCATGTTCGACGCGCGCACACTGCACTCGCGTGAGGTGATGACGCGGGTGGTCGAGGTGTTCGGCGACGTCGTGTACGACACAGTGATCACCAGGACCGTGCGTTTCCCCGAGACGTCCGTCGCAGGCGAGCCGATCACCACATGGGCACCGAAATCGGCAGGGGCCCAAGCCTATCGGGCTCTGGCCCGAGAGGTGATATACCGGTCCGGTCCCTGATCGTGTCCACCGCCACTCCCGGCGACGCTCCGATCGAGGTTCCAGGTGGGGAGGATCCGTCGCGATTTCGTGTTCGGTTGCTCAACTTCGAAGGACCTTTCGACCTGCTGTTGACTCTGATCAGTCAGCATCGCCTCGATGTCACCGAAGTCGCGTTGCACACCGTCACAGACGATTTCATCGCGTTCACCAAGTCGCTCGGCAAAGAGATGGACCTCGATCAGACGACGGAATTCCTCGTCGTCGCAGCGACATTGCTCGATCTCAAGGCGGCACGGCTGCTGCCATCCGGTGATGTCGAGGATGCCGAGGACCTTGCATTGCTCGAAGTACGTGATCTGCTGTTCGCCCGGCTGCTGCAATATCGCGCGTACAAGCAGGTGGCGATGCTGTTCGCGGAGCTCGAAGCCGCTGCACTGCGTCGATATCCACGGTCGGTGTCCGTCGAGGACCGTTTCGCGGACCTGATTCCGGAAGTTTTGCTCGGCGTCGATCCGGCTCGTTTCGCCGATATCGCGGCGACGGCGTTCCGGCCGAAGCCGATTCCACAGGTAGGTCTCGATCACATTCATCAGCACGCGGTGTCGGTGCCGGAGCAGGCCGCGTGGGTGATGAATCTGCTTCAGGGGAAAGGCTCGGGGCAGTGGGCTACGTTCGGTGAGATCATCGAGGGCTGTGAATACCCTGTCGAGATCATTGCGCGTTTCCTTGCGTTGCTCGAGCTGTTCCGTGAACAGGTCATCGTGTTCGAGCAGCCAGAGCCGCTGGGGGAGTTGTCGGTGAGCTGGACCGGTACGGAGAAGGTGGACGGAGTGCTCGTGTCAGCGGTGGACTATGGATGAGAAAGAGCTTTCGGCGAGTGAAGAGTCGACCGGCCTCGAGTCCGATGAAGAGCTGGACGACGCGACGCTCGAGGCCGCACTCGAAGCTGTCCTGTTGGTAGTGGACTCGCCCGCCTCGAACGAGCAGTTGGCGTCGGCGGTCGGATGCGACGCACGTCGGGTGAAGCGGACGGTGAAGCGGATGGCCGAGAAACTAACCGAACGAGGCAGTGGAATCGATCTCCGATATGCGGGCGACGGATGGCGTTTCTATACCCGGACGGCCTACGCGCCGTATGTCGAACGGCTACTCCTCGACGGCGCTCGGTCGAAACTCACACGCGCGGCATTGGAGACTCTGGCCGTTATCGCATATCGTCAACCGTTGACGCGCTCGCGAGTCAGTGCCGTGCGAGGAGTCAATGTAGACGGAGTGATGCGCACGTTGCTCGCTCGCGGTTTGATTTCGGAAGCTGGAGTGGATCCGGAAACGAACGGGACCATGTATTCGACGACCGAGTTGTTCCTCGAACGGCTCGGGTTGGCGTCGCTGACGGACCTCCCGCCGCTGGCACCGTTGCTGCCAGGTGTGGATCTGATCGACGAGATCAGCGACAGCATGGACACCGAACCGAGAGTTTTACGCTCCACCAAGAACCGCGGATCGAAACCCGATCCGGTATCCGAGCTCGACTCGGACGACTGATAGGTAACAAGAAGTGAACAAGCCCGCTCGCCGTGATGGCACACCGGACAGAAGTAAAAGACAAGATCCCCGTCGGAAGCCGGCCGCAGGTAGGTCGGAAAGCCCTCGGGATGGTCGCCGCACCGGCGATGCGCCCCGCGGTGCGGGACGCCGAGACGAGGCTCCGCGCGGCACCTCAGGACGCCGAGAGGATTCCCCTCGTGGAGCTTCAGGACGACCCACCGGGCCGCCCCGTAAACCTGCTGAGCAGCGCAAACCGTATGTGAACAAGCCTTTCGTGGATCCGGCATTCGCGGACAAGCCTGTAGAGACAGGCATCAACGATCGCAGTAACGACGCGGTGCCTCGTAAGAAGCCCTCGCGCCCCAAGCCGCCGAAGCCGCAGAAGAAGCAGACTCCGACGACGACGATCAGCAACGCGAAGCCCGCGAAGCATCAGTACATCGAACCGGACACCAAGCGACGCCATGTGCCCCGCGGTGAAGGTGTTCGTCTGCAGAAGGTTCTGGCTCAGGCCGGGGTTGCTTCGCGCCGCGCAGCCGAAGAACTGATCGCCGACGGCCGTGTCGAGGTCGACGGACGCATCGTCACCGAGCAAGGAATTCGTATCGATCCGGACGTCGCTGTTGTCCGCGTCGACGGCACCCGAGTCGTCGTCAAGGAAGAGCTCGTGCACCTCGCGATGAACAAGCCGCGTGGATGGCAGTGTACGATGTCCGACGACCTGGGACGTCCGTGCGTCGGCGATATCGTCTCCGAACGCGTTCAGGCGGGGCAGCGACTGTTCCACGTCGGACGCCTCGATGCCGACACCGAGGGCCTTCTTCTCTTCACCAATGACGGTGATCTTGCTCACCGCCTGATGCACCCGTCGTACGAGGTGTCGAAGACCTACCTCGCCACTTTGTTCGGCACTATACCGCGCGATGTGGGCAAGCAGCTGCGTTCGGGTGTCGTTCTCGACGACGGCCCTGTCAAGGTCGACGGCTACTCGCTCCTCGACGTCAACGAAGGCAAGTCGCTCGTGCGTGTCACCCTGCACGAGGGCCGCAAGCACATCGTGCGGCGCATGTTCGAGAAGGTCGGCTACCCCGTCGGGCGTCTCGTACGAACCGACGTCGGCAACATCTCCCTCGGTGACCAGCGACCGGGAACACTGCGGGTCCTCGGTCGTGGAGAGATCGGCAAGCTCTACGAGTCGGTCGGGCTGTGACGGACAGTCTCGTCATTGCGATGGACGGGCCGTCGGGAACCGGGAAGTCGACGGTCTCACGAAAGTTGGCCACTGCGCTCGACGCTCGCTACCTCGACACCGGTGCGATGTACCGCGTGGCGACGGTGTGGGTGTTGCGGGCCGGTATCGATCCGTCCGATGCAGACAAGGTCGCGGAAGTCGTCGAGACCCTGCCGTTGGACATCGGAACCGATCCGGCCGTCGAAGCAGTGACGTTGGCAGGCGAAGATGTCACCTCCGAGATTCGCGGAGCTGCTGTGACGCAAGCGGTTTCAGCTGTGTCCGCAGTTCCACGTGTACGGGACATTCTCGTACGGATGCAACGTGAAATCTCTTCGGCCCAACCGCGAATCGTCGTGGAGGGCAGGGACATCGGGACAGTCGTGCTGACCGACGCACACGTCAAGGTCTTCCTGACTGCCTCGCCCGAGGCTCGCGCCGATCGTCGAAACAAACAGAACACCACCGAAGGACGGGGCGACGACTATCAAGCAGTCCTCGCCGACGTCCAACGCCGTGATCATGCTGATTCCACCCGCGCCGTATCTCCTTTGCGGCCCGCCGAAGACTCCGTGATCGTGGATACGAGCGAACTGGACATGGACGGCGTTGTCGCCGCATTGCTCCAGGTCGTCAGCGAGAGAACTGGAGCAATGCAGTGACCGAAGAATTCTACGGCTCCGAAACAGCCGGCGACGGCGTCTGGAGCGACGAGGGCGAATGGGAAATGGTCGACCTCAGCGAAGGCGAGGACGGCGAAGTACAAGTTGCCGTTCCTACCCTCGCGGTGGTCGGACGTCCCAACGTGGGCAAGTCCACTCTCGTCAACCGCATCATCGGCCGTCGTGAAGCAGTGGTCGAGGACGTGCCAGGGGTGACGCGTGACCGCGTCTCTTACGAGGCGAACTGGGCCGGACGGCGTTTCCTGGTGCAGGACACCGGCGGTTGGGAACCCGACGCCAAGGGCCTACAGCAATCCGTTGCCCGCCAAGCAGAACTGGCGATGAAGACCGCTGACGCGATCCTCCTGGTTGTCGATGCGCGTGTCGGATCCACCACCACCGACGAGGCCGTCGCCCGGGTGCTTCGGCGCTCGAAGACACCGGTCCTGTTGATAGCCAACAAGGTCGACGACGGTCGCACCGAGTCCGAGGTCGCTGCACTGTGGTCGCTGGGCCTCGGTGAGCCGCTGGCGGTCTCGGCTACTCACGGCCGCGGTACCGGAGACATGCTCGATCGTGTTCTCGACGCATTGCCGGAGACTCCCCGTGAGGGAATCCCCGGTGGGGGACCGCGTCGCGTCGCGCTCGTCGGTAAGCCGAACGTAGGCAAGTCCTCACTCATCAACAAGCTGTCCGGTGACGAGCGTTCCGTAGTCCACGAGGTGGCCGGAACTACCGTCGACCCGGTCGACTCGTTGGTCGAATTGGGCGGCAAGACTTGGCGATTCGTCGACACTGCAGGTCTGCGTAAGCGAGTCAGTCACGCCAGTGGTGCCGAGTTCTACGCGTCGTTGCGGACCAAGTCGGCCATCGAGGCCGCCGAGGTCGCAATCTTGCTCATCGATGCCTCCGAAGTGATCTCCGAGCAGGACCTCCGTGTCCTCAGCATGGTCGCCGACGCCGGTCGTGCGCTCGTGTTGGCGTTCAACAAGTGGGACCTCGTCGACGACGACCGTCGGCAGATGCTCGAGAAGGAGATCGATCGCGATCTCGCTCGAGTGCCGTGGGCGCAGCGCGTCAACATTTCGGCTCAGACGGGCCGCGCAGTCCAGAAGCTCGTTCCGGCGCTCGAGACTGCACTGGAGTCCTGGGACAAGCGGGTGCCGACCGGACGCCTCAACACTTGGCTCAAGGAAGTTGTGGCGGCCACCCCGCCGCCGATGCGTGGTGGCCGCATGCCGCGCATCATGTTCGCCACCCAGGCGACGACGCGTCCACCGACGTTCGTGCTGTTCACCACCGGCTTCCTCGAGGCCGGATACCGACGCTTCATCGAACGTCGCCTCCGTGAAGAGTTCAACTTCGACGGCAGCCCAGTCCGCGTCTCTGTCCGTATCCGCGAAAAGCGTGAACGGCCAGGCAAGGGTCACAAGCGCTGATCCCACCGGGCCCCGCCCCTGAGCAGGCGATTTCCGCTCAGAGGCGGGGCTGAGGTACTCTCATCAAGCGCCTTACGGGGCGCGGCGGGCTGTGGCGCAGCTTGGTAGCGCACTTGACTGGGGGTCAAGGGGTCGCAGGTTCAATTCCTGTCAGCCCGACAGTTTAGGCAGTTCAAAGGCGGCTCCGGAGAAATCCGGGGCCGCCTTTTTTTGGGCCGAAAACGGGCTCATTGTCACGAGTTGTCACAACTCCTTCGTAACTACGTTCCTGGATCCATGTGGACATCCGGTCACTTCGAGCTCCGAGACCACCTCTCTGGTGATTTCTCGCGGCCGATGCGCTTGTCTTGGACGTGGATGTAACCGCCGAGTACGTGCGCAGATTTCAAGAGAGTGGCGATTTGCTGGAAATTAACTGCCCAGACGAGCTAGACCGAGTTTCATCATTCGGTCGTGGGGCTTGACAGACCTCGCATTCCACCTGTCAGCAGTGGATCTCAGCCCGTCCGCCTTTGGGGTCAAGGATTGTCGGAGTCTAGGACGTTTGGGTTGGATGGCTTCTTGAACACTTTGGAGTACATCGTCGCGGCATTTAACAGTGGGGACTGCCCCCTCCTCTCACTGCTGGAGAAAAGTGCAGTCCCCTCAGCGGTAGGGGTAAGTCCCATGACGTGGTGGACATTCGGTGAGGCGGCGTAGCCGCTGCTCCGGAATTTGTCAAGGTGGATGAGTCCAGTGGGTGTTACGCCGCTATCGAATCGTGCTCTTGATCGGTGTCAGTTGTTTCTGCTGGTTTGTTGATCCACGCGGTGTCTGGGAGGTCGAGGATTTTCGGTGCGGCAGTGCTGCCGAAGCGATGCGGATGTGCAGCGCGGGCGGCGTCGAGAACGAGACGGCGTTCGGCTGCCTTGCGTGCAGCCAAGCCGTAGTGGACATCGGCGGGAGTGTGCAGTCCGATACCGGTGTGGCGATGTTCGTGGTTGTACCCATCGGTGAAGATATCCATGAATTCCCTTGCCTCGCTCAGTGATCGGAACCGATCCGGGAAGCCGGGGCCGTATTTCAAAGTTTTGAACAACGACTCCGAGTACGGATTGTCGTTCGATACCCGAGGCCGGGAGTGGCTTCGGGTGACCTCGAGATCCGCGAGGAGTGTCGCGACGGTTTTACTGGTCATCGAGGTACCGCGATCGGCATGCACGACGTGCGGGACGCCATGGACCGCGAAGATCTGTTCCATCAATTCCTTTGCCAGCACACCGGATTCATGACTATGAACGTGCACTCCGACGATGTAGCGGGAGTAGATGTCGATCATCACGTACGCATCGAAGTACTGCCCTTTCACCGGGCCGGCCAGTTTGGTGATATCCCAGGAGTACACCTGCCGCGGCGCGGTCGCGACCAACTCTGGGCATGCCCTGGCCGGGTGCCGAGCGAGTCGCCGTCGATCGCTGACCTGTCTGTTCTCGCGCAACACTCGATACATCGTCGACACCGAACACAGGTAGATGCCCTCGTCGAGGAGTTGGGCGTAGATCTGTAGCGGTGCGAGGTCGACGAACCGGTCGCAGTTGAGGACGCCGAGAATACGTCGCCGTTCGCTGGTGGTGACTTTGTTGACCGGCTCCGCCGCTGGTTCCTGCGGCACCGGCGGTGTCGGTGCTGTAGCTGCGGCACTTCGACGTGTCGCCGTCGATCGGTGCAGACCGGTGAGAACGCTGCCCTCGCGGGAGCTAATTCCGATGCCGGTCAGTGTGGTGTACGCAGTGGTCATCGCTTGTTGTTCTTCTCGTCGAAATCCGCGCTCTCGGAGAGAGATTCCAAGAGCGCGTGTGCTTTTCCCATGATATCCAGTGCGGCTTCGGTGGTGTTCAGTCGCTTGTTCGCGCGGTTCAATTCACGGGTGAGGCGGGCGATCTCGGCTTGCTCGGCGGTAAGCTTGCCGACCTTCTCGCCGGGCTTTTTGCCGACGAGAACACCGGCGTCGCGGTGTTTGCGCCATTCGCTGATCAACGACGAATACAGTCCCTCGCGGCGTAGGTATGCCCCGCCGTCGCCGCTCTGGCAGGCTTGCTCGTAAGCACGCACGTGTTCGATTTTCTCCGCCGCGGTGAACGCCCGTCGCCGTCGTGGTCCGTCTGCTCTCGGATGCGCTGAATCCATGCGTTCATTGTCGCCGCTGACCGGCGTCTTGGTGGTGATGGCCATGGTGTGTGTCGATCCGTATCTCGCCCTGCATCAGGCCGGGTTGCTATGAACCACTGGACTCACCTCACCCTGGCACGCAGGG
>NZ_MKKY01000051.1 GCF_002091955.1 Rhodococcus sp. 1168 | reverse complement strand
CGGAATTTGTCAAGGTGGATGAGTCCAGTGGGTGTTACGCCGCTATCGAATCGTGCTCTTGATCGGTGTCAGTTGTTTCTGCTGGTTTGTTGATCCACGCGGTGTCTGGGAGGTCGAGGATTTTCGGTGCGGCAGTGCTGCCGAAGCGATGCGGATGTGCAGCGCGGGCGGCGTCGAGAACGAGACGGCGTTCGGCTGCCTTGCGTGCAGCCAAGCCGTAGTGGACATCGGCGGGAGTGTGCAGTCCGATACCGGTGTGGCGATGTTCGTGGTTGTACCCATCGGTGAAGATATCCATGAATTCCCTTGCCTCGCTCAGTGATCGGAACCGATCCGGGAAGCCGGGGCCGTATTTCAAAGTTTTGAACAACGACTCCGAGTACGGATTGTCGTTCGATACCCGAGGCCGGGAGTGGCTTCGGGTGACCTCGAGATCCGCGAGGAGTGTCGCGACGGTTTTACTGGTCATCGAGGTACCGCGATCGGCATGCACGACGTGCGGGACGCCATGGACCGCGAAGATCTGTTCCATCAATTCCTTTGCCAGCACACCGGATTCATGACTATGAACGTGCACTCCGACGATGTAGCGGGAGTAGATGTCGATCATCACGTACGCATCGAAGTACTGCCCTTTCACCGGGCCGGCCAGTTTGGTGATATCCCAGGAGTACACCTGCCGCGGCGCGGTCGCGACCAACTCTGGGCATGCCCTGGCCGGGTGCCGAGCGAGTCGCCGTCGATCGCTGACCTGTCTGTTCTCGCGCAACACTCGATACATCGTCGACACCGAACACAGGTAGATGCCCTCGTCGAGGAGTTGGGCGTAGATCTGTAGCGGTGCGAGGTCGACGAACCGGTCGCAGTTGAGGACGCCGAGAATACGTCGCCGTTCGCTGGTGGTGACTTTGTTGACCGGCTCCGCCGCTGGTTCCTGCGGCACCGGCGGTGTCGGTGCTGTAGCTGCGGCACTTCGACGTGTCGCCGTCGATCGGTGCAGACCGGTGAGAACGCTGCCCTCGCGGGAGCTAATTCCGATGCCGGTCAGTGTGGTGTACGCAGTGGTCATCGCTTGTTGTTCTTCTCGTCGAAATCCGCGCTCTCGGAGAGAGATTCCAAGAGCGCGTGTGCTTTTCCCATGATATCCAGTGCGGCTTCGGTGGTGTTCAGTCGCTTGTTCGCGCGGTTCAATTCACGGGTGAGGCGGGCGATCTCGGCTTGCTCGGCGGTAAGCTTGCCGACCTTCTCGCCGGGCTTTTTGCCGACGAGAACACCGGCGTCGCGGTGTTTGCGCCATTCGCTGATCAACGACGAATACAGTCCCTCGCGGCGTAGGTATGCCCCGCCGTCGCCGCTCTGGCAGGCTTGCTCGTAAGCACGCACGTGTTCGATTTTCTCCGCCGCGGTGAACGCCCGTCGCCGTCGTGGTCCGTCTGCTCTCGGATGCGCTGAATCCATGCGTTCATTGTCGCCGCTGACCGGCGTCTTGGTGGTGATGGCCATGGTGTGTGTCGATCCGTATCTCGCCCTGCATCAGGCCGGGTTGCTATGAACCACTGGACTCACCTCACCCTGGCACGCAGGGGTGGACAGCACCAATCTTGTAATCCTGGTTGTTAATTGTGAGCACTGCCTGGTAGGCGGAATCAGTGCGCTCATAGACCGTCACAGGCGGGTGGACGTCTCGCATGATTGCACGTCCTGCCTCAACGGAGGCTGTGATCGGAGCCGACGCGATCAGGTGCCATCGTTTCGCGTTTGGGAAGTAGGCCTCGGCCATCGCGAGGGCGGCTCGCCATTGCTCGGCAAAGTTCGCTAGGGACTGCTCGTGCGAAAGGAGCGTTGGCCCAGGTGGTTCACTGGCCGGTCGTACTTCGATGACTGGTGCGTCAGCGGTTGCGGATGGAAAGGCGGCGCGCGACACCTCGCTCGTTAGCGCGCAGACCAGCGCTACATCTGTGGCTGAGACATCGTGTTTGGACGCGACGATCTCGAAGTCGACGGGATCGTCTTGGTTGCTCCATGACCAACCAATGAACTGGTCGCGGTGCTTTTGAAAGAGTCGGGTCGGTGTCTTGTCGTCAAGGTGCCAACCCAGGTAGACCAGCAGAGGAACCGGCGCAATTGCGAAGACTGAGATGTGCTCGACGTCGCCGCTATCGGCTGCTTGCCTGACTTGAGCAATAGTGTCGTCAATGGACTGTTGGGCAGCCTCCCAGAAGCCCCGGCCGCGGGCGGCACCGCGTATACGGCAGGTGAATTCGCCACTTCGCTGCGTCTCGACGAGGCCGAGGTAGTTGACTGCCAGAAGTGTTTCGGCTATTTCTCGCTGCGATGCCATCGCGAGTGAACCCCGAATCATGGAGCCGAGTCGGAGTGCTGCGGTGCGCGTCAAACCACCGTGATCAGTAACCATTTCGATGCGCCGCTCGAACGCTTCTTTGATGTCTCGCAGTTTCTCTGGCGGGAAGAAGTCGATGTGGTCGTCGTCGTCGATAATTTTGTGGCAGTCATGGCACACAAGAAGCAGGTTCTCTTCGGCCTCTGTGTCATCGAGGCCGTCGTTTTCTTGGCTTCGGGGTGATCGGTCTCCGTCAGTGGCGCCGATGTTGTGTGCTAGTTCTGCTAACAGAACTGAATGAAGATACGTCCGTTGGTCGCCCAGTAGGCGACGGCCGCAGATTGTGCAGCGTCCAGCGGTACGCGCCCACAGAGCGTTGCGCACGGAATCCTTGATGCGCTCTCGCTTGACCGTGGTATCTCGCACATCAGATGCCGCCATGTGTGCACCTCCTGCAGAATTGTTCTGTGTAAGTCCTGAGCTTCACGTTCCGCCGGTCTCTTGAGGCGACTAGGCCCTGGGGCTTGAGGGTTCGTTACCTGCAGCTGCCACGAAAGACCGACGTGGCCCAGCCTCGCCGTGAGGCAGTGATATCAAATGAGTCCCGGATAGCGGCTTGTTGGAACTGAGGTGGGTGCCAAGCAGACTGATGAGACTCGCCGCAACCCCGCTCAGGTCGGCAGCAGAGCCGTGGAATGTAGGCACCGAACATCCCCTTGTCGGGATGATCTCATCGGAGTCCGCTTCAGTGCCCCAAAGTTCATGGAACACTTCCAATGCAGCATCGGCTTTTATCGCAGTACCGGCCTGCTGGTCGATCGTCAGACAACCGGACGTATCCGGCGGCATCGAGACGCTAAGGATCCCAAGCGTCCCGGTTCGCACGTCGCAGGCCATCTGTGCCAGAACTGGTCGGGCGACGGTTTTGGCGTAGGCGTCGAGTGTTCGGCCAACCGCGACGCTGATGGTGGCATCGATAATCACGTCGGCACCGTTCAAGTCCGAGGCCTTGGGGAGTTGTGCATCACGGGGCGTTACCTTGACGTCGTCGCTGATCGCGCGCAAGCGCGCCGCGAGAGCCTCTACTTTTGACTCACCCACATCCGTTTCGACGAAGTTTTGGCGGACCAGAAGGCCGCCAGTGATCCGACCCGGATCACAAAGCACGACTGTCGATGCGCCCGCTCGAACGACAAACTCTGCGATCCAAGAACCCAGGCCGCCGCAACCCCAGACGTGAACTGCTTTGCCCGCGAATGAGGAGACTGGCCGAGAGGAGTCTCGGCGGGTAGTTACTTCTGGACGCTGGTCCGAGACCGGAAGCCATTCGACTGGGATGTCGGGGTCGATTGCGGTGGGGTCGATTTCGATCACGGACCTTCTCCTAGTGCTGGCGCGGGCCAGGGCTCGTATTCGATCGGCGCCCGAAGCGGCGATACTGGCGGCCAGTAGGTGCGGGGGCCCGCCGGTGGGGTGTGGGACTGCTATTACGAGGCGCTGGGTTGCTCCTTCGGGTTTGCGTATCGCGCTTGCGGCAACAGCGGTCAATGTCGGACCGGAATTTGTCAAGGTGGATGAGTCCAGTGGGTGTTACGCCGCTATCGAATCGTGCTCTTGATCGGTGTCAGTTGTTTCTGCTGGTTTGTTGATCCACGCGGTGTCTGGGAGGTCGAGGATTTTCGGTGCGGCAGTGCTGCCGAAGCGATGCGGATGTGCAGCGCGGGCGGCGTCGAGAACGAGACGGCGTTCGGCTGCCTTGCGTGCAGCCAAGCCGTAGTGGACATCGGCGGGAGTGTGCAGTCCGATACCGGTGTGGCGATGTTCGTGGTTGTACCCATCGGTGAAGATATCCATGAATTCCCTTGCCTCGCTCAGTGATCGGAACCGATCCGGGAAGCCGGGGCCGTATTTCAAAGTTTTGAACAACGACTCCGAGTACGGATTGTCGTTCGATACCCGAGGCCGGGAGTGGCTTCGGGTGACCTCGAGATCCGCGAGGAGTGTCGCGACGGTTTTACTGGTCATCGAGGTACCGCGATCGGCATGCACGACGTGCGGGACGCCATGGACCGCGAAGATCTGTTCCATCAATTCCTTTGCCAGCACACCGGATTCATGACTATGAACGTGCACTCCGACGATGTAGCGGGAGTAGATGTCGATCATCACGTACGCATCGAAGTACTGCCCTTTCACCGGGCCGGCCAGTTTGGTGATATCCCAGGAGTACACCTGCCGCGGCGCGGTCGCGACCAACTCTGGGCATGCCCTGGCCGGGTGCCGAGCGAGTCGCCGTCGATCGCTGACCTGTCTGTTCTCGCGCAACACTCGATACATCGTCGACACCGAACACAGGTAGATGCCCTCGTCGAGGAGTTGGGCGTAGATCTGTAGCGGTGCGAGGTCGACGAACCGGTCGCAGTTGAGGACGCCGAGAATACGTCGCCGTTCGCTGGTGGTGACTTTGTTGACCGGCTCCGCCGCTGGTTCCTGCGGCACCGGCGGTGTCGGTGCTGTAGCTGCGGCACTTCGACGTGTCGCCGTCGATCGGTGCAGACCGGTGAGAACGCTGCCCTCGCGGGAGCTAATTCCGATGCCGGTCAGTGTGGTGTACGCAGTGGTCATCGCTTGTTGTTCTTCTCGTCGAAATCCGCGCTCTCGGAGAGAGATTCCAAGAGCGCGTGTGCTTTTCCCATGATATCCAGTGCGGCTTCGGTGGTGTTCAGTCGCTTGTTCGCGCGGTTCAATTCACGGGTGAGGCGGGCGATCTCGGCTTGCTCGGCGGTAAGCTTGCCGACCTTCTCGCCGGGCTTTTTGCCGACGAGAACACCGGCGTCGCGGTGTTTGCGCCATTCGCTGATCAACGACGAATACAGTCCCTCGCGGCGTAGGTATGCCCCGCCGTCGCCGCTCTGGCAGGCTTGCTCGTAAGCACGCACGTGTTCGATTTTCTCCGCCGCGGTGAACGCCCGTCGCCGTCGTGGTCCGTCTGCTCTCGGATGCGCTGAATCCATGCGTTCATTGTCGCCGCTGACCGGCGTCTTGGTGGTGATGGCCATGGTGTGTGTCGATCCGTATCTCGCCCTGCATCAGGCCGGGTTGCTATGAACCACTGGACTCACCTCACCCTGGCACGCAGGG
>NZ_MKKY01000050.1 GCF_002091955.1 Rhodococcus sp. 1168 | reverse complement strand
GCCTCATGCGAGACCGCCACACCCTTCGGCCGACCCGTCGACCCCGACGTGAAAATCACATACGCCGCATTCGACCCCCGCAACACCGACAACCGCTCACCATCCCCCACAACCTCACCCGAGAACCCCGACACATCCAACGAACCCACATCCACCACCGACACACCACCACCAGCAAACACACCCACATCCCCACCACCAGAAACCAACACCAACACCGGAGACGCCACCTCAACGATGAACCCATTACGCTCGGCCGGCTGATCCGGATCCAAAGGCACATACGCACCACCCGCCATCACCACCGCATACATCCCCACCAACAAATCCACCCCACGCCGCATACCCAACCCCACCAACACCTCAGGACCCACACCCTCACCGATCAACCACCGAGCCAAACGAAACACCCGCTCCCCGAACTCCCCATACGACAACCGCTCACCCTCGAACACCACCGCCACCGCACCCGGAACCTCAACCACCCGATCAACAAACAACGACGCCAACGACACCCCACCGGAACCCGAAACACCCTCCAACACACGAGAAGTCCCATTCCANCCCGACACCACCACATCACGTTCCCCAACACCCAACACATCGATATCACCCACCACAACACGCGAATCTTCGACAACCGCCTCCAACACCCGAACAAACCGCTCCACAAAACCATCCACCGTCGACCGATCGAACAAATCCGTCGCAAACGTGAACTCCGCATGAATTTCGGCCGGCCGGCCGTCTTCCATCGGGCCGTCGAAGATGGTCAGCTGAAGATCGGTTTTGGCCAATGGTGAATTGACGTCTACTGCAGAGACAGTCAGACCCGGCAATTCGAGGCTCGCTCGCGCCATGTTCTGGAAGGACAGACCGACCTGGAACAGCGGGTTGCGCGCCGTCGACCGAACCGGGTTGAGCACCTCCACGAGCCGCTCGAACGGCACATCCGCATGC
>NZ_MKKY01000049.1 GCF_002091955.1 Rhodococcus sp. 1168 | reverse complement strand
GCCCGCACCGACAGTGTCGAGCCGATCCACTGCTGCGGCAACGAATACAGTGCCCGCCCGATCTCCGCATGGAAGTCACGGTGCACTTTCACGTCCTTGAAGATCGGCACGTCGTACCCCGACGGCACCGGTAGCAGCTTCGGTAGTTCGGCTTCGTCGAACACCTCGAGCGGCCGTGCACAGGTAGTGCCGTGAATGCGCATCCCTGCGGTGCTGGTGCACCACCGCACGGCAGCCTCCTGGGCTTCGGCGAGACTGGTGAATCGTTCGCCGGCCCAGAAGTTTCCGCGCACGTATTGGACGGTGCGTTCGACCCTCGGTTTGTCCTTCGGTGACCGGACACGCGCCGGGTCGGTGATGAACCCGACGTGGCTGCTGTAGTCGAGCCAGCCATCGCTCAATCGCGGAGTGATCGGGTCCGCGGCGGTGACGACCGGTTTGAGGTTGTCCGGGATCAACACAGCGAAGACTCCGCCGAAGAACTTCCACGCTGCTTCGCAGCCGGCGATCACCGCCACCAGCGTCTGCGAATAGCTCAGCCACACGAACATGTGTCGGCTGTGGACGGCGGTGAAGATCAGGGCGTGGACTTTGCGGGCCCGACCGTCGTCGGGGTCGGTGAGCATCCCCAAGTATCCGAAGTCGATCTGGCATTCGATCCCGGGTTCGCCGTCGACGACTTGGACGGTGAGGTCCTTACGCCCGAAACCGCACATCTCGGTAGCGAACCGGTGCAACGTCCGGTACGGCAGCACGCAGCCCTTACGGGCAAGCAGCACTTCGATTTTCGCGATCGTGAGCGGCTTGCGTTCACCCTCGCCTGCCACCCATTTGGTAATCTGCTCCTGCTGGGGCACAAGTTGCTCCCATGCCGCGCCGTGACCGTGCGGCCGGTCGGGGCGCACAGCAGCGACGACCGCCGCGATCAACTCGTCACTGACCGCACCGACACTGTCGGTTCTCGCCAGACCAGCCCCCTGAGCTGCCTCGACGTAACGGCGGACCGTTTTGCGATCCACCCCGGCATGCTCGGCGATCGTTCGCAGTCCCGGAGCCGGCAGTCCAGCCGTCCCGAGCCATAGCCGTAATACTTCTCTGATTTCGTTCACACTGATCTCCCGAAAAGCCATGCTCATCGACCTCCGTGACGTGCTTGGTGCTGTCACAGACAATCGAACGAGCAAACGACGAGACCACCGGCAAGGCGCGCCGGTGGTCCCATAACTGGCAATCCAGGTGGTCCCATCACCCTGGCAGAATCAGATCACGCTGGTCCCATGCTCATGGCAGACGACAACTCTGGGCTCGACGATTTACGCAAACTCCGCAACCGCGTCGCCCACCACGAACCAGTCAATCGAAGCGAACTCAACGGTTCACTGAGACGAATGCGGCGCTTCACCAACTACATGTCACCGGAACTGGCGTCATACCTCGCATCGACAAGCCAGGTTCAGAGCCTCCTGGCCTCACGCCCCTGACAGACCGTCGAGTGTCATCGGAGCACGTTGTACCGACCACGCACCCGACACCCGAGCTCGACGATGTCGATCTCACCCCGGACATACGCTTCCTGATCCGCGCGGGTGGTGGCATCAGTACTCCGGCCACCTTCCAGCGCACAACTGGTTCGCGCGGCATCTACCGCCCGCGCACGATCACCCGCTCGTCGAAGCGCCAACCCAACACCTCCTGAACCGGAATACGTCACAGTCATACAACATGAGCACACGCTGGCAAATCCACGGGAAGTTCCTGATACCTTCGGCCGATGAACCCAGCTCCCCCGCCGGGGTGGTACCCAGACCCGACTGATCCATCCAAGAATATCTACTGGAACGGGCAGTCGTGGTCGGGTCCGCCGGCGCCGACAGCGTCCCCGCAGACTGGAAATGGCCGCAAGACAGCGGTCAACTTCGGGGCTTTCGTTCTCATCGCCATAGGGCTGATCATGTCGATGCAGTCAGTCAGCCTCCTCACCGGCAGCGGACCGATCTGGACCGGAGTCGCGGTAATTGCCGGGGGTACTGCGCTGGCGTTCTTCCTCGGAGCGTCGGTCATCATCCGCGTTTTAGTGGTGCTGGCCTTGGTTCTGGGTGTTGCCAATGCTATATCCATCGAAAATCAGATGACGAACAAACGCGACGAGTTAACCCGAATATTCGATCAATAGAAATTCGCTGCGCATGCGCGAACAACAGTCCGTTCGAATCGATTCATGTCGTTCAGCGAGGCATGGTGCCAGAATGGGGTTGAAATGTCAGGGGTTGACGCCGCAGCGGGTTTCGCCTTCCAGCACGCACGTGCTGCTGTTATGGCATTGGATCTCTTACACAACGCGGACGCAGACTACCTTCGCGTCGAGGCTGCCAACGACATTGTCGATGCCGAAATGATCTCCTCATCAGGCGCATTGCTTCGGGCGGCTCAGTTCAAGCGCCGTGACGTCAACTACACGTGGGGTGAGGCCGAGCTCGTCGCTGAGTTGGTTCGATGGTCCGCGATTGCCGGCAACCACCCAGGATCGACGTATGAGTTCGTAACCGACGGCAGACTCGGACCAACCGGCCGGAAAATTCGAGAAGCACTCGATGCAGCCCGGCAAGGCGACGCCACCCTGATTACCGAGATTGCTACACGTAAGAACGCGACAATCGAACCCACAGCGATCGCTCGCGCGTCCATCGCGGCGGACACCCCCGGATTCACGGAGTCGATCACATACTGCCTCAAGCAAATTGAGGCACACCTGCCTAATGTTTCAGGATCAGTCGAAGCGGAAGAGCGATCAACACAAGCCGTTCTCGAGCTTCTCTTCTGGATCGTGGGCCGAAGCGGAGATCCAGACCCTTCCAAGCGAACGATTTCGAAGGCAGAGATCCTTCGTCTGCTCGAATCCAACTTCGAGTACGTTCGAACACTCACGTGGAGCCAGGCGCTCAAGCGCCAACTCCTCGACTCCGTCGTTCGAACGACGCCTGGATCGTTCGAACTCACTTGTCGACCGACTGCATCCGGGCCGGATTCCGATTGGAATTTCATTGAGAACGCTACCCGCAGAAATGATGTGGTTCTGCTCAGCGGTCCGACGGGAACTGGCAAATCCACGGTACTGAGTCAGGCACAATCAAGAGCCGCAACCCAAGGCGAGTTGTTGATCGCCGTCAACGCCGAAGACTACGTCGAAAACCGTCTCGGCTCGCTTGTCGCCCACGGCCTCAACTCGATCGAGTTTGTAGGCGCATACTCAGCGACGGGGATCGAAGCGCTCAAAGACCCTACGGTGACGCTCATTATCGACGGAGTCTCGGAGATTCCCAAGCAGCCACGAGATGCCCTAGGCGAAGACCTGCGCCAGTTGCTCGCGACGGACAGCCACGTGTCCGTCGCACTTGCCGGGCGCGACGCCATCGCCTTACGCGCAGTCCTCCCCCGAGGCGTCTCGGTGATACACATGCAACCGGTCCCGCTTAACAGGACGGCTCGTAAGAAAATCCTGGTCAACGGAACTTCCGGCCGGATCGATTCAAGCTTTGCCAATCAACTCGCGGCTCGAGTAGAGCGGGCACTCCGCAGTGCGGCCGACAATCCGCAACTGTTCCTCATGGGAATTCGGATGCTCAGCCAAGGCCTGGGCGACACCGATCCTGCGATGATGTACTCGAACCACCTACGCGCACTTGCTGATGACAACGGTTACACAGAAATCAGCATCTACGAGGCAGGACTCGGCTTGGCCTTTGCAAACCTGGCGACGACGCACAGACGATACTGTGACTCGTTCGAGTGGAACCAGCAACTGTCCGCAGCTGCAAATAATCTAAACGACGCTGGCCACTCCATAACCACCGGCGAACTACGTGAGTTCGGGTTTGAAAGCGGCCTGATCGTGCGCTCCGGCCGGGACACCATCAGATCCCTTCACGACTCGTTCGCCGACTACCTAGCAGCCATTGCATACAAACGAAGGTTAGCCGCGTTACCACCGTCACCAAAGTCCGACGACACCGCTCGATTGAAATTTCTTGCCGAACTTACCGGCGTCGACGCATCACTCGCCGAGCTGGTTAGCGTGTACTTGCCATTCTTGTGCCCCTCGATCTCGCAGTACGAATCCCGCGACCCCGAACCCGGGTGGCACGATGAAACCTGCCGGCACCTCTCGCATCTTCTCCCGAATCGAACGGCCCGGCCAAGAATCGCATATTGGACCGACACAACCGGCAGACTTCTGGCAACTGTTGGCGGAAACGTAGATGGTTGGATTGGTCCCTCCACGATCGACGACGTAGGTGCCGACGGTCGCACTTTCCTCGCCAGCAACGGCCCCCTCACGACCGCTACAAACGTTTACAAGCTTGAGCTGAGCCGTGTACTCGATCGCGAGAAGAGTCCGAATTCGCCAGTCCCGCCGACAGACTCGGTGACTATCGACATGCTAACGTCCTACTCTGACGACCTTCTTCAAGCCGTACCCGACATTCTTCATCGTGTTGGGTTCTCCGGGACTGAAGATCTGCTGCGCGCGATCGGGCCGTACCGAATTCAGTTTCTCCTTGGCGGCGATCCGAGCTCCTCTGATCAACGTTCGCGCCCTGTACGTTATCGGTATCTCGACCACCTACCCAATGCAAGCATCGTGCTCGGGGAATCGGACGAACCTGGCGACGCGTGGTCGGGTTCTGCCAGAGTGGACTCGTTTCTCCGCCGGGACCTGAATGACTCGGCCAGGGCCATCGTGACCGAGGCAATCAACAGCCTGGCGGAGATGAAGTGGCTCTAGGTTGTCGGACCGGTTCCGTAGGGTGCAGTCAAACGACACGATGAGGGGGCGCAATGACAACTGCATCAACCTGGGCCGCGACACGACAACTGGCCGAGGCTTGGTCTCGAAGCCCCATCGTCCAGGACTACACCGCGCAACTACCTGCGAACAATCCATCAGACCGTGGAATCCCAGAGATGCTCCGGAACATCGACAGCTCAACAGGACTCGTTTCTCACGAGCCGCTGATACCCAACAAGTGGGAGCTGATGGCTTCCGAATTGCCTTTCGTCGACCTGAACGTCCGCGGAGGCCGCCAGTTTCTTGAGGATGCGCGACCGATCGGGTTCGCTGCAGAGCGCAACACAGCCTGGATTCGATCGCGCTTACCCCGCTTCCCGCTCATCCCGACTCCTCAGCTGGGACGTCACACACATCGCACATCGAACGAACTCGGCCAAGGGCTGGGCTGGCGGCGCGAAGCGATGACTGGCGGGCTCCAATTACTATCGGCACCACCAGGCGTTTCGGAACTACTACGTATCGACAAACGAAGCCATGACACCGCGATAGTCGCTCTCGCCGACGCGCTGGCCGACACACCTGAATGGGCCAAATTCGCAGAGCTGTCGGCACGTCTCACACCCGATGATCGACGAGCTCTATCGGAAGCTCGGAAAACCCTCACACCGCTTCTCTGCGAAGCCGCCGTCACCGCCTTCGAGCCCGACCGAATGCTTCGGCGCGAACAATATCGTAAGGACACAGTCGCCAGCGTCGTCGACCAGTTGGCGGGAACCCCGGCAGAATTCGCGTTAGCCTTCGACGAAATCGACGAGCTCATAGATCTCGTGTCGCTGTCTGTTCTGGGGCAACTCATCGCCTACGGAGGCCCGAGGGTCATCGTGGATCCCCAAAACCTGGAACGAGAAGGCCAGAATCTCACGTTCTCGTCCCCCACAACATCAATCGGCCGAGCCGCCCTCCTCAAGTTCGATGACCCAATGGTCGCCGATTGCGTTCTCGTCACTGGATTTTCGTTCCACTCCGATGAAACTGGAGATGTGCACGACAGCTACAGCGCAGTCATTCTGCCTAACAGCCGCGACTCGCTTCTCGATGAAAGCGTGGTCTAACGATGAGATGCCCCGATACGGCACCGTCAGCATGCTACGACGCGTGTGGGTGAGAGGGTTCATTCGTCCGAATGATTACCTACCTGTAGTTTCCTCGAGCCGAGGCCGACGGCCCACCGTCACGGATACATAAAACTGCTGAACGGAGTGGCGCGGCAATGACCGTCGATCTGCGCAAGAATCAGGGCAAGACAGTCGATCCGATCAACCCGTACGCCGTGATCGCGCTCGTCGCAGCGCTACTGGGGCTGTTTCCCGTCGCGATCGTGTTCGGGATTCTGGCGTTCTGGCGGCCCGCTGGCCGCGGGCTGACGATCGCTGGTCTTGCGCTCGGCGCAATCGAGGCCATCGCGGTCGCGACCATCGTCTACGGTTTCGGAACCGGACTGACCGCCGACGATTCTACGAACGCCACCGTTTACCAGGACTATTCGCTTCCCGCGACGCCGCTGGAAGCGCCGCCCGCAATTGTGGTCGTTCCTTCCCTGACAACTTCCCCACCGGTGGAGACGACGATCGAGGTGACGGAAGGACATCCCCTCGCACTCCCCGCCGTCGACGATTCCTGCGATCCAGACGTGGACAACCACGCCACCTCCTCGGACGGCACGTTCCTCAAATGCGCTTACGCAGGACGAAGCACTGCACGCTGGGTGCGCTCGGCACCGATCATCGCCTACGCCGATCAAGGTGCATCGTGCGATCCGTCGGCGCGAGGTATCGCGGTATCACCGGAAGGCGTGGACATGGTGTGCGTGTCGAACGGCGACGGCGAAGTCGGATACTGGGTCCCCGGACCGTGAAAACCCCGCCGACTCGTGACCGGGCTGCACGCGCCGAGCAGAATGCCCGCAAATCGGTCGCCGATTCTGCGTCCGGACTTTTCTTCCTCCTTCGCTCGACGAACAACTTCTAGACCAATAGGTTTGGTTGGAATGTCTTCGAGTCGTTTTTTTACCTGCGAAGGAACCATGTCTGTGCTGAATACTGCGCGCCCGACCGCATCACCTCGCCCACAGCGCCGGATCTCTCGGCTTGCTGTTCTACCGGTCCTGACCGCTGGCGTCCTTGCCGCGGCGCAAGTGCCGACCGCTGGCGCTGCCCCGGCATCGGTGTGGGAAGTCTCCTCCACCATCGCAGTCGGCGAGGCTCCGAACCAATTCGCGGTCAGCCCAGACGGCACGCGCCTGTATGTCACGGCGGGCGACGGGGTCGACATCATCGATACCGCGACCAACACCGTTGTTGCCAGCGCAGCTACCCCGGCGTCGGTCGGTGGCATCGCGGTAGTCCCGTCAGGCGACATCTACGTCGTGGGCAGCGCCGGCACGGTCTACGTCATCGACCCCCAAACGAACACGGTCGTCGACGACATTGCAGTCGAACCCAACTCGATCGGCATGACCGCCGCCGGCGACACCGTCTACGTCACCAACCCCACGTCCGGAACGATCTCCGTCATCGACACCGCAGCCAACACAGTCGCATCAACAGTGCCCGTCGGAAAGAACCCCGTCCTGGCAACAACGCTCGACGGCACCGTCTACGTGACCAACGCAGGATCCGGCGACATCTCTGCCGTCGACTCCACCACCGACACTGTCGTCGCGACGATTCCCACCGGAGGCGTTCCAGTGGGAATAACATCGGCGGCCGGCCGGGTGTACGCCGTCGAAGGCATAAGCCAATCCGTCGCCGTCATCGACGCCTCCACCGACACCGTCGTCGACACAATCACAGTCGGCGGCGGCACATTGACCGGAATCGCTGTCACACCCGACGGATCGACCATATTCGTCAACCAGTCCGACACCGACACCACCACGATCATCGACACCACCGATCCCAGCTCACGTCACACAGTCACAGTCGGTGCACGACCCGGCGGCGCCATCGCCTCCCCCGACAACAACACCGCCTACATCACCAACGGTGAAGGAGCCTCGGTCAGCGTGCTGACCACCGCCGCCCAGCCATGCACCGGGATCACTTGCATCCCAACCGGTTCCTTCGGCGGATAACGTCAAAGGTCGACATGGTTAAGGACGCTCCGCACCCATCCGCGGGCAACGCCGTGGATCGGTGCGGCCCTAGGAATCGACATGTCAGGTGTCGTGAACGACAGTTTCCGCACCGTCAACACATCTGACGCTGGATCGGTCGACGACCGGCGTCCACTTCAACGCAGGGGAACCATCCAGCAGCTCACTCGGTGAGCATTTTGCCCCGCGGACCGATACGGCTCGACGCGTGAGGGTACATCCACCGGTGCGCGTCGACGGCATCCTGCAATTGATGCTCCGGTCGGTCGGGGTCGCGGTATCGCGTATCGCGCACCGACGAGCGGTAGGCTTCGGCCAGCTTCCGAACAGCGGTTCGATCTTCGGAATGTGTCGCCACTTTCAAGTCGCGGGCTTCCCCCTCTGCGATACGAGTGAGGCCACGCCCTTCAGCTAGAAGGTCATCCCAGTACTTTTGGTTCATTCTGATCTACTTCCTGTCCATCGTCGATCTATCGGGACACCGACAACTAAACAACAACTGGACGCACCGGGTCGGCGTTCTTGAACAGCGCGCAGAGCGATTAACAGGTGGATCGGCATCGCCGCGTCGATCACGGTCGCTCGGCGCCACTGACCGGCAACGAGGTTGGATTACCGCCCGTTAACGACAACCTCCGGATCGTCAAGGTCTTGCTGTAGGTCGCCCAACCAGTCGCGTGTCGGACGGAGGTGAAACAATCGACCAATGACGCCGCTCGACACCACTGCCGGCTTGCAAGCCCCAAGCGTGCGCGCAGGACGTACACCGGGCCTCGTCGCTCATGCTCATGTATGCGAAGGCGGTGTCGTACAACAAACTTTTATCGGCATAAGTCAACGTCACGCGGTCCGCCGCGCTCAGCGTGCATTTGGGGACCAGATGCCGGTCCAGATCGGGCTCTGACATGACGCGTCTTTGGCTGTTCCTGTCCTCTCTAGCGCCCGGTTTGCTTGTCGTAGGGATTAGATACCTAGGTGAACACACCTTGGCTGGTGGCTTGACTGTTGGGCTCGCACTCCTACTCTTTCCAATCGGGCTCTTGACTGTCTACAGTCGACGCTCAATCGAACCCGTGCCGACTCAGATCGATTCAATTAAAGACGAGACCCTTCAAATCCCAACTTACTTGGTGACCTTTATTCTCCCTTTTCTGTTCGTAACAGTGGACGACCCGTACAATTTAGCAGCGTATTCAGTTTTCATGCTGCTGGTGATATTGATGCTGGTGCGGACCGAAATTTCGATCATTAATCCTGGCTTGCTGTTCATTGGCTTTAAAATTTTTGATGCCACAACACGTGAAGGTACCAGTGTGATGGTTATATCAAAGACCAAGCCCCGGGTGAATTCGACGATCTACGCTTCGCCGATTTCGCCGCAAACTCTGATATTAAGATGAAACGAGTGCAATGACCACGCAAAACCCGGAAATTCTTGCGTCTATTAATGTCGAGGCGCCTACGCCTATTACGCTGTCCGTTGGTTGGACGTCAGGTAGAAATACAAAGATTCGACAAATACTGCTCGGCACTGATGTGGCGGCGGAATTCCGCAGTGTGGCTAGACGTGCGATCGCTGACTTGCAGACACGAGAGGCGGCTGACTGGACCCCCGATGCGGACCTGACTCCAGAGACGTTCTTAGTGCTCGATGTGGGTGAGGTCGGAGATGCACCACGACTTACCAGCGACCATGACGGAAAGAAGTTTCTAGAGGTGCTGTCCCAGGCCGAGCGGTTGGAGGCCATCAACCCAAAGCACCTTCCAACCGGAGACGTTAGCTTCTATGCAATTGTAATCGGAGACCCCGGCGACAGGACAGTGTTCATTCGCCGAAGCAATCCGCGTAGGGGCCTGAAACGGGGCCGCATTTATTCCACGCTCGCTGATACCCTCCAGACTGTGGATGATCCGATTTTCGCGTTCGACGGATGGGTTGATCTCGTCGTGTCAGAGGAAAATCTTTACATCTTGAGCCAAACCGTCTTCGTTGCGTTTTTCAGAGATCAAGAAACTCTGGCTAGGAAAATTCCGGAGTGGATTGATCAATTGGCCACCCACGTGCCGCTTGGCCGCGAGAGTAAGGATGTTCTGACTCAACGGGTCTCTAGAGATTCGCGACTGAAGGCTCGGCTTGAGGCAATAGTTCGACGCGACCATCTATCCACCGTTTCAACTGAAGAACTGCGGAGGGCTATGGAGGACAATGAACTAGATGCATCCAGGCTTTTGGATGCGGAGGGAAACCTCACAATCACCGCCGATGACGTTCCTCAGGTTTTGTATTTGCTAAACGAAGACCTGTTCACCGGCTCGCTGACTAACACGGGTTTTCGTGCAGACAAAAAAGCAACTCGTTAGGGTTCGGCCCCACACTGGCACGTCCACCTAAAGGCCGATATTGATCACGGCATTGCCGATCAGCGGCGCATACTCGCGGCGGTACACCTCGACCGAGTCGAGACTGGCGTGTCCGGTCTGGCGGGCGATCTCGGATCCGTCGGCGCCGTTGCGGGTGCCTTGGGTGACGAAGCCGGCGCGGAGCGAGTGCCCCGCCCAGTTTGGTCAGCGCTATGGGGTCGTATCCGGCGTATTCGGCGCGGCGGCGGATGGTCTGGTGAATTGCGGCTTCGGATAGCGACGACATGCTGAGGTTCCCGTTCTTCGCGACGGCCCGCAGTAGCGGAGCGCGGGCAGCGGTGCGTAGTACTCCCACACGGCACACATGGTCGTCGAACGGATCCCGCTTGCGGAGCAGCCGGATTACCGACGGTCGGCCGCCGGAATCGAATGCCGCAACGACCTGTGCCCACCGAACGTAGGCACACGGTGGGCAGGTCTCGTGGGACTCGGTGTACGGCAACGCCTTCACCGCCCCCCTGCCCTCCTGGTCGGTCTTCGACTTTCGTAGACGGACTTACAATCCATCGTGCCGGTGCAAGGTGACGTCCCCGCACACCAGTTCGGAGAGTTCACTGCGGCGGAAGGCACCGGCGAAACCGAGCAGCAGAATCGCGGAATCCCGGCGCTCTAGGACCTCGTCGGCCCACCGCCGGCACCGCTCCCGTGCGGTCTCGACAAGGAGTTTGATGTCGTCGACTAGCAACGGGTCTCGTGATGTGCGGGGGCGGTCCCCGGCTGCGGCGTGCTTGCGCCGGATTCCGGACAAGGTCGCGGTCACGACCTTATGCGCCGACGTGGACAGGTGCCCGCGATGCAGTGTTGATGGTTGATCGCCGCGAGCCTGGTACCGAAAGTCACCACGGCGTAGGTCCGCCCTCCCGTCTCGGTGCGGGTGTCGGCAGCGTCGACGAGATACGCCGCGACGGTGACCGGGTGCGCCGACAACGAGACATGACACTCCGGCTCGCACCAGCCAGTGAACCGGCGCCATCCTGCGGCATAGGTCCGGCGAGCCCCTCGGACCGTGATGATTCGACCGCTTTGGTGATCCGCTTAGCCACGGCCGGCGGGATCTCGGGCTCCACAGCCGTGGACGTAAGCCCCTCAGCGCCCACCGATACGCTCACTGCGGGTGTTCGGCCTGGCCGTTTGTCCGTACCGGTAGCCTATCGCTCGTCACGACAGGCACGGAGCGAAACTGCACTTAGCTAGAGCCTTTCGCCCGCACATTGCGGAGAATGCAATCTACAAGCGTGGGTGCCGGGTGCCTCAAGACTCGTCATTCAACGAACAACAAATAAACAAGACCCGCCTCCCCGCTCACCACAAACTCCCAATGCGCTTGCATGGGTTCGGTCGGCGCCGCATCGGGTTGCGGTGCGGCGGCCGCGGTCTGAAAATCGCGCCACCAAGGCAGCTCTGCAGCCATTTCTAAACGGACTTGTCAATCGACACATCGACAAGACTTGATCTGACTCCCCCGCCGATTGGCGCCCCGAGCCTAGGCATCAGCGGCTCAAAGTGATGAGTAAATGATGACCTACCCGGCATAGCCGCACACGTTCAGCGATCCGACTACACGTGTATCGCCTAAACGCGGAGGTCAGAAGCACCGATGCGCAGGGCCAACGCACCTGACTCCCGCGCCAAACGGTTCTGCGAATCAAGTCATCGAAACTGCCGCGAAATCGAACGCGAAGTGGGGAAACACCCCCTAATCTACTCATCACTTTGCCCTCAAAGTGATGAGTAGACCTGACACCCCGAGGCAAAAAGATGACCCCCTGACCGGCATTTATGCTGGTCAGGGGGTCATTCTTGTGCGCCATCAGGGATTCGAACCCCGGACCCGCTGATTAAGAGTCAGCTGCTCTAACCAACTGAGCTAATGGCGCCGATCAGCACCACCGTCGTTCTCTGTGGTGCCGGGGAAAACTTTAACAGGATCGCTGACCGGATGTGAAATCGGCTGGTCAGAGGCGCTTTTTAGCTGAAAATCTTGCGGATGACGAGCACTGCGACTACTGCGCCGACTCCGATGAGGGTGTATTTCACCGGCGGTTCGTTGAGCTTGGCGACCACGGTCTGCTTTGTGCTTTCGACGATGCGCTTGGGGCTCGCGCGGACGCTCAGCTCGTCGAGTGTGCTGGCGAGCTGATTGCGAGCGGCCTCGATCTCGCGTTCGATCCGGTCGGTGTCCTTGGCCACGTGTCCTCCAACTTGTCGCAAATTCTTCGTCTGTCGTTGTCGAGAGTAGAGCACTGCTGTTTTTGGTTACGCTTCTCCGGTGACCGACAACAAGAAGCTCGAGCCCGGCGACTCTGCACCGGCCTTCACTTTGCCCGATGCTGACGGAAACGACGTCTCTCTGTCCGATTACGCGGGCAAGAAGGTCGTCGTCTACTTCTACCCCGCTGCCAGTACGCCGGGCTGCACCAAGCAGGCGTGCGATTTCCGCGACAGTTTGGCCGAACTCAACGGCGCAGGCCTCGCGGTCATCGGCATCTCCCCCGACAAGCCGGTGAAGCTCGCTAAGTTCCGCGACGCGGAGGGCTTGAACTTCCCGTTGCTCTCCGACCCGGAGAAGTCGACGCTTCTGGCGTGGGGCGCTTTCGGCGAGAAGAAGATGTACGGCAAGACGGTGCAGGGTGTCATTCGTTCGACGTTCCTCGTCGACGAGGCCGGCAAGATCGAGGTAGCGCAGTACAACGTCCGCGCTACCGGACATGTTGCGAAGCTCCGCCGAGACCTATCGGTCTGACCGTCCGAGCTTCTGCAGAAACAGGGCTTCGGCGACGGCGATGTTCTCGATCTCCCGTGGGTCGACGCTTTCGTTGGGTGCATGGATGCGGCACAGCGGTTCTTCGACGCCCATGAGCACGATCTCGGCTTTCGGGAACGTCTGTGCGAGAACGTTGCACAGCGGGATCGAACCACCTTGCCCTGCCGAGGACACGTCCTTGCCGAATGCTTCCTTCATCGCGTCGCTGAGAGCTGCGTAGCCGGGGCCGTCGGTTCGCGCTCGGAACGGCGAGCCGATGGCCTCGCGCTCGATACTCACGCGCGCGCTCCACGGCACGTGCGCCCGTAGATGGGCCTCGAGTGCATCCTGAGCGGCCTGTGGGTCGATGCCGGGCGGCACCCTCAGATTGAGGCGTGCGGACGCCGTCGGCGAAATTGCGGCCGCCGAACCGACGACGGGCGGGCAGTCGATTCCCAGAACCGTCAGAGCCGGGCGCGCCCACACTGCGTCGGCAACCGAAGCCGAGCCTGCAAGGTCCACCCCGTCCAATACCCCTGCGTCAGCGCGGAACCGATCGGCTGGATAGTCGATGCCGTCCCACACCTGGCTCGTATCCAATCCGTCCACGACGGTATTGCCGTGCTCGTCTCGCAGTGTGGACAGCAACTGGATCAGTGCAGCAAGGGCGTCGGGGGCTGGGCCGCCGTACATTCCGGAATGGACTTCGCCGCTCAATGTGTCCACTCGGACCACAACATTGGCGATTCCGCGCAATGTCGTCGTCACGGTCGGTCGACCCACGACAGCATTGCCGGTGTCGGCGATGATGATGACGTCGGATTCGAACAGTTCGGGCCTCGCCTGCACGAGTGCTTCGAGTCCGCCGGTGCCCATCTCTTCCGAACCTTCGGAAACCACGGTGACTCCGACGGCAAGGTCGTCGCCGAGTGCGCGCAGCGCCAGCAGATGCATGACCACGTTGCCCTTGCAGTCCGCTGCGCCGCGGCCGAACCAACGGCCTCGAGACTCGGTGAGTTCGAACGGCTCGCTGTCCCACAATGATCGGTCCCCCGGCGGTTGGACGTCGTAGTGCGAATACAGCAGCACTGTCGGCGCACCTGCGGGCGCAGGCCGGTGCCCCACGACAGCCAGCGAATCGTCGTCGGTCTCGATCAGCTCCACCGAATCCATTCCGGCGTCCAGGAATGCACTGCGGACCCAGTTGGCCGCTGCCACACACTCTTCACGCGGAAACTGACGTTCGTCGTGAACCGATCGGAACGCCACCAACTCTCGTAGTTCACGCTGAGCCCGCGGCATGTCTGCGGAAATCGCCGATCGAACATCCGACATCGTCACTCCTGACACTCTTACCGACCGTCTCTACCCTTGCCGATCATTGTGTCATCGTGCAGGGTGGTCGGGCAGAGCGTCAGTTTTCGTGGATCTCTTGTTCGACCCACTGCGCAGTGTGCTGCCAGTGCCGGTCCCAAGCCTCTTGTTCGAGCTGTTCCTGGGATTTCCCTGGCTCGGGAATGATGACCGGGACGGCGAACTCCGGAGGAGCCACCTCACTTCCCGGCACTACAGCGGCTGCCGGGGGGATCGACTGGGCCGGTATCGGGGTGAACGTTTCACGTGGCTTCGCGACGCCGGTCGTTGGATCGACGGTCCAATTTTCGACTACAGGCGCAGGCAAGAACACCGGTTCCGGCGCCCACGAAGCGGGAGGTGCGGGCGGGGCCGGCTCCGGCGTCAGGGCCGGGGGCCGCGCCGCGACGCTTTCGCTCGTACCCAACTCGGTATCGATTGCCGTCGACCTCGGTTTCGCTACCTCCGTGGGGGTTTGACTCTTCGGCGAATCCGCGGGCAGGCTGGATGCCAGCGCGACCCCACCGGAAAGGATTCCCACCAGCAAAGCTCCGGCGAGCACGAGCTTCTTGCGGGGCGTGGAACGACGCACCTGCGTCTGGCGCACCTCTGCGGTCACGACGGGAGGCTGCGACGTCACCAACGCGGGAGCGGCAGGTGCTACCGCCGATACCGTCTCGGATTCGTCTTCGGTGTCCGTCACCGGGATGACAACGTCGACAGCGTCATCGGGCGCACCGTCGTCATCGGGCGCACCGTCGTCATCGAGGACCGACGGCTCTTCGCGAACCACGTTGCGTTCTGCGAGCAGTCCCGCACCGCTGGCTGCGATCAGATTGGCGTCGCCGACTCGAATCACCGGCACGCCGAGCCCGAGGGAAAGGATGTCGACCACATCTCTGTTGCCCGAGAGGTCTCCGAACAGCGCCACGGAGTCGGCCTCGGTAGAGGCCTCGTCGAGAACTTCCCACGCCAGCGCCACCGTGCCGCCGATCCGCTCGGGGGTCGGCGAATCGATTGCCACCGCCTTGGCGGGCGACAGGGTTTCTTTCGCCACGTCGGCGAGCGAAATCGATACCCCCGACGGGCCCATGTAATAGAGAAGGACTCGCTCGGCGGAGGTGAACTCGGGCGATCTCGCCAGCCACCCCAGCAATGCAGAGGATGCGGAGATCATCGACACCGAATCGACGTCCGACTCCTCGAGCGCCGACTCGAACAGCGCACGCTCTTCATCCGAGCGATACACCACTCCGATGCCGTCCACCGCGACTTCAGCGGCCGCGGCAAGTTCACGCATGCTCTCTACGGCAGCGGTCAGCGATGCTGCAACGCCGTCGTCCAGCGCGGTGACCTGGCTTGCCGCTACCGAATCTTCGACCCCATCGAAAAGGACGGCGCGCAGCGCGCCCGACTCGATGGAAAGACCAATAGTGGCCACGTAAATACTCCTGTGCCTAAGGGTGGGGCTCCCGACATGAGCGTCTCCGATACGAAATCGACGACGTCACCCTTCACGACGATTGAATTGATAGCAGAACCATACCCACAGATGGTTTTGTTGGCCAGAAAGCAACTCCAGATCTGTCAATTTATTTTTGGAGAGCGGCACGGTGAGGTGGACTGGGGTTTCTCTGGTTGGAGCCGCCACTCGGTGTCTGTAACTCTGCGTAGTGGAGTAGATGACGCTCGGGCCGCTAGCCTGGGGGCGTGGAGTCCTCTGCTAGCGCCCAGGCTGCGAGACGAATAGACGCAGCGCTCGAATCGACGGTAGAGACACAGGAGCTGATGCCGCGGCGGCGTCCTACCCAAGAACGTAGCCAACGCAAGTTCGACGCGTTGCTTGCCGCATCACGGGACGTGCTGAGCGACGCCGGATTCGAATCGTTCACCTGCGAGGAAGTTGCCGCTCGCGCCGAGCTGCCGATCGGCACCCTCTACCAGTTCTTCGCCAACAAGTACGTGATCGTGTGCGAGCTCAACCGGCAGGACGTCGTCGGCGTTCAACAAGAACTGGCCGACTTCAACGGCGAGGTGCCGTCGCTCGATTGGCTTCGATTCCTCAACAAATTCGTCGACCACATGGCCAATATGTGGATGTCCGATCCCTCGCGTCGGGAGGTGTGGCTAGCAATGCAGTCCACTCCGTCCACGCGCGCCACCGGCGTCATCCACGAACGCGAGTTCGCAGACCAGGTCGCCCGCATGCTCGGCCCGCTCACTCCGCGGACCCCGAGAGTGCGACGCAATCTGATGGCCCAGGTGCTCGTCCACATCGTCTACTCGATGTTGAACTTCTCCGTTCAGGACGGGCAGAGCCACGAGGATGCCGTCGCCGAACTCAAACGCATCATGACCGCGTACCTTCTCGGCGCCGAGAGGGACAGCAGGCGTTCGGGAGCCTCCGCCGAGTAGATCTGCGCTCGGCCCCTCCAGGGCGACCGCCGAAACCACGAACGCCGGCCCGCTCGTCAAGAGCGGACCGGCGTCGTGTGTTTACAGACCTATTCTTCCAAGATCGCCACGGCTGCAGCGATATCGCCGTCGTGAGTCAGGGACAAATGAATCTTGACTGTCGGCAGAAATTCCTGAGCCATGCCGTGCAGCTTGATCGACGGCCGTCCCCAGGCATCGTTGACGACCTCGATGAGGGGGTACGGATTGTCACCGATCTGCGGTGGCCTGGCGAAACGTGAAGTCGCCCAGGCCTTGAGAACGGCCTCCTTCGCGGCCCACCGTGCTGCGTAGTGGCGAGCCGGGTCGGAACTTTTCGTTGCCGAGTGCCGACGCTCCCCCGCGGTGAAGCTGTCGCGGATCATCGTCGTGCCGGCCTTGTTCATCTGCTCGGCGAAATCGGACACGGTCACCAGGTCGAAACCTACTCCGAGAATAGCCATTACTTGCACCCCGGCAGACCCGAGCGGTAGACATCGTCGTCGCCGAGGCGGGCTGCCTCGGTGAGCAACATGTCCGCTTCGAGTTCGCGCGACGCCTTTGCCGGCGTCCCGTCGTGTCCGAGCCGTCGGTCCTCGGGCCGCTCGTACAGTGCGTCACCTCCGACCATCGCGGAGATCAGCCTGCGCTGACCGGCGATGCGTCGGTCGTTGGCGCGAGCGATGTAGTCGGCGCGACGGCTTGCAGGCACGGCCTCGAGGAAGGCCTGCGGGTGCACCACGGCGATGAGACCGGATACGTGACCGAAGCCGAGGCTGGTCAACAGTCCTGCCTTCAGCGGTACCGAGTCGCCGAAACGCAGCGGCTCGCGTGCCCACACGAGGTGTTCGAACTCGGTCATCTTGTCGTCGACGCAATCGAGGCTGCGGTTCGGCGGGATGACTCCGTTGCTGAGCACCTGGCAGAGGCCGATCAGCTGGAATGCTGCGGCTCCACCCTTCGAGTGGCCGGTCAGGCTCTTCTGCGAGACGACGAACAGCGGTGCTCCGTCGGTGCGTCCGATTGCCTTGGCCAGGCGGGTGTGCAGTTCGGCCTCGTTCGGGTCGTTCGCGGCAGTCGAGGTGTCGTGCTTGGAGATCACGGCCACATCGTCGGCACTGACGCCGAGTGCGTTGAGTGACAAGGCGAAGGACGAATCCTTGCCCCCGCGACCGGCACTGAGCGCACCGAGTCCCGGAGCCGGGATGGAGGTGTGCACGCCGTCGCCGAACGACTGTGCGTACGCAACGACACCGAGGACCGGAAGGCCCATTTCCAGCGCCAGGTCACCGCGAGCGAGCAGAACCGTTCCGCCGCCCTGCGACTCGACGAATCCGCCGCGCCTCCGGTCGTTGGCCCGGGAGAATCGACGATCGCTGATTCCCTTGGCGGACATGGCAGCCGAATCGGCGGTGGCGGACATGTCACCGAAACCGATGATGCCTTCGCTGCTCAGGTCGTCGAAACCACCGGCGACGACGAGTTGCGCCTTGCCCAGCTTGATCTTGTCGACGCCTTCCTCGACCGAGACGGCGGCGGTTGCACACGCTGCGACGGGGTGAACCATCGCGCCGTAGCTGCCGATGTACGACTGAACCACGTGCGCTGCAACGACGTTCGGCAATGCTTCCTGCAGGATGTCGTTCGCACGAGCGTCGCCGAGCAAGGTATCGATGTAGAGCGAGCGCATGGATTCCATACCGCCCATGCCGGTGCCCTGCGTGTTGGCGACCAGTGTGGGGTGCACCCAGCGCATCAGTTCCGACGGGTTGAAGCCCGAGGAGATGAACGCATCGACGGTGGTCACGATGTTCCACAGTGCGACGCGGTCGATGGAGCTCGCCATATCCGGCGAGATGCCCCACTTGGTCGGATCGAAGCCGGTGGGAATCTGCCCACCGACCGTGCGGCTGAGCTTCATCTTGCGCGGCACGCGAATCTCGGTTCCGGCCTTGCGAGTGACCTGCCAGTCACCGGACTCCGGTACCGGTGCGATGACGGTGTGCTCGGGATCGGCCGCAGCGAACGAACGTGCGTCGACCTCGGTGCCGACCACGAAGGTCAGGTCGTTGTCGAGGAAGATCGAGGTCATCAGCGGCGCAGTGTTGCCGACCATGGCGCCGTCGTCGACATAAGTGCGGATACCGCACTTCTCGACGACGATGTCGTGGTACTTGTCGGCGATCTCGGCTTCCGGCACGAGGTCACCGGATTCGATGTCGTACCAGCCCGGCTTGGGATCGTTCTCCCACGTGACCAGACCGGTGTTCCATGCGAGTTCGAGAACGCCTGCGGCGGAGAGCTCCTCGTCGACCTCCATTTCGAAGCGCGTACGCGCACTTCCGTACGGTCCGAGCTCGCCGGCACCGACGATGACGATCAGGTCCTTCGGATCGACATCGAGCGCAGGCCATGCCGGAGCAGTGGTCGAGGTGGACAAACGCGGCGGTGCAGGCAGAGCCGCGATCACCGAGCTGTCGAGTACTTCTTCGACCTTCTCGCCGGCCGCGTCGGCTGCGGCACGGGAAAGCTCGACGAGATCGAGCTTCGTGTTCGCCAGTCCACCGGTCAGGTCGGCAAGCAGCGGCGCCTGCGCAGCCTGACGACGAGCGGCAGGCTCGCACAGCTTCAGCAGTTCGGTTGCCATCTCACTCGTCGACCATGTCCGCACGCCTTCGGCCTCGACGGCCTCGACGATCGGATCGTTTCCGCCCATGAGTCCGGTTCCGCGAACCCACCCGATGTGCGCGTGAGCAATGGAAACACGCTCGGCCCAGTTCTTCTCCGAGCCCCACTTGGTGGCGATGGCGTCGAGGGCTGCCTTCGATTCACCGTAGGCACCGTCGCCGCCGAACATGCCGCGGTTCGGTGAACCTGGCAGTACGACGTGCAGGTGGGTGTCGATGTCGTTGTCGTAACCGATCTTCGACAATCCACCGATGAGACGCTCGACCGACCAGAGCAGAACCCGCATCTCCATCTCGGCGCGGGCACCTGCGTCGGACAGTTCGCCGACTACGCGAGGTGCAGCGAACGGGAACAGCATCGTGGGTGTGACGCCTGCCTTTACGAGAGTCTTCGCCCCGCCTGCATTGTCGACCTGATCGAAACCGATCCACTCGATGAGTGCGTCGACGTCGGTGTACGAGGCGATGTTGGCCGGAACGACCCACAGTGCTGCACCGGCGCGAGCATTCGCCCGGTAGAGCTCGCGGTAGAACTTCAGTCGCTCGTCGTTGAGCTTGGAGGTGGTGATGAATACGGTTGCACCGCCCCCAAGGAGCTTGGCGGCGATCGAAGCGGCGATCGACCCCTTGCTGCCTCCGGTGACGACGGCGATTTCGTCGGACCATTCGCCCTTGTCCTCGCAAGACTGAGCGATGTCCGCGATACGGCCGTAGAGCTCGGCCAGCGTGGTCTTGCGTTCGGTCTGCGCCTTCGACTTCCACCACTGGGCCTGAGCTGCAACAGCTTTACCTGCACCGGCGAAGCTTTCGACGGCGATGTCGCCTGCGGTACCGAGCCACAACCGGGCCAGGTCCTCACGCGCCGTTGCCCAACGATCGTCGACCAGAACGGCCTTGCGCTCATCGAATGCCGGGGCGACGAGTCGCGGCCAGTCCGAACCCAGTTCTGCGGCAACCAAATCCACCAATGCGGCGTCCGGGTTGTCCGCTGCCAGGGCGCTGGGAGCATCGGCGAAGCCGAGCTGTTCGAGGACGAGCCGCGCAGCCGAAGCCAGCACTCCGTCGCGTCCGGTGATGTGCTCGGTGAACTCACCGAGAGCGGCCGCATCGACGGTTCCTCCGCTTCCGCCACCGGTCTGGGGCAGCGACACTGCAACACCGCGGCGAGCGGCGACAGCGGCCACGGCCGAGTCGATGACGTTATCGACTGCACTGCCGTCGGCGAGTGCACCGTCGGCCAAGCCGCCGAGTGCGCCGCCGCGGACCGAGGAGCCGTCGCGAGTTCCGAGAGCGACCTCGGCGGTGACGTGATGCGCCCAGCCGTCACCGAGTTCCCATACCTTCTTGACGCGATCGGCGATAGAAGCCGGACGACGTCCCGAGGGCCCGAAGACCTTGCGGAGGTGGTCGTTGATGGAATCGCTCAGTACCGGGCCGAAGGGCTTGTAGGTACGGGCGAGCTTGTTGACCGTGCCGGAGAGCGCGCCCATGTCGGCATCGGCTGCGCCGTCGATCGCTCCGAGGGAAAGCTCGGAACCGAGGTCGACGAGCAACTGGTTACGACGCGAGGAGACGCCGTCGCACAGTGCCTCGATGGTGTCGGCAGGTCCGATCTGATCGAGCTGCAGTTTGGTCCACAGTCCGATCAGGATCTTGGTTGCGTCCGAGGCACTGAAAGAGATGTCGTCCGGCCGCGGACCACCGGATGGAGCCGAAGGTGCGGCAGCGGGAGCCGAGGCAGCGGCAGCGGGAGGAGCAGCGGCGGTCTCGGCCGGAGCGGACTCCTCTTCCTCCACCGGCGCGGGATCGGTATCGGTGCCGTAGACGATCGCGGCCTCACGTTCGAGGTTGAGCACCTCGACCGGGAATCCGAAGCGGCCCGGCAATTTCAGTGTCTGCGAAGCCAGGTTGGCGACCGTCGGCGTTGCGCCGAGACCGATTTCGACGAAACGCTCGACACCGAGTCCACCGTCTGCTTCCTCAGCGAACAGAAGATCCTGTGTCTCGATCCAACGGACCGGGCTGGCGAACTGCCATGCCAGCAATTCCGTGAGCACGACGCGGCACAGATCATGCGGGCGTGCGGCCCAGGAATCGAAGTCCGCGAGAACTTTGTTCAGGGGTTCGGAGGGAACGAGGTCCGCGATTTCCTGAATGAAGGAACGCTCGAGCGAGAACGGCCTGGGCACCAGGTTCGGCACGTAGCGTCCGATCAGGATCTCCGGGTCGAGGTCTTCGGGCAGCAATGTTTCGAGTCGGCTGCGGAAGTCGTCGACTCCCCCACGCAGCACCGTCGAGTGGAACGGCACGTCGATGCCGGGCACCACGATGAAGGCGCGCTTGCCACCGAATTCGGCGACACGGATCTCGATCTCCTTCTCGAGCGCGGCCAAGCCGGCAACCGTGCCGGCAATGGCGTACTGCGATCCACGCAGGTTCAGGTTCACGATCTCGAGGAACTCACCGGAGACCTCGGCGACACCGGCGACGAAGGCATGCACATCGGTATCCGCGACACCCATCTGTGACGGCCGGATCGCTGCCATGCGGTAGTCGCTTCGACCGGATGCGTCACGCGGAACGAGCGCATGCATGGCCGATCCACGCTGGAAGACGACCTCGAGGACTGCTTCGAGTGGGAGAACTCCAGCGACGGCAGCGAGGGCGTTGTACTCACCGACCGAGTGGCCCGCGAGAATCGAATTCTCGACGAAGACACCGGATTCCCGCATTTCGGCGACCTGCGCTACACCGAGAACAGCCATCGCAACCTGGGTGAACTGGGTCAGGTGGATGACGCCGTCGGGATGGCGGTGGACGGTGCCACGCGCTTTGAGGGTGGTCGGGTTGTCGCGGACGACCGCGAGGATCGAGAATCCGAGAGCTTTACGAGTGTGCTTGTCGGCACGCTCCCAGACCTCACGGGCGGCCTTCGAGCGCGACCGAGCGTCCAGACCCATCCCCTGACGCTGAATGCCCTGTCCGGGGAAGGCATAGACGGTCTTCGGCGGCGCAGTGCGAGCCGAGGCGACCATGACGAGTTCGCCTGCGACTCGGCAGGACACCTCGATGAGTTCGGCACCCTGATCGAATCCGGTGCGGTCGACGCGAATGTCGATTTCGGCTCCGGGGCGGACCATCCCGAGGAAGCGGGCGGTCCATGCGGTCAGGCGACGCGGCGGAGTCTTGGTGTCCGCGTAGTCGATTGCGGTGACGGCCTGCTGCGCTGCGGCGGAAAGCCACATGCCGTGCACGATCGGAGAACCGAGACCGGCGAGGAGCGCAGCCGCATCGGAGGTGTGGATCGGGTTGTGATCGCCCGAGACCTGAGCGAAGGCTGCCATGTTGCGCGGCGCGAGGATGGTGGCCTGACGGCGACGACGACGCGGTGTGTCCTTGGCGTCAGCACTGACCGAGCCTCCGGCGGGGGCCGGATCGGACAGTTCACCCTTGCCGGTGCGTCCGCGGATGGCGAAGCGTTCGACGAGAGTTGCCACAGCGGGCGCGTCGAGACCTTCCCCGAGCATCGCGCCGATGGTGGTGGTGACCTCGACCACGCGGCCGAGATCGGTGTCGAGCACCTCTCCTGCCGCAGCTTTGACGACGAGAATCGATGCATCAGTGGGCAGTTCGCCTACCAGGTTGACACTGTGGTCGAGGTGGACCAGATCCAACATGCCCTCGATCACGTCGATGCCTTCAGCTGTGCGAGTGGCGCCGAGGACGGCGAAGACGGCAGGCCAGCATGCTCCGACGAGTACGTCGGGAACAGCCTTGCCGCTCACGGTCAGCGAGTCGGGAAGACCCGATCCGGTGACGCCGCCGTGGTCTGCCACGAGATCAGGGATCCACGCCAGGTTGACGCGCGCAACACCGTTCTTGACCTTGGGAAGGTCCTGTCCCGCAGCAATTCCGAGTAGCGAGGACATCGAAGCTTGCGCATCTTCGGCAGTGACGACGGGGGCGCCGCCGTCGACTGTCGAAACGGGGACAGTCAAGCGGATGCGCACCTCCTTGCCGGGGGCGAGCGGAACGGTCAGTTCCACATGAGTCGAATCCTGCACGATGAGCGAGGATCCGGTCTGCGGGTGTGAGGCGAGAGTGTCGGATTCGACGATCCAGTCCGCGGTGTCGCCGAGACGTGCAACGGGGTTCTGCGTCATCCGTGATGCCCAGGCAACGTCAGGGGCAGCAAGAACGATGCCGAGCAGACCGGGCGCGATGCCTGCGTAACGGCGGCTCACCGCGGGCGCCGGTGCATTGCCCTCGGATACCAACTCGTCGGCGGTGGCCTTTTCGAAGCGATCGAGTAGATCCCCGACCGGCTCGTCGACACGGGTGATTCCGGCGACGGCAACGGTTCCGGGAATGACGCAAACCTGATCGGCGGAGTACCGCGGATCGTGTGCCTGCCACAGCGAGTCGCTGCGCCACCAGCGCCGGACGTCACCGTCGACGACGGGAACGAAGTTGATCGGCTTGCCCGGCAGCTTGCAGAGCGAGGTGAAGAAGGTGATGTCTGCCGGGTGCAGAACGACGTCGCCTGCATCGGGGAACTGAGCGAGTAACGAGCGGAGTGCAGCACGCGGACGTTCGAGCGTGTCGACGTCGGCGAAGAGCGTCGGGATCGGGCCGCGGTCGACGGGGTGCAGACGGGCTTCGGTGCGCTGGAGCATCTCGAGGAAGCGGGTGCGCCAGGTGACGTCGAGCCACACCGAATCGTTGGCCTCGGCGACCGCGTCGGTGAACTCCCCGCCGCAATCGAAATCCTTGCGCTTGTCCGTGCCGATGGCCAGGTCGAGGTAGCGAGTGAGCCACTGCTGGTAGGTCATCGATTCCACGTCGCCGAAGTACGGCTTGGCGGTTCCGTCGAGTGCCGCGATGATCTCCTCGCGACGCTCGGCCACGGCATCGGCGTTACCGGCGACCTCGTCGAGGAGGCGCCCGCAGCGTGAGGCTGCGTTGTCGATCTCGTGGATGTCCGCGCCGAGCTGGCTACGGCCGGAAGCCATTCCGCCGGATGCAGTGCCTGCGCCGACCCAGTCCGGGGTACCAGGTGTGTCGACGAGCAGCTGCTTGACCTCGGGCGAGGTCGTAGCTTCGAGTGTTGCCATGGCGGCGGTACCGACGAGGATTCCGTCGAGCGGCATCTTCGGGTAACCGGCGCCGAGGGACCAACGGCCCGTGAGGTATTCAGCTGCACGCTCGGGTGTGCCGATTCCACCACCGACACAGATCACCAGGTTGGGGCGTACGCGCAGCTCTGCGTAGGTCGCGAGCAGCAGATCGTCGAGGTCTTCCCACGAGTGGTGGCCACCTGCGCGGCCGCCCTCGATATGCACGATGACGGGATAGGAGGGCACCTCGTTCGCGATCCGGATGACGGCGCGGATCTGCGCGACGGTGCCGGGCTTGAAGCACACGTGCGAAATGCCTGCCTCGGAAAGCTCCTCGATGAGCGCGACGGCTTCCTCGAGTTCAGGGATACCTGCGGTGACGACGACGCCGTCGATAGCGGCGCCTGCCGCGCGGGCGCGCTGCACGAGGCGACGGCCGCCGAGCTGAAGCTTCCACAGGTAGGGGTCGAGGAAGAGCGAGTTGAACTGGATCGCGCGACCGGGCTCGAGGAGCTGCGACAGTTCGGCGACACGGTCGGTGAAGATGTCCTCGGTGACCTGGCCACCACCGGCTAGCTCTGCCCAGTGGCCCGCGTTTGCGGCTGCGGCAACGATTTTCGCGTCGACCGTCGTCGGGGTCATGCCGGCAAGCAGGATAGGTGAACGGCCGGTGAGCTTGGTGAAGGTGGTCTCGACAACGACGCGACCGTTGGGCAACGTGATCGGCTTCGGTGCGAATTCGGACCACGCCGGCGCAACCTCGGGGGCAGCGCCCGGCGTCAGCAGGTTTCTGTGTCCGCCGCGCGTGGAAGCGGCAACGATGCCCACACCCTGCCCGCGCAGGGCCGGAGTCGTCATGCGAGTCAGAAGGTCGCCTGGACCGAGGTCGAGGATCCAGGCGGCACCCGCATCTGCGACGCCGTCGATAGCGTCGACCCAGTCCACGGGTGCGACGAGGATGCTGTGGGCGAGTGTGCGCGCAATGTCCACGTCGAGGCCACAGCGCTGTGCCCATGCAGAAACGAGTTCTACGGCATCGCCCAGTGCGGGGTGGTGGAAGCCGACCTCGACGGGGAGTTGTTCGAAGACCGGCGCGAATACCGAACCGCCACGCTTCTTGGAATCGCGCTCACGCTCTTCCTCGGCAGCGATCTGCTCGCTACGCTCCTGCACGCGAGCGAGCTGAGCAGGCGGTCCCGCGAGTACGACGCGACGGCGTCCATTGCGGATGGCGAGGACCGCGGAACGTTCCGGCGCACCCGGGATCGCAAGTTCGTCGATGATCGACGAGAGCCGTTCCGGTTCCACGTTCGAAACCGAAACCATGGGCGCCCGATCGGCAGCTCCGATGATTCCCTTACGACGTGCGACCAGGCCTGCGGCAGCACCGATGAGCTGTGCGACGGCAAGGAGATGTGCGTCCTCGGCACCATCACTCTTGACCGACTCGGCGGCGATGAGGCCCTGTGAATGCCCGATGACGGCGACCGGTGGCGTCTGGGCGGGGTCGAGTCCTTGCAGCTTCAGCGCACGCAGCGCAGCGACCTGGGTCAGGAATACACCGGGAAGCGATACGGCCGCGGAGGTAAGTGCGGTTTCAGAGGGGCCGTAGGTGGAGGCGGCATCGTCCTCGTCAGCGAGGTCTTGTTCGAGCATCCAGCCGATGGGATCGAATCCGACCGAGCGCACGACGAGGAGTTCATCTGCAACCGGCGCGAGGATGGCAACGGATTCGTTGACCAGGTCCGTGAGCTCGGGCTCGAGTGCCGAGTCGCGGGCGAGCTCCTCGAGGGAGCTGAGCCATGGGGCACCTTGTCCGCCGAAAGCCAGCGCGTAGGGCTCACCGGCCGCGAACCGATCTGCGAGCGTACGAGAACCACCACCGCTCTTTGGCGACCTGCTCGCGCCTTGTCCATGTGATGGTGTGCTCTCGTTGATCGTCAAGATGCAAGATTCCTCTCGTGAGCACCTCGGATATCGAGGTATTCGTGGATGGCCCTTCGCCGGCGCGGTCAGCGGCCCCGTGGAGGAAGACCGTCGGGGACCGGAGTCACTCTGTCCGCGCACCACCAGGCTAAGACACAATCATGAGGAAAGCCTCACGTTTGGGTGGACGTCCAACTGCTACCAGCGAGTACGGCCACCGAAGGCCCTTTACCTACCGTTGATGCAACTCGCCGGTAACAAACATCAGTGCTGGCACAGCCCGAATGGAACCGTGCCGAACGTGAGGGAAACCTCAGATTTATTGTTACCTTTCCGTTATATGAGCCTCGTCACACAGCATTCCGGTGAGCGCAGGCGCGAACTGTCGGTGGCCCTGAGTAGCTTCTCGAAGTACATCGATTCATTCTCGAAGTACATAAACCCAGGGGGGATTCATGTATTCATCGATTACACATATATTTTCGCAGCGTGACCGCGAGGCGCTCACTGTCCACATCGAAACATGTGTGACACCAGCTAAGTCGCCCTACTGGAATCCGGGATGGCCACAGGAAATCGAGGCTGCGCTACTCGACGCAGTGTTCTCCGCGCGGGCAACCTACGGCGGACCCGAGACCGGTGTGAGGCGCGTCATCTCCCGTTGGCGCGAGTATCGGAAGTGCGAATCTCTGGACGATCCGACTGCGCTCGCCGCGTTCGTGGAAAAGCCCGAGGAACTCGCCGAGATCCTCGGAAACAGGCAGCGAGTGGCCGGCAACTCCACTACCAAGGCCGAGTGCGCCGCACGCCTCGCGAAGGCATTGACCGGACTCGGCGTGGCACGAGCTGAGGATCTCGTCGATTCGGATGAACTTCGCGCAGCATTCACCGCCGTCCCCGGGTCCGGAAAGAAAACCTGGGAGTGCGCTCTGTTCCTCGTGGGCGAGCGCACCCCGAACTCGCTGCTGCAGGTGATCGCATTCACCTCGTACGCGGTCGGAAGAACGCTCGACGGCGAGAGTGCCGAGATGCTTCTCGCTGTGACCGCAGAGAGCTTGAACGTCGAACGTGCAGCGCTCGAGCATGCGGTATGGCGCTATCAACGCCGATTCCCTCTCCCCGAGCAAGGGTCGGAGCTGAAGGTCGCCGGCTAACTGTCGGTGCGGACGTGGCCGCGTCCACGCTCGATCAGCGCGGCCACCCCTTCGAGGATGCAGTCGACTCCGAAGACGTACTCGTGCACTGGATCACTCACTGCGCCATACGAAGTCGATGCAGCGGTTCCCACCCGCGCCGACACCGGGTAGTCAGCGTGGTCCATGACGCGCTCCAGAACGGGCGCCGTTGCGGCCCACCACTGAGCATCGGTCATTCCAGATTCCTCGCGAACCTTGTCGAATCGAGCGAGCGCGCGTGCGGTGCCCGCGACATGCGTAAGGACAAGAGTGAGGACCGAATCCATTTCGATATCCGTGAGCCCTACGCCGTCGATGACCCTCAACTCTGCCTCGTACTTGTCGTTGGTGTGCGGACCCAACACAGCACGCGCACCCTGGACATCGAGAATCCACGGGTGACGTTGGTAGAGAAGCCAATTCCGCTCCGCGACGAATCGAAGTCCCTCACGCCAATCATCGGTCGCCGAGGTGGGTTCGGCCACACTCGCATACAACGACGCCACAGCAGCGTCGATCATCAGATCGGCGAGTTCCTCGCGCCCAGGAACGTGTGTATAGAGAGACATTGCACCGACGCCGAGTCGATCGGCGACACGTCGCATGGACACAGCATCGATCCCCTCGGCGTCCGCGATCTCGATTGCGGCGTCGACGATCGCATCGATACTCAAACCGCTGCGACTCGACTTCTCGTCCACTCGCCACAACAGGCCGAGGGTGCGCGCTGGATCGAAAACGGTCGCTTTCTTGCTTGCCACACCCCGCACAGTACGCTGTACGCCGAACCAGGGATGCACCTGCGTTTGTGTCGGGATTCGGCGTTGTAGACTTGCACAGCACTCGCGCGAGTGGCGGAATTGGCAGACGCGCTGGATTTAGGTTCCAGTGTCTCAGGACGTGGGGGTTCAAGTCCCCCCTCGCGCACCACCATCAGTGACGACCCCCACCGAACTACCTGAGGTAGTAGATACTCGGGTACCGTCGGGGGGTGTCGAAAACCCGCACTCAACGCCGCCCGGCGCTCATCGCTCTGGTGATCGTCTCGGCGCTCGGTTGCCTGGCCTTGGGCTGGTGGCAGTGGGAGCGTTTCGAATCCGTCGGCGGTAGCGGCCAGAATCTGGGTTACGCATTTCAGTGGCCGCTGTTCGCTGTCTTCGTCGTCTACGCCTATCGTAAATTCGTCAAGCTCGAGGACGAAGCCGACGCTCCGCAGGACGCCGAGAACGACGGCGCCGCCGAGCAGGTCGTCCGTGAAGTTCCCGCGGATCTGCTCCCCCAACGTCCGGTAGCGCCGATGGAGGATGACCTCGAAGATCCCGAAGCCCGCCAACTTCTCGAGTACAACAGCTATCTTGCGGAGCTCGACCGCTCCCGCGAGTCCGACAGGAGCACCAAGTGAGCACGGCACCGCAGCAATCTGTACCCACCGAGAAGACCAAGAAGATTGCTTCCGCGCTGCTGCGATACCGAATTCTCGCGTACACGACCGGTGTGTGGCTGCTGGTCCTTCTCGTCGAGATCGTCGCCAAGTACGGCTTCGGTAACGACAGCTTCGGCTGGATCGGTATCGTCCACGGCTGGGTTTACGCGGTCTACCTGCTCTTCACCCTCGATTTGGCCATCAAGGTTCGTTGGCCGGCCGCCCGGACCGTTGGCACCCTACTCGCCGGCACGGTTCCGTTCCTGTCGTTCTTCGTGGAGCATTGGCGGACGACTCAGGTCAAGCGCGACTTCGGCATCTGAGCAGTCAGCACCGAACTTCGGTGGGATCGGAACCGCGCAACGCATTCGACACCACCTGCTGCGCAACCGGATCATAAGAGATTCCAGTGTGCTCGGTGACGTTGTCTGGGCACAGGTCTTGAAGCACGACGTTCGTGTTGCCCTCCCCCGTCAGCAATGACGCCTCATAGGGCACAACCTGGTCGTCGCGGGTCACAATGGTTGTGTACTCAACTCCGGGATAGGTGTCACTACCCTCGTTGAGACGCTGAAGAGCCTCGTCGGAAGGTGGGCCCGGAGTCGGATAGTTCGGCGGCGACAGCGCGACGATCCGAGCTACGTACTCCGCTCCCCCGTGAAACCGGACGTAGTAGCGCGGTACGGTCCCACCTTTCGAATGCCCGACGATGGCGACCTTCTGCGCTCCCGTCGAGGTCCGGACGGTCTCGACGAATCGACCCAGTTCGGCTGCGCTGTCCTCGAGCGAACCCAGGCCACCGAACGGAATGCCCTCGGGCGCTCCGTAATCGAGCGCAAAGACGCAGTAACCTTCGGCTTTCAGCACCGGCGCCATCGATGCCCAGTTGTCGTAGGAGTTCTCGAGGAACCCGTGAACGAGCACGACCGGTTCCGGCTGTTCGGCACTCGGGACGCACGCGTAATCGTTGGCACCCGAAGGGCTCGCACCCGGGTGTGTGATGGAGTACAGCGTCGCCTCGGCGAACGAGTTCTGCACCGGGGACGCTGCTGCCGGACCTGGTACAGCAAGCGTTCCAGCGGCTACCAAGACCGCAGCCACAACTGAGCGTTTCACGAGATCCAGTCTCTACCCGGTAAGCGTCTCGAGTGCAGGAATCAGCAAGGTCAGCGCCCGCCCTCGATGCGAGGAAGCATCTTTCTCTTGCGGACTCAGTTCCGCCGCCGATCTACTGTCCCCTTCGGGAACGAATACCGGATCATAGCCGAAACCGTTCTCACCCAACGGCTCTCGTGCGACGACACCACGCCATTCACCCCGGACGACGGCCTCCACGCCGCCGGGAACGACCAGCGCACAGGCAGAAACGAAACCTGCACCCCTACGCTCGTCGGGAACGTCGCCCAGCTGAGCCAACAGCAACGACGTGTTGGCGCCGTCGTCTCCGTGCACTCCCGACCACCGCGCCGACAGCACACCCGGCATTCCGTTCAATGCGTCGACTTCGAGACCGGAATCATCTGCAACGCAAGCGAGCCCGGTCGCAGCTGCGCCGTCGCGAGCTTTGGCGAGCGCATTTTCCTCGAACGTCGAACCGGTCTCGGGTGCCTCGGGAAACTCGGGCACCTCGTCCAATCCGACCAATTCGATGCCGAGGACTCCTGCGCCATCGAGCACCCGACGCAACTCCTGTAACTTCTTGGCGTTGCGGCTCGCGACGAGAAGCTTGGTATCAGCCACCGAACTTCTTCTTCGGTGCGTCGACGGCAGGCTCGGGAAGCACGCCGGGGTACGGCTCGGCAAGGGCAGCCTGCTGCACCTCGAAAAGCTTCTCGATGCCCGCGAGAGCCGAATCGAGCAGCTTGTCGAGAGTGGTCCTCGGGAACGTAGCGCCCTCACCGGTGCCCTGGATCTCGACGAGAGTACCGGTGTCGGTGGCTACGACATTCATGTCGACCTCGGCACGCGAATCTTCCTCGTAGGGCAGATCCAGCCGAACACGGCCGTCGACGACGCCGACGCTCACCGCTGCGATGGCACAGGAAATCGGCTGCGGGTCCGCGAGTCGACCGGCCGCACGCAGGTAGGTGACGGCGTCGGACAGTGCAACGAATGCGCCGGTGATGGCCGCGGTGCGGGTGCCGCCGTCGGCCTGCAGTACGTCGCAGTCGATTGCGATGGTGTTCTCACCGATGGCGGCAAGGTCGATGCATGCGCGTAGCGACCGGCCGACGAGTCGGGATATCTCCTGAGTTCGCCCACCGACCTTGCCCTTGACGGACTCGCGTCCGCTGCGGGTATGGGTTGCTGCGGGAAGCATCGCGTACTCGGCGGTGAGCCAACCGAGGCCCGAGCCTCTACGCCAGCGAGGAACACCCTCCTCGACACTCGCGGTGCACATGACCCGCGTGTTTCCGAACTCCACCAGCACCGATCCTGCCGGGTTGTCGGTGAATCCGCGGGTGATCTTGATGTTGCGGAGCTCGTCGTCCGCTCGGCCGTCTTCTCGTCTGGACACGGCAGCAAGCTTAACCCTGACCTACACGGTGAAGACATCGCCCGGTAGGACTGCATGCACCGGACCGCTGAACTCGGCCTTCGCTTCCGCGATGACATCTTCTCTGGAAGTCCACGGCGGAATGTGAGTCAGCAACAGCTCACCCACGCCTGACTCACGTGCCAGCTGGCCAGCCTCGGTCCCGGAGAGATGTACACCTTGCGGGCGGTCGGAACGGTGCGTCCACGATGCCTCCGACAAGAGCACATCGGCACCGTGAGCGAGATCGCGGACTGCCTGGCACATGCCTGTGTCCCCCGTGTACGCGAACAGCTTCCCCTTGCCTGTCGTGATCCGCATGCCGTACGACTCCGGCGGGTGATAGACCTGGCGGGTGTGCACGGTGAGCTGTCCGTGTTCGATGGTTCGGCCGTCCTGCCAGCGACGCAGATCGATCGTGTCGGACATGTCGTCGATTTGACCACCGCATTCCGCCGAGGCGACACCCAACCGGAAAGCGGTGTCTTTCGGCCCGTATACGAGTGCGCGCCCAGCGGGCGGATTCGGGTGGTATCTACGCCAGACCAGAAGTCCCGGCACGTCGAGGCAGTGATCTGCGTGTAGATGCGACAGGAACACGCTTACGTCACCGGGATCTGCGTATTTCTGCAGCGCACCGAGCACGCCGGGACCGAAGTCGAGTACGACAGGCGATGTTCCCGGTTCGTCGAGCAGGTAACCCGACGCGGGGGAATCAGGCCCTGACACACTCCCCGAACATCCCAGGACGGTAATTCGCATGTACATCATGCTGCCACGTCGATGCCCGGCACCGAAACGTTCGACACGTTTTTACGAAGGTAACCACCCATTTGCGCGTTGTGGGTGGGTCGGCGGCGGCGCTCAGCTGAGAGATTTCTGCTTACGTGCCTCGCGCGCATCGGAGGACAAAACCCAGGCCGCGAGGACTCCTCCGACGGCTCCGAAGAGGTGACCTTGCCACGACACCCCAGGTGTACTCGGTAATACACCCCACAGTGCGCTGCCGTAGATGACGAACACCACGACGCCGACAGCAAGTTGGCCCAAGTTTCTGGTGAAAATTCCCCGCGTCAGCAGATAGGCGATCCAACCGAAAATGAGAACCGAGGCGCCGATGTGGTTGGAGTTGCCCCCGCCGATCGACCACGTACCGACACCACCGACGACCCAGATGATGCCTGTGGCCGTCAACCCCCGCGCCAGACCGGACAACAGAACGAGGAATCCGAGAATCAGAACCGGCAGGGTGTTCGCGATCAGGTGGGCCCAGTCGTCGTGCAGCACCGGCGCGAACAGAATTCCCCACAAACCGTCCACACTGCGGGGGTTGATCCCAGCCTGCTCGACGCGACTACCCGAAGCGACGTCGATGATCTCGATGACCCAGAGCAGCACGACGAACGAGCCCATCAACATCGCGGCCTGCTGCCACAGTGGGCGTTTGGGTGCGGTAGCGGGAAGGTAAGGGTTCGTCGTCACAAAACTAGGCCTCTCGTCCAGCCCCGACATCCACGCACCGGGGAGGTGGTCTGTCCTTCGACAGTCTACCGCTGTGGTCAGGGCGCAAAGGCCGACGGAAAAATCTGACGGTATGTCGCAATACCAGCAATCGAGGTCGCGTCGAGCAATGCACGGACGATGGCCCGCTCGACGACATCGGCCGCAACCGCGCACACTGCGTCGAGAACCGGCAGGTCGGAGGAGAACGCCTTAGGCATGGCAGTTTCGGTGACGACCTTCCTCGTGCCGGTCGAAAGCGCGAAAATTGTGTCACCGTCGAGTGGCGAGTGGGCAGGTCTGATCGCCCGGGCGAGGCCGTCGTGAGAGGCGACGGCCACCCGCTTGCACGACGCCGCGCTCAAATCCACATCGGTGCCTACGACGCCGATCGTCGTATTGAGGGCAGTGCCCTTGGGTGCAAGTGCGTTGGCGTTCCACACCTCGTGCACATCGGGTTTGCGCATCCGGTATGCACCGGGCCCTTCCGAGCCGACTCCCCAGGGAAGTCCGGTTCGGGGATCGAACACCGAACCCACCGGATTGGTGACGATAAGCGCGCCGACGGTGACGCCGTCGGCAGGTCCTCCCTCGATGACAGTGCTCGCCGTGCCGACGCCACCCTTGAGCACTCCCGCGCGGGCACCGACGCCCGCGCCCACCGAACCGGTCGCAAAATCGGCTCGAGCGGCCGCTGCTGCGCGATATCCGAAGTCGGCGGTCGGCCGGATGGACCAATCCCCTACCGGCAGATCGAAGATGACGGCCGCAGGAACGATCGGTACCACCTGGTCCGGGCTACCCATGGCAATTCCATGTCCATGCTCTTCGAGCCACCGCATGACACCGTCGGCGGCAGCGAGTCCGTATGCGCTTCCACCGGTAAGGAGAACGGCATTGACCTGCTGCACCGAATGGCTCGGATCGAGCAGGTCGGTTTCACGGGTGCCGGGACCGCCTCCTCGGACGTCGACGGCGGCGACGGCGCCGCCAAGAGTACGGATCACCGTGCAGCCGGTGGCCGCGCCGGACCCGAGTTCGGCAGCCGGATCGATTTCATGGTAATGGCCCACCAGTAGGCCTGACACGTCGGTCAGTGCATCCTTCGGACCCGTCCCCAACAGGTACTCCTACGGAATGAGGACCTGGACGAGCGAATCCTGCATCCAGGTCAGCCAGTGGTACACGTCCAGATGGGGAGCTCGTGGATCCCCCTCGTCGAGAACCTCAGGAGTGTCTGCGTCGATACCCAGTGTGGTTCCGAGCGCCAACCTTACGTCGTTGAGGCCCATCAGCCAGGAGTCTGCCTGCGCGGGGGTCAGGACGACTTTTCCGCCGTTCGTCGGAATCGTATCGAGGATGACTCGGCTTGCAGCGAGCTTGTCGTCGATGATCTCCGGCTCGTGCAATCCGCGAAGCGCGCCGTTGAGGTTTGCCGTATCGGAGTTCGAATCCGGGCGATGGAAGTCCGGCAGCAGCCGCGCGAGCGCGGCATCTTCGGGTGGACTGCTGTGGCCGGTTCGTAGACCCGTCATCGCCGCCAGCTCGTCCGTCGGGGTATCGGCTTCACGATCGCGGAGAAGACCGACTACCGATTCCACGAGCGACCTGAGCACAGTTGCTTCTCTGGCGTCCATATCCGAGCGGATCTTGACCCCGCTGAGTGAGTTCTTTCTGCTCCACATGCGCACTGCGCTCTTTTGTCCCGTCCTTGGATGCCTGGCCTGCTGTCTCGAAGCCCGTGTGTTGCTTGCTGGCCCCTACTTGTCCTGTTGCATCGTGGCCCACAAACCGGCCGCGTGCAGTTTGCGCACGTCGTTCTCCATCGCATCGCGCTCACCGCTGGAGACGACTGCCTTGCCTTCCGAATGAACCTGCATCATCAGCTCGGTAGCTTTCGCTTTGCTGTATCCGAACAGCTTCTGAAAAATGAAGGTGACGTAGTGCATGAGGTTGACCGGGTCGTCCCAGACGATGGTCACCCAGGGCACATCGTGTGCCTCGTCCCGTGCCACCACTTCTGTTTCCGCTGGTACCGCCTGAGGGGATGCCGCCGACGGTGAAATCGACGAGTTCGGTACCGCGACCGCTCTGCCCACGGTCGGTCGTGCCGTCGATGAAGCCATACCTCTCAGGGTACGACGAGGGAGCGGTAGTACACACCTTCGCCCCTACGCCTCGTACTGTTGTCTCTGTGACCGACGCCTCGATCTCCAATCCGGACTTTTGCGACCATGAACGTAGTTCCGCGCTGATGACGGACCAGTACGAATTCACCATGCTCTCGGCCGCGCTTGCCGACGGATCTGCGCACATACCGTGCAGCTTCGAGGTCTTTGCGCGACGGCTGCCGAACGGCCGGCGTTACGGCGTCGTCGCCGGTACCGCCAGATTCCTCGAAGCGCTGACTCGATTCCGCTTCGGGCCCGCCGAGATCGAAGCGCTCGCCGCCTTCCTCCCGACCAAGACCCTCGAGTGGCTCGAAAACTATTCATTCGGCGGAGACGTGGACGGCTATCGAGAGGGCGAGCTGTATTTTCCCGGCTCGCCGGTGCTGTCCGTACACGGAACCTTCGCCGAATGCGTCGTTCTGGAAACTCTTGCCCTGTCGATTCTCAACCACGACAGCGCAATAGCGTCGGCGGCCGCACGCATGGCGAACTCTGCGGGTACCCGCCCGCTCATCGAGATGGGTTCGCGTCGCACCCATGAAGAAGCCGCCGTCGCGGCCTCTCGCGCCGCCTACATCGCCGGCTTCACCGCGACCTCGAACCTCGAAGCAGTACGACGCCACGGCGTCCCCGGAGCCGGAACTTCGGCGCACGCGTTCACCCTGCTCTACACCGACGCCGATGGTCCGAACGAGAAGGCTGCCTTCGCCGCGCAGGTTCGCAACCAGGGAGTCGGCACTACGCTGCTCGTCGACACCTACGACATCACGGCCGGTGTCGCCAACGCCGTCGAGGCCGCTGGTACCGGTCTGGGCGGAGTACGCATCGATTCCGGAGATCTCGGAGTGATCGCCCGGCAGGTCCGCCGTCAACTCGACGACCTCGGTGCGAGAGAAACGAAAATCGTCGTATCGGGTGATCTCGACGAGTATGCGATCGCCGCATTGCGCGCCGAACCGGTGGACAGCTACGGCGTCGGCACCTCCCTGGTGACCGGATCGGGAGCGCCCACCGCGGGCATGGTCTACAAATTGGTGACGGTCGACGGCCGTCCCGTCGCCAAGCGCAGCAGCCACAAGCAATCGCGCGGGGGCGCCAAAGCCGCTATCCGAACCACTCGATCCACGGGAACTGCAATCGAAGAAATCGTGTATCCCGTGGGGAGCAAGCCGGTGATCGACGACGGACTCACCGCCATCGAACTGTGTACGCCCCTGGTGCGCGGCGGCAAGCAGGAACCGTCGCTACTCAGCTTGAACGATGCACGTGAGCTACTCGCACAGCGGCTCGTCAGTCTTCCGTGGGAAGGACTCAAACTTTCGCAGGGCGAACCGGCACTGTCGACGCGGTTCATCGAGGCCCCCGCGTGATCCGTCGCCCGCGGCTTTCGCCAGACGGTGTCGATGGCCATCCGGTCGGTGAGTGGCAGTAGTCTTCTGCGGTGCCGTCGAAGTCCGAGCTCCCCACAGTTCCCGCCCTGTTGAAGGTCGCGGTGCACTCGCTGGGAGGCAAGGAACGCAGCAATCAGCTCACGATGGCATCGGCCGTCGCGCACTCGATCGACACCGGGGAGCACCTGGCCGTGCAGGCTGGGACCGGAACCGGTAAATCGCTGGCGTACCTCGTGCCGAGCATCAGACATGCTGTCGAATCCGGGCGCACCGTGGTTGTCTCGACGGCAACCATCGCGTTGCAACGTCAGCTCGTGGACCGTGACCTCCCACGACTGGCGGATGCACTGAAAGATGCCATCGGCAGGCGGCCGAAGTTCGCAATACTCAAGGGCCGCAACAACTATCTGTGCATGAACAAGATTCACACTGGAGCATCCGAGGAGAAGCCCGACGCCGAACTCTTCGACGCGTTCGCCATCTCCCGCCTCGGCCGCGAGGTCGTGCGGCTCACGCAGTGGTCTTCCGACACCGACACCGGCGACCGTGACGACGTCGTCCCCGGCGTCAGCGATCAGGCATGGCGGCAGGTCAGCGTCACCGCACGTGAATGCCTCGGCAAGTCTCGATGCCCCGTCGGCGAGGACTGCTTCGCCGAGCGCGCACGCACCGAAGCGTCACAGGTAGACGTAGTGGTCACCAACCACGCACTGCTGGCCATCGATGCCATCACCGGCATCCAGATTCTTCCCGAGCACGACGTGGTGGTCATCGACGAAGCGCACGAACTCGTCGACCGAGTCACCGGCGTTGCCACTTCGGAACTGTCTGCCGCAACGGTCACCGCTGCTGCTCGCCGATGCTCCAAGCTGATCGAGGAGGAGATCGTCGACTCACTCGACGGCGCGGCAGACAACTGGGCTGCGGTTCTCGACAGCCTCCCGCCCGGCCGATGGTCGGCTCTCCCGGACGGAGTGGGACCTGCACTGGCCTCCGTTCGAGACTCCGCCTGGGCCGTTCGTACCGCGATAGGTCCGCAGAAGCAGAGCATGGCAGCCTCGGATCCGGAAGCCGCCGCCGCGCGCAATGCGGCCCTGGTGGCCATCGACGAAGTCCACGACAGCGCGGTACGAGTGCTCACCGCCTTCGACGAACCGGACCCTGCCAAACGCAAGGACGTCGTCTGGCATGCAGTCGACGACTTCCGTGGGAACGTCAAACGCACCGTCCGAATAGCGCCACTGTCGGTCGGGGGTCTACTCCGCAGCCGACTCTTCGCCGAGTCGACCGTGGTGTTGACTTCGGCGACGCTGACGGTCGGTGGCTCGTTCGACGGTCTCGCCATCAATTGGGGTCTTCCGGCCGAGAATTCTGCACGCAGCGACACGGCCATGGCGTCGGGCACCGAGGCACCATCCGACACTGCGCCGATTCATTGGAATTCGCTCGACGTCGGGTCCCCGTTCGATCACGCGAAGGCCGGCATTTTATATGTGGCCAAACATCTTTCACCTCCTGGCCGTGACGGCCTGTCCGCCGCGTACTTGGACGAGATCGAGGCACTGGTCAGTGCTGCCGGTGGCCGGACACTGGGCTTGTTCTCCTCGATGCGCGCGGCGAAGGCTGCCGCCGAGGAGATGCGCGAGCGACTGGACACACCGATCCTGTGCCAGGGCGACGACTCCACGGGCGCACTGGTCACCAAGTTCGCCGAGGACGAAGCAACCTCACTCTTCGGCACCCTGTCGCTATGGCAAGGAGTGGACGTTCCCGGTCCCTCGCTCAGCCTGGTGATCCTTGATCGGATCCCGTTCCCCAGACCGGACGACCCGCTCCTGGTGGCCCGGCAACAGGCAGTGGAGTCCCGTGGCGGCAACGGCTTTCTCGCGGTCGCCGCCAATCATGCCGCGCTTCTGCTCGCACAGGGCGTCGGCCGGTTGCTGCGCAGCGTCGACGACAGAGGCGTCGTCGCCATGCTCGACCCACGACTTGCGACGGCTCGCTACGGCGGCTACCTCAGGGCCTCGCTTCCCCCGTTCTGGGAGACGTCCGACCCTGAGGTAGTGCGCAAAGCTCTCACCCGACTTTCCGGGAGGTAGGCACCTTCGCAGAACCGGTTACGGATTAGGCGATTTCACCAGACCCAATTCGGCATCACCGGCCAACAGCGGATGGTGCGGCAGCACTCGCACGGTGTAACCGACTGCGCCGCTGACCGGCAGAGCGGTGTCGGTCTCGAAGACCTCCCCGAGCGAGTCCGTTCCTGAATGCGTCATAGCCACAGTTCGGGTGTCGATCAATTCCTCGTCGTCGGTAACCCGGCCGAGCACAGCCTGAACGACGACGTCCGACGACGAAAGACCTCCGAGCCGGACGTACGCCCGCAAGGTGAGCTTCGCGCCGATGACCGGGGTATCCGGCAGGCCTTCACTGTCGACCTGGACGACCTCGACGGAATGCCACGCATCCTCGACCCGCCGGCGATACGCTGCGACGTCCTTCGCGCCTGCGTACTCGTCGCGGTCCACTGTGCGTGCCGCGGTCGCGGCCGGTGCGTAGTAACCGAGCGTGTAGTCGCGAACCATCCTCGACGCCAGCACCTTCGGCCCCAGATGCTCGAGGGTGTGGCGAACCATCTCGATCCAGCGAGTCGGCACACCGTCGGTGCGGTCGTAGAATTTGGGCAACACCGACTGCTCCAGCAACTCGTAGAGCGCCGAGGCTTCGAGGTCGTCGCGGCGACTCTCGTCCGTCACGCCGTCGGCAGTCGGTATGGCCCAACCGTTCTCGCCGTCGTACATCTCGTCCCACCATCCGTCGCGGATGGACAGGTTCAGACCGCCGTTCAGCGCGGACTTCATGCCCGAGGTTCCGCAGGCTTCGAGTGGGCGAAGGGGGTTGTTGAGCCAGACGTCGCAGCCCCAGTAGAGGTACCGAGCCATCGACATGTCGTAGTCCGGTAGGAACACGATGCGATGGCGAACATCTGCGGCATCGGCGAACCGAACTATCTGCTGGATGAGGGCCTTGCCTCCGTCGTCCGCAGGATGCGACTTTCCGGCAACCACCAATTGCACTGGACGGTCCGGGTCGAGGAGAAGCCTCTTCAGTCGTTCCGGTTCGCGAAGCATCAACGTCAGACGCTTGTACGTCGGCACTCGTCTCGCGAATCCGACCGTCAACACGTTCGGGTCGAAAACCCCTGAGGTCCAACCAAGTTCAGCCTCGGTCGAGCCTCGCTCCACACACGATCGATGCACCCGACGGCGAACTTCGTCGACGAGTTGACCCCGAAGATCGTTTCGCGTCGACCACAGTTTTTCGGACGGGACGTTCTGCAACTGTTCCCAGCCGCGTGCTTCCTCCAGCGCATCGGCACCGACGGTTTCGTTCGCCAGTTCCATCCACTCGCGCGCGGCCCAGGTAGGCGCGTGAACGCCATTGGTGACCGAACCGATCGGTACCTCCGATACGTCGAATCCACGCCACAGATCGTTGAACATGCCCCGGCTGACGATCCCGTGCAGCTTCGAGACACCGTTGGCACGTTGGCCCAGACGAAGGCCCATATGCGCCATGTTGAACACCGACCGGTCGGGCTCACCACCCAGCTCCAGAATGCGGTCCATCGGCAAACCTGGCAGCAAGGCCGAGTCGGCGGAGGCGTCGCTGCCGAAGTAGTGCCGGACCAGATCGGCCGAAAACCGGTCGATGCCGGCAGGCACCGGCGTGTGGGTGGTGAACACGGTTCCTGCTCGCACCGATGCGAGGGCGGAGTCGAAGTCCAACCCTTCACCGGTGACAAGTTCGCGGATGCGTTCGGCACCGAGGAACCCTGCGTGCCCCTCGTTCATGTGGAACACCTCGGGGTCCGGCAAACCGTGCGCGTGGGTGTAAGCACGAATAGCACGCACGCCACCGATTCCCGCCAGAATCTCCTGCTTGATGCGATGATCCTGGTCTCCGCCGTAGAGGCGATCGGTCACGCCTCGAAGTTCCGGATCGTTGTCCGAGATATCGGAGTCCAACAAGAGCAATGGGACGCGTCCCACCTGCGCGATCCATACCCGAGCTCGCAGGACCCGCTCTCCCGGCATCGACACGTGAACGAGGACCGGTGCATCCGACGAGTCGGTGAGCAGACGCAAGGGCAAGCCCTGCGGATCGAGCGATGGGTAGCGCTCGGACTGCCATCCGTCGGCGGTCAGTGACTGCCGGAAGTATCCGGATCGGTAGAGAAGGCCGACTCCGATCAACGGCAGACCCAAGTCGGACGCAGCTTTGAGATGGTCGCCCGCAAGGATGCCGAGTCCACCCGAGTAGTTGGGCAGGACCTCGCTGACACCGAACTCCATCGAGAAGTAACCGATGCCGGTGGGCAGCGAAGAATCGGTGCGCTGCTTCTTCTGGAACCAGAGTGGACGAGTCAGGTAGTCCGACAGATCGCCGGACACTACCGCAAGGCGGTCGACGAAAGTCGGATCGTCTGCAAGTTCTTCCAGGCGCTTCGGCGCGACCGCTCCGAGCAGAGCGATGGGATCACGGTTGAGGTCGACCCAGAGCGCGGGGTCGATCTCCTCGAAGAGTTGCTGAGTAGGTGGGTGCCACGACCAGCGGAGGTTTGTCGAAAGCTCCGCTAGGGCATTCAGACTCTCGGGCAGGTGGGCTCGGACAGTGAACCGACGCAAGGCTTTCACGAAACGAACCATACCCACCTTGTCGGTCTCATGGGATTCGACGGTGCCACCGGCGGGGAACGACCGACGGACGACCGAAAACGCCGACGAAGGCCGCTGACACAGGCACAGCGTCGCCGACTGCACTACGGTTGTTCACGAGAGCACGCCGACCATCAGTTAGTCGGCCGTCGCACCCGATGCGATCGGCCGAACGGAGCGAAGAACGGAGTGTGAAGTGACAGGTCGACTCGGTATCGACAATGTCCTTCCAGACACGAGCACCGGAAAATACCCCGCGAAAGCGGTGGTAGGCGAAGCATTTCCGGTTTCGGCGGATGTGTGGCGAGAAGGTCACGACGCGGTTGCCGCAACGCTCGCAGTTCGTGGGCCCGGAGTTCGGACCCCACTGCGCATCACCATGACCCCGGGTAGCGAACCCGATACGTTCGACGCACTCTTCACTCCGAGCACCCCCGGCTACTGGATTTGCCGAATCGAGGCGTGGAGCGATCCCGTCTCGACATGGAAGCATGCACTCGAAGCCAAACTGGGTGTGGGTCAGAGCGCCATCGAGCTGGCCAACGACTTGGAAATCGGTGCACGGGTATTCGAGCGCGCCGCCAAGGGTGTGCCCACCGAGGAACGAGCGCTTCTCGTCGACGTCGTCGCTGCGTTGCGCGACACCGACCGTCAGCTTCCGGCTCGCGTTGCGTCCGCTTTCACACCGGCAGTGGCAGATCTCCTGCACCAGTACCCGCTGCGCGAACTGGTGACGCGATCCCCCGCCATCAACGTCTGGGTGGACCGCAACCGCGCGCTCAACGGCGCCTGGTACGAATTCTTTCCCCGGTCAACAGGTGGATGGAACGAAGATGGCACACCTCGCCACGGCACGTTCGCCACTTCCATCGAGCAACTCCCCCGCATTGCCGGCATGGGTTTCGATGTCGTCTACCTTCCACCGATCCATCCGATCGGCGAGATCAATCGGAAAGGCCCGAACAACACGCTGACCCCGGAGCCGCACGACGTCGGTTCGCCGTGGGCCATCGGATCCAAAGACGGCGGGCACGACGCGATCCATCCCGAGCTCGGTACCGAAGACGACTTTCGGGCGTTCGTGGAGGCAGCCGAGGCGCTCGACCTCGAGGTTGCTATCGATCTGGCACTTCAGGCAGCCCCGGACCACCCGTGGGCGGCGGCCCATCCGGAGTGGTTCACGGTCCTTCCCGACGGCACGATCGCCTACGCCGAGAATCCCCCCAAGAAGTACCAGGACATCTATCCGGTCAACTTCGACAACGATCGCCGCGGCATCTACAACGAGGTTCTGCGCGTCACTCGACACTGGATTGCATTGGGAGTCAAAATCTTCCGAGTCGACAATCCGCATACCAAGCCACCGGACTTCTGGGAATGGCTCATCGCCGAGATCAAGAAGTCTCATCCGGAGGTGCTGTTCCTCGCCGAGGCTTTCACCAGACCTGCGCGGATGTATGGCTTGGCCAAGCGCGGCTTCACCCAGTCCTACACCTACTTTACGTGGCGGGTAGCCAAGTGGGAGCTCACCGAGTTCGCCGAGGAGCATGCCCGACGAGCAGACGATGCACGGCCGAATCTGTTCGTCAACACCCCGGACATTCTCCACGAAAGCCTTCAGACCGGCGGGCCCGGAATGTTCGCGCTCCGTGCTGCGCTGGCGGCCACCCTGTCGCCTACGTGGGGTGTGTACTCGGGCTACGAATTGTTCGAGCACCAAGCCGTGCGTCCGGGCAGCGAGGAGTATCTCGATTCGGAGAAGTACCAACTCCGTCCCCGAGACTTCGAGGGCGCGCTGGCCCGAGGCGAGTCATTGGAGCCGTGGTTGGCGACACTGAATTCGATCAGACGGGCGCACCCGGCGCTACAACAGTTGCGCAACATACATTTTCATCATGTCGATAACGACGCGCTGATCGCCTACTCGAAGTTCGATCCGGTCACCGGCGACTCGGTACTCGTGGTGATCAACCTCGATCCGTTCGGACCGGAAGAAGGCACCATCTGGTTGGACATGCCTGAACTCGGACACGACTGGCACGACAGCCTCACCGTCACCGACGAAGTCAGTGGCCAGCAATTCAATTGGGGACAGACCAATTTCGTCAGATTGGAACCGTGGAAGTCAGTGGCGCACATCTTGGCGCTACCACCGATTCCGTATCCGGCACGGCTCGAACTGGCATACCGCGGCAACCGGAAGTGAGTGGGAAAATCGTGACCGACAACCCGACGACAACCGATATTGCCTCACCGAGCAGCAATGATCTCGATTTGCTCGCCCAAGGCAGACACTACGATCCACACTCGGTGCTCGGCGCACACCCAGTGCCCGGCGGGACCGCCATTCGCGCGCTCAAGCCGAACGCGGAGTCGGTGGTCGCGCGCATCGGCGGCGTCGACCATCCGTTGACCCATGTTGCGCACGGAGTGTTCAGCGTCGTCGTACCGTTCACCGATTTGATGGACTACAGACTCGTCGTCACCTGGCCCGGTGGATACACCGCCGACTCCGCCGACGGTTACCGGTTCCTCCCCACGCTGGGAGAATTGGACCTCCACTTGTTCGGCGAGGGTAGGCACGAGCGACTCTGGGACATCCTCGGTGCCCACGAGCAGAACTACACCACCCCGGACGGCGACGTCAGTGGCACCTCGTTCGCAGTGTGGGCGCCGGCTGCCGCGGGCGTGACCGTAGTCGGAAGTTTCGACGAGTGGTCGGGCCGAAGTTGGCCCATGCGTGCGCTCGGATCCACCGGCGTCTGGGAGCTGTTCGTTCCCGATGTCGGACCTGGAACCGTCTACAAGTATCGCGTCCACGGGTCCGATGGCGTTGTGCGTGACAAGGCCGACCCGATGGCATTCGCCACCGAGATTCCACCTGCCACCGGATCGATCGTCGCCAGCTCCGATTTCGAGTGGTCCGACGACGATTGGCTCGCAGCTCGCGCGGAGATCGAGCCGACTCGGGCACCGATGAGCGTCTATGAAGTGCACTTGGCCTCCTGGCGTCCTGGCCTGGACTATCGCCAATTGGCGGTGCAGCTGGCCGAGTACATGCTGGAAACCGGCTTCACCCACGTCGAATTGTTGCCGGTTGCCGAGCACCCGTTCGGTGGTTCGTGGGGCTACCAGGTGACGTCCTACTACGCCCCGACCTCTCGGTTCGGTACCCCTGATGATTTCCGCTTCTTCGTCGATCACCTCCACGAGGCAGGCATCGGCGTCCTCGTCGACTGGGTGCCCGCTCACTTCCCGAAAGACGAGTGGGCGTTGGCCCGTTTCGACGGTGGCCCGCTCTACGAGCACGGGGATCCTCAACGCGGCGAGCAACTCGACTGGGGCACGCTGGTCTTCGACTTCGGTCGTCGCGAGGTACGAAACTTCTTGGTCGCCAATGCGCTGTACTGGCTCGACGAGTTTCACATCGACGGACTGCGCGTCGACGCTGTCGCATCCATGATCTACCTCGATTATTCCCGTCCTGAGGGTGGATGGACGCCGAACATCTACGGCGGCCGCGAGAACCTCGAAGCGGTCTCTTTTCTCCAGGAGATGAACGCGACCGTGCACAAGAAGTTCCGGGGCGTCGTCACCGTCGCCGAAGAGTCCACTGCGTGGCCCGGCGTCACTCGTCCTACCAGTGTCGGTGGCCTCGGCTTCAACATGAAGTGGAACATGGGCTGGATGCACGACACGCTCGACTTCCTCGGGCGAGATCCGATTCACCGCAGCTTTCACCATCACGAGATCACGTTCTCGTTGGTGTACGCGTGGAGTGAGAATTACCTCTTGCCGATCAGTCACGACGAAGTCGTCCACGGCAAAGGCACTTTGTGGTCACGCATGCCTGGGGACAACTCCACGAAGGCTGCGGGAATGCGCGGGCTACTGGCGTACATGTGGGCGCACCCCGGTAAGCAGTTGCTCTTCATGGGCCAGGAGTTCGGTCAGACTCGTGAGTGGTCCGAAGAGCGCGGGCTCGACTGGTACCAACTCGACGACCATAACGACGACGGTCTGCATCGCGGAGTACTGAACTTGGTCAGTGACCTCAACTCCGTCTATCGGGCGAATTCTGCTCTTTGGACTCTGGACACGTCCCCCAGCGGATATTCGTGGATCGATGCCAACGACACCGAGAACAACGTGCTCAGCTTCTTGCGCTACGGCGTGGATGGATCTGTTGTCGCGTGTATCTTCAACTTCTCGGGAGTCGTACATGGCAACTATCGTGTCGGACTACCGGAGCCTGGTCGCTGGATCGAGATTCTCAATACGGATGCAGAGTCCTACGGCGGTTCGGGCGTCGGCAATCTCGGAGAAGTAACCGCAACATCGCACTCGTGGCATGGTCGACCGTCGTCTGCACAGGTGGCACTTCCCGCCCATGGCGCGATTTGGATAAAACTGGAGCGTTGAATGAGTGGCGGTCGTACCCGACACACACTGTGGATGACCGCCGTGATCACGATGTTGGTAGTGAGTGGATGTGGCTCCTCGGTCGATGGCCGGGCAGTGTCGATCTACGAGAACCCTTTCACCGTGGCTGGGCTGCCGGTCACGGATGGGCTGAGTGGGCCACGTCCGGGAGCACCGCACTCCACGCTCGAGGTGCGCAATGCCGAGGGCACGGATTCCGACATTATCGCCACTGACGCCATAGACGACATCCAGCGGTACTGGGCACAGACCTATCCGGAACTGTTCAAGGGCACCTTCGCCCCTGTGTCCGCACTCATCTCCTGGGACGCAGGCGAAGACGAGGACGAGGGCGTCAGGTTCTGCGGGGACCGAACCGGCGGAGTTCCCAACGCAGCGTACTGCTCACGCGACGACACCATCGGCTGGGACCGAACGATCCTGTTGCCCGCATTGATCGACGCCTTCGGTCCGATGTCGGTCGTCATGGTCATCGCACACGAATACGGCCATGCCGTGCAGTATCAGTCCGGTCTGATCGGCGAGGACACCCCGACGATAGTTGCCGAGCAGCAGGCAGACTGCTTCGCCGGTGCCTTCATCAGGCATGTCGCCGAAGGAGATTCGGCACATTTCACCATCAACACCTCCGACGGCCTCAATGGCGTACTCGCCGCGACCGTCGCAGTCCGTGACGTCGATCCCAACGATCCGGATTCGGTCCACGGCACCGCCTTCGAACGTGTCACCGCAGTTCAGATCGGATTCACCGACGGGGCAGCGGCCTGTACAGAGATCGACGAAGCCGAGATCGAATCGCGCCGAGCGGATCTCCCCCACCAGTTCAGCAACGCCGCCGACGACGGCGAGCTTCCGGTCACCGTGGAGACGTTGGAGGCATTCGTCAGGTCGTTCGAAAGCCTGCTGACACTGCAGAATCCACCCTCCGTCACCTACAACGGGTCCGACACCGATTGCCCGGACGGCTCCTCGACCGAGCCGGTGTCGTACTGCGCCTCGACCAACACCATCGGCGTGGACGTCGGTGCCCTCGCCGAACTCGGCACAGCCGAGCGTCCACGGCGCGGAGACGTCATTCCCCTCAACGTATCCGGCGACTACAGCGCATATGTGTTGTTCGCTTCGCGGTACACGCTTGCCGTCCAGAACGAGGCAGGCCAACCGCTCGACAACCCGCAGACTGCGTTGCGATCAGCCTGCCTGGCCGGCGTCATCACCGCAGGTCTGAGCGCCGAAAACAGAACCAGCACTTCCGAACTGGAAGTGTGGCTCTCCCCTGGCGACCTCGACGAGGCCGTATCCGGCCTGTTGAGCGACGGATTGACTGCCAGCGACATCGATGGAGTGACGCTTCCCAGCGGATTCTCTCGCGTCGACGCATTCCGCTCGGGTGTGCTGGGCGGACGCGAGCAGTGCAACACCCGCTACCGCTGACCAGCACAGGGCCGAAAATCAGTACAGCGCAGAAGCCAGCTTTCGACGGGCGGCCACCACGATCGGGTCAGCGGCATCGAACAACTCGAAGAGTTCGAGTAACCGCGTCCGCAGTTGCGTGCGCTCTTCACCTGCTGTCTTCTTGATGCCGGCAATGAGCCGTGCGAACGCCGCTTCGGGTTTCTGCTGCGACAACTCGACGTCAGCAGCTTCGATCTGAGCCGCCACGTCGGACGGCGCCGCGTCTGCGCGTTCCACAGCGTCGACATCGACGTGTTGGACTCGTGCGAGAAAGCGCACCTGGCGAAGCGCAGCAAGCGCCTCCGCGTTCGCCGGCTCGGCGTCGATGATCGCTTGATACGCAGCTTCGGCAGCAACGAAGTCGCCCTCATCGATTGCCTCCTCGGCCGCGACAAAACGCGGATCCTCCGGCTCGGGATCATCCTCGCCGACGTCGCCGCCCGCGTTGGGCGGGCCGGTGAGTTTGCCCGCCGTCGCCTGCTCGACAGCCTCGAGCCATTTGCGCAGCTGTTCATCGGGCTGCGAGCCCTCGAAATCAGCGAGGGGCTGTCCAGCCGCTACCGCGATGACCGTCGGAATGGCCTTGACGCCAAAGGCTTGCGCGATCTGAGGGTTGCTGTCGACATCCACACGCGCATGCACCCAGGCCCCGCCCGCTTCGAGCGCCAACTGGCCCAGTTGCCGAGTCAGCGCGGCAGACTGTGGAGATCGAGCCGACCCGAGATCCACGATCACCGGGACCTGCGAAGACCGCTGTAGCACCTCCGCCTCGAAGTTGGCAGTCGTCACATCGACGATGGGAGCCAATCCTGCTGAGGAGTCGTCGGTTCCAGCGGCAGGCGGCGGCGCAGGACGATCCTTCAGAGCGGAGAGGTCGACGGCCCCTGCGATGGATGCCGGGACGGCAGTTGGCGGACGGGCTGAAGAGCGAGAACCGGGACGAGTCACGCCCTACAGTTTGTCACTAACGGTGAAGACTCACCACTGCTGGTACTCGTGGGAACTACGAGGGCGTGCCGGCACCCTTGGCGAGAGCAGGTTCGGAGGAGCTCAGCTCGGCGAGACGGCCTGTTCGCGTGGCCCAGATCTCGAAGACGACGGTACCGAACGGCGGAATGCTGGCAAGAAGAGCGAGCACGCTGGTCTTGATATCCCAGCGGAGTTTGACTGCGGTCAGGATCGAGATCAGGACATAGATCACGAACACCGCGCCGTGTATCGGTCCGAAAATTTTGACACCGATCTCGTTGCCGTCTGCAGGTAGCCACTTGAAGGCCATTCCAACCAAGAGACCCAGCCAGGTAAACGCCTCGAGGACTGCGAAAAATCGGAATCGCTTGGCCGTGGTGCTCAGATCGAAGAAGGTCAGCATGCGCCCCATTGTGCCCGATCGACTACGACAGAGCGTAGTGGGTCTGGTCTCACTTCGACCCCCGAGCAGAAGCAGTGAGCGCGAAATGAGACCAGACCGAACGTCAGGACTTCGGTACTCGCACGATCAGCGCATCACCCTGTCCGCCGCCACCGCACAATGCAGCCGCGCCGATCCCTCCACCGCGTCGTCCGAGTTCGAGGGCGAGATGCAACGCGATACGTGCACCGGACATTCCCAGGGGGTGCCCGATAGCGATTGCCCCACCGTTGACGTTGACCTTGTCCTCGTCGATGCCGAGTTCACGGGTAGAAGCGATGCCTACTGCCGCGAAAGCCTCGTTGATCTCGATCAGATCGAGATCCTTGGGATCGATCCCTTCTTTGGCACACGCCTTGGCGATCGCCCGAGCAGGCTGGCTCTGCAGCGAGGAATCCGGGCCTGCGACCACACCGTGCGCACCGATCTCGGCAATCCATGGCAGCCCGAGACTCTCTGCCTTGTCACGGCTCATGACGATCACAGCTGCAGCACCGTCGTTGATGGTCGAGGCATTACCCGCGGTGATCGTGCCGGTCTTGCTGAACGCCGGCCGAAGCTTGGCGAGGGTATCGGTAGTCGTATCGGCGCGGATGCCTTCGTCCTGGGACACCACGAACGGGTCGCCCTTGCGCTGCGGGATGCTGACCGGAACGACCTCCTCGTCGAAGATCCCGTTCTTCCAAGCCGCCGCCGCGCGCTGATGAGATGCAGCCGCGAATGCGTCCTGTTCCTCACGAGTGCTGGCACCGGCGCCTTCGTTGCGTAATTCGGTGAGTCCACCCATCGCCTGATCGGTGAAGATGTCGTACAGGCCGTCGAAGGCCAGATGATCGCGCATCGTCACGTCGCCGTACTTGTAACCCGCGCGAGACTTTTCGAGCATGTGCGGCGCCTGGGTCATCGACTCCTGACCGCCGGCAACGACGACCTCGAATTCGCCTGCCCGGATCAGCTGATCAGCGAGGGCGATCGCGTCGACCCCGGAAAGGCACACCTTGTTGATGGTCAGCGCCGGCACATCCATCGGAATGCCGGCGGCAACAGCAGCCTGACGGGCAGGGATCTGACCTGCCCCTGCGGTGAGAACCTGGCCCATGATGACGTACTCGACGAGTTCCGGGGCGACACCGGCCTTCTCGAGCGCACCCTTGATCGCGATACCGCCGAGGTCCGAACCGGACAGATCCTTCAATGCTCCGGACAGCTTGCCTACCGGTGTGCGTGCCCCGGCGATGATGACAGAAGTGGTCATAATGTTCCTCCAACCAATTGCACGAAAAGTGAGTCGTCGATCTCTACAACAGCCCCAGTGAGCGATTCGATCCAGCTGACGCTAACGTCGAGTGCATGACCTCCACCACGCAGTCTCCCACGGGTGCCCCACTCCGATCCGACCTGGTGTCGGCTATCGACCACGTCGGCGTCGCTGTGCCGGACCTCGATGTCGCCATTGCCTGGTACACCGAGCATCTCGGAATGGTGGCAACACACGAAGAAGTCAACGAGGAGCAGGGCGTCCGCGAAGCCATGCTGTCGTTCCCCGGTGCCACGTCGGCGTCGGCCGCACTTCAGCTGCTCGCACCGTTGAACGAAGAGTCGACCATCGCCAAGTTCATCGGACGTAGCGGACCCGGCCTGCAGCAACTGGCATACCGGGTCACCAGCATCGAGGAAATCTCCGACGAACTGCGCAGTCGTGGGGTTCGACTGCTCTACGACGCACCTCGACGCGGCACTGCAGATTCGCGCATCAATTTCATCCACCCGAAAGATGCAGGTGGCGTACTCATCGAATTGGTGGAACCATCCGAGAAATCAGTTCATTGACCCACCGTATGGCCCTTAAAACGTGGCAAAGGTAAGTTGACCGCCATGGCAAACGAGCAAGATCGCACCGGGGTGCAACTTCCTTTTTCGATCGTCCGAAAAGGATTCGATCGCGACGAAGTCACCAACTACTTCGAACGGTTCGACGCCGAGCTTCGGCTGACTACCGCTGATCGCGATGCCGCTGCAGCCCAAGCCCGTGACCTGGCCAAACAACTCGATGACGCTCGGGACGAGATCGACGAACTGCGCAAGGACATCGACCGACTTTCGGTGCCTCCAACTACGGCAGAGGGAATGAGTGACCGGATCTCACGGATGCTCAGACTCGCATCCGACGAGGCCTCGGAAGTTCGTGCCAAGGCACATGCGGAAGCCGAGGAGATGGTCTCAGTTGCCGAGCAAGAGAGCGCTCGCCTCCGCGGCCGTCATGAATCCCTCGTAGCGGAGTTGGAGGAGCGTCGTTCCGCGCTCGAAACCGAACACGAGCAGACCATGGCTCAGGCGCGCACCGAGGCTGCACGTGTGGTGGAGGCAGCGCAATCCGAGCGCGATCAACTAGCCGCCGAGTCCGAGGCCAAGCGGGCCAAGGTTCAAGAGGATTTCGAGATCACGATGGCAGACCGCCGCACCAAGATCCTCGCGGCTCTCGAAGACCTCGAAGCATCGAGCAAAGCCGACGCTGCACACCGCATCGAAGAAGCTACGAAAGAATCGACCCGCCGACTGCAGGCCGCGACCGAACAGGCCGAACGACGGATCGCGCACTCGAAGGAACTGGCCGAGGAACTACGAGTACTGCGCAGCCGAGTACTTGCCCAGCTGCTCGGCATTCGTGGCCAACTCGACTCCGTGCCCGCAATGCTCGCGTCGGTCAACCGAGAAAGCGAACTGCTCGACGCAGCCGAGCCCGCCGCTTCCTCCAAGGACAAGAACGACGCGGTCGATCTCGGGAAGGAAAAGGCCTCCACGTCATCTTGATCTACCAGGCGCTGGCTACGACCAGCGCCTGGTCAGGCCCCTCGTGCCACGGCCAGACCAACACCCTGTATGCCAATGCCGTCGGTCCTCCGGGCCTCCCAGGTCGTCCGACGGCCACGCCACTATATGCGCGACCCCCGGTCGCACCTCGTGATCGCAGCCTGGACAGCGATAAGTTTTCGTCGCTCTGTTCCCGGGGACCGTCCGGAAAGTGAATTCCTCATCGGACCATCCGGCCGGACCACCCTCTACCCGGGCGCCGCCGAGAAGCGAATCCGGAGAACCTGCTGCTTTCTTGCGGGCCGCTTTGCGGTCGTGGTTCCGTCGAGGCACAGTACGAGTGTAAGAGAAACACTCGAGCGCGTGCGACGGCACACGAATCAGAACAGGCGGAACTCGGTGCTTTCGGTGCCTCTCAGCACGTCGTAGTCGAGTGTCACGCATCGAATCCCACGATCGACGGCCAGCGTTTTGGCTTGCGGTTTGATCACCTGCGCCGCGAACACTCCACTCACCGGTGACAGCACCGGATCCCGATTCAACAGTTCCAGATAGCGTGTCAGCTGCTCGACCCCGTCGATTTCACCACGACGCTTGATCTCCACGGCCACGGTTCCGCCGTCGGCATTTCGGCAAAGAAGATCAACCGGCCCGATAGCCGTCATATATTCGCGACGCACGAGCGTGTAGCCGGTGCCGAGTGTCTCGACATGCTCGGCGAGCAATTCCTGAAGGTGGGACTCGACCCCGTCCTTCACCAACCCAGGATCGATACCAAGCTCATGACTCGAGTCGAGTTCGACCTCGTCGATCGTGATTCGAAGTTCCTCGCCGGCCTTGTTCGTCACGACCCACTTGATCGTCTCACCCTCGGTCGTTTCAGCCATCCAACACGGCGGGCTCATCCAGTTCAACGGTTTGTACGCGCGATCGTCCGCATGCACACTCACCGAGCCGTCGGACTTCACCAGAAGAAGCCGACGAGCAGGGGGAAGATGGGCAGTGAGGCGGCCGACATAGTCCACTTGGCAACGAGCAATTACAAGACGCACTCGCCCACCCTAAGCCAGAGCGCCCGCTACTCTATGACCACCATGCCGCAACCGAGACGATCCGTCGCGCCTCTCGGATCCCGCCTACTCGGCGACATATTCGAATCACCTCGTCGCCGTCGTATCCGTGTCCAACTGCTGCTGACTACGTTCCTGCTCGGGGCGAATCTGATCGGCGCCGTCATCGTGGTCTCTTTGGTCAGTGTCGTCGTGCCCGGGCCGGATGTTCTCGTCGTCGAGAAATACTGGTGGGTCAACTTCATAGTCGTTCCGGTATACGTCCTCCTGGCATTCGTCGTCGGGGTGCTCTGGGGGACGACGAGAGCGCTTCGAGACCTCCGCTGGGCCGTAGAGGACCGTCCGCCGACACGCCGAGAACAGGTCGACACGTTGTCGATGCCCTGGCAGTTGACCCGCCTGCAGATCCTCCTGTGGACCGTCGGGCTGGTTCTGATCACCACCATCGACGGCTTCATCGATCCTCAATCGATTCCCAAGGTGGCATTCACTATTGGCGCAGGCGGAACTGTTGTGTGCGCTTTCAGCTACCTGTTGAGCGAATTCGCGTTGCGCCCCGCTGCCGCCCGAGCACTCGAGGCAGGCGATCCACGTCGAATTCGGATCGCCGGAGTGATGGGCCGATCGATCCTGTCTTGGATCCTCGGAACCGGTGTCCCAGTAGCGGGTCTGATGATCATCGCGATCTTCAGTTTCATCCGGCCGTACTACACCGAATCTGGTCAATTAGCTGTCGCGATTCTGGCACTGGGCGGAATCACCCTGATCTTCGGTTTCTTCCTGACGCTTCTCGGAGTATTTGCCACGACCTCACCGATCAGCAACGTCAGATCCGGGATGGCGGAAGTCGAACGCGGCAACCTCGACGTTCATCTCGCGGTTTACGACGGAACCGAACTGGGTGAGCTGCAAAGCGGATTCAACAGAATGGCAGACGGAATCCGTGAGCGGGAGAAGATTCGCGACCTCTTCGGTCGGCACGTCGGACATGAAGTGGCCGAGGCTGCTCTCAGCAAGACCTCGGAGCTGGGCGGCGAGGAACGGGACATCGCGGTGTTCTTCATAGACCTGGTCGGTTCGACGGAGCTCGCCGCATCCAGTCCCCCGAAAGAGGTCGTCGACCTGCTGAACCGCTTCTTCGCGGTCGTCGTCGACGAGGTCGACGATCACGGTGGCTTCATCAACAAGTTCGAAGGCGACGCCGCGCTCGCCATCTTCGGTGCGCCCGGCGAACTGTCCGACCATTGCGGTTCCGCACTAGCGGCGGCCAGAAAGATCAGTACGCGATTACTCGACGAAGTCCCCGAATGCAGTGCAGCAGTGGGAGTTGCATCGGGCCGTGCCGTAGCCGGCAACGTGGGAGCGAAATCACGCTTCGAATACACCGTCATCGGTGACCCGGTAAACGAAGCTGCCAGATTGTCCGAACTCGCCAAGAACACTCATGGCGCCACCCTTGCCTCGAAGGCAACAGTCGACAACGCCGCGGAGGCAGAAGCGTCGCTCTGGGAACTCGGCGACAGTGTGAAGCTGCGTGGGCGGTCGGCTCACACCGTCCTCGCCAGTCCGAAGCAGACGACCGATCCAATTTAGGGCTCGCAGGCATGTGCGAGTGTGAGTGTTGCTGCGCCACCCCACTTCCCGCTTGAATGGTCCACTCATACGATCAGTGAACTTGAATGCGCCATCGAAGTAGCGCGGCAACGGTATCGAAGCCGGCGACGGTATCGAAGGTGCGCCCACTTGATCGCTTCAATGGACCATTCATACGATCAGATGGCTTCGGTGTCCCA
>NZ_MKKY01000048.1 GCF_002091955.1 Rhodococcus sp. 1168 | reverse complement strand
GGGCAATCTCAAGTGGTCGTTGCAACACAGCTCCTGACCTGAGGAGATGTCGAGCAGATGCCACGACGTGTTGTCCCGAATCGCGCAGAAGTAGTCGCTAAGTTCCATGCCATGCGAGATTCGGGTGCTTCAGTGATCCACGCGTCGGCCGCTGCCGGCGTCAGCCGCACCACCGGCAAGCGGTGGATAGATCAGAAGGCAGGAATCGTCCGCGGGGCCAAACGGGTCCGGCCCGAACCCAGCGGACGATTCCTCTCGCAAGCCGAACGAGAGGAAATCGCGATCGGCACCGCGATGGGACTAACCCAGACCGATATCGCCGACCTGATCGGACGTCACAAGTCCGTCGTCTCCCGCGAACTCAAACGCAACACCAACCTTGGCGGCACCTACCGATCAGTGTCCGCACACCAGCGAGCGGACACACGCGCCCGCCGACCCAAGGCCGCGAAACTCGCCGACCGCAACAGTGAGCTCCGCACAGAAGTCGTCCGCAGACTCCGCAAAAAGTGGTCACCACAACAGATCTCGGCGACACTGAAGATCGACTACCCCGATCGACCGGAGATGCACGTGTCGCACGAAACGATCTACAACGCCATCTACGTCCAAGCCAAAGGCGAACTCAAAGCCGAAGTCGCCGATGCACTACGGACCGGGCGGGCGCATCGCCGCAAACACGGCCGGGTACCCAGCAACGCTCATCACATCCCCGACAAAACGCTGATCTCCGAACGACCCGACGACGTCGAAGACCGCACAGTACCCGGGCACTGGGAAGGCGACCTGATCCTCGGTGCCGGCAACAAATCGGCGATCGGCACCCTCGTCGAGCGCACGTCACGGTTCACCATGCTGCTCCACCTGCCGCACTCGCACAATCTCGACGCCGTCCGAGACGCGATGATCGAGGCAATCCGGTCGATGCCTGCGGTACTCAAACAGTCGGTGACCTGGGATCAAGGTCTCGAAATGCGTCGGCATGCAGAAATCACTATGGCCACCGACATGGCAATCTACTTCTGCGACCCCCACAGTCCCTGGCAGCGCGGAACGAACGAAAACACCAACGGACTCCTGCGGCAATACTTCAAAAAAGGCACCGACCTGTCCGTGCACACCGCCGAACGACTCCAAGCGGTCGCCGCTGAACTCAACGACCGCCCCCGGAAAACACTAGGCTGGAAATCACCAGCAAAAGTGATCAACGAGTTAGTCGTTGCAACAACCACTTGAAACCGCCTCGATCGTATGAATGGACCATTGAAGCGGGGGGATGGGGACCTCCCAGAGACGGTGCAACGGGTTAACGCGATGTTCACCGACACGCCTCCAACTCTCCGAGCCAATCCTCTGAATCGGCGGTACCGTCGGCAGTAACAGGCAGCGGGAAAGCTGACTGTGCGGGAGGTTCTGATACGTGACTGAGCTAGTGAGTACGAGAGGGCCGGCACCCGGCCCTCGTGTCAGCTGACACGTCAGGACCGACCGGCCGAGCGACAAGCGTTCGTGTGGCGTCGCGCGAACAATAGGAGCCCCACGTGACCACTTCACGCTCCGTTTCCGCCCCTCTTCGGACATTCGTGCTGGACACCTCGGTTCTGCTGTCGGATCCTTGGGCTGTTATTCGCTTCGCCGAGCACAATGTGGTGCTGCCGCTCGTCGTCATCAGCGAGTTGGAGGGTAAACGCCATCACCACGAGCTGGGATGGTTCGCGCGGGAGTCCTTGCGCATGCTCGACGACCTTCGCGTCGAGCACGGTCGGCTCGATCAGCCGGTTCCGATCGGAACGCAGGGCGGCACACTGCAGGTCGAGCTCAATCACACCGACGCAACCGTGCTGCCTGTCGGTTTCCGCACCGACTCCAACGATTCGCGGATCTTGGCGTGTGCACTCAACCTGGCGGCCGAGGGCAAAGAAGTCGTGCTCGTCAGCAAGGACATCCCGCTGCGAGTGAAAGCCGGCGCAGTGGGATTGCCCGCCGACGAGTATCACGCCCACGACGTCGTGCCTTCGGGTTGGACCGGCATGGCAGAACTGGACGTGCAATCGGTCGACATCGATCGGTTGTTTTCGGACGGTGTCATCGACCTGGACGGTGCACGAGACATGCCGTGCCACACCGGAGTTCGCTTGCTCGGCGGTCGGTCGAGTGCATTGGGACGCGTCACAGCGGACAAGCAGGTCCAGCTCGTGCGCGGCGAACGTGAAGCATTCGGCTTGCATGGGCGCTCCGCCGAGCAGCGGGTTGCGCTCGACTTGCTACTCGACGAGAGCATCGGCATCGTCTCGCTCGGCGGCAAGGCCGGAACGGGTAAATCTGCGCTGGCATTGACCGCAGGTCTAGAGGCCGTGCTCGAGCGTCGTACTCATCGGAAAGTTGTTGTCTTTCGCCCTCTGTACGCGGTCGGTGGTCAGGAGCTCGGCTATCTACCCGGCAGTGAGAGCGAGAAAATGGGTCCGTGGGGTCAGGCCGTGTTCGACACCTTGGAGGGGCTCGCAAGCCCCGAGGTGATGGAAGAGGTCATCGCACGCGGAATGCTGGAAGTGCTGCCGCTCACGCATATTCGCGGACGGTCGCTACACGATTCCTTCGTGATCGTCGACGAGGCTCAATCACTCGAACGCAATGTTCTGCTCACGGTTCTGTCCAGGCTCGGTAGTGGCTCCCGCGTCGTTCTCACCCACGACGTGGCGCAGCGCGACAATCTCCGGGTAGGACGGCACGACGGCGTCGCAGCGGTGATCGAAAAGCTCAAGGGACACCCGCTTTTCGCGCACATCACCCTCACCCGAAGCGAGCGTTCGCCGATCGCGGCCCTGGTGACAGAGATGCTGGAGGAGTTCGGTCCTTCAGGGGCATAGACGCATAGAGTGGAAATGCGTTCCGCGGGACGCATTTCCACTCATGTGCAGAGCCGCCACAGCCCTCGCACCAACCCCTTCGCGAAGTCGAGATTGTCGAAATAGTCTCGCCACACGAGGATCCTGTCGTCGCGCAGCTCGAAAGTGCCGTACACCCAGAACTCGACGCGCAATCGGCGCCAGATCAGTACGTCGGTTCGCTCGGTGAGCACCACGTCACCGTCGGGAGTTGCGGCGATGTTGTGGGAGGTGACATCGAATCCGTAGTTCGGCTTCGCCATGACCGCCAGTGCTTTGCGGACTCGGGCTATGCCACGCACTTTCGGAAATCCCACGTTGTGCCAGACGATCGCGTCGTCGAGGAGTGCCGCCGCGTGATCGACGTCGCGCTCCGCCAGAGCCCGGAGCATATCCTCGACAGTCTTGGTCGAATGCAGTAGATCTGTCACTTGGTGAACCTCCCCAGTCCGTTCCCGTCGAAGTACTCGAGGGTGACGGTGTTGCCGTTGAACTTTGCCTGGGACACGGTGCCGTCGGGTGCGTTCTCGCTCCGCACCTCGAAGGTGAATGTGTCACCGTCCCAGTGCGTCAGCTCGTACGAAGTGTCCTTGGGGCCGATGGCCAGAGTCAGGGTGCCGTTGTCGTCGGTGACCGTCGCAGGACCCCAGAACGAGTTCTGATACACCCCGGCGTAGGCCGTGAGTGGCTGCGCGGGAGCAGGATCGGCGGGTGGTGTCTTGCCGACGAGTTCGCCCATCGGTTCGTCCATTCCCTCGAACGCATTCTTGTAGATCGTTCGCCAATCCTGTCGAACCTCGCCGAATTGCACGAGATCGGCGAACTCGGCCGATACCGTCTCGGCGATGCCGATAGGTGCAGCGTTGGTCAGCACGACGATGGAGACATCGAGCGAGGGGATCGTCACGAAATTCGTGCCCGCCCCGAGCTCGAACGCCCCCGAATGACTCACCTGTGTGCGTCCCGCCCCGGAGTTCGAGACGTTGAAACCGTATCCGTAATAGCCGGCCCGAGTGTCCGGGGTGCCGGATGGGGACGAGATGATCTCGGCTGTCACAGCGGGCAGCAGGGCATCGGGTTCGATGACCTGCTTGCCGTCGAACGTGCCGTCGGCGGCGAGCATCGTCATCCACTTCGCCATGTCGTTCGCCGAGGAACTCACCCCACCTGCGGGCGATTGCGCGTCCGGTTCTCGCTGATACTTGGCCTCGTATGCGCCGTCGACGAGCACGTGTGGGACCGCGCGGTCGGTGCGAGCCATGTAGTCCGCGAATCGCGAACTGGTCGACGCCATACCGAGGGGGCCGTAGATCGCGTCCTGGCTGAGGGTCTCCCAATCCTTGCCCGACGCCTGCGCTACCGCCTCGGCCCCAGCGGTGACGCCGAAGTTGGTGTAGTTGTACGTCGAGCGGAACGGATCCAGTGGGATGTCTTTCAGTCGTGCGAGTACCTGGCGGCGGTCGTAGCCGATTTCCTCGAGGTTGTCGCCTGCGTGATCGGGCAGCCCGCTGCGATGGGCGTAGAAGTCGCCGACCGTGACGTTCTGGGTCACGTACGGATCCGCGAGCGCGAACCACGGCAGCTCCGAGACCACAGGAGTTGTCCATTCGACCACTCCGCTACCGACCTGCGAAGCGACTACCGTCGAGCCGACGGATTTGGACAACGATGCCAGTTGAAATACCGTATCGCCGTCGACCGCATCGTCCTTACCGACCTCGCGCACCCCGAATCCCTTGGAGTACACGACTTCTCCCTTGTGTACGACGGCGATAGCCATCCCAGGGATTTTCGAGGACTCCATCAGTTCGGCGCCAATGCCGTCGAGTTCGGCTACCGCGTCGTCGATCTGTCCGTCGGGAACGTCGACGCCGGACACCTGGCCTGGCGAGAGTCCGGAGTCCTCCTCCGACGACGCTTCTGTCGTGGCGGTGGCCGTCGTGGTCGCCGTTTCGGTGTCACCGGACGAATCTGAGGAGCACCCGACGAGGGCCGTCATCGAGGTGGCGAGAGCGAGGGCCAGATACATCTTCTTCGAGCGCATCACAGGAGTCCTCTCCAGGAGCGAATGGATTATGGAGAGCGTAAACCCTGCTCGCGCGGGATTTGGGAGAATTCACAGAGGTCAGGGGCGCAAGGCCGGACGTTCGGTGGGAGGCGCTACGGTATTCGGATGCCTACGAACTTCACTGACGGTGACCTGCTGCTCCGATTGGAGCCCGCCGTGGAAGAGAATCTGCGCCGACACATCGAAGAAGCAGAGGATTGGCACCCCCACGATTTCGCGCCGTGGGACGACGGCAAGAACTTCGCGTTCCTCGGTGGCGAGGACTGGTCGGCCGAACAATCCCACCTCAGCGAGGTCGAGATCCTGTCGGCCACAGTCAGCGTCCTCGTTGCCGACAATCTGCCCGCCTACCACCGCGAACTGGCCCGTGCACTGACCGGCCAGGGCGCATGGTGGAAGTGGACCGGCCGGTGGACGTCGGAAGAGAATCGTCAGTCGATAGCGCTGCGCGACTTCTTGGTCTTGACGCGCGCGGTCGATCCCGTCGCTCTCGAGCGCGTTCGTATGGAAGAGATGACGAAGGGTTACGACGCACCCAGCCTGCATGTCCTCGATATCCTCGCGCATTTCGCCGTGGACGAGTCGGCGGCCGTGTTGCGAAACAACAATACGATTGAACTCGGTGGCGACCCTGTTCTGGCCAAGATCTTGACGAAGATCGCTCAGGACGATGCGCTGCAGTCGAAGTTCTACGCGAACATGGTCACCGAAGCACTCGGTGTCGCCCCTGATCAGACCGTGCGCGCGATCGCGGACCGCATCAACGGTTACTCGATCCCCGTTGTCGATCTGCCGGGTAAGGGCAACAGCACCGCATTGCTCGCCGACGCCGGTATCTACACGGTGGAGCAGCAGAGCGAGAAGGTGTTCAAGCCCTTGTTGGCGGAGTGGAACATCTTCGGCCGCGACGACCTCGGCGACGAGGGCAACAAGGCGCGCGACGAGCTGAGCGCGTTCGCCTGAGCTCGGTTTACCACCCCTGAAAGCGTGAATGGCTCGTTCATACGAAGCAATCGTATGAACGAGCCATTCACGCTGAGGCAGGGCGGCTACCGCCGATGCCGGCAACTAACGGTGAAGTCAGTCCTTGACCTTCGCCATGGCCAGTACGTCGAGCCGCTTGTCGAGCTCTTCCTCGCTGAGCTTGTCGCCGATCAGCCCGCGGTCGATGACCGTCTGACGGATCGTCTTCTTCTCCTTGAGTGCCTGCTTGGCGACGGCCGCGGCCTCCTCGTATCCGATGGCCGAGTTCAGCGGCGTCACGATGGACGGCGAGGACTCGGCAAGGGTCTTGAGGTGCTCGACGTTGGCGGTCAGCCCGCTGATGCACTTGTCGGCGAACAGTACCGAGACATTGGCGAGCAAGGTGAAGGACTCGAGGACGTTGCGCGCCATCACCGGGATGTAGACGTTGAGCTCGAAGGCGCCTGATGCGCCACCGAACGCGACAGCCGCGTCGTTGCCGACGACCTGAACGGCAACCTGTGTAACCGCCTCGGGCAGAACAGGATTGACCTTGCCGGGCATGATCGAGCTACCTGGCTGCAGGTCGGGAAGTGCCAGCTCGCCGAGTCCGGTGAGTGGTCCCGAACCCATCCAGCGAATGTCGTTGGCAATCTTGGTCAGCGACACTGCGATGGTGCGCAGTGCACCGGATACCTCGACGAGCCCGTCCCGGGCTGCCTGCGCCTCGAAGGCGTCCTTGGCAGGAGTCAGAGCGTCGATTCCGGTGGACTTGACCAGTGCCGCAACAACTTTCGGGCCGAAGCCGTCGGGAGCGTTGAGGCCGGTGCCTACCGCGGTGCCACCGATGGGAAGTTCACCCAAACGGGGCAGGGTCGCCTCGACGCGCTCGATACCGGCTTCGATCTGGCGGGCGTAACCGCCGAACTCCTGGCCGAGAGTGACCGGCACGGCATCCATGAGGTGCGTGCGTCCGGACTTGACCACTGTCTTCCACTCGACTGCCTTCGCAGCCAACGCCGAGTGCAGGTGCTTCAGTGCAGGCACGAGCGAGGTGACCGCTGCCTCGGTGGCGGCGACGTGAGTAGCCGTGGGGAAAGTATCGTTCGACGACTGCGACATGTTGACGTGGTCGTTGGGGTGAACCTCCACACCCTTCGCCTTGGCGATCGAGGCGATGACCTCGTTGGCGTTCATGTTGGAGCTGGTTCCCGAACCGGTCTGGAAGACGTCGATGGGGAACTGGTCGTCGTGCAGACCTTCGGCGATTTCGTTCGCAGCCGCGATGATCGCGTCGGCAAGCGTGCCGTCGAGCAGTCCGAGGTCCTTGTTGACCTGCGCGCATGCTGCCTTGAGCAAGCCCATGGCGCGGATCTGAGTGCGCTCGAGCGGACGACCGGAGATGGGGAAGTTCTCGACTGCTCGCTGCGTCTGGGCGCGCCAGAGTGCATCGATCGGTACGCGAACCTCTCCCATGGTGTCGTGCTCGATCCGGAATTGCTGTTCGTCTGTCTGCGTCATGAGCCTTACTTTGCCAGTTAGGTACGGGTAATTGTCGTGCTGGGTCAGCGCACTGGCCGAATCGTCAGAAAGAAGGAGCCTGACCGCTCGTGTCGCCGTCGAAATCGACCGAGGAGTACTCGCGCAGCTTCTCGAGGCGGTGGTACGCGTCGATCATTCGAACGGTGCCGGACTTGGAGCGCATCACGATGGACTGAGTGTGCGCGCCGCCGCCCGCGTAGCGCACGCCGCGCAGCAGGTCGCCGTCGGTGACGCCGGTAGCGGTGAAGAAAACGTTTTCACCCGACACCAAGTCGATGGTGTTGAGTACGCGGTCGAGGTCGTGACCGGCGTCGATCGCTTTCTGCTTCTCTTCGTCGTCCATGGGCGCGAGGCGGCCCTGCAGGGCGCCGTCCATACAACGCATCGCAGCGGCAGCGATGATGCCCTCGGGGGTGCCACCGATGCCGATCAGCAGATCCGTGCCGGAATCGGGACGTGCGGCCGCGATCGCGCCCGCGACGTCACCGTCGGAGATGAGCCGGATACGTGATCCGGCGTCGCGAACGGCCTGAATCAGTTCTGCGTGACGGGGACGATCCAGGATGCACACGGTGACATCGGATGCGGATCCCTTCTTGATCTTGGCAATCCGAGCGATGTTCTCTGCTACCGGTGCTGTGATGTCGACGACATCGGCGTAGTCGGGCCCGACGGCAATCTTCTCCATGTAGAACACCGCAGAGGGGTCGAACATGGCGCCGCGCTCAGCGACGGCAAGTACGGAGATCGCGTTCGGCATGCCCTTGGCCATCAGCGTGGTTCCGTCGACCGGGTCGACGGCGAAGTCGACCTCTGGCCCATTGCCGTTGCCGACCTGCTCGCCGTTGTACAGCATCGGTGCTTCGTCCTTCTCGCCTTCACCGATCACGACGACGCCGCGCATGGAGACCGAGCTGACCAGCTGACGCATAGCGTCCACCGCTGCTCCGTCGCCGCCTTCCTTGTCGCCACGTCCCACCCAGCGGCCCGAGGCGAGTGCGCCGGCCTCTGTGACTCGTACGAGTTCTAGGGCGAGATTGCGATCTGGCGCCATGGCGCGGGTGGACTCGGTGCTGGTCGTCATCGGTTTGTAGCCTCCTGGTAGGTGGGGGTCTTACCCAGCGCGATTATCTCATTCAGCGCCGTTGTCCGCCGAGGAGGGCATGCGCCGACCCGGCAGCGACGTCGAGCGGGGATACTGGAGGCGTGGCGAACAGTAAACCCCGGATCCTGAACAACAACCGTGACATGGTCTGGTCACTCATTCCGCTTGTGATCGCCTGTCTGTTGATTGCCGGAATCGCCAGTCAGTGCACGTTGAGCCCGGGCGGACCCACGCAGGGACCGATCCCGAACTTCGACGTGAACGCGGCAATGCAGTACGACGCATCCGAGCTCGACTTCCCGATCCGTAACCCCAAGGTCCCCGACGACTGGACACCGAACTCGGGCAGCCGCGGATCCATCGCAGGCGATCAGGGTGGAGACACCAGCACCGTCGGATACATCTCCGATGCCGGTCGCTACAACCGGCTCACACAATCGAACGCAAGTGAAGACGTGCTCGTGCCGTTCGCGGTCGGTGAGCCGCGATTCGCTTCGGGAACTCAGTCGATCGACGGCAAAGAGTGGGTCGTCTACACGCAGCAGAGCGAAGAGCCGGTGTGGGTGACCGATCTGGGTGACGTGCGCCTGCTCATCACCGGTAGCGGATCGTCCGAGGAATTCACCACCCTCGCCGCCGCGACTACCGACGCGACACCCCTGACGCCCTGAGCGAAAGCTTCGCCGAGCGTCAATCCTGGTCCTTGACGTGTGCGAGGGCATTCTCGACACGTCTACGTGCACCGGCGAGGTGCTCCTCGCAGCGGGCAGCGAGCAATTCGCCTCGTTCCCACAAGGCGAGTGACGCGTCGAGGTCGAGGCCACCCTGTTCGAGAACCTTCACCACGTCGACCAGTTCGTCTCGGGCAGCCTCGTAGCCCATTTCTTCGATCGGTGTTTCAGTCAAGAGTTTTCTCCTATCGAACTTTGCCCATGACCGCGGCAGTCACTGCGCCGTCGGCCACTCGTACTCGTATCTGGGTTCCTGGCGGTGCGTCGTCGACCGAACGCAAGACCTCGGGATCGCCGCCGGTAACCATGCGTTGGACGACGGCGTAACCGCGCGCCAGCGTCGCTGCCGGCCCGAGAGCCTGCGACCGATTCCGTAGATGCTCGACCAGAGTTTCCTGTTTGGCGAGTTCGCGCTGAACGTCGCGTCGGGTTGCCTCGCGCAGTCGCGTGATCTCCTCGCCGCGTCGCTCGATACCTGCGATCGGGTCGGAAAGGACCGGTCGATGTCGGATCATCTCGAGCCCACGCGCTTCTCTGGCGACCCAGTTTCGGAGCGCAGCAGCAGTTCTGGACCTCAGGTCGGCGACGAGATTCTGCTCGGCGACGGCGTCGGGCACCACCAGCTTGGCGGCGTCGGTCGGAGTCGCGGCACGCAGGTCGGCGACGTGATCGCTGAGCGGGCTGTCCGGTTCGTGTCCGATGGCACTGACGATCGGTGTGGTCGCGGCCGAGATCGCCCGACACAGTGCTTCGTCGGAGAACGGCAACAGATCTTCGACGCTACCGCCCCCGCGGGCGAGGATGATGACGTCGACGTCACTGTCGTCGTTGAGTTCCTTCAGTGCGCCGAGGATCGCAGGCACTGCCTGAGGGCCCTGCACCGGAGTGTGTCTGACTTCGAATCGCACTGCCGGCCAACGCCTTTGTGCAACGGTCAGAACGTCCTTCTCGGCGGCACTTGCACGTGCGGTGATCAGTCCGATAGTGCCGGGGAGAAAGGGGAGTGGCCGTTTGAGGCGCGGATCGAACAGGCCCTCGGCGGCCAGGAGGCTGCGCAGACGTTCGACGCGAGCAAGTAGTTCGCCGACGCCGACGGCCCGAATGTCGGTGGCACGCAACGAGACTGTGCCTCGGCCGGTGTAGAAAGACAGCTTGCCGTACAGGATGACCTGCGCGCCTTCGGTCAGTGGGACCGGTGACCGCTCCAGCAGTTGCGGGGAGCAGGTGACCGACAGTGACATGTCGGCCGACGGGTCACGCAGGACGAGAAACGCGGTCCGTGTGCCTGGCCTGGCATTGATCTGGGTGAGTTGGCCCTCGACCCAGACGCTGCCGAGGCGGTCGATCCACCCTGCGACTTTCATCGCTACGGTGCGGACCGGCCACGGCTCTTCGGCGCTGCTCGGACCGGGGCCTGACGTCTGATTGGTTGCGCTCACTTGGCTTTCGCTGTGGTGATTCGGTTCTCGAGCATCGTCAGGAACGGAGCGCGTGCGCGCGAATCGGCCTCGTAGTCGAGGAGCGTCTCCAAGTCGTCGAGCGACAGGGTGCGCAGACGGGCACGTAACTGTGCGAGCGCTAGGGCGTCGTAATCGACGAGGTCGACAATCTCCGGTCGATCGGTGGATGTCTCGGCCTGCACTTCTTCCTCGACCTCGGCCGGAGGAGTCGAGTACAGCGCGAAACGGCCGGTCGCAGCGACAGGCTCGTGGTCCGGGACGTCGAGTTCTTCGTTCTCGTTCAGTGGCGGCGGGGCATGGTCGTCGTCGAACACAGCCCAAGACGGCTGCTCCTGCGCGGGGGTTCCGACGAGAGGTAACGACGAGATGACCTCGTCACCCTTGATTGCGAGAGCGGTGACCTGCTGTTGAAGGCGCATCGAGCTGGCCAGTATCTCGCTGACGACCGTCATCGGAAAGGTGACCGCGGTACCGGGGAGCTTGCGCGCCTCTTCGACGACGGTCACCACCACGCCCGCGGCCACACGTGCAGCAAAAGGGACACGAGTCATATTCATAGCCTGCCTGATGTCCTGGCATTTGGGTAGCCGACAGGCGGGTCGCCCACTAGTCGGAATCGGGGCGCCCTGCTCACGTATCCTGTAGTCATGTCTTCGGCTGTTCCACTGAACCTGGGTATCGCACGTCCATCGGGCGCTGATTCCGCCCCCTACACCGGAGGAAAACGAGTACTCCTGGCAGAGCCTCGCGGTTACTGCGCCGGCGTCGATCGCGCGGTCGAGACCGTGGAAAAGGCGTTGGAGAAGCATGGTGCTCCGGTGTATGTCCGTAAGGAGATCGTGCACAACCGGCATGTCGTCGAGACGCTCGCCGATCGCGGCGCCGTCTTCGTAGAGGAAACCGACGAGGTGCCTGAGGGCGCACTGTTGGTGTTTTCCGCGCACGGCGTATCGCCCGCGGTCCACGCTTCGGCTGCGGAGCGTCAGCTCCGCACCATCGACGCCACCTGCCCCCTCGTCACCAAGGTTCACCAGGAAGCCAAACGGTTCGCCCGCGACGACTACGACATTCTGCTGATCGGCCACGAAGGGCACGAGGAAGTGGAAGGCACTGCGGGCGAGGCACCTGAACATGTGCAGCTCGTAGACGGTCCGGATTCGGTCGACGACGTCACCGTGCGTGATCCGAACAAGGTCATCTGGCTGTCTCAGACCACACTCAGCGTCGACGAGACGATGCTCACGGTCGCGCGTCTGCGCGAGCGCTTCCCGACATTGCAGGATCCGCCGAGCGACGACATTTGCTACGCGACACAGAACCGACAGGTCGCGGTCAAGGTGATGGCGCCCGAGTGCGATCTGGTGATCGTCGTCGGATCGACGAACTCCTCCAACTCGGTCCGACTCGTAGAAGTGGCACTCTCCGCTGGCGCGCGTGCCAGCTACCTCGTCGATTACGCCAAGGAGATCGACCTGGCCTGGCTGGACGGAGTGCAGACCGTCGGCATCACCTCGGGTGCGTCGGTTCCGGAGATTCTTGTGCAGGGAGTCATCGATCTGCTGTCCGAGCACGGTTATGCCGATGTGCAGCCCGTGACCACGGCCAACGAAACTCTCGTCTTCTCACTCCCGCGCGAGCTTCGGCCGACCAAGGCCTGATCGGCTCTCGGCTTTCGGTCAGATCAGGGTTCGGTGCGGTCCCGGTAGCGGACCTGCGGGACCGGATGAGGCGGGACATGCGCGCTTGCCGGTGCCGAACGCGGCGCTGAATACGGATCGACGTCAGTTTGGCGGGGTGCACGTGGCTGCTGCTGTCGGGGTGCTGCCCGCCTTACCGGGAGCGGCGCCCGTTCGACATCGACAGGTTCGGCGCGATAGGGGTCGGCGCCATACGAATCAGCGGCCGGGCGGTCGTAGGACGGCTCGACTCGTTCGCGCTCCGCTCGACGGCCCTCGGTGCTCTGACGGCTCTGGCGGTCTCCGGTGCTCGGACGGCCTTCAGGGCTCTGGCGGCCTCCGGTGCTCGGGCGGCCTTCAGGGCTCTGGCGGCCTTCGGTACTCGAACGGCTCCCGCGGCCCTCGGCGCGCTGCCGGCGCGCGTCGGTACTTCGTCGCCCACCGTCGGTCGAGTAGCCGTCGTATTCGGCTTCCCGACGAGAAACCCGATCCTCTGGGCTGCGCGCTGAGACCGGCGCGTCCTTCGTCTTCGCCCTGGACGCTCTCGCACGGTCACGTGTTTGCTTGGCCCTGTCACGAACCGAGCGAGTGGGGGCGTGGGCGTGGGTGTGGGTGGACTGCCGCTTGAGGAAGATGCGTGCACCGCCGATCCCGATCGCCAGAACAGTGCCCAGCAACATCAATGGAAACCGATTGACCAGGGGAATAGCGGCATTCAGCAGTATGTCCTTCACACCGGTTCCTGGATTCTCGGTGAAGTACTGATACGCCATGGGGACCGCGACGAACAGGATCAACGGAGCCTGGACCAGCGCCGTGAAGAGGCCGCGATATCGAACCAGGACAACTGCGGCAACTACACCGATAATGTAAAAACAGGCGAAGGCAGAGGTCAGCTCGGTTCCGCGGGCTGCGTCGATGACGAATCCGAGAAAACTGGCACCGCCGGCGATTGCCACCGCCCCCCACGCTGGAACGCCGGGAACTGATGCGAGGGCTGAACGTTGATCCAGCGGAACCCCAGAACGGGCTCGTTGGGATGTAGACACCCACCGAGATTAGCGGCTGATCACCCGACTGCGTCGCTGACGTGACCGAACTGGTGCAACGGATGCGACGAATCGGACACTTTCGGTCGGCTGTCGACCCGGCGCACCTCGACGACTTCGGTATCGAACAGCTCGAGCTCGGATAGTTTGCGTGCTGTCACCGTCACCCTGGAATCGACCGAAGACACGGTTGAATTGAACGAGTCGACTGCCTTGCCGAGGTGTCCGCCGAGCTTGTCCAGGTGGGCGGCAACGACGCCGAGTCTGGAATACAGCTCTCGTCCGAGCTTCTGAATTCGAGCAGCGTCCTCGGCGAGCGATTCTTGCTTCCACGTGTATGCAACCGTGCGCAGAAGAGCGACCAAAGTAGTGGGAGTGGCAAGTATCACATTTCTCGTGAACGCATACTCCAGCAGCGACGAATCGGACGTGAGCGCGGCGTCCAGAAACGGATCACCTGGAACGAAGAGGATCACGAACTCGGGCGTCGGTTCGAACGAGCGCCAATATTCTTTGGCCGACAATTGATCGACATGTGTTCGCAGGTGCCGAGCATGCCGAGTCAACTGCTTGCTCCGAGCATCGGCATCTTCTTCCTGCGCGGCGTCGAGATAGGCCGCGAACGGAACTTTGGCATCCACCACGATCTGCCGACCGCCTGCCAACCGGACGATCATGTCCGGGCGAACCCCGTCCCGGCTGACCTGGGTATCGAAATCGCAATGCTTGACCATACCGGCGAGCTCGACGACGCGCTCGAGTTGTATCTCACCCCAGCGTCCACGAATCTGCGGGGCGCGCAATGCGGTGACCAGTTGGGACGTCTGTGTGGACAGATGAACCGATGCGCGTTGCATCCCGGTTACCTGCTCGGTCAGACCGGCGTATGCGCGGATTCGACTGTGCTCTACCTGTCTTACCTGCTCGGTGAGCGCGTCCACGGCGTCGTGCAGCGGTTCCACCAGATGTGACACCTGCTGACCGATTGCTCCTGAATGTCTGCGCGCGGAGTCCTCGTTCACGGCGTCGAGAGATCGTCGCAGCAGCGCCTCGTTGTCTCGGAGTGCCGCCAACTGTGCCTCGGCGCGCACCGCGCGATCTCCGAACCTGCTCGAGTGCAACAACCATCCGATGGCTGCCCCGAGCGCGAAGGCGAATGCCATTCCGACAGCGGTAAGTGCGTTCATGACGCAGATGATGCACGACAGTACCGACAGACTTCTCGGATCAGTCCGAGTGCCTGTCGACCTTGCAGCGCGCAGGGGCCGACTGGCCGTAGCGGTTGAGCCAGTTTGTCGGTGGCCTCCGTTAGCGTCGTGTTCATGAAGATCCTGCACACCTCGGACTGGCACATCGGCCGCACGTTCCACGGCGTCGACCTGCTTGCCGACCAGGCTGCTGCGCTGGCGGCCATTGCGGATCTGGTTGCAGCACAAAGAATCGACGTGGTGGTCGTGCCGGGTGACATCTATGATCGCGCCGTGCCGAGCGCAGATGCGGTCCTCGTGTGCAACAGGGGACTGGAAGCCATCCGCGCGGCGGGGGCTGTCATCGTGGCAACGTCGGGCAATCATGATTCGCCGGCGCGGCTCGGTGCGGGAGCGGCATTCGCCTCGGCAGGCGGTTTGCATCTGATGACCCGTGTGGGCGGGGTAGGTACTCCGGTGGTGATCGACGACGAGTTCGGCCCGGTCGCCTTCTACGGAATTCCTTATCTGGAGCCGGAAACCACGCGGATCGAACTCGACGTTCCCGGTGCGCGGTCGCACGCGGATGTGTTGGACGCTGCGATGGAGCGCATCACCGCAGATCTCGACGGCCGACGGGACGGTGCGCATCATGTGCGATCGGTGGTGCTGGCGCATGCGTTCGTCGTCGGCGGTGAAGCGACGGGTTCCGAGCGTTCCATTTCGGTAGGTGGGGTCGAGACCGTTTCAGCATCTGCTTTCGACGGCGTCGATTATGTTGCGCTGGGCCACTTGCACTCTCCGCAGACGCTGACCGAGCGTATTCGCTATTCGGGCTCGCCGTTGCCGTACTCGTTCGGTGAGCGGTCCCACCGTAAAGCTGTGTGGATACTCCAGCTCGATGCGGACGGTCTGGGAACGGTCGAGCGCGTAGATCTGCCGGTTGTCCGAGGTTTGAGCCAGATCGAAGGTACCGTCGAAGAGCTGACCACTGCAAGCGAATTCGCTGCTGCCGAAGAGCACTACGTGTCGGCCGTCCTGACCGATCCGGTTCGTCCGGTCGATGCCATGCGTGCACTGCGTACCCGATTCCCGCACGCTGTTCACCTCGAATGGTCGCGTCCTGCAGGCACTTCCGAGCTGCGGTACCGCGATCGTGTGCGCGGTCGCACCGATATCGACATTGCCACCTCGTTCGTCACCGACATGCGAAGTACCCCCGAAGCGCGGGAGGTTTCGTTGCTCGAACGGGCGTTGGCTGCGGTGCAGCGCGAGGACGTTTCCCGTGATGACGAGCGTGTCGAGCAGTACGAGTTGTCGGGACGCAGCGCATGAGCCGACCGGCATGAGACTGCATCGACTCGAGATCACTGCATTCGGTCCCTTCGCTCGAACCGAATCCGTCGACTTCGACGCCCTCGGTGCAGACGGGCTGTTTCTGCTCCATGGTCAGACCGGTGCCGGCAAAACAACTGTTCTCGACGCCGTCGCCTTCGCCCTGTACGGAACGGTTCCGGGTGCGCGCAGGGAAGGCAAGCGTCTTCTGTCCGACCATGCTGCGCCCGGTGCGGTACCCAGAGTGCTGCTCGAGGCCACTCTCGGTGGCAGACGCGTCCGGATCGTTCGCTCTCCCGAGTACCTGCGACCCAAGAAGCGTGGAGTGGGTACCACCAAGGAAAATGCGAAGGCCAGCCTGACGTGGCTCGACGGCGATGGGCAGAATTTGACCCGTCTCGACGAGATCGGTGAGGCAGTGGGCGCCGCGCTCGGGATGAGTGCGGATCAGTTCTTTCAGGTCGTCCTCTTGCCTCAGGGTGAGTTCGCTAGGTTCCTGCGTGCGGACAGTGAAGAGCGCGGCAATCTACTCGAGAGGTTGTTCGACACGAGCAGGTTCGGCGACGTGGAACAGTGGTTTGCAAACGAAAGACGTTCCAGTGCTGCGTTGCTGGAGTCGTCACGCATTGCAATCGACAAATTGCTCGGTCGGATCGCCACGGCCTCGGGTGAGGAAGAAGAACTCGACCGTGAACCGATGGAGTGGGCCACCGATGTTCTGGGGCGTGCTCGTGGTGCGCACGCCGCCGCGTCGACAGCGCTTACAACTGCGCGCGGCAAGGCCGACGCTGCGGCCGCGGCACTCGATCGCCACAAAACTCTCCTCGTGTTGCGGCAACGCCGAGACCTTGCGCGCAAACAGTTGGCCGAGTTCCACCGGGCGGCCCCCGAACGTGACGCGATTCGTCGAGAAGTCGAACGGTCTGCTGCTGCCGGCCCTATCGCGACGCTCGCCGCCGAGTATGCGAAAACCGCACGGACCTACGACCTCGCTGCGAGTGACGCCGAGTCGGTGCGCGGCTCGCTGGCGATGGTCGATGGATCCGAGATGGTCCTTGCCGCGTCGTCCACGGAATCAGAAGGCGCCCGGACGGTCGTCGCCAACGCTGTACGCGAGTGGACGACGGCGGTGGTCGGCCTCCAGGAGATGCGGCAGTTAGCTCTTCGTGCCGATGCGGAGGAGGCCGTTGCTCGCGAGCTGACGTCCGAGTGCCGAGCCGTCGAGAAGGCTGTCGACGCTGCGCTGGTCCTCAGGGATCAGTTGCCGGCGGCGATCGCCGCAGCAGAACTCTCGGTGACCACCGCTGTGCACACTGCCGCGAATGTGCCTGCGCTCGAGTCCGAATCTGCCGCTGTCTCCGATGCAGTCAAGGCGGCAATCGAACTCACGAAGACACGAACCGCGCTCGCCTCTGCCGAGTCGGCTCGCGAAGCGGCACGCACGGCGCACAACGACGCTCGGGAACATCTACTCGATCTGCGAGAACGACGTCTCACCGGAATGGCCGCGGAGTTGGCAACCGAGCTTGTCGACGGCAGCCCGTGCGGCGTCTGCGGATCACGGTCCCACCCGGAGCCTGCGTCGGCCGCCGACTCGACGGTCACGAAGGCGGACGAAGCCGAGGCCAGCAGTGCCGAGCGTAGAGCAGCCGCTGCCGAGGATCTTCGGACTGCGGAAGCGGCCGATCTGGTCCGAGTGCTCGATGCACTCATTGCAAGATCAGGTGGCCGCGGTAGTGATGAACTGGTGGTGGCCCTCGACGAGGTGACTACTCGGTTGACGGCGGCAAGAACAGCGGCGGCGTCACTCGACGACCTTCGGGCCGAGTTGGCTCACCTCAGGTCGGAGGATCACCGGCTCGCCTCAGTCATTGCCGAGCATCGATCCACTGCAGCGGGTCTCGCAGCACGGGCGGCCCAGGTTCGCAGTTCCGTCGAGGGGATGCGCGCGCGTGTCACCGCCGCAGTCGACGGTGACGAGACGCTCGATCAGCGTGTGGCGCGCCTCGAGAAGCTGATCGCACTCTCCACCGATCTTCAACACAAGAGGGTCGCCGCTGCTCGCGCGGCCGACATCAGCGCGGCAATTGCCGAGCGACTGGCCGCGCAGGTGTCGGAATCCGGTTTCGAGTCCGCCGAGGATGCAGCGGCCGTGGTGATCCCCGCCGAGCGATTCCGGAGCATCGAGAAGCAACTCGCTGCAGCACAAGACATTCGCGCTCACGCCGAGCAGGTTCTCGCCGAACCGGCGATCGCAGCCATCGAAGACACCGAGACCGAACAGGTGGAGACTGCGCCCTGGCAGGAGGCCGCCGACGCTGCTGCCGTCGAACTAGATGGTGCCGTTGCACGCCAGGCCGAATGCAAGCGGCGGGTCGAGCAAGTAGAAGAACTGACTGCCCAGTTGTGGGCTGCAGTCGACCACGCGGCACCGATGCAGGCCAAACACGACCAGTTGGCTGCACTGACCGACGTCGTTGCAGGCCGGGGGCAGAATGCTCGAAAGATGTCACTCCGGTCGTACGTGTTGGCCTCTCGCCTCGAGGACGTCGCCGAGTCGGCGTCGGCGAGGCTCCAGCGTATGTCAGCGGGACGGTACGAGTTCGTTCATTCCGACGAGGCCGAATCTCGCGGCAGACGTGGCGGATTGGGCCTCGACATCCGCGACGACTACACCGGCGTCGTTCGGTCGGCGAAAACCCTGTCGGGAGGTGAGTCGTTCCTGGCGTCGTTGGCGCTTGCTCTCGGGTTGGCGGACGTCGTGGCCGCAGAATCCGGGGGAGTCGTCCTCGACACCATGTTCATAGACGAAGGCTTCGGCACGCTCGACGCCGACACTCTGGAATCGGTGATGGGCGTTCTCGACGAACTCAGGGCCGGCGGGCGAGTGGTGGGGATCGTCAGCCATGTCGACGAGATGCGTCAACGCATACCGAGCAGGCTCCACGTCATCCGTGAGCGGGACGGGTCGAGGCTTCAGCTCTTCTCGGCATCCTGATCGGACTTTCTCTTCTCGTCCGAGTCGTCCTCCTCGTCGGTCAGTAGTTCGTCCGGATCCGGCGCCAGCTCCTCTAGTTCTGCCTGGCTCGCCTCGTTGGAGTGTTCGTCGGCTTGTTCGGAGACGTAGCGAATCAGCACCGCGGCAACGGCAGCGGCAGGAACAGCGAGGAAGGCGCCGACGATGCCGAACACCGATCCACCCCCGGTGACGGCCAAGAGCACGATCGCGGGATGCAGATTCATACTGCGGCTCTGCAGAACCGGCTGCAGCACGTTCCCTTCGAGCTGTTGAACGGCGAGAATGATGATCAAAACGATCAGCGCGGTCGTCGGTCCGTTGGCGACAAGTGCAACCAAGACAGCCAAGGCGCCCGCAACGAATGCGCCGACGATGGGGATGAAGCCGCCGAGAAAGGTGATCGTGGCCAGCACGAGCGCCAGCGGCACATCGAGGATGATCAATCCGAGTCCGATGAAGAATGCATCGATGAAGCTCACGACGGCCTGGGTTCGGATGAACCCGCCGAGCGTCGCCCACATTCGAGCCAGGATTTCAGCGAGGTGCCGCCCGGCACGACCACCAGCGAAGCCGTGCAGCCACGGAGTGAACTTCGGGCCGTCCTTGACGAAGAAGAACGTCAGTACCAGGACAAGAGCCAGGGTGATGAGAATCGAACTCGCTGCTGAAACACCACTGAAAACTCCGGAGGCAATTGCGGTTCCGCTCTCCTGCAGGCGGGAGGTGATGGCCGAGACCGCATTGTCGATCTGCTCGTCCTGCAGATTGATCGGTGGGCCCTTGAGCCAGTTCTGAACCTGGGATACGCCCTGGGTCGCCTTGTCTACCAGCTCGGGCGCCGAGTCCACGACGGACGGGACGATCAACGTGATGATGCCACCGATGACGAGGAAGAAGACGATCAGCGACGTCGCGGCCGAGAGTGCGGGCGGTATGCCTACGCGCATGAGCCATTTGGTCGGTGGCCACAGGACGGTCGCCACGATGATCGCGAGCAGTGAAGGGAGGATGACTACCCACAGCGCCGAGATGATCCAGCCGAGTACCCAGGCGCCGGCCGCTACCGATACGAGGATCAGTGACCACTTTGCCAGCCACACTCCACCGACGCCGATGAGGTCGCCGCGATCGCGCCCAGGCTTACCGTTGGGCATTGTCTGTTCCGTCACGTCGGTTGTCCTTTTCGGGTGGCTTCGGACTCGGGTACCCGAGTGACTCTAACGTCTCGGTTGGCTGTACTACCCAACTGTCGGCGCGCTCAATCCTCAAGCCGCCTCGTGCGCCAGAAGCCAGGTCTTCGCAGGTAAACCCCATCTGAAACCGCCGAGTGCCCCACCGATGCGAAAGACGCGGTGACATGGAACGAACAGTGCCGCTGCGTTACGCGCGCAGGCCGATGCCGCGCCGCGAATGGCAGCCGGGCGGCCGGCCATATCCGCGAACTCCGAGTACGTCACCGGCGATCCGGCGGGAACGGTCCGAAGCACTTTCCACGCATACATCAGAAATTCTCCGGATTGTTGCGCGACGGGTATGTCGTCGATGACCGTGAGATCGCCGCGGTGGTAGTCCTCGATTGCCGCGGTGATACTGCCGAGGTTCGACACCATCCGGATATCGCTGGGCCGCAACGACTTATGAATCAGCGGTTGCAGGTCTTCGATGGTTGCCGTCCATCCGGACGCGAGCACGCAGCCGTCGGCGTCGACTATGGCGGTGAACGGTCCGATCGGGGTGTCGATGGTGGCTGCAGTTGCAGTCATAGTCCTAGTCCTCTTCTTTCGAGTGCGATATTCCACAGGTGCATCGAGACGTACGAACGCCACGGAGCCCATCGGCTCGTATCGGTGAGGGGGATCCCGAGAGCTTCGGCGCCCTGACGGACAACGAGGTCGGTGTCGAGCAGCACGTCCGGGTCGGCCAGCAAGCGCATCACCACGTATCGGGCGGTCCACGGGCCGATGCCTTTGAGTGCGAGAAGGTCTCGTTCGAGGTCTTCGGCCGATCGCGCGACGTGCAACTCGATCTTGCCCGACGCGATCGCGTCGGCCACCCCGATGATCGCGCCTACTCGTGCCTTGGGGCCGGTGAGTACTTCGTGTCCGTGTTCGGCGACGGCGGACGCGTCGGGGAACAGTCGGGTGATGGTGCCGCCGCCCGGGTCTTCGATCCGCTCGCCCAGTGCCTCGACCAGGCGCGCGGTATGCGTGGCAGCCGCACCCAGCGAGATCTGTTGGCCGATCATGGTCCGTAACAGCAACTCTGTGCCGTCGACATTTCCGACGACGCGTATGCCCGGGTGTGCCGCAACATTCGGTGCCAGAGCAGGATCCGCGGACAGGGCGGTATCCACGGCCTCCGGGTCCGCATCCAGATCGAGCAGGCGTCGGACCCGGGCTACGGCGGGGGCCAAGTCGCGCATATCGCGCAGGCTCAACGTCGTGTCGACGTAGCCGTCTTCGATCCGAAGTCCGACGATGCCATGTCCGTGTGGGAGTCGAAGGGATCGGCGGTAGGTTCGATCGTCGAAGGACTCGACGCCGGGCACAGCATGACCGCGTAGGAACCATTCGAGCCAGGTGCGGTCCAAAGGTTGGCGGTAGGGGAGTCGGAGCGTGACGGTCCCGTTGCTGGACAGGGTCTTCGTTCGGGTGGCTTCGATGCGCAGCGTGGTGGGGTTCACCGCGAATACTTCACGGACCGTGTCGTTGAACTGGCGAACGCTGGAGAACCCGGACGCGAAGGCGATGTCGGTCATCGTCATCGTCGTGGTCTGGATCAACGTTCGAGCCGTGTGCGCCCGATGCGCTCGTGCCAATGCCAATGGTCCGGCTCCGATCTCGGCGCTGAGGACCCGCGTCAGCTGACGGGTGGAGTACCCGAGTGAATCGGCCAGTGAGTCCACGCCGCCACGCTCTACCGCACCGTCGGAAATGAGTCGCATGGCTCGGGAGGTCAAGTCCGAGTTGATGTTCCACTGAGGTGAGCCGGGGGTCGCGTCGGGTTGGCAGCGTCGGCAGGCGCGAAAGCCGGCCTGCTGCGCTGCCGCGGCTGTCGCAACGAACTGCACGTTCTTCGCCTTGGGCGTGACTGCCGGACACGACGGGCGGCAGTAGATACTCGTCGTGCGGACGGCCGTGAAGAACTGCCCGTCGAAGCGGGTGTCACGTGCAGATACGGCCCGATAGCACCGCTCGAAGTCCAACTCCATGCGATCCACTGTGTCACCGGTGGATGCGCCGCGCTAGCGGAAATCGGCCATCGGTGTGCAGGTCCGATCGTGCCGAGTCTCCTTTCATCGGCAACCTGTGCTCCGCAGGCGTCGGTTCGGCGTCGTACTATTCGACTCTCATCGATCATCGGGGAATTGAAAATGTCGGGTCCGTTCGAGCAGCCGCAGTACCAACAGCAGCCTTATCCGTCCGCGCAGCCCTATGCACAGCCCTATGTGCAGACACCGTTGATGCCGCCGTCCAATGCCGGTTGGGCAGTGGTCGCTGTCATCTTCTTCTGGCCGCTGGCGATCTCGGCGTTCAACCACGCATTGAAAGTTCACCCACTGTGGTTGATCGGGGACATCCAGGGCGCGGAGTACTCCTCGAAGCGCGCCGGATTCTTCGGCAAATTGTCACTCGGGCTCTTTTTCGGATTCTTCCTGCTGTACATCCTGTTGATCGCGCTGATCGTCGCCAATAGCTAGCGGTCACACCCGGACTCGGCAGAGTCGGTTTCTCGTTGCGCAGCCACGAAACTATCGCTCGTGAAGTTCTCCCTCGTAGTTATGCTCTGCGCCATGGGGAAAATATTCGAGATCATCGACGACAATCTGAAGGCTTGGATCGATGCGCAACCGATGTGGTTTGTTGCAACTGCCCCGCTGGACGACGACGGACACGTCAATGTCTCACCCCGCGGCCATGATTCGTTCTCGGTGCTGAGCGATCACCGAGTCGCCTGGGTCGACTACACCGGAAGCGGAGTGGAAACCATTGCGCACATTCGAGAAAATGGTCGAGTGTGTGTCATGTTCGCCTCGTTCGACAGTCGTCCGCGAATAGTCCGTCTACACGGCAAAGGGTCGGTCTCGCTGCCGGGTGATGCAGCATTCGAGACAGTGGTGGCGCTCCATCCGACCAGTCCGAGTACACGAGCAGTGATCACGGTAGATGTGAGCAGAATCAGCGATTCTTGTGGCTGGGGCGTTCCCGTCATGGACAAGATCGGCGAACGCGAATTGATCCGTCTCCATGCAGAGAAGAAGGGCGAGCAGGGGATGGTCGAGTACCGCGCTCAGAAGAACATGACGAGTATCGACGGTCTCCCTGGGCTTCCGATGTAGACCGTTCCAACTGCAGGACGCGCGGCGTTGCCTGCGTAGTTTCCCGATATTCCGCCACGGGATGGCTTGTCTCAGAGACATCGCTTCGGCTCACCGACTGTCACTGCTGGCCGGGCACTGTCGGGACATTGGGCCAAAGTAGACTCCATAGACCGTGAGCCTCACCCTCGGAATCGTCGGACTGCCCAACGTCGGCAAGTCCACCCTGTTCAATGCGCTGACCAACAACGATGTGCTGGCCGCGAACTACCCGTTCGCGACCATCGAGCCCAATGTCGGCGTCGTTGCGCTGCCTGATCCGCGGCTGGGCAAGCTTGCCGAGGTCTTCGGTTCGGAGAAGCTGGTGCCCGCACTGGTGTCGTTCGTCGACATCGCAGGGATCGTCAAGGGCGCCTCCGAGGGCGCCGGGCTCGGCAACAAATTCCTCGCGAACATTCGCGAAGCCGACGCCATCTGCCAGGTCGTTCGCGTCTTCGCTGACGACGACGTGGTGCACGTCGACGGCCGTGTCGATCCGACCGCCGACATCGAGGTCATCGAAACCGAACTGGCCATCGCCGACCTGCAGACCTTGGAGAAGGCAATCCCGCGCGTGGAGAAGGAGGCGCGGATCAAGAAGGACCGCAAGCCTGCGCTCGACGCCGCCATTGCCGCCCAGGCAGTGCTCAACGAGGGCAAGACGCTGTTCTCGCAGAAGGACAAGCTGGACTTCGAGCTGCTCAAGGAATTCCAACTCCTCACCACCAAGCCGTTCCTCTACGTCTTCAACGCCGACGAGAGCGTGCTCACCGACGACGCAAAGGTCGGCGAACTCGCCCGCCTCGTCGCACCCGCAGACGCTGTGTTCCTCGACGCGAAGATCGAGTCCGAACTGCTCGAGCTCGACGCCGAATCTGCCGCCGAACTGCTCGAATCCGTCGGCCAGACAGAACCGGGTCTCGACGCCCTGGCTCGCGCAGGCTTCCACACCCTCGGGTTGCAGACCTACCTCACCGCAGGCCCGAAAGAGGCCCGCGCGTGGACGATCAACAAGGGTGCCACCGCGCCTCAGGCCGCCGGCGTCATTCACACCGACTTCGAGCGTGGATTCATCAAGGCAGAGGTCGTCAGCTTCGACGACCTCATCGAGGCCGGATCCATGGCCGCAGCCAAGGCAGCCGGCAAAGTCCGGATCGAAGGCAAGGAATACGTCATGGTCGACGGGGATGTCGTGGAGTTCCGCTTCAACGTTTAGAAACCTTTGCTAATGGTATGAAAGCCAAAGTAGAAAGAGCCAGGGTTGAGCGACAACGGCAGCGATCACGAGTTTCAGCCCCGTGGATTCTTCGAGACGACCCCCGACCTTGACGGAACCCGGTTCGGGAAGCATGACCTCGAAGGCGCTCGGGAAGTCTATCGAGACCTTTTCGCAAAGCTGGAAATCGAAAGCTGGCCGGACAATCCGATTGGACCACTGCGTGTCTGGTGGACTCAGGAAGGAACGCAAACTGCTTGCTACCTCATATACATAGCAAGTATTTTTCACAGACTCTGCAGAAACGTCACAAGCCGATCCGAGCCGATATTTTTTGAGAAATCCAAGCGGCTATTCAGCGAACTGAGCGACGCGGTATTTGCTGAGCAGTTAGCCGAGCTCGAAGTGGCCTTCATCCTGTCGCGTGCTATGAGTCCGATCTCGTTTGAGCCTATGGTTCCCGTCGAGAAAATTGGCTCGGCCGATCAGCCGAAGTCGCCGGATTTCGGCTTCCGCCTTCCAAGTGGCGACATCGCCATCGAGGTCACTGTGTGGCATTGGCAATCGTTGAGAGATTGGGATGCTGCTCAAGAGCAGATCTCGCTCAGGCTGAGAGCCCGCCTTGGGCGTGCGGGGTTGGCCCGCCAGGTCGAACTGGGTTTACCGCTCAAGGTGGGGGGCGCCGACATCGAGGCGATTGTGAACTCCGATGTAGTCGACACGATGAGGGCTACGGACGGGACCATTACGATCACACTCTCGGATGGCGAAGCAACTCTGCGGTGGGCCGAATTCCCTGTCTTCTCATCCTTCGACGAGATGACGGGCAGTCCGCAGGCAGCCGAGGGCTTTGGAATGGGTGCAGTCGGGAGCGTTGAGAAGCCGTTTGGATTTTCGGTGCGTCCGCAGTTCAGCGAGCGAGCGTTCGATGACGCCGCTACTTCCTTGAGAAAGGCACTGGACCGGAAGCGTCGGCAGACCGTTGACGGTCTACCGAATATCATTGTCCTAGGACTTGGGCACCATAGACTCGAATGGGCTTGGGTGTTGCCAATGTTTGCTGAACGGATCTGGCCGAATGCGAAGTATAAATGGATTACTGCGCTCGCCGCCTACACACCAGAGCGGGCATGGGATCAGCTGAATGGCACTGCCATGATTCTCTTTGATTGGAACCCGAATTCGGCTTTACCGGCCCCCCAGCCGCTCCGTGACGCTGTCGACGGACGAGCCACATTTCACCTTCCGTGAACCGCGCATTATGCAGTCCAGGCTCCGAGCAACTGAGCTGGGAATTCGCCACTTCGTGAGCACTTAACCCGCGAATGAAGAACCTTCATCATGGCCAATCTCCAGGACCGAACCAACTGCTGTCGATCCAAGTTCTCCCGTGCATGTCGCTCAGCGGTACTTGGCCAGCGCCTATGATTCGATGGCGATCTAGTCGAAGAGACATAACCTGCACTGAGGGCCAAGCGCGATGCGGGACGCGGTCGCCACACACATGCCGAGCACGACCTGTTTCGGGCAGCAGTGGTTTTTGCGGGGGCCGGGGTTGACTCGGTACTCAAGCGTGCACTCCGCTCTTGCATACCGATTCAGGTCGAGCGTTCCGTGCCTGCGCGTGGCAAAAAACTGATGAAGTTAATGGTGGCGGGTAGTCCCGAGCAGGTCCTGCGTGACGCCTGTATCGAGAGTCTTACAGGTTCCAGTCTCCAGTCTCAGACGCAAGTCATCGCTACACTCGCGGCCTTAGGGTTACAAGATCAACGTCAGTTGTTTATCGACTCGCGCAATCCTAATCCATTGTTCAAAGCGCGGAACGAGATTGCGCACGACATGGACATGACCCAGCTGGCGCCGCGGGCCGCGGAAGACGCACCCGTCACGAACGCACGGTGGCCGCGTACGTGAGCATGTGCCACACGGGTGTGAACTATTGCCAGCGAGTTCTAAATTGCTTGGAAGTCGAACTCGCTGCCAAGTCTTGACCCGTCGCCCGCGTCAGAACTCGGGTCTCATGTCGGGCGGGAGTGACGCGTCGAAGTCAGCTTTCGGGTGAATGCGCATCTGCCGCATAGTAGGTGCTGTCCATCCCTCGTCGCCCGGCTGCGGACCCCACGTATCGACCCACCACGGCAAGATGCTGAGGACGTCTTCGATCGACCGGTCGTCGGGCCACGTGGCGAACTCCATACCGAACTTCCTCAGCCCGAAAATGCTCTCTTTGACCCACGCGAGACCGGCCAATACTTTCCGTGTGTCCTGTTCCGTGATTGTCACCGTTCGTCGGTTGTGTCGCGCCCACCCGGAGGGCCCATCGGTCGACATCTCGTCAGCCTCGCGGTACGGCACTCGGACGAAGGTCACGGTCTGTTCGGGGGTCGTGCCGTCGACTGACCGGAAGTGAAGCATGTGTCCGAGGTCGTCGCGCATGGTTTTTGCTCGCTTGCACTCCGCAGTCCACATCGCGTCGTTCGGTAGCACCAGGTTGATCTTTCGTGCGATTCTGCGCATATCGCGGGCGACGTTCTCACCGTCCGGCCGAGGAAACGGCGGCTCGTTCGGTGGGTCTTCGTCGAGGACGTAGTGAAAGAATCGCACCTCCTCGATCACGGTTTCCCATGCCCCGCAGACCTGCCACAGAAGACGCTCGATCAATGGAGATGGCACGAAGAGACGGTCGGCTGCCGCGTTGTTCGCGTCGATCGTCTTCTTGATCTCGTCGAAATCGACTGGCGATGCAAGGTCGTTAGTTTGCGCGTCGTCGTTCATGGCGCGAGTCAACCACGCCGATCGCTCAGCAGATCGATTCGACGTCCCACGAGAGAGAGCCTGGAGACGGCCACGTGGCGTCGGGTGACCAGTCGCCGCATCGGATGGACGCACGCGCCGCGTTGTCGTGCTGGCGGTCGCCGCTCGTATTGAGTGCGGCGAGCACGGCGTTATGCCCCGCACGGCCGTCGAGGAACAACTGCTTGGCGAGCGTCGTGATCGCGGGCTAGATACCTTCGAGGGTGTTCTCGATTTCGCGCGGCGGACCTTGATCGCTCCGCGCCACGTCGTACTAATGGTGGGAATTCTGCCGCAAGCCATCGAGGAAGTTCGAGAGCACGAGTCGTGATCCGTGCTGCCAGCGGGTCGCGACCTATAGTCCGCTGTACGCGACCTCACGCTGTCGCTCGTCAGGAACAGCGACGTGCATGCAGTGACCCGGTGTTTCGAGGTCGTCATCGTTTATCCGCACCTCGATGATCCGGCCACCGGCCATCACACAATGACCGGCTTCATGCAGGGAGGTGTCGAGTCGGTCGAGTTTGGCGGGCGATAGGTCTTCGAACTTCATTTTGTGCCGTCCTTCCATTGGGTTGGTAAGGAGCGAAGACGTCGGGACCGGTGCGGCCCGCAGCCAGGCCACCGGTCCCGACGTGCCCAATGCATTCGAGTTCTCAGCTCACGGTCGCAGCCGCGACTTCATATCCGACGACGATGGATCGCTCGGTCACGGCGCGATGACGTTCTGGTGCGGGTCGAGCGTCGAGCGGGTGGTCACACCGTCCCGCCAGACCGTCACAGGTCCAGTCGCGACGAGCGCGTTCCCGAGAGCTGACCCGTACCCACCGCCGAACGCCCATGTGTGTGCGGATTCAGACCGACTCCGTACAGTCGAAATATGCTCGGTCGAGAAGTGCAGTTGACGGCGCTGCCGGACGGATGTGTCCGCGCGGACAACTTCGGCATGTTCGACACAGAAGTCCCTTCACCGACAAAGACGCAGGTTCTTGTAGGTGTCAGGCGACTCGGTCTCAACGCGGGGCTTGCTCACCGCCTCGGCGGTGAAGGTACGGCATACGGGCCGGGGATCGGCGTCGGTGATGTCCCGTCCAGTGACGCGGTAGTCGAAGTGCTCGAGTCGGGCGTCGAGGGTTTTCAGCCCGGGGACCTCGCCGTCGGCAAGGTCCCTTGGTGCACGACCACTGTCGTGGAAGCCGATGAGCTGCGCAAGATTACCGACACGGAGCCGAATGGGGGCCTCGACGCTCATCTCACGGTGCTCGGGCACGTCGGTTTCACCGCATACACCGGGTTGATTCACGTCGGTGATGTGCAGCCCGAGGACGTCGTCTACGTCTCCGGCGCGGCAGGCGGAGTGGGCAGCTGCGTCGTACAGTTCGCCAAGGCGCGTGGAGCAACCGTCATTGGTGTCGCCGGCTCCAACGACAAGGTCGTGCTCCTCACAGACACACTCGGTGCGGACAAAGCCATCAATCGACATGACGGCCCTGCGGTCGATCTGTTGCGCGATGCTGCGCCCGACGGCATCGACCTCTACTACGACAACGTCGGCGGCGAGCAACTCGAGGCCGCGCTCGAGGTACTGAACTTCGGTGGTCGAGCGGTGATTTGCGGTGCGGTGGGGGACGGCGGCGGTCCGGCAAACTATCGCAGGCTCATCTACCAGGAACTCACCATGAAGGGCTTCGCTGTCACGTCACACGAGGATCTTCGCGACCAGTTCGAAACCGAGGTCGATGGTTGGTTGCGCGAGGGCAAAGTCCGCAGCCTGCACACGGTATTCGATGGGATCGATCGCATTCCCGAGGCGTTCGTGTCACTTCTGACCGGTGGCAGCTCGGGCCGGGTGATCGTGTCGGTCCCGTCGCAGCTTCAGAGCTAGCTGCTACTTCTTACCCCGAAGCCGCTTTTCCAGCGGTGTCGGGAAGCTCGGGATGACCGCGCTCCCGTCGAGCAGATCGGTTCTCCTTCCAGCCTCGGCGGCTATTGTCTTGACTCCCGAACCGACCTCCTCGAAAAGTTCGGTCACCACCTCACCGGCGGGGGTGACGGCCCAGCCGCCGACGATGCGGCCATCGGACCAGATCGTCGGGCCGATGTTGCCGTACGTGTCGAACAGTGGAGCTTTGTGTTCGCCGAGGTACCAGTTGCGGTGCTTCCACCCCATCGGTGTCGGATCGAGCGCGGGCAGCAGCATCACCCCGGTCCCGCCCTTCTGAATGACCGTGTCGGCCAGCATGATCCCGTCGCCGGCGTCGAGTTCCACTTCGACGGTGTCGAGGCCTGCAATCGCGGCTCGTGTCTGAGTTTTGTTCCACCCGGTCCACCACTGAACATCGTCGAGCATTGCGGGCCCGAACACGTCGAGCCAGCGTCTTGCCAGCTCGCGGCGGCTCTCGGCCTCGTCGAGAGGCGGAATGCCGCCTGGCCACCACTGATCGATCGGTGCCCATGCGTGTCTACGGGATGTCCACGAACCGCGAGGTTCGACACGCACCATGCGTCCTTCGGCGGCCATCATCGACAACACCTGCGAAGTCACATAACGCTTGACGTCGTACGCCTTGTCGGTCGTGGGAAGTAGCGCGGTCCTCAGCAGCGGCGCCGCAGCCGACAACTCCGCACCCGTTGCCGACCCGGCGGCCCTCAACGCGTCTTCTGCCTGCTTCTCTACGGCATCGAGCCAACCCTGCACATCCTCGATGACGGGGTCGGTCGGAAGCGTCGACACCTCTTTGATCAGTCTCGCGCGCATCGTTCGGGCCACTCCGAGGCTTGCTGCCGCATGGATGATCGGGACGTCGTCGTGCGCGACGACGAACAGGGTGCGGCGCATCGCCATGAGCCGCACCAGATTCCGCCGGTCGTACATGGCGGTGCGGACATCTTCGATGGACAGCGACCGGGTGCGGGCGAGCACGGACAAGTAGACCGTCGCAGGGTCGGTAGCGTGCAAGGCCAGCAGCGAAGAGGCGACGTCCTCGGCGGTGGGGGAGTCCGCGAAGTGACGGGTAGCCAGATGGGCTCGGCGCTGTGCGTCGGTGATCTTCACTCCGACAGTGTGCCTCTCCGATCTCGAGGGCATCGGATCTCGAGCGCATCGACAGTGCCGTCGTGCCATGATGCAGGCATGGTTGTCCCGCCGGCCCACTCCGCAGCTACGCTCCAGATCCTGGAGGGTCTCCCGGCCCATCGACGAGAAACTTTTCAGCTCAGGTACGAACTGTGGTGGCCCGATCTGCACGACGCCGTCACAGCGATCTATCCGGACCCCGACGCCGTAGTGTCACGCCTGGTGGAAGCTGCTGCTACCGGCTTTGCGCAACGCCCGCCGGAGTTGCACCGGTTGGACGAACGCCGGCTTCTTCGGCCCGACTGGTTCCAGCGGCCGGACATGTTCGGCTACGCCTGTTATGTCGAGCGGTACGGAGAGACGTTGGCGGGTCTCGGACAGCGACTCGATCATCTCACCGAACTGGGCGTGACGTATCTGCACCTGATGCCGCTACTGGCGACGCGACCAGGGGACAACGACGGCGGTTATGCGGTCATGGATTACCGATCGGTCCGCCCCGACCTGGGAACCAATGAGGACCTGAGCGCACTGGCGAGAACGCTACGCGAGAGTGGAATCAGCCTCGTCGTCGATCTTGTCGTCAATCATGTTGCGCGCGAGCATGAGTGGGCAGAAAAAGCACGTTCCGGTGATCAGAAGTTCAGGGACTACTTCTTGATCTACCCCGATCGGAGTACACCGGATTCGTTCGAACGCACATTGCCCGAGGTGTTTCCCGACTTCGCGCCGGGCAGCTTCACCTTCGACGACCGCATGGGGGAGTGGGTGTGGACCACCTTCAACGAGTGGCAATGGGACCTGAACTGGGCCAATCCGAATGTGCTGCTCGAGTTCGCCGACATCGTCATGCACCTTGCGAACCTCGGCGTGGAAGTTCTTCGGCTGGACGCGATCGCGTTCCTGTGGAAGCGGCTCGGAACCAATTGTCAGAATCAGCCCGAGGTCCACGCCATCACCCAGGCCCTGCGGGCAACCGCACGGCTCGCTGCGCCGGCGGTGCTGTTCAAGGCAGAAGCGATCGTCGGACCTCGAGATCTGATGCCCTACCTGGGGCTGGGTCCACACACCGGTCGGGTCTCCGACATCGCCTATCACAACAGTCTGATGGTGCAGGTGTGGTCGATGCTGGCAACCGGCAGTACCGCGCTCGCTCGGCACGCCCTCGCCACACTGCCCCCGACACCGTCGAGCGGCACCTGGGTGACGTACGTCCGATCCCACGACGACATCGGTTGGGCGATCGACGACGGCGACGCCACCGCACTGGGGTTGACGGGCGCAGGGCACCGTCACTTTCTCGCCGAGTGGTACAGCGGTGAGTTCGATGGTTCCTGGGCCGAAGGGCTCGTATTTCAACACAACGAAAAGACCGACGACCGCCGAATCAGCGGCACCTCAGCAGCATTGAGCGGACTCGGCCCGTCGAGGCTGGACCCGGACGGAGCGTTCGCCCGTATATTTCTCACGCACGCCGTCATCTCGGTGTGGGGTGGCATCCCCGTCGTGTGGAGCGGCGACGAGCTGGGATCCCCCGGTGACGCGGAGTGGGCTGCCGAACCCGGGCACGGGGACGACAATCGCTGGGTCCACCGTCCCCGCGTCACCGACGAAGACCGCGCGCGACGTCTGATCGCCGGCACCGACGAGCAGCGGGTGTTCGACGGGATCGCCCGCATCGCCAAAGTCCGCGCGGGTCTGCCGATGTTGCACGCCGAGGCACCGGTGGATCTGCCGACCGACTTCGACGACGGCCTCTTGGTGGTCCGCCGACGCCACCCCAGTGGCACCTTCCTCGCACTCTTCAACATGACCGCCGAGCATCGGCCGTTTCCGTACTCGCATGTTCTCGATCTCGGCGTCGAACACCCTCGGGAAGTTCTCGCACAACACGATTTGGTGGCCGACGAGTTCGGTTCGGTATGGATGCCGCCCTACGCCGCCTGGTGGATCATCTGACTGCGCGTATCACCGGAATCGCGGCCCTTCGGCCACTGAAGACATTCTTCTCATTACGCTGTCACCCATGACACGACCTGCGATCGACATGGACTACGTAGTCCTCGACTGCCCCGACACCGCAGCACTGGCCGGGTTCTACGGCGAGATGCTCGGGTGGAACATCGTCCGATCCGAGAAGGATTGGACGATCCTTCAAGGTCCGGGCAATCTCAAGTTGGCATTCCAACTGGCCGAGGACTTCGTTCCGCTGGAATGGCCGTCGGAGGGGATCAAGATTCATTTGGATCTGGTCGTCGACGACATGGCCGCCTCGGAGGAATTCGTCGTCGGACTCGGTGCCACGAAAGTGACCGGGCCACTCGATCAGCCGAGTTTCACCGTCTTCCGCGATCCCGTCGGTCATCTCTTCTGTCTGTGCCTGCGCTGACCTAGACTCACGCTGCGTATGACACCGGGGCCATCGTTGCCTGTACCTGCAGCCACTGCGCCAGGATTTGGCAACCGGTCAGACCGCTCGCATCGAGAGGCTCACTCGCATAGGCGATGTGGCGATCTCCGGACGGGTTGGATATTCGCCACCTCCGCCATACCAGTGTCCGGGGCAGATATCCGCTGAGCTCGGTGGCGGCGACGCGCAGGCGTCGTATGTCTGTCCGCCACTGCTTCGGCGACAGGTGTGTCTTGGCGGCATTTTGAAAACCATTGCTACGCAACAGTATCCACAGCTGCTGTAGCCACACTTTTGGAGTGCGAAAAGACATCCACCGGGTCAGGTCGGCGATGTCGCGAATGTAGCTGTCTTCGCTTGCATTGCAGATCATGTCCGCGGGTTGCCCGATCCAGATCACCGCCACCGAGTCCGGAAGCGTCGGTCCGTCCCCGGCAACCCCACGTCCCGAGCATTCGGGCACGGCGCCCGCAGGTTGTTGTGGATCGGAGATCAACCCGGCGGCGGCGACGGCAGGAAGGTGCACCTCGCCCCGTGCGAGAAGACCCAATACTTCGCGAATAACCGAACAGCCCTGGGAATAGCCGATGAGCGCGATCGGTCCCGTGGTTACCTGGATCGCCGAGATCAGACGTCGGACACCGAGCTCGGTGCTGTGCGAGAAGCTGAGGCCACCGACTGCCACCGGGCCATACGACGCGGGGTAACCGACCCACCTTCCGTCGAATCTTTCGTCCAATTCGCCGGTGACGCTGCTCAGCAGCCCGGTGACCTCGGTGCGGTCGTCGTCCGGGTGAGATTCCCCGGTGCCACCGATCGCGAGAACCGTCATCTGAGTCATATTCACCAGCATGCGCGAGGAGTCTGAGGCCAGCACCCGCACAATGCTGAGAAGTGTCTGTCAAACACCTCTGCCGAGGCGCGCGGCCATCTCGTCGACCGCGTCGTGCAGGAGCCCTGCGTAGACATCCGGGTCGTCCACCGCCGAGGCGCTCGACGTGACGCTGATGGTCACCACGTCGCCGATGCCGTGAACGCCGTGGGTGAGACTCATGACCGGGGACAGTGCCGGAAAGCCTGCGGTGAAGCGGATGCGCCCGCCGCCCAAGACGAGATCGGCGGCTCCTCGATCGACACTCGACACGACAGTATTGCCGGTGACCGAATCGGGTAACACGGTGGCGTCGAACTGACGGATTCCCCATCGCAGTAGTACGGCGGGCACCATCTCGGACGCGAGAGCCTGCGCGGCCATGGCGGGATGATCGGCACGCGCCCGACGATCGCGGAGGGCTGCCGAAATGTGCTTCGCTCGCTCGAGCGGGTCGACGACGGCAGGGTAGAGATCGATACCTGCATTGCGAAAGTGGTTGCGTGCCCGCCGCGGCCCACGCTTTCCCAGCGTGACCTCTGCGCCGAGCCGCTCCGGAACAGAGTCGCCGCAGCGTCTCAGATAGTTCGACAGCGCTATGGACACTGCCGTAATGGCGCCGACGGTGACGGTGACCCCGGGGCCGCTCAGCTCGGCACGGTCTCGGACGACGGTTCGGATGCTTCTCTCGCCCGCTGGGGCAACGTTGACGCGGATCTTCTCCCTGCCAGGTGACTGTGGGGGTATCAACCCCGCAGCGGTGTCGGCGGCGAGTGTCCTCTCGAGTGCTTGGGCGCGGCGCGATTGCTTGACGAACTCGATGGGGCGGAAGCGTCCGCGGGGGTTGCGCAGCGGGGAGGACGAATCACGTTCACCGAGGAGCTGTCGTGCGAGCGAGGAGGCGACACGCCCGTCGCCGAGGGCGTGTGAAACTTGTAGCACTGCAACGAGTGCGGGTCCGGTGCATCGTGGGGCGCCGGAGACGGATCCGAAAAGATGTAGCAGCCAGGGAGTTTCGAGCGGATCGACAGGATGAGCGAACAGCTCGGCGACGGCTCGCAGGCATCCTGTCCACGTGCCGTCGGGCAGAGTATGCGTGATGACCTGGTGCGGTCCGACAGTCATAGATACGGTGCGTGGAAAACCGAAAGCGTCGGCGAAGCGGATACCTAGTTCGGGGATGCTTCGGGCATTCGACACGAGTTGATCGACGACGTCGGTGGCAGGGGCACTCGCGTCGAAGCAATAGAGCAGAAATTGGTCGTTCGGAATCTTCGAAGACATCCAATAGGCCTGGGCGTCGGTCGGGTGCAATCGTCCGGACATCTGCACAGAATAGTCGAAATCTCAGCGAGAAACTGCAACGCGTTCTAATGTCAATCGAATGGAACGGTTGAGCGGATTGGACGCGAGCTTTCTATACCTCGAAACTCCTGAGCAGCCACTGAATGTGTGCGGTCTCATCGAACTCGAAGCGGTGGGTGATGACGTCGACTACGACGCCGATGCCCTTAAGGTCGAGCTGGTGCGTCGACTGGAGGGCATACCAACGCTCCGTAAGAAGCTCCACGACAGCGTCTTCAATCTCGACCACCCTGTCTGGGTCGAAGACGAGAACTTCGACATCGACAAGCATTTCCATCGAATGACCCTCCCCGCGCCCGCCGGCAAAGACGAAATCGCGGCGGCATGTGCACATTTCGCCGTGCAGCCCCTGGACCGTTCGAGGCCGCTGTGGGAGATGTGGGTGCTCGAAGGAGCGAAGAACGGCAAGACCCCCATTTTCCTGAAGATGCATCACTCGACCGTTGACGGAATCTCGGCAGCGAACATTATTTCGCTACTGTGCAGCATCGATCGGGATGCGGAACCACTTCCACCATCACCGGGGGTCGGATCGGTCAACAACTTCGACCTTGCGGTGGGAAGTGCAGTGTCCTTCGCGAGCAGGCCACTGCAGGCACTCAGTATTCTTCCCGCCACGGTACGAACCCTCACCGGATGGATCGGGCGGGCCCGAAGCGGACGCGCTATGCCTGCGCCGTTCGCAGCGCCGCGAACGCAATTCAACGGCACACTGAGTCGGCACCGCAGCGTCGCCTTCGAGCAACTGAAACTCTCCGACGTCAAGGAAATCAAGAACGCATTCGACGCCAAAGTGAACGACGTCGTGCTGGCAATGTGCGCGGGTGCAATCCGCATCTACCTCGAAAAATCCGATGGTCTACCGGAGGATTCGCTCATCGCCGTCGTCCCGGTCTCGGTACACGAGAAAAGCAGCAGACCGGGAACCAATCAGGTATCGGCAATGTTCGCATCTCTGGCCACCGACATAGACGACCCGGTCGAACGATTGCTCGCTATCTCCGCGAGCCATGAGGTCGGCAAGGATCACAACAAGGAGATCGGTGCGACCTTGTTGCAGGACTGGGCCCAATTTGCATCTCCCGCAACATTTGCCGCAGCCATGCGCGCCTACGCGGCGCTCGATCTCGCCAAGCATCACCCCGTCGTGCACAACTTGGTGATGTCGAATGTCCCCGGTCCGCCGATGCCGTTGTACTTCCTCGGGGCCAAAGTGACCGGGATGTTTCCTCTGGGACCGATCTTGCACGGTGCCGGTCTCAACATCACCGTCATGTCCGGTGACGGGCGCCTCGACATCGGTCTGATCGCAGACCGCGAACAAACACCAGATCTGGACCGGCTCGCCGACGCGATGGGCGAGTCACTGGCAGAGCTTCTCGAGGCAGCACAAACACGAACAAAGGAGAGCTGATGCGGGTGCTCGTCACCGGCGGTACCGGTTTCGTCGGGGCATGGACCGCGAAGGCAGCCGTCGACGCCGGACACGAAGTTCGTTTCCTGGTCAGAAATCCCGACAGATTGCAGACGAGCGCGGCCCAGATAGGCCTGGACGTAAGCGACTTCCGCCTCGGTGACATCACCGACGCCGACTCGATCTCGCAAGCAATGGATGGCTGCGACAGTGTCGTTCATGCCGCAGCCGTCGTCGCCACCGATCCATCTCGTGCCGAAGAGATGATCGCGACGAACATGCTGGGTGCGGAGAACGTGCTCGGAACTGCCGCCGCACTGGGCCTGGATCCGATCGTGCACGTCTCGAGCTTTACGGCCCTGTTTCGGCCGGGGTTGGAAATGCTTCGCGCCGATCTTCCGGTCGTCGGCGGAACCGATGCCTACGGACGCACCAAGTCCCAGGTCGACCTCTATGCACGCGGAATGCAAGACGGCGGTGCGCCGGTCGTCATCACCTACCCCGGCATGGTGCTCGGCCCTCCTGCAGGTGACCAATTCGGTGAAGCCGCCGACGGCGTCGAATCTGCCCTGAAAATGCGAATGCTGCCGGGACGCAGCGCAGCCTGGACCGTCGTTGACGTCCGTGATCTCGCGGCGGTGCATGCGGCTCTGCTCGAACCCGGTCGTGGGCCGCGTCGCTACATGGTGGGTGGGAAGCGGATACCGATCGGGTCGATTGCTGAGATGCTGAGGAAGATCACGGGGACGACAGTCCTTCCGGTCCCCGTTCCCGATCTCGCGTTGCGACTGCTGGGACGAGCATCCGACATCGTCGACTCGGTGTCACCGATCGAGACCCCCGTGTCTCGGTCACCGATTTCTGAGGCCGCGATGCAGTACTACACGCAGATGCCGCCTTCCGACGATTCGCCGAGCGAGAAAGATCTGGGAGTGCACTACCGCGGGTCTCTCGATACGCTCGATGCCACGGTCGCGGGCCTGCGCAGCGTCGGACGGTTGTCACCGAGCTCCGCGTGACTTCAGCTCCGCCCCATGGGTGTTGGTAGAAGTTTGTTCGAGAAAAAATGCGGCGCCGCGAGAGCGGCGCCGCATTTCTTCGGTTCACGATCCGATAGTTGGGAGCGTCAGCCGACGTTCACCAAGCCGACGGTCGGGAAGTAGAAGCAGTTGTTGACGCCGTCGGCAGTCTTGTGTTCGACATTGCCGAACACAGCTGCGAGAACGGTGCCCGAGCCGGTTTCCACCGGTGCGAGGCGCGCCCCGGCAGCAGGCAACTTGGCGATAGCAGTGCTCAACGCTCCACGTAGCAACTCGGTAGTGATGGGGTCGAGCTTGGCATTGTCGAGTATCGAGTCGACAAACGTCGTAGTGGCGCCGCCCATGTCGGCGAATCCACCCTTCAAGGTGTTGACGTTGAACCACGCCACCTGCATTCCCGCCTTGTTCGCCGAGTCATCGACGATGCCCGCCGGGAGGAAGGCGAACATCGTCTCGCCCTTCTCCACAGCGTTGAGTGGGGGAAGCAGTGGCGCCTTCGCATTCGGCCAAGGCCCGCCCGCTGCTCCCGCTACCGCGGGAGAGATGCCGAAGGGTACGCCCGGAACCGAAGCGCAATTGATGGCCGCTGTCGGGTAGAAGAACGGCGTGATACCGAGGTCGGTAAGGATCTTGTTGGCGGCGTCGAGAGCCGCGAGGGGGTTGGCGTCGACGTCGTCGGCGACCGCAGTGCGGGCCCCCGAGATCGCGGTTGCTGCGGCGAGCGCAGGATCGGTGGCCGAGGTGCCCTGCTGCTGAAGTGCAGCCACTGCCTGCGCCAGTGGATCCACTGGCGCAGGATCTGCTGTCGCAGTGGCAGGCAGCGCGAGCAACGCTGCGCAGGAGAGTGCGACTGTTCCAGCTATTCGACCGAACCGAGACGACATGTGTTACTCCTGTGACTGATGAAACCAATGTTACGAATGTGGTGATCCGACCACACTCACGCATGGATTCTCAAGCCCAGAGGTCCTCGGTTATTGAATCGATACCCGCCGCAGACCGATGATTTCCTCGAGTCGGTCAACCGACATTGATTCCGTAGTCGCGAACAATGTCCGTCAACCCGGATGCATAACCCTGCCCGATTGCCCGGAATTTCCATTCCTGACCTCGTCGATACAGCTCCCCGAACACCATGGCGGTTTCGGTCGACGCGTCCTCGCTGAGATCGAAGCGAGCCAACTCACGATTGTCGGCGCGATCGACAACCCTGATGAAAGCATTGACGACCTGGCCGAAATTCTGGCCCAGAGAATCGGCGTCGTGGATCGAGACCGGGAACACGATCGACTCGACTTTCGGCGAGAGTGCTACGAGGTCGATGTTGATGCTCTCGTCGTCGCCCTCACCCTCGCCGGTTCGGTTGTCGCCGGTGTGCTCGATGGCGCCGTCGGGCGAGCGGAGATTGTTGTAGAACACGAAGAACAGATCGTCTACCGACTTCTTGTTCGAGTCCAGACCGATTGCGCTCGCGTCCAAATCGAAGTCGCCGCCCGTGGTGTTGCGGACATCCCACCCCAAGCCGACCGATACTGCCGTGAGGTTGGGGGCCTCCTTGGTCAGCGACACATTCCCGCCCTTGGCAAGCGTTACGCCCATGAAAATATCTCCTTCGATCGTCCTGAACCGATGATTCCACAGTAGGTTGTGCCCGCGTGGGCCGGCGAAGGTACGTGCTGGAGCATTTGTGCAGAGAGAGACAAATGGGACTGTGGAGTCTGGAGTGACTAGCGGTACTGGTGTGAGTGTGGTGCAATGCCAAAACTAGAAAATGTATCAGCGCGCACACAAATCAGCGGTGCGACACGCCGAATCGACCTACCTATGTGGGGGGCTTGAAGTGCACGTTTCACGACGCGACTTGTTCAAATACGCGGCGGTGGGGTCGGCAACTGCCGTCGGACTGGCGACGTTGGGCGCCCGTTCTGCAGCGCACGCCGACGGGTTGGGCACGCTTGTCGACTACTCGGCCGGGGTCCCCTCGCCGGAGGCGATCAAAGCGGCAGGCCACCTCGGTGCCGTTCGCTATGTCTCCGATCGCAGACCCGGTGCCGAATGGATGCTCGGCAAGCCGATGAAGCGCGACGAGGCCGATGCGCTGACCGACTCAGGGTTGGAAGTGGTGTCCAACTATCAGTTCGGCAAGGGTGCAACGTCCGACTGGAGGGACGGATACGCGGCCGGGGTCAAGCATGCGAACCGGGGCATGGAACTGCATCGAGCCGCCGGCGGACCGCAGAACCGACCGATCTACGCCTCGATCGACGATAATCCCACCGCGGTCGAGTTCGCCACGATGATCGCGCCGTACATTCTCGGCTGGCAATCTGTCGTCGGAGCCGGGAACACCGGAATCTACGCCAATTCACCGACCATCGAATTGGCGTCCATTGCCGGGCTCGGGCAGTGGTATTGGCAGCACAATTGGGGCACTCCGAAAGGCTTCCGGCACCCCGCCGCACATCTACATCAAGTGCAGATCGACAAGGGAAAGGTCGACGGCATCGCCGTCGACATCAATGTAATTCTCAAGCCCGATTACGGCCAATGGTCCCTAGCCTGATTCTCGAAAGAAAGACGATATGAATCTCATCGATGTTATTTACACGATTGCCGGATACATCTATCAGTTCCTGTCGGATTCCTTCGCTTCTTGATTCGAGTCTTGTCCATGAGATTCGAGTACCAGTAGCAGGAATGCAATCGCCGCGAGCGCGGCGACTGCGCAGGAGAACACCACCCCAGCGGTGACGAGGCCCCAGGCATTCGCGGCTGCTCCTGCTCCGATCACGGGCACCGAGATGGCGATGTAGAGGACGACAAAGAATGTCGACGTCACTTCGGCGCGCCGATCCACCGGCAGTTCTGCGGTCACCGTCGACATTCCCTTGCTGAACGTCACTCCTTGCCCGACTCCACTCACCACGGCGCTCAGAATCAGCAGGGGGAGCGACGCCGTCAGCAACGAGATTGCAAGTACTACGACGCCGGCGAAGAGCACGACGCATCCCGCCCGCAGCGCGAACGACGTATCTAGGGCGCGGAGACCGATTTGAGCGGCCGCGGACGAAGCGAACAATACGAAGACAACAGCGCCGGTCACAGCGTGGTCGTCGATGCCGAGGACACTGGTCATGAAGCCGGGAGAGACTCCGGTGAACAGGCCCAGAACAGCGAATCCGGCGAAGCCGGCGATCGATGCTCGGAGAAAGATTCCACGGATGGGCGCCGGAATCGACAGTCTCTGCAGGTGTGGTCTGGCCCCGCGGGCAACTTTCACCGTCTCGGGAGAGAGGTACACCGCGACCCCCGCCAGGATCAGCAATCCGATATCGACGACGAAGGTCAGCTGCATCGGGTGCGGCAGATACTGAACCAGTACACCGGCAAGTAGTGGCCCGAGACCGAGTCCGCCGATATTCGCCGCCGTCGCAATCGCCGGTGCGTGTGCGCGCCACTTGTCCGGCACCAATTCCAACAGTGTCACGGTTGCAGTTCCGACGAATATGCCCGCCGATAGTCCAGAGAGCACCCGTCCGATCAACAGCGCGGCGAGCGATCCGGCGAAAATGAACACCAGCGCGCTGACGATGCCGAATGCGATTCCGGCGAGCAGCATCGGGCGACGACCCAGTGAGTCCGACCAACGACCGAACGCCAGGAGTGCAGTGAGCACTCCCAGCGCATAGGCGGCAAAGATTATAGTGACGACGAAAACGGAGAATCCGAACTCGACCTGGTACAGCGAGTAGACCGGCGTCGGCATCGTGGTGCCGATCATCGCTACCGCGAATGCATAGGTGATCGCAACGAATGCGAGAGGTTTGCTCACCGAGCAGACCCTACTCACATGATGATCAGGCTACGTGGAAGGTCCCGATCGTAGGCAGGAATCCGCAGGTCCGTGCCGGTGCAGCGGGATCTTCGACGGACTTGGTCGTGATGGAACCGGATGCGACAGCGAGAACGCGTCCCGGTCCGGTATCAGCAATACCAGAGATCGTGGCAGGTCCGCCCGGGTTGATGGCCGACGCTCCGGTCAACTCCTGAGTCCCGGTGCGACGGTTGTCGAGATTGAGCCACGTCACGGTGAACGGTGACTCTTGCTGAGCAGCAAGAGGAGCCGTGCCGAGGGCGGTGAAGACGAAGCCGGCGTGCCCTGCAGCAGGTCCGGGAGGCGGAAGCGTTGCGGGGCCGGGTACGGCCAGCGCGGTGCCGATGGAATCTGCCTTGTCCGAGATGCAGCCTTTACCGATGGTCGGGTAGAGGAACTGCGCGATGACCGGTCCGTCGGACGGAGGCAGTTCGGGTCCGCCGCCACCGGATCCGTCGAGGAATGTGATGACCCTCGTGAGAGTGGCTTTCACCGTCTCGGGGATGGCGGGATTGTCCAGCAGCTGACGTGCCTGGGCGAGGAGGTCGGCTTGCGGGCCCGCTGCGACGTCGGTCGGACCTGCGGCGGCACCCATGATGGCGGGGGCGAACGATGCAAGTGCTTGGATCTGCGCGTAATCCGGCAGAGGCTGGTCCGGATCGGGGAGGAACATAGGAGGCAGCTCGGCTGCAGGCGGTGCTGGCTCTGCAGAAGCAAAGGTCGGCAGCGCGAGTGCAGCGGCGCATGCCACCGCCGCAACAGTGACGACTTTGCGTGTTACCCCGGTACGAAGCACTTGATTTTCCCCATCCTGATCGTAAAACGGGCCATGAAGCGGTTGTTGGCTCGAGGGGCCACTCTATGTATCCGACCCTTGTCTTGTACAGCCCGTACTTTCGGGCGTTGTCGGACTGGACGCGGTCGTGACTCGGCATTGACCGTCCACGGACATTAGCGTGTTACAGAAGTGAACAGTGTGATTGGTGATGCAAATGTTATTTGTGAACATCCATCATGATGGTCAACATATTCTGTGAACCGCGTGCGCGAGGCCCGATCGGGTTCCCTATAAGCTCGGCTGTCGATCTCGAACCGAGACGACCGAACTGCACCGAGCGGGAGCGAGAGACAACAGGTGAACCGACTGGTTCGATACGCCCCCTTCCTGCTTGCGCTATCGGTCTTGGCCAGACTCGCCTGGGCTTTCGCCATGCCCAACGGGATGAACCTCGTCGACCTGCACGTCTACGTAGACGGCTCGGCAGCATTGCTGAAAGACGATCTCTACAACTTCACCTACTCGGTGAAGACTCCCGACTTTCCGCTTCCGTTCACCTATCCGCCGTTCGCAGCCCTGGTCTTCTTTCCACTGCACTATCTGCCGTTCACCGTCGTCGGGATCGCCTGGCAGTTGGCGACAATGGCAGCGATGTTCCTGCTCATCAAGCTCAGCCTCGGGCTGATGCTCGGTGACGACGTGGCAGGCACCTCACGCTGGACCCGCATCGCTATGGCATGGACAGCGCTTGCCCTGTGGACCGAACCCGTGCGCACCACACTCGACTACGGGCAGGTCAACGTCTTCCTCGCTCTGGGTGCGGTCGTGGCGATCCGGAGTACGCGTTGGTGGGTGGCAGGTGGACTCATCGGATTCGTCGCCGGAATCAAGCTCACGCCTGCGATAACCGGGCTCTACTTCCTGGCCACGAAGCGCTGGAAGGCGGCGATCTTCTCGGCAGTCGCCTTCGCTGCAACCGTCGCGCTCAGTTACCTGGTTCTCGGCCATCAAGCAGGCACCTACTTCACCACGCTGCTCGGTGACGCCGATCGAATCGGGCCGGTCGGCTCGGTGTGGAACCAGTCGCTGCGCGGAGCAATGAGCCGGATCGCCGGACACGACATCGGATCCGGGGCGCTGTGGATCGGCGGCGTCGTGATCGTCTTCGCTCTCGCAATCGCCGCATGGCGCTCGCTACGACGCGACGATCGACTCGGCATCCTCCTCGTCGTTCAACTGTTGGGGCTGCTCATCTCGCCGATCTCCTGGTCACACCACTGGGTATGGGTGATGCCGCTGCTCGTCTGGCTCGTACACGGGCCGGATCGCGAAGCTCTGTTCACACGGATCGTGGCCGGATACTGGCTGGTGACCAGCGTCATCGGCATCCCCTGGATCCTCAGCTTCTTCCAGGAGTCGATCTGGCTCGTATCCCGCCCAGGGATACTCGCCTGGCTCGGAACCGTCGACGTATTCGGTGCACTCCTCGTGTACATCCTGGCGATCTACCTGAGAAGACGACGGGTCAATCTCGAATCAGCAGCTTCTCGATCTCGCGAGCCAGATCCACGTCCTTCGACGTGAGCCCGCCCTCGGAGTGCGTCGACAGCGTGAAGGTCAACTTTCGCCATCGAATATCGATGTCGGGGTGGTGCCCCGCAGCCTCGGCAGCGGTCGCCACCCTCGACACGAACTGGATTGCCGCCGGAAACGTCGGCAACTCGACCGTCCGGGTGATCGAGGAGCCATCGAGACTCCACCCCGGCAGACTGCTCAGTGCGTCGTCGATCTCGGCGTTTGACAGTAGTTCACTCATGGAAACGATCCTGACATGACCGATGCCGAAAAATCAGCTGGTTCCGCCCCCGACATCACCACTCCTGCCGTCGTGGTGGCCGGTGCCATCGTCGCCGACGGGCTACTTCTTCTCGCTCAGCGAGCCCGTCCACCGGAGCTCGCGGGCCTGTGGGAGCTGCCGGGAGGAAAGGTCGAACCCGGCGAAAGCGACGCTCAGGCGTTGATGCGTGAACTGCACGAGGAACTCGGCGTCGACACTGCTGTCGGTGCGCAGCTTGCCGGTGATGTCCACATCGGAGCCGGACGAATTCTGCGTGCCTACCGCGTCGAATTGGTTGCCGGATCGCCTGCGCCGCTTGAGCATTCAGATTTGCGGTGGGTCGACGCCGCTGAACTGCGGGAGATGGATCTGGTCGATGCGGACCGCGAATGGGTAACCGAACTTGCGCTGATGCTCAGGCAGACCGGGCCTTCTTCAGGCCTTTCTTGAGATCCTTGCCGGAGACGCCCTGATTCTCGAGCTTCTTCATCCTCATTATCACCACGGGGCACTTGATGCAGCGCGTCTTCTTGCGGCAACATTTCTTCTTGGGCTTGAGACCCGACACCTTCTCGGCCTTGATCTTGCCCATGTGAACGTCTCCGAAAATCTCGCATTTCAAGGTGAACTTATGAAAAAGGGTACTGCGTGTCGCAGGTCACCCTGGGGTAGCGGGTAAACTTGTTCAGTCGCGAGATTCTCGCGGTGCAGCGCGCTTCTCTAGCGTCAATAAGCCCGCTAGCGAACAAGAGCCCGCATTCAACCCAGGAGAACCTTTCGCGTGAGCGCCCCAAGCAGTGCAGATAACATCGACAGCACCACCACTTTTCGCAACGTAGCCATCGTTGCACACGTCGACCATGGCAAGACCACCCTGGTCGACGCCATGCTCCGGCAGTCGGGAGCGTTCGAGGAACGCGCCGAAGCGATCGATCGCGTGATGGACTCGGGTGACCTCGAGAAGGAAAAGGGCATCACGATTCTGGCCAAGAACACGGCCGTTCATCGACGCAACCCCGACGGCACCATGACCGTCATCAACGTCATCGACACCCCCGGGCACGCCGACTTCGGTGGCGAGGTCGAGCGCGGCCTGTCCATGGTCGACGGTGTAGTCCTTCTCGTCGATGCATCCGAGGGTCCGCTACCGCAGACCCGCTTCGTGCTGCGCAAGGCGCTCGCTGCGTCGCTGCCCGTCATCTTGGTCGTGAACAAGACCGATCGACCCGACGCACGAATCGAAGAGGTCGTCTCCGAGAGTCACGACCTGCTTCTCGATCTCGCTTCCGACCTCGACGACGAAGCTTCCGAGGCTGCTGAGCTTGCCCTCGACCTTCCTGTCCTCTACGCCTCCGGCCGCGAGGGCAAGGCATCGAAGGTTCAGCCCGAGAACGGCAACGCACCTGATGCGGAAAACCTCGACGAACTGTTCGAGGTTCTGCTCAGCTACGTTCCTGCTCCCAAGGGGAACGTCGACGCTCCTCTGCAGGCGCACGTCACCAACCTCGATGCTTCGGCATTCTTGGGTCGCCTCGCTCTGGTTCGCATCCACAACGGCCAGCTCAGCAAGGGCCAGACCGTGAGCTGGATGCGTGAGGTCGACGGCGAACCCGTCGTCCAGAAGACGAAGATCACCGAGCTGCTCAACACCATCGGTGTCGAGCGCGTACCGGGCGAGAAGGGCGTCGCAGGAGACATCGTCGCCGTCGCAGGCTTCCCTGACATCATGATCGGTGACACCCTCGCCGACCTAGAGAACCCCGTCGCGTTGCCGCGGATCACCGTCGACCAGCCGGCGATCTCGGTCACCATCGGCACCAACACGAGCCCGCTCGTCGGCCGCGTCAGCGGTCACAAGCTGACCTCGCGCATGGTCAAGAGCCGCCTCGATCAGGAACTCGTCGGTAACGTCTCGTTGAAGGTTCTCGACATCGGCCGTCCCGATGCCTGGGAGGTGCAGGGTCGTGGTGAGCTGGCTCTCGCCATCCTCGTCGAGCAGATGCGTCGTGAAGGCTTCGAGCTGACCGTCGGCAAGCCCCAGGTGGTCACCCGGCTGGTCGACGGCAAGGTTCACGAGCCGTTCGAAGAATTGACCGTCGACTCCCCGGAGGAATACCTCGGCGGTGTCACGCAGTTGCTCGCCGCACGCAAGGGCAAGATGGTGCAGATGACGAACCACGGCGCAGGCTGGGTTCGCATGGAGTTCATCGTTCCCTCGCGTGGCCTCATCGGTTTCCGCACCGACTTCCTCACCGACACGCGTGGCACCGGTATCGCCAACGCTGTCTTCCACGGTTACGGACCGTGGGCAGGAGAGATTCGTGCACGCCACACCGGTTCGCTCGTCTCGGACCGCGCCGGCAGCGTCACCCCGTTCGCCATGATTCAGTTGGCCGACCGAGGCACGTTCTTCGTCGAGCCGGGCGTCGATACCTACGAGGGCATGGTCGTTGGCATCAACCCGCGTCAGGAAGACCTCGACATCAACGTCACGCGCGAGAAGAAGCTGACCAACATGCGTCAGTCTTCGGCAGACGTCATGGAGACTTTGGCCAAGCCGAAGAAGATGGACCTGGAAATGGCCATGGAATTCTGTGCAGTCGACGAGTGCGTCGAAGTGACCCCCGAGGTCGTTCGCGTCCGTAAGGTGCACCTCGATTCCAATGAGCGTGCTCGTGAGCGTTCGCGCAGCAAGTCGCGTGACAAGGCTGCTCTGTAAAGAGCGGTAGCTTTCGTATATCGCGCTGAACGCCCGTGTCTGCGCAGTCGGTCTCGACAGATGACTGAGCAGGCACGGGCTACGACGAAGGAGATGCATTTGCGGCGAGCGCGCCCCCTGGGCCTCGGAACCATCGCATTGGTTCTACCCACTCTGGTTCTCGCAGCATGCACCGCCAACCCGCCGCCTCCGGTCGAGAGCGAACCGACACCCGTCATCACGACGACGGAAGTACCCGTCGAAACCGGAGATCCCGTCGTCGTCGCGATCGACGATGTCGGCATCGGATTCAATCCGCACCTCTTGTCGGATCAGTCGCCCGCCAACTCTGCGGTGAGCGCGCTCGTCCTACCGAGTCCGTTTCGGCCGACCACCGATCCGTCGAACCCCGCGGTGTCCATCTGGGTCCAGGACCCTTCGCTGTTGTTGTCGGCGGACGTGACGTCGCAGAATCCGTTCACGGTCACCTATCAACTCCGTAACGAAGCTCAGTGGTCCGACAGTGCGCCGATCGCCGCCGAGGATTTCCGGTATCTCTGGCAACAGATGATTTCGCAACCCGGAGTCATCGACCCGGCAGGCTACGGCCTCATCGTCGATGTTGCCTCCTCCGGCGGCGGCAAGAGCGTCGCCGTGACATTCGCTGAGCCATATCAAAATTGGCGACGGCTCTTCTCCGATTTACTCCCGAGTCATCTCCTCAAAGATTCCCCCGGTGGCTTCGAAACCGGTCTCGTCGACAACGTGCCGGTCTCCGGCGGTCAGTTCAGTATCAAGTCGATCGACGAAGGACGCGACGAAATCCTTCTCGAACGCAACGACAGGTTCTGGGACGAGCCGGCGAAGCCTGATCGAATCCTGCTTCGTCGAGGTGGGACCTCTGCTCAGTTGGCAGACTCGCTTCGGTCGAAAGACGCGCAGGTAGCCCAGGTTCGAGCAAGCACCGCTACGAGGGCCCAGCTGGCGGCGATACCAGGGGTTCGCACCGACGTCAGATTTCAGCCACGCGTTCTCGATCTGACCCTCAACGGCCGAACTGCGATGCTGTCGGATCCAAATGTGCGAGCGGGGATCCTCGGCCTTCTCGATCCGGCACTGCTGTCGACGGTTGCAGCCGGGACCGGGTCGGCCGATCACCCAGCGCGCGCACAACTGTCGAGCCCGTCGGACCCCGGTTATGCCCCCACCGCTCCTGCTCCCATCGATCGTCAGAGTGCGCTGGCACTTCTCGCCGGAGCGGGATTCGTGCCAGGCCCGGGTGGAGCGCTCGAAAAGGACGCATTGCCAGTCGAATTCATCATCGGGGCAGTGGAGGATGATTCCACCTCGCTCGCCGTCGCAAACACCGTTGCCGACCAACTGGCAAGCGTGGGCATCGATGCGTCGGTGACTCCACTGCCACCCGAAGAGTTGTACAGCACTGCACTCGTAGACGGCCGGGTCGACGCATTGGTCGGATGGTCAAGTGTAGGAAACGATCCCGCGACCGTGATGGCGTCGAGATTTGGATGTGCGCCGGCCCCGGCCCCAACTCGGTCGGGTGGCACCGACGAGGCCAAGGCGCGCCCGCCGAGTAACCTCTCCGGTTTGTGCGTGCCGGAGTTGCAGAATTCGGTGAATCTGGCTCTACGCGGCGAACTTCCGGCGGACCGGCTGGTTGCCGAAGCAGAGCCGAAATTGTGGGCGTTGTCCGCAGTTCTTCCGATCATGCAGGATTCGTCTGTAGTCGCCGTCAGCACAGGTGTCGAAGCCGTGTCGTTGGCGGGACCGATCGAGGTAGGCATCTTCGGTGATGCTGCGCAGTGGATGAGGATCAAGACCAAGTGAGACTTCTTCTCGTTCACGCGCATCCGGATGACGAATCCATCACCACCGGTGGAACTATCGCGCACTACGCGCGAGCAGGGGTGGAAGTTACTGTCCTGACGTGCTCGCTGGGCGAGGAAGGCGAAGTTATCGGTGACCGCTGGGCAGGCCTCGTCGCCGACCGGGCCGATCAGCTCGGCGGATACCGAATCCTCGAATTACACAGGGCGCTGGGAGTTCTCGGTGCCCAAGGACCGACATTCTTGGGCGGTGCCGGACGGTGGCGCGACTCCGGCATGGCGGGTACCCCGGCGGCACTCGATCCGCGAGCGTTCGTCAACGCCGACCGTGACGAGGCTCTGTCGGCACTGCTCTCGGTCATCCGCACGGTTCGGCCCCACGTCGTCATCGCCTACGACCCGGAGGGTGGGTACGGGCATCCCGACCATCAGCAAGTTCATTCGCTGGTGACGGAGGCTGTCGATATCGCAGACACTGACCGCTACCAGAATGTCGGCGCACCGTGGGCACCGCAGAAGTTCTACTGGACCGTCACCGGTGAAGAACAGCTTGTGCGCGGATTGGACTCGATCGCGGACATTCCCGAGGGCTGGCGAATGCCCGAGCCCGGCGAGCTGTCCACCGTGCCAGAGGAGACCATCACCACCTCGCTCGATGTCAGAGGCGTTCTCGGCTGCAAACGCGCTGCACTCGAAGCACACGCCACCCAGGTGACCGTCGCGCCTTCGGGCACCGAGTACGCACTGTCGAACAACATAGCGCAGCCGATTCTGGCCGAAGAGCAATTCGTTCTCGTTCGAGGCGATCGGGGAGAGGTCGATGCCTCGGGTAGGGAAAGTGACCTGTTTTCCGGCGTCATAGAATATGATTTTGATCACTAGGACTCATACAGCGCGGTCGGCCGAGCAGGGGAGTACGCAAGATGTACAACTGGGTCGTGCAGGACGCCATCGTCGCGTTCGTCAACTCGTTGATACCTGATTTCCCCCGTCAGGAGATGCTGTATCAGTCCGGCCTCACCGATCTCGCGTCCGCGCTGAGCAATCTCCTGACCGCTTTGGGATACCCGCCGGTCTCCTGACCGCGGGGAGTACGCCAGTATTGGCAACATGATCTCGAAGGCCGCATCCAATGCTGTCGTCCTCGTGTCGAGGGCAACGCTCGCAGTACTGATCTTCGACGGCTTTCTCTGCGGCGTACTGTCCGTTTTCTTCCTCCCGGCCTACCTCGGGCCGGTGCCCTTCCCGGTCAGTGCTCTGCTCGCGGGAATCGCCAATGTCATGCTTCTCTACGCCGCGCGCAAAGTTGCAGAACGACCCCTCGCCATTGCGTCGCCGCTGATCGCTTGGGGCGTCGCAGTGCTGATCTGCATGTTCGGTGGCCCCGGCGGCGACGTGCTGTTGCTTTCCGATTGGCGAACGGCGTTGTTGCTGGTGGCGGGTGTCGCTCCGTCTGGAGTTCTGCTGTTCACCTGGAGGCTGACGGCGCTCACATCAGGCCCGCATGGTACCCGGCCGCCCGCAGCACATCCTCGATCATCTTCGGAGTCAACCGCCCGGTGAACGTGTTCTGCTGACTGACGTGGTAGCTGCCGAACAACCGAATCGACCCCAAATCGACTTCGACGCCATGGCCGAATTTCGGGCGTGGACGCGGAATGTCCCAGCCGTTCGCTGCCAGCACAGGTAACAGGGCCTGCCAACCGAATCCGCCGAGGACGATCACGGATTTCAGCGTCGGCTTCAGCAAGCTCAATTCGATGTCGAGCCACGAGCGGCAACGATCGCGCTCGGTGACGGTCGGCTTGTTGTCCGGTGGAGCGCAATGAACCGGCGCAGTGATTCTGACCCCTCGCAACGTCAGGCCGTCGCCGATGTGTGTAGCCGTCGGCTGATTGGCAAGTCCAACGGCATGAAGTGCCGCATATAGAAAGTCACCGCTGCGGTCCCCGGTGAACATGCGTCCGGTGCGGTTGCCTCCGTGTGCGGCAGGTGCGAGGCCGACGATCAGAACCGACGCGTCCGCGGGACCGAACCCGGGAACCGCCCTGCCCCAGTAGGTTTCGTCCCGAAACGCGGCTCGCTTCTCGGTGGCTACCTTCTCGCGCCAGGCGACCAGCCTCGGGCAAGCTCGACAAGCGCTGACGGCCAGGTCGAGGTCGGCGATGGTGGCAGGAGTGGAGCCTGCGGAATGACCATTGGGGGCAGGAGTGGAGCCTGCGGAATGACCATCGGGGGCAGGAGTGGAGCCTGCGGAATGACCATTGGGGTCAGGAGTGGAGCCTGCGGAATGACCATTGGGGTCAGGAGTGGAGCCTGCGGAATGACCGGGTTCGGGGTCAGGTGTGTTCAGTGGGCCCATTTGTCGCCGGCTCTCGGGGTGACAGCGTCGATGAGGGCCCACGCCTGGTCTGCGGGAATGTCGAGAACCTCGTAGTGTCCGACGCCTGCCGGTGTGGCAGCGACGATTGTCGCGACACCGGCGCGCCGTTGGAAGAATGTTTGTCTGACCGTCCATCCGATGATCCCGGCGGCCTCCAGTGAGTGCCGGGTGCGGTCGAGGGAACCGTGGCGGGTGATCAACCAACCCGGCAACACTGCGTGGCCGAGCCCACGATATCGATCCCATGCGACGAATACCGCGCCGAGCAGCACGATCACCATGGCCACCCACACCGTGGTCGGGATCGGAGCGCCGAGTGCACTGGCGGTCCCGAGCCCGGCGGCCACAACGAGTACGGGGATTACTGCTCGGGTGTATCTGCGACGTTTGGCTGCCGGTCCGTGCGGCGTCAGCGGCTTCTGCGCGTTCTCGTGCAGCCCGGCGTCACCGAGCACGACCGTCATCATGCGGAGTGCTTCGCGTGCGGGTGCTTGCGGTAACAGCAGCGACGATTCCTTTTTCTCCGCGCTGACACCCGTCATGATCGCGTCGAGCTTCGCACCCTTGGCGATCCGCAGCAGCAGAGGTTCGGACAGTGAGGTGCCGCGAAGGCGTTTCCGGTCGAGCGTCGTCGAGCGAGTCTTGAGGAGTCCATGGTTGACGTGCAGGCGCGCGCCGTCGTCGGTGACGGTCAGATTGCCGTACGCGATCAGGTAACGAGCGCACGCGAAGAGACTGGCGACGATCAGCAGTATCAGCAGTCCTACGCCGATCACCAGGGCGATACCGAAACGCTCCGCGGAGTCGATGCTGCTGGAGACAAGGGAAGAATTTGCGACGCGTTCACCGAATCCGTATTGGAAGAGCACCCCGACCGCCGCTGCGATGGCCACTACGCCAGTGAACGAGAACGGTGCATATCGGACCCACTCGGTTTTCCAGTGCGCAATCTCGGTTGCCGCGGGTGGCGCCTTCCTGAGTGCATCGGGCCCCCGCTCGGCTCGCTGCAACAGCTGTTCACGCAACGCGGGGACCACCCTCGAATCGAGCGCGTTCAATTCGAATTTCTCACCCTTGCCTGCCTGCTGCCCGGTGCCGATCCGCAAGATCGACAGACCGAGAAGCCGATGCATGACGCCCGCTTCGACGTCGACCGAGCGAATTCGGCTGCGCGGCACGGACAGTAGCTTTTTCTGAAACACCCCGGTGCGCAGTTGCACATGCACCGGGCCGATGCGATAACTGGTGGTGAACCAGCGCAGCAACGCGAACACCACCACCAGGGTCACGATAATCAAACCCCACAGATGATTACCGCTCCGACTGCCGATCACGAAAGACACGAACAGGACCGGCAGGACCTTGACCGCTTCGTTGACCGGATGAACCAACAGCATCCGCTTGTCCAGACGCAGCCACGGTTGCTGCTCCTCGGCGACCAGAAGTTCGGTGTCGGTGCTCACGTCGCGTCGCCCAACGTTCTACCCGCGATCTCGGTGAGCTGAGCGACAGTACGATCGGCCACCTCCTTGTCCAAAGCCGTGATCTTGACCGCCCCCGCCGAAGACGCAGTGGTGACGGTGACCGTGGACAATCCCAGCATCCGGTCGATCGGCCCACGCTCGGTATCGACCGTCTGTACCCGCGAAATCGGTGCGATGCGTCGCTCCTGGTCGAACCAGCCGGTCAGCGTGTACACCGCGGTGTCACTGATCTCCCAACGATGCACGCGATACCGCCACACCGGAACGACGACGATATGAACGGCGGCGAACACGACCGAAGCGGCAAAGACCACCGTATGGGGCCACGTCGTCCACTTGCCGTCGATCACGGCCCACACGAGCTGGGCGATGAACAGCGGAACCCACATCAACGAGGCATTGATGGCCCACAATTGCCGCGCACGCGGACTCGGACGCCACGCAGGATCGGTCATTGTGATCATGCCCCAATCTATTCTGGTCGTTCCGCAGGCTCCACTCCTGCCCTAATCTTGTCGTTCCGCAGGCTCCACTCCCGCCCTGCTGGGTCGTTCCGCAGGCTCCACTCCCGCCCTCCTGGGTCGTTCCGCAGGCTCCACTCCTGACCCCAATGGTCGTTCCGCAGGCTCCACTCCTGCCCCGCCCGACCACCGCCGGTGGCACGCCCACCCGTCGGTGGCGCATGATCGACTGGTGACCATGCTGCCTGATCCTGTAACTGCCGCTGCTCCCGAACCAGAAAAGGTCCCCGCCCCCTCCGCAATGCGTCGCGTTCTACGGCGCGCCCGCGACGGGGTATCGCTCAACGTCGACGAAGCCACGGTGCTGCTGCACGCACGCGGTGACGACCTGGTGGACCTCTGCACTTCGGCGTCGCGCGTGCGGGATGCTGGTCTCGAGTCAGCGGGCCGACCCAAGACGGTCTCGTATTCGCGCAAGGTATTCATCCCGATCACTCGCCTGTGCCGCGACAAATGCCACTACTGCACTTTCGTGACGGTGCCTGGGAAGTTGCGCGCCGAAGGCCACGGGTTGTTCATGGATCCCGACGAAATCATCGAGGTTGCGCGCAAAGGTGCGGAACTGGGATGCAAAGAAGCACTGTTCACCCTCGGAGACCGGCCGGAAGATCGCTGGCCCGAGGCCAAGGAGTGGCTCGATTCCCGGGGTTACGACTCCACGTTGGACTACGTCCGCGCCATGTCGATCCGAGTTCTGGAAGAAACAGGATTGCTTCCCCACCTCAATCCGGGAGTGATGAGCTGGCAGGAACTTTCTCGCCTCAAGCCCGTCGCACCGTCGATGGGAATGATGCTCGAGACGACCTCCCGCCGACTGTTCGAGGAAAAAGGTCAGGCTCACTACGGCAGCCCGGACAAGGATCCCGAGGTTCGGTTGCGAACGCTGACCGATGCAGGACGCCTCAACATCCCGTTCACCACCGGCATCCTCGTCGGAATCGGGGAAACCATCCGCGATCGCGCCGAGTCGATCATGGCTATTCGCAAGGTGCACAAGGCCTTCGGTCATGTGCAAGAGATCATTGTGCAAAACTTCCTCGCCAAGAGCGACACCGTGATGCGAGATACGCCCGACGCAGGTATGGAAGAATTCCTCGCAACCATCGCAGTCACACGGGTGCTGCTCGGGCCGTCGATGCGTATTCAAGCACCCCCGAACCTCGTCGCCGTCGAAGAGACCGCGGCGTTGCTCGGCGCGGGCGTCGACGACTGGGGCGGTGTCTCTCCGCTGACTCCGGACCACGTGAACCCGGAACGGCCGTGGCCGAATCTCGACACGTTGGCCGAGCTGTCCGAAGCCGCCGGATACACGCTGACCGAGCGCACGGCAGCGCAACCGCAGTACGTTCTCGCAGGCGCGCCCTGGATTGATCCGCGCATCTCCGCACACGTGAACGCGCTGGCCGATCCGAAGACCGGCATGGCGCGTGACGGCGTCCTCCCGACAGGGCTTCCGTGGCAGGAGCCGGACGAGGAGTGGGTGTCCTCCGGCCGAGTGGATCTGAACACCGAGATCGACACCGAGGGGCGCAACACCGAAACACGCAGCGACCTGGACAACGCATTCGGGGATTGGGAGTCCATCCGTGAGCAAGTGCGCGATCTGGCCGGCCTCGAACGCGTCGACAGGGACTTGGTGGCCGCGCTCCGAGCGGCCGAGAAGGATCCCGCGGGTCTGTCCGACGAGCAGTACCTGGCGCTCGCGACGGCCGAGGGGACCGGCATGGACGCCGTCGCGGCACTCGCCGACGATCTACGCAGGCAGGTCAACGGCGAGACCGTCACCTACGTCGTCAACCGGAACATCAACTTCACCAACATCTGCTACACCGGTTGCCGGTTCTGTGCTTTCGCGCAACGCAAGGGCGATGCCGATGCGTTCACGCTGTCCACGGCAGAAGTGGCGGACCGCGCCTGGGAGGCGCACGTTCTCGGTGCAACCGAGGTCTGCATGCAGGGCGGTATCGACCCGGAACTGCCGGTCACCGGTTATGCGGACCTGGTGCGCGCAGTGAAAGCACGAGTGCCGTCGATGCACGTCCATGCGTTCTCGCCGATGGAGATCGTCAACGGGGCTTCGCGAGGTGGACAGTCGATTCGAGATTGGCTCGTCGAACTTCGTGCCGCGGGACTCGACACCATTCCCGGTACTGCAGCCGAGATCCTCGACGACGAGGTTCGCTGGGTGCTGACGAAGGGCAAGTTGCCTGCCGCGGAGTGGATCGAAGTGGTCACCACCGCCCACGAGGTAGGCCTGCGATCGAGCTCGACGATGATGTACGGCCACGTCGACAATCCGTCGCATTGGGTCGGACATATGAACGTGCTGAAGGGAATTCAGGACAAGACAGGTGGATTCACCGAGTTCGTGCCACTTCCGTTCGTGCACCAGTCCTCGCCGCTGTATCTAGCCGGAGCGTCGCGTCCAGGCCCGACCAACCGTGACAACCGAGCAGTGCACGCATTGGCGCGAATCATGCTGCACGGACGTATCGACAGCATTCAGACTTCGTGGGTCAAGCTCGGCATCACCGGCACTCAGGCGATGCTCAACGGGGGTGCGAACGACCTCGGCGGCACGTTGATGGAAGAGACCATCTCGCGAATGGCGGGAAGTCAGAACGGATCGGAGAAGACCGTCGCCGAACTCCACGAGATTGCCGAGGGGATCGGTCGTCCTGCCCGTGAACGAACGACGACGTACGGTCTTGTCGCGCCGGTCCCTGTCGTAGGACTCGTCTGAGCATGGACGATCGCACAGTCGTCGCCGCCCTCGACCGGGCCGTGGCCATCATCGACCCTGTTCTCGACGTTCTCGCCGAGCGTGATCCGGTAGGCCTGAAGGCGAGAACGTTTCGAAAACCTACCGCCAACGACACCGCCATCGACACCATGCTCGACACGTTGGCGAAAACGCTGAACGCCACCGACTTCCCCGGGACCGCAGCATGGCTCGAGCTCGATGCACAGGCCCGCTCGCAGTGGTGGGTCATGCGGATCGGCGCGCTCAACACCGTCGCCGTCGCATTCCCCAGCGTCTTCGGTGTACTGGTCAACCGGCTTCCGTTGCAGGATCTGCTCGGCTTCGCGAACCAGGCGATGGTTCTCGTTGCCGTAGCCAGAGAGAACGGCGTGGTAGACCGGCCGGCGCACGTGAGCATGCTCGCCTCCGTGCTGTGCGGCCGCGAGGTCGGTCTCGACACCGCCGAACCCGATTCGTCGCCGGCACCGGGCCGCGAATGCGGTCCCTTCGCGCTACTTCATGCGATGTGGGACGTCGCGACAGTGCTCAGGGACGTCTCGGGCGAGTTGGCCAAGCGACCGCGCAGCCGTGGCATCTATCGTGTGCTCTCGGCAATTCCTCTGGTCGGCGGCGTGGCAAGCTATGTCGGGGAGCGTGGTGCGCTGTCCCGAGCTGCAAAGCAGGGACTCGGTTGGGTTCACGCGAACGTCGAGAGTCCGAGCCACGTAAGCTCGAAGGGGGCTTCTCGGATGACCCGAGGGCCACAGTGAGGACACCCTGCGCTGATTGTCGTAATTCTACGACGCGATACTAGGATTCTCAGGGCACTGCAAGCAGCGAACAACGCTTTCGGTGTCGATTACTGGAAAGGGAGGGAGACCAGCAGTGACGTACACGATTGCGGAACCGTGCGTGGATGTACTCGACAAGGCATGCATCGAAGAATGCCCGGTGGACTGCATTTACGAAGGTGGCCGCATGCTGTACATCCACCCCGACGAGTGCGTCGACTGTGGTGCATGCGAACCGGTCTGCCCCGTCGAAGCAATCTTCTACGAGGACGACGTCCCGGAGCAGTGGAGTGGCTACGTGAGCGCGAACGTCGATTTCTTCGACGATCTGGGTTCACCCGGTGGGGCCGCGAAGCTCGGCAAGACCGATTTCGACCCACCGTTCATCAAGGCTTTGCCTCCCATGGGTGAGAGCTGACATTGGCGCGTATCTCCGTCGCGTCCGGCCTGCCCAACTTTCCCTGGGACTCACTGACTGCCGCGAAAGACAAGGCACAGTCGCACCCGGACGGAATCGTGGATCTGTCGGTAGGCACCCCCGTCGACCCGGTTGCACCGATCATCCGCGCAGCGCTGGCGTCGGTATCGGAAATTCCCGGCTATCCGACGACCGTCGGCACGTTGGCGCTGCGTGAAGCGGCGGTTGCTGCGCTGGCGCGGCGGTACGGCATAACGGGGATCGGTGCCGACGCGGTTCTGCCTGCCATCGGCACCAAAGAAATGATCGCCTGGTTACCGACCCTTCTCGGTCTCGGTAGCGGCGACCTCGTGGTCATCCCTGAACTGGCCTACCCGACTTACGAAGTCGGAGCTCTACTTGCCGGTACGCGCATCATTCGTGCCGACGGCTTGAATCGACTCGGCCCCGAGCGCGCATCGCTCGTATTCGTGAACTCTCCTGCGAACCCGAGCGGCAAGGTCCTCGGTCTCGAGCACCTCCGCAAAGTGGTCTCGTGGGCCCGTGAGCGCGACGCCGTGGTCGTGTCCGACGAGTGCTACCTCGGCCTGACCTGGGAAGGCGAGGCGCTCTCGATCCTCGACCCCCGTGTCAGCGACGGCGACCACACCAATCTCCTTGCCGTGCACTCGCTTTCCAAGACGTCCAATCTTGCGAGCTATCGTGCCGGCTTCGTCGTCGGCGACCAGAAATTGGTTACCGAACTGCTCGAAGTTCGCAAACACGCAGGAATGATCATGCCGTTGCCGATTCAGGCTGCCATGACTGCGGCACTGTCCGACGACGAGCACGAGAACATCCAGCGTGAGCGCTACCGTGCCCGTCGCGCCACACTGCTCTCCGCTGTCAAAGCAGCCGGGTTCGAAGTCGATCACTCCGAAGCCGGGCTGTATCTCTGGGCCACCCGCGGGGAACCCTGCCGGGACACCATCGACTGGCTTGCCGAGCGAGGCATCCTTGCCGCTCCGGGTGAGTTCTACGGCCCCCGCGGATCCCAGCACGTCCGTATCGCGCTGACTGCCACCGACGAACGCATCCAGACGGCCGCGGAGCGTCTGGCGCTCTAGCCTGCGCTGAAGCTTCACTTTCGCGGCTATCCGGTTGCACCATGCCTGGCCTGGGTGTTCTCATTCAGTCCATGACCGTCGGCATGTTGCTCAGCTTTGCAGGGGTGTGTTTCCTGCTGGCTATTCTTCCCGGGCCAGATTCGTTCCTCGTGCTTCGATACAGCATCGGAGGCCAGCGACCCGGAATTGCTGCGGCCATGGGCGTCGCGCTCGGTGGCTTGTTCTGGGCAGCGTTGGTTGCCGTTGGACTCGCAGCCATCGTCGAGCAGTCAGCGACCCTGTACCGAGTAATCAAGATCCTCGGCGGCCTGTACCTGCTGTACCTCGGGGTACGTGCGTTCATCGCGCGCAGGAAGTCGAAAGTCGACGGTGAACCGATGGTGCCGGTCGTGGCCTCGGCTCGGTCCGCCTTCGGTGCCGGTGTCCTCTCGTGCGCACTCAATCCCAAAGTCGGACTGTTCTATCTCGCTGTCGTTCCCCAGTTCCTGTCCGTCGTCACGTTCGCCGGAGCCATGACTCTCGGGGCCGTGGAAGTGGTGGTGGCCGCACTGGTCATGGGCGTCTTCTCGGTCGCGGCCTCGCGCGCCGTCGTGCTGCTGCGGCGACCCAAGGTGACCGACTGGCTCGATCGCATCAGCGCTGGAATCCTCGCAGCCCTCGGCATCGGCACAGTCGCGTCCTCGGTGTAGGGCACAGGTGCCTTCAGCGAGCCCGATCGGAAGTCAGGCGATGTCCCAACCACCGCGCCTGATGCGGAGGATGTAGACCAGTTCATTGCTACCGAAAGCCTCGACCGTGGTGAACCGCTTGGGCGCGGCATTGACCGACGGGTTGCGCGCATTCGCTTCCTCGTAGATCTGTGCGGCCCGCAGGTCTGCGAGTTCCACGCGTGTCCAGAAATCATCGGACTGCACCGAATAGACCAGCCGAGGGGCGCCTTCGCTGATGTGCGCGACCTCGATATCGTCCTCGTTGTCCAGGTCGTCGTCCAGATCTTCCTCGTCAGCGATTTCCTGGTCGGCATCGGTTCCGATCAAATAAACCCCGGGCTGCAGGTCTCCGGCGGGCACCGTCATGTACTCGGCGTAGTCACCGGTGTCGATTCCGTCGGCATCCATGTATGTACGGTAACCATGTGCTGCTCCGATCCTTGAATCCACTCGCCGTCGCTCGCGGACACGATATTGCCGACGCTGTGACGATCGGCGGTGTCTCCCTGTCCCGCGGCGACATTCTCGGCGCTGCGACGTCGGTCGCCGAGCGGATCTCGCGGGCGGAACGACTGGCAGTTCTGGCGACTCCCAGCGTCAAGACGGTGCTTGCCGTAGTCGGTGCGCTGATTGCAGGTGTGACCGTAGTGCCGATCCCGCCCGATGCCGGGCATGCCGAACGCGAACATATGCTGAGGGACTCCGGTGCGCAGGCATGGCTCGGCGAGGTGCCCGAGGACACGGCAGGCCTCGAGGTCCTGCCGGTTCGTCAGCACGCAAGGTCCTGGCACAGCTACCCGGATCCACACCCGTCGTCCATCGCTTTCATTCTTTACACCTCCGGCACGACCGGCCCGCCGAAAGGCGTCCTGTTGTCGAGGGAAGCGATCGCGGCCGGCATCGACGCGGTAGCGCAGGCATGGAATTGGACATCGCGGGACACTGTGGTGCACGGACTTCCGCTGTTCCATGTTCACGGACTGCTCCTCGGAGTACTGGGTCCGCTGCGCGTCGGAAGTCCGCTCGTGCACACCGGTAAACCGACTCCCGAGCTTTATGCCGCAGCCAAAGGAACGCTGTATTTCGGTGTCCCGACGGTATGGTCCCGCATCGCCGCCGACGAAGCGTCCGCAAGAGCCCTCGCGCATGCCCGTCTGCTCGTCTCCGGTAGTGCGCCTCTACCAGTGCCGGTGTTCGAGAAACTGAAGGAACTGACCGGCCAGGCGCCCATCGAGCGCTACGGCATGAGCGAAACACTGATCACCATCAGCACCCGCTCCGACGGAGAACGTAGGCCCGGGTCCGTGGGACTGCCGGTCGACGGCGTCGAAACACGAATCGTGAGCGAGGCGGGGGAGACGCTCCCACACGACGGCGAGTCGATCGGAGCGCTGCAGGTACGCGGTCCGATGCTGTTCGCCGGCTACCTGAACAACCCGGAGGCGACCGCGAAGGTCTTCACCGAGGACGGGTGGTTCGACACCGGCGACGTAGCCGTCATCGGTCCGGACGGATTCCATCGCATCGTCGGACGCGCATCCACCGATCTGATCAAGACCGGTGGCTATCGCGTCGGTGCCGGTGAGATCGAGACCGTTCTGCTGGGGGACCCGAGCGTCGACGAGGTCGCCGTCGTGGGGCTTCCGGACGACGACCTCGGTCAGCGCATCGTCGCATTCGTCGTCGGCACCGGTGTCGAACCGTCGGCTCTCATCGATCTCGTCGCGAACGAACTCTCGATTCACAAGCGGCCGAGGGAAATTCGCGTCGTGGATTCATTGCCACGCAACGCGATGGGCAAGGTTCAGAAAAAGCAGCTCGGCTGAGCGCCTATTCGGCGAGGCGCCCGAAGCCGACGACGGCCGAGTCCTTGGATACGTCGACGGTATGTACGCGGATCTTTCCGAGTTCGTTGCCACCCACCGTCGTGGCCGTGTTTCCGTCGATCGCCACGACGATGTTGGTGTGCTGACCTATCCAACTGCTGTTGTCGTAGAGCACGACGTCCCCGACCGACGGAATGTATCCCTTCGGTTCGAATCTGCCCTCGTCTTGGTAGTACTCGGTCAGTGTGTACACACCGGGGATCCGCCAGCTACCGGAATTCGGATTGCTCAGTGGCTGTCCTGCCTCACGCATGATCCAGCTGACGAAGTTTGCGCACCACGCTTCTTCGACACCGTCGGAGTAAAAGGTTCCCGGGTTCTGTCGGCTGTGTTCAGTGCGGAGAAGTTCGACGACCTCGGCCTGCTCCGAGGACAGAGCCGAAGCGTCGACATCGGGAAATGCAGTGGTGTCCCAAGGTAAGTATCTACTCGGCGCCAACCACAACACGCCCGCTGCCAACAACACGGTGGCGGCAAGAACTCCGGCGACCCACCCCCACTTTCGGCGGCTCGTGCGCGGGGCCGGTGAGGTACTACCGGATTGTGCTCGCACGGGCGCAGTGTCGACCCCGTCATTACCCATTTGCGGAGTGTATCGGCCTTCGAGTTGGATGAGTGCGCAGGCAGCGCTGCTAATGTCGGCCCCGCGACGAAGCTGTTTCGGCAAAAATTCTTCGGAAGGCTCTTGATGGAATACGACCTACAGCGATTCGTCGACGCGCAGGATCCGGTGTGGGACACCGTCCGCGCCGAACTGAAGACCGGCCGCAAAAGCACCCATTGGATGTGGTTCGTTTTCCCACAACTCGCTGGGCTCGGACGGAGTGTGACGGCTCAGCATTTCGGGATCGCAGACCGCGTGGAAGCGCAGATGTACCTCTCGCACGAAGTGCTGGGGCCTCGACTGCGCAAGGCCGCCGCGATGGTGGCGAAGATCGCCGACGGGACCGCCGCCGACATTTTCGGATATCCGGACGATTTGAAACTGCAGTCGTCGATGACCCTGTTCGCCGAAGTCGACCCTGGTATTCCGGTTTTCGGTGAGGTATTGCAGAAGTACTACGACGGTAAGCCAGACGAGCGAACTATCGATCTGCTCGACGACTAACATCATCTTTCATGACGAACGAGCAACTCGGATCCATCGCCTTCATCCAAGCGACGTGGCACAGCGAGATAGTCGACCGGGCGCGCCAGGGATTCGTTTCCGAGTTGGCGGCGCAGGGCTATCAGGAAGCGTCGGTCGTCCAGTTCGCGGTTCCAGGCGCTTTCGAGATTCCATTGCACGCCCAGCGTCTGGCGCGCACGGGTAAATATTCGGCAATCGTGGCTGCTGCACTGGTCGTGGACGGCGGAATCTATCGGCACGAATTCGTCGAATCTGCTGTTATCGACGGCCTGATGCGGGTCCAGCTGGACACCGACGTACCCGTGTTCTCCGTAGTGCTGACACCCCACCACTTCCACGAGCACGCCGATCACTCGGCGTTCTTCACTTCGCATCTGGAGCGTAAGGGAGTCGAGGCGGCACGCGCAGTGGTTGCCACTCTCGACTCCCTTCGAACCATCTAGTCGTTGGCGTGAAGTGCGGCGTTCAGTTCGACGCCGGTGCCCTTCCATGGCACGACCTCGACGGCACCGGACACCGAATTTCGACGGAACAACAGATTGCTGTTTCCGTTGAGCGTCGCAGCCTTCACGACGGTGCCGTCCGGTCCGGTCACCTTGGTTCCCGCGGTGATGTAGAGACCTGCCTCGACGACGCAGTCGTCGCCGAGGGAAATGCCGAGTCCGGAGTTGGCACCGAGTAGGCAACGCTCACCGACCGAGATGACGTTCTTGCCGCCGCCGGACAGTGTGCCCATGATGGACGCGCCACCGCCGACGTCGGAGCCGTCACCGACGACGACTCCGGCCGAGATTCGGCCTTCGACCATCGAGTTACCGAGCGTGCCCGCGTTGAAGTTGACGAATCCCTCGTGCATGACCGTCGTTCCGCTCGCGAGATACGCGCCCAGTCGGACGCGATCGGCGTCGGCGATCCGGACGCCTGACGGCGCGACGTAGTCGACGAGACGGGGAAACTTGTCGATGCTGAGGACCGTGACGTGGCCGCGTGCACGAAGGCGAGTGCGGACCGTCTCGAAACCGTCGACCGCTGCCGGTCCGAAGTTGGTCCATACGACGTTGGCAAGAAAGCCGAACTGGCCGTCCAGGCTGAGCCCGTGCGGCTGAACGAGACGATGCGAGAGCAGATGCAGGCGCAGGTAGACGTCGTGCGCGTCGATCGGTGCGTCGTCGAGCGAGGCGATGGTCGTTCGGACGGCGACGACGTCGACTCCGCGAGCCTCGTCCGGGCCGACGAGGGCGGCGAACTCGGCGGGGATGTCCGACCCCTCGAGCCGCGTGGTGCCGACGGGCCCGTTTCCGCCCAGCTCGGGGCTGGGGTACCAGGTGTCGAGGACGACTCCGCTGGTGGTGATGTTGGCAATGCCTATTGCTGATGCTCCCTGTGCGCTCACAGGTACCGAGGATACGGCGTGCGCCGTCGAAGACAGAAGCGCGAGGGCGACGGGCGCGCTCCGCAGGCCGTAGCGTCGGCGAGGGCACGCTGAAGTTCGCCCTGAACAGGCGGGAGTGGAGCCTGCGGAATGGTCGGGAAGTAGTCTCGTACGGTGAGTTCGCACCCGGCTTTGAATCTGCATTCCGACCCCATCGATCTGACCGCGGCGCTGGTGGACATCCCCAGTGTTTCGCGGGAGGAGTCGGTGATCGCCGATGCGGTGGAGGCCGCGCTGCGCGAGCAGACGGTTGGATTCGAGATCATCCGGAGCGGCAACGCGGTTCTTGCGCGCACCGATCGTGGGCTTCCCAGTCGCGTGATGCTCGCCGGTCACCTCGATACCGTTCCGATTGCCGACAATGTGCCGAGCAGACGTGAGCGCGACAGTGTCGAGGGCGATGTCCTGCATGGTTGTGGCACGGTCGACATGAAGTCGGGCGACGCGGTCTTTCTTCATCTCGCCGCCACCATCGACGACCCTGCGCACGACATCACGCTGGTGTTCTACGACTGTGAAGAGATCGACGCGACGCTCAACGGCCTGGGGCGGATCGAACGTGAGCTGCCGGAGTGGCTTGCGGCCGACGTGGCGATTCTCGGTGAGCCGTCCGGTGGATTCATCGAGGCGGGCTGCCAGGGCACGCTGCGAGTGCGGCTTTCGGCGGGTGGGACGAGAGCGCATAGCGCTCGATCGTGGCTGGGGGACAACGCAATTCATAAGTTCGGTGTTGTTCTCGAGAGGTTGGCTGTATACAGTGCACGAGAGGTGGACATCGATGGCTGCTTGTACCGCGAAGGTCTGCAGGCTGTCCGTATCTCCGGTGGCGTGGCCGGCAACGTCGTCCCCGACGCAGCCGAACTGGATGTGAACTTTCGCTTCGCCCCCGATCGGAGTGTCGAGCAGGCGATCGAGCACGTTCGTGACGTCGTCGACGGGCTCGATCTCGGATTCGAGGTCACCGATTCTTCACCCGGTGCGTTGCCTGGACTCGCTGCACCTGCTGCTGCGGCGCTGATCGAAGCGGCCGGTGGCCGGTTTCGCGCCAAGTACGGCTGGACCGACGTGTCGCGGTTCTCGGCGCTCGGTATCCCGGCGGTCAACTACGGTCCTGGAGACCCGAACTTGGCGCACAAGCGCGACGAGCGAGTGCCCACCGAGCAGATCACGAACGTCACGGCTGTCCTGCGGGGATACCTGACCGCTGGATAACCTGTGGTTCCGATGGGTTGTGGGCCGGATAACCTGTAAAACATGGAGACGCCAGCGAGACACAAGGGGCCAGTGACGTTGCGTCGCGGACGCAACACCGAGTCGTCGACCTCCGATCAACGGTTGCTCGATCAGCGCGGAACGGGAAACTGGAATCACACCGACACATGGCGGGTGCTACGGATTCAGAGTGAGTTCGTGGAGGGTTTCGGCGCTCTCGCCGAGGTGCCGAGGGCGGTCACGGTGTTCGGGTCGGCTCGAACCCCACGTGATCACGATGAGTACAAGGCGGCCCGCGAGCTCGGAAGTGCGTTGGCGGTAGCGGGATTTGCGGTTATAACCGGCGGCGGCCCTGGAATCATGGAAGCGGCGAACCGCGGAGCGAGTACCGTCGACGGTTACTCGATCGGGCTCGGCATCGAGCTGCCCTTCGAGCAGGGCCTCAACGACTGGGTGGATCTGGGTATCGATTTTCGGTACTTTTTCGTCCGGAAGACGATGTTCGTGAAGTACTCCCAGGCATTCATCTGTCTCCCAGGCGGTTTCGGCACTCTCGACGAATTGTTCGAGGCTCTCACGCTGGTGCAGACGGGCAAAGTGACTCGCTTTCCCATCGTCCTGATCGGCACAGAATTCTGGTCCGGTCTCATCAGTTGGATCAAGGACACACTGGTCGCACAGGGCAAGATATCCTCGGCCGATCTGGACCTGATTCGTTGCACCGACAGTGTCGAGGAAGCAGTACAGATCGTGAGCAGCGTTTGCGGAGAGTCGGAGTGAGCGAAGCTGTCGTAATCAGGGTGTGCGTCTACTGTGCGTCCGGGCCGGTTGATCCTTCGTTTCTCGAGCTGGCGCGTGAGCTCGGTACCGAGATCGGTCAACGGGGATGGCAGTTGGTGTCCGGCGGCGGGAACGTCTCGATGATGGGAGCGGTGGCTGAATCGGCTAGGGCTGCAGGTGCTTTCACCGTCGGAGTCATCCCGAAAGCTCTCGTCCATCGAGAGGTCGCCGACGTCGACGCCGATGAATTGATCGTCACCGACACCATGCGTGAGCGCAAGAAGGTCATGGAAGACCGTGCCGACGCGTTCATTGCGCTACCCGGAGGCATCGGAACGCTGGAGGAACTGTTCGAAACCTGGACGGCCGGGTATCTGGGCATGCATGACAAGCCCGTCGTACTACTGGATCCAACGAACCATTACGCGGGCTTGTTGCAATGGCTCGACGGGCTGTCCTCGACGGGATTCGTCCAACAACGGGCACTGGACAAGCTGATCAGAACCGCCACGATCGCCGATGCGCTAGCCGCCTGTTCTCCGCGATGAAACCGAAGGTTACTCTGGAGTAAGGTAACAGGGATCACATTGCTCGAAGGGGAGTCCATGGTTGTCGATGCGCGTCAGAAGATTGGCCTAACCGACCTCGCGGTCGCGTTGCCGAAAATGGTGACGGAGGTGCCGAGCCTGCTGCGCGGTGTCCTGGGCTTCACTCGCAAACCCCACCACAAGGCTTCGATCGGCCTGGTGTTCCAGGATGCCGCTGCCAAGCGCGGAGACCACCCCTTCGTGCGATTCGAAGGTGAATCGGTGTCGTACGCCGACGCAAACGCGATGGTCAATCGGTATGCCCACGTATTCACCGACCTGGGCGTAGAGCGCGGCGACGTGGTCGGTGTACTCAGCAAGAACAGGCCCGAGGCGCTCTTCGCGGCCCTTGCTGCAGTCAAGCTCGGCGCTACCGCAGGAATGCTCAACTACAACCAGCGGGGCAACGTCCTCGAACACAGCCTCGGCATCTTGTCGGCGACCGTTCTCGTCCTCGACGAGAACGCTCAGGAAGCGCTCGACTCGTTGGACAACGCTCCAGACGTAGGCGCGGTTCTGCCGATGCGCGAGCTTGCCGACCTCGCGGCGGATGCCAGCGCGGACAATCCTTCGGTTACTGCGGAGATCCAGGCCGAAGAAAATGCCTTCTACATCTTCACCTCCGGTACCACTGGTCTGCCGAAGGCGAGTTTGATGAGCCATTTCCGCTGGCTCAAGTCGATGTCCGGCCTGGGCAACATGGGGGTGCGGCTGCGCGAAGACGACGTCATCTACTGCTGTCTGCCGCTGTACCACAACAATGCGCTGACGGTGACGCTGTCATCGGTGCTCGCCGGCGGTGCGGCGATGGCCATCGGTAAACAGTTCTCGGTCAGCAACTTCTGGGAAGACGTCAAGGTAAACAAGGCGACCGCGTTCACCTACATCGGCGAATTGTGCCGCTACCTGCTGACTCAGGAGAAGCGGCCGGACGACCGAGACAACACGATCGGCCTTATCGTCGGCAATGGCTTACGCCCCGAGATCTGGGAAGAGTTCACCGAGCGTTTCGGAATCTCGCGCGTTGCGGAGTTCTACGGCGCGAGCGAATGCAACATTGCGTTCATCAATGCTCTGAACATGAAGAAGACTGCAGGCATCTGCCCACTGCCGTATGCCGTCGTCGAATACGACGAGGAGTCGGGCAAGGCGATGCGCGGAAGCAACGGCCGACTCCGCAAGGTCGGACGCGGCGAAGTAGGTCTGTTGTTGTCGAAGGTCACCGACCGCGCGCCGTTCGACGGTTACTCCGACGACGAGGCGACGGAGAAGAAACTCGTCCGAGACGGGTTCAAAGATGGGGACTGCTGGTTCGACACCGGCGACCTGGTCCGGCATCAGGGTTGGATGCACGTCGCGTTTGTCGACCGACTCGGTGACACCTTTCGGTGGAAGGGAGAGAACGTCGCGACGACGCAGGTCGAGGGCGCGCTCGGCGGACACCCATCAGTGGACGGTGTGGTCGTCTACGGCGTCGACATCGAAGGAACCGACGGCAAGGCAGGTATGGCTGCGGTGACGTTGCGTGACGGTGAGAGCTTCGACGGAAAATCGGTCGCCGGCCATCTCTACGACAAACTGCCCTCGTACGCGGTTCCGCTGTTCGTCCGTGTCGTGGACAGTCTGGAGCAGACCTCGACGTTCAAGAGCCAGAAGGTTGCCCTGCGCAAACTCGGCTACGGCGACGACCCCGAGGCCGAGCTGTACGTACTCCGCGGCAAGTCCGGTGGATACGACAAGGCGTACGACGGGTACGTCGACGAAGTAGCTGCAGGGAAGGCCCCCAAAGGTTAGGGAAGTAGCGAAGCGGTCAGTGTGACTTCCATCCACTGGCCGAATCGATCTTCTCGACCAGCCCGAGCGGCCGCGCAGCATTCGGTCTGTGCAGAAATGCCACTATTGATTCATGAGCACCCTTTGCGGCAAACCGGTCGCCACCGACCGCGCACTCGTCATGGCGATTGTGAACCGCACCCCGGATTCGTTCTACGACAAAGGTGCGAATTTCACCGACGACGCGGCCATGGCGTCGGTGCACCGCGCTGTCGCGGAGGGCGCGGACATGGTCGATATCGGCGGAGTCAAAGCCGGACCCGGTGATGTGGTCGACGCGGCCGAGGAAATTCGCCGCGTAATTCCGTTCGTCGAAGCCATTCGAGGTGAATACCCCGATCTGTTGATCAGTGTCGATACCTGGCGGAGCGAGGTAGCGAAGCTCGCGTGCGGAGTCGGTGCAGATCTGATCAACGACACCTGGGCGGGGGCCGATCCTGATCTAGTCGCAGTCGCTGCAGAAGAGGGTGTCGGGATCGTGTGTTCACACACCGGAGGCGCCACGCCACGCACGCGTCCGCACCGTGTTCGATACACCGATGTGGTCGCCGACGTCGTCGCCGAAGTGACGAAAGCAGCAGAAGCGGCGCTTGCCGCCGGAGTTCGCCGCGACTCGATTCTGATCGATCCGACCCACGATTTCGGGAAAAACACCTATCACGGGCTCGAGTTGTTGCGGCGAGTGGACGTTCTTGTAAACACCGGATGGCCAGTGCTCATGGCGCTGAGCAACAAGGATTTCATAGGCGAGACTCTAGGTGTAGAACTCGCCGACCGGTTGGAGGGAACATTGGCAGCGACAGCATTGGCCGCAGCAGGCGGAGCTCGCATGTTCCGAGTGCACGAGGTCGCATCGACCAGAAGAGTCGTGGACATGGTTGCCGCAATTCTGGGGACGAGGATTCCCGAACGAACCGTCAGGGGGCTCGCATGACGTTGGCCGACCGAACGGCTGTGAGGGAATCGTGGGCAGACTCGCACAGTTGGGACGAACCGTCGTGGTCTCTGGCGGAGCTGGAAGCCGCGAAGAAGGGCCGAACCGTCTCGGTGGTTCTACCCGCCCTCGACGAAGAACAGACCGTGGCCGCGGTCATCGACACGATCCACCCGTTGCTGGGAGGTCTGGTCGACGAACTGATCGTCCTGGACTCCGGGTCCACCGACGCCACCGCAGAGCGTGCAAGAGCAGCCGGTGCACGAGTGATCAGTCGAGAGGAAGCAATCCCAGGACTCGAACCCGTGCCCGGCAAAGGCGAAGTACTGTGGCGTGCTGTCGCAGCGTCGACCGGTGACCTCATTGCCTTCGTGGACTCCGACCTCATCAACCCCGATCCGGCCTTCGTGCCGAAGCTGCTGGGGCCCTTGTTGACGGTCGAGGGAATCCATCTGGTGAAGGGGTATTACCGGCGCCCGTTGCGGGTGAGCGGCGGCGAGGACGCCAACGGTGGAGGCCGGGTCACCGAGCTCGTCGCCCGCCCACTGCTTGCAGCTATGCGTCCGGAATTGACCAGCGTGATCCAACCGCTCGGCGGTGAGTACGCCGGCACCCGCGAGTTGTTGTCTGCCGTTCCGTTCGCGCCCGGCTACGGCGTCGAGATCGGACTGCTACTCGATACCTACGATCGGCTCGGCCTCGACGCCATCGGCCAGGTCAACCTCGGTGTACGCAAGCATCGGAACCGTCCGCTCGTCGAACTCGGTGCCATGAGTCGTCAGATCGTCGGCACCATGCTCGGGCGTTGCGGAATCCCGGACTCGGGAGCCGGGCTGACGCAGTTCCGCGTCGACGGTGACTCGTTCGTTCCGTTCTCGACGGAGGTCTCGTTGGAGGATCGACCGGCAATCAACACCTTGCACGTGTGACGGGCAGGGCTGCGTGAGACGATCGATCCATGCTGACGCTCCTTCTCTACGTCGTCATCATCGCGGTGATCGCAGCCCTGCTCTTCTTCGTGGCAAGCGTCGTGTTCGGACGCGGTGAAGAACTCGAACCGCTACCCGAAGGCACCACCGCTACGGTGCTGCCAGCAGAAGGTGTGACCGGTGACGATGTTCGACAATTGAAATTTCAGCAGACGGTGCGTGGCTACAAGCAGAGCGAAGTCGATTGGGCTCTCGATCGGTTGGGTGCCGAGATCGATCTGCTGCGGTCTGCTCTGGCAGCAGCGAAGTCCGAGGAATGACGGCGGTACCCGGACCGGACGGTCTGCTGCGCTGTCCATGGGGCGCGACCCAAGACGACCTTTATCGGGAGTATCACGACACCGAATGGGGTCGGGAAGTTCACGGGCGCGATGCACTGTACGAGCGACTGTGCCTCGAATCGTTTCAATCAGGACTGTCGTGGATCACCATCTTGCGTAAACGAGAAAGCTTTCGGCGCGCGTTCGCCGGCTTCGACCCGGAGAGAGTCGCTCGCTTCGGCGAGGACGACGTCGCCCGACTGATGGCCGATGCCTCCATCGTCCGCAACAAGGCCAAGATCGCCGCAACGATCGCCAACGCGCGGGTCGTCCTCGACCTGGTTGGAACCGATCTCGATACTCTGCTGTGGTCGTTCGCGACCGAGCCGCGACCGAGCCGGCTCGTCGACGCCTCGGAGGTGCCTGCAGTGACGGCGGAGTCGACGGCGATGGCTGACGACCTCAAGCGCCGTGGCCTGCGGTTTTTCGGACCGACAACGGCTTACGCCCTGATGCAGGCCACCGGAATGGTGGACGATCACCTGTCTGGTTGTCTGGTGCCGCCCCCCAATACCGACTCCAGTTCCCGATATCGGCCTCGATAGGGAAGAATAGTGAGCAAGAACCTTTCTCGCCCTGCGGTGAGAAATCTTTTTTGGCCGAGGCGCAGTGCAGTGTGGCGCAGATCTGGAGGGAGCAGAGGATGGCGGCGATGAAGCCCCGGACCGGAGACGGTCCCCTCGAAGCAACCAAAGAGGGACGAGGAATCGTGATGAGGGTGCCGCTGGAAGGCGGTGGGCGCCTGGTCGTCGAACTCACCCCAGACGAGGCAGCAGCACTCGGTGAGGAATTGAGGGGCGTCACCGGATAGCTGCTGTTCTTTTCTACCCATAGCCCCGTGCGCGAAGTCGGCGAACGGGGCTTTGTGGTGATGTCGGACCATACGGAGAGAACGAAGATGCTGAGCGAAGTGATGGATCTACTGGTGTGCCCGCACTGCACCTCGGATCTCGAGGCCATCGAGGACGGTCGCGTGTTGCGGTGCGACCGGGCGCATACCTTCGACGTTGCACGTCAGGGCTACGTCAGTTTGCTGGCGGGAAACGCGGGCAAGATCGTCGGTGATTCCGCCGAGATGATCGAGGCGCGGTCGAAGTTTCTCGACAGCGGACACTTCGATCGGATCATCGCTGCGGTAGCCGCGGCCATGTCGGTACACGATCCCGCCACCGTGCTCGAGGTGGGCGCGGGTACCGGACACTATCTGGCGGCGGTACTCGAGACGTCCGAGCGCATGAGGGGCGTCGGAATCGACGTGTCCAAGCCGGCGGCCAGGAAAGTGGCTCGTGCGCATCCGCGACTGGGATCCGTCGTGGCCGACGTGTGGCAACCACTGCCGGTGCGTACCGGATCGATCGACGCGGTCAGTTGCGTGTTTTCGCCGCGGAACGCCGCTGAGCTACGACGCATTCTCGCTCCGAGCGGAGTTCTGGTCGTCGTCACGCCGACCGAACATCATCAGCAGGAACTGATCGAAACCCTCGGCTTGCTCAGCGTCGACGAGGACAAGGCGCGGCGCCTCGGAGAATCTCTCGCCGGCCACTTCGAGCAGATGGACACCACCGGCATCGAGTTCGCGATGACGCTCGATCACGCCGGCGTCGCAAGGCTTGTGGGGATGGGCCCGTCGGCGCGGCATTCCACGGATGCCTCGCGCCGCACTGCAATCGCAGCTTTACCGGACACAGTCGAGGTGACTGCTTCGGTGACCGTCGGAACTTACCGGGCCCTGGCCGCCAGCGCTGCGCTGTAGACGTCGATCGTCTGCTGTGCGATCGCAGCCCACGAGAATTCGGCGACGGCCCGTGCGCGACCAGCTTTGCCCATCGCCGTCGCGGTCTTCGGATCGAGCGCGACAGCGTTGACAGTGTCGGCCAAGGAACGCTCGAACACCTGTGGCTCGTAGGAGTTGTAATGGACGAGGCGTCCGGTGACACCGTTGTCGACCACCTCGGGAATGCCGCCGACATCGGATGCGACGACGGCAGTTTCGGTGGCCATGGCTTCGAGGTTGACGATCCCGAGGGGCTCGTACACCGACGGGCACACGAATACGTCTGCCGCCGACAGTATTTCGCGGACCTTTTCGGTGGGAAGCATCTCTCGAACCCAGAACACATTCGATCGGGTCTCGGCGAGTTCGGCTACTGCTCGTTCGGTGTCGGCGGCAATCTCCGGGGTGTCCGGCGCGCCCGCGCACAGGACCAGTTGAATGGACGGGTCGAAACGATGCGCTGCCGCGATGAGATGGCCGACACCTTTTTGCCTGGTGATGCGTCCGACGAACGCCGCCATGGGCCTGTTCGGGTCGACGCCGATGTCGGCGAGCGCGGAATCCGCGGGGTCCGCCGCTGGACCCGGATGCCAATTCTCGGTGTCGATGCCGTTGCGTACCACGTGAACTCGGCTGGGATCGAGGCGCGGATAGGCGTCGAGAACATCCTTGGCCATGCCCTCGCTGACCGCGATGACTGCATCCGCGTACTCGACAGCGTTGCGTTCGGACCAGGAGGAGATGCGATAGCCGCCGCCCAGTTGCTCGGCCTTCCACGGCCTGCGAGGCTCGAGTGAATGGGCGGTGAGAATGTGCGGAACGCCGTACAGTTCGGCCGCGAGATGCCCGGCAAGCCCGGTGTACCAGGTGTGCGAGTGCACGACATCGGCGCCGGCCGCAGCGTCGGCCATCCGTAATTCGGCGGACAGTGTCGTCAGGGCGGCGTTGGCCCCTGCCAATGCGGGATCGGGATCGTGAACCTGCGCGGTATCGCGCGGCACCCCCATGCAGTGAATGTCGACCTCGCACAGGGATCTCAACTGCGCCGATAGCTCGGTCACATGTACACCTGCGCCGCCGTAGACCTCAGGCGGAAATTCCCTTGTCATCATTGCCACGCGCACATCTGACAACCTACATTCCTTGTGCGAACCGCGTGTACTGCTGGCGAGGTTCAGCCGGTGCGGATAGGTTGGGCACGTGAGGACACAACCGCACGTACTAGGCATTGTGCTGGCAGGCGGTGAGGGTAAACGTCTATACCCGATGACCGCCGATCGAGCCAAACCCGCCGTCCCATTCGGTGGCGCATATCGACTGATCGACTTCGTGCTCAGTAATCTCGTCAACGCCGGTTACCTCCGGCTGTGCGTGCTGACTCAGTACAAGTCCCATTCGCTGGACCGTCATATCTCGCAAACCTGGCGCCTGTCGGGTTTCGCGGGGGAATACATCACGCCGGTACCGGCGCAGCAACGGCTGGGCCCACGTTGGTACACCGGCAGCGCCGACGCGATCTTCCAGTCGCTCAACCTCGTCTACGACGAGGACCCCGAGTACATCGTCGTTTTCGGCGCCGATCACGTCTATCGCATGGATCCGGAACAGATGGTCCAGCAGCACATCGATTCGGGTGCAGGCGTCACCGTGGCGGGCATCAGGGTTCCGCGTAGCGAAGCGTATGCATTCGGCTGCATCGACTCCGACGAGAACGGCAAAATCACCCAGTTCCTCGAGAAGCCGGCGCACCCACCGGGGACTCCCGACGACCCGAACGTCACCTTTGCCTCGATGGGCAACTACGTGTTCACCACCAAGGTGCTCATCGACGCCATCAAAGCCGACGCCGAGAACTCCGACTCCGACCACGACATGGGCGGTGACATCATCCCGGCTCTCGTCGAGGCGGGCATGGCGTCGGTGTACGACTTCAACGACAACGTCGTTCCCGGTGCCACCGAACGCGACCGTGGCTACTGGCGTGATGTCGGCACCATCGACGCGTTCTACGACGCACACATGGATCTGGTGTCCGTGCACCCGATCTTCAATCTGTACAACCGTCGCTGGCCCATTCGCGGTGCAGCCGAGAACCTTCCGCCCGCAAAATTCGTGCAGGGCGGTCTCGCACAGGAATCCGTCGTGGGTGCAGGCTGCATCCTGTCGGCGGCAACGGTTCGCAATTCGGTTCTGAGCTCGAACGTCATGATCGACAGTGGGGCGACCGTGGAGGGCAGCGTCCTGATGCCCGGGGTGAAAATCGGCAAGGGCGCGGTCGTTCGTCGGGCGATCCTGGACAAGAACGTCGTCGTCGGTGACGGCGAAATCGTCGGCGTCGACATCGAGCGCGACAAGGAACGCTTCAACGTCTCTGCCGGTGGCATCGTCACCGTCGGCAAAGGTATCTGGATCTAGCCGCCCGCATCCAGCCGCCCGGGTCTAACTCCGTGAGGCGCAGATCAGCCCGTCGCCGAGGGGGAGCAGGACTGTCGTGAGGCGATCGTCCTCGGCGATGGCGCGGGCGGCAGCGCGGACGGCGACGGTAGTGGCGTCACGCTGGGTGAAGTCGGGAACCCGTCCGCCCAGCAGGGCGTTGTGCAGCACCAGAACTCCGCCGGGTCGAAGTAGTCGCACGCTCTCCTGCACGAAATGCAGATGGTCCACCGGACTGGTGTCGATGAAAACCAAGTCGTAGGTGTCGTCGGCGAGGCGGGGGAGGACATCGAGCGCCCATCCGTTGATGAGGCGCGTCCGCGACGGCGCGATACCCCCGGCACGGAACGCTTCCTTGGCAGCGCGCTGATGTTCGGGTTCGGTGTCGATGGTGGTGAGCACGCCGTCCTCGCGCATGCCGTCGAGCAGCCACAGGCCGGACACTCCCGCACCCGTTCCGACCTCGACTACGGTCTTGGCGCCGAGCATCTGGGCAAAGATGCTCAGTACCGAGCCGACGGACGGCGGCACGGGTGCGGCGCCGAGATCGTCCGCGCGTTCGCGAGCATTGACGAGGATCTCGTCTTCCTGCACGGACTCCTCGGCGTAGGTGAGCAACTTCTCGGCATTTGTCGGCACACGCCGAGGCTATCGTGGCAGGAGCAAAGCCTGCGGAGCGACTCGGTCGATCTGCGTGCGACTTTCTCAGCGGCGCCTCAGCTTTTTCATACGGTGGGCACACCCGGATGCGACAAGCTACTGGAGATCGCTCGATCGAGAAGACACACGCGGGAACATCTCGGCGGAGCCGCAGGTTGTACACGGCACGGGAGCTACACCAACGTGGTCCTGAGCAGGAGGATCCAACTATTTACAAGATCAACGGAGATCGAGACGCAGCTCGATTGCCCGAGTCCGCCGATTCTGCTGCTGTAGCGGATCTGAGCGGCACCGCCGCATTCGACGCCACCGGCGAAAAGAACACGATGCCGTCCTGGGACGAGCTCGTTCGCGAACACGGCGACCGTGTCTACCGCTTGGCATACCGGTTGTCCGGCAACGCGCAGGATGCCGAAGATCTCACGCAGGACACTTTCATCCGTGTGTTCCGTTCGTTGTCGAACTATCAGCCCGGCACGTTCGAAGGCTGGTTGCATCGCATCACCACGAATCTGTTTCTCGACATGGTTCGTCGCCGTAATCGGATTCGGATGGAAGCGCTACCCGAGGACTACGACCGCGTCCCTTCCGAGCTCCCGAACCCGGAACAGATCTACCACGATGCACGTCTGGACCCCGATCTGCAGTCCGCGCTGGACTCGTTGGCGCCGGAGTTTCGTGCCGCAATCGTGTTGTGCGACATCGAAGGGCTGTCGTACGAAGAGATCGGTGCAACACTCGGGGTGAAGCTCGGAACCGTCCGAAGTCGAATCCACCGTGGACGCGCGGCGCTTCGCGAGTATCTTCGAGTGCACGGGAAGGTCGAGACGGCTCAATCAAGTGTCCAGTAGCTACCAGGAGGGTTGGATGACGCAGGCCCGCAAGCCACGGCAGTTCAGCTCGACAGAGCATCTGGCCAGTGAAGCAGTTGCCGCCTTCGTCGACGGCGAACTCAGAATGACCGCCTACCTACGGGCTGCCCACCACATCGCCGAATGCCATGAGTGCGCCGCCGAGGTGGATGCTCAACAGCAGGCCCGTAGTGCGTTGCAAGGGTCGGGCGAGTTGTCCATGCCCCACTCACTTCGCGGTCTGCTCAGTCAGATTCCGATGTGTGAACCAACCGACGCCAAGGACGCAATCAGCCGCAGCAAACGCGCGATCGTCACCTCCGTTGTGGGTATCCGCAGGCGTCGTCGGTAGCCTGTGCGCGTGAGCACCCATACAGATCCCGAGGCACCCAGACTGCCTCCAAGGCCGCTCTACCGGCCCGAGGTGGATCCCGCGTCGGCTGCGGCGTTCGGACGTCCCGAGGGCCACGATGGGTCGTTCACACCTCCAAGTCGACGGGCGGAGCCTTCGCCTCGAATTACGGTGCGCACACCCGACCCAGTTCTCGCAGAGGCATTCGGTCGCCCCGCCGACGCGGACGAGTCCTTGCAACGCGATCCTGACCGAACGTCCACCGACGCGGTCTCCGAGCCCGAACCCGAGGATCCGTGGCGCGACCCGCATTCCTCGGTGCGACTGGGTAACGCCGCCGAACCTACACCGGAGCCTCCGGTAGCTCCCGAGGGTCCCAAGCTCGGTGTACGCGAGGTGCTGTTCGGTGAACGCGTCGCACCCAAGACTCTCGTAGTACTCGGGGCCATCGCCCTGGCAATCGGCCTCGTCGGCGGGCTGGTGGGACGTGAAACTGCCGAAGTGACCGGGGCATTGACCAGTCAGAAGGTAAACCTGACTCAATCGAGTGGCGAAGACCTCCCGCAAGGGCAGGTCGCCAGAGTGGCCGACGCAGTTCTGCCTGCTGTCGTCTCGATTCAGGTGACCCTCGGCGAGAATGCAGGTACCGGATCCGGTGTCGTCATCGACGGAGCCGGGTACATCGTGACCAACAACCATGTAATTTCGATGGCAGCCACCAACCCGGATCGTGCGACGCTGCAAGTGACCTTCTCCGACGGCACCAAGGTGCCCGCCAAGATCGTCGGCCGCGACACCAAGACGGACCTGGCAGTGCTCAAGACCGACGTCGAAAATCTGACGGTCGCACAGTTGGGAAATTCTGCAGACGTTCAGGTCGGCGAGGACGTCGTAGCGGTCGGTTCGCCTCTCGGCTTGAGCAAGACAGTCACTCGGGGCATCGTGAGCGCGCTCGATCGGCCGGTTCGCCTGTCCGGTGAAGGCACCGACACCGACGCCGTCATAGACGCCGTGCAGACCGATGCTGCGATCAACCCGGGTAACTCCGGGGGACCCCTGATCGACGCCGAAGGGCGTGTCATCGGGATCAACTCGGCCATCCGGAGCGAAAGCGGCGGCTCGGTGGGTCTCGGATTCGCCATCCCGATCGATGACGTCACCAAGGTCGCCCAGTCGCTCATCGCCAACGGGAAGATGCAACACCCGGACATCGGCATCAACGCGCGCTCGGTCATCAACGACGCCACGTCCGGTGCCGAGGTCGCCAACGTGCGTGCCGGTGGTCCTGCGCAACAAGCAGGCATCGTCGAGGGTGACGTGATCACCAAGGTCGGCGATCGCGCTGTGACGAGCGCCGACGAACTGGTCGTCGCCGTGCAGTCGAGTCGAATCGGTGAGTCGACGCCCGTGCAGCTGATCCGGTCGGGTCGGCTGGTCGATGTCACCGTCACCCCAATTTCTGATTGAGGAAGTAGGCTGACGATGTGTTCGGCAACATTGGCTGGGGAGAGCTCGTCGTGCTCCTGGTAGCAGCACTCGTCATCCTTGGTCCTGACCGGCTCCCCGGTGCCATCAGTTGGGTCACCAAGTCGATCCGTCAGGTCAAGGATTATGCGAACGGCGCAAGTCAGCAGCTCAAAGACGAACTGGGCACGGACTTCGAAGATCTGCGTAAGCCGCTCGCCGACCTCAATCAGCTTCGCGGCATGACCCCGCGCGCGGTCATCACCAAGCACTTACTCGACGGCGACGATTCGATCTTCACGGGCAACTTCGATTCCAAGAAGCCGACCACCGGTTCTTCGGCCAGCGGCTCTTCGACGAACGGATCTCTGCCCACGCCGGAGAGTACGCCGTCACTGGAGAAGAATCTTCCGACCGGTAAGACGCCGCCGATCGATTCGGACGCCACCTAGGTTCATCGGCCCGAGAAACGGCCCGTTCGCGGTGGTGCTCGAACGGACCGTTCACGCGACGTCCGGTCAGAGCACCTTGTTCAGGAAGTCTTGCGTCCGCGGGTTCTGCGGGTTCCCGAAAAGTTGATCGGGCGTACCTTCTTCGACGATGACTCCTTCTGCCATGAAGATGATGCGGTCGGACACTTCGCGCGCAAACCCCATCTCGTGGGTCACGACGACCATCGTCATGCCGCCCTTCGCCAGATCGCGCAGCACCTGGAGAACCTCACCGACCATTTCGGGATCGAGGGCCGAGGTCGCCTCGTCGAACAACATGATCGACGGGTTCATCGCCAGGGCTCGGGCGATCGCGACGCGCTGCTTCTGCCCACCGGACAGGCTGGCAGGTTTGTAGTGGGCACGATCCGACAGACCGACCTGTTCTAGCAGTTCGAGTGCAGACTTCTTGGCCTCGACTTTGGATTCCTTCTTGGTCTGCACGGGGGCGAGCATGACGTTCTCGAGGGCGGTCATGTGCGGGAAGAGATTGAAATGCTGGAAGACCATGCCGATGTTCTGCCGGACCTCGTCGAGGTTTACCTTTTTGTCCGTGAGGTCGACCCCATCGACGACGACGTGGCCGCCGGTGATGTCCTCGAGCTTGTTGAGGCACCGAAGCAGCGTGCTCTTGCCGGATCCGGACGGCCCGATGATGCACACCACTTCACCGTTTGCGATATCGGCGTCGATGCCTTTGAGTACTTCGTTGTCGCCGAATGCTTTGTGTAGGTCCTTGATGGCGATCTTGACGCCGGGCTTGCCTTCGACCGGCACAGCTTTGCTCAGGTCCGCGGTCATTTGTTGATCCTCTTCTCGATCCGGTTCGACAGCTTGGTGAGGGCCATGATGATGATGAAATACATGACGCCGATGATCAGCCACATGTTGAAGGACTGGAAGTTGCGCGCAATGATGATGCGGCCGGTCTGGGTCAATTCGGCGAGGCCGATGACCGACAGGATCGAGGTGTCCTTGAGTGTGATCACGAACTGATTGATGTATGACGGGATCATCGTTCGAACTGCCTGCGGCATCACCACTTTTCGCATCGACTTCAGGTAGCTGATACCGAGGCTCCGCGACGCTTCCATCTGGCCTTTGTCGACGGCCAGGATGCCGCCGCGCACGATCTCGGCCATGTAGGCGCCGGCATTGAGCGAAAGTGTGATGACGCCTGCGGTGAATGCCGACATCTGGAAGTCCAGTGCCGCAGGGATGCCGAAGTAGATGAAGAATGCCTGCACGAGAAGCGGTGTGCCACGGAAGACATCGACGTAGGTTGTGCCGATGCCGCGCAGCACGATGTTCGTCGATACGCGGAATAGGCCGAAGATCGCGCCGAGCACCAGAGCGATCGCGATCGAGATTGCAGTCAGCAGAATCGTCAGCCAAAGGCCTTCGAGCAGCAGCTTCCAGGTGCTCTTGATCAGGCCCAGGATCGAGTTGTCGTCGGTGCTGGCAGCGGAATTGAGATAGGTGTCGAGGATCTGGTCGTATTGGCCGCTGGCACGCAGATTCGCCAGGCCGGCGTTGAATTCCTCCAGCAACTGGCCGTTCTGGCCCTTAGCGACGGCGAAGCCATAACTGGCGCCAGGCTCCTTCTCGGTGACCGTCTTGAAGCCATTGCCCTGCTTGATGCCGTAGGCCAGCACCGGATAGTCCTCGAATACCGCGGCGGAGTTGCCCGTTCGGACCTCGTCGAACATCGACGACGAGTCGGCGAAGTACCGAGTGCTGAATCCGTACTGCTCTTTGATCGATTCGGCGAAGGTGGCGCCTTCGGTGCCGTTCTTGACCGCGACGGTCTTACCGGCGAGGTCCTCGTACGACGTCACCGAATCGTTGGAGTCGAGGACACCCATCTGTACGCCGGAATCGAAGTACGGATCGGAGAAGTCGAAAGTAGCCTTGCGGGCATCCGTGATCGACATTCCGGCGATCATGCCGTTGAACTGGCCGCCGGTGACGCCCTGTAGTGCGGCGTCGAAACCGACTGGGCTGACGTTGTACTCGAATCCCTGGTCCTCCGCGATCGCCGCGAGCAGATCCATGTCGATCCCGACGAGTTTGCCGCTCTCGTCCTGGAATTCGAACGGAGCGAACGTGATGTCGGTAGCGATCGAATAGTTCTGACCCGACGGCGGAGCCGGTTGAGCGGCTGCGACGGCGGGTGCTAGGACTGATCCCAGGAGGACGGAGAACAGCACGAACGCCAGCGCCACTGCGCCACGGCCGTTCGATTGCGGCGTTTTCATGTTTGCCACTCTCTACCGGATTGCGTCCGAGTGGCAAGTGTTTCGAGGTTACCGGCGGGTTGTGTCGATGCTCAGCGACATGCCGACCAGTCCCCGCTCACGCACGGCGAGCTTTGCTGCGACGGCTTCGAGTGCCTTCGCGGCCGGAGTCTCGGGGTGACCCAGCACGATGGGAATCCCGTTGTCGCCACCTTCTCGTACCGCGGTGTCGAGCGGGATCTGGCCCAGCAGAGGAACAGTGGCGCCGACAGCCTTGGTCAAACGTTCGGATACGTCCTGTCCGCCGCCCGATCCGAAGATGTCCATGCGAGTGCCGTCGGGCAACTCGAGCCAGGACATGTTCTCCACGACTCCGGCAATACGTTGACGGGTCTGCAGTGCGATCGCACCCGCGCGCTCGGCTACCTCCGCTGCTGCCTGCTGCGGTGTGGTGACGACGAGGATCTCCGCGCTGGGAACCAACTGCGCCACCGAGATCGCGATGTCACCGGTGCCGGGTGGGAGGTCGAGTAGGAGAACGTCGAGATCTCCCCAGAACACGTCCGCGAGGAATTGCTGCAAGGCGCGGTGCAACATGGGACCGCGCCATACGACGGGGGTGTTGCCCTGGGTGAACTGGGCAATGGAAATGAACTTCACACCGTATGCCTGTGGCGGCATGATCATCTTCTCGACCTGGGTCGGCTTGGCATCGTTGCCGAACATCCGAGGAACCGAGTGACCGTAGATGTCGGCGTCGAGCACACCCACCGACAGGCCGCGGGCCGCCAACGATGCAGCGAGGTTGACCGTGACGGAAGACTTTCCGACGCCACCCTTGCCCGACGCGACGGCGTACACGCGAGTCAGCGACCCGGGCTGGGCGAACGGAATGAGGGGTTCGGCGGAATCGCCTCGCAGGGATCTGCGGAGTTCGGTGCGCTGCTCGTCGTTCATCACATCGAGTTCGACGTTGATGACGCCGACTCCGGGGACGTCGGCGACGGCTTTCTTGACGCTCTCGCTGATCTCGCCCTTCATCGGGCATCCGGCGGTGGTGAGGTAGATGCCCACGTCGACTGCGCCGCCGTCGCCTATCGTGACGCTCTTGACCATGCCTAGATCAGTGATCGGTTTGTGAATTTCCGGATCGATGACCTTCGAAAGTGCTGTTCGAACGTCGGATTCCGTAAGGACTGCCATGACCCCATGCTATCGGGGCCCCGACGCTAGTGGATGCGGGGGAGCTCGTCCGAGGTCGGGACGATTCCGGTTGCGTAACCGGTGGACCAGGCGAGCACATTGGCGACGTATGCCATCGAATTGTTGTACCGCAGAATTGCCTTGGTCGTCTGGCCGAGATCACGCAGGTCCAGTCCACCGTCGCAGAGGTACTTGCCGGTGGCGAGAGCTGCGTCGTAGAGGTTCTGGGGGTCGGAGATGCCGTCGCCGTTACCGTCGGCGTGGTAGTGATTCCAGGTCTCCGGCAGGAACTGCATCGGTCCGACAGCGCGATCGAAATGTGGGTCGCCGTCGAGGGCGCCCCCGTCGGTGTCGGCGATGACGTTGTTTCCGGCGAGCGAGCCGTCCAATCGGGGGCCGAGGATCGGTTCGAACAATTCGCCCGCGTCATCTGCTTTGCCGTTGTTCGCATGAGTGGACTCGACGCGGCCGATACCGGCGATGACGGTCCAGCTGATACCGCAGCCCGGCAGCTCGGCGGTCAGGATCTGCTCGGCGTTCTTGTATGCCGACACGTTGACCGTGGGGATGGCGATCGGGCTGGCCATCAGAGACGTGGGTAGCTCGGGCGTCGGCGCAACCGCGGGTTGCGGGGCGGCGGCTACGGCCAGCGCGACCGGTGCCTCGGCTGCGGCGACGGGCTGAGCGTCGGTCTCCGATGCGAGGGGACGTGAAGTCTCGACCACGGGCTCCGACTGCTCGGTCGTCGACTCCGATGCCATGAACGGGAGGTACTCCGCTGCTCCTGCGCTGGAAGCCGCAGTGATGAGACCTGCGGGGACAAGGCCGGTCAGAGCGATCACCGAATTCCGCCGCATAGTGGAGTTCGATGCTCTTCTGTGACGTCCCACGCCTGGTACCTCCTCGTCGCCCCGTTGTTTTCGAGGCTTTCCGTTTGAATTCCGGAGTCGAGGGTACCCGATTCGAGATGATTTCGTTACCGCGCCGTTATAGAGCGTGTCGTGCGAGGTCAAGCCGCCGCCGAAACGTTATTCGATGTGATCCGTGCCGGACCCCCACGTCTCCCCGTCACTTTTCGACGCGGGACGCGAAGCTTTCTTTCTGGACTTCTTCACCGGCGCCGGTGAAACGCCGTTCAACTGTTCGAGAAGTTCCCTGATCTCGTCGAGTTCGCGGCGCAGATAGTCGCGGGTAGCGACCTCGCCGACGGCGATGCGCAGTGACGCGAGTTCGCGGGCGAGGAACTCGGTGTCCGCTTTGGTCTGCTGCGCTCGTGCTCGATCTTCCTCCAGCGACACCCGGTCGCGATCGTCCTGACGGTTCTGTGCGAGCAGGATCAGCGGCGCCGCATACGCAGCCTGTGTGGAGAACGCGAGGTTGAGCAGGATGAACGGGTATGGGTCCCAGCGCAGATTGACCGCAACGACGTTGAGGAAGATCCAGACGATGACGATGGCCGTCTGAATGATGAGGTAGCGCCCGGTGCCGAGGAATCGTGCAGCCTTTTCACCGGATCTGCCCACGTCGACGTCGAGGTGGAAGTTGAACAGCTTGGTCCCGCGTGGGGTGTCCATCCGTTGGCGGGCTGTTTCCTTCATCTGCCGGCCACCTCTTGCTCTCGCCAATCCTCCGGTAACAGGTGATCGAGAAGGTCGTCCACTGTTACCGCGCCTACCAAATGGTCTTCATCGTCGACTACCGGGCCGCAGACCAGGTTGTATGTCGCGAAATACCGCGTGACGGTAGTCAAACTGTCCTCGGTGGACAGTCGGGGGAGGGCACTGTCGAGCACACCACCGATCAAGCTTGCGGGCGGTTCACGCAGCAACTGCTGCAAATGAACGCATCCGAGATACGCCCCCGTCGGCGTCGCGGTCGGCGGCCGAACGACGAAAACCAACGAGGCCAACGCTGGAGTCAGATCCGGATTGCGCGCCCGCGCGAGTGCTTCGGCGACGGTGGTTGACGCCGTCAAGATGACCGGCTGGGGCGTCATCATGCCACCGGCCGTATCGGGAGAGTGCGCGAGCAAACGGCGAACCGGTGCCGAGTCCTCCGGGTCCATCAGTCGCAGCAGTGATTCCGCCTCGGTCTTCGGCAGCTCGCCGAGCAGGTCGGCCGCGTCGTCGGGGTCCATCGCTTCGAGGACGTCCACCCCACGGTCGACGCCCAGATAATGCATCAATTCCACCTGATCGTCATCGGGTAACTCCTGGACGATGTCGGCCAAGCGCTCGTCGTTCAGCGCCATCGCCACTTCCATACGCCTTTTGACGGGGAGTTCGCGCATCGCGTGCGCCACGTCGGCGGCACGTAGGTCCTCGAACTGCATCAGAAGTTGCGCGACGCCCTGACCGGGCAACGACAGCTCGTTCTGCGTCAAACCCTGAACGTGCTGCCAATCGACAACGTGAATCGCGCCGCGACGGGCAAGTCGTTGACGCTGGCGCCGCACTGCGACACGAGCGACGAGCCAATCCCGGGTACGGGTCAGTTCGATCCCGAGATCGACCACGATCGAGTCGACATCGTGCATCTCTTCGAGCTCTGGGTCGTCGACGCGGACCTTGGAATCGAGGATCTGCGCGAAGACCAGAATCTCGTTCGCGCGCTGGGTGAATCGACGCAGACTCACGTTGCCGGTGTTGAGTTGCACGGAGTTCGGCTCGATGCTCGTGACCCGAAGCATCGGCACGAAAATCCTTCGGCGCGTGGAAAGTTCGACGACGACTCCCAGCACGCGCGGTTGGGCGCGTCCGATGCGCATGGTGATGACCAGATCGCGCACACGGCCGATCGACTCACCATCGGGACCGAGAACCACCAGGCCCGCCAGCCTGGCCGCAAATACCTTGCTCAGAGCTGCCATGATGTCAAGGTTAGAGCGTCAACGGATATTTCAGAGAATCAGACAGGGGTGGCGTGAACGTGACTTCGGTGGAGCGAGACCGTCCGCGTCGATCGGTTCTTGCCGTTCCCGGCAGTTCCGCGAAGATGATCGAGAAAGCCAAGACACTGCCCGCGGACGCAATCTTTCTCGACCTCGAGGATGCGGTCGCCGCTATCGCGAAGGTCGAAGCACGCGGACGGATAGTGGAGGCGCTCAACTCCGACGGCTGGGGCGAACAGATCAAGGTGGTCCGCGTCAACGACTGGACGACGCCGTGGACGCACGGTGATGTGATCGAGGTCGTCTCCGGTGCAGGCGGCAACCTGGACGCGATCCTGCTCCCCAAGGTAGAGACCGCCGCGCACGTCCAGGCGCTCGATTTGTTGCTCACGCAGGTGGAAAAGCTTGCGGGTCTGCCGGTGGGCGCCATCGACATCGAGCCACAGATCGAGAGTGCGACAAGCCTGCGCAACATCGACGCGATCGCTACCGCGAGTCCTCGTGTGCGCACCCTCGTCTTCGGGCCTGCAGACCTGATGGCCAGCGTCAACATGCGCACACTCGTCGTCGGCGAACAACCGGAGGGCTACGACACCGGCGACGCCTATCACCACATTCTGATGACCATCCTGTTGGCCGCGCGCACGCACGGGCTACAGGCGATCGACGGACCGTACCTCCAGATTCGCGACCTCGACGCGTTCCGGCGCGCCGCGGGTCGCACCGCGGGCCTCGGTTTCGACGGGAAATGGGTACTGCACCCGACGCAGATCGACGCCGCCAACGAGATATTCAGCCCGCGTCAGTCCGACTTCGACAAGGCCGAGATGATTCTCGACGCCTACGAGTTCCACACCTCCGCCGCAGGCGGCGGCCGTGGTGCTGTCATGTTGGGGGACGAGATGATCGACGAGGCCAGCCGGAAGATGGCGCTTGTCGTCTCGGCGAAGGGGAGAGCCGCAGGCATGACACGGACGACCTCGTTCACGCCGCCTGCGACGTAGTACGCCCGCAAACGCACAGGGCATGGTGAAACACCACAACGGGTATCTGTTGTGTCCGTTCCCAGGCACAATGGATACATGACGAATCCACTCTCGCAGCCCGGCCGCGGTGGCCAAGGCCTTCCGACGCCTCCGTCAGGATGGCCGATCGGCTCCTACCCCACGTATGCCGAGGCCCAGAAGGCTGTCGACTACCTCTCCGATCAGGAGTTCTCCGTTCAGGACGTCACGATCGTCGGCGTCGACCTGATGCAGGTAGAGCGAGTCCTCGGCAGACTCACGTGGGCCAAAGTGATTGGCGGAGGAATTGTTTCGGGTGCATGGCTGGGCGTGTTCCTCGGTCTCGTACTCGGAATCTTCACCAACGGCAACCTTTTCGGTGCTTTGGTCATAGGCATCGTCGGCGGCATCATCTTCGGTCTCATCTCCACCGCCATTCCGTACGCGGCAACGCGCGGGCAACGTGACTTCGCGTCGAGCATGCAGCTCGTCGCCGGTCGCTACGACGTCTTGTGCGAGCCCAAGAGTGCCGAGAAGGCTCGGGACATGCTCGCCAAGCTGTCGATCTGACCCGATAGTCGGCTGTCGGACATTACGGAATAGTCCCAATTTCGCCTCGAGGACTGTGAGTTCGGTTACGTTTCTTTACGCGCAGGGTAGACCAGAGCGACTGCTGCGCGAGTAATCGAAAATACGGAGGCGGAAAGTGCCGAGACAACGTGGTCCGAGGCCGAGAAACGCAACCAGGATAGGGGTGTTGGTCGCAGCTGCACTGGTCGTCACTCCACTGTTGGCGGGATGTGGATCATCGGACAGCAGCACCCCGGTGCTGAGTTTCTATACAGCTGCGGACGGTGCCGAGCAATATGCGGCCGCCGCGCAAGCCTGTTCGGCGGCGTCGGGTGGCCGCTACACCGTGGAGCAGAGAACACTCCCCAAGAGCGCCAACGATCAGCGGCTTCAGCTGGCTCGACGGTTGGCGGGCAACGACAGTTCACTCGACCTGATGACGCTCGACGTCGTCTGGACGGCAGAGTTCGCCGAAGCAGGTTGGGCGCTGCCGGTTCCCGAGGACTTGTCCGCCAAACTGCGTGACGGGTCGACCCTCGACGGTCCCCTGGCAACGGCAGAATGGCAGGACCAGCTGTACGCGGTTCCGCTCAACTCCAATACGCAGCTGCTCTGGTATCGCCCGGACCAGGTTCCAGGCGGCGTGCCCCCGCAAACGTGGGATCAGCTGATCGACGTCGCCGAAGCGAATGCGGCAGAGGGCCAGCCGTCGTACATCGGGGTTCAGGCCAAGCAGTACGAAGGCCTGATGGTGTGGTTCAACAGCCTCCTGGTCAGCGCAGGCGGACAGGTAGTCGGTGACGACGGCACGACTGTCACCCTCAACGACACTCCGGAGCATCGCGCGGCCACCGAAAAAGCACTCGAAATCATGAAACGTGTTGCAACCGCGGACGGTGCGGATCCGTCCATTTCTCAGACCGACGAAGCGACGGCCCGACTCGGACTCGAAGCAGGTAGCTCCGCATTCGAGGTCAACTACCCGTTCGTCCTGCCCGGTCTGAAAGAGAACGCGGTCGCCGGTGCGGTTCCATTTCTCGACCTGTCGAATGTTCCTGCTGATCAACAGGATGCGGCAATCGCCGAGGTTTTCCGAAGCGCTCCGTATCCAGCTGTCAAGGAAAACACCCCAGCCAAGGTCACGATCGGTGGATTCAACATCGGCGTCGCGAACACGACCCAGCACGAGGATCTCGCCTGGGAAGCCGTCGCATGCTTGACGAACGAGGAGAATCAGCGCAACAACGCAGTCAACGGCGGCGTGCCGCCGGTCCTGCGGAATCTGTACCAGGATCCTGAGTTCCAGGCGGTCTACCCAGCGTGGGAAGGCGTCCTCAACTCGATCGAGAACTCTGCGGTCCGGCCCGTTTCCCCGGCATATCAGTCCATTTCGATCCTGCTCACCGATGCGCTGAATCCACCGCAGGGCATCGACCCCGTCGCCGACGTGGACAAGCTCGCCGATCTCGTTTCCAAGGCCGTCAACTCGGAAGGGCTGATCCCATGAGCGCACCGACAACCGAGCCCGAATCCGGGCCCGTCGCGCCGGCCAGGCAGGATGCGCTGAAGCACATATCCGACGGCAAGAAGGCCGAGCGTCGACTCGGGCTCATGCTGGTCGCGCCCGCCGCGATCATCATGGTGGCCGTCACCGGGTATCCGATCGTCTACGCATTTTGGCTCAGCCTGCAGAAGTACAACCTGGCCTTCCCCGACGACCGTGAGTTCGTGGGCTTCTCGAACTACGTCACAGTGCTCTCGGACAGTTACTGGTGGCAGGCGTTCGGTGTCACGGCAGGAATCACGATCGTGTCGGTGATCATCGAGTTCGTCCTCGGGTTGGCTGTGGCACTCGTCATGCACCGCACCATCTTCGGCCGCGGCCTCGTGCGTACCGTGGTCCTGATTCCGTACGGCATCGTGACGGTCGCCGCGGCGTACAGCTGGTACTACGCGTGGACGCCGGGCACCGGGTATCTCGCCAACCTCCTTCCCGACGGCAGTGCACCTCTCACCGAACAGTTCCCGTCGTTGGCGATCATCGTCCTCGCCGAGGTGTGGAAGACCACCCCGTTCATGGCTCTTCTGCTGCTGGCCGGACTCGCACTCGTCCCGGACGATCTGCTCAAGGCTGCCGAGGTCGATGGAGCCGGTGCCTGGACGAGGTTGCTGCGCATCACGATTCCGCTCATGAAGCCGGCGATTCTTGTCGCGGTTCTCTTCCGCACTCTGGATGCGTTCCGCATCTTCGACAACATCTACGTGTTGACCAAGGGCAGCAACGGCACGGGTTCGGTGTCGATTCTCGGTTACGACAACCTGTTCGGCGCTTTCAATCTCGGACTCGGTTCGGCGATCAGCGTTCTCATCTTCTTCTGCGTCGCCATCATCGCGTTCGTGTTCATCAAGCTGTTCGGGGCTTCGGCGCCGGGCTCGGACGACGGAGGCCGTAAATAATGACGACAGTGACGCCTCGTAAGAAGGTCGGCTGGACGGTCGTCAACGTCCTCGTCCTGCTGTACGCGCTCGTTCCGTTGGCCTGGATCATCAGTTTGTCGTTCAAGTCGACGGCCACGATCACCGATGGCGCGTTCATTCCCCGGTCCTTCACATTCGACAACTACAAGGGAATCTTCTCCACCAGTCAGTTCACCTCGGCTCTGATCAACTCGATCGGAATCGGTCTGATCACCACGGTCATCGCCGTCGTGATCGGCACGATGGCGGCCTACGCGGTTGCGCGTTTGGACTTTCCCGGCAAGAAGTTGCTCGTCGGTGTCGCATTGCTCATCGCGATGTTCCCGCAGATCTCGCTCGTCACTCCGTTGTTCGACATCGAGCGGGCTCTCGGCCTTTTCGACACCTGGCTGGGTCTGATCATCCCGTACACCACGTTCGCGTTACCGCTGGCGATCTACACGCTCTCCGCGTTCTTCCGGGAGATTCCTTGGGAGCTGGAGAAAGCGGCGAAGATGGATGGCGCCACTCCAGCACAAGCTTTCCGTAAGGTCATCGCTCCGCTGGCCGCTCCCGGCATCGTGACGGCCGCCATCTTGGTGTTCATTTTCGCCTGGAACGACCTGCTACTGGCTATCTCGTTGACCGCGACGGAGCGGTCCATCACCGCACCTGCTGCGATCGCGCAGTTCACCGGCAGCTCGCAGTTCGAGGAGCCCACCGGGTCGATCGCAGCAGCAGCAGTGGTCATCACCATTCCGATCATCGTTTTCGTGCTCTTTTTCCAACGACGCATCGTGGCGGGCTTGACGTCCGGCGCAGTGAAGGGATAACCGTCATGTCCGAAATTGTTCTCGAAAACATCACCAAGCTCTTCCCGGACGGTGCCGCTGCCGTCAGCGACGTATCCATGACCATCGCGGACGGCGAATTCATCATTCTCGTCGGGCCGTCGGGGTGTGGAAAGTCCACGACGCTCAACATGATCGCGGGCCTCGAGGACATCTCGTCCGGTGAGCTTCGTATCGCGGGGGAGCGCGTCAACGAGAAGGCTCCGAAGGATCGCGATATCGCGATGGTGTTCCAGTCTTACGCGTTGTACCCGCATATGACGGTTCGGCAGAACATCGCGTTCCCGTTGACTCTCGCCAAGCTGAGCAAGAGCGAGATCAACGAGAAGGTGGAGGAGGCTGCGAAGATTCTCGATCTGACCCAGCACCTCGATCGGCGGCCGGCGAATCTCTCCGGCGGCCAGCGTCAACGAGTTGCCATGGGACGCGCCATCGTTCGCACTCCCAAGGCATTTCTCATGGATGAGCCGTTGTCGAACCTCGACGCCAAGCTGCGTGTGCAGACGCGCGCGGAAATCTCCAGGCTGCAGAAGCGTCTGGGCACCACCACGGTGTACGTGACGCACGATCAGACCGAGGCTATGACGCTCGGCGATCGGGTCGTGGTGTTGCGTGGTGGACGCGTGCAGCAGATCGGCTCACCGCAGGAGCTCTACGACAAGCCCAAGAACCTGTTCGTGGGCGGTTTCATCGGATCTCCTTCGATGAACTTCGTCCCGGGACAGCTCACCGCGAACGGTGTGTCCACCGACCTCGGTGACATCGAGCTTCCACTGGACCGAATGGACTCGATCAAGTCGAAGAATCCGGGGCGTGAAGTTGTCGTCGGCATTCGCCCCGAACATTTCGAGGATGCTGCACTCATCGACGGGTACCAGAAGATCAGCGGCGCGGTATTCACCGCGAAAGTCGACGTTCTCGAGTCGATGGGCAGTGACAAGTACGTGTACTTCACTCTCGCGGGGGCTCAGGTCGAGTCCGCCGAACTACAGGAATTGGCGGCCGATGCGGGCATCGGCAATCTCGGTGGTGCGCAGGTCGTTGCACGGTTGGCAGCAGAGTCCAAGGCAGCCGCGGGTGGTGAGATCGAGTTGTGGTTCGATCCGGCCAAGGTGTCCGTGTTCGACCATGCATCGGGTGCAAACCTGACCCTGTAAGCGGTCCGGCGCGCAGGTATGCGGAAATCGATGGCCCGCTATCGGTTTCCGTGTGCTTGCGCGACCTCGCTGTCGGGTGCAACCTCGGTGACGATTGCGGGTATTGGTGGTTCCACTCGTATTGCCGTTGCAGCCAAGGCCACGATGGTACAAGCGATCGCTCCGGCGACGAATGCAAACGTGTACACCATTTCGCGTGGAATCGAAGTTCCTGCAATGGTGTAGGTGGCCAGCATGGTGGTGAGAAGTGCACTCGCAATGGACGTTCCGACGGTTCGGACGATCGAGTTGACGCTGTTCGCGACGCCGGTGTCGGATGCGGAGACCTCGGCCATGAGCAAGTTCGGTATCGCCGCGAAGGCGAGGCTGACGAAGACACTGACGATCGACGTCGCGAGAACGACCTGCCAGGTGACGGTGTGGAAGAAGACGAAGGACACGAAGCCGACGACTCCGATTCCACCGCTCGTGATCAGTATCGGTCGTGCACCGAAGCGTCGGATGAATATCCCGCTGCAGGTTGCGGCAATCACGCCGACGACAGCTCCGGGCAGCAGGTACACGACGCTGGCCCCGAGCACGGTTGCGCTGAAGCCGTAGCCGGCGAGTTCACGAGATGTCTGCACGAAGTACGAGCAGGCGAGGAAGTTGACGAACATTCCGATACCGACGAAGAGTGTTGCGATATTCGTCGCCAGCAGCGGTCCGTGCGTGAGCAGGCGCGGTGCTACAAGGGGAGCTGCGGTCTTGTTCTCGAATATCCACCACAGGGCGAGCGTGATGGCTCCGATGATCGAGCATGTAAGGGTGGCGACCGAGCCCCACCCCCATTCCCTGCCCTGCGTCAACGCGAGGAACAACAGGACCAGCGCGATTGCCAGGAGGACTGCGCCCCACCAGTCCACCGAACCGCGGCCAGTGCGGGCGCGCGCTGGAACGGCGAACCACGCGATCACGAGAGCTCCGAGGACGAACACCGCGGTCAGCCAGAAGACACGGTGATAATCGGCACCGTCCGCCGTCAGCAAACCCGTCAGAACGAGCCCGAACCCACCACCGACGCCGAGGGTGCCCGAAAGAATGGCCATCGAGCCGACCAGTTTTCTGTCCGGCATCTCGTCGCGAAGGATCGCCAGGGCGATCGGAAACAGCGCGTACGACACACCTTGAAGCACTCGTCCGAAGATCAGTAGTGCGAGGGAGTGAGTGCTCGCCGCGATGAGGGAACCTGCGAGCACGAGCAGCAGAACGCCGATGAGCACGGGGCGTTTGCCGTGCAAGTCCGCCAACCTGCCGATGACCGGGGTTGCGACGACGGCGGCGAGGAGATTGGCGGTGAGCACCCATCCGGCGGCGGTAGGGCTGACGTGAAGCTGCATCCCTATCGTTCCGACGATCGGGATGACCATCGTCTGCAGGACGGCGACCGTCATCACCACGAAGCACAGACCCGGCAGCAGTAGAACTCCTGGTCGTAGATCTTCCGTGCGAACCGCGGATGACATGCGGAAGAACCCCGTTACATTTTCGATGGAGCAAAAGACATCAAAAAAACTTGATGTGTGCACCTAAATGCTTATCAGAGATTCGGTGAGGGCGGAAGGCGCGACTACGACGCGGTGCTCACGAACGTTGTGTGACTCGGGCGCGTTCGCGGAGTTCGGAGACGATCTCGTCGTTCCAAATATGTTCGCGGACCAGGCGATACCGTTCGCGGATCATCCACAGATACGCCTCGGCATCCGTCTTGCCTTCCAGGATGTCGGCGGCGCGCACCATCCTGACGACCGGGAGAAACTCTTCGCCGAACCAGCGTCGGGCAACGGTTGGGCGATCGACGAACTCGGATAACTCCTGGATCAGCCGGAAACCCCAAGCTTCGACGCACTCGCTCAATTCTGCGTACTCGAACGGATCGGTGACCTGCACGGCGTCGCGGGCCTTGCCGACCAAGGGCACGCGGGTGAGGAAGATGCGTCGGTGATCCTTGATGAGTAGATCGCCGCGTCTGGTGATGCCCTCGGGGGAGATGCGCGTGATGATCTCGGTGACCAGAGCGTCGATCGTGGTTCGGTGCATGGCGAAAGCGATGGACACCCGATGGTGGCCGTCGAGTACGAAATGCATCGAGCCGATGCGATACACCTGGATCGGCGGCATGGACTCACCGCGTCGCTGGGCGGCAGCGAGGCGCTGCCACCGTTCCCGAATCCGTGCCGAGGTCGGTCGGAAGAATCGATCGAAGTCGCGTGTTCGGTCGACGCTTCCGACGATGGAGTCGACCCGGATGACCTGCAAGCCGAGTTGGCGCTCACCCACCTTGCCGAGGGCGGCGACGACCTCGTCGAACGGCAGAATGGTGTTGACGTCGTCGGGCTGTCGACGTAGCCACCCGACCAATCGTGCAATGTCGGCGCGTCGGCGCTGCCGCGTGAAGTCGTTCTCCGCATCGGCGGTGGGAAAGCCGGTGTCACGTGCCATGTCGTCGCCTCACGATCGTGGGTACGTTCTCAGCTGCTCGGCCACCCGGTTCGATCTCGAGCAAGGTGTATCCGACCGTGTTCAGGACGGTGGTTCCGTGCAACTCGAAGTCTTCCGGTGTCTGCCCGTGGGGGTGGATGTGACCGTGCAGAAGCACCTGGGGTTGCAGCGAACGGACCACGTCGTCCAGACACTCGAATCCGACGTGCGCGGGATCGGTGTCGTCGCCGACTCCGAACGGCGGGCTGTGCGTCAGGAGCACGTCCACACCGCGCAGGTCGCCGCGCACCGTTCGTTTCCACGACTCGGTGCGGGTGAGGGACCTGGCTCGGCGACGCTGTTGACGTTGAGTCCACTGGTTCGGGCCATCGTTGTAGCGAATCGATCCACCGAGGCCCGCGATGCGCAACCCCGCCGCCGACACGATCGTGCGGTCGGCGTTCACGGCACCTATCGGTCCTGGCCAGGTGCTCGGCAGACCCGCACGCATCCATCCGACCCGCCCGGCCGAATATCCCGTCAAGTCTGCGTCGTGATTTCCGGGAACGAACACGCACGGCACATTCAAAGCATCCGTCAGATATTCCAAATACTCGAAGGGCAGGTCGCCGGCCCCGAGAACGAGGTCGACATCGAGCGAGCGCACCTGTGTACTCCACAGGGTCTCGATAGTTTCGTCGGAGACGGCTAGGACGGAGACCACGTGCCCGACGCTACCGACATCCACCTTTCGTGATGCACCGAACGCGCTGTTCGGACCGCGGTGGTGTTGGATGGCACTGTGAGCGACAGCGTCATTTCCTCGGTCCGCGCACACCTCGTCGCGCAGATAGGGGACAAGGATCCCCGCCCCTACTCCGTTACCTTTCTCGGTCTCGAATCGTTGGAAGTGCTGACATTTCTGCCCCGGCAGGATGCGTTCGCCAGATTCGCGACTCTGGGCTGTTCTCGGTACCCCATGTCCGATCCCAGTGAGATGATCGCCGACGCGACCCGCGGTCCTCGAGCCGAACTCATTCTCATCACGAGAGTCTTCGACGGTATCGACACCTCCTTCCTGCAGAACATCGCCAAGTTGGCGGCGTCGCCGTCAGTGGAAGGGGTGGTTCTACGCCCTGATCTTCTGCTCGATATCGGCGAACCGTTGTGGAAGGGCGCGCCCTTCACTGCGGTGTTGCTCGGAGACAGTGAGATCGACGATCTGGAGCTGCCGGAGCCTGCAGATCCGGTGAAATTTCTGCAGTTGGTTCCGATCACCAGTACCGAGGCGGCATGGGTACGACTGCGTGGCGCCGAAGCGCTTCGGGACGCATGGAAAGAAGCAGGTATCGACGTTCGTGACCCTGCCCGGTCGGCTGTGACCCTCTAGTCACACCGAGTTCGACGCGCCTTGCCGGCGGTCAGAGCCAGTTGTTGCGCCGAAACGTCGCGAACAAGCTGATGCATACGACCGCTACTACTCCGATGACGCCGTAGTAGCCGTATTTCCAATGCAGTTCCGGGATGTTGTCGAAGTTCATGCCGTAGATGCCTGCCACCATTGTCGGCACCGCGGCGATGGCCACCCACGCCGAGATCTTGCGCATGTCCATGTTCTGCTGCATCGTCACTCGCGCCAACGCAGCATCGACCAGCGAACTCAGTACTTCGTCGAACTCGGCCACCCGCTCCGCAACCAGCGTGTGGTGATCGGCGACATCGCGCAGATACCGGCGTATCGCCTTCGGAACAGGAGTGTCCACACCCTGCACCAACTGGCTCAACGGCGTCGACAGTGGCGTAACCGAGCGTCGCAACTCGACGACCTCGCGCTTGAGTAGATAGATGTTCTCGATCGGAACGTGATCATCGGGGGAGAACACTTCCTCCTCCATCACGTCGACGTCACGTTCGATCGAAGACGTCACCGCCAGATACTCGTCGACGACGTGATCGGCGACGGCATGCAGAACTGCGGTCGGCCCGAGCACGAGGTGCTCCGGATTCTGCTCCAGTCGATGACGCACGCCGGAGAGCCCGGAATGTTCGCCGTGCCGGACGGTCACCACGAAGTCCCGGCCGAGGAATACCATGATCTCCCCGCTCTCGACCAGCTCGTTGGCCGTCGTCGCCGATTCGTGCTCGACGTAGCTCACCGTTCGGAGGACGAGAAACGAAACGTCGTCGTACCGTTCGAGTTTGGGGCGCTGGTGGGCGTGAACGGCGTCCTCTGCCATCAACTCGTGCAGGCCGTAACACTCGGCGACACTGTTCATCTGGCCTTCGTCCGGGGCATGAAGGCCGACCCAGACGAATCCGTCGCCTCGTCTGCGGACCTCTGCGATGGCAGCGGAGTGAGTGAATCTACCCGCCAGCCGGACGCCGTCGACGTACACGGCGCAGTCGACGATGGCGCGGGCGGTCGGCACCGGGACTTTCGGCACGCGAGCCGCCGACCGAGTAGAGGGCCGCAGCGAGTGCAGGGACGGCAGCGAAGGCCGTGGTGGTAGAGATGGCATGGCTGCACTCCTTCGTCGAGGGCGGGTTCTTCGAGTGCGATTGTTCTGGGCGGCAAGCGACGCGCAATCGTACGCCTGAGAGACTTTCCCTCGTGCACATCGATCTTCACACTCATTCTTCCGCGTCCGACGGCACCGATACGCCGGCGGAGTTGGTTCGCGCGGCGAACGCGGCAGGTCTCGATGTCGTTGCGCTGACCGATCACGACACTACGGCCGGTTGGGACGAGGCGCTGAAGGCGGCACCTGCCGGTCTGACCGTGGTGCGGGGAATGGAGATGTCCTGCACCGGTCGAGGCGAGGACGGAAATCCGGTCCCGGTGCACCTGCTGGCGTACTTGTTCGATCCCGAGAACGAAGCCTTCGCGCTCGAACGTGCGCGATTGCGCGAAGAACGCAGCACGAGGATCGGACGCATGGCCGAGCTACTGGCCGTCGACTATCCCAGCATCGACCCGGAGGACATTCTGGCCGGGACCGGCCCATCGGCCGGACGGCCACACCTCGCACGTGCACTCGTCGACGCGGGTGCCGTCCCGAGCGTGCAGGCAGCATTCGACGGCCCCTTGCGTACCGGGAGCCAGTACTACGTCGCCAAGGTCGATACCCCGCTCGATCGGGCCGTAGAGATGATCGCCGCAGCGGGAGGAGTCAGTGTGATCGCGCACGCACGCGCCAGGACCCGGGGAAGACTGCTCGATCTCGCACAGATCCGTGAACTCGTCTCGCTCGAGCCCGGAGGTGCTGGGGGACTCGGGGGTATCGAGGTCGATCATGCCGATCACAACGCCGAGGATGCTCGGATACTCCGCGAGCTCGCCGGCGAGCTCGACCTGATCATCACAGGCTCGTCCGACTATCACGGTCGAAACAAAGAACTGAAGCTCGGTCAGCACACGACACACGTGGACGACTACGAGCGGTTGGTATCGCAGGCATCTGGACTGTCTGTATGAGCTTCGATACCACCCTCTACCTGACGGTCCTGATCACGCTGTTCGTCATCATGGACCCACCGGGCGCCATTCCTGTCTTCCTGTCCCTGGTCGGACGCAAAAGCAAAGAAGAGCGAAATCGTGCCGCCTGGCAAGCTCCCGCGGTCTCACTGACGGTCATCACCGTCTTCGCCATCGGTGGTCAGGCCATTCTCGGCTACTTGCACATCGGAATACCGGCGCTTCAGGGCGCGGGTGGTTTGCTGCTTCTCCTCATCGCACTGTCACTGCTCACCGGAAAAAGTGCAGGTGGTGGAACCGAGGCCGAGGAAGTCAACGTCGCGCTCGTCCCCCTCGGCACCCCGCTGATGGCGGGGCCGGGTGCGATCGCAGCCGTGATCGTCTATGTCAGCCAAGCAGACGGGCGGGTCGGGTCCATCGCAGCCGTCGCGCTTGCCATCATCACCATTCACATACTGTTCTTCGCAGTACTCAGATTCTCGACGGTATTGATACGAATCCTGGGTGTCGGTGGCATCACCTTGCTTGCTCGCATCGCAGGCCTATTGCTGGCTGCAATTGCCGTCCAGCTCATCGCGGACTCCGTCCGTGGCTTCATCACAGGAGGTTGACGGGTGTGCTTAGAACGTTGAGTGGGGCCGTCGCAGCAGGGCTCGTGGTCATGGCCATCCTTGTCGCAGGCGCCCAATACCTCGGAAATCAGCGTGCATTTCCCGGGCCGGGCACAGTCTCGGTAGTGGCCCACATCGCGGCAGCAGTCGCCGCCATCCTCGCGCAGCACTTCGCCGATCACCGTCGTCGAGGCTCCTCGGCTCTCGCATCGACCGTCGTATTCGTCATCGCCGGTGTGTTGCTCTGGACTCAGTGGTGGAGTTGACCTCACGTGTCGGTGGCGATACCCGACATGTTGCCAACCCGCGGACCGCAGTGGCACACTGAGTTCTGCAGTTTTCGGCGCCACCGCGCCATACCGACTGTGTAGATCGGTACTCCCGTAGATGCAGCCCTACGATGGCGCGCTCGGTGACACCTCCCTCGAATTGCTGAACGGTATCGAAACCGGATTCCATAGGAGCTAACGTGACCACCGTGACCGAACCGACCAGCAACACAGCAAACCTGTCCGCTATCACCGACGAGGAGATATTCCTCGGCCACGTCGGTGGAAAGCTGTCCGTGGAACTGACCTCCCCACTCGAGACTCAGCGTGACCTTTCCATCGCGTACACCCCCGGGGTAGCTCAGGTGAGTCGCGTTATCGCGCAAGACGCCGCGCTTGCCAAGAAGTACACCTGGACCGACCGCCTCGTGGCTGTCATCTCCGACGGTTCGGCTGTACTCGGGCTCGGCGACATCGGCCCCCGCGCATCGCTTCCGGTCATGGAAGGCAAAGCGGCACTGTTCAAGAAATTCGCCGGCCTGAACTCCATCCCGATCGTCCTCGACACCCACGACGTCGACGAGATCGTCGACACCATCGTTCGTCTGCGTCACAGCTTCGGTGCCGTCAATCTCGAAGACATCTCGGCCCCACGTTGCTTCGAAATCGAGAGGCGCGTAATCGAAGCTCTCGACTGCCCGGTGATGCACGACGACCAGCACGGCACCGCCATCGTCGTTCTCGCTGCCCTCAACGGCGCAGCGAAGTTCCAGGGGCGTAGCACTGCCGGGTTGAAGGTCGTCATCTCCGGCGCCGGTGCGGCAGGCGTCGCGTGCGCCAACATTCTTTTGGCGGCAGGTACTCCGGATGTCGTCGTGCTCGATTCCAAGGGAATCGTCTCGGCCGATCGCACCGACTTGAACGCGGTGAAAACAGACCTGGCCTCGCGGACCAATCCTCGCGGGCTGTCGGGAAGCGCCGCCGATGCGCTCGCCGGAGCCGACGTGTTCCTCGGAGTCTCCGCAGGACAGATCGAAGAGACCTGCATCGCATCGATGGCGCCGGAGTCGATCGTATTCGCCCTCTCCAACCCGGATCCCGAGATTCACCCTGAGCGAGCGAGCCTCTACGCCGCGATCGTCGCGACAGGCCGCAGTGACTTCCCGAATCAGATCAACAATGTGCTCGCCTTCCCCGGTGTGTTCAAAGGCGCACTCGACGCCGGTGCACGCCGCATCACCGAAGGCATGAAACTCGCCGCTGCCGAGGCAATCCTCTCGGTTCTCGGCGACGAGCTGGCTGCGGACAAAATCGTGCCGAGCCCGCTCGACCCTCGCGTAGCCCCGGCCGTTGCGGACGCAGTTGCGGCAGCAGCGCGAGCCGAGGGTGTCGCGTAGGACCGAATAGAAGAAGTACCCCGGACCCAGCCTCAACCAGGCATGGTGCGGGGTGCTTTTTCGTTCTTCCCGACTAGACCTCGGCCACACGCGAAGGCATGCGCTTCAGACGACCTGTACCCGGAACCGAAGCCCAGACGGCAAGGGCCAGCAAGCCGTCCACGATCAGGGTCAGCAGCGCCACCAGGATTGCGCCGACAAGCACCCGCCCGTAGTCGTAGAGTGCGAGACCATCGAAAATGTAGCGACCGAGCCCGCCGAGGTTGACGTAGGCCGCGACGGTCGCGGTGGCAATGATCTGGAGCGTGGTGTTCCTGAGGCCACCGATCATCAGCGGCAGCGCGTTGGGGATTTCGACGCGGAAGAGCACTTGCAGCTCGGTCATGCCCATAGCTCTGGCGGCGTCCACCACATCAGCGTCGACGTTCGCAATTCCGGAATACGTCCCGGCAAGGAGGGGCGGAATACCGAGGAGAACCAGTGCGATGACCGGGGGCACCAGCCCCAACCCGATGACGAGAACAAGAAATACCAGAATGCCGAGTGTCGGTAGGGATCGGAGCGCATTGACGAGTCCGACTACGAGGGCTTCACCTCTCCGGAGGTGTCCGATCAGCAGGCCGATGGGTATCGCGATGGCCGCCGAGATCACCACGGCGAGCAGGCTGTACCAGATGTGCTCGATGATACGGGCGCCGATTCCGGTGGGCCCGGCCCAGTTTCCGGCGTCGAAGATGTAGGAAAAGGCCTCCGAGAACAAGTTCATGCCGACCCCTCCTCCGAGACTGTGGCTCTCTGCGAAACGGTGGCCTTCTTCTTCGAGGCCGAGCTGAGTCGAGTCCACGGTGTGAGCCAACGACCGATTAGATACAACACCGCATCGAATACGAGCGCCAGGAAGACGATGGAGATGATGCCGGCCACTATCTGGTCCGGGTAGTCACGCTGGTAGCCCTGGGTGAACAGTTGGCCGAGGCCGCCGATGCCGATCACCGAGCCGACCGACACCAGCGAAATGTTCGTTACAGCCACGACCCTGACGTTCGCGATCAGCACCGGAAGCGACAGCGGCAACTCGACGGACACTGCGCGCCGAATCGGCGAGTAACCCATGGCCTCGGCAGAATCGACGACCGCGAACGGCACCGAGTCCAATGCTTCGGGAACGGCCCGAATCAGAAGCGCAGTCGAGTACACCGCCAGCGCGATGACGACGTTGAGCGGATCGAGAATGGGAAGACCCACGATCGCCGGAATGGTGACGAACAGTGCCAGTGAGGGGATGGTGAAGGCAATACTGGCCAGCGTCAGCGTCGTTCGCCGCACCCATCGTGTGTTCCGGATGAGCGTGCCGACTGGTATCGCGATGACCAGTCCGATGAGCAACGGAACAAGCGAAAGGTAGAGGTGTGTCTTGGCAAGGCCGATAACGACGTCGAAGTTGTCGACCAGCCACTTCACAGCTTGTCGTCCTCGCTGTGACGCCACGAACTGCTGTGTTGCCCTGAACTGAAGTGGTGCCGGTTCCGTTCTTCGTCCTCGGACTTACGTTGCACAGCAAGGTTTTCGAGGATCTCTGCGGCGTCGACGCTGCCGACGGCTGCTCCGGTGTCGTCGACCGCGACACCAATTCCCGACGGCGACGAGATGGCCGAGTCGAGTGCTTGGCGCAGATCCCCACCTTGGGTGAACAGTGATCCGCCCGCCGCGGTGCTGTCCTCCAGCGCCCGACCGTCGCGAACCTTCTCGACCCCGGTGACATCGATCCAACCGAGCGGACGACGTGCCGAGTCCACGACGAGAACCCACTGGCCCTGGTTCAGGCGCAGGGACTTCACTTCGCTCTCGGTTGCAGTGTCGATCGAGTGCACGGTGACCGACTGAGCCGACCTGAACGACAGTCCACGGTAGCCACGATCGCGACCGACGAAAGAAGCCACGAAGGAGGTGGCCGGTGCCGACAGGATGGTCTCCGGTTTGTCGTACTGCTGCAGTCTCCCATGGGGTCCGAAAACGGCAATGTGGTCCCCGAGTCGGACTGCTTCGTCGATGTCGTGAGTGACGAACACGATGGTCTTCTTCAAGTCCGCTTGTAGACGGAGCATTTCGGTTTGCAGGTCCTCTCGAACCACCGGATCGACCGCACTGAAAGGCTCGTCCATCAACAGGATCGGCGGATCCGCGGCCAGTGCGCGGGCGACGCCGACTCGTTGCTGCTGGCCACCGGACAACTGTGCCGGGTAGCGAGAGGCAAAAGCTGGGTCGAGGCCTACTCTCTCGAGAACGTCCAGCGCAGCTTTACGCGCTGCGCGCCTCGTGGCGCCACGCAACACCGGCACGGTTGCGACGTTGTCTACAACCGTGCGGTGTGGCAACAGGCCTGCGCTCTGAATGACATAACCGATGCCGCGCCGCAGTTTCACGGCGTCGGCGTCGGCGATGTTCTTGCCATCGACCGTGATCACTCCCGAAGTCGGCGTGATCATGCGATTGATCATCCGCATCGAAGTGGTCTTACCGCAGCCCGACGGCCCGACGAAGACGGTGAAGGACTGGGGTTCGATCACCAGGTCGAGCGAATCGACGGCGGTGGTGCCGTCCGGATATGTTTTGTTCACACTGTCGAAAGTGATCACTACTGGGGTGCCTCTCGTCGGTGCACCGGCAAACCGTCGGTGAAATGCGTTGCGTCGATAGACCCGCGCAATCAGCTGATCGGCTTGTCCAGACCCTTCTGCACTACCCAGGCCTTAGCCGCTGCCGCCGGTTCGACTTTGGCGTCACCGGAAACAGAGGTGTTGAGGGCGATCAATTCTTCGGTAGTGATCTGCGCAGACACCGCGTCGAGGACCTTGGTGAGCTTGTCCGACTGCTTTGCAGTGTTGAGGACCGGGATGATGTTCTGTGCAGCGAAGTTGTTCTCCGGGTCCTCGAGCACTACGAGGTCGTTCTGCGCGATTGCGGGCGAAGTGGTGAAGATGTCGGCAGCAGTGACCTTGCCGGAGACCAGCGCTTCGACGGTCGCTGGGCCGCCCCCGTCGGAGATCGGAACGTAGTTTCCTGCCGCGATGTCGAGGCCGTATTTCGAACTCAACCCCGGCAGCCCACCGACGCGTTCCTGGAACTCGGGCGTGCCCGCGAAGGTGACGTCCGCGGAGAAGGGCGCTAGATCGCCGATCGTGGTCAGCTTGCGTTCTGTGGCCGTCGAGCGGGTGACGACGACGGCATCCTTGTCCTCACCGGGCGCCTGTGCCGTCACTGCCAAGTCCGGACCGAGTGCCTCCGGCAGGGCTGCCAGAACGTCCTCGGACGAAGTTGCCGTTGCCGACTCGTCCAAATACTGCAGGAGGTTGCCTGTGTAATCGGGGACCAGATCGATCGACCCGTCCTTCACTGCAGGTATGTAGGCCTCACGGCTGCCGATATTGAATTTGGTACCCACCTCGAAGCCATTGGCGCGCAGCGCTTCTGCATAAATATTCGCTACAGTCTCGGACTCCGGGAAGTTGGCCGAGCCCACCACGATGGAGTTGGTGTCCCCATTGCTCTCCCCGCCGCCACTGGAAAGTGGGTCGTCGTTGTTGCCGCATGCTGTCAGCGCGAGTGCCGAAATTGACAAAGCAGCGAGGACGCGGGTGGTTCGGGTGATGTTCATTGCGGTCCTTCCATCGGTACCGGCGCGGAGGCTGACCGGCTGTCTCGCCAGCTCGGGATGGTGATCCGAACAAGTCTAGACATAGGGTTGCCCCGAAGAGCATCTCGTTGGCCTCAGTTCCCGTTGTGGTGGAACGATAAACCTTGCCACCGACATCGTCCGCGAACGGAGCTTGTACAAAAGTGAGTGTGTCAGGCCTACGGGTCGCAGTTCTAGCCCTCATCTCGTGCGTCGCGATATCGTGCGGCGCAGCAGAGCAGCCGTCCACGACCATCGTTGTGGGTTCCTCGGACACCGTGGACAGTGAACTACTGGCGCAGATCTACGCCGGAGCGCTGCGCTCCACGGGTGCCGAGGTGCACACCCGATTGGACGCAGGCAACAGAGGTGACTCCCTGGCTGCACTCGACCGAGGCGACGTCGACGTCGTCCCGGAACTGATGGGCGAACTCCTCGACACGTTCGATTCGACGTCGGAGGCTACCGAAGCGGACGAGGCGTTTGCCGATCTCAACAAGTCGCTCCCGCAGGGGCTGTCCGTCTCGGACTATGCCACCGCGGAAGACGGTGTAGCACTGGTCATCGCTGACCTCGACCTTTTTCCGGGTGCCGAGACGATCACCGACATCGGGTCGAGGTGCTCGCAGGCCACGGTAGCGGTCACTTCAGCGAACGCCGAGGCATTGACCAGAGTGCGGGATCGCTACGGGTGCAGTTTTGCCTCGGTCCGGATCGAGGCCGACGAAGAGGCAGTCGTCGCGTCCGTCGGGGGAGGGGAGTCCGTGTCCGCCGGCGTGATTCGTACCGCGTCGTCAGGGCCGAAGGCCAAGGATCTGACCGCGCTCGACGACGACGAAGGAGCGTTCCGGGCCCAGAACGTCGTACCACTCTTTCGAGACGGCGCGTTGAACGAGCACGAAATCAAAGCCTTCGGTGTGGTCGCCGGTGAATTGACCACTGCGGACCTCGCCGACATGATCGGCGAGGTCCGCAGTGGTGCGCGATCAGACGAGGTCGCTGCTCGTTGGCTCGGGGAACACAACCTCTGAAGTACGCACTCTCGTGGCGAGAAATGCGCCCATATGGTGCACGGCATCGGCCGCTTCGCGAAGTATCGACGCCTGCAGGTGTGCGACGTGCCACAGCTTTTCGTACTCGACATAGTCGACTTCGACGCCGGACAAGAGGAGCTTGTCGTGAAAGGCGACGATCTGCGGATACAGCACCTCGGAGGTGCCGACGTGCATGACGATCGGCGGTAGCCCCGACAGATCCCCGTGTAGGGGAGCGAACCTCTGATCGAGCGGATCACCGTCGTGGAGATATGCCTCGGCCGAGGCGAACGACCAGGCAGTGTTGACAACCATGTCTCGATCGAACTGCGCGTCGCGAGCGCCAGGGTCGACCCATGGGGAGATCAAACCGAGTGCGGCAGGCAGAATTCCGTCGTCCACGAGTCGACGCGCCGTTGCGACGGCGAGACCACCGCCTGCCGAGTCGCCGGCGATCGCAACCCGATCAGCGCTGAACCCGTGCGAGGTCACCAACTCGCGGAAGGCGGCTACAGCGTCGTTCAATCCAGCGGGCAACGGATTCTCCGGTGCCAGTGAATAGTCGAGAACGTATACCGCGCTTGCAGACTCGCGAGCAAGGTGTGCCGCCAGCGAGCGGTGAGTGGCAATCGAACCGATGGTGTACGCGCCACCATGCAGGTAGAGCACTGCCGTCGTACGTTCCGTCGCGCCGACGGTGATGCGTTCCGCTTGGCGTCCGGCGAGGGTGAGCTTTTCGTTGACGGTTCCGTGCGGCAAGGTCTGCAGTGGAGAGGCCGCATCGAGGATTTTGCGTTGAATCGTGAACGGGAGGCGCGCATTCAAAGCCAAGCGGTAGAACGGCTTCAACGATGCGGCGACGAGGGGGAGTGGCAGATACATGGACCTCACGCCCTATATCTTTCGCGGCATGACGCGAGCGGACACCGTGGCGATGATCCTCTGATACTTCGAACCGGTAACGCGCTGTAGCAGATCGAGCGCAACGGCATCGGCGCCGATGAGTACTCGGCCCTTCCCCTTCTCCACTCCAGCGAGGATGGTCTTGGCTGCCTTGTCGGGGGTGGTCTTTGCCAGTTTCGTATCGAAGAACTTCGCGACGGAAGCCTGGTCGTAATTCTCAGCGACGGTGGCATTGCGCGCGATAGCAGTCTTGATACCACCCGGATGCACCACGGTCATCTTCACCGGTGCCTTCGAGATCAGCAGTTCGATCCGAAGTGCCTCGCTGAAACCGCGGACAGCGAATTTCGCGGCGTTGTATGCAGCTTGCGACGGCATTGCCAACAGCCCGAAAAGGCTCGAGATGTTCACGATGTGTCCGTCGCCGGATGCTTGGATATGGGGAAGAAATGCCTTGGTGCCGTTGATAACTCCCCAGAAATCGACGTCGACGATGCGCTCGATGTCCTTGAACGAAGAGCTCTCGACGTCGCCGTGATAGGCGATGCCCGCATTGTTGTAGATTTGATTGACCTTCCCGAACCGGGTGGCGACTGCATCTGCGTAGTCGAGCACGGTCTCACGCTGCGTGACGTCGAGGAAGTCGGACTTCACCTCGGCACCGAGAGCCTCCGCCTGACGAACAGTCTCTTGCAGCCCGTTCGCGTCGACGTCCGAAAGTGCGAGCTTGGCGCCGCGCTGGGCAAGGTTGAGAGCGAGTGCACGGCCGATCCCCGAACCTGCGCCGGTGACGACTGCTACCTTGCCGGTAAATCCGTTCGCTGACTTCGAACTCACTGTGTCACTACCTTGGTGTCGGTGTCGGCAAGGGTGCTGCCGAGATCGCTGGGGAGGTCGGATGCTGCGGTACTGCGGTACGCAGCCAGGTCGAACTTTCTGGTGATCTTTCGGAATCGGAACGTGAAGTCCGGCCATAGAGTGGTGTTGTTGCCATGCTTGTCCAGGTACCAGCTGGCACAACCCCCGTTCATCCAGACGCTGTCGGCCATTCGATCCTGAAGATCGGCGTTGTAGTCGTCCTGGACGTCCTTTCGAACCTCGATGAAGCCGATGTCATGCTTGTCGATCGTGTCGATGGCGTCGATGACGTAGTTGAGCTGCGATTCGATCATGAAGACCATCGACGTGTGCCCCAAACCGGTATTCGGGCCTACGAGGAAGAACATGTTGGGGAAGTTCGAGATGGCCGCACCCTTGTACCCTTGCTGGCCTTCCTTTTCGAAGGTCTGCGCGAGAGACTCGCCGTTCTTGCCATAGATGCCCTGGTACGCAGGCGAATCCGTGACATGGAAACCTGTGGCCACGATCAGCGCATCGATCGGGCGTTCGGTTCCGTCCGTGCTGACGATCGAGTGGGCGCGAACCTCGCGGATGCCGTCGGTGACGAGGTCGACGTGTCCGCGGTCCAAGGCTGGGTAGTACGTATTGGAGATGAGCATGCGCTTGCATCCGATACGGAAGTTCGGCGTGACCTTCTTACGCAAAGACTTGTCCTTGATACCCATGGCGATCTGTCGGCGCGCAACCACTTCCAAAATTTTCATCAGCTTCGGATATTTGGCAAGGCCGAGGACCTGAGTCTCGCGAGCTGCGTAGATTCCGGTGCGCGAGAGGCGCTGGAATCCGGGAATGTGCTTGAACGCGAAGCGCTCGAACTTCGTGTAGGCGCGGTCGGCGCGAGGAAGAATCCAGGGTGCGGTTCGCTGATAGACGTCGAGATGCGACACCGTATCCGCGATGGCGGGGACGATCTGGATGGCGGACGCACCGGTTCCGATGACCGCGACACGCTTGCCGTCGAGCTTCGCGTCGTGATTCCACTGCGCGGAATGGAAAATCTCGCCCTCGAAGCCCTCGATTCCCTTGATGGGCGGAAGGTTCGGCTCGCACAGTGCGCCGACGGCAGTTACGACGATCTTCGCCGAGTATTCACCGGTGCTGGCGCTGATGTCCCACCGTGAAGTGTCTGCATTCCAGCGGACCGCGGTGACGTCCGAACCGAATACGTGTCGGTCCATGACGCCGTACTTGCGCGCGACCAACTCGATGTACTTCTGGATTTCGGGCTGCGTGGAGAACGATCGAGTCCACTCCGGGTTCAGGGCGAACGAGTACGAGTACAGGTGCGAAGGAACATCGCACGCAGCTCCCGGGTAAGTGTTGTCGCGCCACGTCCCCCCGACGTCGCTCCCGCGTTCGAGGACGAGGAAGTTCTTCTTGTCCTCCTGCGTCAGCTTGATCGCTGCGCCGAGGCCTGCGAACCCGCTACCGATGATGACAGTGTCGACCTGACGCGGCGTGCTCACGCGCTCCGAAGTATCCGTAACCGAAAGGCTCATGAAAGTGACAGTAGAAGCTTACTGAGCGTCAGTCAACAGTTATTGACGATTGATCAGTAGACTGTTGGAATGGCCATTGTGAACAAGGTCGGAGCCCACAAGGCGAAACCGGCGGCAGGCAAGCGAACCCGATTGAGTCCGGAAGATCGTCGAGCACAACTGATCACGCTCGGTACTGCCATGCTTTCCGAGCGTCCGCTCGAGCAGATTTCGGTCGAGGACATAGCCGATCAAGCCGGCGTTTCGCGCGGTCTGCTGTTCCACTACTTCGCCTCGAAACGGGACTTTCACCTCGCCATCGTCCGCGAGACCAGCAACACGATGCTCGAACGCACGGCGCCGGACACCAGCCTCGAACCATTGGAACTCCTCCGCGAATCGGTGGCCAATTACGTCGACTACGTCACCGAGAACCGAGACACCTACATTTCGCTACTCCGCGGAACGGTAGGAGGAGACGCCGATATGCGAGAGGTTTTCGAGCAAACCCGGACCACCATGGCTGACCGAACCGTCACCCAGCTCCACAAACTCGATATCGAGCCCACGGCGACCATCCGCCTTGCCGTACGCGGCTGGATCGCGTTCGTCGAAGAAGCGACCATCTCCTGGCTCCGAGACCCCGAAGTAAGCCGCGAAGAAGTCATCGCGCTCAACGTCGCCGCCCTGCCTGCGGTGGCGCTCACACCTGACATGAGCACCGCGCTGTTCGGAGGGGACGTCGGCTAGAACTGGCTAGCTCTTCACTAGCTCTTCACCCGTTTGCTTGAATGCCGCACTGAAGTTATCTGATCGTATGAGTGGACCATTGAAGCGATGGGGTGGGCGCCTACACCCCCGAAACGCCTGATGGCGCACCCGGTCGCTCGAACGCGACCGAATGCGCCATCAGGCGTGAAGTGAACTACTCGCCGACGCCCGAGAAGGCCTCGTCGATGATTTCGAGCTGCTCGACGGCGTGAACCTTGCTCGAACCCGAGGAAGGTGCCGACATCGCGCGACGCGAAACTCGCTTGATGTTGCTGAGAACGTCCGGCATCAATTCCGGGAACGCGAGACCGAAGAACGGCCATGCACCCTGGTTCGCAGGCTCCTCTTGGACCCAGCGGAACTCCGTTGCGTTCGGGTAACTGTTGATCGCTTCGGTGATCCGGTGGACCGGGACCGGGTAGAGCTGTTCGATCCGGACAATAGCCACATCTTCGCGGTTGTCCTTCTGCTTGCGTGCGAGAAGCTCGTAGTAGAGCTTGCCGCTCACCATCAGGACGCGCTTGACCTTGCTGCGATCACCGGTACCGGAGTCGTAGGTCGGCTCGTCGAACACGGAGTGGAACTTGCCGTCGGTGAAGTCCTCGATGTTGGACACCGCGGCCTTGTTCCTCAGCATCGACTTCGGTGTGAAGACGATCAGCGGGCGACGGATTCCGTCCCGTGCGTGGCGACGCAGGAGGTGGAAGTAGTTCGCCGGCGTCGACGGAACCGAGACGGTCATCGAACCCTCGGCGCAGAGCGTGAGGAAACGTTCGATGCGGCCCGAAGTGTGGTCCGGACCCTGTCCTTCGTGACCGTGCGGCAGCAGTAGCACGACGTCGGCCAGCTGTCCCCACTTCGCCTCACCGGAGGAGATGAACTCGTCGATGATGGACTGCGCGCCGTTGACGAAGTCGCCGAACTGCGCTTCCCACATGACGAGTGCATCGGGGTCACCAACGGAGTAGCCGTACTCGAAGCCGACGGCTGCGAATTCGCTCAGTGCGGAGTCGTAGACCATGAACTTGCCGGGATTCTCGCTGCCGATGTTGTGCAGCGGGGTGTACTCGGCGCCGGTTTTGCGGTCGATGATGACCGAGTGCCGCTGGGAGAACGTTCCGCGACGGGTGTCCTGGCCGGAGAAACGAACGTTGCGTCCCTCGTCGACGAGGCTACCGAGAGCCAGAAGCTCACCGAATGCCCAGTCGACCTTGCCTTCGTACGACATTTCGCGACGCTTTTCGAGTACCGGCTTGACGCGCGGGTGCACGCTGAAACCGTCCGGAACTTCGAGATGCGCGTCACCGATGCGGTGCAGAACCGATTTGTCGACCGCCGTCGTGAGCTTGGCGGGCAACTGCTGGTCTAGTTCGACCGACTCGCTGGGCTCCGGGGTGTACTTCTCGAGTTCGCGAACCTCGTTGAAGACGCGTTCGAGCTGGCCCTGGTAGTCGCGAAGCGCGTCCTCGGCCTCCTTGAGGGAGATGTCGCCACGGCCGATCAGCGATTCGGTGTAGCTCTTGCGAACGCTGCGCTTGGTGTCGATGAGGTCGTACATCGCTGGCTGGGTCATCGAAGGGTCGTCACCTTCGTTGTGTCCACGTCTTCGGTAGCAGATCATGTCGATGACGACGTCCTTGTGGAACTTCTGCCGGAAGTCGACGGCGAGATGCGCAACGCGTACGCAGGCCTCGGGGTCGTCTCCGTTGACGTGGAAGATCGGTGCGCCGATCATCTTCGCGACGTCGGTGCAGTACTCGGACGAGCGAGAGTGCTCGGGTGCGGTGGTGAAGCCGACCTGGTTGTTGACCACGATGTGCACGGTTCCGCCGGTGCGGTAGCCACGCAGAAGCGCAAGGTTCAGCGTTTCTGCAACGACGCCCTGGCCTGCGAACGCTGCGTCGCCGTGGAGCATCAGCGGTAGAACGGAGAATCCGCCTTCGCCTGCACCCTTGTCGAGCAGATCCTGCTTGGCGCGGACGAGCCCTTCGAGGACAGGGTCGACTGCTTCGAGATGAGACGGGTTCGCGGTGAGCGAGACTTTGATGTCGTTCTCGCCGAACATCTGGATGTACGTGCCCTCGGCACCGAGGTGGTACTTCACATCGCCCGAGCCATGTGCGGCTGCGGGGTTCATGTTGCCCTCGAACTCGGTGAAGATTTTCGAGTATGGCTTACCCACGATATTGGCGAGGACGTTGAGACGACCGCGGTGCGGCATGCCGATGACGACCTCGTCGAGTGCATACTCTGCACTCTGGTCGATGACCGCATCCATCATGGGGATGACGGATTCGGCGCCTTCGAGCGAGAAGCGCTTCTGGCCGACGTACTTCGTCTGCAGGAACGTCTCGAATGCCTCGGCTGCATTGAGCTTGCTCAATGTGTACTTCTGCTGCGCCACGGTCGGCTTGACGAGTGTCGTCTCGACGCGGTCCTGAAGCCAGGCGACCTGATCCGTCTCGAGGATGTGGGTGTATTCCACACCTACGTGGCGGCAGTAGGAGTCACGTAGGACGCTGAGTACGTCGCGAAGACGCATCTTGTCCTTGCCATGGAATCCGCCGACCTTGAACTCGCGATCGAGGTCCCACAGCGTGAGGTCGTGGCTGATGACATCGAGATCCGGGTGCATCCGGAACTTGTCCTTGGTGAACTGCAGCGGATCGGTGTCGGCCATCAGGTGACCGCGGTTGCGGTACGCGGCGATCAGTTCGAGAACGCGAGTGTTCTTGTCGACCGTTCCCTCGGGCAGATCCTTGCGCCAGCGAATCGGCTCGTACGGGATCTTGAGCGAGTGGAACAGTTCGTCGTAGAACTCGTCGCTGATCAGCAAGTTGTGGATCGTGCGAAGGAAGTCGCCGGATTCCGCACCCTGGATGATTCGGTGGTCGTACGTCGAGGTGAGGGTCATCAGCTTGCCGACGCCCAGCTCGGCGAGGCGCTCGTCGCTCGCGCCCTGAAACTCCGCGGGATATTCCATCGCGCCGGCACCGATGATCGTTCCCTGGCCATTCATCAGGCGCGGAACCGAGTGCACGGTTCCGATGCCACCGGGGTTGGTCAGCGAGATCGTGACGCCTTGGAAGTCCTCGCCCGTCAGTTTGCCGTCACGCGCACGACGGACTACGTCCTCGTATGCGTTGTAGAACTGGGCGAAGGTGTGATCCTGTGTGCCCTTGATCGCGGCGACGACGAGGGTGCGGTTGCCGTCCTTGCCGGGTAGGTCGATGGCAAGACCAAGGTTGGTCGCACTGGGTGAGACCGCGTTCGGCTTGCCGTCGATCTCGGCGAAGTGGGTGTTCATGGTCGGGAACGACTTGATTGCCTGGACGATCGCAAATCCGAGGATGTGCGTGAACGAAATCTTGCCGCCGCGTGTACGCGCGAGATGGTTGTTGATCACCAACCGGTTGTCGACCATGAGCTTCGCCGGAATCGCGCGAACGCTGGTCGCTGTCGGGATCTGCAGAGAAGCCGTCATGTTTCGCGCGACGGCTGCTGCAGCTCCGCGAAGAATTTTGTTGGTCGGTTCGCCGGCGTCGCTCGTGGACGCAGTAGCGGGCTTTGCGGCAGCAGCGGTCAAGGTTCCACCTGCGGCTTTCGACGTCGCGGGCTTAGAGGTCGGCGCAGGCTTGACTGCGGCGGCCTTGGGCGATTCGGTTTTCACCGGTGCACTCCGGGGAGCTGGAGCGGTGCCGTTCGATCCGGAAGCACCCGTCGCGGATGCGTTGCTCTTCGAAGCAGCGGCGCTGCTGGAGGCGGGCTTCGCTGTACTGCCATTCGGGACAGACGCAGTGTCACCTGCCGGAGCGTCCGGGTCGTAATCGGTGAGGAATTCGTGCCAGCTCGCGTCCACAGACGCTGGGTCTTCCTTGAATCGCTGGTACATCTCGTCGACCAGCCATTGGTTTTGTCCGAATTGGGTAGTAGAGCTGCTGCTCACGGCAGTAGTTCGCCTCGTCTCTTCTCTTCGTTCCCGATCAACGCGCGTACATAGCCAGGCTAACCCGCTCCCGGTACGTGCGAGCGCCCGGGACGGAGCTGTGATAAGTACTCACGAGTAACTATCGGCTTCATTGCTGATGACTCCTCGGTCTATCGGTTTATTCCCTCCGCGTGTTTCGGCCGCATTCCACAGCTGTGTGTAGAAGCCTCCGTGAGCGCGTAATCGATCGTGTGTACCTACCTCGACGATACGTCCGGAGTTCACGACGACGATCATGTCGGCGCGTGCCGCAGTCGCCAGCCGGTGCGCCACGACGACAGAGGTCCGCTTGCGGAGCACGGCGTCACTCGCCGTGAGAACTATGCGCTCGGTAGCCGGGTCGAGCGTGGCTGTCGCCTCGTCGAGGAGCAACAGGTCGGGGTCGACCAATTCGGCTCTGGCCAGCGCGATCAGCTGTCTTTGGCCGGCGGACAAGCCTTGTCCGCGCTCACCGACCGGCTGGTACATGCCACCGCGAAGTCCGGCGATGATGTCCAAAGCCCCGACCGCGCGGGCGGCGGATTCGATGTCGGCACGGCTCGCATCGGGGCGTCCGAAGGCGATGTTGCTTGCTACATCGCCGGTGAAAAGGTGCGCTTCCTGCGGTACGACTCCGAGTCGGCGACGGTATTCGGAGAGTCGGTATCGACGCAGATCGGTGCCTCCCACACGAACCGAACCTGACGTCGGATCGTAGAAACGGGCGAGCAATTTGATGACCGTCGACTTGCCGGCGCCGGTTTGGCCGACGAGTGCAACTGTGGTTCCCAGGGGGATTGTGAGATTGACCTCAGTGAGTGCATCGGTCTCGGCGCCTGCGTAGCGAAAGCTCACATTGTCGAGATGAATATCGCTGCGCAACTGACCGCCCTCGATCGGGACGGTGTCGGTGTCCGAGCCGGCCTCGATGGAACTCGGCGTTCGCAACAGGTCGCCGATCCGGCTCACACCCACACTGGCCTGTTGGTAACCGTCGAAAACCTGGGACAGCTGCTGGATCGGTCCGAAGAGGAGACCGAGGTAGAGCACGAACGCGACGAATGTGCCTGCCGAAGTCGAACCGGTCGCGACCTGATGAGCCCCGACGAAGACGACGAAGGCCAATGCCATGTCCGAGAGCAGAGTGATGAAAGGGAAGAATACCGAGATCGCGCGCTGAGAGCGCATCCGGCTCCGACGGTATCGATCGGCACGTTCGGCGAACTGCAGTGCGGCGAACTCTTCGCGACGATAGGCCTGTGCGGACCGAAGCCCGGCGACGTTTTCCTGGAAGTCGGCGTTGACGGTCGAGATTCGCTCGCGGGATTGGGAGTACGCGACGGCGGAGACCTTGCGGAAGATGATCGTCGCGAGTATCAGCGGTGGGACTACAGCGAGTGCGACGAGTCCAAGTGTCAGATCGGTGACCAGGAGTGCGGCAGCGATGCCGATCACGGTGAGCAGTGAGACGACGGCGGTGGATGCACCGGTCTGGATGAACGACGACAGTGCATCCACGTCGGTCGTCATCCGAGTCATGATGCGGCCGGAGAGTTCGCGTTCGTAGTAGTCCAAGCCGAGTCTCTGGATGTGCGCGTAGCTCTTGACACGTAAACCGAACAGGACTCGTTCTCCGGCCCGTGCGGTGATCATGGTGGTCGCGGCGATGACGAACCATCCCGCTGCCGCAAGTACGACGCCGAGTGCGCTCGCGGCCCACAGTGCGCCCGCATTCCCACTGCTGACTCCGTCGTCGACGGCGAAACGCACGATCGACGGAAAGGCAATCGCCGACAATGAGTCGAGCGCCAGCAACACCACGACTGTGGCAAGTAGGAGTCGGACGGGCTTCAGTAGACGCGAGAGTCGAAATTGTGGGTCCGCGGCTCGTATCTCCGCATCGGAGGCATGCGGATCCTCGGTTGCCGGTGGTAACGCATCGACTGCAGCTTGCAGTTGCGGCGTCGATGCGACATGGCCGAGTGAGCCCGAAGTCGGTCCGCCCCTGCCCGCGGGTGGCGTGGAGGTGAGCGTGCGGCGGGAGGCTGAATCGACCGACTTTTCGAGTTCGGGCCACAGCATCGCCTCGGTCGGCGCGGCACTTCGTTCGCTGGTGGGTATGTCTCGAGGTCCTTCTCCGTCTGCGAGCAGCAGGCGGAACAGTGGGCAGCGCTCGTCCAATTCGGCGACCGTCCCGGAATCGATGATGCGGCCGTCGTCGAGTACTGCCACGCGGTCTGCCAGGGTCAGCGTCGAGCGTCGATGCGCGAGTATCAGGGTCGTTCTCTCACGCCCAGCGCGAAGCGCATCGAATATCGCTGCCTCGGTGGTTGCGTCGACTGCCGAAGTCGCATCGTCCAGGACGAGGATCCGCGGATCGGTCAGGAGTGCTCTGGCCAGTGCGATCCGTTGCCGCTGCCCACCGGACAGGGTGAGGCCGCGTTCGCCGACGACCGAGTCGTAACCGTCTGGCAAGGCATCGATGAACGAGGCTGCTTCGGCCAGAGTTGCCGCGCGAGTGATGTCCTCGCCAGTGGCGTCGGGTCGGCCGAGGGCGATATTCGCGGCAATGGTGTCCGAGAACAGAAACGGTTCGTCGAAGACGAGACCGACGGCGCCGCGGAGTTGCTCGGCGCTGATGTCGGCGACGTCGAATCGCCTCCCGTGCGACGTCAACGCAACCGAGCCGATTCGGGGGCTGTAGAAGCGCGGGAGCAGTAGCGACAGTGCGGTCTTTCCTGAGCCTGCGTGCCCGACTATCGCGACGCTTTCCCCTGGCGCGACCGTGAGATCGAAGGATCGAAGCACGTCGCGTTCTTCCTCGAAGCCGAAGGTCACTGCGGAGAGGTCCACTCCCAGCGGCCCGTCGGGGAGGTGGGTGGGGTGCTCGGGCTCGGGGACCGAAGGCTCGGTGTCGATGACCTCGTAGACGCGCTCGACGGCGGCTCGGGAGAGTTGCGCCATGATGATGACCGAGGACAGCGTGCGGGTTACCGCCGACAGCGTTACCACGTACGTCGCGAAGGCGAGGAAGGTGCCGATAGTGATGTGGTCGGTCATGGCGAGGTAGCCGCCGAGTGCGATGACGCCGACGAGTCCCAGTTGGGGGATTGCCGCCATCGACGGAGTGAATCGGGAGTTGAATCTGGCCGAGCGCATTCGTTCGGCGAAGAGTGTGCGGCTCAGGTTCTCGAGCCGGTCGACCGCTCGGGCTTCCTGCCCGAAACCTTTGACGACGCGCACTCCGGTCACGGTTTCCTCGACGTGCTGGGCAAGGTCGCCCGCTCGTTGTTGCGCCGACCATGTTGCCGCATACAGCGTGGGCCGAATGCGATGAACGACGATCGATACTGCAGGAACGATCAAGAGTGCGACGGCGGTCAACAGTGGCGACAGATAGGCCATCACGACCAGGGCGAGGACGAACTGCAGCAATGCCCCGGCCGACAACGGCATCATCGCCAGCAACCCCTGAACGAGTTGCAGATCGGTGATGGTCCGCGAGACGACCTGCCCGGTTCTGATGTCGTCCTGGCGTCGACCGTCCAGGCGTTGCAGTGACGCGAGTAGACCGAGCCTCAGATCGTGTTGGACGTCGATCGACAGTCGGCCGGCCAGGAATCGTCGACCGAACTGGCAGCCGAACCGAACTACGCCGAGTGCGCCGATCGCTATGGCGATGGCGCCGATTGTGCTGCCCTCGCCTGCACTTGCGCCGTCGATCGCGATGCGGGTGAGCAACGGGAACGAGATATCGATCACGGCGGCAATCATGGTGACGGCCAACGCACCCGCGGCTGTCCGGCGGTGAATCCAGCATTGAGCACCGAGACGGCGGATCCAGCCAGGGGATCCGGTCACCGATTGGTGGGCACTACCGATAGTCGACATCACGATCGAAGGTAGACCGTGCTACCGACACCCTTCTCAGCTGATGTCGCGTTCCCTGGTCCGCAGCCAGCCGGCACCCGCAACGGCGAGCCCCCACACCAGTAGGCCGAACGGCGCCACCGGCCAGGGCATGAAGAATTCGCTATCGATCTCGCCCACTCCGACCGTCGCAAGAGTGAGCGCCGATGGGGTCACCACCGAGATGTTGCCCAGGCCGATACCCGACACTATCGAGGTCGCAACGAGTTCGCCGATCGGATACCACGCGACGATGATGATCGCGGGCCAGGTCGGGGAGCCCATCAGTAGTCCGAGACCGGCCCCGATCAAGGACCAGACGACGACGGCGAACAATCCCATGGCAAGCATGCCGATGATTGCGCCGGACAGCACGAAAGGTTCGCTCGAGAACAGCAACAGGCACACCAGGCTGACGATTTCGACCAGGAGGCCGTATCCGAGTGCGAACAGAGCGGTGACACCAAACTTGGCGGCGATGACGCGGTCGCGACTCGTCGAGGTCAGAAATGATGTGGTGATCGTGTCGTACCGAAATTCGGTGCCACCGTTCACCGCTCCGAACACCGCGGCGAACATCATCGTGAACCCGAGGGCGACGTAGAGCCCTACGATTCCGAATCCGCCCGACAGTTCGAACTCGTAGTCGGAGGTGGAGTTGGCTATCGACGCGGCGATCGCGCTGGCGCTGATCCCGACGAATACCGGTGGTATGGCCAGCGCCCACCAGAATTTGAGGGTTGTCACCTTGCGTATCTCGGAGGTGAGCAACGTGGTCATCGTCGACCCCCATCCCAGGGAGACGGGCCGTAACCAGGGGGCTGGAGATATCCAGGGGGCTGGAGGTAACCAGGAGGAGGTCCGTACCCCGGCGTTCCGATAGTGCCCGCAGGCGTTGAGGTGTACTGCCCGGCGGTCATCGAAAGAAATACTTGCTCGAGGTCCACGTGCTCGTAGGAAGCACCGAAGACGGTCAACCCGGACTCCGACGCTATCCGCGTGACGGTGTCCGTGTCGGTCCCTGCGACGCCGAGTCGTCCGTCGGGAAGAAGTTGTGCGTTCGTGATTCCGTTGGATGCAAGTGCCAGGGCAAGAGCCGCCGGATCCGATACGGCAACGAGCGTTCGGCTCGGCCGCGAGGCACGAAGCTGATCGATTCCACCCTGATACATCAAGGCACCGCCGCTGATGATCACCAGATTGTCGACCGTTGCCTCGACTTCACGGAGGAGGTGGCTGGAGATGAGCACGGTTCTTCCTCCTGCCGCGTAGGACTTCAGAAAGTCGCGGAGCCAGGCGATTCCCTCAGGGTCGAGTCCGTTGGCCGGCTCGTCGAGCACCAGGATCTCGGGATCGCCCAGGAGCGCTGTCGCCAAGGCGAGTCGCTGACGCATTCCGAGGGAAAATCCGCCGACCTGACGGTTGGTCGCGTCCCCGAGTCCGACGAGTCGGAGAACGTCTTCGGCGCGGCTGTCGGGCACACCGATGGACGCGGTGAAGATGCGGAGGTGGCCGGCCGCGGTGCGCTTGGGATGCAGACTGCGTGAATCGAGTACGGCACCGACGGCTCGAGCCGGGTGGCTCAGAGCGGAGAAGGGTGCACCGGCCACGAGGCCGACCCCGGCGCTCGGTTTCGCCAGGCCGAGCAGCATTCGCAACGTTGTGGTCTTACCTGATCCGTTGGGGCCGAGGAATCCTGTGATCGTCCCACGTGGGACCACGAAGCTGAGGTCGGATACTGCGCGAATCGAGCCGAAGACTTTGGTGAGGCCTTGCGCTTGTAGTGCGTGGACAGCGAAGCCGTGTGTCCCTGCGTAGCCACCTGTCATGGATTCGATTCCCCCGGATCGTCGTACGTGAGCTACCCGGGATCACGGAAACTTCCCGATCCCGGGTTCAGGCTACGACGTGTGCGGGTGCTCAGAGAAACGCGGCAGCAATCTCGCGATACACCTCGGACGGATCTGCCTTGTCCGGCAACGCGTGCACGACGACATGGGAGGCACCGGCGTCGATGTGTTGGCGGAGTCGCCGGGTGATCGCGGCCGGATCTCCATGGACGACAAGGGCATCGATCAACCGGTCGCTGCCGCCGTCACCGATCTCCTCTTTGGAATATCCGAGGCGTTCGAGGTTGTTGGTGTAGTTCCGCAGATGCAGGTACGGATTGTTCACCGGTGGACGCCCGATGTCTCGGGCCCGTTCGGGATCGGTGTCGAGGACGACCTTGTGCTCGGGGGCGAGGACTTTGTCCGGTCCCAGAATCGCCCGAGCCTCGACTGTATGTTCGGGAGTCGTCAGATAGGGGTGGGCTCCTGCGGTGCGGTCTGCGGACAGCTTCAGCACCTTCGGGCCCAATGCCGCGAGTACTCGACGCCCGATGGGCACCCCGCCCTCGTCGAGGGCGTCGAGATAGTCGACCAGTGCCTCGTACGGCTTCCGGTATTCCTGCGTTGCCTCCGGGTGCCCTGCGCCGATACCGAGCAGGAATCTTCCTGGGTGCTTCTTGTCGATGCGGTGGAACGATTCTGCGACCTCCGGGGCCGCTGCGGACCAGATGTTGACGATCCCGGTCGCCACTACGATCGACTCGGTCGCATCGAGAACCTCTTCGGCCGAGGCCAGATCCGCAGGCGGGGAGCCGCCGAGCCAGATTGCGCCGTAACCGGCTCCTTCGATCGTGTGGGCCAACTCGGGTGGGATCCCCGAATAGTGTCGCCAGATGCCGATCGTGCCGAGTTCAGGTGTGGCGGTGATGGTCATGTTCATGACCAACACCGTTGCGCACGGCTGTAATTCCTGTGGACTTACCGATCCGGCTCGATGATCCGGGTTTCCGGCCACGCGCGCGGTGCCGGTCCGAAAGCCTCGCGTGCATTCTTGATGACACCTTTGCCGATCATGCGGTTGCCTGTTCCGCCGATCACCGCGCCGATTCCGGCAGGCAGAAGTTTGCCGAACAGCAGAGCGCTTCGTTTGGCGAAATACTTCGAGACGAACTTCTTGGCGAGTGACTTGTTCATGTTGGTCATCGCGCCACCCGGAATTCGAGTGGTCACGAGCGATCCCCAGTTACGTGCGCTTGTCCCGACGGTCTTCTGCACGATCTGCATTCCCGATTCGCCGAGCGCGACCGACAGGACGAGCGCACGTCGCTGCTGGTGGTCGTGGACCGCGATACCGTGCACCGAGGCCACCGACAGCGTCAACAGCGCGGAAGATTCGATGAAGAATGCAGTCTCGGCGCCTACGGCAGCAAGGGAAGCGACGGTCCCGATCGCCGGTACCGCTGCGGCGCCACCCACTGCGCTTCCGCTTCCGGTCACTGCGAGCAGAAACCGATTCTCGAGGCGCTCGATCAGCTGCGCGGGAGTGTCGTTCGGATGGGCTCGACGCATGTACCCGACGTACTTCTCGACGGCCGGTCCCTGGATCCTGCTGCCGTGGTCGAGGATCTTCACGAGCGCCTGTTCGAGACGCCCGTCCTCCTTGATCATCTCGACCTGATCCTTGTTCTTGTCCTTGCTCGCCATCCGCACTCCGATCGATGTGAATTCTTTGGTTTTCGGTCGCTGAGCGCTGGTACCCGTTCACATTCGGTTCTACCCTGCAATGGTGGCCGGTGTATCCGAGGGCGCGCGCGGAACCCCGAGTGCTCGGCTGCGTCCGTACGTCGCGTCGTACAGCGGATATCGACTGTCGGGTTACGAGCCCGGTCAGCATTTCGGGATGCCGAGTCCGTATCTGACTGTGATCATCGCCATCGGCTCCAAGCTCGAGATCGCGGATTCGCCGCGACAGGGCTCCTGCGCTTTCGAGACACTCGCAAGTGGCATCTCCGCCGAACCTGTCACCATCGCGCACGACGGCAACCAACACGGGATTCAGCTGTCGCTCACCCCTGCCGGCACCCGCGCGCTGCTTGGGATTCCCACTGCCGCGCTCGGCGGCTGGATGGTCGACCTCGGCGACGTCATGTCCGGCGCGGGGGAACTCCTCGATCGAGTCGCCGCGACCGAAGACTGGGACAGACGGTTCGACGAGATCCTGGCTCGCAATCTGGAAGAACGGCCCATCGATCCGACGCTCGTTGAGGCATGGCGGCAGTTGGTCGGGTCGGGTGGTTCGGCACGGGTCGGTGAGGTGGCCCGAAACGTCGGATGGAGCCGGCGACATCTGATCAATAAGTTCACTGCCGAGTTCGGGGTCGCGCCGAAGGACTCGGCCCGCATTTCGCGGTTCTACCGCTCGCACCAGGCTCTGCGCCGGCCGTCGATACCCCGTTTGTCCGAAGTCGCTGCCGCTTGCGGCTATTACGACCAGGCGCATATGGCCCGCGAATGGCGCGAGTTCGCGGGCATGTCTCCGTCGCAATGGCGTCGGGTGGAGGAGTTCGCATTCGTCCAAGACCAGGACGGCAGTCCGAGCGCACGATGACGTCCATGACTGAAACAACGATGACTTCGAAGAAGAGCACCAAGACTCGAACAACGATCTGGCCCACCCTCAACTACAACGACGCGCATGCCGCCATCGGATACCTCGTCGATGTCCTCGGCTTCGTGGAGAAGGCAGTCTACGGAGAGGGTGACCGTGTCGACCACGCGGAACTGTTGTGGCCGACAGGAGGAGGCGTGATGCTCGGGAGCGTCCGGGAGGGCAGTGCTCTCTGCGGCCTCCCCCCAGGAGTCGGGTCCGTCTACATCGTCACCGACGAACCCGACGCGATCCACGCCCGCGTCGTGTCCGCCGGTGGCGACGTCACCCAGGGGTTACGAGACGAGGACTACGGCAGTAGAGGGTTCACTTGCCGCGACCCCGAGGGCGTCCACTGGAGTTTCGGAACCTACGCCGGAACCCAATGATCGGGCGGCACCACTTCCTCGGACTTGGGCGGGGAGGGGGCAGTGCCCTCGCCGAACGGGCGACCACCGAGTGATTCGCGTCCGTGCGGCTCGAGCCAGCCGTGCAGATTCGGCCCCTTGGGTACGATGCCCGTCGGATTGATATCGGTGTGCACGAGGTAGTAGTGCCGCTTGATGTGGTCGAAGTCGACCGTGTCGCCGAATCCGGGTGTTTGGAACAGATCGCGCGCGTAGTTCCACAGCACCGGGATCTCGCTGAGTTTGCTGCGGTTGCATTTGAAGTGGCCGTGGTAGACCGGATCGAACCGCACGAGCGTGGTGAACAGTCGGACGTCGGCTTCGGTGATGGTGTCGCCGACGAGATAGCGCTGGCCGCTCAGACGTCCGGCGAGCCAGTCGAGGGCGGTGAACAGTCGGTCGTATGCCTTGTCGTAGGCCTCTTGCGATCCGGCGAAACCACAGCGGTACACACCGTTGTTGACCTCGGTGAACACCCGCTGGGCTACTTCGTCGATTTCGGCGCGCAGCGGTTCGGGATACAGATCCGGTGCGCCCGGGCGGTGGTATTGCTTCCACTCGGTGGACAAGTCGAGTGTGATCTGCGGGTAGTTGTTGGTGACGACCTCACCGGTGGAGATCTCGACCATCGCGGGAACGGTGATTCCGCGCGGATAGTCGGGGAAGCGCGCGAAGTACGCCTCCTGCAAGCGCTCGATCTTCAGCACTGGATCGACGCCCCCAGGTTCCTCGTCGAAGTTCCAACTGCGCGGGTCGTGCGTCGGGCCGGGAATCGACAGCGACAGCACATCCTCGAGTCCGAGAAGTCGACGAACGATGATCGATCGGTGCGCCCACGGGCACGCCCGGGCGGCGACGAGTCGGTAGCGACCGGGCTCTGCGGCGTAGCCGTCGCGCCCGTCGGCGGTTATCCGCGTTTCGATGTAGTTGGTGTCTCTGTTGAATTCCTTGCCTGGTTCGACGTACGTCATGGAGTCAACGTTACGTAGATCCCAGCTCGACGGAGGTGAACACGCCCCATTCCTCGTAGCCGAGACGTGAACCGAGCCTTCGGGCGGTCCCGTTCTCCGCGCTCGTCTGCCACTGCGGGATCAGTCCCTCGTCTATCGCGTCGTTCGTCGCGAGCCGTGCGACGACCTGAGCGTTGCCGCGTCGGCGTGCGAGCGGTGCGGTCAGAACGCCGACGTCGGCAAGAATGCCTTCCCATTCGAGGTACGCCGCGCAGGACAGGGGCGCGGCGGACTCTGCCGGGCGATCGTCGGCGAGGAGGGTGAACCACGACCGCTTGCGCGTCAGATCAGCGCTGAGCACGTCATCGGGCGCGCACAGGGCGTCGAGTGTGAGAACGTGCCCGAGGTCGTGGGAAATGAGTGGGTCGTGAAGATCGATGGTCGTGCCGATGTCGGCGGCATAGGACAGGACGATGGGTCCGCGGCTGCGTCCGGATACCGACGACTCCAGCAGTGAGAGAGTTCCACGGTCGGCCAGCTCCTCGTCGGATCGGTGCTCTGCGGCCTCCAACACCTGCTCCGGGCCCACCAGAGCGCTCGCGTCCCCTAGTCGCAGGAACGTGACCTCGGTCGCATCGGGGTCTACCTGCAGATATCGGATGCCGGGCTTCAGAGCCGCGTCAGGCAGCCCGAGGCGTCGGGACCAGGCGAGTCGGACAATGTCGTGATGATGGGAATCCACCGGGCCAAGGGTATCCGGGCCCGCCGAAAAATAAGTTTTCAGACTTTTTTCACCCCGGCGTATCGCAAATGACAAATGAATGGCATGATCGGGAGTGAGATTGGAGCTTCGACGTGAAGGTCCAGCTCGCTACAGAAGGTTTACGGTATGACGCAGGGCAGTGTTAAGTGGTTCAACGGCGAAAAGGGCTTCGGCTTCATCGAGCAGGATGGTGGCGGACCTGACGTGTTCGTTCATTACTCCGAGATCCAGGGAACTGGCTTCAAGTCTCTCGACGAGGGTCAGCGCGTGGAGTTCGAGGTTGGACAGGGCCAGAAGGGCCCCCAGGCCACCGGCGTTCGCGCTATCTGATCCCCCTAAAGGATCGCCACCCGGAAATGCTGACGGCTTAAGCTGTCCGACTCCGAGTTTTCAAAGGCCGGATATCCGAAGAGAAATCTTCGAGTATCCGGCCTTTGTACTGTGCGACTCCACCGCAGGCGTGTGGGAGTGCGGCCCATCTGGACGTACTCCCCCACGCGTGCGCGCTACAACCCGAGATCGCGTCCGATCAGTTCCTTCATGATCTCGTTCGATCCGGCCCAGATCTTGGTCACACGTGCGTCCTTCCATGCGCGAGCCGCTCGGTTCTCGTTCATGAACCCGTAGCCGCCGTGCAACTGCACGCAGTGGTCGAGGATCTCGTTCTGTACCTGCGAACTCCACCACTTTGCTTTCGCAGCATCGATGGCAGTGAGTTCACCGGCACCGTGAGCGACGATGCAGTTGTCGATATATGCCTGCGCCGCATCGAGTTTCGTGGTCAGCTCGGCGAGTAGAAACTTGTTCCACTGAAGCGAACCGATCTGCTGGCCGAAGGCCTTGCGGTCCTTTGCGTACTGCAGTGTCTCTTCGAGGATCGGCCGTGTGTGCCCAAGATTGGCAACCGAGCAGCTGATGCGTTCCTGGGGGAGAAGTTGCATCATGTGGATGAACCCCCCGTCGAATTCGCCGATCATGTTGCTCGCGGGCACACGAACATCTTCGAAGAAGAGCTCGGCGGTGTCGGACTCGGGTTGGCCCACTTTGTCGAGCTTGCGTCCACGGGAGAACCCCACCGCGTCCTTTTCGACGGCGAACAACGTGATGCCCTTCGCCTTCTTTTCTGGCGTGGTGCGGGTAGCGACGATGATGAGATCGGCACTGTTCCCGTTGGTGATGAACGTCTTGGACCCGTTGATGATGAAGTCGTCGCCGTCCTTGACCGCGGTGGTCTTCAACGCGGCGAGGTCGGAGCCTCCGGAGGGCTCGGTCATCGCGATCGCGGTGAGAAGCTCGCCGGTGCAGAACTTCGGCAGCCAACGCTGCTTCTGTTCCTCGGTCGTCAGTTTGACCAAATACGGTGCGACGATGTCGACGTGAATTCCGAAGCACGACGCCACTGCCGCGCTCGAGCGGGAGAGCTCCTCACCGAGGACGGCGTTGAAGCGGTAGTCCTCAGCGCCGCTGCCACCGTATTCTTCTGGAACCTCGAGTCCTAGGAACCCGTTTCGGCCCGCTTCGAGCCCGATGTCGCGGTCGATGAAGCGCTGTTCGATCAGCTTCTCTTCGCGTGGGGTGATGGTGCGGGTGACGAACTCGCGGACGGATTCGCGGAACGCGTCGTGGTCCGAGTCGAACAAGCTGCGCTTGATGTATTCCTCCAAGGAATGACTCTCGTTGGAAATGTGCCCGTGGGTAACTTCCGCTGATATGGCGATGTGGCACGCTTGACCACATGGCTGATCACCCCACTTCGTTAGTTCGATACTCCACAGATGCCGGCGCCGAGGTTGCCGTCCTGACTTTCGATCACGGACCGCTCAATCTGTTCGATCAGGCGATGTTCGACGCCGTCGCCGCCGATGTAGCTGATCTGACTGCACGCCCGCCGCGTGCGGTGCTGCTGCGCGCGGAGGGCAAGGTCAATTCCGCTGGGGTGGATGTGAAGGTCTTCGAGGGCCTCACCGCGCAGCAGGGTGCCGATACGTGGCACCGGCTTTTCGCTGACATCGCACATCCGCTCGAGGCACTGCCGTGCCCGGTCGTCTACGCCGCTCACGGTCTGACCCTGACCGCGGCATTCGAGATTTCCCTCGCCTGCGACATCATCCTCGCCGGACCGAAGGCAAAATTCGGCCTCGTCGAAACCGTCGTCGGGCTGACTCCGTCGATGGGCGGCCCGCAGCGCTTGGCCGAACGGGCGGGTTCGGGTCGCGCTCGCGAGCTCGTCATGACCGGAGATCTGTACGACGCCGAGACGATGCGCGAGTGGGGCGTCGTCAACGCCATCCACCCTGATGTCGACGCGGCTGCTCGTTCCCTGGTCGAGCGGTTGGCCGCCGGTCCGACGGTGGCTCACGCTGCCACGAAAAAGATTGTGGCAGCGTGGCGTTCGGGTGGAATCGCGCATGCTGACGAGATCACGTCGGAGGTGTCGGGGGCGTTGTTCGAGACCGAGGATTTACGCGGTGCGGTGAAGAGTTTTCTGGAGAACGGCCCTGGTAAGGCGGTTTATTCGGGCAAGTAATGTGGGGTGGATGAGTTTGCCTCTCGCTGAATTGCACATGCACATCGAGGGTTCGTTGGAGCCCGATCAGATTTTCCAGTTCGCGGAGCGTAACGGTATTCGGTTGCCGTATGCGGATATCGACGAGTTGCGTGGGTTGTACGAGTTCACGGATCTGCAGTCGTTTCTCGATCTTTATTATGCGAATACTTCGGTGTTGCGTACTGCTGAGGATTTCGCCGATCTGGGGCGGGCGTATTTCGCGCGTGCCAGGGTTGCGGGTATCACGCATGCGGAGGTTTTTTTCGATCCTCAGGCCCACACCAGCAGGGGTGTTGCGCTGGAGGCGGTGGTGGAGGGGTTGGCCGATGCTGCGGCGTCGAGCGAGCGGGAGTTCGGTGTCACGAGCGGTTTGATCGCTTCGATTCTGCGGGACAAGCCGGTCTTGCATGCCAACAAGTTGCTCGAGGATTTGTTGGCGATGAAGGCGCCGATCATCGGCCTCGGTCTCGATTCGGCGGAGGTGGGTTTCCCGCCTTCGTTGTTCGTGGATGTGTTCGCGCGTGCGCGGGCGGAAGGCTTGCATGTGGTTGCTCATGCGGGCGAGGAAGGCCCGGCCGAATACATCTGGCAGGCGCTGGACTTACTGGGCGCCGAACGTATCGATCATGGGGTTCGCTGTCTGGAAGACGAGGCGTTGGTGAATCGTCTTGTCGAAGAGGAAATTCCATTGACCGTCTGTCCGTTTTCGAATGTTCGGCTCAAGGTCGTCGATACGCTTGCCGATCATCCGATTCGTCGGATGATCGAGCGGGGGCTCGTGGTGACGGTGAATTCGGATGATCCGGCTTACTTCGGCGGCTACGTCGACGACAACTTCGCTGCCCTGACCGATCAGGTCGGTCTGACCGAACGTGAGCGAGAGATTTTGTACGACAACTCGATTCGCGCGTCGTTCAGCTGACGGATACCGAAACTTGCGGGTATCCGGTTGCGCCGTCGGGTACGGTGTCGGCGGTCATGGATGTCTGGATGTCACCGTTCGCGTCGCTGGCTCGTGCACGAATGGTGTGATTGCCCGGTGGCGCGTCCCATTCGAGGACCCATTGCCGCCAGGTATCTTTCGAGTATTCCTCGGACAGCGTCGCGGGCATCCAGTTGCCTTCGTCGATCTGGACGTCGACCCCCGAAATTCCGAGGTGCTGGTGCCAGGCGACGCCGGCGATCATGGTCTTTCCTGCCGGGACGGTTCCGCCGGAGCGGGGCGTGTCGATGCGTGAGGCGGTCTTGATCGGTCCGAGTTCGCCCCATCCCCGGTCGGTCCAGTATGCGGTGACCTTGTCGAATCGGGTCACTTCGAGGTCGGTGACCCATTTGGTAGCAGAGACGTAGCCGTAGAGTCCCGGCACCACCAACCTGGCTGGGTATCCGTGGCGGACGGGCAACGGTTGGCCGTTCATACCGACTGCGAGGAGGGCATCGCGGCCGTCGAGCAGCACCTCCAGTGGGGTTCCTGCGGTGAAAGCGTCGTGGCTCGAGGAGAGCACCATGTCGGCGTCGTCTTGGACCCCGGCTTCTTCGAGAAGATCTTTCAGCGGGTAACCGATCCAGGTGGCATTGCCGACCAGGTCGCCGCCGACGACGTTGGAGACGCAGGTCAGGGTCACGGTCTTTTCGACGGCTTCGCGTTGCATCAGATCCTCGAAGGTAATCTCGAGTTCCCGCTCCACCATGCCGTGGACACGGAGTTTCCAGATGTCCGAAGACACTTGCGGTAGCACCAGTGCGGTGTCTATTCGGTAGAAGTCCTCGTTCGGGGTGATGTATGACGGAAGGCCGTCGATGTTCATCGTGGTGTTCAGATCGGCGCCGGGCGGGATCGGAACTTGTGGTTTCGGCGTCGGAAGCAGAAATGCGAGGCGGTTGGCCGTGACGTTGCGGGCTTGACCGATCATCCGGCCGGCGGTTCCGGCAACTACCGCGAGCGCCCCCGCAGCAACGGCAAGGCCGAGGAAACTCCGCCTGCTCATGCCTTGTGCAGGCTCGGGTGCGTCGGTGGCGCGGAGCAGCGCATTCAACACCACGATCCCGACGGCGACTCCCGTGACGGTCGGGATGGCGTCGAGCAGGTTGTTTCCGCTACGAGTCAGCGCTGCAACCACCCCGACGACGCCGAGTCCGGCGAACAGCACGGCGCCGCGTGGAGCGCGCATTATGCCCGCGAGGGCTGCGAGCGCGGCGATGATCAGTGACATCCCGACGAAGAGGGCCGTTTTGTCGGAGGTGCCGAAGGTGTCGATCGCCCATTCGCGGACTGCTTCGGGGGTGTTGTCGACCACCGCCGAGCCCACGGCATAGAACGGAGACGAGTTCGGCCCGAAGGGAACCGAGACGAGTTCGCCGACGCCGAGAATCACTCCTGCCGCAAGGAGACCGGATAGTGCACGCTTCAACATCACTCCACGATAAGCGGTGCTCTCGCCGGACCCGGGTCTTCGGCCCGCGCCTACTTGCGTAGCCGCTGCTGAAGGTACTCGTTGTCGAACAACCTGTCCGGATCGAACTTGTCACGGATGTCGCAGAAGTCGTCGAAGTGCTCGTACGTTCCGGCGAACTGCTCGGCCCGAAGCGAGTTCAGCTTTCCCCAGTGCGGCCTGCCACCGACACTGCGCGCAATCGCTTCGACCGCGTCGAAATACTCGCGATGGTCCACGCGGTGATATTGATGGACGGCGATGTAAGCGGTATCTCGGCCGTAGGCGGTCGAGAGCCAGATGTCGTCCCCCGCAGCGAACCGCACTTCTACGGGAAACGCGACCGTGACGGCAGAAGACTCCAGCCATCGATCGATTTCGCGCAACACATACGTGGTCGATTCTGCCGGTACCGCGTACTCCATTTCGCGGAACCTGACGGTGCGGGAGGACGCGAATACCCGATAGCTACGGTCGGTGAACTCGCGAGCAGACAATGCCCGTGCAGAGAACATGTTGATGCGCGGAGTTGCACGGGGAAACCTCGTCACTGCTTGATTGACGACCTCGAAGACCGTGTTGGACAACAACTCGTCGTCGATGTAGGCCCGAACCGACCCGAGCGGGGACAGTGGCGTGTCCGCCGGTAGCCGCGTGTTTCGCTTGGTCAGCACCCGATCGGTGTGCGGAAACCAATAGAACTCGAAGTGGTCGACGCCGGAGACGGACTCGTGAAGGTGCGCAAGCGTTCCGTCGAGCGTCGCCGGTGCCTCGACGGCATGCAGCGCAAAGGCGGGCTCGCAGGCCAAGGTGACCTTGGTGATGATGCCGAGCGCACCGAGTCCGACACGGGCAGCGTCGAAGAGGTCTTTGTCGGTCGTCGCCGAACAGTTGATCAGCTGCCCATCGGCGGTGAGGATCTCGAGGGCGCGAACCTGTGTGGCGAGGCCGCCGAACCGTGCGCCGGTCCCGTGAGTACCCGTCGAGATTGCTCCCGCCACGGATTGAGAGTCGATGTCGCCGAGATTGGTCATCGCCAGTCCGAGGTCCCACAGACGAGCCGTCAGCTCTCGCAGTCGAGTGCCGGCGCGCACGGTCACCAAGGTGGAGCTGTCGGCCCCAGGGACAACAGATTCGATTCCGTAGAGCATGTCGAGACTGACCTGTAATCCGTCCGTCACGGCAATCGAGGTGAACGAATGGCCGGCACCGACGCATTTGACGCGAAGAACACTCTCGGCTGCCCGTAGGACCACCGACCTCAGCTCGTCGATCGTTCGAGGCGCGAGGTACTCCGCCGGACGTGCGGTCTGATTCCCGGCCCAATTTTTCCACGTATGCCCCGTCATGGCATAACTATGGATCGCACGCCCGACACGGTCAATTTTTCCGGCGCATTGCTCTGCCTGGGCCTACTATCGTGGGCATGCAGACCCAGTTGTCGGCAGATGCGCGCCGCGCGCAGTTGGTGGCATATGCGGTGCAGCGAGCCGAGCACGTCGGCCTCGAGGCGTTGACCGTTCGCGGCGTCGCCGAAGAAGCGGGCGTCACCCAGGCTGCTGTCTACTACTGGTTCGAATCGAAGGAAGCGCTCGTCATTGCCATGGGCGAGCGGCTGATCGCCGAGGTGACCGGCGCGTTACACGGCGCATTCGATCGAGCGGTGGATGCACGCGATCTCTCTGGTGTGCGCGGACTGCGCGAACTGGTGCACAGCGGCCTGAGTGGTATCTGGCCGGTCATCGAGCAGTCCGCGGACCGGCAACTGCTGTCCTACGAGATCAAGACGTACCTCCTGCGCCACCGCGCACTCGGTTCGGAACAGGCAGCCCGGATCGCCACCGGTCAGTACGCTATCCGCGACGCCGAAGCCCTAGCATTCCTCGAGCGCTGCGCCGCTCACACCGGTATCCGATGGCTGGAGCCAACTGACGCAGTGGCACGGTTCGGCATGGCCGTCATCGACGGTATGGTCCTGCGTTGGCTGGTGGATCGAGATGAGATGGCAGTGATCGCGCAGCTCGATGAACTGTCTGCTCTGATAGCAGCCAAGGCCGTCGATCTGTGACGGTCGCTGGGACAAACGGTGCTCTCAGAGCTTGACTGACAGCCCCCGCAGTTTCGATCGGACAGTTTCGATCAGGTAGTAACGAGTAGACGAAAAGGAAGACAGCTCAGTGACGTCACTTCTCGGTCGGATCACGCACGACTCAGCCACACATGACGCGGCCCTCGACCGTATCGCTTCGGCCACCAAGGACCTGGAACCACCTTTCGCTGCTGTGGACTCGGTTGCATTGGACTTCAATGCCTCCCAGTTGGTTGCTCGCAGTAATGCGCTACCGGTTCGGGTCGCCAGCAAGTCGGTGCGATCACGAGCGATACTCGGCCGTGTCCTCGGACGGGATCGGGTCACCGAAACTACGGCTGGATCGAATGCTGCTGTCGGGCAAGGGTTCCAGGGAATCATGGCGTACTCGGCGGCGGAAGCACTATGGCTCGCAGGCGCCGGTGATCAGCACGGAGTCGATGGCGTCGAGGACATTCTCATGGGGTATCCGAGCGTGGACACCACCTCCCTTGCCGCGATCACCCGTGATCCGGTGCTGTCTTCACGAATCACTCTCATGGTCGACGACGTCGCACATCTCGACATCATCCGGGCCGCAGCCGGTTCCGATCGACTCGCCCCGCGCATCTGTATCGATGTCGACGCTTCGCTGCGGATCGGACCCGCCCATATCGGGGTGAGACGCTCGCCGCTACGCGAGCCTGCGCAGGTCGCCGAATTCGCACGCATCGCGCATGCGCGAGGCTTCGATGTCGTCGGAGTGATGTTCTACGAAGCCCAGATTGCGGGGTTGCCCGACTCGAATCCCGCTGTCGAGCTGATGAAGCGACTATCGGCATCGGAGCTTCTGGTACGGCGCAAGGCAGTGGTCAGCGCAGTGACCGACATTGTCGGGCCATTGGAAATCGTCAATGGTGGTGGCACCGGTTCACTCGAGGTGACCTCGGCAGACCCCGTCGTCACCGAGGTCACCGCCGGTTCAGGGCTTTTCCTGCCCGCACTGTTCGACCGCTACAAAGCTTTTCCGTCGAATCCGGCCCTGTATTTCGCGTTGCCGGTTCTCCGTAAGCCCACCGCGTCGATCGCGACAGCATTCGGGGGCGGGTACATCGCCTCGGGGCCGGTGTCGGCTACACGAGTGCCGTTGCCCGTCGGGTTCTCGAATGCGGTGCGCGGGCTGACGCGCGGCGGGTTGAAGCTGATCCGAAACGAAGGTGCAGGCGAGGTTCAGACGCCGCTGCGTGGTGCCGAATCGGTGGCGATCGGTGACCGAATCTGGTTCCGTCACGCCAAGGCAGGTGAAGTGTGCGAGCGCTTCGACACGCTGTACGTAATCGATGCGGACGGTGGACGGACGGCGATTCCGACCTACCGAGGAGAGTCGAAGAACTTCGGCTAGTCACGCCCGCCGTTTCCCCTGCTCGCGATTCTCCTGCCCGCGATTACTCAGTGCCATGAAGGTTCCCAAGGTGACGAGCCCGTCGGGGGTCGTGGGGAGGTGTTGGGTGAGGCTGCGGGACCGGATGAGAAATGCAGCCCACTGGCCACGCGAGATTGCCACGTTCAGTCTGTTGCGTGAGAGTAGAAATCCCATTCCGCGGGGAACATCGTCGACGGAGGAGGCGGCCATCGAGACGAGGACCACCGGAGCCTGACGGCCCTGAATCTTGTCGACAGTTCCCACCATTACCTCGTCGAGGCCGACCTTTGTGAGGTGGGCGAGGATGACAGCGACCTGGGCGTTGTATGCGGCGACGACGAGAAAGTCCGATGCCGCGAGTGCTCGGGTCCCCTCGAACGAGGCAGGGTCCGTCCATTCGTTGCCGATCAGTCCCTGAATGCGAGTGGCGATCTCCGCGGCTTCTTCTGGCGAGCCCGTCGAGTTCCCGTGATGATCGACTAGGACGGTGTGCAGGCCGGGGGCGAGTCCGTCGAGGTTTCGTGCCTCGGTCACCTCACGGTTCGACTCGAGGCGCCCCTCGTACGCCAGCGCCGATACCGGCGCGCACAGCGCCGGGTGCATGCGCCACGTGGTGGCCAGGAAGTAGCCGCGATCGGCAGGAAGGGCGCCGTGTCCGGCAGCGAGCCAACCGAGCGCCGATCGGTCGACGGGTTCGGGGTGGGTTCCCTGGCTTACCTGGGGGAGTTGTTGCGGATCACCCAGTAGCAACAGATTTCGAGCTGCACCGGCGACGGCGATGGTGTTGGCCAGTGAGAATTGGCCGGCTTCGTCGATGACGAGAAGATCGAGCGACCCAGGCACTACCCGGGTGGAATGCGAGAAGTCCCATGCCGTCCCGCCGATGACGCAGCCGCGATCTGCGTCGGCAACGAAGCCCGGGTACTCGGCTTCTTTCAATACGGTCTGTTCGGTCGGTGATTTCTTACCGACCGATCGGGCTTCGACTCCTGCCTCGACGACGGTGGCGAGAAGATTGTCGACCACCATGTGTGATTGTCCGACAACTCCGATGCGCCAATGATGCTCGCGCACAAGGTGGGCTATCACCTTGGATGCGGTGTAGGTCTTTCCGGTTCCGGGTGGGCCTTGAACCGCAAGGTACGAGTGGTCGAGGTCGAGAAGCGCTGCAGTGATAGCCGAGGCATAGTCGTTTCCGTTCACGGGTGGAAGCGGATTGCCCGATGTGGTTCGAGGTGGCGACAGCGTCATCAGGTCGGCTACGGGGGTCAGTGGCAAATCGGGCAGCGTGTCGTCCACCTCGGTGGCGGCTGTCTCGATCGCGGACTCGAGGCTTGCGGTGGGTACGGGTCGGTCCGGAGCTGTCGCGATCGGAGCATCGAAATACGGATCGGTGCCCGCTCGCAGAGATTCCTCGACGATGACGGCATCTCGGGTGCCGGCGAATCCGACGTCGACGATCTTCGCCATGGACGATCCACGATGGGTCGGGTGCAGCTTGTCCAACCCCGCAGGTGACGGATTGTCGTACAACAGTCTGACCGTATGGCCCACTCCGCCGATGACATCATTGGACAGTTCGCCGACGAGTCTCAGCTTTCTACGTAGAACTCGTTGGCGTGGAGCAGTTTTCATCCACTCGTGGAGAACTTCCACGTGATCGATCTTCATGACGTCGGCGGCGTCGGCCCACTCGTCGACAGGGTCGGTCAGTCTGTCGAAGTGCGCCCACCAGAAAGGCTTACGTTCGCGCCGGTGGAAACCGACGGCGCCGGCGTACATGGCAACCGCCTGCTGAGCCGGTGTTCGATTCGAGGGCAGTCCGGCGTACTCGCCGAGCGAGGTTTCCAGTGGGGTTGCAGTGTCTTCCCTTTCCACGACCGGTTCGCTCGGCTTGCGAGGGGTCACCCCGGCATCGGAAGCCCTGGCGAGAAGCCAATCGCGGAGCTCGATCGTCGAGACGCAGTCCGTTCGGTTGTACTCGGCGATCTCGTTCAGCAGTTCCGCCGCCGCTGCATCCTCGCCTGCATCGCGGAACTCGCACCAGTGTGCGTACTCGACGATCGATGCCGCCGCATTCGTGACGTCTCCCGATCTGTCCTCGGGCATGTACAGCGGTTCGAGCTTCTTGATGCTGTAGGACCTGGCACCGATGCGAACCGACGCGCGGACGATCGGATACAGATCCACCAAGACCTCGTGTCGCAGCAGGTCGTCCACCACGTCCTCGCCGACGCCGTACCTGCCGGCCAGCCGAAGTAACGCAGTCTTCTCGTACGGGGCGTAGTGGTAGACGTGCATGTTCGGGTATTTCACGCGTCTGGCCGTGACGTAGTCGAGGAAGTCGATCAGCGCCTGACGTTCCTGGTTGCGGTCGTGTGCCCAGAACGGCTCGAAGGACAAGTCCGTGTTCAGAACACCGAAGAGGTACTCCAGACCCCAGTCGTTCGGATTTGCCGGATCGGCCCAGAGCGGGTCGCCTTCGAAGTCGAAGAAGATGTCACCAGGGTCCGGTTCTGGGATCGAGCCGAGACCCTGAGCGTCGAAGATGTCGAATTCGGCGGCGCCGGTGCGCTCCTGACGCACTTGTAGTGCGGCCTGTGCCCGCAGACTCGTCAACGTTCTGTCCGACATACCCTCCACTGGATCGGCCGAGGCGGCGAGCTCTTCTATCGTCGAGATGCCTGCATCGATCAGTCGCTCGCGCGCCGAACTCCGCATACCAGCAACAAGAATCAGGTCTCGGTGTTCCTCGACCTGCACCGAGCAGGTATCGCACCTGCCGCATGCGGAATATTTCGTATCTGCCCACTCGACGGCGGTCCCCTCCGCCTGGTGTTCGTCGAGTACGCGTTGAAGGTTCTCGCGGGACTGCCGATAGACGGCAAGTATTTCGGTGATGGTGTGGCTCGAAGTGCTGCCGTCGCCGAGCATCAAATGCACGTGATCGGACGGCGTGATCCCACCGCGCTGCAGTGAGTCTGCGTACGCCGCCAACTGAAGGAGCGCAGGAACCTTTGCATGACGAGACAATTTGGTGTCGTAGACGGTGTAGCGGTCCCCGTCGACAACCAGGAAGTCACAGAATCCGAGGAATCGGCCATCGAAGAAGGTCGCCTGATAGAGCACCGGGGTGCGGGAGGTCAACGCCGTGAAGGTCGACCAGTCGGCGTCGGCGAGTTCTTGCCGGGTGCGGCCCGGCCTCTCCATCGTCAACACTCCGCCCGGGAACTGCTCTTCGAACCGTGCCAGCTGCGTGCGCTCGTGTGCCAGGCCGAGTGCTGATGTGCGCTCCAACATCGGGTCGGGTTCGGCGGCAATACGCGGCACGAGACCGTTCAGGCCGTCGAGGCGTCGTAGTAGCCCGAACTCGCAGGACGCGGCCGCCGCGAGGTCGCTGGCGCTGTAAATTACCTGATCGTCCAAGAGGAACACGCGCATAACTGTAGGGGAATGCACCGACACGAAAGCGAAACAGGCAAGATGGTCCAATGCCGTTTTTCGAGGGAGTCACTGGTGCCGTCCATTACCGATCATGGACGACGGCACACCCCCGTCTCATCGTGGTGTTCCTCCACGGTTTGGGACAGAACAGCGGAAACTACCACCGGTTCGCGCGGGTGATGAACGGCCGCGACATCGATGTGTGGGCCATCGACCACGTCGGCCACGGGCTCACCGAGGGCGAGTTGTCCGATGCGTCGCAGATCGCCGGTCTAGCAGACAACGCCCTTCAGCTCGCGGCGATCGCGCAGTCCGAGCGGGACGGCATTCCGGTGGCGCTGATGGGACATTCGCTGGGCGCTGCAACCGCGATTGCCGCTCTCGACAAAGATTCGAGCCGGTTCAGTTCGGCGGTGTTGTGTGCGACCCCGAAGTCGGTTGTAGGTGCAGCCGTCGCTGATCTACGCAGTTCGACTGTGCCTGTCCTGGCGCTGCACGGCATGGACGACCGGATGGCGTCGATAGACGCAGTTCGCACGTGGATTCCGTCGGTACTGAGTGCTCAGCTGAAGGAGTACGAGAATGCCGGTCATGATCTATTGCACGAGAAGATCCACCGGACCGTCTCGCTCGACGCTGCCGAGTTCATGCTCGGATGTATAGACATAAAGGTGTGACGTGCATGCCCGAACAGCAGACATGCACGTCACACGGTTTAAGTCAGCTGTAGATCGACTCGATGACCGAGCTGCGCTCCTTGTGGATGATGTTCCGCTTGAGTTTGAGCGTCGGTGTCAACTCACCGGTCTCCACCGTGAAGTCCTGCTCGAGGATCTTGTACTTCTTGATCTGCTCGGGCTTGGAGACCTTCTTGTTCGCTTCGGCGACGGCCTTGTCGATCTCGGCAACGAGATCGACATTGGTCGACAGTTCCGAGAAGGGAACGTTCTCGGCCAGCCCGTGGCGTTGCTTCCAACCGGGAAGAGCTTCGGGATCGAGGGTGATCAGGGCGCCGATGAAGGGCTTGGCGTCTCCGACGACGAGGGTCTGGCTGATGAGCGCGTGTGCGCGCAGCGCGTCCTCGAGCACCGCGGGTGCAACGTTCTTGCCACCGGCGGTGACGATGATTTCCTTCTTGCGGCCGGTGATGGAGACATAACCGTCCTGATCGATGGAGGCGAGGTCCCCGGTGTGGAACCACCCGTCGACGATCGACTCGGCGGTCGCTTTATCGTTGTGCCAGTAGCCGCTGAAAACCACTGGTCCCTTGAGGAGGAGTTCCCCATCCTCGGCGACCTTGACCGCGTGACCGTTGATCGGCTTGCCGACCGTTCCCACGCGCTGCTCGGCCGTGGTGTTGACCGTGACTGCGGCGCTGGTTTCGGTGAGGCCGTATCCCTCGTACACCGGGACGCCGATTCCGCGGAAGAAGTGTCCGAGGCGTGCACCGAGGGGGCCGCCGCCGGAGACCGCCCGTGTGCAATTGCCGCCGAGGGCCGCCCGCAGCTTGGAGTAGACGAGCTTGTCGAACAGTGCGTGCTTAAGATTGAGGACGAGGCCTGCCCCACCCTTTTCCTTGGCCTCGCTCCACTCGATTGCAGTTGCGGCGGCCTTGTCGAAGATTCCGCCCTTACCGCCGTCGTGCGCCTTCTGCTTGGCGGAGTTGTAGACCTTCTCGAAGACGCGCGGTACCGACAGGATGAAGTCCGGCTTGAAGACGGCGAACTGGTCGACGAGGGTCGTGACGTCGGCAGTGTGCCCGACGGTGGCCTTGGATTCGAATGCGCCGAAGGAGATCGCCCGCGCGAACACGTGTGCCATCGGCAGGAACATGAGGGTGCGGTTGCCCTCCTTCATCGAGTCGTGCAGCGCCAACTGAGTGGCCTGGACCTCGGCGTAGAAGTTGGAGTGCGTCAGCTGTACGCCCTTGGGACGGCCGGTGGTGCCCGAGGTGTAGATCAACGTTGCAGGTGAGGACGCGCCGACCTGCTTGCGACGGGTGTGCAGTTCTTCATCGGTGATCGCGGCGCCGCGCTTGCTCAGTTCTTCGACTGCGCCTGCGTCGATCTGCAGTACCTCACGCAGGTCGGCGGCACCTTCGGTGACCTCTTTCAACGCCTCGGCATGTGCCACGGATTCGATGAACAGGATCTTGGTAGCGGAATCCTCGAGGATCCACTGAGCCTGATCCGGTGAGGATGTTTCGTAGATTGCGACCGTGCATCCGCCGGCAGTCCAGATCGCGTAGTCGAGGAGAACCCACTCGTAACGAGTTGCGGACATGATGGCGACGCGATCGCCCAGTTCGACTCCCGAGGCAATGAGACCCTTGGCGACTGCAGATACTTCCTTGGCGAACTGAGCTGCGGTGACCTCGGTCCATTTACCGTTCTGCAAGCGCAGGAACGGTACGAGGTTGGGGCACTCCTTTGCGTACCGGAACACCGAATCGGCCATGGACGCGTCTTCGGGAATGGTGAACGACGCGGGTACAGAATATTCTCGCACTGGGGACCCCTCCGGGAAAATGACGTAATAGATGTGCATTTCATCACACTCTTGGCCAAGGTGCACTACCGATGGGGTGTCCGGATTGCGAACTTTCGGCCAGATCTACCGAGTTTTGGTGTAACTCTGCGTGGACCTTAACCGTTGTCGCACGGAGGTTCGGGGCTTCTCTCCATATCTGACTCTGATCTCGCCGTCGACCGGATCGGGGGACGAGAACCGCGTCGGCCGGTGGGTGCGCAACCATGAATTCTCGGCACACGGTCCACTGGGTCGGTTGCAGGGACTAAACTGGGTTGCATATGAGCACAACAGAGCCGAATCAGGATGCCGCCGTGACGAGTGACGAAGCAATTTCGAATAGGTCGGCACCGGCGCCTACCGACTCGACCCCCGCCCCGGACGCTGCGTCCGAAGAAGCTCCGCAGCTTACTTTCGCCGACCTCGGAATCGATGAACGTGTTCTACAGGCCCTGCGGGACGTGGGATACGAGACACCGTCGCCCATTCAGGCTGCCACTATTCCGCCGCTGATGGCAGGCAACGATGTCGTCGGATTGGCTCAGACCGGCACCGGCAAAACCGCGGCCTTCGCAGTGCCGATCCTCTCGCGACTCGACGTGTCGCGGCGTGTTCCGCAGGCATTGGTGTTGGCGCCGACGCGTGAGCTCGCGCTGCAGGTGGCCGAGGCGTTTGGCAAGTACGCCTCGCATATCCCCGGGCTGCACATCCTGCCTATCTACGGCGGACAGGCTTACGGTATTCAGCTCTCGGGTCTGCGCAAGGGTGCGCAGATCATCGTGGGTACTCCCGGTCGCGTCATCGATCACCTGGAGAAGGGCACTTTGGACCTGTCCGGACTCGAGTATCTGGTGCTCGACGAGGCCGACGAGATGCTCAAGATGGGCTTCCAGGAAGATGTCGAGCGCATTCTCTCGGATACTCCCGAATTCAAGCAGGTGGCTCTCTTCTCGGCCACGATGCCTGCTGCCATCCGCAAGATCTCCAAGCAGTACTTGCACGATCCTGTCGAGATCACCGTCAAGACCAAGACCTCGACGGCACCGAACATCACGCAGCGGTACGTACAGGTCGCACATCAGCGCAAGCTGGAAGCACTGACGCGCATCTTCGAGGTCGAAGAGTTCGAGGCGATGATCATGTTCGTGCGAACCAAGCAGGCCACCGAGGAGCTCGCCGAAAAGCTGCGCGCTCGTGGTTTCTCCGCGGCCGCGATCAACGGTGACATCGTGCAAGCTCAGCGCGAACGGACCATCGGTCAGCTCAAGAACGGCCAGATCGACATTCTCGTTGCCACCGACGTCGCGGCGCGTGGTCTCGACGTCGACCGCATTTCACACGTCATCAACTACGACATTCCGCATGACACCGAGTCGTACGTGCACCGCATCGGTCGTACCGGGCGAGCGGGCCGAGCCGGTCAAGCGTTGCTGTTCGTAGCGCCACGGGAGCGTCACCTGCTCAAGGCGATCGAGCGTGCGACGCGTCAGCCGATCACCGAGATGCAGCTTCCGAGCGTCGACGACGTCAACGCCCAGCGTGTCACCAAGTTCGGGGACTCGATCACCGAGAGCCTCGAGAGCGAGAATCTCGCTCTGTTCCGCCGCCTCGTCGAGGATTACGTGCAGGCGCACGACGTTCCGCTCGCGGATATCGCAGCAGCGCTCGCCGTGCAGTCTCGCGACGGTGAAGCGTTCCTGCTCAAGCCCGAGCCGCCCGCCCCGCCGCGCGCACCCCGGGAGCCACGCGAGCCGAGGCCTCCGCGTTCGTTCGACGCTGACGCGGCCGATTCTCATCACCGCAAGACCGGTCAAGAGATGGCGACGTATCGGATCAGCGTCGGCAAGCGGCATCACGTCGCGCCGGGTGCCATCGTCGGAGCTATCGCGAACGAGGGCGGACTGCGCCGCAGCGATTTCGGGCACATCAGCATTAGACCGGATCACTCGCTCGTGGAACTGCCGGCGGATCTGGCCGACGAGACCGTCGAGGCGTTGCGTCGTACCCGGATCAGTGGGGTGCTGATTCAGCTGACTCCCGACTCCGGGCCTCCAGGACGCAGTGGCAGCGGCAAGTTCAAGGGCAAGCCCAGGCGCTGAGAAAGCCGAAAAGTAGACTGACACCGTCTGCCCACGTATCGCACCCTGTTTCAAAAGGTGCGACGCGTAGGTGGGCGGTGTTTTTCTTGGGCGGTGTTTTTCTTGGGCGGACCCGCGTTCGTCAGCCCATGATTCGCTGTAGGAACTGCCTGGTTCGCGGCTCGGTCGGATTCACCAGTACTTCCTCTGGTGTTCCGCGCTCGAGAACGATGCCGTCCTCGATGAAGAGAACTTGATCGGCGACTTGCTGGGCGAAGCGGATTTCGTGGGTGACGATCACCATCGTCCACCCCTGCGCTGCAAGATTTTTGATGACGGCGAGTACTTCGCCGACCAGTTCGGGATCGAGCGCGGAGGTCGGCTCGTCGAACAGCATGAGCTTCGGTCGAAGCGCCAAGGCTCGGGCGATCCCGACGCGTTGTTGCTGGCCACCGGAAAGTTGGAACGGGTATTGATCGGCTTTGGTTTCGAGGCCGACCTGCTCGAGCAGGGTGAGGGCGTCGGCGATCGCTTCGTCCTTCGGACGTTTCTGGACGATCACCGGACCTTCGATGATGTTCTGCAGGACGGTTTTGTGTGGGAACAGATTGTGGCTTTGGAAGACCATTCCGCTTTGCGCTCGGAGGAGTCGAAGCTCTGCTGCGGACACTGTGGTTGCGAAGTCGACGGAGACGTCACCGATCCGGATCGACCCTGAATCGGCGGGGTCGAGTGCATTCAACGATCTGAGCACCGTGGTCTTGCCGGATCCGGACGATCCGATGATCACGGTGACGCTTCCCGCCGGGACGGAGAAGGAGACATCGCACAGCACGTCGATCTCGCCGAACGACTTCTTGAGTGCCTTGACGTCGAGAAGGTCGGTCATTTCGCCACATACCTATCGAGTCGGACTTCGAGTTTTCCTTGGAAGAACGAAAGAATCATGCAGATCACCCAGTAGTACAGCGCGGCAACGCTGTAGAGAGCGAAGAAGTCGAACGTCGGTGCGGCCGCCAATTGCGCGACGCGCAGCAATTCGGTCACCAGAATGGTCGACGCCAACGAGGTGTCTTTGACGAGCGAGATCAACGTGTTCGACAGCGGAGGCACGGCGGTACGCAGAGCCTGAGGGAGAATGATGCGCTGCAGCGTCGTTCGGTAGCCCATTCCGATGGTCTGCGAGGCTTCCCATTGCCCCTTCGGCACGCTGAGGATGGCCGCTCTGATGACTTCGGCTGCATAACCGCCGACGTTCAAGCTGAAGGCGACCACCGCAGCTGGGAACGGGTCGATCACCACGCCGAACTGCGGCAGGGCGTAGAAGACGATGAACAACTGCAGCAGTAGCGGCGTGCCTCGAACGATGGACACGTAGAAGCGCGCTGCCGAAGACAACGCTTTGTTCGACGAGATACGAGCCAGGGCAACTGCAAGGGCGATGACGAGCCCGATGGCGAAGCTGATGGCCGTCAGCGGGATGGTCATCGTCAGCGTTGCCTTCAACATCGGCCACAGATTGTCGAGGATCAGATCGAACTTGGATTGTGGTTCGGTGCCTGATGCGTCGGACGTCGGTGCCTGGGTGTCTGCTATCGGTGCGGCGACGGCGGAACCGAAGTACGTGGTCGAGATCCGGTCGAGCGTTCCGTCCGCCTGCAAAGTGTCTATCGCATTGTCGATTTCGTCCATCAGGCCGCTGTCTTTGCGGGCCGCGAATGCCTGGTAGCTGGTGTCTCCGGTCTGCGCCGCTACTTTGACGCCGGTGTCACCGGTCTGTTTCAGATACTCGGCGATGGCGAGGCTGTCGTTGACGGTGGCGTCGACGCGCCCGTCTTTCACGAGGGTGACGGCCTGCACGAACCCTTCGACGGCTTCGACTTTCGCGCCTGCGTCAGCGGCGACCTGGGCCCAGTTGCTCGTCGACGATTGTGCGGTCGTCTTGCCTGCGAGGTCTGCCACAGAGGTGATCGATGTGCTGTTCGCCGAATCGAGGATCTCGCCCTCGGAGACCGTGTACGGCTTGGACAGGTCGTATGCGTTCTGCCGATCGGGGTTGATCGTGACCTGATTGGCGATCAGGTCGAAACGCCCGGATTGAAGGCCGGCGAAGATCGAGTCGAACGGCGTTTGTACGTATTCGACGCGGACGCCGAGTTCGCCCGCGACTGCGTCGACCACGTCGATGTCGTACCCGGTGAGCTGTCCGTTCGAGCCCTGAAAGCTGAACGGGCTGTAGGTCCCTTCGGTACCGACGACGAGTACACCGTTGTCTTGGACCGTATCGATCAGTGGTCCGGTGGAGGACCCACAACCGGCAACGGACATCAGTGCGACCAGCACGGCTAGCAGAGCGAGCACTTTGCGATGCACTTCGAAGTAGGCCTTCCGTCATCTCGTTCGGTAGAGGAAACCTACCCGTCGATCTCTATTTCTGCCGATACGACAACGGCGTTGTTCATCGGTAGTGCTGCCGTTCCGATGGCACTGCGCGCATGGGCTCCGACTTCGGGGCCGAACACTTGCAGGATCACGTCGGAGAAGCCGTTTACAACGGTCGTCGTCTGGGTGAACCCGTGATCGGCGTTGACCATTCCCGAGACGGTGAGCCAAGCACTGATTCGATCGAGATCGCCGATAGCGCGTTGCACGCTGGCGAGTACCGCCAGGGCTGTGTCTCGTGCAGCGTCCGTGGCCTCGTCGAGGGAGATGTGCGACGGCACTGCGCCGAAGGGGCCAGCCATCGACCCGTCCGCCCGCTGCGGTGAGTGACCCGTGACATACACCCGGTTGCCTCGAACGCGAACCCATTCGAAGGAGAACTGGAATCCTGGCGGCGCGTGAGCCTCGGCGGGAAGGACGAATCCCAGTTCTTCCAGCTTGCGTTCGATGCGCATCTCAGTGATACCTCCGTGCTGGAATTCCGTTGATCGTGCGCACAGTCCATCCATTCTCGTCGCGGACAAGAGTGGATACCCCGGCGTTCAGGATGCGCGGCGATGGTATGCCGCGGATCGCACCGAGAATCGCCCGGATGATGCCGCCGTGGGCGACCGCGATCACTGACGAGTCCGGATACGTTTGCGCGATCATCTCGACGGCTTGCACCCCTCGCTCGATCAGGGCGCCGCGCGGTTCCAGGCCTGGATACAGTCCGTCCGGCCAGTGTGAGTACGCGTCGTAGTCGGTGAATCCCTCGGCCTCGCCGAAGTGTCGTTCGGCGAGATCGGGATAGACGTCGCTGCGCTCGATCCCCAGATGCGATCCGATGATGTCCGCTGTCTCCGAAGCCCTCGACAATGGTGAACTCACCAACAGGTCCCAGGCGTGGCCCTCGAGTTCGTACACCGCTTCGCGGGCTTGTGCGCGGCCGGTCGAGTTCAGTGGAATGTCCGAGGAGCCTTGGAGGCGACCGTGCAGATTCCAGTCGGTTTCGCCATGTCGAACCAGTGCCAGCAAAGTCATAGTGTCCGGAGAGTATCCCAGCTACTGGGGAGTACGGTCGGAAGAGACAATGTGGTCGAGTCCGGAGGGACCAAAATGAATCTTGCTTTGACAGAGAAGGAAGCCGCCTTCCGTAACGAAATGCGGACTTTCTTCACCACTGAGATTCCCGCGGAAATCCGCGAGAAGAGCAAAGTGGGCATCGAGCTGAGCCGTGAAGACATGGTGACGACGATGCGCATCCTCAATGCGAACGGTCTGGCTGTTCCGCATTGGCCCACAGAGTTCGGCGGTAGGGATTGGACGCCGGTTCAGCGTCATATCTGGCTGGACGAGATGCAGCTTGCCTCGGTACCCGAGCCATTGGCGTTCAACGCCTCGATGGTCGGCCCGGTGATCGCTACTTTCGGCTCGCAAGAGATGAAGGAGAAGTTCCTTCCGAAGACGGCCAATCTGGATATCTGGTGGTGTCAGGGATTCTCCGAGCCCGAGGCGGGATCGGACCTTGCATCGCTGCGAACGACTGCATTGCGCGACGGTGACGACTACATCGTCAACGGCCAGAAGACGTGGACGACGCTCGGGCAGTACGCCGATTGGATCTTCGCCCTCGTCCGAACGAACCCGGATGCCCCGAAGAAGCAGGCGGGGATCTCGTTCCTGCTGATCGATTTGAACACCCCTGGCATCACGGTTCGCCCGATCAAGTTGATCGACGGCAGCGTCGAGGTCAACGAAGTATTCTTCGAAAACGTCCGCGTTCCGGCGGAGAACCTTGTGGGCGAGGAGAACCAGGGGTGGAGTTACGCGAAATTCCTGCTCGGTAACGAACGCACCGGTGTCACCCGGGTCGGGCACACCAAGGTTCGTCTGGAACAGGCAAAGAAGCATGCGGCCGCCACCGCCGTTGCCGACGGCACGCTCCTGGAGGATCCGATCTTCGCCGCGCGATTCGCCGAGCTCGAAAACGAAGTTCTCGCACTCGAACTCACACAGCTGAGAATGGTGTCGGGATCTTCCGACGGTAAGCCGAATCCAGCGTCGTCGATTCTGAAGTTGCGCGGATCGGAGCTGCAGCAGTCGGCGACCGAGATGTTGATGGATATCGCAGGACCAGATTCGCTTCCCTACGAGGCAGGCGAGGACATCGACAGTCCCGGTTGGGCACAACGTTCGGTTCCGACGTACCTCAACTACCGCAAGGTATCGATCTACGGCGGATCCAACGAAGTGCAGCGGCAGATCATCGCATCGACGATTCTCGGATTGTGAGGGGCAGACATGGATTTCGAACTGAACGAAGAACAGAAACTCCTGCGTGACACCACTCGTGAGGTGCTGTCGAGGGCGTATGACACCGAAAAGCGAAACAAGATCGTTGCCGCCGAACCTGGTTGGTCGGCTGATGTGTGGAAGCAGCTCGCCGAAGTCGGGCTACTCGGACTGAGTTTCTCCGAGGACGACGGCGGCATGGATGCCGGTCCGGTGGAGATCATGGCCGTCATGACCGAGGTCGGTCGTCGCCTCGCCCCGGAGCCGATACTCGATGCGGTGCTCGTGCCGGGCGGATTGATCTCCGAGGTCGGAAGTGTCGATCAGCGCCGACGCATCTTGCCCGGCGTAGCAGAAGGCAGCACCTTGCTTGCCTTCGCACACAACGAAACCGGCAGCCGTTGGCCGAATATCTCGGTGAGTACTTCAGCGACCGAGGACGGCGGGTCGTGGTCGATCACCGGTACGAAGAATCCGGTCCCATCCGGCGGCAGTGCTGATGTGTTGGTGGTCAGTGCCACGCTTCCAGGCGGCGGGGTAGGCCTGTTTCTCGTCGACGGCGATGCGACGGGGCTCGATCGCAAGTCCTACCGAACTCACGATGGTGGTCGGGCGGCACAGATCACGTTTACCGATGTCGCGGCCGAGCCGTTGGGTGACGGTGAGGATGCGGCCGCGGCCATCGTGGCTTCGGAGGTGAAGGCGCAGGCTGCACTGTGCGCCGAAGCTGTCGGTGCCATGGAAGAGGCACTGAGGTTGACGACGGATTATCTGAAGCAGCGCAAGCAATTCGGGGTTCCGCTCGCGAAATTCCAGGCGCTGACGTTCCGGGCTGCGGATATGTACGTGTTGCTCGAACTGGCGCGCAGTATGGCCCTGTACGCAACGATGAACCTCGCAGACGACGTCGTCGATCCGCTCGTGGCTTCGCGTTCGAAGCTGCAGATATCTCGGTCCTCACGCAAGCTGGGGCAAGAGGCGATTCAGCTGCACGGTGGTATCGGCGTCACGGCCGAGTACCCGGTCGGACACTACGTCAGCAGGCTCGTCGCGATCGAGCACACGCTCGGTGGCGCAGACGAGCACCTGCGCGCGCTCTCGCAGTAAGAGTTTCTCGACAGGTGAGTGGGAATCGAGCTGATTCCCACTCACCTGCATGGGGGAGCTGTCTCGGTGTTCGTTCGCCGTAAATTCGCCGTACCCCGGGTGTTCCCTTCGGGGGGTTTGGCTACTGTGAACTAGAGGGCATGCGAAAAGTGTGCCCACGAGAAGGCCGATCGGAAGCGAGACACCGATGAAGGCTCGTACGGCGGAGTATCCACGCCCGAACCACTGCCTCCTGCACCTGAGCGATACGCACCTCGTCGAGGGCGGTGATTTGTACGGGGGAGTGGACAGTACGGCCACCCTGCGTCGCATCCTCGCCGACGTCGAAACGTCCGGGGTGCGGCCCGATGCACTGGTGTTCACCGGCGATCTCACCGACCGAGGTGAGCCGGGTGCTTACGACACGCTGCGGGCGCTGGTCGAGCCGGTTGCCGATGCGCTCGGAGCCCGGATCATCTGGGCGATGGGAAATCACGACGACCGTGCGGCCTTCCGATCACGGTTGCTCGACCAGGCGCCGACGACCGGGACGGTCGACCGGGTGCACGATGTGGCAGGACTTCGCATCATCACGTTGGATTCGACGGTTCCCGGTCACCACTATGGTGAAGTGACGCAAGCCCAATTGGATTGGCTTGCAGGCATTCTCGAAACGAAAGCCGAATTCGGCACCATTCTGGCGATGCATCACCCGCCGGTGCCTGCGGTGTTGGATCTTGCGGTGCTGGTGGAGTTGCTCGATCAACGCCGACTCGCAGATGTGCTCCGTGGTAGCGACGTCAGGTCCATCCTGGCTGGTCACCTGCACTATTCGACATCAGCGACGTTCGCGGGAATTCCAGTGTCGGTAGCGTCCGCTACCTGCTATACCCAGGACCTGAACGTCCCGCCCGGCGCAACCCGGGGCCGGGATGGTGCTCAGGCCTACAACCTCGTCCACCTCTACGACGACAACGTCGTGCACTCGGTGGTCCCCATCGGAACCTATGAGACCGTCGGTGAATACGTCTCCGCCGAAGAGGTCGTTCGGCGTCTGGACGAGGCCGGGGTGACCATTGCCGAAAGCACGCGAAGGCCGAGGTTCAGCAGTATCTAGCTTTCCCAGGGCGCAACGATGGGGAAGTACCTTTCGAGGAACTCGGTGACCCGACGGGTCCGCACCTCGAGGTCGACCTCGGGAAAGCTGCCGTCGTTGAGGCAGAAGAAGTCGATCGAGCGCTTGGGCAGAAGGTTCTCCATGGAATGGAGCCCCGAATGCGACGTGGTGTCGATGTAGGTGACCTTGGCACTCGTCTGCACCACTGCCCGGCCGCTCATCAACGCGTAGTAGTGATAGAGCGAGTTGGTGACCGAGATGTTGGTGCTGGCGCGGAATACGCTTGCCGCGGTGGCAGCGAACTCGTCGGGAAACTCGTTCTCCATCTCCTGCATGACGCTTTTGCGCAGTGGCGTTGCCGCGTGTTCCAGGTGCCTGGTGGTCATCAGACCGAAGCGGTCCTGCAGCAGTCGGCGGTTGACCCGGGCGGCGTTCTCGAACCCGCTGCGATCTTCGTCGTTGTAGCCCAACCCGATTCGGGTGCCGGCCTCGATGAACATGCTGATGCCACCGGGGGAGAAGAACATCTGCGGGCCGACCGGGCGTCCGAAGAACATGTCGTCGTTGGAGTAGAGGAAATGCTCGGACAGGCCCGGGATGTGATGCAGCTGGGACTCGACTGCCTGTGAATTGTGGGTCGGCAGAACGGAAGTGTCGGCGAAGAACGTTTCGCTCGGCACGAACGTGACGCGCGGATCTTCGGCCAGCCAGGCAGGTCGGTCGGAATCGGTGGCGACGAAGATGCGACGAATCCACGGTGCGTACATGTGGATCGAGCGAAGCGCATACTTCAGTTCGTCGATCTGCCGAAATCGTGCGGGTGACGAGTCGCCTTCTCCGACAATGTAGTTCTGCATGCGGCGTGCGCGTTGGGCTTGAAATTCGGCGGAGGAGCCGTCGACCCAGGAGAACACGATGTCGATATCGAAATTAATGTCCGACGCGTGGTCGGCAAACATGTTCTCGATCGTCGGCCAGGTTTTTCCGAACCGCTCGACGGTTCCGCGCACTGCTTCGTCGCGTCGGATGGTGCGGCGGGTCAGCGAGTTCTCGACGGGAAGCACGATCTCCTGGGGCGAAAATGCCCACAGTTCGATCTGAACTGCCGTCGAGGCGCCGTAATGCAGGCCACTGTTCGGTTCGATTCGGGGGCGATAGAGCCGAAAAATGCGGGCGTCTGAGGCGGGTGAGAGTGATCCGTCGGCCACCAGTACCGTCTTGGCTCGTTTGATGTCGACCGTTTTGGAGTAGAACGGCTCTTGCATGCACGCCTCTACCAGCGCTACGCGCAGTGGTTCGCGATCGGCAGCATCGATGGCGATGACGGGTCGCTTGTCGTTGCCGCGAACCAGCAGGTATCGGATGCGGGCAGTGTCGAGGGCAGCGCGGATAAACAGCAGATCGAAGACCATCGCCTGGTGGGGCGTCGTGGACGTGATCGACAAGGCGAACCTTCCGTCGTACGCAACCACATCGGTTCGGTCCGTCAGGCGCGCGATGGACTCGGGCGATTCACCGATCACTGGGTCGAGCGCGTCCTGCTCGGGAGCGACCAGATATATCTCATGGGGCGTGGACGTCGAGGTAATGGTGACCCTTCCAGAAGTGGCGTGCGAGCCGAGAACCCCCGGAGCGTGCTGTCAGTCTATAGCGGAGTGAACCGGAACCACGCGCGTGGCAACGAGCACCCCACGGCCGCACCTGCCACATCGAATGCTGCGTCGAGGAGGGAACCGCTACGGCCCAACGGCAGGACGGCCTGAAGGATCTCGGACGCTATCGCGAAAGTTGTCGTCCAGAGGACGGTCCGCAACGCCGACACCGCTGCGACTCGTGAGGTGTACGCGAGTGCGAAGAAGAGCGTGAAGTGAATGATTTTGTCGCTGTGGGTGAATCCGCTGGGGACGCCCGACGCGGGGGTGAACAGAATGATCATCGCGGCGATCAGTGCGAGAGCCAGTGGCACGTAGTAGCGCAGTGGCAGAGTCAACCAGTGGCGGAGCGGCATGGACATCGCCATCACTCTAGTTGCCCCTGTATTCCGTCCTCCCGAGGTCAGAGCTTACGAAGCAACACGACGGCGTCGACGCGCTCGACTTGCTCCCCCTCGGGGGTGGTGCCGATTCGCGCACGATCCTCGGCAACGACGACGGACCATTCCTCGGTGGGGAACAGTGCGGTGACCTCGTCGGCTGTGAAGAGGATTTCGGCGTGTCCATGCTGCGAGGCCAGGGCGTCGGAGGGACTGTGTCCGACGATCAGGAGGTGTCCGCCCGAGGTGACTGCGTCGCCGAAGCGAAGAACAGCAGGCTGGAACTGGGCGGGTCGCAGATGAAAGAAGTGGGCACTGACCAGGTCGAACGACGTGGCTGGCGGAGCCCACTCGGTGAGATCGCGGTGGAGCCACGCCACGGTTCGGCCGCCCTGTGCCTGCCGAGCACGTTCGAGGGCGATGGGGGAGATGTCGGCGCCGGTGGTCTTCCAGCCGTTGTCCGCGAGCCAGAACGCGTCGGCGCCTTCGCCGCTGCCGACGTCGAGGGCGCTTCCTGGTGTGAGCTTCGACGCCTCGGTGATCAGGACCTGGTTGGCGTGGCCGCTCCAGATGTTCGGTCGTTCCGAATACAGGTTGTCCCAGAACGGTTGGTCGAAGACTGCCTGAGCGTCGTCGTGTGTGTGCATGTCTACGACAATGCCGACGCATCCGTAGATGAGCAAGTTGTTTTGCTGTTTCGGCAAATGGTGCCTTGTGGTGCGTCAGACATCGATGAGAACTTTGCCGGTCACGCCGTTCTGAACTGCCTCGTGCGCAGCGGCTGTGCCGGACAAGGGAAACCGGTGTAACGGTAGACCGGCGCTCTCGCCGACCGCGAGAACACCTGCACCTGCTGCAGCGTTGATGTCTTCTCGAGCTGCCTTCAGGGCGGCCTCTCCGACGGTGTAGAGCAGAATGAATTGGTAGCGAGTGTTGAGCACCATGTTCGGTCGTATATCGAGGGTGATCGTGTTGCCGCCGTTGTTGGCGTACACGGCAATCGAGGCACGCGTGGAGATGACGCGGGCATTCAGTTCCGCGTTCTGCGCCGGGGCAACCTCGATCACCAGATCGACCCCGTCCGGGGCGATGGCTCGGATCGAGACAGCGGCATCACCGGTTGTGTAGTTGACGACGTGGTGTGCACCCGCGCCAGTAGCGAGGGCTGCTTTTTCCGGGCCACTGACAGTAGTGACGACCGTTGCTCCCGCCCAGCGTGCGAGCTGGATCGCCGCATGGCCGACCGCTCCCGCACCACCTGCAACCAAGACTGTCTTGCCGGCGAGCGCGCCGGGATGCAACCGTGAGGGGCCGTCTTCGGAGACCGTCAGTGCGCGGTGGGCTGTCATGGCGGGCACGCCGAGGCTGGCCCCGACGTCGAAACTGACGTGTTCTGGGAGTCGTACGACGCGTTCGGCCGGGACGACGGTGTATTCCTGTGCCGTTCCGGTCGGCCTCCGGTGCTGTGAGAGGTACAGCCACACCCGGTCCCCGACGGCCAGACCCTCGACGCCGGCGCCGGCCGAATCCACGGTCCCTGCACCGTCCTGGTTGGGCACGACCTCGTCGAAGTCGAGTGCGTCCCCGGGGCGCGCGCCTGTCCGGTTCTTCCAATCGGTGGGGTTGACCCCGGATACGGCGACCTTCACTCGAACCTCGCCCGGGCCTGGTTCGGGTATCTCTCGGTCCACGAGATCGAGTACGGAGGTGTCGCCGGTCCTGGTGTACGTGATTGCCTTCATGTCAGGGTGCAACCGGTTATGCAGCGATAGAAATTCCGGTCATGAAAATTGTTCGGTCGGGTATGCACGCCTGAGTAGGTAAGTCCCACGTCATCTCCACCGTATTTCGAAAGGACAATCCAGGTGAATCACGCCGGAGTACTCATCGAGGCTTTCGATCGCATCAAGGGAGTCGTACACGACATTCTCGACGACATTCCTCCCGAGGCACTCACCTTCAGGCCGGACCCGCAGGCCAACACGATTGCGTGGCTGATCTGGCACTCGACACGCGTTCAGGATGATCACGTGGCCGGCGGCGAAGGAGGAGAGCAGGTATGGACCTCGGATGGCTGGGAGGGCAGATTCGGCCTACCGTTCGATAGGGCTGCGATCGGCTACGGCCACAGCTCCGACGATGTCGCTCGGGTGAGCGCCGACGCCGACCTTCTCCGCAGCTACCACGACGCGGTGCACGCCAGGACCGTCGCATATCTCGGCTCGCTGACGGCCGAGGATCTCGATCGCGTCGTCGACGAGCAGTGGGATCCCCCGGTGACACTCGGTGTGCGGCTGGTGTCGGTGGCGTCCGATGACCTCCAACACTGTGGACAAGCGGCCTATGTACGGGGCTTGTTCGAGCGGAAGTAGCTGCTCAGCCGAAACGCTTGTGCAGATTGTCGAGGGTCTTCGCGATGTTCCGACGTTGGAACTGAGGGAACGTCTTTCCGCTCGTGGCGATCTTGTCGAACACGAGCGCTACGGCATCGGGCCACTTCGTGCGGTCGTCGGTCCATGTCTCGGTGACCTTGGTGCCACCGGGAACCGGTTCGAAGTCGTACCGCCACGTCGCGTTGGCGCCCTTGAAGCGGGGAGTCTTCACGCCGATCGCGTGGACGCGGAACTCGAACACCGAGTCGGGATCTGCGACAGTGACGGTGCATCGGGTAATCCAGCGTGCCCGCCCACGCTTGTTCTTTCCGTCGAATACCATTCCGACGTAAGCGCTTTCGCGGGGGTTGTGTACCACGGCACCAAGGTTTTCCGGGCTCCAGCCACCCATCTGTGTCGGATCGCTGATGGCGGCGTAGAGAGTGGCGGCGTCAGCGTTGATGACTGCGCTGTCGGACACAGAGAATTCGCGGGTCATGAAGCGGATCCTTTGCGTAGGCCTGGATGGTTGCGAGCGAGGATCGGTACCAACAGCTTTCGAGGCGTCACCTGGGCGAATATCGACGCGATTCGGTTGATGGCGCCGGGTATCGCGACCATTTGGCCTTTCGCCATGCCGTCGACGGCGGTCTTTGCGACATCTTCGGGCGACACCCACATCACGGACGGAAGTGCAGCCTCGGCATCTTCTTTCGAAAAGCCCGCTGTCTCACCGAATCCGGTATCCACCGGTCCGGGGCACAGAGCCGTCGCGGTAACTCCGGTTCCGTGCAGCTCGCCACTGAGACTTTGTGTGTACGAGAGGACGAATGCCTTGCACGCGCCGTACCCGGCCTGACCGGGGAGCGGCTGAAAGGCCGCGGTCGATGCGACGTTCAGTACGGCGCCGCGTTCTCTCGCTGTCATGCCTGGCAGGAATCGGCTGCAGAGGTCGGCGACAGCAGCCACGTCGACCTCGATCATGTTCAATTCGGCTTCGGGGTCCGAGGATGCGACAGGCCCGAGAGTGGACAGGCCTGCGTTGTTCACCAGGATGTCCGGTACCAGTCCCAGTGCCTCGATTCGGCCCAGTAGTTCGCTTCGCGCCGATCGCTCGGACAGGTCCGCAGCGAGGACCTCCGCTCGGACTCCGCGTGCATTCAGTTCCTCGGCCAGGGCTCTCAACTTTTCACCGCTTCGCGCCACGAGGGTCACGCCGTGCCCACGGCCGGCGAGTTCGCGGGCAATCGCTGCCCCGATTCCGGAGGAGGCCCCCGTGACGACGGCTGTGCTGTCGGGCGTAGGTCGAGGAAGGCTCATGGGTCCACCGTAGCGAAGCACGAGTTCGGGGACCCCTACTCACGAGCGCGATCAGAACACCTCTCGCTGGAGGACCTATCTACACCAGCCCCCCGTTTTGGGGGATGAAGACGCACCTTACGTCCTGACAGGCATCTCTGTGACGACAACGTACTGCGGGTTCTCAGATCGAGGAGCGTCGGTGACAGCGCTACTCAATTCCGGGCTGGGTTCATGAGTGCGAGCTCACCCCATCCCCTTCCTTGTGGGAGGACATGGCGGCAGAGTTGCGTGAACGAGCCGGGCTTTTACCTGCTCCATGTGATCGCCCGGCCTTGACCTCGCTGGCATCGGTAGCGATTCACGGGTCAGACGACGACTACCGCGCCTGCGTGAACGCACGCTTCGCAGCGTCGAGACCGCGGGCCCGCCGATACACACTCGACAATATGCCCGCGACCTCCGCGGCCCCTGCTCACGCCGCCATATTCGGTTCGGTAAACCGCACCGATATTGAGAAATTGAGCGTCGGCCCCGGCCAGGCTCCCTCCGACCTCGGCCTTTCTCGCTGTTCTATCGCCCGATTTGGTCTTGGCAGCAGCGCGGACTATAGGTCCGCAAGAGGTCAGAAGTCATGTCGGATCAACGGTTACATCCCCTGCACCGATTGGAGTGAGTCTTGTAACGTAGGGGCCATGGTCGAAATAGCGCACGAGGGCGAATCATTATTGATCAGAACCTATTTCGGTGATCAGGGGTCGTGGGACGACATCGTTGCCGCAGCGTCGAAAAGCCACACGCAATCAGACGGTACTGAGGTTCGGGCGACGTTGACGTTGATCGACGATACGTCGTTCGAAAGCGCGTCCCCGGCCGAGGTGATCAGCCTCCTGCAAGCACCCCCGCCGACCTACGCGTTCATCGCCGACCGCCAAACATTCGAAAGCTCCGAAATGCCTATCCTGGCAATCGATATCCGCAACAGCGGAGGCAGTGAGCCGATGCCGGCGTTTCGAGTTATGCCGGCAGTGTTGGCAGACGTCGAGAACAACTTGTCCATCGCCAATCTCGATTTCGCCGACTACCAGAACGCCGCGGACAGCGATGGCATCTTCCGCGGTTTCGGTTCACCGCAGACCACCACCCGCATAGTGACAAAACAGCGCCTCCTCGAGGCGGCCGCAGACGGCAACCTGACAGAGACGATTCTTGCGCGGTACCGCAGCGACCTCGAAAAAGAGTCACGCAGCGAGTGGGAGGCAAAGCTGGCACCGGATCTTCGTGCGACGCATGAGTACTACGCTTCCGGGCGAGACAATTATTGGATGTTTGAGGAAGTTCTAGGACTCGACGAGACAATCGACGCCACCCGCGATGGGGGATCGGCCCTGGTCTTCGGTCTGCCGATTTCGTACGGCAGGTGGGGTGTGTACTTGGACCCGGACACTCTGGCCCCCATAACAGCCCTCATGACACGTATGCCTACCCCAGAACAGCAGCAGGCAAGTAAGTAAGACAACGACTCCTGCCGAGTGCACGCGCACACTCGGCAGGAGTCGATTCTTCAGGAGATCGTGAAGTCACTGATCTTCGTCATGCCGTCCTCAGCGAAGACCGGCACCGTCCTGGGCGCAGAGCCGTAGACGTCCACGCCGCCGATGGTCTGCCGTTCTAGCGCTGTCGCTTCCGCCGGCGACGCTACCGCGCTTTGAAGCGCAGACTTCTCGATATAGCCAGCGGTACCATCATCTCCGAACGCCGCGACGAGGTCGGGCAACTCAGCGTCGCTGGCGGCATCACCTTGTCCGTACGTTTGGCCCTGATCGTTCGTGCCGGATTCTGCGACGGTATCGCCGCTATCGGTCGAGGGTTCTGCCGATCGGGCGGCCGGAGCTGTCCAGTCGAGAGGGTTGCTGGGGAACGTCAGGGCCTGCCGGTAGGCATTGGTGCCGTTCCACACGGCGGTGAATCCGTGGCTGTTGTACGAACCGGTACCACAGGTCTTCGTCGTGCCGACTGTTAGCTCTGGTGCTGGGAATGCGTTGTACTTATAGTCGATCGCCTCGCACAAGACCCCGCTCTTGAACAGGCGGGCGCGGACGCCGATGTCTCCTGGAGGGGCTGTCTGGCCAAAGACTGAGTAGATCTTCGACTGTGCGGTCAGGTTGGGTGAGTTGATGATGGTAGAGGTGTTCAAAAACTGGATGCCGCCGCCGTTGCTTCCCGCGGGACCGACCCACCCGGTCACTGCGGCTGCATTTGCGGTACCTGGTGCGAGGATTACAGCTGCACTCAAGAGTGCGCCGACTGCCAGGGCCTTACGTGCTGAACGTACTTTCATGATGACTCTGCTTTCTGGTCGGGAGGGAATGAACTGAAACTGGGCGGTCAGTTGAAGGCATTGACGTAGAAGTTGTCACCGACCATCACGCGGTTTCCTTTATAGAATTGGGACATCGTTCCGCCTTGAGAATTGTTTTCTTTCAACGGAACCCATCGAACAGATGCCCCGGACCCGCCCTGATCGGAGGAAGCGAGCGGGTACTCATCGCACGAGGGATTCTCCATCTCGTCCGGTCCCGGCTTTTCTCCCAACAGTTCGAGCCGTCGAAGTTGTGAGGCCGGGCACGATATGTCGCGGTTTAGGTCGATTCCGTCTTTGTTCGTCCGTGTGAGAGACGACCCGAACGGGCGGCCCTCACCGGTTATGGCTTGACGGTCGAGAACGTGTTGCGTGATAGTCGGGATAACAGCCTTGTTGTAGTAGACCGTGGGATAGTTTGTCGGATTGACGCATCCGGCTGCGCCGAACGCTGCCGTACTGTCGCAGCGGATCCGCTGCTCCGTGTAGAACGTTCCAGGCGGCGGACCTTCCTGAATGGTGCCTGCGATGACGGAGGTCCAGGCGAACGTGTACGTCGACCAGCCGATGCTGCTCGTCGTGAGCTTGGAGAACTCGGGGTATTGCTCGTACGAAATCACCCCAGGTGGATTCAGATTGAACGTACGCATCTCGGCGATAGGAGCTTGGATTCCATCAGGTCCCACTTTCGAAGGAGTGAAGGTGAAAGTACCTGTTGTTATCGGTGTTCCCCATTCGATCTCGCTCTCGAAGTACGCGAAGATATTGGATTGGCGGTTGTTGACCGACGACGACATGACGAGGGTGATGTTCACATTCAACGTTCCAAAAGGAACCGCGACGCCGTCCGTCCCCCTCCGGTACTGCAGGATTGGAGCGATGTACACCCCACACGATTTGAAGCGGGTGTTGTTGCACCCCTGGATAGGGGTCGCAGATCGTTGTTGTTGCGCAGATTCCTGAATCGCTGAATCGCCGATCCGTTGAATCTCCGCAGGATCGGTGACCTGGACAATCGGTAGACTGCGAACGAAGATTTCGGAATCGGGAGTCGGAAGCTGTTCCGGAGCTGGCGCGGGACCCGGCAACTGCTCCCCAGGCACAGTGGGCGAATCGGGCACCTCAAGTGGGGCTGGTGTATCGACAGGTTGGGCGAACGCATTTGCGCTACTCAGGACCTGCATGGTCAACACCAGGGCAATAATCGCCCCGAATGGTCGGCGTTGGGACATGAAACCTCTTCGGCATCGACGTACACATGAAAGGCGGTCGCAACCGGGACTGCAGACAACCGGCTGTGTGGCATAAGCGCAAATAGCAACGACGCGTTACTAGCCTCGATCTTTCTTCCTGCTGACGTGTCGGCCTGAACCCCTCGAGATTGTGGCTGTCA
>NZ_MKKY01000047.1 GCF_002091955.1 Rhodococcus sp. 1168 | reverse complement strand
AGCAGGCGTTTGAGCTTGCAGTTCTGCTCGCGCAGGTCCTTGAGTTCCTTCGCGGCGTCGGTGTCCATCCCGCCGTACTGGCGACGCCAGTTGTACAAGGTCGCCGCCGATACCTCGAGGTCTGCCGCGATCTCCTCCTGCGTCTTGCCTGCAGCGGTGAGTTCATCGGCGCGCCGTAGTTTGCGCACGATGTCCTCGGCAGAGTTGCGTTTCCGTCCAGCCATGTTCTCCATCGTCCTAATGGGACTCGATCGGCGAGTCTTCGTCACCGCGCAGCCCTGTCGGAGAATGCTGATCACTGAGCCGCTGGTGGGTGAGCACTTCATCGTCCGGGAGTGAACTTCTCGACTCCTGAGGATAGATCGTGCACCCACCAGTCGGTGAGGGTTCCACAGAACGCTGCTGGGGTGTCGTGCCGCACTGGGCACTGATCCATTAGGTCGCAGTCCGGATCCCTCGAAGGCTCACCGAGCAATGACCGAACGCGTGCGAGGAGAGGAATGCAACATGATTTTCGTAGGAGACGACTGGGCCGAAGACCACCACGATATCCACGTAATGAACACCGACGGTAAACGCCTGGCCACGCGCCGACTACCTGAAGGGTTGGCAGGTATCGCGGCATTCCACGACGTCGTGGCCGCGCACGCCCCCACGCCAGCCGATGTCGTCATCGGGATAGAAACCGACCGAGGGTTGTGGGTATCTATCCGCCCAGTTCATGGGCAACAAGACTCTAAAACAGGGTGGCCCCGTTTACCGGGGACACGCCAATTGGACCCGGTCCCGCGCTCGAAGTTGTTGTAGTTCAGCTGCCGTTGTCACACCGGGTTTTCGACGCTTCTATCGACGAACACGACCCGCTGGGTGTCGCAGTAGCGTTTCACCAAACTGTGGTGCTCCTCTGCCACACCAGCTACGACATTCCGCTGCATTACCGCTCCCTCATGGAGAAATTCAGTTTGGGGTGCTCGACACGTCCGCAGCGTCGGATCAACTGTGTCAGGCGGTCGCCGCTTCCGGTTTACGGGGTGGAAGCGCGGCCAATCTCATCACGTGAGCCAATGTGCTCTTGTGGACAATGGTCGGCAACACAAGGTTCCACATCTGGTTCAACCGTTCGTACAGGTCGGTTCTGCCGGTCAGCATCTCCGAGAGAATCTGCACGCCGGTGAACGAGCCCACAATGAAGCGGGCCAGCGCGTCGATGTCGGTGCCCTTGACGATGTCGCCGTCGTCGGCTGCTTGCAGCGCAATCTCTTTAATGGCGTCGATCCAGTCCAAGTACGGTTTTTCTATCGGACCCTGGATACTGCCGATTTCCATCGTCAAGCGCATGCCGCCTCGCACGATAGGCTCGGTCACGAGCTGCCGTGCCATCTCTTGCGACACCAGCACCAGCATCTCGACCGCGGTGTCAGACTGAGTGCCCACGAGTCGGGTGCCTTCCATGGCCATAGCGTGTTGCGCTTCGATGACCGCGTGCGCGAGCTCTTCTTTGGACGCGAAGTGGAAATACATCGCACCTTTGCTCACACCGGCGTGCTGCAGGATGGTTCCCAGGCTGGCGGAATAGCCGAACTTCTCGAAGCTCTTCGCAGCCCCCAAGATGGCGGCCTGGCGCGTAAGAACAGCGCGCTCCTGCATGTGGTACCTAGCTCTCGTCGATGGGGGTATGGCTCTCAACGATACGTCGAGAGCCACCCAACCAGGGTCGGGCCGTCATCTCGGCGGACACACAGTCCACTCGGTCATCGACGTGGACACCCTCCCGCGTTCTCTGTGCCAGCTCTCGGCAGAGCACCACTACCGGCACGGCGCCACACTTCACATCAACGAACCCGACCCACGCACAGTCGTCGACATCCTTGAACTTCATGCGGGACTGCCTCGGTTTTGCCTGTTCAGGCGGGCGTTTGCATGCAACGATGAACTCACGGCAACGTTGACGACGATGAGACCATTGAAGCTGATATGGGCGCGTCTCTTCGATGTCGTCGGCAGATGGTGGTGGACTGCCGTCTTCAGCCAGGTAGCGAGAAGTCCATCCATTTGTCGATCTCGGCCCGCGAGCGAAGTCGAACGATATCGAGGTAAGGCAGGCGTTTCGCCAGTTCGTCGATTCGCGTGTGGGTCTTGTGGTGCGTGGTCCACGCCCAATGAACAATATGGTCGGCTTCGAACAGAATTCGGTGCAGCGGCGGTTCGATGTTGTCATTCCACAGGACTGCTCGCCTGAACCGACGACGGATGGTCCGCGTGATGACCTGCCGCATCACGCATCGGCGCGGCAGGTCGAGCCAGACAACAAGGTCAGCGCAATCCGCAAGTTGGTCCTGAACTATGCCGTACTGCCATTCGGTCACCCACCCCGCTCGCGAACTGAATTCCTCCACGTCTGCTTGAAAAGATTCGCGACGAGTCCAGCCCGGGCCGTGGTAGTGGGCGTCGATCTCGACATGTTCGATACCGAGCGTGCGTGAGATAGATCCGGAGAGAGTCGTTTTCCCCGCGCCTGAGGTACCGGCGACGATGATTCGCGCAGGCCGACCTCGTGCCGGCGGTCGGGAATTACCACCTGGACCGGATACACAGTCCGATCCTCCAGCAGCTTGGCAGGCGCACGTCGAGGGTGTGCAGGCCCTTCTCGACGAAGCCACCGAGGAGAGCGAGTTCAGCCACCCGATGGTGGGCACCCACCGACTCGCCGACGCGATCGATCAGTTTTACACCCCGGATGTCTTAATGCACACCTGGGACTTGGCAACCGCCATCGGTCGAGCGCCGAACCTGGACCCTGCATTCGCCACACAGTTGCTCGACGGTATGGCCGGAATAGAAGACGGTCCGGCCGTCGCCGTGGATGCCGACGCAGACCCGGTGACGCGGCTGGCCGGCTTCATCGGGCGAGATCCGAGCTGGCCCAAAAATTCGTTGACGAGTAGCTGACCACCTGTGGAGCATTTTCGATGGCCCGTTCATGGACGATATTTGCCCTGGACGGTGGACCCCGATAGCGAGAAATGCGGGTTCCGCTGAGAGGATGTCCCCATGTGTGAAGTGGTCGACGGGCAGTGGACGTGAAGTCCCAGAACCGCCAGGATTGGGCCCCGCTCCTGCAAACGCTGGCCGGACGCCGAAAAAATGCACGGTCCATGGGCGGGCCCGAGAAACTCGCCCGACACCGGGCCGCCGGCCGAGTCGACGCCCGCACCAGAATCGATGAACTGCTCGATCCGGGTAGCTTCATCGAAATCGGCACTCTGGCCGGCGACGGTTCCACTCCCGCGGACGCTTTCGTCGCAGGCTCCGGTCTCATCGATGGCCGGCCTCTTCTGGTCGGGTCCGAGGACTTCTCGGTCAGCGGTGGTTCCATCGGGACCGCCGCCGCCACGAAGCGCGCACGGATCGCCATGCTCGCACAGCAGGAGCGACTCCCTTTGGTCATGATGCTCGAGGGGGCGGGGCATCGGGCCGTCAACGGCCTCTTCCCACACCGACCGGCACCCAACGATCTGCAGGCAATGAGCGAATTGGCCGGATTGGTTCCCACTGTGGCGGTGGTTACCGGCCCCTCCGCCGGGCATGGGGCGCTGACCGCGCCCCTGTCGGACTTCGTGGTAATGGTCGACGCGGATGCCGCGCTGTTCACTGCGGGTCCTCCACTGGTGCGGGCGTCGACAGGCGAGCAGGTCACCAAGAGCGAACTAGGTGGGCCCGCAGTACACGCGGTGGATAGCGGAGTCGTCCACAACGTCGTTGCCGACGTCGAGGAGGCACTCGCGCTGGTGCGACGGTATTTGTCGTATTTCCCGAGCAGCGCTTGGAATCGCCCGCCCGCGACGACAGCAGCATTCGGGCACGATCTCGACGAGCGCGACCTCGATGACTTGTTGGACATCATCCCGCCGAATCCGCGGAAGAGCTACGACATGCGGGAAGTGCTGGAGCAGCTGGTAGATGCCGGATCACTGTTGGAGATCCAGCCCGAGCATGGTGGTTCGATCATCACAGCCCTCGCCCGCCTCGGCGGACAGGTGGTGGCGATCGTCGCCAACCAGCCACTGGTACTTGCCGGTGCGATCGACAGGGCGGCCGCAGAGAAAGCGGCTCGATTCATTTCGATGACCAGCGCGTTCCACCTCCCGCTGGTGCAGCTGGCCGACAATCCGGGCGTTTTGGCCGGCAGTGTGTCGGAGCGCGCCGGAATCCTCCGCGCCTCGGCCCGCATGTTCGCAGCTCAGCACCGTGCGCAAGTGCCAAAGCTCCACGTGACCGTGCGCAAGGCCTTTGGTTTCGGCAGTTCGGTGATGGGGCAGAACGCGTTCGGCGGGCAAACTGTTTCGCTGGCGTTTCCCGGTGCCATGCTCGGTGGGATTCCGGCCGGTGTCGGCGGCGATACCGCCAAGGAAGATGAGCAGACACGAGCGGCACTGATCGAGAACGAGAACTCGGGCCCCTGGCGCTTGGCCGGCACGGTCACCTACGACGAGGTTATCGATCCGTGCCAGTTGCGGAACGCATTGCTGGGAGGTCTGCGAATGGCCCGAGGTCGTGACGCCTCACCGGTCGAACCGAATCGACACGTTGGCTATCTTCCCTGAGCGAAGCGGAGGACAGGGCGCGAGCTGAATTTCGTGCCTGCTGCGTGTGAGGGTCGGTCGGAGATGGTTGCTGTTGATATACATACACGAGGTGCGAGTGAATTTTGTTTACCGGAACACGGATCCAGTCGATGGACCGAGCGATATCAGACAATCGGTCGTTGGATCGAGCGTGAACATCTCAAAAGAGGACGAATGATGAATGCAGAGTTGACCATCCAGGAGCGACGAACACAGGCACTTGCGGCGGTCACCGCCCCGGGACGGCAATTCGAGCTTGTCTACGAGGACGTTCGCGGACAGCGAATGCAGGTGTTCAAAAACCGGGCGCGATCGCTGAGCGAGATTCTCATTGCGTCGGCAGCTTACGCTGATCGCGAGTACCTGGTATGCGGCGATCTTCGGTTGACGTTCTCCGAGCACCATGACCGGGTGGCCTCGCTGAGTCGGGCGCTACAGGAGAAGTACGGTGTGGGCAAAGGCGACAGAGTGGCGCTCTTGGCGGCCAACAGCGCGGAATGGGTCCTCTCGTTCTGGGCTGTGACCGCACTGGGCGCGATAGCCGTCGGGATGAACTCGATGTGGTCGGCGCGTGAAACCGCAGATGCCATCGAACTCTGCACCCCCATGCTCGTCGTAGCCGATGAGAAACGTCGAGCAATGCTCGACGATCCGAAAATCCCCGTGCTGAAGATCGAGGAGGACATTCCTCGATTCAGCCTTGAATTCTCGGGCGCCGAACTGCCGCCTGCCGTGGTCGAAGAGGACGACCCGGCCGTCATCATCTTCACCAGTGGCACCACAGGTAGGGCGAAGGGAGCCACGCATTCGCACCGCAACGTGATCGCCGCAGCCGACTACTTCGCCGTCAATGACGCTGCGGCTACCGAGATGGGAAGTTCGCGTCCGGAACAGCGCCGGGTGCTTCTTGCCGCGCCGCTGTTCCACATGATGTCACTGCACAACTTGGTGGTTCCACGGTTGGTCTTCGGGGACGCGGTGGTGATCTACCTTGGAAGGTTCGACATAGACAAGGCGCTACAGCTGGTCGAGAAGGAACGAGTGACCCAGTGGGGGATGGTGCCCACCATGGCCAACCGCCTCGTTCAGCTCGAGGACATCTCGGGCTACGACCTGTCCACTCTCACCACGATTTCCTTGGGGTCGGCACCGTCCTCTCCGTCACTGAAAACTGCGCTTCGCAAAGTTCTCCCTGACGCAGCGAAATCTCTGGGTACCACCTACGGACTCACCGAATCCAGTTCAGCCGCAACCATCGCGACTGCCGCCGACATAGCGCTCTACGAAGACTCTGTAGGCACCCCGGTTATGACCATGCAGGTGAAGATCCAGGAAGTCGGCGGAATCCAGGTGGCGGACGGCGTCGAAGGCGAAATCTGCTTGAGAGGCCCATTGGTGATGCTGGGCTACTGGAACAACGCCGTCGCGACAGCTGCTGCTATCGATGCTGACGGATGGCTGCACACGGGGGATATCGGCGTGATGCTCGACGGGCATCTTCGTCTGCGCAGTCGCCGATCCGACCTCATCATCAGAGGCGGCGAGAACATCTATCCAGCTGAGGTCGAAGCCGCACTGGCGGAGCACCCCGCGGTGCAGGAATGTGCAGTGTTGGGCGCGCCGCACGAAGACTTCGGTCAAGAGGTGGTCGCCGTAGTAGTGACCGCGACCGACACGACGGAAGCGGACCTGAAAGCGTTCATGTCCGAACGCATTGCGCGCTACAAGGTCCCAACTCGCTGGGTTCTCACACAGATCGAGTTACCACGTAACGCCACCGGCAAAATTGTGCGGCGCGGGTTGGAGTCGCTTGCGCCATAGGGATTCTGGGCTCGACAGTTCGGTCTTTCACCGCAGTCGCATTATGTGAGGCTCCCCCCGGATGGTGGACACCGAGATAGCGGGATCGATGGTTCCGCTGGAAGGAT
>NZ_MKKY01000046.1 GCF_002091955.1 Rhodococcus sp. 1168 | reverse complement strand
GATGTGTTGGGTGTTGAGGAACGAGAGCTTGTGACCTCGACGTGGGCGGGGGTCGATGGTGTCGATCCTTCGGTGTCGACGTTGGCTGAGTTGTTCGATTTGCAGGTTGTGCGGGCGCCGCAGTCGACTGCGGTGGTGTTCGGGGATGAGCGGTTGAGTTATCGGGAGCTCGATGATCGCTCGAATCGTCTTGCGCGTCTTTTGATGTCGGCTGGTGTGGGTCCGGAGTCGTTGGTTGCTGTGGCGTTGCCGCGGTCGGTGGATCTTGTTGTGGTGTTGTTGGCTGTGGTGAAGGCCGGTGGTGGGTATGTGCCGGTGGATCCGACGAATCCGGCGGAGCGTATTGCGTATGTTTTGGCCGATGCTGCACCGGCTGTGTTGGTGTCGTGGTCGGGGCGTGAGTTTTCGGTGCCTGTGGGGTTGGATTGTGTGGAGATCGATGCCGTGGATCTGTCGGTTTTCGGTTCTTCTGCGGTGGCCGATGTCGAGCGTGTTCGTCCGCTTCGTCCCACGGATGTTGCGTATGTCATTTACACCTCGGGGTCGACGGGTCGTCCTAAGGGCGTAGTGGTTCCGCATGTTGCGGTGGCGCGTTTGATGGCCAATACGGATGGGTTGTTCGAGTTCGGTAGTGATGATGTGTGGACGTTGTTCCACTCGTACGCGTTCGATTTTTCGGTGTGGGAGCTGTGGGGGCCTTTGCTTCACGGTGGCACGTTGGTGGTGGTGGATTATTTCACTTCGCGGTCGCCGGAGGCGTTCCGTGAGCTGTTGATTCGTGAGAATGTCACGGTTCTGAATCAGACTCCGTCGGCGTTCTATCAGTTGGCTGAGGTGGACCGGGTCGGTGCTGCCGGTGAGGGGACCTTGCAGCTGAGGTATGTGATTTTCGGTGGTGAGGCGCTCGAGCTGCGTCGATTGTCGGGTTGGTTCGATCGTTACGGCGATAGCGGTCCGGAGTTGGTGAACATGTATGGGATTACCGAGACGACGGTGCATGTGTCGCATCGTCGGATCGATCGTGAGTTGGTGTCGAGTGCTTCGGGTTCGGTGGTGGGTGGGGCGATTCCAGGGTTGCGGGTCTATGTTCTCGATTCGCGGCTCGAGCCGGTTCCGGTGGGTGTTACGGGTGAAATGTATGTTGCGGGTGGGACGTTGGCTCGTGGGTACTTGGGTCGGACGGATCTGACGGCGACGCGTTTTCTTGCTAATCCGTTCTCTGGTACTGCGGCTCATGCTGGTGGTTCGTTGATGTATCGGACGGGTGATGTGGCGCGGTGGAGCAATGAGGGTGATCTCGAGTTCGTTGGTCGTGTTGATGATCAGGTCAAGATTCGTGGTTTCCGTATCGAGCTCGGTGAGATCGAATCGGGTGTGTTGGGTCAGGATTCGGTGGGTCAGGTTGCTGTTGTGGTTCGGGCGGATCGCCATGATGCGCCTCAGTTGGTGGCGTATGTCGTGCCGGTGGTGGGTTCTAGCATCGATGTTCAGGCCCTTCGTGGTGAAGTGGCTGCGGTGTTGCCGGAGTATATGGTTCCGTCGGCTTTTGTTGTGGTGTCCGAGATTCCGTTGACTGTGAATGGGAAGTTGGATCGTCGTGCGTTGCCGGAGCCGGTGTTCGAGGTTCGGGAGTTCCGGGCGCCGACTACGCCGATCGAGGAGATTGTGGCGGAGGTTTTCGCTGATTTGCTCGGTGTGCCGAGGGTTGGTGTCGATGATGATTTCTTCGAGCTCGGTGGTAATTCACTGATCGCGACGCAGGTTGTTTCCCGACTGAGCGCAGCGCTGGACACCAGGCTGCCCGTGCGGTTGTTGTTCGACGCACCCAAGGTAGGTGCGTTGGCTTCACTGGTGGAAACCCAAGTGGGAGCAGGCGCACGCGTCGCGCTGGTGGCGCAGAAGCGGCCGGATGTCATTCCGTTGTCCCTTGCGCAGCAGCGGATGTGGTTCTTGAACCGCTTCGATGCGAGTTCGACTGTCGATAACATTCCCGTCGCGATAAGACTGACCGGAGAGCTCGATGCGGCTGCCTTGGGGCGCGCGGTCGACGACTTGCTGACTCGTCACGAATCACTCCGTACCGTCTACCCGGACGTCGACGGTGCAGGAACACAGGAGATATTGCCGACGGCCATCGTCAGTCCCGACATGACTCCAGAACGAGTTACAGCGTCCGACCTCGCAGATCGACTGCGCGAGTTCGTCTCTGTTGGTTTCGATGTGACGGCGGAGGTGCCGTTTCGTGCTCGTTTGTTCGAGGTTGTGGGTTCGGGTGGTGTGGGTTCGGAGTTCGTTGTGGTGTTTGTGGTGCATCATATTGCGGCTGATGGTTTTTCGATGGGTCCGTTGACGCGGGATGTGATGGGTGCGTATGTGGCGCGGGCTTCAGGTGAGGAGCCGGGGTGGGCTCCTCTTTCGGTGCAGTATGCCGATTATGCGTTGTGGCAGCGTGCGGTGTTGGGGTCGGAGTCGGAACCGGATTCGTTGTTGTCACAGCAGGTGTTGTTTTGGCGGTCGGCGTTGGAGGGTTTGCCGGATCAGTTGGATTTGCCTTCTGATCGGGTTCGTCCTGTTGTGGCGTCCAATCGTGGTGCGAATGTTGTGTTTTCGGTGGATGCGGGTGTGCATCGTGGGTTGAGTGTGGTGGCGCGGGAGTTGAATGCGTCGTTGTTCATGGTGGTGCATTCGGCGTTGGCGGTGTTGTTGTCGCGGTTGTCGGGGTCTGAGGATGTGGCGGTGGGTACTGCTGTGGCGGGGCGTGGTGAGGCGGCTCTCGATGATGTGATCGGGATGTTTGTCAATACGTTGGTGTTGCGGACGGTGTTCGGTTCGGATTGGTTGTTTGCTGATGTGGTTCGGGATGTGCGTGAGCGGGATTTGGGTGCGTTCGGGCATGCGGATGTGCCGTTCGAGCGGTTGGTGGAGGTGCTCAATCCGGCTCGGTCGCAGGGGCGTCATCCGTTGTTTCAGGTGATGTTGTCGTTCCAGAATTTGGAGCGGTCTTCGCTGGAGTTGCCGGGGTTGTCGGTGTCGGCGGTTGATTTCGATGCTGCGGTTGCGAAGTTCGATGTGCAGGTGACGGTGACGGAGTCGTTCGATGTCGATGGTGGTGTTGCGGGGTTGTCGGTGACGTTGACGTATGCGACGGATTTGTTCGATGAGTCGACGATGGTGTTGTTTGCGGAGCGGTTTGTTCGGGTGTTGGACGCGGTGGTGGCGGATTCGTCTGTTGTGGTGGGTGATAT
>NZ_MKKY01000045.1 GCF_002091955.1 Rhodococcus sp. 1168 | reverse complement strand
TGTTGTCGGTGTCCGAGCGTGAGTTGTTGGTGCCGGTGCGTGGTGGTGTGTCGGTGGTGGGTGGGTTGTTGCCGGAGATTTTGTCTGCTGCGGTGGGTGTTGCCGGTGTGGATGCGATTGCGTTGGTGTGTGGTGGGGTGTCGGTGTCGTATGGGGAGTTGGATGTTCGGTCGTCGCGGTTGGCGCGGTTGTTGATCGGTCGTGGTGTGGGTGTGGGTTCGTTTGTGGCGTTGGGGTTGCGGCGTTCGGTGGAGTCGGTGGTTGCGGTGTGGGCGGTGGCGAAGGCTGGTGGTGCGTTCTTACCGGTGGATCCGTCGTATCCGGTGGATCGTATTGCTCATATGTTGTCCGATTCTGGTGCGGCGGTGGGTATTACTGCGGCTGAGTATGTGTCCGATCTGGGGCAGGCCGCCGGCGGGGTGTCGTGGATCGTCATGGATGAGGAGTCGACCGTAGGAGAACTCGACGATCTTTCAGCCGAGCCACTTTTGAGCAGCGATCGGTTGGGTTCGGTTCGTCTCGATGATGCTGCGTATTTGATTTATACGTCGGGTTCGACGGGTGTGCCGAAGGGTGTGGTGGTGACGCATCGGGGTCTGTCGAATTTGGCTGAGGTGGAGCGGGTTCGGTTCGGGGTTACTCCTGCTTCGCGGACGTTGGCGTTTGCGTCGCCGAGTTTCGATGCGTCGGTGCTCGAGTTGGTGTTGGCGTTTTCTGGTGGTGCGACGATGGTGATTGCGCCGACCGATGTTTTCGGTGGTGTGGAGCTTGCTCAGTTGTTGCGTGAGGAGGCCGTCACGCATGCGTTCGTCACGCCGGCGGCGTTGGCGTCGGTGGATCCGGCCGGTCTGGATGCGCTTGCAGTGGTGGCGACCGGTGGTGATGCTTCTGGGTCGGATTTGGTTGATCGTTGGGCGCCGGGTCGGTTGATGTTCAATGCGTATGGTCCGACGGAGGCGACGGTGTTTGCGTCGTTGAGTGCGCCGATGTCGCCGGGTGTTCCGGTTGATATCGGTTCTCCGGTGTCGGGTTTTGCTGTGGTGGTGTTGGATTCGCGTTTGCAGCCGGTTCCGGTGGGTGTTGCGGGTGAGTTGTATTTGGCTGGTCCGGGGTTGGCGCGTGGTTATCATGATCGGTTGGGTTTGACGGCGGAGCGGTTCGTCGCGGCGCCGTTTTCGGTTGTGGGGGAGCGGATGTATCGCACGGGTGATGTGGTGCGGTGGACTGGTTCTGGGGTTTTGGAGTATGTGGGTCGTAGTGATTTTCAGGTGAAGGTTCGTGGTTTCCGGATCGAGTTGGGTGAGATCGATGCGGTGATCGCGGCTCTTCCTGAGGTTGATTTCGTGGCGACGGTGGGTGTCGATGGTCCTACGGGGGCGACGGTGTTGGTGTCGTATGTGTTCGGTGTCGGTGGTGGGTTGGTCGATGTCGAGGTGGTGCGTGAGCGGGTGGTGTCGGTGTTGCCGGGGCATATGGTTCCGTCGGTGTTTGTGGTGTTGGATTCGATTCCGTTGACTGCGGCGGGTAAGTTGGACCGCCGAGCACTACCCACCCCGGAACTCGGACGCAAGTCCGAATTCCGTTCTCCGGAAACAGCACAACAGCAAAAGATCGCCGACGTGTTCACCGAACTACTCGACGGCCGCAGAATAGGTATCGACGAAAGCTTCTTCGACCTCGGTGGAAATTCGCTCGTCGCAACACGACTCGTGGCGCGCGTCAACGCGGAGCTCGGTACCGAATTAAGAGTTCTCGACCTCTTCGAGGCACCGACCATCGAGGAGTTGGCGCTACGCGCCGGAAGTTCCAAGGGCCGAGGTGCTCGTCCGGTGTTGGGTGTGGTGGAGCGGCCGTCGGTGATTCCGTTGTCGCTGGCGCAGCGTCGGATGTGGTTTATCAATCAGTTCGATACGTCTTCGCCTGCTTACAATATTCCGCTTGCGGTG
>NZ_MKKY01000044.1 GCF_002091955.1 Rhodococcus sp. 1168 | reverse complement strand
GTCCGCGTACTTCGCAGCCAATCAACAAAAGTAGAGCTCTACACGTTGATGGCCGCGGAGTACGCGAACTCCGCAGTTCACCGGATGGCGCGCCTGCTCGAGGTGTCGACCTCCGGCTTCTACAAGAACCAAGGACGCAGTGTGACAACCCGATTGGCAGAGCGAGAGCAGCGTAGAGCCGATCTGGAGATCAAGATCCTCGCGATCCACCAGGAGTCGAAAGGCGTGTACGGGGCACCGCGCATCACCGCCGAACTCCACGACCGAGGCGAGGTGATCACCGAGAAAACTGTCGCCAAGATCATGCGATCGCTCGGTGTCGTCGGCATCAGTCCGCGCACGTTCAAGGTCCGCACCACCGTGGTCGATCCGTTCGCCTCGTTCCCTGATGATCTGGTCCAGCGCCGTTTCGATCAGGGTGAACTCGATGCGGTGTGGACTTCGGACATAACGTATCTGACCTGCGGGGAGGGGGATATGTACCTGTGCGCGATCAAGGACGAGCACTCGAAGAAGGTTCTCGGATGGGCCGTGGCCGATCACATGCGCACCGAGCTGGTTGTCGAAGCGTTGGAGATGGCGGTCGCCGAACGTGGCGGCGATGTCGCGGGAACAATCATGCACTCGGACAGGGGATCTCAGTACACTGCTGACATCATGAAGCAGGCGTGTGAACGGTACGGGTTGCGGCGTTCGATGGGTGAAACCGGTCAATGCTGGGACAACGCCGGCGCCGAAAGTCTGTGGTCGACGTTCAAGCACGAGTACTACTACCGGCACACCTTCGTTCATGCCACTGAATTGGTTGCTGCAGTTGACAACTGGATGAACTTCTACAACACTCGCCGTAGGCACTCCACGATCGGGATGCTCAGCCCCACCACGTACGAACAGTCACTGATCGCGCCCATCATGGCCGCGTGACCACTGTCCACTTTTCGGGGGGAACCTCAATGGCCGGCGTGGTAGCCATCGAGCGACCACACGCTTGGACTTGGCAAAGCACAAATGTTTCGACGGCATGCTCGCCGGCCGTGTCACTGCGCGAGGAGTTCTCGGGTCGACGTGAAGCAAAGGCACTCGATGCAGGCGTGTTCGTGACTGCATGGTGTGGCGTATGGACGCTCGCAGAAGCCTAGTTCGACTTCGACTTTTCGATTATCGAAGTGTGCTCGAATTCGGTCCATTCCGCTGCGGTGACTGGTGCAGACTCGTCGGACGGTCGTAACGCTCGCGTGAGAGACACTTCTTGCCTTGGCGAACGCGATTCGTCAATATATGTTGACGATATGGATTCCGGGAAGAAACGCACCGCAGCTGAACTGACTGCGATGTACGACCAATACAACGCCGCCCTCGCAGCGGTCGAGCTCGCTGAAGTTGTGTGCGATCTGGGGCGCAAGGATACTGCCAAGTGGATCACCGACGCCGAGCGGCGTCGCGTTGAGGCCGTCTCGGATTTCGAAGCGCTCGAGATCAACGCGTTCCTGGCGTCGACGATGATCGCCGACCGCTACGCCATCATCGAGCGCCTGCGCAGTGCAAGCCCGCCGGTGCCGTGGTCGAAGATCGGCGACGTTCTCGGCATGAGCAAGCAAGCAGTGCACCAGTGGTACGGCGGCTACAACCTGCGGCCCAGAGTGAAGAACCCGACTGACCCGTCTGACAGTTGAGGAGCAACTGCAACAGAGAGCGTCAAGATCTCTTGACGGTCGGCTGTCTCCGAGGGTTTGGAGCCAGCGAAATGCAATTTCAATGAGATCAGTTTCAATCGCAGGTCTGGGGGATTGTGGCCGTTGGCACGCACGGCGGCAGTGAACATGCATAGCAAAACGACTCGTTGGGCTGACCGTGCGTGATGCCTAGGTACAGCCATCGCGCACGGTCGCACACCGATGATCCACCGACCGACCGTCGGCTGACGAGTCAGCATGCGTCACGCAGAGTGCGAGTTGTGTCTACTGGCATACCAAGCGGAAAAATTTTCGACGGGGGACCACTTCCAACGTATTACTTGACATAATGTTGATTATCGGCAAAATGGCCGAATTGCAGGTTTGCCAGGTCAGCGCACGCTCGGCACGGTGAGCTGCTTCAGTGGGTAATCCGTCTTCAGGCGCCGTCGATCAGTCGCCTTGTGCAGTATGTCGAGTCGCGCAAGCGCGAAATGCACGCACATGAAAAAATTTCGGCACGCTCGCTGCACTCCACATGCATGTCAAAAACGTCGATGCCTCCAGATGCATCGCTCCGGGTCCATGTGCATTCTGGCTAAAACTCTCGGACGCTGCTTCGCGGTCCATCCCCTATTGTCAGGGCTTTCTTCCTGTCGAATCGTCACTGTGACGATTCGACAGGAAGAAATGGTCGTGTTCTCCGAAGACCTCTGGATGATCTACCGGTCTCGCACTTGTCAGCAGCCGATGCTCTGATCCCGCCCGTAGGTTCAGGCGAGAGCTTGGCGCCACAGGCGGGATTCATCCGCAGTGGGTGAGTATTTTCAGCCCAGGACGGCTCACACTCGAATTCGACAACCGCTGCCGCGAGGATAGAGGAATGTGATGACTACTGAATACGACCGCCATCCCGTAAAACAAGGATTTGCAGCCGGAACAACATTCGCCGCCGCAATCCTGCTGCTTACTGTGTCGATTTTGACTGTGCTGCAGGGCATTTCGGCAATATCGAAAGACGCATTGTTTGTCGCCGGACCTGAGTACATCTACAAATTCGATCTCACCACGTGGGGTTGGATCGTCACCATTGTAGGTGTACTCGGTGCGCTTATTGCAATCGGCATGTTCAGTGGAGCTGTCTGGGCCCGAGTCGGTGCCATTGTGATCGCAGCACTATCGATCATCGCCAATTTTCTGTGGCTTCCCTACTACCCATGGTGGTCGGTTTTGGTGATCGCGATCGACATCGTCGTAATCTGGGCTGTCGCTTCTTGGAGAACCGACTGAAGCACCTCGGCGGCAAGGGAAGTCAGCTCGAGGCGGTTCATCACCACGCCTCGAGCTGACTTCCCTTGCTCCTGTGCGTCCAGATGGGTCACCTATCCCCCGCCGGCGGACCTCTACTGATTCACCAATCCAATTCGAGCGCCCTCCAACCAGTCACTATGCAGCACTAGGAGTCAGCTATGACGGACGAGTCATTTGCACGTCGTGATTCGCTTCCTATTCCAGATCGCCAGCATCTAGGCTTGATAACTTACGACGCCAAGGATCCGGACACCAGTTTCCCGCCGATCGAACCGCTATTGCCTCCTGAGGGTGCGCCGAACATTCTGGTGATTCTTCTCGACGATGTTGGTTATGGCGCCAGTAGCGCATTCGGTGGACCGTCTGACACCCCGACTGCAGAGCGTCTGCAGGGTGGGGGTCTGACCTACAACCGTTTCCACACCACTGCGCTGTGTGCTCCGACCCGGGCGGCACTACTCAGCGGGCGTAATCACCACTCGGTAGGGATGGGGATGATTACCGAGACCGCCACAGCAGCGCCTGGATCCTCAGGCATGCGCCCCAACACCAAAGCGTCGCTGCCGATGACTTTGAAACTCAACGGTTACTCGACAGCGCAGTTCGGCAAGTGTCACGAGGTGCCTCCTTGGCAAACCTCACCGGTCGGACCGTTCGACGCCTGGCCCACCGGCGGCGGTGGGTTCGAATACTTCTATGGGTTCATCGGCGGCGAGAACAATCAGTACTATCCTGCGCTGTACGAAGGCACCAACCCTGTCGAGGCCGAGGGGACGCCGGAGGACGGGTATCACCTCACCGAGGACCTAGCGGACCGAGCAATCGATTGGATTCGTACGCAGAAGGCGCTTGCGCCCGAGAAGCCGTTTTTCGCATACTTTGCTCCGGGCGCCACTCACGCACCGCACCACGTCCCGTCCGAGTGGGCCGACAAATATGCAGGCAAGTTTGCGGGCGGATGGGATGAACAGCGCGAAGCAATCATCGCTCGGCAAAAAGAGTTGGGCCTCGTGCCCGCGGACGCCCAACTGACCCCACGTCCGGATGCAATCCCATCCTGGGACGATATGAGCGACGAACTCAAGCCTGTACTCGAACGGCAAATGGAAATCTATGCCGGGTTCCTCGAACACACCGACTACCATGTCGGCCGAGTGATCGACGCTGTGGAATCCGTTGGTGCACTCGATAACACGCTGATTTACTACATCATCGGAGATAACGGCGCGTCGGCCGAGGGAACAGTCAACGGTGCCTTCAACGAAATGGCGAACTTCAACGGTTTGGCATCGATCGAGACACCCGAGTTCATGGCCGAAATGAAGGACAGCCTCGGTGGACCCGATTCCTACAACCACTACTCCGTCGGTTGGGCGTGGGCGATGTGCACCCCGTTCCAGTGGACGAAACAGGTGGCTTCACATTGGGGCGGTACGAGAAACGGCACCGTGGTGCACTGGCCGGCCGGTATCACCGGAAAGGGTGAAATTCGTTCTCAGTTCACCCATGTGATCGATGTTGCGCCCACGATTCTCGAGGCCGCTGGTATCCCCCAACCCACATTCGTACTGGGAGTTCAGCAATCACCCATCGAGGGCACCAGTATGATCTACACCTTCGACTCGGCAGACGCACCCGAACGTCACGACCTGCAGTACTTCGAGATGGCAGGCAATCGCGGCATCTATTTCAAAGGGTGGAGTGCTGTCACTCGCCACAGCACACCCTGGTTGCCCAATGAACAACTCCCCGCGCTCGACGACGATGTCTGGGAGCTTTACGACGGCGAGAACGATTGGACCCAAGCCAACGACCTGGTGCGGGAAAACCCTGAGCGACTGGCAAGTTTGCAAAGGCTTTGGCTGATCGAGGCCGTCAAGTACAACGTCCTGCCTATCGACGATCGCCGCTTCGAACGCTTGAATGCAACTCTGGCTGGGCGGCCACAATTGATCAAGGGCACCAGGCAAGTTTTGTTTCCAGGAATGAAGCGACTCAGTGAACACAGTGTCCTGGACATCAAGAATCGATCGTTCAGTGTGACCGCCTCGATAGAGACACCCTCGGATGGACACACCGAGGGCGTGATCATCGCTCAAGGTGGCCGATTCGGTGGCTGGGCGCTCTACGTGAAGGACGGGCACGCATCCTTCGTGTACAACTTGCTCGGAATGACTGAATTCACCGCCACCGCAACAGAAGCGATCAGCCCGGGCAAGCACCAGATCCGCGCCGAGTTCGCCTACGACGGAGGCGGGCTCGCCAAGGGCGGCACTGTCACCGTCTTCTATGATGGTCGCGAGGTCGGGAACGGTCGGGTAGATCAGACACAGCCGATGGTTTTCTCCGCCGACGAAACGACCGATATCGGCGAGGACTACGGCATGCCGGTCAGCGTTGCGTACGCCGGCGCCAGCAAATTCAACGGCCGCATCGAGGTCGTGCAAATAGATGTCGGCGACGACGACCACTCGCACCTCATCGACCCCGCCGACATCGCCAGAGTCGCAGTATCGCGCCAGTAGCAACAGGCTTGTTCTCGACACCTGAACCTTGTCGAATCGGTTTCCTCCACCGTTTCGACAAGGTTCAGTGCTACTTCGGGGGCATGACGCTGCGAAAGTGATCAGCGATGTCGCCTGTCGTGGTGAACCAAACGCCGTCGGCATTCGCCGTCATGTGTTCGAGTGCAGCGCGAAAGCGCCGAAGTCGATACGGCTGGCCGGTCAGAAATGTGTGAATCGAGATGGCCAGCACCACAGACTGATCGGCTGAGTTGTCCTTGAGTTCCTCGAACGAATCGATGATCGTGCGCCCGAACTCGTCCGCTGTGCCGTGATGGTGAACGAATGCCGGCAGATCGTTGACCTCGTGGGGATACGGAACGCTGAGCAGCGGTCCGCCGCGAGTGGAAAGCCACACCGGTTGATCATCGATCGGCCAGTCGAGTGTGTAATCGAATCCGCGCTCAGCAAGGAGGTCCTCGGTTACGCGACTCGGATTGGCGCCAGGACTCATCCACCCACGAGGTGGTATCCCTTCGAGGCGTTCGATCGTGCGATAGACCTCGTCGATGGTCTGGCGCTCGTCGGTCTCTTCCTGTTGGTTCGGCTGGACTGCGTTGGTGCGGCCGTGGGCTACGAAGTCAGCGTCGAGTTCACGAAAGGCGTCGAGCAACTCAGGTGCGTGATCGTATGTTTCGGTGTTGAGCAACAGGGTGGGCCGTATTCCGCTCCGCTGAAGAGTTTCTGCGATCCGGAATCCGCCTACACGGTTACCGTACTCACGCCACCCCCAGTTATAGGTGTTCGGTTGATCCATATTCGGGGTGTAGCCGAGGCCTGGGGGGCCGTCGTCGAAGGGAAAGTGCTCGCAGTTGACAGCGACGTACACCGCAAGTCGAGCACCACCGGGCCACTCGAACTGTGGACGATCGGTGATAGCCGAGTAGTCGAAGCGTCCGTGTGAGGCAAGGGCCATCGGCTCATTATGCCCCGCCACTTTCACGATCACTGCTGAAGCAGAATCATCCTGGGCGGGTGATGCTGTCCGGGCCGGAAAAGAGCAATGCTTGAATGCCGAGGACAACGTCTCTGGTGAACACGACGCGCCTGAGCGATGCGATCTCACATGACGACGAAGGAGTGCCCGTGAGCACACGGTCAACGCCTGAACGGACTCCCGCAGTAGTCGATGCACCGGCACCTGAGCATTCGGGTTCAGGGCGCGATTCTCGTGCCTTGGTATCTCGACGGGAGCTTGGACACTGGAATTCGACTACTCGTGGTCACGACCCGCTGCAGACGATCCTGGCGCAGAGCGATATTCGAGCACCGGACCTCCTCCCGATCCGACATGGGCGAATGAGCCACTCTCCGTGGACGTACTACCGTGGTGCCGCGGCAGTGATGGCCGCCGACCTCGCCTCCACCGCCAATACCGGGATCATGGTCCAGATGTGCGGGGATGCGCACATCCTCAACTACGGTCTCTGGACCTCCCCTGAGCGCAGCCTCATCTTCGATCTGCGCGACTTCGACGAAACTCTGCCCGGGCCGTTCGAATGGGACCTCAAACGTTTTCTTGCGAGCGTGATTGTGCTGGCCCGAGACAACGGTGTTTCAGAAGGTCTTGCACAAGAGGCGGTCCGAGCGGGGTACCGCAATTACCGCAAGCACGTGAAGACTTGCGCGACGATGCCGCAGATCGATGTCTGGTACGACAAAGTCGACGTCGAGCAGTTGGTCGAATATGCCACCACAGACGATGAGAACGCAATGGATGCACTCATCGAGAAGCGTGCCCGGAAACGGACAGGTCGGGTGGCCTCGAAGAAGCTCACCTCGTTGGTCGACGGTCACCGGGTGATTACCGAGGATCCGCCGTATCGAGTGCACAGGCTCGGCGACGCCGCCGAGCAGATACTCCACGACGTGATGCACAAGTACTACGACTCCATCCCCGACCATCTCGACAACCTGCTCACCCGTTACGACGTGGTCGATGCAGTGCGTCAAGTCGTCGGGGTCGGAAGTGTCGGCATGCGGGTGTTCCTGACCCTGCTGGAGGAACGGCGCACAAAAGACCCACTGCTACTGCAGATCAAACAGGCAGGCCCATCGGTCTACGAACAGTTCCTGGGCAAGAGTCAGTACGAAAATCACGGATCACGCGTGGTGCATGGCCAGCGCATGATCCAAAGCGCGACCGACATGTTCGTAGGATGGACATCGTTTCAGGAACCGAACTTGAACCTCGATCTGGACTTCTACGTCCGGCAGTTCCGCGACGGCAAGGTCATCCCCAAGGGCGAGAACATCGCTCTGCGTCTAGCGCAATTCGCTGCAGCCTGCGGCCACGTGCTGGCGCGCGCCCATGCCCGCAGCGGTGATGCTGCAGCTATTGCGGACTATCTCGGTGGTGGCAGCAAGGTCGAGGAAGCGATGGTCGCATTCGCGAGCTCCTACGCCGACCAAAACGCTTCAGACCACGCCCAACTGGCCAAAGCCGTCGCAGACGGCTCCATCCCGTCCGAGCGTGGCTGGCCTGACATGCCATGACGGCGACCCTGCATCGTCGGCTATCGGTCAGTTTCCGACGTATCGCGCCAGGTAGTCGCCGGTAAGGGTCGATCGATCGGCGACGAGATCTGCGGGCGTGCCCTCGAAAACGATCTTGCCGCCGTCGTGTCCGGCTCCCGGTCCGAGATCGATGATCCAGTCCGCATGCGCCATCACAGCTTGATGGTGTTCGATCACCACTACCGATTTACCGGAGTCGACGAGGCGGTCGAGTAGGCCGAGAAATTGCTCGACGTCAGCGAGATGGAGGCCGGTGGTCGGCTCGTCGAGTACGTAGATTCGGCCCTTTTCGCTCAAGTGGGTCGCGAGCTTGAGTCGTTGCCGTTCACCACCGGACAGCGTGGTAAGAGGCTGACCCAGCTTGACGTAGCCGAGGCCGACGTCGCAGAGTCTGCTCAGAATCTTGTGTGCTGACAGTATTTTCGCATCGCCTTCGCCGAAGAAGGCCTCGGCTTCGGATACCGGCATTTCGAGAACTTCGCTGATATTTCGGCCACCGAGGAAGTACTCCAGCACCGATGCCTGAAAACGCTTGCCCTCACACACTTCACAGACGGTGGCAACCCCAGCCATCATTGCGAGATCACTGTAGATGACCCCCGCACCGTTGCAGATCGGGCATGCGCCTTCGGAGTTGGCCGCTGAACAAAGCAGGCTTGACGCCGTTGGCTTTGGCAAACGCCTTCCGAATCGGATCGAGTAGCCCGGTGTACGTAGCTGGATTACTGCGTCGGGATCCGCGGATCGCTCCCTGATCGACCGTGATGACGTCCTCCAGTCCGGAGAGTGATCCGTGGATCAGCGAGCTCTTGCCCGAACCGGCAACACCGGTGACGACGACAAGAATTCCGAGCGGCACATCGACGTCGACAGATCGAAGGTTATGGGACGTCGCGCCGCGGATTTCCACTACCTCGGTGAAGGTGCGGACGGAATTCTTCAGCGCTGCCCGGTCGTCGAAATGCTTGCCCGTGATGGTGCGACTTACACGGAGTCCTTCGACGGTCCCTTCGAAACAGAGCTCTCCTCCCCCGCTGCCGGCGCCGGGACCGAGGTCGATGATGTGGTCACCGATCGCTATCGTTTCCGGTTTGTGCTCTACCACCAGCACCGTGTTGCCTTTGTCGCGAAGCCTCAGGAGGAGGTCGTTCATCCGAGCGATGTCGTGCGGATGCAGGCCTATCGTGGGCTCGTCGAAAACATAGGTGACGTCGGTGAGCGAGGAACCGAGGTGGCGAATCATCTTGGTGCGCTGCGCTTCACCACCGGACAAGGTGCCGGACGGCCGGTCCAGACTCAGGTACCCGAGCCCGATCTCGACGAACGAGTCGAGGATCCCGCTCAACGACGTCAGCAGCGGCGTCATCGTCGGTTCTTTCACACTACCTACCCATTCGGCGAGATCGCTAATTTGTATCGCGCACAGGTCGGCGATGTTTTTGCCCTCGATCTTCGACGATCGTGCAGCCTCGCTGAGCCGAGTGCCGTCGCACTCTGGGCAGGTGGCAAATGTGATTGCGCGTTCGACGAAAGCACGAATGTGGGGTTGCATCGCGTCGACGTCCTTGGCCAGAAAGGACTTTTGAATCTGTGGGATCAGTCCCGTGTACGTCAGGTTGATGCCTTCTGCCTTGATTTTGGTCGGCTCCTTGTAGAGCAGATCGCTCATTTCTCTCTTGGTGTATCTGCCGATCGGTTTGTCCGGATCGAAGAAGCCGCATCCGCGATAGATTCGGCCGTACCAGCCATCCATGCTGTAACCGGGAACGGTAATTGCGTTCTCGTTCAGGGATTTGGCCGCGTCGAACAACGCGGACAGATCGAAGTCGGAGACCGACCCTCGGCCTTCGCACCGTGGGCACATTCCGCCGGTGATGCTGAAACTGCGCCGTTCCTTCGTCTGCCGGCCACCCCGCTCGATGGTGACAGCGCCAGCACCTGATATCGAGGCGACGTTGAATGAGTATGCCTGCGCCGAACCGATGTGTGGCTTGCCGAGCCGGCTGAAGAGGATCCGAAGCATCGCGTTGGCGTCGGTGGCCGTGCCAACCGTCGATCGAGGATCCACACCCATTCGCTGTTGATCGACGATGATCGCCGTCGTCAGACCGTCGAGTACATCGACGTCGGGCCGAGCGAGTGTGGGCATGAAGCCCTGAACGAACGCGCTGTAGGTTTCGTTGATCATCCGCTGTGACTCCGCGGCAATCGTATTGAAAACCAACGAGCTTTTGCCCGAGCCGGAAACCCCGGTGAAGACGGTCAGTCTGCGCTTGGGTATATCGACGCTGATGTCCTTGAGATTGTTCACTGGGGCGCCCTGAACTCGGATCAGATCGTGAGCATCGGCAGCATGCAGCCCGTGCGAATTCGCGGTTCTCTTCGTGACCATGCGTTCGGGTCTCCATCTCCAGAGCAGGTAGCTGTCGCGGCGTATGTGTCGTCACGGTAGCTGTGGTCGCGCTATCCCGCTTCTCGATTCCTGATCCATATTGTCGGCGGGTCCTCGCGGGTTAGCATCTGCGCATGAAGCTCGGCGAATACATGTCCATGGATGCCATGTCGTTGGCAGAAGCTGTTCGTACCCGGCAGATAACTGCGCGCGAACTACTCGATCTCGCACGTGAACGAGCGGGTGAGGTGAACGGCAAGCTGAACGCCATCGTGTCGCCGTTGGACGCTGCAGACGCGCGGGCGGACGACCCGTCGCTCAGCGGCCCTCTGGCAGGTGTGCCGTTTCTGATCAAGGATCTTCTCCAGGAGTACAAGGGATATCCGACGTCGTACGGTTCACGCTCTCTGGCTGACCACATCGCTACCGACCACGCCCTCGTGACACAGCGGTTTCTCGACGCGGGTCTGGTGATCTTCGGGAAGACCAACACACCGGAGTTGGGTGCGAAGGGTGTCACCGAACCGGACTACTGGGGAGCTGCCCGCAGCCCATGGAACCTTTCCCGCACGCCCGGCGGTTCTTCGGGTGGATCCGGCGCGGCCGTAGCTGCTGGGATCGTGCCGGCGGCCGGCGCGAACGACGGCGGCGGTTCGATTCGGATCCCCGCGGCGTGCAACGGTCTCGTCGGCCTCAAACTCAGTCGAGGATTTTCCCCTTACGGTCCGCAGACCGGAGAAATAATGTTCGGAATGGTGACGCAGGGAGTGGTCAGCAGAACTGTGCGCGACAGCGCTGCCCTGTACGACGCGATTGTCGGCCCTGATCCGAACTCGGACTACCACGCTGCACTTCCCGCGCAAGCATTTTCGAAGGATCTCGATCGAGCCCCGGCCCCGCTACGAATTGGCTGGTCCTCGTCCTCGGCGGTCAATCCGACACCGCACCGGGAGGCTGTCGAGGCGGTGGAGCGTACCGCCGAACTGCTCGCAGGCTTGGGGCACCACGTCGAGCAGGCGACGCCGCCATACGACGACTGGGCGCTCTCGCGTGACTTTCTGACGATATGGTTCGCTCAGGTGCACGCGCAGATTGCTGATATCAAAAGACGAACCGGCGCAAGCGATTCCGATTTCGAGGCTGACACTGTGGCAATTGCCGAGTTCGGTCGTTCGAGTGGTTTGCTGGCTACGATCGAGGCTTTGGAACGAACGACGTCCCATGTTCGATCGCTCAGCGCATTCCACGAGCGTTTCGACTACCTGTTGACTCCGACACTGGCCACTCCCCCTCTGCGAGTAGGCGCAACCTCCACCTCGTCGTTGATGCAGAGAACCGCTCGGCTTGTCAGCAAGGTTCGCGGCGGGAAACTGATGGCCCTCAGCGGGGTACTCGACGACGTCATTCAGGACAGCCTCGGGTGGGTGCCCTATACCCAGTTGGCCAATCTCACGGGCCGCCCCGCGATCAGCGTTCCTTTGCATTGGACCGAGGACGGGCTACCACTGGGTGTGCAGTTCGTCGGACGATTGGGATCCGATGGTGAACTACTCCGGCTTGCGGCTCAGCTCGAGGAAGCGCAACCGTGGATTCAGCGATTTCCCGCTCCCGCAGTGTGACCTTGTGACCGCGTAGCCCGCGGTACCGAGCGCAGTCGGAACCGCGGGCGTGTGGGTCAGAGTTCGAACTCGGCCGGATCTATGCCGACGGCGAAGCAGGCGTTGCGTACCGCATTCTTCTCATCGTCATCGAACAGTCCGTCTGCACCACCGATGATGATGCCGATCTGGATGACTGCTCTGGCTTGTTCCGGCTTGGTCTTCAACTTGCCGATGGTGGCAGTAGCTTCCACTTTGCCGAAGTCGAAATCACCGTTCAGCTTGTCGCAGTACCAGTCGAACTTCTGTCGCAGTTCGTCGGCCGGGAACACCTTCAAGGCTTCGTTACTGGCAATGAGCGATGCCGTCTTCTGCCGTTCGGCCGGGTCTATGGTGCCATCCGCTGCGGCGATGAGAGCGCACATCGCCATGCTGCCATTGGCGAATTCTTTGTTCTTGAACTGGACGGTCTTGGTCTGCAACTGCCCGTTCAGCTCTTGGGCCTTCGACTTGAGTTGGTCCCAGAAAGCCATGGATCTCCTTCATTCGGCGTCGCGCCGTTCGCGCGATCGACTCCATTGTCCACACCTTGGTCCGAAGTGTCCGAATCGATGAACCAACCGGCCTCTGTAAGACCTATCGCAACCGCTCGGCGTCCTTTGCTCTGACCAAAAGTTCGACGCACAGTTGAGTGAGTTCATCCGCGGTGGCACCTTCCTGCACAGCAGTCGCCACGTCCTCGGCCGCACATCGGACCTCGAACGTGCGGTCGATCAATGCCGACGCCTCATCGGCCGACAATACGACTGCATCTTCAGGGATGGATGTGCCCTTTACAGCGCTGCGGTGCTCGTATGCCCGCTGTCGGCACGACTGCCGGCAATACCTCCGCCGTCGACCCATTCCGGAGTCGGCGACGTCGCGTCCGCACCATGCGCACGCATGAACTCGACGAGACGACACTGGCATGTACCGAGCCTAACGGTGTGGGACGGTAGAATGACCACGGACTGGCGCCGACAGCGACTTCTCGCGTGCCGATACGGGAACGAACGACGCGGTACAGACGTTGAAATATTTGTGAGTTGCACGAGGGCATCAGTCGCCCCGTGCAAAATCGCATGCACAATGAGGAGAGGACTTCACAATGGCAGACCGCGTACTACGGGGTAGCCGTCTCGGTGCTGTGAGCTACGAGACCGACCGTGACCATGATCTAGCACCTCGCCGTGTTGCGCGGTATCGCTGCGACAACGGTGAAGAGTTCGACATCCCGTTCGCCGACGAAGCCGAGATCCCCGGGACGTGGGCGTGTAAAAACGGTCTCGAAGGTTCGCTTCTCGAGGGCACGGCACCAGAGGCCAAGAAGGTCAAGCCACCGCGTACTCACTGGGACATGCTGCTCGAGCGCCGATCCGTCGACGAGCTCGAGGAGCTTCTCAAGGAACGTATGGACCTTCTGAAGGTCAAGCGCCGAGGCGCCTGACGTCGGGACGTCGAGCGCACGGGCGCTCGACCGGCATGAAGTAGTTTGCGCCGAACGAATGGAAACATTCGTTCGGCGCATTTTTTTACCTCTCTTCATGCGGAGGGTTTGTTTTCGGATAGCCCATATTTCGAATCGACTACAAATGAACAATTTCTTCACGGACGCCATCCCAGCTTCGTCATGTGATGGAAGAATCGTCCCCCGGACCGGCTGCATTTTAAGCGCACTCGGGCCGTGAGTCGGGATCGGCAATCCACAATCGGCAATGCATAATCGGCAATCCACAATCTGCAGCCGATAGCGGTAACAGCTTGCCGAGAACTCTCGATGTATATGTCGACCCAGTAGGTGGAAACGCAGTAGGTGGAAACGCAGTAGGTGGAAACGTAGCTTTCGACGATGGACGCGGCATCCACGGCAGAGCGAGAGGGGCGGCACCAGGTGAACGGGGATACCGAGAATCTTTTGAGTTCTCTACGGGAAGAACTGGATGCGGTCGATCGCCGTCTTCTGGATTCGATTCGTGACCGGATCGATATCTGCGTGCGCGTTGCGCGAGTCAAGCGTGAGTTCGAGATACCGATGATGCAACCGGGCCGCGTCGGGGTCGTTCAGGAGAGGGCCCGCGAGTTCGCGCGTGGCAATGATTTGTCAGAGGACTTTCTCACCTCGGTGTACACGTTGTTGATCGCAGAGGCATGCCGTGTCGAAGACCTCATCATCGACTCGGACTCCCCCACCCAGCGCGCCGTGTCCGACGCGCAGCATCGTTAGGTGATGGCCATGGCTGTACGCACGTTACTCATCGACAACTACGACTCGTTCACCTATAACCTCTACAGCCTGTTGGCAGAGGTGAACGGCGTGCCGCCGGTGGTCGTCATGAATGACGTGCCCTGGGAATCAATCGATTTCGGCAACTTCGACAATGTCGTTGTGTCTCCGGGTCCAGGACGTCCTATGACCGCGCACGACCTCGGAATCAGCGCGCGCGCTATCGAAGAGTGTGAACTACCCATACTTGGCGTGTGCCTGGGCCATCAGGCGATATGTCACCTGCTCGGTGGCGTGGTCGATCTTGCACCCACTCCGATGCACGGTCGAATTTCCGAAGTTGTCCATACCGGTGACGATTTGTTCGAGGGAATTCCGTCACCGTATTCCGTAGTGCGATATCACTCGTTGCTCACAGTGGAAGTGCCGGACGAACTCGAAGCCTTCGCGTGGACCCACGATGGCCTGGTGATGGCGGTTCGTCACCGCATCAAACCGATGTGGGGAGTACAGTTTCATCCGGAGTCGATCAGTACCGACTACGGCCGCGAATTGCTGGCAAACTTTCGGGATCTCACAGTAGCTCGCAAGCCGAGAGCCACCACCGGCCTACCACCTCGCTCACCGTACTCGATCGAGACTCATTGCATAGATGGTGAATTCGATACCGAGCGAGCGTTCTCGGCGCTGTTCGCGAGTGGGCCCAATAGCTTCTGGCTCGACGGTAGTGCCGCGGTCGAGCCGAATTCACAGTTCACCATCATGGGAGACTGTTCTGGCCCGCTTGCGGAGTACGTTACGTACCGAGTAGCCGAGGGACAGGTCCGAGTCGAACGCAGCGACGGATCGGTGGAAACCATCGATTCGACCTTCTTCACCTACCTCGACCGCCAACTGCGTGATCGTGCAACTCCACCACTCGAACACCTGCCCTTTGCATTCGGGCTCGGTTACGTCGGTTACTTGGGCTACGAACTCAAAGCAGATGTCGGCGGGCAGCTCGTCCATACCGCACCGACACCGGACGCCTCGATGGTTTTCGCTGACCGCGCCGTAGTTTTCGACCATGCGGGACGGAAGTGCTACGTCATGGCCCTCGTCCGGGATCGAGCGGAGACAGAAACTGCAAAGTGGTTCGCATCGATCGAGCACGCCTTGAGATCACTTGGCCACGAGGAGAAGCAGGTTCCGGATAAACAGGCGCCGCTGATCGCCCCCCCTGTGCAGAACGAGTTGCCTCTTCGCCACAACCATGCGAAGTATCTGGACCTGATCGAACAATGTCTGGCCGAAATCCGGTCCGGAGAGACATACGAAGTGTGCCTTACCAACACCGCGACCTTCCCCGGTCCGATCGATGCGCTCGGTACCTATTCCTATCTGCGCGAAATCAATCCCACGCCCTACAGCGCATTTCTCAGCTTCGCTGATCTGTCGGTGTCTAGCGCATCACCGGAGCGGTTCTTGCGTATCGACGCCGATCGAATCGTCGAATCGAAGCCGATCAAGGGGACGCGGCCGCGCGGTGAGAGCGCTGAACAGGACGCTGAACTCCGGGCTGATCTTCTCGACAACGAGAAGGACCAGGCCGAAAATCTGATGATTGTCGACCTGGTCCGAAATGATCTTGCCCGCGTGTGTATTCCGGGCTCGGTACATGTCCCCAAATTGTTCGACGTCGAAACGTACGCGCCGGTACATCAATTGGTGTCCACAGTGCGAGGTCGACTACGTGACGATGCTTCTGCCGTCGACTGTGTCAGCGCCGCATTTCCCGGTGGCTCCATGACAGGAGCGCCGAAAATTCGAACGATGGCCATAATCGACAAGCTGGAAGACGGTCCGCGCGGTGTCTATTCCGGAGCGATCGGATACTTGTCGGTGACGGGAACCGCAGACTTCTCGATTGTCATTCGAACCATCGTCTCCACCGAGCACGAGGTCACATTCGGCGTCGGAGGCGCCATCGTTGCGCTGTCGGACCCGGAGGAGGAATTCGAGGAGACGATGGTCAAAGCAGTTTCGATGCGAAGGGCGCTGGGCCGCCGGCCCTGAGGGACGGAGTCAACCGTTCCGCCCCCTCGAGCGTTGGCTCCATCAGGGAGTGGCAAAGTACTCGAACACCGCTGGTTGCACCTGCGGATTCGCATTGAGTGTGCCGATGATCGATCCCGCTACGACGCCGATGGCAGTTCCGATGATGCACCCGGCAATGAAGTTCGGAAAGATCGAGACGCATCCTATGGCGAACCCGAGGGCTGCGCCCACCGCGGTACCTACCGCACCACCGTTTGTATAACCGATAGCGATCTGGTTCAGTGCATTATCGAGTGCAGCTTGCTTGGTGATCGGGCCTGCCACGTCGGTCACGAGCAACGCTGCAGGTTGTGGCGCCAGCAACAACTGTCGACTGCCGAGCACCGCGGGCGCAATCGAATACGACGTACCGTTGATTGTGTAAGCCAATGGTAGGGCGGCCAGGACGTTACCGGATTCTCCGATCACCTGAACTTGGTCGGTAGTTGTGTCGATACGAAACGCGCCCGAATCGAGGATGGTACTGACAGCGCCGTCCGGTAGAACGGAAGTTCGATAATTCACTGTTTCGTTCGCTGCGACCGGATCGGCATACGCCGTGCCGCCCCCGACCGCAATTGTCACTGATGACGTGACGAGCACCGCAGCAAATGTTGCCGTTACTGACTTGATCCGCTTCACAGGCATCCCCAGACCGTAGTTAGACGAATTATTCATTTTATCTCTGCGATGGTATTCGGTACTACCCGATTCGTGTGCTCAATACAGGTTTTCATCAAGATAGCTTTCCAATACCGTGCCGATTTCGGCTAGCACCTGCGGTTCGATCATCTGATTGTGGGCACGGTCGATCTCATGAACTCGGACTTTTCCGGTCACGAATTCATTCCATTGCGCGGGGTCGCGAGAAACTCCATCGCCGGAGCCATGCGCTGCGGAGAAGAACAGAACGTTTCCATCGAAGACCTCGGGCACAAAGCGGTTCATGATTGCCGTCGAGTTACCAAACCCGTCGTTGATCCGTTCCAGATGTTGCGTCGTCACACCAGTGTTGTGCCCGAAGGACTCGTTCAGAAGTTCCACCGCGCGCTCGTAGGTCAGCGGTGCGTCCGACTCCTGGGGCCCGACGTCGAGACCGAGCCCTGCGAGTAGCTCCTCGACGGTGAGGTGGCCTCCGACAGCCTCATCGGGGTCGATCACGTAACTGTCCAGGATCGTCAAGGACTCGACGATGGATTCGCCTCGTCGAAGTTCGACCGCGACCGCATGTGCGATCGCACCACCGAGTGACCAACCGAGAAGGTTGTACGGACCGGACGGCTGAACTTTTCGGATCTCCTCGACGTAGCGGTGTGCGAGAGCCTCAATCGACTCGAAGGCACCACCTTCGGAAATGCTCGGAAGCTGAAGACCGTACACAGGTCGATCGGCCGCGAGGTGTCGCACGATTCCGGAGTAACCCCACGACAGTCCGATGCCGGGGTGAACACAGAACAAAGGTGTTCCGCTTCCCTGCCCACGAAGTGGAATCACGACCGCGAATGCACTGTCGAGAGCAGACGACGAGCTTTCGGCAGAGTCGATTCGGGCGGCAAGCCCAGCCGCAGTCGGGTCCAGGAACAACGCTTGCAGAGGTACGCGAACACCCGTCGCGATCTCCAGCGCAGGTACGACGCGTGTTGCTACCAACGACGTACCTCCGAGGTCGAAGAAGTTGTCGTCGACGCCGATCGTGTCGACTCCGAGAATCTCGATGAAGACCTCGATTACAGAGGCTTCTGTCGCCGACGACGGTGCGCGGTAGGTGACCGTCGCCCCGGTCAGTTCCGGCACCGGCAACGCTCGACGGTCCAACTTACCGACGGGAGTGAGCGGAATCTCGTCGAGAACCACGATTGCTGTTGGGACCATGTGCCGCGGAAGCGATTCGCCGACGAAGTCGAGCAACGTGGCTGTAGTTACCGAGTGCCCATCGGCAATCCGAATGTACGACACCAGGACGGTGTCGCCGGACGGCGCGGCATGACCGATGGTCGCCGCGAACCCGACGGCGTCGTGCGCGGTGAGCGCGGCGTCGATCTCACCGAGTTCGATCCGGAACCCTCGAACCTTGACTTGGAAATCGCTGCGGCCTACGAATTCGATCGTGTGGCCAGCAGTCCAGCGAACTACGTCTCCTGTGCGGTACATACGTTCACCCGGTTCACCGAATGGATCCGCGACGAACCGTTCCGACGTCAAGGCGAAACGAGAAAGGTAGCCGCGAGCAGTTCCAGGTCCGGCTATGTAGAGCTCTCCTGCCACGCCGGCGGGAACCGGACGTAGGCGTGCGTCGAGGACCGAGTAGCGGAAGCCGATTGCCGGCCCGCCCACGTCGATCACCTGACCGGGGACCAGTGGACCACCCACGCTTGCCTGGATCGAAGTCTCGGTCGGGCCGTAACCGTTGAACATTTTTCTGCCCGGTGCCCACCGAGCGACGAGTTCGGGCGTGCACGCTTCTCCACCGACTGCGAGAACACCGACGTCGGTAAGCCGGTCACCGTCGATGGAGGACAGCGCAGCCGGGGTGAGGAAAGCATGCGTGACGTCGGACTGCTCGAGCAGATCTGCCAGATCGTCGCCGCCGAAGATTCCGGGCGGAACGATGACGACAGTGGCTCCCACACCGAAGGCCATGATCAGTTCGTAGATCGAGGCATCGAAGCTCGGGGACGCGATATGGGAGATCCGCGACTTCATGTTCGGATGGAACCGGTGCGTGACTTCCTTTTCCAGATTGGCCAGACCACGGTGCCGCACGGCAACGCCCTTGGGTCGTCCTGTCGAGCCCGAGGTGTATATCAGGTAGGCAGGATGATCGAGCTGCAAGGTCGACGTCCTATCGGCGTCGGTGACCTCCTCGATCGGATAACGCTGCGCATCGTCGACGAAATCTGGATCGTCGATGACGAGCCACGGAATTGTGTCGGGAAGCTGGTCACGGTATTCCGCGACAGTGATACCGATCGGTGCTTTCGAGTCGACGAGCATATGGGCGATGCGATCGGAAGGATAGTTCGGGTCCACCGGAAGGAATGCCGCGCCGGACTTGGTCACCGACCACATCGACACGACCGATTCGATCGACCTCGGCAGGGCAAGTGCGACGAACGACTCGGGGCCCAGGCCGAAGTCGATCAACATGCGCGCGATTCGCGTCGACAGATGGTCCAGATCTCGGTAGGAGATGCTGGTGTCCCGAAATTCCAACGCGATGCCGTCGGGATTCAACGATGCCTCTGTCGTGAGCATTTGCGGCCACGTCTGCTCTTGCACACCGTCATCGCCGCGCGCCGGAGCAAACCTCGGGTGCTCTGCGGGCTCGAGAATGTCCACGTCACCGATCGGTGAAGCGGGGTCGAGGATGACCGAATCCAGTATTCGAACGAAGCGATCTGCGAAGGACTCGACCGTCGCGGGATCGAACAGCGATGTCGCGAAGTCGAATGCAGCTTCGATACCTGCAGGCTGACCGGACTCGTCGAATGTCTCCGATAGCAGCAACTGCAAGTCCTGTTTGGCGACAGGAACATCGAAGTCGAATCCTTCGACGGTGAGTGACGGCAATTCCAGACGTGCCTTGGTGTTGTTCTGGAACGACAACGCGACCTGGGACAACGGTGAGTACGCCGTCGATCGAGCTGGATTGAGGATTTCGACGACACGCTCGAACGGGATCTCCGTGTGACCGAAAGCTTCGAGATCGCCGTCGACGACTCGACCGAGCAACGACTCGAACGGTTCGGCGCCATCGACGACAGTACGAAGTACGAGAGTGTTGACGAACATGCCGATCAGGTCGTCGAGTGCCGCTTCACCTCTGCCTGCCACCGGAGTGGTGATAGCGATATCCTCTGACCCGCTGAGGCGGGCGAGGGTCGCAGCAAATGCACCGTGAACGACCATGAACATGGTGGCGTTCCGCTCGCGGACGAATTCCGTCATGCGCCGGTGCAAGTCCTTGTCGATGGAGAATACGACGCGTCCTCCGCGGAAGTCCTGCATGTTCGGCCGTGGACGATCCGTCGGCAGCGGAAGCAAGTCGGGCACTCCGCGAAGTGTCGTGCGCCAGAAATCCAATTGTCCGCCGGCGATGCTGGCCGAGTCCTTTTCGTCGCCGAGTAGTTCGCGCTGCCAGAGCGTGTAATCGGCGTATTGCACGGGCAACGGTGCCCATGCGGGCGCACTCGAGGCAGACCGAGCGGAGTAGGCGATCATCACGTCGCGGGCGAGAGGGGCCATCGAGGCTCCATCCGCCGCGATGTGGTGTACCACGACGGCGAGCACATGGGTGGGTTCGGCTGAGGACTCGACTCGGTACAGCGCAAGACGAATCGGGATCTCGGTAGTGACGTCGAATCCGGTCCCGGCAAACGCGGCGATAGCATCGCGAAGGTCGCCTTCTGCGATGGAGGCCACCGAAACAGCAGGAACGATGTTCTCGGTTCGGTGGATTCGTTGTTCGGGCATCATGCCGTCGGACGGGAATGTCGTCCGCAGGGATTCGTGCCGATCGAGCAGGTCCGCGACTGCCAGTTCGAGGGCCGTCAGGTCGAGTTCTCCGGTCAAGCGCACCACCAGCGGCACGTTGTACGCGGGCGAGGTCGGATCGAAGGTGTTGATGAACCACATGCGCTGTTGCGCCAGCGACAGCGGGATCCGCTCGGGGCGACCGACGGCACGCAGGACAGGTCGGTCAGCAGCAGGTGAGGACGTTCCGATGGCCGAAGCCAATCCTGCGACTGTGGGCGTTTCGAAGATTGCTCGAACTCCCAGTCCCGCACCGCTCGCGGCGTTGATGCGCGCGATCACTCGGGTCGCCGACAAGGAATCTCCACCCAGATCGAAGAAGTTGTCGAGGGCACCGAAGCGTTCGATTCCGAGAGTCTCTTCGAACACGGTCGCAACCGCGACCTCGAGCGCGTTCCGCGGCGCTACGTATGTGCCTGCATCCGAGCCGAATTCGGGTTCGGGTAGTGCCCGGCGGTCGAGCTTGCCGACCGGTGTCAGCGGTATTTCAGCAAGCTGGACGAAAAGTGACGGCACCATGTGGCAGGGAAGGCTCGCCGACGCATGTGCCGTCAGTTCCGCGCTGTCGATCTCCGACGAGCGCTCGGCGGCACGGACATATGCAACCAGAACTGTTGCACCAGATGGTGATTCGGACCCAACGGTGACAACGAAGCTGACGGCAGGGTGGGTGGAAAGTACAGCGTCGATCTCGCCGAGTTCGATGCGGAACCCGCGCACCTTGACCTGAAAATCACTGCGCCCGATGTATTCGACGGTGCGTTCGGGTGTCCAGCGAACGACGTCGCCGGTTCGGTACATACGAGCGCCGGCCAACCCGAACGGGTTTGCAACGAAGCGTTCGGAAGTCAGTGCTCCTCGTGCGTGATATCCACGTGCCAGTCCTGCGCCTGCAAGATACAACTCACCCGGCACGCCGACAGGGACGGGCTGCATCCTGGTGTCGAGTACCACTTCGTACACCGCGCGGATGGGACCACCGATTGTCAGAGCCGAATCAGCATCCAACGGGTCGCTGATGTTCGACATGATGGTCGTCTCGGTCGGACCGTAACCGTTGAACAAATTACGTCCGGGTGCCCAGGTGGCAACCAATTCGGCAGGAACCTTCTCGCCGCCGACGACCACGTGTTGGAACGAGTCGAGACCGGCAGGATCCACCGAGGCGAGAACCGACGGAGTGATGAAACCGTGGGTGACCCTCTCGGACGCGAGAATGTTGGTGAGTTCTTCGCCGCCATAGACCGTCGGCGGGACGATGACCATCGTCGCGCCGACACCGAAAGCCAACAGGTACTCGAGCACCGAGGCATCGAAGCTCGGCGACGACACATGCAGAGTCCTCGACTGCGGGGTGATCTCGTATCGCTCGGATTGCTCGAGAGCGAAATTGTCGAGACCGGTATGCGTTACTACAACACCCTTGGGCAATCCGGTCGATCCGGAGGTGTAGATGGCGTAGGCGATGCTGTCGAGCGCGATGCCCGCGACCCGCTCGTCCTCGAGAAGCGGCGCCGAAGAGTATTCGTCGAGTTCTTCCGTGGTCTGCGGGTCATCGAGAACGATCCATGCGCCGCCACCGGCCAGCGTCTCCGGCAGTCCGGACACATTGCCCTGCACAGTCAATCCGAAGTGCGCGTTGGAGTCGCCGATCATGTGGTCGATCCGATCCCGCGGATACGCAGGATCGACAGGGACGAACGCGGCACCGGACTTGGCGACTGCCCAGACCGAAACGACGGATTCGATCGACCGTGAAAGACCGATGGCTACGAACGATTCCGCATACACCCCACGTGCCAAGAGCAATCGGGCGAGCCGGTTGGACTGACGATCGAGCTCGCCGTATGTCAAGGTCCGCTCACCGAAACGATCGGCGAAGTGAAGAGCCTGGTGCTCGGGGTCGACAGCTGCTGCCTGTTCGAGAATGTGCGGCAACAACCTGCTCGAGCCGCCCTCGGAGCCGACGACCGGTGCCAGTGAAGCATGTTCGATGTCATCGAGCAGACGAACCTGGGCCAACGGGCTGCGATCATCGGTGAGAACAGCGTGAAGCACCCGCTCGACGCGGGCGACCGTCCGATCGATCTGTTCGGCGGTGAAGAGATCGGGCAGGTACTTCGCCTTCAAATGGAGCCGTTCGTCCACCGAGGCAACGAGAGTCAGCGGATAATGTGCAGCGTCCGAGCCCAGAACGTCGGCCACCTTCATTCCCGCAATATCGGTCTCCTCCGACAACCCGGCGCGGTCGACCGGATACGACTCGAAGACTGTCAGGGTGTCGAACGAGACGCCTGGGCCCGCCGCGCGCTGGATGTCGGTAAGACCAAGGTAGTGATGGTCCAGCAATGCCGCCTGTTCCACCTGCACACGATCGATGAGGTCGCCGACCGGTTCGGCTGGGTTCAGCGTAATGCGCACCGGCAATGTGTTGATGAACAGGCCGATCATCGACTCGATGCCGTTGACTTCCGGTGGCCTGCCGGACACCGTGGCACCGAAGACGACGTCGGTGCGACCGGTCAGCGCGGCAAGCACTATTCCCCAGGCGCTTTGGACGATGGTATTGAGCGTCGAACCACGATGTGCGGCAAACTCTCGAAGCGCCGTAGTGGTCTCTCGTGACAACGACCGAGTTCTCTCCACCGAAGTCGTCGAGAGATGACGGCCACGATCTGCATCGGCGAGAAGGGTGGGTTCTTCGACGCCAGCGAGAGCACGCCTCCATTCCGCGGTGGACAGCGAAGAGTCGCGGGTGTGCATCCACGCCAGGTAGTCGCGATACGCGGGTACCCGAGGCAACATCGAATCGTCACCCGAAGTGGCGTAGAGGGTCAACAGTTCCTTGATCAGCAGAGGTGTCGACCATCCGTCGAGCAGGATGTGGTGGTTGGTCATCAACAGACGCCACTCCCCCTCTGCCTTGGTGATCAACGTGAACCTGAGCAGCGGAGCACGATCCAGTGCGAATCGCGTGGCGCGGTCGGTTTCGAGAACACGGTCGAGGGCGCAATCACTGTCGATTTCGCCGCGCAGATCGACATGGCTCCATGGAACCCGAATGCCCGTTTGAACGACCTGCACGGATTCGCCGTCTGCATTGTGCACGAACGCAGTTCGAAGATTGGCGTGTCGATCGAGCAAGGTCTGCGCCGCAGCCTTCATCCGGTCGGCGTCCACGATGCCGCGCAGCTCCAACCCGAGTTGCACCATGTAAGCGTCGACACCGGTGTCGACGCTCTGATCGACCTCGCCCGCCAGCCGGGCGTGAAACAGCAGCCCGGACTGCAACGGCGACATCGACCAGACATCGTCGAGGGTAGGAAAGTGTGACTCGAGCTCGGAGATGGTCGCCTGATCGAGATCCACCAAATCCAGGTCCGACGGCGTGAAACCACCCGCATCCGGAGTCGTCGCGTGCGTCGTCAACGCAGTGAGTGCGGCAACCCAGAGTTCGATCAGTCGGTCCACTTCGTGCGAGGCGAGGACACCGGCCGGATAGGCGAAAGTAGCGTCCAAAACGGAGCCTGTCGGTGTCGCGTTCGTGACGGCGTTGATGTCCAGAACAGCTGGAACGGGCATGTTCGGGTTCTGTGCGTCGCCCAACGTAGTGTCCGACACCGGAATCCATCCGACATCCTGCATATTCTCCGACGAACCGGCGGCGAAGCGCCCCAGGTAGTTGAAGCTGACCTGTGGCCGTGGGAACCCGCCCAGGACAGTTCTACCTTCCTCGGTCAGATACCGCAGCATGCCGTATCCGATACCGTGATCCGGGATCGCCAACAGCTGTTCCTTCACCGATTTGATGGCATCGCCGGCCGCGGGTCCCCCTTCGAGGACGTCGTCGAGATCTATTCCGGTCAGACCCAGGCGCACCGGGAAGATAGTGGTGAACCATCCGACGGTACGTCCGAGATCTGCACCCGGCACGACGCCGTCTTCACGACCATGGCCCTCCAAAGTGACAAGGGCATTGTCGGCAGTCGAGCCCTGCTCACGTCGCCAGGCCGTCAGTGCCACAGCGAGACCGGTCAAAAGTCCGTCGTTGACGCTGCCATGGAATTTCTCCGGGAGAGTCGTCAGAAGGTGTTCGGTGACAGTCGTCGGCAACGACACTCTGATGCGTTCGACGGTGGCGTCGACGTCCACGGTCGGATCCAGGGCCCGTGAACCGATGACCTCGTCGGCTCCGGCGAGCATGCCCTGCCACAGCGACAACTCGTCCGTACGCGTCTCGGCGACCTCGGCGAGGCCTGTTGCCCATCGACGCATCGAGGTTCCGGTCTCGGGCAGTGTGGGTTCGGTACCGGCCACCGCGTGCGCCCAAGCCGAAGCCAGGTCCGGCACGAGGATGCGCCAGGACACCCCGTCGATCACCAGGTGATGCGCGACGATGAGAAGACGACCACGGCCCGAGCAGTCTGCGAACCAGACCAGCTGAATCATTCGACCGACCGTCGGATCGAGACGGTCTGCGGCAGAATCCAATTCGAGCGCGGCTAAGGTAGAGAACTCGGATCCTTCGATCGAGTCGACTTCGACCCTGTGGATGATCGATGAAGCCTCTACCGAACCGACTGGCTCCACCGTTTCCGACCAGACACCGTCATCGTTCCGGTACAGGCGTGCACGGAGCATGTCGTGGGTGTCCAGCACGGTCTGAACAGTGGTGTGGAGAATCTCCCGCTCGATCTGCGTGGGCAGTTGCAGCAGCGCAGTCTGGGTGTATCGACCGAACTCTTCGCTGCGCTCGAGCATCCACTGCACGACGGGGGTCAGCGGAAGGTCACCGACTCCACCACCCGGCAACTCCTCGAGGACCACAGCTTCGGAGTCCTCGGCGCGGCGAGCTACTTCGGCCAGTGCCGCAACGCTCTTGCGTTCGAACACGTCTCGCGGAGCGATGACCAATCCTGCTGCCTTGGCGCGCGAGACCAGCTGGATCGACATGATGCTGTCGCCACCGAGTGCGAAGAACGAGTCGTTCACTCCGACTGCATCCAGTCCGAGAACCTCGGCGAACAACGACGCAAGGCTTTCTTCGATCGGCGTCGCTGGGGCCCGGCTCAACGTGACACTCGAGGCGAAGTCCGGTGCCGGCAGAGCTCGGCGATCGAGTTTTCCGTTGGCCGTCAACGGAAGTGCATCCAGGACGATGACCGATGCGGGCACCATGTACGACGTCAGCGTCCCACTTACGAACTCCAGAATCGACGAAGTGTCCACGGTCCGGCCCGCTTCCGGCACGACATAGCCGACAAGACGATCGCCTGCCCCGTCGTCGCGAACCGAGACCACCGATTGAGCGACGCCGTCGTAGCTGGACAACGCAGCCTCGATCTCACCGAGTTCGATTCGGAATCCATGTAGCTGGATCTGCATGTCACTACGGCCGAGATACTCGAGTTGGCCGGCACGGTTCCACCGAGCGGTGTCACCGGTGCGATACATCCGAGTTCCCGCGCTGCTGTCGGGGTCCGCGACGAAGCGCGTCGACGTCAGAGCTGTTCGACCGAGGTACCCGCGTGAAAGTTGTGCACCGGATACATACATTTCGCCGGTGACGCCAGGAGGAACCAGACCCAAGCGTCGATCACGCACGGACACGGTCAATCCGGGGATCGCCTGCCCGATTACGCTCGCGGACGCGGAGGCGGCGAACTTCTTGTCGAGCGGCAGATAACTGACATGCACGGTGGTTTCGGTGATTCCGTACATATTCACCAGAGTGGGGGAATCCTCGGCATGTCGGTCGTACCAACGACCGAGCTGACCCAGATCGAGTGCCTCGCCGCCGAAGATCACGTAGCGCAACGCCAGTGCATCGGAATCGGCAGGCGCCGTACGGTCCGCCTCGGCGAATTGGTAGAACGCCGTCGGTGTCTGATTGAGCACGGTGACCTGTTCGGAAACCAGTAGCTCACGGAACAGTTCCGGCGAGCGTGCAGTGTAGTAGTCGACAACGACCAGCTTGCCGCCGTACAGCAACGGACCCCAGAGTTCCCATACCGAGAAGTCGAAAGCGTAGGAGTGGAACATCGTCCACACATCGGACTCATCGAAACCGAACTTACCGATGGTGTTCTCGAAGAGCGTCGCGACGGTCGCATGCGTAACTTGAACGCCCTTGGGACGGCCGGTGCTCCCCGATGTATAGATGACGTACGCGACCGAATCCGGCCTGGCGTCGCAGACACGCTCGTTCGAAGACAACGGTTCCGGCGACAGCGAATCCAAAGTCGACACGGTTTCCGGGTCGTCTATCAGGACCGTTGGGAGTGCTTCGGTGGGAACCGACTCCACGTCCCGAGTCGTCGAGACGACACACACGGGCCGAGCATCGTCGAGCATGAACGCCAGTCGGTCTGCCGGATAGGTGACGTCGACGGGGAGATATCCGCCGCCGGCTTTGAGTACCGCCAGCAGTACGACGATCAACTCGGCAGTCCGCGGCATAGCAACTGCAACGAGCGTTTCCGGACCCACCCCGATCGAGACCAGTTGGCGTGCAAGCTGGTTCGCGCGAGCCTCGAGTTGAGTGTAGGAATACTCGGTTTCACCATCGACGACGGCCGTCGAGTCGGGGAATCGACGAACAGTGGACTCGAACCGCGCGGTCAGGGTCTCGCTCGACGGCAGTGTTCCTGGGTGATTCCAGTCGGACCGCATCGCAGCCGTCTCGGCGGGTTCCACTATCTCGATCTCACCGATCGTGACCGTCGAGTCTGCGGTCACAGCATCGACGATTGCGACGAATCTGTCAGTGAACTTCTGCACCGAGTCCTCGTCGAACAGGTCGACGGCATAGGTCAGTGCACCCGACATCCCTGCGGGAGAACCTGATTCGTCGAAACGCTCCGACATCGTCAACTGCAGGTCGAATTTTGCGACCCCGGCATCGAATTCGAGAGCCGTGACGCTGAGATCGGGTAGTTCGAGGTGTGCGCTCTGGTTGTTCTGGAATTCCAGTAGTACTTGGAACAGTGGTGAGTGATCGGTGGAGCGGGTCGGTGCCAGGGCGTCGACGAGTCGCTCGAATGGGATGTCGGTGTTGTCGAAGGCCGCGAGATCTGCTGCACGGGTAGCAGCGAGAAGTTCGGTGAAACTCGCGTGCGGTGAGACCTCTGTCCGCAGAACGAGGGTCCCGACGAACATACCGACCAGGTTGTCCAAGCCTGCTTCACCGCGCCCGGCGATGGGAGTACCGACCGTGATGTCCTCGGTACCACTGAGACGGGCCATGAGAATGGACCACGCGGCATGAACAACCATGAAAACCGTCGAGCGAGTCTCGCGTGCGATGCCGACAATACGGGCGTGAAATGCCGGGTCGATATCGAAGGACACCGAGGCACCGCGATTGGATTGACGCGTCGGGCGTGGGTGATCGATCGGCAACGGCAACACATCCGGCACATCCGCCAACGCCTGCGACCAAAACGCCAACTGACGCGACAGCACAGACTCCGGATCATCCTCGCTACCGAGAACCTCACGCTGCCACAACGTGTAATCGACATACTGCACCGCCAACGGCTCCCACAACGGAGCCCGACCAGCCACCCGAGCGCTGTACGCCACCATCACATCAGCAGCAAGCGGCGCCATCGACGCACCATCAGCAGCAATATGATGCACCACAATCGCCAACACGAACTCATCGACACCCACCCGATACAACGACGCCCGAAACGGCACATCCACCGTCACATCGAACCCCGCACCAGCATCGGCAAGAATCCGCTCCTGAACACCCACCGCATCGATCTCCACAACCGCCAACTCCACCACCACATCGGAAACAGACCCGATCAACTGACGCGGCAACTCACCCTCCACCGGGAACGTAGTCCGCAACGACTCGTGACGAGCCAACACATCCCCCACCGCAGCCTCGAGCGAAGCAACATCGAGCGCACCCGACAACCGCACCGCAAGCGGAATATTGTAAGCAGGCGAAGACGTATCGAACTGATTGATAAACCACATCCGCTGCTGCGCCAGCGACAACGGAATCACCGACGGCCGCTCCACCACACCCAACACCGGACGCGAACTCTCGACGACACTATCTGTTGCGCGAGTGGAAAGCATTGCAACGGTGGGTGATTCGAACAACATCCGAACACTGATATTCGAGCCGAGTGCAGCATTGACGCGCGCCGTCACTCGAGTAGCACTGAGCGAATCACCACCGAGATCGAAGAAATTGTCATCGACGCCGATAGCTTCGACACTGAGCACTTCTGCGAACACCCGCGCGATGGCTACTTCCGTCTCGTTGCGTGGTGCACGCCCGCTGCCGATGCTGGGCAACTCTGGCATGGGTAGTGCTCGGCGGTCCAACTTACCCGCCGCAGTCAACGGAATCGAATCCAACACCACAAACACCGACGGAACCATATGCCCCGGCAACACCGACACCACCCGCTCACGCACCACCTCGACATCGACCAACCCACCACCGACACCGAACACATACGACACCAACACCGTCGCCCCCGTAGGACCATCGACACCCACCGTCGCCACGAAATCAACCTCAGGAAGAGCCGCGATCACCGCATCGATCTCACCCAACTCGATCCGGAAACCACGAACCTTCACCTGAAAATCACTACGACCCACATACTCCAAAACCCCAGAACCAGTCCACCGCACCACATCACCCGTGCGATACATCCGCTCCCCCACAACCGAAAACGGCGCCGCGACGAACCGCTCCGCCGTCAAACCCAACCGATCATGATAACCACGCGCCAACCCCGGACCAGCCAAATACAACTCACCCGCAACACCCACCGGAACCGGCTGCAAACGCGAATCCAACACCACCACAGCAAAACCCGACACCGGAGAACCGATATCAACCGGAACACCCGGCGACATCGGCGCACTCAACGACGCAAACACCGTCGCCTCCGTCGGACCATACGCATTGAACATCAACCGACCCGGCGCCCAACGATCAACCAAATCCGACCCAGAAGCATCACCACCGGTCGCCACCACTGCAAGCGCATCCAGACCGGCCGGATCCACCGACGCCAACGCCGCCGGCGTGACGAACGCATGCGTGACGGCCTCCTCACGCAACAACTGAGCAAGCTCCACACCACCGAAAACATCGGTCGGCGCAATCACCATCGTCGCACCACCAGAAAACGCCAACACCAACTCGAGCACCGACGCATCGAAACTCGGCGACGCAAACGCCAACGTCCGCGAAGCAGGAGTAACCCCGAACCGAACCCGCTCCACCTCAGCCAAATTCGACAGACCCCGATGCGTCACCACCACACCCTTCGGCACACCCGTCGAACCCGACGTATAAATCAAATACGCAGCATCATCGAGACGAACCGAACCCAACCGATCGCTGCTCAAAAGTGGCTCGGCTGAAAGATCGTCGAGTTCTCCTACGGTCGACTCCTCATCCATGACGATCCACGACACCCCGCCGGCGGCCTGCCCCAGATCGGACACATACTCAGCCGCAGTAATACCCACCGCCGCACCAGAATCGGACAACATATGAGCAATACGATCCACCGGATACGACGGATCCACCGGTAAGAACGCACCACCAGCCTTCGCCACCGCCCACACCGCAACCACCGACTCCACCGAACGCCGCAACCCCAACGCCACAAACGAACCCACACCCACACCACGACCGATCAACAACCGCGCCAACCGCGACGACCGAACATCCAACTCCCCATACGACACCGACACCCCACCACACACCAACGCAATCGCATCCACACCGGCAACACCCACCGCAGCAGACAAAATCTCCGGCAACAACCCACCCACCACCGACACACCACCACGCACCGGCACCAACAACTCACGCTCGGACACCGACAACA
>NZ_MKKY01000043.1 GCF_002091955.1 Rhodococcus sp. 1168 | reverse complement strand
GTGGGAGCCGTTGGCGGTGCAGTATGTCGATTACACGTTGTGGCAGCGTGAGGTTCTCGGTAGTGAGGATGATCCGGAGTCTGTGCTGTCGCGTCAGTTGGCGTTTTGGTCGCAGGTGTTGGCGGATGTGCCGGATGTGTTGCCGTTGCCGATCGATCATCCACGCCCGAACCAACAATCGATATTGGGTGCAACCCGCGCATTCGAGATCCCCGCCGACAGTCGGGATGGACTGATGCAGTTGGCGTCGAAGCATGACTCCACTCTGTTCATGGTTGTCCATTCTGCGCTGGCATTGCTGCTGGCGCGCCTCAGTGGTACCGAGGACATCACGGTCGGTACTCCCATCGCCGGACGCGGAGAGGCGGGCTTGGACAACCTTGTCGGCATGTTCGTCGGGACCCTCGTCCTGCGGACAGAGGTCTCACCGCACGCGAGTTTCACCGAACTTCTCGCTGCTACCCGGGCGGCAGATCTCGCGGCCTTCGACAACACCGACATCCCATTCGAGCGACTCGTCGACGCCCTGGCACCGACCCGCTCCACCGATCACTCACCCCTGTTCCAAGTACTACTGGAATTCCAGAACAACCAGAGCGCGCATCTTGAATTGCCCGGCCTCGCCGTCGCGTTCGAGGAATTGTCGACCGGAACGACCAAGTTCGATCTACAGCTGCGGGTCGATGAAGCCGCAACGGAATCAGGTTCGCTCCCAGCAGCATTCACGTATGCCACCGAACTGTTCGATGCATCTACCATCGACAACTTCGTGGATCGATTCCTCAGATTGCTGCGTTCGATATGCGAGTCTCCGACCGTCCCGCTCCGCGATGTCGAGATCCTGTCGCGACGCGAGCGTGAGACCGTTCTGGAAGATTGGAATGCAACCGATCACGTCCTGCCGGCGACGGTCGGTTCGGATCCGACGCTCAATACCTTGTTCGATCTGCAGGTGGCCCGGAGTCCGTACTCGATAGCTTTGGTTTTCGAGGACGAACACGTGACCTACCGCGAGTTCGACGACCGCTCCAATCAGCTTGCACGTCACTTGATTTCACTCGGCGTGGGTCCGGAAACCCACGTCGGGCTCGCTATTCGGCGCTCGATCGATCTGCTTGTGGGAATGTACGCAATCGTCAAGGCAGGCGGTGCCTACGTCCCGATAGATCCGGACCACCCGACCGATCGATCGGCGTATGTCATCGACAGTGCTGATCCGGTCTGCATCCTGACCACCAGTCGGGACTGGATCAATGTCCCTGTGGCTACTCCAGTGCTCGCCGTGGATTTGATCGACGTCTCGGACCGGGCTACCGACCCGGTGACGGACGCTGAGCGTCACAGTGCGATCAGCGGACGAAACACCGCCTATGTCATCTACACCTCGGGGTCCACCGGGCGCCCGAAGGGCGTTGCGGTCAGCCATGAAGCAATCGTCAACCGCCTGCTGTGGATGCAGAACGAATACAGCCTCGAGCCGTCGGACAATGTGCTGCAGAAAACTCCCGCAACCTTCGACGTGTCGGTGTGGGAGTTCTTCTGGGCTCTTCAGATCGGCGCGAAGCTCGTCATCGCCGAACCGGATGGGCACCGCGACCCGGAATACCTTTCGCGTTTGATTCTCCGTGAGCGCATCACCACGGTGCACTTCGTTCCGTCGATGCTGGCTGTGTTCACCGATGGTGCACATTCCGACGACTGCGTGTCGTTGCGGCTGGTGTTCTGTAGCGGGGAGGCGTTGCCGCCGGCAACCGTCGGCGTGTTCACAGACTTCTCCGATGCGGATCTACACAACCTGTACGGCCCCACCGAGTCTGCGGTCGACGTCACTGCCTACCACTGCGCCGCAACAGATCCCACCGTTGTCCCGATTGGGGCACCGGTGTGGAACACGAGGGTCTACGTCCTCGATGCGTCCCTGAAGCCGGCTCCCATCGGTGCCCCCGGTGAGCTCTACCTCGCCGGTATTCAGCTTGCTCGAGGGTACGTCGGACGCGGGGATCTCACCGCGGATCGGTTCATCGCCGATCCCTTCGGCGGGCCAGGTGCTCGGATATACCGCACCGGGGACCTCGTACGATGGCGCGCCGACGGCAACCTCGAATACATCGGTCGTACCGATTTCCAGGTCAAGCTCCGTGGTCTGCGTATCGAGCTGCCGGAAATCGAAGCTGCTGTGCTGCGCCACGAGTCCGTTGCCCAGGCAGTCGCGATCGTCCACAGCAACGAAGCAACCGGCGAGGTTCTGGTTGCCTACGTGGTCGCTGCACGCGGGCGAGTAATCGACGGCGCCGAACTGAGCGCAGCGCTGGCGGAGTCGTTACCCGCGTACATGGTTCCCTCTCTCTTCATCGAACTCGACGAGTTCCCTCTGAATGCGAGCGGAAAGCTCGATCGAAAGATGCTTCCGGAGCCGGAATTCGGAACTGCTGATGTCGAGCTGGTCAGCCCGCAGAACCCGGTCGAGGAGATCATTGCTGCAGAGTTCGCCGATCTTCTCGGTCTCTCCCAGCTCGGAGTCACCCAGAACTTTTTCGAAGTGGGTGGCAACTCCCTGGTAGCCATGCGTCTGGTGGCGCGCGTCAACTCTGCTCTCGGTTCGACATTGACAGTGCGCGATCTGTTCGACGGGCCGACAGTCCGAGCTTTGGCCGAGACCGCCGAGTCCCATGGATACCGGACCGATACACGCCCGGCCTTGACGTCGGTAGTGCGCCCAGAATCCATCCCGGTGTCGCTCGCGCAACAGCGAATGTGGTTCATCAACCAGTACGACACATCCTCTGCCGCTTACAACGTCGCCTTCGCGATGCGGATGACCGGCACCCTCGATGTGGATGCGCTGCGCAGTGCAATCGGTGATGTGATCGACCGGCACGAGTCCTTGCGCACGGTCTTTCCCTTGACCGACGACGGGCCGATCCAATCGATTCTCGAATCTCGCCAGGCTCAACCCGACCTGACTCCTGTTCTCGCGCATTCGTCAGCGCACGTGGCCGAGTTGGTCGCCGAGATCGCAGCCACAGGTTTCGACGTTTCCAGGTCCGTTCCCATTCGTGCCCGATTGATCGAAGTCGGCAGGGACGAGCACGTTCTCGCATTCGTCGTCCACCACATCTCGTCCGACGGCTTTTCCACGGCTCCTCTGGCCCGTGACCTCATCGTCGCGTACAGCGCTCGTGCTGGTGGCGATGCCCCCACCCCGGCACCGCTACCCGTTCAGTACGCGGACTATTCGCTGTGGCAGCGCGAGTTCCTGGGTTCGGAGTCCGATCCGGCATCACTGATGTCGACTCAGCTCTCTTTCTGGGTCGACACGTTGTCCGGGGCCCCTGAGATCCTCCCGCTCCCGTACGACCGGCCCCGCCCGGCCGAGGCGTCGTTCCGAGGAGCGCAAGTCGATTTCGATTTGGACGGTGAGCTCCATCGTAGGATGGCCGAGTTGGCAGCCTCCCGCGACTCCAGTGTCTTCATGATCGTTCACGCATCCTTGGTGGTACTGCTGTCGACTCTGTCTGCCTCCGAAGATATTTCGGTCGGTACACCGATCTCCGGACGCGGCGATGCTGCACTGGACGACCTGGTCGGCATGTTCGTCAACACACTCGTTCTACGTACCGAGCTCGATCGATCGGCATCCTTCGACACCGTGCTGAACTCAGTACGTACTGCCGACCTTGCTGCTTTCACGCACTCCGACATACCGTTCGAGCGTGTCGTCGACGCGCTCGATCCGGTTCGATCGGCCTCGTACACGCCTCTCTTTCAGGTGATGCTCGAGTTCCAGCACACCGACCGACCGAACATCACGTTGCCCGGCCTCGAGATCGAGGGCGTCGAACTTGCCAATGACATAGCCAACTTCGACCTGCAGTTGACGATCTCGGAGACCTTCGAAGATTCCGGCCTTCAAGCGGGGATCGAAGCGTCGTTCCGTTACGCGAGCGATCTGTTCGACCAGTCGACGGTGGCGGGGTTCGCGGCGCGTCTACAGGTGATTCTCGAGGCAGTGACAGCCCAACCGAGCATCATTGTCGGGGACATAGATGTACTCTCCCCAGCCGAGCGACATGCGCTTGCGCCTGTCCGCGGTGCGCGAGGAGGCGACTCTCGTCTACTGCCGGACATTTTGACGGCAGCGGTCACCGCAGCGGGTGCTGCAGCGGACGCCGTGTGGTTCGAAGACGCGGTCATCAGCTACGGAGAACTCGATGCCCGCTCGTCGCAGCTGGCCCGCGCGTTGGTCGGCTTCGGTGCAGGTCCCGGCAAGGTAGTTGCACTGGCCATGCCGCGTTCGGCGGAAACCATCGTTGCATTGTGGGCCGTGACCAAGGCCGGTGCGGCTTTCCTCCCCGTCGATCCGACGTATCCAGCCGACCGTATCGAACACATGCTGACCGATTCGGGAGCCGTCATCGGTCTCACCACTTCGGCAGACGCGCCGCAACTGCAGGGACTATCGGCGACGACGTGGGTGCTACTCGACGACGCTGACGAGATGATCGCCATCGCCGTGCACTCGGGCGAGGCAGTTCACGACGTCGATCGTATTCGGCCGCTGCGACTCGACGACGCTGCCTATTTGATCTATACCTCGGGTTCGACGGGTGTTCCGAAGGGCGTCGTTGTCACTCACCGAGGGCTGTCCAACTTGGCCGAGGAGGAGCGCACCCGATTCCGGGTGACTACGGCTTCACGCACTCTGGCGTTCGCCAGCCCGAGTTTCGATGCCTCGATTCTCGAATTCATGTTGGCCTTCGGCGGCGCCGCCACCATGGTGATCGCACCCCCGGCGATGTACGGCGGGCCCGATCTGAGCCGGCTGCTCGCGGAGCAGCAGGTCACCCATGCGTTCGTCACACCCGCAGCACTTGCATCCGTGGACCCGGTCGGTCTGAGCCGGCTCGAGGTCATCGCTACCGGCGGCGACAGCTGTCCTCCGGAATTGGTTGCTCGGTGGGCACCGGGGCGGTCGATGTTCAATGCCTACGGACCTACCGAGGCGACTATATTCTCCTCGATCAGCACCAGCATGTCCCCGGGTGCCCCCGTCGACATCGGCTCGCCGACACTAGGTTTCGTCGAGGTCGTACTCGACGAGCGGTTGAATCCGGTCCCGGTCGGGGTACCGGGTGAGCTCTACCTCGCGGGCCCAGCTCTTGCCCGCGGTTATCACGGACGTCTCGGGCTCACCGCCGAGCGGTTCGTTGCGAACCCGTTCGATGCGGTCGGGTCACGCATGTATCGCACCGGTGACATCGTTCGCTGGAACCGTGAAGGTGCGATGGAGTTCGTCGGACGCAGTGATTCACAGGTCAAGGTCCGAGGTTTCCGAATCGAACTCGGCGAGATCGACAGTGTGCTCGCTGCGCATCCGTCCGTGGACTTCGTGACGACGGTCGGCACTACCGGGCCTGCGGGAAACACAATTCTCGTCGCTTACATCCTGCCGGCGGCCGATGCCAGGTTCGATATACGCGCTCTGCGTGAGCACGTTGCGGGAGCCTTACCCTCCCACATGGTTCCGACGGCATTCGTCGAACTCGACGCCATTCCGTTGACCCCAGCAGGCAAGCTCGATCGCCGAGCACTACCGGACCCGACGTTCGACAACAGGCCCGAGTCCGGTCGCGACGCGAACACTCCGGTCGAGAAAATGCTGGCAGGCCTCTTCGCGGAAGTGTTGCGGCTCGATCATGTCGGTGTCGACGACTCGTTCTTCGCCCTCGGTGGTGACAGCATTATGTCGATTCAACTGGTCTCGCGCGCAAAAGCGGCGGGCTTCGTTCTGTCACCGCGCGATGTCTTCGAACGCAAGACCGTCGCTGGGCTGGCTGAGGTCGCACTGTCGGTGGATGACGCGGACGCCGCGATCTTGGAGGAACTTCCAGGCGGCGGAGTCGGCGAGGTCCCGCTGACACCGATCGTGTCCTGGATGATCGAGCGGACTCAACAGTTCGATCGTCATACGCAGACCGCACTGCTCACCCTGCCACCGGGGATCGATCAAACGGTGCTCGAGCGCACAGTGCAATCCGTCCTGGATCACCACGACATGCTTCGCGCTCGTCTGCAGCGCGAAGAAGACGAATGGGCGATGGACGTTCGTCCGGCAGGGGCGGTCGCTGCCGCCGAGATCATCCGCCGCGTAGGCGTCGATTCGGCTTCGGGTCGCGAATTCTCGACTTTGGCGTCGGCCGAACTCGAGCGCGCTGCGGGCCGGTTGGATCCGGCCGCGGGGTCGATGCTGCAGCTGGTGTGGTTCGACGCGGGCTCAGAGCCGTCCCGGTTACTGATCGTCGCCCACCATCTTGTAGTCGACGGCGTATCCTGGCGAATTCTGGTGCCGGACTTGGCATCTTCCTGGTCGCAAGTAGTCGCCGGCCAAGAGCCCGTACTCGCGCCGGTCGGAACGTCGATGCGCCGATGGGCCCACGGGCTCCGAGATGAGGCTGTCGCTCGCCGCAGCGAACTCGATCTGTGGCAACAGGTGCTGGAAGGTCCCGATCAGTTGATCGGATCTCGTCCACTCGATCCGGCAGTCGATGTGTACGACACGGTGGAGCGAATCGATGTCGAGCTCTCCGCAGCGGTCACCGAGGATCTACTCACCACGATCCCCGATGTCTTCCATGGCAGTGTCAACGACGGATTGATGGCCGGACTGGCGCTGGCAATCGCAGCCTGGCGCCGTACTCGAGGCGGAGTGGACGGCGAGGTAGTGGACGGCGAGGTCTTCGTCAGCCTCGAAGGCCATGGACGCGAAGATCACGTGGTACCCGGCGCCGATCTAGGGAGAACACTGGGATGGTTCACCACCATTTTCCCAGTTCGAATCGACCTGTCCGGCACAGATATCGACGATGCGCTGGACGGTGGGGTATCCGCCGGAAGTCTGATCAAGTCGGTCAAGGAATGCCTGTTGGCGGTACCGGATCACGGTATCGGTTACGGCATGCTGCGCTACCTCGACGAGCAGTCAAGGGAGGCGCTCGCCGCACACGCCAATCCGCAGATCAGTTTCAATTATCTCGGTCGCTACAGCGCAGGCATCCCGGACAACCTCGGTGACGTAGGTTGGCTACCGGTCGACGACGCGGACATCGGTGATGTCCAGAACTCGGATTTGCCGGTAGCAGCGGTCCTCGACATCAACGCGGTGACCACGACCGGTGAGGCAGGCGCCGTTCTCGAAGCCACCTTCGCCTTTCCGTCGGGAGTCCTCGATTCCGAAGATGTCGAGGAACTGACCGCCCTATGGGTGCGGGCTTTGACCGGCCTGGCACGGCACGCACGCACTGTCGACGCGGGTGGGTTCACCCCGTCGGATCTCGACTTGGTGCAGCTCGATCAAGCGGCAATCGACGACATCGAGTCCAGGTATCCGAAGCTCGTGGACATCTGGTCCATGTCACCGCTTCAATCCGGGCTGCTGTTCCATGCCGAGTTGTCGGACCAGTCCGTCGACGCCTACATCGTCCAGTTGGTGTTGGAGCTGGGTGGCACGCTTGATCGGACTCGCTTCCGAGCGGCCGCTCAGCAACTTCTCGACCGTCATGCAAACCTGCGGACTGCATTCGTGCACAACATGGACGGCGATTCGGTGCAGATCGTCGAACGTGATGTCGAGGTGCCGTGGAACGAATACGACCTCACCGCACTGGACGGGTCCGCTGCGCAGATCGAACTCGAACGCATCATGGCCACCGATCGCGCTACGCGCTTCAACATGGCCGAGGCACCGCTGCTGCGGTTCACGCTCATCGACGTCCGTCCGGGCGAGTGGCGAGTAGTCATGACCAATCACCACATCCTTATCGACGGCTGGTCGACGCCTCTGCTCATCCGCGAACTGCTCACGTTGTACGCAACGGACGGCGATGACTCGATATTGCCCCGCGTACCTGCGTATCGCGACTATTTGAGATGGATGAGTCGCCGTGATGCAGCGAGCGCGCGGTCTGCCTGGAGCGAAGCATTGTCCGGGCTGTCCGAACCTACGCTGCTGACGCCGATCGAAAGCCGTCGGCAGGAGTCGACGCTCGCAGCACGTGTGCTGACATCACTGTCGGCCGCCGACACCGAGCGACTACGCGGAGTGGCACGCGAGCGCGGGGTTACGGTCAACACGCTCGTCCAGGCTGCATGGGGCACCGTCCTTGCAACGTTGACCGGGCGCACAGATGTCCTGTTCGGCACAACCGTGTCCGGTCGACCGCCCGAGATCAACGACATCGAATCGATGATCGGGTTGTTCATCAATACGCTGCCGGTCCGCGTCACGATAGATCCTCAGGAGACGTTGGGCGAGTTCATTTCTCGGTTGCAGGCAGAGCAGGCAGGTCTACTGGACCATCACTACCTCGGATTGACCGAGATCCAGCGTGCAGTAGGGCCTGGTGTCGCATTCGACACCCTGACGGTGTTCGAGTCCTATCCGGTCGATCGGGCTGGGCTCTCCGATGACACCGACATCGCCGGCATGCGGGTGTCGAACATTCAGGACGGCAGCGATACCGCTCAGTACCCACTGACATTGGTCGCCATGGCAAACGACCAGCTCCATATCGAAGCGAAATACCTGCCCGAACTGTTCGATTCGACGGAGGTCGAATCAATCGTCGAGCGGATTGTTCGCATGTTGACGGCGTTCGCAACCACGCCCGAGCTACTCATGGGACAGCTGGATTTGTTGTCGGTGTCCGAGCGTGAGTTGTTGGTGCCGGTGCGTGGTGGTGTGTCGGTGGTGGGTGGGTTGTTGCCGGAGATTTTGTCTGCTGCGGTGGGTGTTGCCGGTGTGGATGCGATTGCGTTGGTGTGTGGTGGGGTGTCGGTGTCGTATGGGGAGTTGGATGTTCGGTCGTCGCGGTTGGCGCGGTTGTTGATCGGTCGTGGTGTGGGTGTGGGTTCGTTTGTGGCGTTGGGGTTGCGGCGTTCGGTGGAGTCGGTGGTTGCGGTGTGGGCGGTGGCGAAGGCTGGTGGTGCGTTCTTACCGGTGGATCCGTCGTATCCGGTGGATCGTATTGCTCATATGTTGTCCGATTCTGGTGCGGCGGTGGGTATTACTGCGGCTGAGTATGTGTCCGATCTGGGGCAGGCCGCCGGCGGGGTGTCGTGGATCGTCATGGATGAGGAGTCGACCGTAGGAGAACTCGACGATCTTTCAGCCGAGCCACTTTTGAGCAGCGATCGGTTGGGTTCGGTTCGTCTCGATGATGCTGCGTATTTGATTTATACGTCGGGTTCGACGGGTGTGCCGAAGGGTGTGGTGGTGACGCATCGGGGTCTGTCGAATTTGGCTGAGGTGGAGCGGGTTCGGTTCGGGGTTACTCCTGCTTCGCGGACGTTGGCGTTTGCGTCGCCGAGTTTCGATGCGTCGGTGCTCGAGTTGGTGTTGGCGTTTTCTGGTGGTGCGACGATGGTGATTGCGCCGACCGATGTTTTCGGTGGTGTGGAGCTTGCTCAGTTGTTGCGTGAGGAGGCCGTCACGCATGCGTTCGTCACGCCGGCGGCGTTGGCGTCGGTGGATCCGGCCGGTCTGGATGCGCTTGCAGTGGTGGCGACCGGTGGTGATGCTTCTGGGTCGGATTTGGTTGATCGTTGGGCGCCGGGTCGGTTGATGTTCAATGCGTATGGTCCGACGGAGGCGACGGTGTTTGCGTCGTTGAGTGCGCCGATGTCGCCGGGTGTTCCGGTTGATATCGGTTCTCCGGTGTCGGGTTTTGCTGTGGTGGTGTTGGATTCGCGTTTGCAGCCGGTTCCGGTGGGTGTTGCGGGTGAGTTGTATTTGGCTGGTCCGGGGTTGGCGCGTGGTTATCATGATCGGTTGGGTTTGACGGCGGAGCGGTTCGTCGCGGCGCCGTTTTCGGTTGTGGGGGAGCGGATGTATCGCACGGGTGATGTGGTGCGGTGGACTGGTTCTGGGGTTTTGGAGTATGTGGGTCGTAGTGATTTTCAGGTGAAGGTTCGTGGTTTCCGGATCGAGTTGGGTGAGATCGATGCGGTGATCGCGGCTCTTCCTGAGGTTGATTTCGTGGCGACGGTGGGTGTCGATGGTCCTACGGGGGCGACGGTGTTGGTGTCGTATGTGTTCGGTGTCGGTGGTGGGTTGGTCGATGTCGAGGTGGTGCGTGAGCGGGTGGTGTCGGTGTTGCCGGGGCATATGGTTCCGTCGGTGTTTGTGGTGTTGGATTCGATTCCGTTGACTGCGGCGGGTAAGTTGGACCGCCGAGCACTACCCA
>NZ_MKKY01000042.1 GCF_002091955.1 Rhodococcus sp. 1168 | reverse complement strand
CAGTCGGTCGTAGCGCACCTTCGCCAGGACCGGATACATCATGATCAGCAGGCCGATAGCGATAGGTAGTGAGACGCCGTCGATCGAGATGGTCGACAGGGCGTCGTTCAGGCCCGGAATCAACCGACCCAAGGCCAAGCCGATGACCATCGCGACGCCGATCCACACCGGCAGGAACCGGTCGAGAGTGGAGAGCTTGCCGACTACGGCCGGGTGATCGGAGGTGTTCGCCTGGCTACTCATGCCGTCACCAGCGCGGCATCATCGGTGGTCGGGTCGGCGGCGGCCAAGACCGACGATAATTGTTGCAGCGCAGCAGGTATGACCCAGTAGTGGACCCAGGTCCCACTGCGTTCGCAGTCGAGCAAACCAGCTGCACGCAACACTTTGAGATGATGGGAGATCGTCGGCTGAGACAGGTCGAACGAATCGGAGATGTCACACACGCACGCTTCGCCACCGGCGTGACTGGCGATCAGGCTTAGGAGTCGAAGCCGGGCCGGATCGCCGAGCGCTTTGAACATTCGGGCGAGATCCCCTGCCCAGTCGGCGGACAATGGCTCGGCAATCAGCGGCGAGCAGCACACACCGCGGCTGAGGTCGTCGATAATGTGAGTCTGATTCGACATATGTCTATATTGAAGAAATTCGAATCAAACGTCAAATGGCTCCACTGAATACCTGGTGGGGGAGTTCGAGGTTTCGGGACGATCTAGGCTGAGCGACATGACTGCGTCGCGGATCGATTTGAATACAGCGGTTGATGCGACTCGCACCGGAGACATTTGGATCTTCCGCGGCCATTCTGCCACTGATCGTGCGATACAGACATTGACCAACAGTCCGGTCAACCACGTCGGCATGGCAGTGGTGGTCGACGACCTTCCTCCGCTCATGTGGCACGCCGAGTTGGGAAAAACGCTGCAGGACATGTGGACCGGTAATTTTCAGCGCGGCGTGCAGTTACATGACCTCCATGCGGCAGTGATGCAGTGGTCGAACAAGTACGAGCAGCGTTGCTGGCTTAGACAACTCGACACTGCAGTCACTCGCGAGCAGGAAGACGCATTGCTGCGCACCATAGCTCGAATGGACGGAACGGCGTTCCCGACTACCGCGAAACTGGCGGGGAGGTGGTTCAAGGGTCGCGTGCCGAGCTTCCGCAAGAGTGACCACCATGCCGCGGCTCTGGAAACAGCGTATTGCGCTGAAGTGGTAGCCATGACCTACGACTCGATGGGTCTGCTGAATGGCAACAAGAAGGCGAATTGGTTCGATCCTGGAAAATTCTGGAGCGGTGACCGGTTACCTCTCGCTGAAGGCGTTCACCTCGGCAACGAGATCGCCGTCGAGGTACCCGCGCACCAGTCGGCCATCACCGAGTGAACTGACGGAAAAAGAGGCCCGCACACGAGTGTGCGGGCCTCTTTCGCTGTGTATTTCGTCTATCAGACAGTTGCTCCGTCGAGTGTGCGGCTGGCCTCGATGGCCTGGCCGACGCCCGCGACGATCGACGCTGCGCGGATCGACTCGAAGATGACCTCACGGTCGACGCCTTCGTCGCGAAGGGTCTTCTCGTGTGCCTCGACGCAGTGGTTGCACCCGTTGACGGCCGAGACTGCCAGCGAGAACAGTTCGAAGTCGGCCTTGTCGATGCCGGAACTGGCGATGATATTCATCCGCAGACCTGCGCGAAGGTCGTCGTACTTGCCGTCCAGGTAGCCCTTGGTGCGGTAGAAGACGTTGTTCATCCCCATGATGGATGCAGCACCCAGAGCGGCGTTGTAGGCATCGGCGGACAACGTGTCCGCAGCCTCCTCGGCGATCTCTTTCAGCGTCGTCGTGGACTTGGTGGCGGCAGCAGTGGCGAGAAGCGTGCCCCATAGCTGCTGCTCAGTCAGAACCGTCGATCGCACAATGGAACTCAGGTTGAGCTTGAGATCCTTGGCGTACTCCGGAAGAGCATTCTTCAGATTCTCTACGCTCATGTCAGACGCTCGCCGTCAGCAGCTCGCCCGCGTCGATGGTGGGGTCGCCCTTCTTCCAGTTGCATGCGCACAGCTCGTCGGACTGCAGTGCGTCGAGAACACGCAGAACCTCATCGACGTTGCGGCCCACGGAACCTGCGGTGACCGAGACGAACTGGATCTCGTTGTTCGGATCGACGATGAATGTCGCGCGGTCGGCGACACCATCGGAGTTGAGAACACCTGCAGCGGTTGCAAGCTCCCGCTTGAGGTCGGAGAGGATGGGGAACGGAAGGGTCTTCAGGTCCTCGTGCTGTGCACGCCACTGGAAGTGCACGAACTCGTTGTCGACGGACGCTCCGAGTACCTGAGCGTCGCGGTCGGCGAACTCTTCGTTCAGCTTTCCGAATGCGGCAATCTCGGTCGGGCACACGAAGGTGAAGTCTTTCGGCCAGAAGAAGACGATGCGCCACTTGCCAGCGTAGTCATCGCTGGTGACGGTGGTGAAGTAATCGTCAGGCTGCTGGGCGTTCACCTTGGACAGGTCTCCGCCGATAACGCCGGTGAGGTTGTATGCGGGGAACTGATCGCCGATTGTCAACAGGGCCATATGGTCCTCCTCTGTAGTGGTGCGCATGCGTCGCGCTCGTGGTGCGCGTCGTATTCGTACATGCGCGGTGTTGCGAATTCGGTGGAGTCGCGTGTGGAGCGCCGTCGCGTGTTGTCGGTGCTTCCCACGGTCGGTCTCCGACATGTACGAGTGTGCCAAAAAATACGCGAAAGGTAAAGGTGATTAGTAGCACTAGACTAATAGGTATGACTGATAGAAGTTATCAACCGACGCTCTCACAGCTGCGCGCTTTCGTCGCAGTTGCCGAGCAACGTCATTTCGGAAGTGCCGCCGCGCGACTGCACATCAGCCAGCCGACACTCTCCCAGGCCCTCGCCTCGCTGGAACAGGGACTGGGCGTTCAGCTCGTCGAACGAAGCACCAGGCGAGTTCTGATGACCACTGCGGGTACACATTTGCTCGAGCATGCACGGGCAACCCTCGATGCAGCCGACGGATTCGTATCCGAAGCATCCGGCATGGGAGGTCGACTGTCCGGCCCACTTCGTCTCGGACTCATACCCACCGTTGCGCCGTACGTGCTACCCGCCCTGCTCCCGGCGATGCGGGCCGAATTCCCGGACGTGAACGCGCACATCGTCGAGGATCAGACGGACCGCCTGTTGGCCTCGCTACGGTCGGGAGCGATCGACGCAGCGGTGGTCGCACTGCCGACCGAAGAGTCCGGCATCGTCGAAATACCCCTGTATGCCGAGGATTTCGTGCTCGTCGTCCCCATCGGTCATGAACTCGACGGACGACGTGATCTGACCCTGTCGGCACTCGTCGACCTGCCGATCCTGTTGCTGGACGACGGCCACTGTCTGCGGGATCAAACTCTGGACCTCTGCCGGTCGGTCGACGCGGTCCCTGCAACCGGGGACACGAGAGCAACCTCGCTTGCCACGCTGGTTCAATGCGTCGCAGGCGGTCTCGGCGTCACACTCGTCCCGAGGTCGGCTGTTGCCGTGGAGATGGGCAAGGGTGCGCTGGGCCGGGCCGAGTTCGCAGACCCGAAGCCCGGTCGGCGCATGGGCCTCGTCCATCGTGCATCGAGCGGGCGGGCCGAAGAGTATCGGGCACTGAGTGCGCTGATCTCGCGAATCGGATCGGCCGTAAGCCCGGTAGCTGACCAGTAGCCGAGGATCGAGGTAGCGAACTCAGCCGGCAGTAATAGTGATCTCGTCGAACACGATCTCACCGAGAGCATCGGACTCCTCGACATCGACGACCGCGTCGAACGACCACCCGTGATCACCGTCGGGATCTTCCAGTACCTGCCTGACCGTCGTCCGATCGCTGCCAATCGTGAGTTCGAACAAGGCCGGCCCACGCGCGGATGGGCCGGTGCCGATCTCGCCGTACTCCTCGAAGAAGGGTTCGAGTTCTGTTTCCCAGTCAGGGCCGTCGTCCAACGCATCGAGCGCGTTCCACCAGCCCGCCGCCGCGAAGTCCACTCGTTTGAATATGGCGTTGCGCACCATCACCCGGAACGCGCGTGGATTCGCGGAAATCGGCTTCGGTGTGTCACCGCCATAGGGTTCGGGCTTCGTCTCGGCCTCTTCACCCGGGTCGGTGAGGTTTTCCCATTCGTCCAGCAGGCTCGAGTCGACCTGGCGAACGAGTTCCCCGAGCCACTCGGTGATGTCCTGTACTTCCTCGGTCCGGGCTTCTGGCGGCACCGTCTGGCGTAGTGCGCGATACGCGTCGGCGAGGTACCGAAGAACGAGTCCTTCCGAACGACTGAGACCGTAGTGACTGATCAGTTCCGTGAACGTCATCGACCGCTCGATCATGTCGCGGACTACGGACTTGGGGGAGAGCGCGACTTCCGTCAGCCACGGATGCCCACCGCGGTAGATCTCGAAGGCAGGCACGAGAAGCTCGGCGAGGGGTTTCGGCCACGTCACCTCCTCGAGCAGTTCCATTCGCTCCTCGTACTCGATACCATCCGACTTCATCTGTGCGACTGCTTCTCCACGAGCCGCGTGCTGCTGGGCCATCAGGATCTGGCGGGGATCGTCGAGTGTCGACTCGATGATCGACACCACATCGAGTGCATGCGTATCGGATTCGATATCGAGCAGATCGAACGAGGCGAGTGCGAACGGTGACAGTGGTTGGTTCAGTGCGAAGTTCGGCTGCAAGTCGACCGTGAGGCGGGCGTGTCGTCCTTCCGCATCCGGCTCCGCGAGCTGTTCGACGATGCCCGCCGAGACCAGACCACGATAGAGCGAGAGCGCTCGGAGAATATGCTTGCGCTGGGCTGGTCGAGTCTCATGGTTGTCCTCGAGCAGATGCCGCATTGCGGTGAAGCAATTACCCGGTCGGGCAATGACATTGAGCAACATCGCATTGCTGACCGAGAACCTCGAGACCAGCGCCTCCGGACTCGCTGTGATGATCCGGTCGAACGTCGGCTCACCCCACGAGACGAAGCCATCGGGCGCCTTTTTGCGTTGGACCCTCTTGAGTTTCTTCGGATCGTCGCCGGCCTTCGCTACGAGCCGTGCGTTCTCGATGTCGTGTTCCGGTGCCTCGACGACGACGGTTCCGAGCGTGTCGTATCCGGCACGTCCGGCGCGTCCGGCGATCTGGTGAAACTCTCGGGCGCGTAGTTTGCGAGTGCGAATGCCGTCGTATTTGGTCAGGCCGGTGAACAACACGGTTCGGATCGGAACATTGATGCCCACACCGAGGGTGTCGGTGCCACAGATGACCTTGAGCAGACCGTCCTGGGCAAGTTTCTCCACGAGGCGTCGATATTTCGGGAGCATGCCCGCATGGTGTACGCCGATTCCGTGACGCACCAGTCGCGAAAGTGTCTTGCCGAAACCCGTAGTGAAGCGGAATTGGCCGATCGCCTCGGCGATCTGCTGCTTCTCGGACTTGGAGGCCACGTTCACGCTCGTCAGCGCCTGCGCTCGTTCGAGGGCGGACGCCTGGGTGAAGTGCACGACGTACACGGGTGCGAGATGCGTGGACACCAGCTCCTCGATGGTTTCACCGATCGGTGTGCTTACGTACGAGAACGTCAAGGGCACAGGCCGTTCGGAGCCCGACACCACGGTGGTGGGTCGCCCGGTGCGGCGGGTGAGGTCGTCTCGAAAGAAAGACACGTCGCCCAGAGTCGCCGACATCAAGAGAAATTGAGCGTTCGGTAACTCGATGATGGGAACCTGCCAGGCCCATCCCCGGTCGGGTTCGGAGTAATAATGGAACTCGTCCATCACCACCTGGCCGATATCGGAGTTCGCTCCCTCGCGGAGAGCTAGATTCGCGACGATCTCCGCGGTCGCGCAGATGATCGGGGCGCCGGCGTTGACCGCGGCATCGCCCGTCATCATGCCGACATTTTTAGCGCCGAAAATATCGCACAGTGCGAAGAACTTCTCGCTGACCAGAGCTTTGATGGGTGCGGTGTAGAAGGTCCGCTTACCGGCGGCCATCGCAGCGAAGTGCGCACCGACGGCCACCATCGACTTCCCCGAGCCGGTCGGTGTCGCGAGGATGACGTTGGACCCCGACACCAGCTCGATCAGCGCATCTTCTTGCGCTGGGTACAAATTCAGCCCTCGATCGCTGGTCCACGTCGTGAAAATGTCGAACAACGTGTCCGGATCCTGCGCCTCGCTGGTTGTGGGGGCAGGTACGAGTTCGGAGAGGAGCACCGTAACAGGCTATGGTGCGCTGGCCGCGTCGCAGTCAGCGGCCCGTGCGCAGGGCGTGTCAGGTCGCGCTGCGTTCGTCCGCTCCCATGGCTCCCAGTACCGAAAGTCTGGTACTGGCGTTCCCGGTGATCATGTCTTCACCGACTCCGGTGATGAGGAAGTTCCGCCATCGAGTCTCGTCGAAGTCCAGACGCGGCGTCGAGGCGAGAAACTCTTCGAGCACGTTCAAAAAACGCATCGGATCGTCACGAAACGGGAAGTGGCCGGCCTCGCGAAACACCGAGAGTCTGGATCCGGGCATTGCGGAATGCGCGAGGTGCGCATGACTGACCGGTATCACCACGTCCCGATCTCCCCATACGAGCAACACCGGCAGATTCTCGGTGAGGTAACACCGGTCGAGCATCGTCACAACCTGGCCCCGCCAATCCACGACAGCGCGCAGAGTGCGGAGGTACGCCTCGTACGCAGTGGGATCCGGCAGGCCCGCCAGGACGCGCACGAGATCAGGTGTGTCGTGGAGCAAGGCGCCCGGCCGCAACGGCGTCGTATTCAGTTTTCCGATGAGGTTGCCGGCCAGCCTGACGACCGACATGGCTCCGGGGAGGCGTAAAAGCTTGACTGCTTCGCTGGCCAATGGCACCGAAGCCAACCGTAGAAGTGGATGGACATCCTTGGTGACTCCACCGGAGGACACGAGAACGAGACGGTCGACCATGTGCGGAAACTGGTAAGAGAACTGCATCGCGACACCGCCGCCGAGGGAATGGCCGACCACCGTCACATGGTCGACTCCCAAGACGGACAACAGGTCGCGCATGCCGTTGGCGTACGCCGCCACCGAGTAGTCGGCGCGGGGTTTGTCGGACTGCCCGTGTCCCAACAGGTCGGGTGCAATGACAGTGTGGTTCTGCGCGAGATGCGGAATTATGGCGTTCCACGTCTCGGAGCTGTCACCGATTCCGTGAATCAACAACAGCGCTGGGCCTTCGCCTGCCATCCGGAACGCTCGCCGATACCCATGAATGGTGCGGAAGATCAATTTCGGCTCGGCATTGGGAACCGGGCGGAGCTTGCGAGTGCGAGGACTGCTCATGTCGCGCCTCCTGATTCCTCAGTTCTGTACTTTTTCGACACTGCTGTACTTCCTCGAACACTCTCGCATGAGTGAAGACGCTCGACACGACGTGGAGAGGGATTCTGGTTACAGATATGTTTCGTTATCCCACTGCTACGAAATGTGAACAAAATGAGAATGGGTGATTGTGTGAACGTTCACACAATCACCCATTCATTGGTCGAACCATGTGCCGGTCAGCGCCCGGTGTCAGGGCCGTCCGTGTCGGTGCCCGTTGTGTCCAGATCTTCCGGCTCGGCCTCGAACCCGCCCTGTTCGGCGAGGAACTTCTCGAACTCCGCGCCCAGTTCATCACCGCTCGGAAGGCTTTCGTCGCTGGCGAGAAGCGTCGACTGCTGTTCCTGTGCTGCAACGTAGGTGTCGTACTGGCGTTCGAGGGCATGTACGACCGACTGCACTTCCTCGTTGCCGGTGATGTGCTCGTCGACCTGCTCCTGCACTCGAGCTGCGGCAGTGCCCAGCGCAACCAACGACAAGTCCAGACCTCCGGCCTCGCCGACATGTTCGAGCAATGTCTGCGCGGCACTCGGATAGTCGGTTTGGGCTAGGTAGTGCGGAACGTGGACCGAGAATCCCATGGATACGTGGCCGTGCTGGGCCATCCGTAGTTCGAGAAGCGAGGACGCACTGCCGGGGACCTGGATGTCACCCGACCAGCTGTGCTCCTCGGAGATCAAGGACTTGTCCGAGGAATGAGCGGTCACGCCCAACGGACGAGTGTGAGGTATCGCCATCGGGATCGACCCCAGACCGATGGTTCGACGCACTCCCAGCTGCTCGGCCAGCAGACGCACAGCAGTGGAGAACTTCTCCCACCGAAGGTCCGGCTCCATTCCGGCAAGAAGCAGGAATGGCGTGCCCGCGTTGTCCTTGACGGCGTACAGATTGAGCTCTGGCGCCTCGTAATCCGAGAAGTGATCCGTCTTGAACGTCATCGTCGGCCGACGTGAGCGGTAGTCGATCAGCTCGTCGACATCGAACGAAGCAACGAGTTCCGTCTCGAGCGTGTCACGAAGGTGCTTGGTGGCGAGTTTTACTGCGTGACCTGCATCGGAGAAGCCTTCGAGTCCATGCACCAACACCGGACCGACACCGTCACCGGACATCGTTTGCGGCGCCGGAAATTCCAGCTCGTACATATTCGATTGTTCGTCCATGGCCGAACCCCTTTCCGTTTCTTCGTGCCCACTCGGGGCCAGCACCACGGCCGTAACCGACCTCGCGTGGAGAATACCCGTCGGTTCGGCGTGACGATCGTACTGCCGTGAGTACGGCTACTTCCTAGGGAGAACGCCGCGAAACACCGAGTTCATTCCCGCAGGCGTCGCTGGTCGTGTGCACACGTTGTGGGAGTCTGGTCTGCAGAGATCACAAGTCGAACGTCGAAGGAGTGCTTATGCCGCAGCAAGTGCGTGCCGTCGTCGCCAAGGCCAAGGGCGAAGAGGTGTCGATCGAGACGATTACGATTCCGGATCCGGGCCCCAGCGACGTCGTAGTGAAGATCGACGCGTGCGGCGTCTGCCACACGGATCTGGCCTACCGTGATGGCGGAATCAATGACGAGTACCCCTTCATGCTCGGGCACGAGGCCGCAGGAACCGTGGAAACTGTCGGCGACGCGGTGACGCACGTCGAGGTCGGTGACTTCGTGGTCTTGAACTGGCGCGCAGTGTGTGGCGAGTGTCGGGCATGCAAGAAGGGCACGCCCTGGTACTGCTTCGACACTCACAATGCCTCGCAGAAGATGACGCTGGCAGATGGCACCGAACTCACGCCTGCGCTCGGTATCGGCGCGTTCGCAGACAAGACTCTCGTCCACGAGCTGCAGTGCACCAAGGTTGCTCCGGGCTCGGACCCGGCGGTTGTCGGGCTGATCGGCTGCGGCGTCATGGCAGGTATCGGCGCTGCAATGAACACCGGCAACGTTTCGCGCGGTGACTCGGTCGCAGTCATCGGTTGCGGTGGCGTCGGCGACGCGGCCATCGCCGGAGCAAAGCTTGCAGGCGCGACGAAGATCATCGCTGTCGATCGGGACAAGGGAAAACTCGAGTGGGCGAAGGACTTGGGCGCAACCCACACGGTGGACGCGTCCGCGGTCGACCCGGTCGAAGCCATCCAGGAATTGACCGGTGGGTTCGGTGCCGACGTCGTAATCGATGCTGTCGGTCGACCGGAGACGTGGAAGCAGGCGTTCTACGCTCGCGATCTGGCCGGCACAGTTGTTCTGGTGGGTGTTCCGACGCCGGACATGACACTCGAGATGCCTCTGGTCGATTTCTTCTCACGTGGTGGCTCGCTCAAGTCCTCTTGGTACGGCGACTGCCTCCCGGAGCGGGATTTCCCGATGCTCGTCGATCTCTACGAGCAAGGTCGATTGCCACTGGAGAAATTCGTCACCGAACGAATCGGTATCGACGACGTCGAAGCCGCGTTCACTGCGATGCACGACGGCAAGGTGCTGCGTTCGGTAGTCATCCTATGAGCGGAAAATTGCGCATCCAGAGGGTGGTGACGTCAGGGACCTTCAGTCTCGACGGCGGTACCTGGGACGTCGAGAACAACATCTGGTTGATCGGTGACGACACCGAGGTGGTGATAGTCGATGCAGCGCACCAGCAGCAACCGATCCTGGACGCGGTCGGTAGCCGAACCGTCAAGGCCATCGTCTGCACGCATGGCCACAACGACCACGTGACGGTCGCCCCGCAGCTCTCGCAGGCGCTCGATGCCCCGGTGCTGCTTCACCCGGCGGACGACATGCTGTGGGAGCAGACTCATCCGGGTGTTGCACATCGGACCATCGAGGACGGTGACCGGATTTCGATAGCGGGAACCGACATCGTCGCTATCCACACGCCCGGTCATTCACCAGGCTCCACCTGCCTGTACGTACCCGAAGCTGGAGAGTTGTTCAGCGGAGACACCTTGTTCTCCGGCGGGCCGGGAGCAACGGGACGTTCGTATTCGGACTTCCCGACGATCATCGGTTCCATCCGGGACAAGCTGTTCGCCCTTCCGGCGGAGACGCGCGTCAAGACCGGTCATGGTGACGGCACCAGCATCGGCGACGAGTCTCCGCATCTGGAGGAATGGATCAAGCGCGGGTCGTGAGTCGCCCGGATCACCGGCAATCGCGGTAGAAGTTCGGCCTGTCTCCCGCCTTGTTCACCACTCGAGTGAGAAGGTGGAACCGGGCGGGAGCCGGTTATCCGCAGGCGCCGACGCGATGCCCGAAACAGATTCGTCTGCGAATACTGGAGGACCTTCCGTGCTGTGCCGTTCCGTATCGAGATCTCGCCCGCTTCTGATCGCGCTCGGGGCGACTACTTTCCTCGCGCTCGCTGGATGTTCGTCCGCTGTGACCGGCACCGCTGAAGCCGGCGGCCAGGGGTCGACGTCGATTACATCTCGAGACGGGGCGACTACACCTGCAGACGGGCGGGATCTCGGAGCGCTTCTGATCGATCCATCCCAGTTTCCAGCTCCGTACGAGGCCATAGTGCTCCCTCCTCAGGCAATTGCACAGGCGTCGCCGGACCTCACCGGAATTCCCGCCGGCGCCGAGGTGTCGCCAGCGGGATGCAAGCCCACGGAACCAAGTTCGGCGGCGGGTAGCGCTGCGTTGATCGTCGGAACCGATAACGCCAACCGGGCGACGATTTCGATCGAACTGACTGTGGTCGACGAGCCGCTGTCGGCACGCGAGGAGCAACTTCAGCAGTGCGGCGAGGTCGAGGCAACCAAATCCGGTGCGACCTCCGTCATCCGGTCGACCATCTCCCCGGCGCCTCCGATCAATGCCGACGAGACCCTCGCGGTGAAGCAGACCGTGAATTCTGGCACCGGCGCGGACTCGGTGACGCAGTCGATGCTCACGTTGATGGCTCAGGTCGACGACGTCCGAATAGCAGCAACGTTCATGTCGTTCGACAACTCCGCACCTGATGCGGCCGTGTTGGACGAGTTGTTCACCGCTGCGGTCCAGAAGGTGAACGCCGGATAGCACGAATGTCCGACGGGAAGCGTCAAATCTCGAACATGTAAGCCGTGTTCTTCCACAGGGCGTTGCGCTGTCCACAGGCCTTCTTCGTCCCAGGTCAGCTGATCGGTAGTCGAATGTCGACACGTCATTGTTCTCGCCATGACGACCTTCCCTGAGAATCGACCCACTCCACCGATGCTGGCCACGGTGTCGGCTACCGGTGACCTGATTGCAGCCATCCCGGCAATACTCGGCTTCACCCCTTGGCGCTCTCTCCTGCTCATCTGCCTTACCGGCCGGATCGGCGAAAACCTCACTATTGGCACAGTGATGCGTCACGATCTGAGCTTTCCGGACCCCGACGTGACACTGCGCTCGGTAAGCATGGAGATGGCCGATGTGATCGACCGCTTCGCGACCGTCTGCATGCGGGACGAGGTTCGCGCGGCCATCGCTGTCATCGTCGACGACGGAACGAAGACCTCAGCGAAAGCAGGCCGCAGAGACACCCGTTACCAGGCTCTCGGAAGCAGGCTCGAGGACCGACTCCGGACGCGGGGTACCAACCTGCTCGATACGTTCCTGACCGAGAACATCGCGCAAGGATGTGCATGGATCTCCCTGACCGAGCCGCGGGAGAGGGGCACCGTATCGGATCCGCGGTCTTCGGCCGTGACGCTCGCGTACGTGCTCGGGGGGAGAGCAATGCTGGAGTCCAGAGAAGCGCTCGCAGAGTTGTTGCAGCCCTTGGATACCGAAATGAGCAGGCAGGTGCGCGCGTGCATAGGCGTGGCCCGAGAAGCGGGCATGCCCTCGGAACGAACCTCCATCGAACGAATCCTCCAAGAGATCGGTCGGTGGGAACAATCGCCACTCGATCACCCGAGATCGCTCGAAATTTCGGCGGCGCAGATCGCCGAGTTCGGGGTTGCCTTGACGCGCTTGATGGTTCGCGACAGCATGCTCGCACTGGTCCTTCACGACAGCGCCGCCACTGCCGAGCAATTGTGGTCGCATTTGTCGCGTACCTTGCCGGCACCCGAGCGGGCGTGCCCGGCAACGTTGCTCGGGTTCAGCGCTTACGCACGCGGTGACGGAGTAATGGCAGGGGTTGCGATCGAACTAGCGTTGGCCGCCGACCCCGACTACTCACTCGCACGTCTTCTCGACTCCGCCTTGAACGCTGGCGCCCGTCCGGAGATGATCAGAGAAGTCGCGCTCAGTGGCTACGCAGTCGCCGAGCTGTGTGGTGTCCGTTTGTCGCCACCTACGAGCGCGCAGTGACCTGTACCGCGTGAGATCGGTCTCCGAGATTCTGCAGGAACGTCCAAGCATCCCCGACGATGACATCGAGATCGGTGAACCGCGGAGTCCACCCCAACTCCGAGATGGCACGATCGCTCGAAGCGATCAGCACAGCAGGGTCACCTGCGCGACGGGGTGCATCCTCGACGGTGATGGGAAGGCCTGTCACACGTGTGCACGCGTCGATGACCTCACGTACGGAGAATCCGGTACCGCTGCCGAGGTTGTAAATCCGATGACTGCTCGGTGTCGATGCTTCCAGAGCGAGGATATGAGCCTCGGCCAGGTCCGCGACATGGATGTAGTCGCGTACCGCAGTTCCATCCGGTGTCGGATAGTCGGAACCGAATACCGAAATCTTCTCGCGTTGGCCCAGAGCCGTTTGCAGCACGAGCGGAATCAGATGTGTCTCGACAACCCGATTCTCGCCGAACTCTTTGTAGGCACCAGCAACGTTGAAATATCGCAGGCTGGTGGCAGCCAAACCATATGCCGCTGAATACGACGTGATCGCGTGATCGATCGCCAATTTGGTTGCACCGTAAGGATTGGTCGGCGCTGTCGGTGCATCCTCGGTGATCGGTGTCTTCTGCGGCTCACCGTAGGTGGCCGCGGTCGACGAGAACACCAGCCGAGGGGTGTTCGACTCGCGAATCGCATCGAGCAACGCGAGCGTGGTCACGACGTTGCCGGACCAGTACTTTGCCGGCGCGACAACCGATTCACCGACAAGTGACTGGGCGGCGAAATGCAATACCCCATCGAATTTCGTTTGGGACAACAGCGAGGCCGCAACATCCTTGATGTCGGCTTCGACGAACGTCGCGTTCGCCGGGACGGCCTCGCTGTTTCCGGTGGACAAATTGTCGACGACGACGACGTCATGTCCTCGATCGACAAGTACCGCCGCGCAGACGCTGCCCACGTAGCCGGCACCGCCGGTCACCAAAAGTCTCACTACTTCATCTCCTCGTAGGGCCGAAGGCCGATCGATGTATGCAGGCCTCCGCGCCTCGACGCGATGAACTAGACCAACTTCACCTGAACGGCGTGAGCCATTTCTTCCGAAATATCTATTCCCTCGTGACCTGGAACGGTAATGGTGACCGTGCCTGGCTTGGCCTCGACTGTAACCCGGGCGTCCGGCACGACACCCGCATCACGCAACTGTGCGATGACCTCCGGATCGGACTGGACGTGCTCTGCGAGTCGACGCACTACCACCGCCGTCGGGTGGCCGTGGGAGACGTCCGTCAGTCGAATCAGATCTTCGTGGACCGCCGCCGGCTGGCCGAGACCCAGCTCATCCAAACCTGGTATCGGGTTGCCGTAGGGCGAGGTCGTCGGATTGTTCAGTACAGCGACGAGACGACGCTCCACCTCTTCGCTCATCACGTGTTCCCACCGGCATGCCTCGGCATGGACGTCTTCCCAGCGAAGACCGATGATGTCGACCAGCAGTCGCTCGGCGAGTCGATGCTTGCGCATCACCGACACGGCGAGTCCGCGTCCCTTCTCGGTCAGCTCCAGATGGCGGTCGCCCGCAACGGAAAGCAGCCCGTCACGTTCCATCCTGGCCACAGTCTGACTGACGGTAGGACCACTTTGTTCGAGGCGTTCGGCGATACGTGCCCGCAAAGGCACCACACCCTCTTCCTCCAAATCGTAAATCGTGCGGAGGTACATCTCCGTGGTGTCGACCAGATCCTTCACACTCAACCCCTTCGTCTCGGCCGATTCTACCGTTGATCGGCGCGTATAGGTGTTCCAGGCCGTTCCGCTGGCGAGCCGGACGGTGCCGAGACTCGCAACGGAGGCAATGTTCGGCGTTGCTCGCACAGTGCCGTTGCTCGCCCAGTGCCCTTGCAGCACGTAGCGTGTCCGTCATGGCAGACCAGGTGGCTCGATCACCGTTCCAGAATTCGGCAGCCGCCGAAGACATCGTCGTGTGGAGCGCGGAGTACCTCTCGTATCGGTGGAGCGATGACCACCCCATGAACCCGACTCGACTTGATCTGACCATGTCGCTGGCGCGGCAGATCGGCGTGCTCGACGGCATCGAACTCGTGGAGCCGATCGCCGCACCGGATTCGGAGCTGCTGAGGATTCACACTCCGGCCTACATCGAAGCGGTCAAGCGTGCCCCTGAGAAACTTGCCGCTTCGGAGAAACTGGCATCGGCCGGCCATTCGGAGGAGCCCGAACACGGGCTCGGCGGGGACGACAATCCGATCTTCCAACGCATGCACGAAGCGAGCGCGATGCTGACCGGCGGTTCTCTGGCAGCAGCCCGGGAGATTGCGTCCGGACGGGCTCGGCGAGCTGTCAGCATCGGCGGTGGGATGCACCACGCCATGGCGGACTGGGCATCTGGTTTCTGCGTGTACAACGATGCCGCAATCGCTATTTCGTGGTTGCTGGACAACGGGTTCGATCGAATTGCGTATATCGATGTCGATGCTCACCACGGTGACGGGGTGCAGCATGCCTTCATCGATGATCCGAGGGTCCTGACGGTGTCTTTGCACCAACATCCGGCGACCTTGTGGCCCAACACCGGGTGGTCGAGCGAAGTCGGTTCCGGCGCTGCGGAGGGCACGGCAATCAACGTTCCACTACTGCCCGGCACCGGTGATCGACTGTGGTTACGCGCCTTCCATGCGATCGTACCGGGAGCAATTTCGGCGTTCCGCCCTCAGATCATCGTGAGTCAATGTGGAGTCGACAGTCACCGAGAAGATCCGCTCGCGGACCTCGCGCTCACGGTCGACGGCCAGAACGCCGCATTTCTCGCGATGCGTGACCTCGCGGACGAGCATTCGGAGGGGCGATGGCTGGCAGTCGGCGGTGGTGGTTACGGACTGGTTCGAGTGGTACCCAGAGCGTGGACCTATCTGCTCGCCGCGGCCCTCGGCCGCCCGATAGACCCTGCGATGCCTCTGCCCGATCTTTGGCGTGATCGGGTTCGGCACCTGGCGCCCAGCGTCGACCTGCCACAGGCGATGGGCGACGGTGGAGACGTGGACTATCCCGCGTGGGACGGCCCAGGAGGTGCTGTCCAGGGATCGCTCGAAGCAGCCGATCGTGCACTCGAAAGGGTGGATTCGGCGATCATCGCCACTCGCAGAGCGAGCTTCCCGCTCCTCGGACTCGACCCGGAGGATCCTCGTGACTGAGCCGACCACCCAAGACGCCGACACGGCGAAAGAGCAGGACCGTGTGCGCTCGGAAACGACCTTTCCGAAGCACTGGGTCGTAGACGTACTGGCCTCGGACGGGGGAGTGGTGCATCTGCGCCCGATCGTGCCGTCCGACGCGAAGGCGCTGATCGAGTTCCACAGTGGGCTGTCCGAGCGCACTCGATATTTGCGTTACTTCGGCCCGTACCCCACCATGCCGCAGCGCGACGTCCTCAACTTCACTACGGTCGACCATCACTCCAGGGTCGCGTTCGTGGCAATACTCGGCGACGACATCATCGCGGTCGGTCGCTACGAACGTCTGCCGGAGGGGGATGGCAACTCTGCGGAGGTCGCATTCGTCGTCGCCGACTCGCATCAAGGCCGCGGGCTCGGCCCTATCCTGCTCGAACACCTCGCAGGTGCTGCGGCAGAGAACGGCGTCCGGATGTTCGTCGCCGAGGTGCTGGCCGAGAACCGAAACATGGTCAGCGTCTTCCGCGAAGCCGGATATCAGGTCAGCCGAAGCTACGAAGGGGGCGTGCTGCGTCTGGAGTTCGCCATCGACCCGAGTGAGGCGCTGCTGTCGGTGCGCAATTCGCGCGAGCGAGCTGCCGAGGCACGCAGTGTCCGAAACGTGTTGAGTCCGACCTCCGTCGCAGTGATCGGCGCCTCGACCGACAGTTCCAAGGTAGGAAATGCGGTGTTGGCCAACCTCCTTGCCGGCGGCTTCACCGGACCGGTGTACCCGGTCAATGCCGATCACAAGTCGGTGCGTGGGGTTCGCGCCTACCCGTCGGTGCACGACATTCCGGATTCAGTGGATCTGGCCATCGCAGCCGTTCCTGCCGATGCGATCGACGACGTCCTCGACGATTGTCTCGACAAAGGCGTCAAAGCTCTCGTCGTCGTGTCGGGTGGATTCGGTGAGACCGGTGAAGCGGGCCAGGAGAACGAGCGCCGATTGGTTCACGCAGCGCGGGCGCACGGTATGAGACTCGTCGGACCCAACGCGCTGGGCGTCGCCAACACCGACCCGGCCTTCGCCCTCAACGCAACCCTCGCTCCGCGCCTTCCGATGCCTGGGCGCGTCGGGTTCTTCTGTCAGTCGGGAGCCCTCGGTATCGCAATTCTCGACCAGGCAGCAAAACGCAGATTGGGTCTGTCGACATTCGTCTCGGCGGGAAACCGCGCGGACGTGTCGGGCAACGATCTTCTGCAGTACTGGGATTCGGACCCTGAAACAGAGGTCGTTCTGCTGTACCTCGAAAGTTTCGGCAACCCACGCAAATTCACCCGCATCGCACGCCGCGTTGCCCGTAACAAGCCCATCATCGCGGTCAAAAGCGGCCGAGGCGCTGTGCCGCCGGCATTGGCAACAGGACCTGCAATCGATGATTCCATCGTCAAGGCGTTGTTCGAGCAGGCAGGCGTGATCCAAGTCGACACCATTGCGCAGTTGTTCGATTGCGCAATTCTGTTCGGCTACCAACCACTGCCTTCCGGGCCACGCGTCGCCGTCGTCGGCAACTCGACTGCCCTCGGAGTTCTCGCCGTGGACGCTGCGCGTGCCGATGGATTGCACGCGGGAGTGCCGATCGACGTAGGTCCACAGGCCGGCCCGGAAGAATTCGCGGCCGCGGTGGCGGGTGCCCTCGCCGCCGGCGACGTCGATTCGGTCATCGTCGTCTTCGTGCCACCGGTGGCGGTCACGGTCGAGCCGTTCGCCAAAGCTCTCGGCGATGCAGTTCTCGGTGCCGACAAACCCGTCCTGACGACGTTCCTCGCGACCGAGGGGATACCGGACGTATTGGCCGTGCGCGGGGAATTCGGACAGCCGATCCGCGGATCGGTGCCTTCGTATTCGAGCCCGGAGCGTGCGGTGACGGCACTTGCGAAGGCCTGGCGGTACGCGGCATGGCGGAGCAGGCCTGTGTCGACACCCCTGCGGCCGGGCGGTATCGATTCCGAACGTGCACAGTCATTGGTTCGTGACTGGTCGGCTCAGGAACACACTCGATGGCTTTCGGACTTCGAGACCGCCGAGCTTCTCAGGTGCTATGGGATAGAGATAACGGAGTTTCGTTCGGTGATAGATGAGGACGAAGCCGTCGCTGCCGGTGAGGGATTGGGCTATCCCGTCGCGGTCAAAGCGACAGGAGCGCAGTGGAGGCATCGACCGGACCTCGGTGGGGTTCGGCTGGATCTCACCGGCCCCGAGGCCACACGTCTTGCTTATCGCGCGCTCGCGGCCGATTCTGGCGAGCCGCTGCTCCACGTCCAGAAGATGGCAGCAAAAGGCATCGGGTGTGTGGTGCGGGTTCAGGACGATCCGTCTTTCGGTTCGCTGATCTCGTTCGGATTGGCCGGAGTGATATCCGATCTTCTGGGAGACAGGGCATATCGCGTGCTGCCGTTGACCGAGGACGAAGCGGTGCAGTTGATCGACGCACCGAAGGCAGCTCCATTGTTGTCCGGGTACCGCAATGCAGTCCCGGTTGACAAGAGCGCGCTCGTGGACCTTGTTCAGCGAGTGTCTGCCATGGCCGACGATATCCCCGAGATCAGAGAACTGGCATGCGAACCGGTTCTGGCGTCGGCGCACGGTGCTCAGATCACCGATGCACGCGTACGTCTCGGACCCCAGCCGAGTAAGAACGACCTCGGCCCGCGACGCTTGCGCTGAGTGTTACGGGCGCGAATGGCTTCTCGTTCTGCGGAAAGCGGTGGCCGAGTCGGCATTCCTTGAGGGGGAAGGAAGTCGACTCGGCCACCCACATCTGGGGTGGTGGCAGCGGGAGTTTTCACGGTGCGCCAGTCGTCGGTGCAGTCTTGAAGTGGTGCGGTCGGACAGACTTCAGCTTGCGTAGGACCGCAGCTTCTCCGCTCGATCACCCTGCCGAAGCTTGACCATTACCTCGCGCTCGATCTGACGAACGCGCTCGCGCGAGAGTCCGAACAATTTGCCGATCTGGTCGAGCGTGCGGGGTTGCCCGTCATCCAAGCCGAACCTCAGGCGAATGACCTGTTGTTCGCGCTCGTCCAGCGTGGAGAGCACTGTGCGGACGTCGCTGTGAAGAAGTCCGGCGATCACTGCGTTCTCAGCGGAAGTAGCTTCGGAGTCTTCGATGAAGTCGCCGAGTGGGGCTTCCTCATCGCTTCCGACGGGCATATCGAGGCTGACCGGGTCGCGACTGTGATCGAGAAGATCGGCGATCTTCGCGGCGGGAATTCCCGATTCGCTGGACAGTTCGTCGTCGGTGGCCTCGCGACCGAGTTGCTGGTGAAGTTCACGCTTGATCCGGGCCAGCTTGTTCACCTGCTCGACCAGATGTACTGGTAGCCGAATGGTCCGGCTCTGATCTGCCATTCCGCGAGTGATGGCCTGCCGGATCCACCAGGTCGCGTAGGTGGAGAACTTGAAGCCCTTGGCGTAGTCGAACTTCTCCATAGCGCGAATCAGACCGAGGTTCCCCTCCTGAATCAGATCGAGCAGCGGCATGCCACGTCCGGTGTATCGCTTCGCAAGGGACACCACGAGACGTAGGTTCGCCTCGAGTAGATGGCTTCGAGCAGCACTCCCGTCACGAACGATGATCGCCAGCTTGCGCTTTTTGGCCGCCGTCAAGCGCTTGGTGTTCTCCAGCACATTCTTCGCATACAAGCCAGCTTCGATACGCTTGGCGAGATCCACTTCCTCTTCCGCAGTCAACAGCGCGGTGCGACCGATGCCGTTGAGATAGACGCGAACGAGATCCGCAGCCGGGCTCTGTGCGTCGAGATCGGCGTCGGTCGGACGTGGGCGGGTCGTAGTGCTGGGGCTGGTCATGACTTGCCTCCTGATCGGTGGTGTCTCTTAGGGATCAACGTCCGGGTGTCCCCGAAAAGTTCCCACGCTCCACCCGCTGATACCCGCTTGACCAGGGTCTATCGCGTACACGTCCTGAGAAGTTGCTGAGAAGGTTCAGTCTTGGAACTCAGTCCTCTCCACCCTCGGGCGCGAGGAGTCCATGACGGAACAGGCCGGTGATCAGCTTGACGGAACCCACCAGTAGGTCGGTCTCGTCGAGATCGTTCGCTGAGGCCAGCAGCGCGACCAGTTCGCGTAGCGCCAGACCGTTCGGTCGCATTCCCGCGAGCAAGCGTGCGCCCAACTCATCGATCTCGTGCTGCCAGTTCGGGCCGTTTCCCCGGTACACACGGACGACCTCCTCGTTCCACCCATCCTCGCCCGGCAGATAGACACGTTCGAGGGCAGTCGCAGGATCGAGCCTGAACACGGCGCCAGCGAGATCGTTTTCACGAAGCCAGGCGACTCTGTCGAAATAGGCGATCGCTTCGTCACCCAGGGGATCTTCGAATGCGTGGTGAAGGTCCTCGGCCAGAACATCGCTCGGCAGGTCGGTCTTGCGCAGATAGACGAATCCGAATCCGATGCCCTCGACCTCGGCCTCGGCGAAGTGCTCGAGCCAGGACTCTGCCAGAACCCCACCTGCGACGTCCCGTTGATCGACCCCTCCGTCTCGCAACCACGTACCGACGTACAGTGCCGGGTCGGCAACGTCGCGTTGCACAATCCACGCATCCACACCGTGATCGGGAATCCACGATGCAACACGCGCGCGCCAGTCCTCGCCGCTGACGTGGATCCAGGACGCCAGAATGACGGCAGTACCACCAAGCTTCAGGTAGTTCGGTGCCTGTTCGATCATCAGTCTGCTCGCCCCGTCGAGATCGATCCCCGAATCGCGGTAGCTGTGTTCGATCGTTCCGCGCCCGACGACGAACGGCGGGTTGGCAACGATCCGATCGAAGGTCCTACCCTCGACGGGCTCGAACCACGATCCACGCAGCAGTTCGATGTTCATGCCGTTGAGAGCGCACGTTGCCTCGGCGAGAAGCATCGCGCGCTCACTGATGTCGGTACCGGTCACGGTGTGGGCGTATTGGGCCGCGTGGATCGCCTGCACTCCACATCCGGTACCGACATCGAGGACGTCGCCTACCTGGGTGGTCGGAGTTCCGCGAAGTAGCGAGAGCGATGCTTGACCGACACCCAGGACGTGATCGGTGGCGGTCGGAGTTCGGCGCATACTGCCGTCGAGATCGGAGAGGATCCAGCGGGTGCCGTATCCGGCATCGAGTGGTCGAATATCGAGCAATGCACGCACGCGATCAGGTTCGACCCGCTCGACGATTCCCGTTGCGACAGCGTCGTCGAGCGAAAGCGGGGACAGAGCTTCGGCAGCGTCGAACTCTTCGATGTCGTCGACGAGTAGGAACAGGCGAATCAGAACACCCAGGCGCCCACGATCTTGGCTCTCGCGTCGCACGGGAACAGGTTCGCTACGCATGAGGGCGGCGTGGGCGTCATCGCCAAGTGCTTCGAGAAGACTGTCGGCGTCGTAGGAACTCGATTCGAAAGCTTGTCGGAGAGATGGGCATGCAGAAAGCAGTGTCGCAGTCACCGGCACAGTCTTTCAGGCAGCGAGCACCGGTGTGTCCACCCGTCGTGCCGGTCAGTCTTCGCTTGCATCGATGACGCGATGGGCGCGTGCCTCGATCTGTGTCGACTCGACGTGTCGGCCGTCGTAGCGGCTCACTTCGCTCCTGGTGCGCGGTGGGCGATCGTTGGCGATGAGAACCGCCATCCAGGGGAGCGGAATGGAGACCCCGACGATCGCCATCGCAATCCAAGGATTGGTCCACATGCTGTACGACACGGCGGCGAGAACCAGCGCGGGGATACGGAAAGACATGATGAACATGTATTTCCGCACTCGAGCTTTGTGCTGATCTTCGACCGATTGCTGCGCCTCGGTGATCAATGCGGGGTTACGGGCCGATCCACTCTCGGCCGGGCCGGAAAACCCCTGGGTTCTCGTCATCCCTCCACTGTGGCACTACCTCACCCGGAATGCACTCAGCGGCGTCGTTCGTCTCATCACGACGGATGCGGAATAATCGAATCATGAGCACTCAGACGAAAGACCGCCCCGAAATCGCGCCGGACGAAACCACGGAAGACGACCGACCGAAGTTCTTTCACTACGTGAAGAAGAACAAGATCACCGAAAGTGCCGTGATGGGCACACACGTCGTCGCGCTGTGCGGTGAGGTTTTTCCGGTGACCAAATCGGCGAAGCCCGGCTCGCCGGTGTGCCCCGACTGCAAGAAGGTCTACGAGGGATTGAAGAAGGGCGACTGACCGCACGCCGGATCCGACAGGTGATCGCCGGACGGCGGCACCTTCGGAGTAGGACCCGGCTGCGGTGGGCCGTCGGGTTCGGCCGAGGTGTCGGGCGAGGCGGGAATTGCCGTCGTTTCCTTGGATCTGTTCGATCGGCCCCTGTCCTGTCCCACCCGGATGGGGCCTGTGGCCAACCTCCACGCGACCGCTGTCACCGGCCCCGACTCCTCGGAATCTGCCTGCGCGGCGAGCCATCCCTTCATTTGGTCGATCCTGGTCGCCCGCGCAGGGAAGAACTCTTGGATGGTTGCGTTGAACTCTGCGCCGAGAACGACTGCGAAGCCCAGGAAGAATGTGAACAACAGAAACGCGATGGGAGTTGCGAGCGCGCCGTAGGTGTAACCGGTTCCGGTGATCCAGGTCAGATAGCGGCGAAGCACCGCGCTGGCGATCATGAAGAACACTCCCGCCAGTAATGCTCCCCCGAGGAGTCGGTGCCACGGCAGCGAAGTGTGCAGCGCCACCTTGTAGAGCGTGGTCAATCCGGCGATGAGAAGCAATCCGACGGCGGGGTAGTAGAAGAAGTCGATCAGTTCGCTCCCGATCTCGAACCATGAACCCGGGAGGATCTGCTTCACGTACGTAGGGCCCAGCGCAACCAGCGGCAGCACGAATACTGCTGCGATCAGAAACGCCATGTAGAGCAGCAGTGCGAACACTCGCTGCCAAATCGGGTGACGTGCATCTTGCTGGCCGTGCGCTTCGACTATCGAATCGACGAACGTGGAAATCGCCGACGATCCAGCCCACAGCGACAGGACGAAGCCGGCGGACACGACCTCGCCTCGCCCTTGCTGGAGTATGTCCTGCACTGTCGGAGTGATGATGCCGTCGACGACGCTGTCGCTGAACACCGTGCGGCTGAACGTGATGATCTTCGACTCGATGATGTCGATGGTGTTGGGACCGAACCAGCCGGCGACGAACCCGAGACTGCCGAGTACTCCGAGCAACAACGGCGGAAGCGAGAGCGTCTGCCAGAACGCCGCAGTTGCAGCTTTACTGAAGATCGAGTCGTCCCAGGACTTGCCCAGTGTGCGTAGCGTCACAACCCACATGGATCGAAGCGGCCGTCTCTTGGACAACTGCCCGCTTGGTGGTGTTTCGCCTGCAGAATCACTCATGGTCTCTCCAGCATTCCTGAACGAGGCTCGGAGTGCCCGTTTACACCCCTCGTGTCGCTGAAGGAGTCGAACGAGCGGCCCCCTCGGGTGCTCCTTCCGATGCGAGATCGGTCGGTGCAGAGCGATAGGCTCCACGGCGGGAACTGCAGGGCAACCGAGAGCGCGAGGAATTCGATCGAATGCCAGGAACCGGCGGGCCAGTGAGCGCTGACATGACCGAAGCCGAATCAAAAGACCAGAGAACCGCACCCACCGAGAGTTCGGCAGGTGGTGCGCCGCTGCGCGCATGGCAAAGGCGCGCACTCACCCGATATCTGGTGAGCTCACCCAAGGACTTTCTCGCGGTCGCGACGCCGGGAGCAGGTAAGACCACTTTCGCCTTGCGCGTCGCATCGGAGTTGTTGGCGCACCGAACCGTCGATCAGATCACCGTCGTCGCCCCGACCGAGCACTTGAAGCACCAGTGGGCGGAATCTGCTGCTCGCGTGGGAATTGCGCTCGACTCTCGCTTCTCCAACTCGACCGGTCAGACTTCGAGTGACTACCACGGTGTGGTCGTCACCTATGCCCAAATCGCTTCACACCCGTTCCGCCATCGGGTGCGCACCGAGGCTCGGCGCACTCTTGTCATCCTCGACGAGATCCATCACGGTGGTGACGCAAAGAGTTGGGGCGAGGGCATCCGCGAGGCCTTCGGTGACGCAACGCGCAGATTGGCTCTGACCGGTACGCCTTTCCGCAGCGACGACAGCCCGATTCCGTTCATCAACTACGAACCGGACGACGAGGGTTTGATGCGTTCACGCGCCGACCACTCGTACGGCTATTCGGAGGCTTTGGCCGACGGCGTCGTACGGCCGGTCGTGTTCCTCGCGTATTCGGGTGAGGCGCGGTGGCGTGACAACGCCGGTGAAGAGTTCACCGCACGTCTGGGTGAGCCCCTGAGTGCCGAGCAGACCGCACGCGCCTGGCGCACAGCTCTCGACCCGCAGGGCGACTGGATGCCTGCTGTGCTGTTGGCTGCACACACCAGACTCGGGCAACTGAGGGCCGGAGGCATGCCGGACGCAGGCGGACTCGTGATCGCAACCGACCAAACCGTTGCGCGCGCGTACGCCAAGCTGCTCGAGGTGATCACCGGGGAATCGCCGTCGATCGTCCTGTCCGATGACCCGACGTCGTCGGCGCGGATCGCCGAGTTCGGGAAAAGCACCCAGCAGTGGATGGTTGCGGTCCGCATGGTGTCCGAGGGGGTCGACGTTCCGCGATTGGCAGTGGGTGTGTACGCGACGAGCGCATCGACGCCGCTCTATTTCGCTCAGGCCATCGGTCGTTTCGTTCGATCACGCCGCAAGGGGGAGACCGCGAGCGTTTTTCTGCCGTCGGTGCCGGTCCTGTTGGACTTGGCAAGTCAGCTCGAGGCGCAGCGCGACCACGTCTTGGGTAAGCCCCACCGCGAAAAGGACGGGTTCGACGACGAGTTGCTCGCCGATGCCAACAAGCAGAAAGACGAACTAGGCGAGGAAGAGAAGGCGTACACCTCGCTGGGTGCGGACGCGGAGCTCGATCAGGTGATCTACGACGGATCGTCTTTCGGGACCGCGACGTTCTCGGGAAGCGACGAGGAAGCCGACTACCTCGGTCTTCCCGGGCTGTTGGATGCCAAGCAGATGCGAGATCTGCTTCGTCAACGCCAGCAGGAACAGATCGACAAGCCGACAGCACCTGGGCTATCCGTCCCCGCTCCGATAGCGGTGTCCGAACGTGCGTCCTCGGCCGGCCAGCTGGCCGGGCTTCGTCGTGAACTCAACAGTTTGGTTGCTGTGTACCACCATCGCACCGGAAAGCCTCACGGGATCATTCACGGGGACTTACGGCGCATCTGTGGCGGGCCACCGACCGCTATGGCCACCGCGGATCAGCTGAGCGAGCGGATCGTTCAATTACGCAAGATGTGACGCCCAAAAGCTGGATTCCGGGCGAAACGCAGAACGGGTGGCCACGACTTCTCGTGGCCACCCGTTATGGTTTCGAAATGACTGTCGATTCGTCGGCGCATGCGCCGTCCGATACGAGCGAGCCGGTTACACTGCGGAGTCCGATTCGGTCATCACTGTTGCGTTCACTTCACGCAGTCGGTCCTCGTGTTCCTTGGCATGATGGCCGCAGAACAGGAGTTCTCCACCGGTCGAGAGCACAACGCGTGCACGAGCCCCTGCGCCGCACCGGTCGCACCGGTCGGTCGCTGTCAATTGTGGGCTGGTCAATGTTCCGGGCATGACTCCTCCGTACTGGCTTTCGGTATCAAGCGATCGCCTGGGGCCGGTCCGCCGCGTCGGTATGGCGCGGTCCGTACACTCTCTCAGACGTTTGGCAGTCACGCGTTGTTCCCGTGGGTGTTTCTTTGTGTTGTCACTAACAAGAACCGAGCGGAAAGCCCCTGGCAGTTGGGGTTTGCCGAAAATTGCGTTCGCTTACAGCTGATTCCATTTCGTGGACGACCGGCGTTTCGGCCACCACATCGCCGGACGTGCGATGTGAACGATTGTCCACGAGTCGTGTCGGCGTACCTGTCTCGTACGATGACGACGTGACCGACACCTCGCTCGTTCTGCTTCACATGTGCAGCATCGAAGAATGGCTGTCGGTGCGCGCTTCGAACGAGATCCGGCCGCCCGGTTTCGACGACATCGGGTTCGTGCACCTGTCCACAGCGGAGCAGGTCCAGCTACCCGCCAACAGACTGTTTGCGGGACGTTCCGATATTGTCCTGCTTGTCGTGGACCCCGATCGTCTCGGATCGATCGTGCGCTGGGAGCCCGGAGTGCCGGGAGATCCGGAAGCGATGCACTTTCCACATCTGTACGGGCCGCTGCCCACGTCCGCAATAGTCGGAGTCGTCGACTATGCCCCCAACGCAGATGGGAAATTCGGGCCTCCGAAGCTCTGACCGACTACTCCCTGTCCCTGCCGAACCGATGACGCACCGAGGTTTGCCGACAGATACGCGAAAAGCCGCCGCCCACTGTGTGGACGACGGCCTCCTGCGCTGACGGTAGAAAATCAGTCCAGGTAGTCGCGAAGTACCTGCGAACGGGATGGGTGCCGAAGCTTGGACATCGTCTTCGACTCGATCTGTCGAATACGCTCGCGTGTCACGCCGTAGACCTGACCGATCTCGTCCAGAGTGCGAGGCTGACCATCGGTCAGACCGAAGCGGAGACGTACGACACCTGCCTCTCGTTCGGACAGTGTCTCGAGTACCGACTGGAGTTGATCCTGAAGCAGCGTGAACGACACGGCGTCCACCGCGACGACAGCTTCGGAGTCCTCGATGAAATCGCCGAGCTGGCTGTCGCCCTCGTCGCCGATCGTCTGGTCGAGCGAGATCGGCTCACGAGCGTATTGCTGAATCTCGAGAACCTTTTCAGGCGTGATGTCCATTTCCTTGGCGAGCTCTTCGGGGGTGGGTTCACGGCCCAAGTCCTGAAGGAGCTCGCGCTGGATACGGCCGAGCTTGTTGATGACCTCGACCATATGCACCGGGATGCGGATCGTACGTGCCTGATCGGCCATGGCCCTGGTGATGGCCTGACGGATCCACCACGTGGCGTAAGTGGAGAACTTGTAACCCTTGGTGTAGTCGAACTTCTCGACGGCACGAATCAGTCCCAGGTTTCCTTCTTGGATGAGATCCAGGAAGGCCATCCCGCGGCCGGTGTACCGCTTGGCCAGTGATACGACAAGTCGGAGGTTCGCCTCGAGAAGATGATTCTTTGCGCGGTTACCGTCGCGGCAGATCCAGGTGTAGTCGCGTCGCGCGGCCACGGGTAGCTTCTCGCCTTTTTCGGCGAACTCGCGCATCTTCTCGGTGGCGAAGAGGCCTGCTTCGATTCGCTTGGCGAGCTCGACTTCTTCTTCGGCGTTGAGAAGTGCAACTTTGCCGATCTGCTTCAGATACGCGCGGACCGAATCGGCCGAAGCGGTGAGTTCGGCGTCCTTACGGGCCTGACGAAGTGCCTCCGACTCCTCTTCGTCCCAGACGAAGTCTCCGGACGCTTTGTCCTCTGCAGTGGGTTCTGTGGTCGTCTCTTCTTCGGTGTCTGCGCCCACTGCAACAACCTCGACGACGTCGTTGGCTGCCTCGGCGAGATCTCCTTCGGAGATGTCGATCTCATCGATGCCGGGAGCATCAGCGTCGGAGGTCGTATCTGCGGAGGTCGTATCTGCGGTGGACTTCTTCGCGGGTGCTTTCTTCGCGGGTGCTTTCTTGGCTGCTGCGCGTTTGGCGGGAGCTTTTTTGGCGGCGGCTTTCTTGGCCGGTGCTGACGCGACCTTTGCCGCTGGTGCAGCTCCGACCTCCAGGGTCGTGCCGGTCGGTGCTTCCGCAGCAGGTGCAGTGGACGCAGACTCCGATGCTGAATCTACGGTCTGACGAATATCGGTGGCTGCCACGTACGCCCTTTCGTGACGGTGTCGTGCGGCGTCACGCCAGAGTGGTTTCCGGCGGAGAGGTCTTGTCGAATGTGCCGGCGTGCAGACCGGCTTCCCCCATTGTAACGACCCACAGGAACTTTGTTACCGGTCGATGGCTGTATCGCTCGCTGTGTCGGCTGCTAGAGCCGCACCGACGATGCCTGCGGTGTTCAACAAAGTGGCTGCCACCACTGGTGTTCTGTTGGTCAAGTGCGGGATCCACTTCTCGCTCTTGCGACTTATTCCCCCGCCTGCAATGAAAAGATCGGGCCATAGCAGTGCCTCGAACGTCGCGAGGACCTTCGATACTTCCTTGGCCCACTCCTTGTAGGACAAATCCTCGGACTCCTTCACCGACGATGCGGCACGGTGTTCCGCCTCTTTACCGTCGACCTCCAGATGTCCCAACTCGGTATTGGGAAGCAACACCCCGTTGTGAAGAACCGCGGACCCGATTCCGGTGCCGAAGGTGAGTAGCACGACGACACCGGTTTTGTCCTTGCCTCCACCGAAGCGGTCTTCTGCCACTCCTGCAGCGTCGGCATCGTTGAGAACGGTGATGTTGTCGTTGCCGATCGCCTTGGCGAACAGCGCCCTTGCATCGGTGTCGATCCACGATTCGTCGATATTTGCTGCCGAGCGCGCAACACCGCCGGTAACGACGGCGGGAAGAGTCACGCCGATCGATCCCGTCCAGCCGAAGTGCTGCACGATCTGCGCGACGACGCCCGCAATGGCGTCCGGGGTCGCGGGTTGTGGAGTCTCGATCTTGTACCGGTCACCGACCAACTCCCCGGTGACCAGGTCTACGATCCCACCCTTGATTCCACTGCCGCCGACGTCGACACCGAAGCCGTGCCGATGTGCACTGTCGGTTGTGATCGGTACCGAACCTGCCTCTGTCATGTGCCGCGTACTCCTGTTGTCGAGGATCGTGCAGTGAATTCATGTATTGGAATTTGCGTATTCGAAGACTGTTGTACCACCGAGAATAGATCCTCGATGTCCAATCCGGTGGACGATGTGTCGGCGGCTCGACAATTGGACGGCCTTCGCGAATCTCGCCGAGTGGTGTTGCCCCGAGCGGTGTGATGCGATGGTCGGGTGTCGAACCCACGTGTACCGCAGGACTTGTCGTCGTCGAATTCGAGCTCCACTCTCACAAAGGAGTTGATGGAGGTTGCACGCGAAATTGCCGTTGCTGCCGCTGCCCATGTGCGTACGAGGCGGCCCGAGGTGTTCGGTCCCGGTGCTTCAGCCGTAGCGGTAGGGGAGAGCGACGAATCGGTGCAGACCAAGAGCACTCCGACGGATCCGGTGACAGTCGTCGACACCGAAACAGAGGACTTGCTTCGAGTAATGCTGGCAGAGCGTCGACCCGGTGACCCGATCCTGGGCGAGGAGGGCGGGGGAGCCACCGATTCGGTGGACGGAGTCCGTTGGGTGCTCGACCCGATCGACGGAACAGTGAATTTTCTGTACGGCATACCCGCCTATGCGATTTCGGTAGCTGCGCAGGTCGACGGTGTCAGCCTCGTCGGAGTCGTGGTCGATGTGGCACGGGAACAGATCTATACGGCGGTGCGCGGGCATGGCGCAACTGTGACCCAGTCCGACGGTTTCACAACGAAATTGGTGTGCAATCCGGTGGTCGAGGTGTCTCTTGCCCTGGTCGCAACCGGCTTCGGATACGGATCGGCTCTGCGAACCGTCCAAGGCCGCATCATCGGCGAATTGCTTCCGTTGGTTCGCGATATCAGGCGGATCGGATCCGCAGCGCTGGACTTGTGCATGGTGGCGTCCGGCTCGGTGGATGCCCATTTCGAACACGGACTGAGCCCGTGGGATTGGGCCGCGGGTTCGCTCATCGCCGAGGAGGCAGGTGCGACAGTGCTCGTGCCCCATCCCAACTCCACGAGCTCGGGTGGCGCGGTCACCGTCGCGGTCGCACCCGGTATCGCAGCTGAGTTCATCGAAACGTTGCGGAGTCTGGGTGCGCTGGATCCGATTCCGGCCGATTGAACGAGTCCCACGGCCGATCCCAGGTCAGCAGGGAGCTTTGCGCGCGGCCGCGAGTAGGTCGATATCGAGCGGAGCAGGGGCAGCACCGGGGCTCACTCCTGCCAGCGACTGCAGGACCGACTGTGCGTCCGGGTTCGGCTGCAAATCCTTGAAGTACGTTCCCAGGGCCAAGTCGACGGTGTCATCGGGGCGTCCGTCCTGGATCAGTTCGGCGCAGGGGGCAGCAAGCCACATCGTGCTCGCAGCAGCTGTCCCAGCCGAGCCGAACCGGATCTGACCTTGACACTGCATGTTCTGATCCAGATAGACGGGATCGTTACCCACCTGAACGTCCGGCGCGCTCGCGAATCCGTAGTCGCTGAGCTCGGCGGCCACCGTTGCCGCTTGTCCGCGTTCGCCGTTGGCGTTGAACACCCGAACCTTCGTATTCGCGACCGGTGCCGGTTCCACTTCCAGCAGGGTCGATGGGTCGACGCGTTCGCCGAGCGGTGCGGGCACCGTGCCGTCGCTCGCAGGTGCTGTCGATGGCGCATTGCATGCAACGGTTGTGGTGGCAGCCTCACCTGCTGTGAACACCCGGATCCAGGTGGCGACGCCCAAAAGCGCCAGCACGAGCAGCACGATCAGAATAGGAAACGCTCGCCGACGTCGAAAGGGACGGCCTTGGTCGTCGGCCGATCGGCCCTCGGTGATCAGAGAAACCACGGTGTGGAAAGCCTTTCCGTCGGCAGAATCGAAGCTGCGCCGAGTCGAACGAGTGTCGGCGCACGCCCACTGTAGTTGGCGAGAGAAACGAAGGGCACTGCCGCTGCCCGGAGGTGCACACTCGGGCTGTCTTCGGGCTGTTCGGTCGACCGTCGGCGCCGGTTCGTAGTGCTCGCGGAATGTACTGGCGCTCGGGGTTGTTCTTGCGGATTGGTCAGGTGAAAATAGGCAGGACGGCGATTCGGCCTAGCTATTCTCTCCCCGCTCGGCTATTGTCTGGCGGCCCCGGTGGTTTCAGAACGAAGCCGATTCGGTGGACTGCAAGAGCGATTGGTGAGGTGTCGATCAGGTTTCGATTACAGCTATTCGGGCATCAACCGATGTAGTTTCGGACGCCTCGACTCGGTCACCTCGCGGAGTAGTTCGTCTCGCGGAGTTCTCGCTTGGCGGGCAGTCGCGCAGTGTAAGTGAAGTTGCAGGAACAAAGCTCGAACGGCAACACGGTCCAGTAGTGCGGACCGAAAAGAACCAGGACGGTGGGAGCAACGTAAGCGCCCTCATCACAGCTGGCGATCATGCTAGGACGTCGCCCGCAGCAACCACCGGAAACATGCAAGAGAACGAGGGGTTAGAGGAACAATGGCAACCGACTACGACGCACCGAGAAGAACAGAATCCGACGATGTCTCCGAGGATTCGCTCGAGGAGCTGAAGGCACGCCGCAACGAGGCGCAGTCCGCTGTGGTCGATGTGGACGAATCAGACACAGCAGAATCATTCGAACTTCCGGGCGCGGACTTGTCCGGGGAAGAGCTATCGGTTCGCGTGGTGCCGAAGCAGGCTGACGAGTTCACATGTTCGAGCTGCTTCCTCGTCCATCACCGGAGCCGATTGGCAAGTGACGCGGGCGGCGTTCTGGTCTGTAGAGACTGCGCTGCATGACCGAGCACGAGAACGCGGTCGACGAGCAGAACAACTGACGTACGAGCAGCTCGGTTCGATGTAGCTCGCCGTGGCACGTGGCCTCGAGCGAGAACAGTCGAGTGGCTCAGCCAAGACCGTTACGAATGGTCTTCGGGGGTGGGCTGAGCCAAGGCGGCCAACAGGTCTTCCGGACGCCGAGTACTGACCAGCCAATAGGGGGTGGGGTCATCGGGATCGTCGAGAATTATCAACACCATTTGTTTGACCCAGGTGCGGTGCTGAACGAAGGCAAGGGGATCCAGCTGCCTTCCCAGCGCCGCACTTTTTGCTGTCGCCGGTATTGCAGCGCACTTGTCGATCACATCGAGAGGTAGGTGAGCGCGTCCGACACGGAGCTCACCAGCTCCGTCGTTGTCGCGAACCACCTCGACGGTCATTCTGCTCGACCAGTACAAAGCCCAGATCGGGAACGGAAGCAGAATCACATAAGGAAGCCATGCCCGCACTCCCGGCGCGCCCATGTGAACCTCGGCTGCGAGCAGTGCACCGACAGCCAACGCTGCCGGCCACCACCACAGTGGAACCCACAGTTTTTCGGTATAGACGACAGTGCCCTTTGCGGATTCCGGGGCGGCTTCGGGTTCGAGATCGTGATGTTGTTCCTGTGGCACCTATCCAGGATACGTGCATCTCGGTCGAACACGTAGAGCCGTACGTCAAGGGAAGAGAAGGACCGAGCGTCGCGGCAGCGTAGTCTCGGTGCACGTGAGCGACGATCCCAACAGTGCCTCAGCCGACATCGGCGAAGTCGGTCCACCGACAGTCGCGTTGAAACGACTCGACCCGGACCTCCCGATCCCGAAGCGAGCCCACGAAGGTGACGCTGGAGTAGATCTGCACATCACGGCCGATGCGTCCCTCGCTCCCGGTCAACGCCTTGTGGTGGGAACCGGAATTGCAGTGGCTCTTCCGTTCGGAACGGTGGGCTTGGTTCATCCACGCTCGGGTCTGGCGGCGAAGTCCGGGCTCTCGATCGTGAATGCACCGGGAACTATCGACGCCGGATACCGAGGCGAGATCAAAGTGTGCCTGATCAACCTCGACCCCAGTGAGAGCATCGAACTGGTCCGTGGGGACCGGATAGCTCAGCTCCTCGTGCAGAAGGTCGAATTGGTGTCCTTCGTCGAGGTCGAGATTCTGGACGACACGGTACGAGGAACTGGCGGCTACGGGTCGAGTGGTGGGCACGCAGGCCTTCGCATCGCTTCCAATCGACAGACATAAGACCCTGACTCGCAGAGAATGCACTGATTTCGCAGAGAAAGAGAACTGATCATGTTCGGACGGCGGAAGAAGACCGCAGCGCAGGAAGAAGTGTCGACCGGTGGGTTCTTCGGAGACGAAGACACCGTCGACAACTCGAGCTCGGCAGGCGGGGACGATTCGCTCGACGCCGCGACCGCCGCGCGCGACGAAAGCGTCGGTGAGCACGCGGACCCCAATCTCGGTCCGTTCGACCTCACCGAATTGGACGAAGATCGCGACACTCTGGCCCAGACACGTTTGGACCTGGGGTCGGTACTGGTGCCCTTGCCAGCCGGAGGCCAGTTGCAGGTGGAGATGAACCAGGCCGGCGCACCGCAGGCAGTGCATGTCGTCACTGCGCACGGCCGGATCACCATCGCGGCCTACGCCGCACCGAAGTCGCCCGGCCAATGGCGCGAGGTTGCTGCCGATTTGGCTACCTCGCTTCGCTCGGATCAGTCCGCAGTCAGTATGGAGACCGGTCCTTGGGGACGGGAGCTGCACGGAGTGACATCGAACGCGGATCTGCGATTCATCGGAGTCGACGGCTATCGGTGGATGGTCCGTTGTGTTCTGGCGGGCCCGTCGGGCGCGGTCGACAACAACTCTCCTCTCGTGCAGATCGCGCGTGACGTTCTTGCCCAGACTGTGGTCGATCGCGGTACCGAGCCTCATCCCGTGCGCACCCCGCTCCCGGTGATCCTTCCTGCCGTCCTGACCGCGCAACTCGCCGCGGCGCAGCAGCAACAGGCCGAGCAGGCGCGAACAGAGTCACAGGAGGCGCCGGCTCAACCGCAGCCCTCCGCCGCGCCTGCGAACCAGACAAAACCCACAGAAGGTCCGCGTCGAGGCTCCTCGGGGTCGGCAATGCAGCAGCTGGGAGGCTGATACCTCGTTCGCGCTGACCGCCCGGTAACTGAGCAAAGTTGTTGCGACGGGCCTATATGTCAGTCGAGGAGGCTCGTCAGATCCTGCATCGAGCGTTGACCGAGCACTCCTGGATCGGTACCGATGTCGGCAAGGGTGACAGTGGACAGGCGTGAGTCCGGAATCTGTTCGTGCCAAGTCCGCGCAACGTCGATCGGGTGGACTGGATCGTCGATGGCACCTATCACTGCGGTGGGCACGAGCGTGCTGCGTAGTTCGTCGAGATCGGGCGCCACGTAGGCGGCTGCCTCTGACAGAGCCCGGGGAAGATCGGGCCATTGCGAGGCCCATGAACGCCGGAGAGTCGACGCCAGCCATGGTGGAGACGTCGCTTCCATCGCCGCGGTCACCGCGTCCAGGCCGGAAGCGTCGAGTTGTTCCTTCGTGTATCTCGCGCTGAGTGCCGCCGGTGCGTCGGCCGGCTTGGCGATCCAGGGCGGCAAGGCTGCCAGAACTCCGATCACCGATTGTGGGTGACGGCGTGCCCAGGACAGTGCCACGGCTGCGCCTATCGAGATGCCGCCGACGATGATCCGGCCATGTCGGTGTGCCGCTGCAGACATCGCTTCCTCGTAAGACGCAACGATTCCGATGGGTTTGGGGCTCACTGCCTCGATCGTGGCTCCTGCTGCCGTTACCGCCGACGCGAATGCGTCGAATGCGAACTCCGCATCCGATCCGGTGCCAGGTAGGACGACCACGTGAATTGCCGGTCTCGTCACGTTCATTCCGGTGATTGTGCCCGGTGACATCCACGCGCCGTCGACCGGACGATTCGGCCTCGCGGACGCAGTTGAACTGGAGGTTGGCCGTCGGCCTCACGCGGGGCTACAGTGGCGTTGGTACAGGTCTTCACAGCGATGTAACTCGTCGCAGATGCTTCCAGGAGCGCACCATGGCACCCGTTGCCGCAGGATATTTTCGCAGGCTCACGCGTAAGTTGACGGAGGACATCCATCAGCTCGATGCCGAAGAGATGGCGGAAACCTCGGAGGCCTCGGGCGCTCGCCGTGCCTGTGACTGCTCCAGGGGTGAAGAAGTCACGATGTTGGGGCGTTTGCGCAGCGTAGAAGCATGCTCCAAGGCAGCAAACGCAAACATCGAAGCCGAGTTCTTCGATGGCACCGATCCGGTGACGTTGGTGTGGATCGGCCGACGAAAGATCGCCGGAATCGAGCCAGGCAAGACCGTTCTCATCCGAGGCCGGGTGGGGGAGCGGAACGGCCGAAAAATCGTCTACAACCCGTACTACGAACTCCGCGACGACTCCTGACCGCGTTGATGTGGCACGCTCGATGATGTGACCGAGAGAGACAGTCGCCCGATGGGTGGCCAGAACATACGCCCCGAGCTCGACGTTCCCGCCGATGGAAGCGGGCCCGAGCAAAGCTCGCTGGGTCACCCGGGCTCGCCGGTAGACCATCAGGTCGAGCGCACGGACTCCGACGTCGTCGATGTTGCGGCGAGTCTGGACGAAGAGAGCAAGCAAACTGTCCTCGAGCAACTCGGCGGTTTGACCGGTTTGGTGTCCTCGACTCTTCCTGTGGTGGTGTTCGTACCTGTCAACAGCAGGTTCGGGCTTGCCGCCGGGATTTGGTCGGCCCTCGCAATCGCACTGGGTGTGTTGGTGTGGAGATTGGTGCGGAACAACCCGATTCAGCCGGCAATTTCGGGATTCTTCGGTGTCGGAATATGTGCGTTCATCGCGTACCGAACAGGCGACGCCAAAGGCTATTTCCTCTTCGGTATCTACACGAGCCTGCTGTACGGGGCCGTGTTCCTGGCGTCGATGCTCGTTCGATGGCCCCTCGTCGGGGTGGCGTGGGGATATCTGAACGGCAAAGGGACCGAGTGGCGTGGGCACCGTCGGTCGGTTCACTCCTACGACATCGCCACGTTCGCCTGGGCACTTGTCTTCGGCGCGCGCTATCTCGTGCAGTCCGAGTTGTACGACGCCGACCAAACGGGTTGGCTGGCCGTCGCACGTATCGGCATGGGTTGGCCGTTGACTGGCGTCGCGCTACTGGTCACGGTCTGGGCGGTTCGGCGGGCCGATCGAGCGATCGACGAAGTGAACGAACCAACTGACGATCGATCAACCCGTCGCGATGTTGGTCAGGCCGACCGCGGCGCGTAGGTCGTTCTCGACTTCGACGGAAGCTACGAACAGCAGTTCGTCTCCACCTTCGAGTGGATCGTCTTGCTGCGGGACGATGACACGGCCGCCACGAAGAATGGTCACCAGCGCGGCGTCACGGGGGAGCAAGAGCTTTCGAACAGGCTTGCCGGCCAGGGGAGTGTTCTCCGGAAGAGTGATCTCCACCAGGTTGGCCTGCCCTTTGCGGAAGGTCATGAGATGAACCAGATCGCCAACCGAGACGGCCTCCTCGACCAGCGAGGCAAGCATGCGCGGGGTGGACACCGCGACGTCTACGCCCCACGATCCGTCGAAGAGCCACTCGTTCCGAGGATCGTTGACGCGCGCGACGACTCGGTTGACACCGAATTCGGTCTTGGCCAACAGGCTCAGGACCAAATTCGCTTTGTCGTCTCCCGTTGCTGCGATCACCACGTCGTAGGTTTCGAGGTTCGACGCTTCGAGGAGTGAGAGCTCGCAGGCGTCGGCCAGAACCCATTCAGCTTCCGGAATCGCCTCGGGTTCGACGTGGTCGAGTTTGCGCTCGAGCAGCATGACCTTGTGTTCGCTGCGAATCAGTTCTCGGGCAATGGATCTGCCGACAGCGCCGGCGCCGGCGATTGCGACTCTCATGGGTTCCCGTTCGTCTCGGTGCGGATGTGAACTAGTCGTCGGAAGGCGGGGGATTGGCTGCCAGCGCGATTGCTTCGGCAACCGTTCCGGACACCGCGGCGATATAGATCTCGTCGTCCGCCTGGATGATCGTGCGCTTGTCGGGTAGTAGCCCGGTGCCGAATCTGATGAGGAATGCCGCGCGTGAACGAGTCGACTCTTCGAGGAGCGCCAGCTTCTTGCCGATCCACCCCTCGTGAATGTCGAGTAGAACAACCGCGACGTTGCCCGAAGGATCACGCCATTTGGTCGTCGGATCGTCGCGCAGAAGATTGTGAAGGAATCGATCGGTAGCCCAGGGGACCGTTGCCACGGTGGGAATCCCCAGCCGCTCGTATACCGCCGCACGCTTCGCGTCGTAGATGCGAGCGACCACCTTGTCGACGCCGAATGTCTCGCGCGCGACGCGTGCGGCGATGATGTTGGAGTTGTCACCGGAGGAGACGGCCGCGAATGCTTCGGCCTTCTCGATGCCGGAGCGCACGAGGACGTCCCTGTCGAATCCCATCCCGATGATGCGGTGGCCTTCGAAGCTTGGATCCAGTCGGAGGAATGCGTTCTCGTCCCGGTCGATGACCGCCACCTCGTGGCCAATTCGGTGAAGCGCACCGGCCAGCGATGCGCCGACGCGGCCACACCCCATCACTACTACGTACACAGGCTCCAGCTCCGTTCGGATAGCGTCGATTCGTCTTTCGGCAGGGGCCGGTGACTCTCGGTGCTCGTACAACAAGGTAACCGGCTGCGCGTCGACGATCGAGCCCAGCCGGTGCAGCGATACGTAAATTCGGGCATTTCAGGAGTGCTGTGGATGCCCACCGGACTTGTACGGCGGGTTTCGGACGCGCCGGTGGTGTTGCGGTATTCGGACGGCCTACGCTTTGCACCGTGCCCAAGGTTTCGACCGCCGCCAAGCGGCTAGTGCTCGGTAGGCCGTTCCGCAGCGACAAGCTCGGTCATACCCTACTTCCCAAACGAATCGCGCTTCCCGTTTTCGCTTCGGACGCCATGTCCTCGGTGGCCTATGCGCCGGAGGAGATATTTCTCGTCCTCTCCGTCGCCGGTATCTCCGCTTATGCGTTGACGCCGTGGATCGGCCTTGCCGTGTGTGTCGTGATGGCTGTCGTGGTCGCTAGCTACCGGCAGAACGTGCACGCCTATCCCTCCGGCGGCGGCGACTACGAGGTTGCGACGGTCAATCTCGGACCCACGGCCGGACTCACGGTAGGCAGTGCGCTGATGGTCGATTACGTGTTGACCGTTGCGGTCTCGATATCGGCCGCGGCATCGAACATCGGCTCGGCTGTGCCGCTGGTGGCCGAACACAAGGTGCTGTTCGCCGTCGTGGCGATCGTGCTCATCACCTCGATCAACCTGCGAGGAATCCGAGAATCCGGCGCGGCGTTCGCCGTTCCCACCTATGCATTCATGGTCGGCATGGTGTTGATGCTGGCGTGGGGGCTGATCCGGGTGTACGTGTTCGGTGAGGATCTGAAAGCGGATTCGGCAGTCTTCGAGTTGAAAGCCGAGGACTCGAATTTGTACGGAATCGCCTTCGCCTTCCTCATCGCACGAGCGTTCTCTTCCGGCTGTGCTGCGCTGACCGGTGTGGAAGCCATCAGTAACGGCGTGCCCGCATTCCGCAAACCGAAGTCGAAGAATGCCGCGACGACCTTGCTCATGCTCGGCGTCATCGGCATCACTCTGATGATGGGAATCATCATTCTGGCCGAGAAGATCGGCATCAAGTACGCGATGGATCCCGGTGAGCAGTTGATCGGTGCCCCCGACGGCTATCAGCAGAAAACGTTGATCGCCCAGTTGGCCGAAACCGTTTTCTCCGGCTTTCCGATCGGCTTCTTCTTCATCACCGTCGTCACTGCGCTCATCCTCGTACTGGCCGCGAACACCGCATTCAACGGATTCCCGGTGCTCGGATCGGTTCTCGCTCAAGACCGCTACCTTCCGCGTCAGCTGCACACGCGTGGCGATCGCCTCGCCTTCAGTAACGGCATTCTGTTTCTGTCAGGCGCCGCGATCGCGTTCGTCGTAGTGTTCGGTGCCGAAGTGACGAAGCTTATTCAGCTCTACATCGTCGGAGTATTCGTCTCGTTCACGCTGAGTCAGACGGGAATGATTCGCCACTGGACTCGCTTGCTGCGGAATGAAAAGGACCCGAATCAACGTCGACACATGCTCCGCTCGCGGATCGTGAACAGCATCGGTTTGGCCATGACTGCCACCGTGTTGGTAATCGTGCTGATCACGAAGTTCGCAGCAGGCGCATGGATTGCCATCGTGGCCATGATCGCGATATTCGTTCTGATGCGGATGATCCGCAAGCACTACGACACGGTGGCACGCGAGCTCGAGAACGAAGAGTGGGACGGCGTCCTGCCGAGTCGGACACACTCGATCGTGCTGGTGTCGAAACTGCATATGCCCACGATGCGTGCGTTGGCATATGCGCGCGCAACGAGGCCGGACACACTCGAAGCCATCACCGTGAACGTCGATGAACAGGACACACGTGCACTCGTTCGGGGGTGGGAAGCGAGCGACGTCACGGTACCGCTCAAGGTCGTCGAGTCGCCGTACCGTGAAATCACCAGGCCTATCCTCGACTACGTCAAGAGGGTGCGCCGGGATTCGCCGCGCGACGTCGTGACCGTGTTCATACCCGAGTACGTCGTCGGACACTGGTGGGAGCAGATTCTGCACAACCAGAGTGCCCTCAGATTGAAGAGTCGCTTGCTGTTTCAGCCGGGAGTGATGGTGACCAGCGTCCCGTGGCAGTTGCACTCGTCGGAGAAGGCGAGACGCGAGTCCATCCAGAACGCTCCGGGTGCGTCCCGCCGCGGGTACGAACCGCCGACGCCGAAATGAGCACCATGAGCGAGAACTGGGTAGGCCAGAACATCGAAGTGACACTCGGGGCGCCGGGGCACGGAGGGTTTTGCGTTGCGCGCCACGAGGGCCGCGTGATGTTCGTGCGCCACGGACTGCCGGGCGAGATCGTCCGTGCCGCAGTGACAGAGGACCGCGGTGGGTCGTTCTGTCGAGCGGATGCGGTGGAGATCATCGTCGCATCACCGGATCGAATCGCGCCTCTCTGCCCGATATCCGGTCCAGGGGGATCCGGATGCTGTGACTACTCGCACGCGACCTTGGCTGCGGGCCGGGCCATGAAAGCGGCCGTGGTGAGCGAGCAATTGCGTCGTATCGCGGGCCTCGAGCGTGACATCGAGGTGGAGGAATTGCCCTTCACGGGAGATGGAACCGGGTGGAGAAGCCGGGTTCGGCTGACCGTGGACCTTGCCGGACGCGCGGGTTTTCACCGCTACCGCAGTTCGACCATCGTGACCGAGCTCGGGTGCCCCCAGGTGGTGTCGGGTGCTCTGGACGGATTGAACGAGGAGAAGTGGCGTCCGGGCGCGGAGCTTGCAGTGGCGGTCGACGGTACAGGCGAACGTCACGTGATCGAGATTGCGCCTGCGGCGGTGTCGAAAACGGGGCGACGTTCGCCGGGCAGGCGTGGTGCGTCCGCCCGACGGTCTGCGTCGGCGCAGGAGCGGACGCAGCGCACCGTCGTCGGTAGCGGACGGGCACACGAATTCGTTGCAGGCCGGGAGTGGGAACTGGATGCGAGCGGCTTCTGGCAGGCACATCGCGGGGCCGCACAGATGTACAGCGATGTCGTAGCCGAATGGGCGCTGCCGAATGCAGGATCTGTTGCATGGGACTTGTACGGCGGGGTCGGAGTGTTCGCTGCCAGCCTGGCGCCCAGTGTCGGCGCCGACGGCCGGGTGGTCAGTGTCGAATTCTCTCGACGGGCGGCAGCGGACGGCGCCGCAGCGCTGCAGGACGTGACGCAAGTGGCGTTCGAACCTGGCCGAGTGGAACGAGTGGTCGAGCTGCTGGATGCTCCCGACGTCGTCGTGCTCGATCCTCCTCGCGCGGGTGCAGGCAAAGAGGTCGTCTCGAGGGTCGCATCACGTTCACCGCGGCGCATCGTTCACATCGGTTGCGATCCAGCGTCGTTCGCTCGAGATGTCGGTCTGTATCGCGAGGCTGGGTACACCTTCGAGGCAATGCGTGCATTCGACGCCTTTCCGCTCACGCACCACGTGGAGTGCATCGGCTTGTTCACGAAGTAAGCCGAAGGGGACCGGATGCCGCACTCTAGCTGCGGATGATTCCTTCCGGCGCCACCGAGTGCAGGGTCGGTGGCAACCGCTCCGAATCGGAGAATAATGCGCACCAGATGCGCTCTCATCGGGCGCTGACGAGGGCGAGGATTCCTGGCTCGTAGATGCATGATGAGAGAATCCGCTGGGCTCCGCATGCGCAGTTCTGGTAGCTGATCGCTCCTTCGCTCGTGTTGTGACGAGAGACTGTTGCCCAGCTATGGGAAAGGTTTTCGTGGCTACGCATAACCCCACTGTGCTGTAATGGTCTTATGCATATCAACCCTTACGGAACGTATGCCGTGCATTTGGGAGTCGGCTTGCTCAATTCTCCACCCGAGTCGGCCGCGGAACTCGGACGGCGCTGCGTCGAGGCGGGGTTGGTTGTCGACACCGTCCCCGATGACGCCGACCTGGTGGACACGATGGCTTTTCTGGCCGAATGGTCGACGGTGGTCGACGCCTCCACAGATGAATCTCGAGCGGAAATCCTCAACCGTCTGCTTACCCGCGCGTCTGCTTACCCGCGTCTGACCAACCACGCCGGAGATGGGTGGCACATCCACTATCGAGACCCCAATATCGCCCTGGGGTCAGTAATTCGGGCCCTGGTCAGCGTGGGAACTGCACTTCATCTCACTGGGCGCGGAATGTCGCGGTTGGGTCGGTGCGCGGCCGAAGATTGCAGCACCGCGTTCGCGGACGTATCCAGAACGGGCCGTCAACGATACTGCGGGACTGTCTGTTCCAACCGTGACGCGGTGCGGCGACATCGATCACGAAAGGCGGCACACGGTCACTAGCACGAGAGACGCGAATTGGCCGGTGAGCGAGACCATGCTTCGAATGGCACTCGCCTCGTTGACGATGCCGTGAGTCGATATTGCCGCCGATGTATCCATTCCTCCATGATTGCCCGATTTTCGTCTCGCCCGCACTCCGTTTTTCGCGCTCACCCATCCCTTTCGTTCGGTGTATCGAATACCTTGTGCGGCGGGAAAACGCGGAGGTTTCGGTGTGAGAGCCATATGAGCACTACTCTCTTGATCAATGAACGCGATCAGATTCGAATCAGTTGGGACCTTGGTCCGGTGAGCGACACCCCGAGTTCGGACTCGCCGTTTCTGGAGACATCCGATTCATTCGACGACCCGCCGGAATCGGTGGATTCCGAAGGAGCTGCGTGCACAGTCCCCAGCGCGCAGTTGCGTAATCTGCGCGCGGACGAGACCGAGCGGCTTCGTCGTCTGATGGCAGCAGTGGCCCAGGGTGACCAACGTGCGTTCGCCGAGTTGTACGACGCGACGTCGGCTCGCGTCTACGGCATGGTGCTACGCGTACTTCGTGACCCCGGGTACAGCGAGGAAACGACCCAGGAAGTCTTTCTCCAAATTTGGCGATCGGCTCCGAACTACGATCCGAAGCAGGGTAGTCCGCTCGCATGGATCATGACTTTGGCTCATCGGCGGGCTGTCGACCGGGTCAGGTCGGAGCAATCCGGTACCGACCGTGAGGCGGCATACGGCGCTATCAGCCATTCACCCGAGCACGACGAGGTTCTCGAAGCGGTCACGCAGCGGCTCGAATCCGATGCTGTGATCGCGTGCCTCGACACACTGACCGACACACAGCGTGAATCTGTGCGAATGGCTTATTACAGCGGTTGGACCTACCGCGAGGTTGCCGAGCGGCTCGAGGTAGCGGTCCCGACCATCAAATCGCGTATACGAGATGGGCTGATCAAGTTGAAGACATGTTTGGGGGTGACACCCTCATGAGCGAAGCGATACGACAGCGACTGCTCGATTCCGCGGAGGTCTTTGCCCTCCATGCGGTCAGCGCAGCAGAAGAAGCAGAGATCCAGCGCGATCTCGTGTCGGCAGACGATACCGCTCGCGTCCAGTTCGGCATTCTCGTCGGGGAGATTCAGGAGACGTTGGCGCTGGCGTCGGTCCTCGATGCCGTCGAGCCCCCGGCAGAGGTTCGTGCACGAATTCTCGACGAAGTTCCGCGTACACCGCAGGTGACCCCGCCCGCGCCGACCGCGTCGAACGTAACGAGCTTGAAAGGGCACCGTGATCGACGTAGCACCAGGCTGCGCACCTCGCTGATGGCTGCTGCGGCGGCAGTGGTCGTTGTGGTCGGTGGAGGTGTCGTCGCGACGCAGGTGATCGGGAACGATCCAAGCCCGACGCAGGCCGAGCAGGTCATTGCATACGGTGACACGCAGGAATCCACAGCGAGCTTCCCTGGCGGAGGTACGGCGAAGATCTCGTACTCACGCGAGGCAGACTCGGCCGTGGTGGAACTCGACGGTGTGGCGGCACCGGAGGCGGGCAAGGACTATCAAATGTGGTTCGTCGAGGGGACTCCGCGGTCGGTTGGACTCGTCACACCGGCGCAACTGGCCGAAGGCAGCCCGACGGTCATCGAGGGTATGGGAGGCGCGACCAACTTCGCATTCTCGCTCGAACCCGCAGGCGGCTCTCCGCAGCCGACCGAGGTGCTGACAATGGCGACCCTGGGTGCCTGATCGGCACTGCCTGCTGTAACTGTTGTTGCGGAGGGCGCCGAAGGGAATTCCCTCCGGCGCCCTTACTTCAACGAGTTCTTCGCCCGGTATCAGCGCCGCATTTCGAATTGGCCAAGTGATTTGATGGCTGTGTTCATCTGAAGGTATGCCCCCGTAGCGAGGTTGGTGAGCAACTCCAATTTCACGGCGGGTGCGTCTTTCGTCAGTGCACCGAAGTCTTCGACCGAAAGCACTCCTATGGTCAACGGTGTGTCCGCGCAGAAGTCGAGGATGAAGGTCGTGTCGGCCAAAAGTGGCATTTCGCCGAAGCTCATGCCAGGCGACAGCGTGGATATTCGGTGACGTGAACCGTCTTCGGCCACGAAGATCGAGCTGACTTCACCTGCGAGCACCAGGAACAGCCCCGACGCCGAGTCGCCGCTGCGCACGATCACTTGACCGCGGGGATAGTGCCGGATGTCGATCAGCGCTTCCACTTCCTCGTGCTGGGCGGGGGTCAGTCCGCTCAGGACCGGATGTTCGGACACCGAGATCGTTTCGGGCTGCCGCGGACCAACGCAGTAGCGGTCGAGTAGCAGTTCTTCCGCCCATCGAATGGCCGAGCCGGCATCGGAGAAAATCCGCCCCGCGACAGCATTCGGGTCGACACTGGAAACCTTGTGTCCCATGATGCCCTGTGGGTCGACCAGCGAGGCTCGACACCCACGTTCGGCGAGGTGTCTGTGCAGTTCGTCGAACATGTTGCGCGCTACGTCACTGACCTCGCCGACCCCACGGACGTCGATGACCAACGCGTCGAGTTCGTCGTCGAGGTTGCCGATCTCGCGTACCGCTGTCTCGGCACCCGAGAACAACAGGTCGCCATGTAGTTCGTATACCCTTGCGCGAGTTCCGAACTCAGCTAGAGCATCTTGTTCGACGTCGCTTCTGCGCTTTCGAGACGGCACCTCGGTGAGCGTGTAACGGGCTCGAATTGCCGAACGGGCTGCGCGGGTCACATGTAGGAAGTGGAGTTCGAGCCTGGTGGACAATTCGCGACAGGTCGCCACTCCCCGCACGCTGCTTCCGTGTTTATCGAGACGGGGGGAATACACCGCAATTCCCATCTGCCCAGGCAACACTGCGAGCAGTCCACCTCCGACTCCGCTCTTGGCCGGCATGCCCACTCGCGCAACCCAATCGCCTGCGTCGTCGTACATACCGCATGTGGTCATGACACTGAGTACTCGTTCGACGAGGGCGGGTGCCAGCGCTCGCTCCCTCGTTCGTGGGTTCACGCCATTGTTGGCCATGGTGGCTGCCATCATGGCCAGATCGGCCGCAGTCACGTCGATAGAACACTGACGAAAGTAAAGGTCTACGGCCGCGTCCGGATTCTCCTCGATGATGTCGAAGGACCGCAGCATGTATCCGATCGCGCGGTTTCGATTTCCGGTCCTGGCCTCGGAGGCGTACACGCTCTCGTTGAAGTCGAGTTCGCGGCCCGCATAACGTGAGTACGCCGACCTGATCCGTTCGAACCGCTCCTTCCTCGTGCGTCCTTTGATCAACGACGCCGAGGTGATAGCGCCGGCGTTGATCATCGGGTTTCTGGGACGTTCGGTGATCGGGTCCAAACTGATCTCGTTGAACGGCTCACCCGACGGTTCGATATCGACCTTGCGGGCAACCGCAGCCTCACCACGATCCGTCAGTGCCAACGCATAGGTGAACGGCTTCGAGATCGACTGAATGGTGAAGGGAGTCGCGGTGTCGCCAATTTCGTAGACATAACCATCGCTGGTCGTGAGGGCTATCCCGTAGCCGTCGGGTGCGACTGCAGCAAGTTCCGGGATGTAATCGGCAACCGCACCCGACGTGTTGTCTCGGCACGCGTCGAACACGTCCTTCAGGATTTGGTCCACGACAGTTGTCATGAGGTGACCCTATGCTCCGGGCTCCTTTTCTGATGTGACGATGGACGCGCCGCGATTGTTGGGTGCATGTGCCGGACCGCAGTATTGTCGATCAGTAGGAGCTATCTCGGCGTCGCTGCACGGGACGCTACGTAGACTGGGGAGACAAGACAGTTCGCATCGAACAAGGCAAGACTGCAAGGACCGAAGATTTCCGGCCGGAGGGAGCGATCTCGTTGGGTGTCCTAGCTCGAATCCAGACGCCCGAGGACTTGCGCCGACTGGCCCCGTCCGAAGTGGCAGACCTGGCAGAGGAGGTCCGTGAGTTCCTGGTCGACAAGGTGTCGGCGACGGGAGGTCATCTCGGACCCAATCTCGGTGTCGTCGAATTGACGCTTGCGATCCACCGTATCTTCTCCTCGCCACACGACCCGATCATTTGGGATACCGGCCACCAGGCCTACGTGCACAAGATGATCACCGGTCGGACCGGAGCCTTCGATTCGCTGCGTAAGCAGGGCGGTCTTTCCGGCTACCCCTCACGCGCGGAGAGTGAGCACGACTGGGTCGAGTCTTCACACGCATCGGCTTCGCTGTCGTATGCAGACGGGTTGGCGAAAGCTTTCGAATTGAAAGGGCAAACCGACAGGCATGTCGTGGCCGTCGTCGGCGACGGTGCCCTGACCGGAGGCATGTGTTGGGAGGCCCTCAACAACATCGCTGCAGGCAAGGACCGCTCGGTTGTCATCGTCGTCAACGACAACGGACGTTCCTACGCGCCGACGATAGGCGGCCTCGCCGAGCATCTTGCAGCTCTTCGGCTACAACCCGGATATGAGCGGGTCCTCGACAACGGTCGACGCATCGTGCGCAAGATTCCGTTCGTCGGCAAGACCGCATACGCGATGTTGCACGGCATGAAGGCCGGAGTGAAGGACGCGTTGAGTCCTCAGGTCCTGTTCACCGATCTCGGTATCAAGTACCTCGGACCCGTCGACGGCCACGATGAGCCCGCGCTCGAATCGGCACTTCGACGTGCAAAGGACTACGGCGGCCCGGTCATCGTCCACGCGGTGACGCGCAAGGGGATGGGGTACGCGCACGCCGAGAACAACGTCGCCGATCAGATGCACGCCACAGGCGTCATCGATCCGCTTACCGGACAATCACGTTCGGTGGCTGCGCCGGACTGGACGTCGGTCTTCTCTCGCGAACTCATCGATATCGCGGCTGACCGCGAGGACATCGTCGCGATCAGCGCGGCGATGGCAGGCCCGACAGGTTTGGCTGCATTCGGCGAGAAGTACCCCGGTCGGCTTTTCGATGTCGGGATCGCGGAGCAGCATGCCATGACCTCGGCGGCAGGCCTCGCTCTCGGCGGGATGCATCCAGTCGTAGCCGTGTACTCGACGTTCCTCAATCGTGCATTCGATCAGTTGCTCATGGATGTGGCGTTGCTGAAGTTGCCGGTCACCTTGGTTCTCGACCGGGCAGGTATCACCGGCAACGACGGAGCCAGTCACAACGGAATGTGGGACATGTCGCTGCTGGGGATAGTGCCTGGCATCCGTGTCGCCGCTCCTCGTGACTGCGCAACCCTTCGAGAGGAGCTCGCCGAAGCGTTGGAGGTACACGACGGTCCCACCGCGCTGCGGTTCCCCAAAGGTGCGGTGACGGATGACGTTCCAGCGCTCCGGCGACTCGACGGTATTGTCGACGTCCTTGTCGAGCCGGAGTCCGGAGAGCGTGATGTTCTCATTGTCGCCGTGGGGGCTTTTGCTTCATTGGCGGTCGATGCAGCTGAAAAGCTTGCAGCTCAGGGTCTTTCGGTGACAGTGATCGATCCACGCTGGGTGCTTCCGGTGCCGGAGTCGCTACTCGGGATGGCCAAGGATTTCCGTCTCGTCGTCACGATCGAGGACTCGGGCCTCCACGGCGGAATCGGATCGAGCGTGTCTGCCGCTGTCCGCGCAGTGGGGGTAGACACGATCTGCCACGACATCGGTGTGCCACAGCGATTCCTGGATCACGCTTCTCGTGCGCAGATTTTCAGCGAGCTCGGTTTGACCTCGGAAGACGTTGCACAGCGAATCGTGGGATGGTCCAAGTCTCCCTGAACCTTCGCTGGGTGCATCCGGCCACGCCACGGGTCGCGTCGATCGGATCGTTCACCTCAGTTGCTGGAATCGTCAGTGGGAGGCGACCATTCGACGACGCGTACGTCCTCGACGAGATGCGCGCGAACGAACGGATCGTAGGTGAACAATCGACTTGCCGTGTCCAAGTCCGTCGACTCGACTATGAACTTTGCGCCCGTGTGGTCCGCCAACGGTCCGGAAGATCGCACGATCCCGCGTCGGATCATCTCAGTGAGCCATGCACGGTGATCCGTCCGGTGATCGTCTCTACCGGACGATGATTCAGGTGTGTAGGAATATTCGACAACAAACGTGGACATGACATCTCACTCTCTCGAGAAGCGGCTCAGATAACCATGTCTTCGAGTTCCATGCCCTTGGTTTCGCGAATCTTGAACTTGACGAAGAAGAAGGACAGCAACGCGAAGAACGCGAAGAACGCGTAGATGAATCCGAGGCCGATTGTCTCGGTCAGCGAGGGGAAAGCCAGCGTGATTGCGAAGTTGGCGACCCAGTTGGCGGCGGTACTGATGCCGAGCGCAACCGCGCGCATTCGGTTGGGGAACATTTCACCGAGCATGACCCACATGATCGGTCCCCAGGTTGCTGCGAAGAAGATGACGAATAGGTTGGCACCGACGAGGGCGACCGGACCCCAGGGGTCGGGGAGTGTGATGTTGTCCCCCGACCCGATCGACTGGGTGAACGACACCGCGGCAAGAACCAGACCGACGAACATTCCGATGGAACCGATCTGCAACAGATTCTTTCGACCGAATCGATCAACGAACAAGATCGCCACGAAGGTCATGCTCACGTTGATGACCGAGGTGATCACTGAGGTGACGAAAGACTGATTCTCGCTGAACCCAACCGATTTCCAGAGGGTGGTCGAGTAATAGAAAATCGCGTTGATGCCGACGAATTGCTGCAGAATCGCCATGGTAATACCGACCCAGACGATAGGTTGCAGTCCGAATTTGGGGCCTCGTATGTCCGCGAACGAAGATTTTGCTTCGGCTCTCAGTGTGAGACGAATTTCCTTGACTCGCTCGTTCGGATGCAGCTCACCGGAGATTTCACCGAGAATACGCGCAGCTTCCGAGTCGAGATTCTTGCCTACCAGGTATCTGGGTGACTCAGGAATGAGCGTGGCGAGGAAGCCGTACACGAGCGCGGGGACGACACCGACGAGGAACATCCATCGCCAGGCCTCCATCCCGAACCACAGATCGTTCGATGGCCCACCTGCAGCGTTCTGCAGTACTGCGTCGGAGAGCAAGGCGGCGAAAATGCCGATGGTGATCGCCAACTGCTGAAGTGATGCGAGACCGCCGCGATACTTTGCCGGGGCGATCTCCGAGATGTATGCAGGTGCGATGACCGAAGCGATCCCGATTCCTAGTCCACCGATGACTCGCCACAGCATCAGGTCCGGAACACTGAAGGCGAAACCTGAACCGACCGAAGAGATGGTGAACAGTGCCGAGCCGAGGAGCATGACGCGTTTGCGGCCCCAGCTATCGGCGAGTCGCCCGGCGAACCATGCGCCGACCGCGCAACCGAGTAGCGCAATGGCGACGGTGAAACCGGTGATGAACGAGCTCAGGCCGAAATTTTCCTGAATCGAATCGACCGCACCGTTGACGACAGAACTGTCGAAACCGAAAAGAAATCCCCCGACCGCGGCAGCGACGGTGACTCCGATTACTTTCGCGGTGTAGCGATCTGTAGGTTGCGTCATTACGAACCCAGCTTTCGAGGTCGTGAGCCTGCAGCGATGGTGGTTAGGCCATCATGGCCCCGACTCGCTCGAAAGTGGTGGAAATCGGCGGATCTTCACCCGAAGAGTTACCGCATGCTGTGGTTTGTCATCCAGTGTGGCGGCGCTTATCGGTTGTGACCTGCGGTCCGCCATATACGCCTGATGCAACGTCAGTCGATCATTCTCGTCGTGTTGGCGGATTTGTGATCACGATGCGCCTCTTGCTCTGTTAACTGCACCTTTTGATGGATAGTCTGCAGATCGAGGCTCCGGCCCGACACGACCACAGATCCGGACATCATGACGTCACAGACCGAACCGACACCTGAGGACGTGGTGCATGCAGCGCAAGCTCTGCACGCGCTCACTGCGATACCCGATACATCGATGCAGTGGTCGAACACTGCGGATCCAACGCAGTGGACTGCACTCCACACCATCGAGCACATCAGCGATGCGTTGCTCTTCTACAGCAGTCAGGTCGCGAGACGCGCGCAGGTCCGATTACCGGTCCTGCGCGACGGTCGTGAAGCACCCGCATCCGAACACATCGACAACGTGCTCTCGGCCGCACATGTGCTCGCAGCACTGCTCCGCGACCTTGGAGATCAACGTGCGTTCCACCCCAGCGGAACAGCCGACGCTGCGGGTTGGGCAGGCATGGCTGTTACAGAAATACTGGTTCACGGCACCGACGCGGCGCGCGCAGTGGGGATGTTCCTGAGGTTTCCCGAAATTAGCTGTGCGAGAACAGTGTCGCGTGTGTTTCCGTGGATCGATACGTCTTTGGGCAGCCCGCCCGAGTTACTTCTGGCTGTCACTGGCAGAACGGTAGTCGCCGGCGTTCACTCTGATCCAGATTGGTGGTGGCAGTCGGCCCCACTCACAGAATGGAACGGACTTCCAGCGCGGCGCGACGTCAAGCCGGGCTGGAGCTGAGAGTCCGCCCATACAACGCGCACCCTTCACGAGCGCGCACAGCGTAGGTGGCCTGCGACCCAATTCCAGACTCACATCGTGTCAAACTGCTGCTGGCTATGCGTTGTGGTCCACCTGAGCAATTGCGTGCGGTAGCTCGCCACAACCTCAAGCAGTAACTACTGCAGCTCCACGCCCCGCCCTCGGTGATGAGCAACGCTCCGAAATCCCCGGCAGACCCTTGTCTGTCCTACCTGTCGTTTCGCCACCCATCACCCTGGCCACATTCAATGAGAATTCACCACCACACCGACAGACCACGTGGCGGAGCTCGTCGGGTGGACATGCGGCCCGCTACTAATCCAGGATGCAACGTCGGTGGATTCTTCTCATCTGAGCTGGCGGATTGTTGATGCAGCTGTAGGACCCCCAGCGCTTCGGTCACCGTAAATTCTCCACGCCACGCTGAGCTCGACGTGTCGGCCCAATAGGCCGTTGTTCGGACGGTGTCTTGCTTAACAAGCTACTACTCGCTACCTTGTTAAGCATGAGTGTGATCGAAAGGCGGAGCTTGGTGCTTCGAGGAGTGTTGGATCTGTGCCTTCTGTCTCTCCTCGGAGAGCGACCGGTATACGGATACGAATTGACCGAGCGGCTGGCCGAGCGGGACTTGCTCGTTTCCGGTGGGTCTGCGTATCCGCTACTGGCGCGCCTAGAGAAGGCCGGACTGGTGACTTCCGACAAGCGCCCATCTCTGTCAGGTCCGCCACGAAAGTACTACTCGCTCAGTGAAACTGGAATAGAAGCGCTGAAGAGCGGCACTGCTGAGTGGATTGCAATCTCCAGCAGTGTCACCTCGTTGCTTCAGTCTCCGAAACCATCGACCGACAACAGAACGGGCGTCGCATGAACACCACCGCAATTACGGAAGCCGAGAATGGCACACTGCAGCATGTTTTTCGGACCGCGAACCGCCTGTGGCGTCGAACTGGCGTGCGTGGCGTCGATCGAAAGGATCTACTCACGGAGCTCGAAGCGGAACTCGACGGTGCACGCCGTGATGGACACAGCGCGTCAACAGTTCTGGGTGAAGACAGCGCACTGACGCTTCGGCAGTGGGCGGACGAACGTGACCTCTCCGGCCGCGCGCTCAGGCTGACTGTCGTTGTTCCTGTCGCGCTACTCGGCGTTGCGGCTGGATTGGCAGTGGTCCTGCTCGCAGTGTTCGCTGCGTTCTCCGACCGTCCGACAATCGATTTCGGGCCGTTCGTTCTCCCGATGTACGCATCAGCAGGTCTTTTTGCTTACCTGTGTGCGCTGCTCTCCGTGTGGGTGGTGCTTCGCCGCGATCCCCACGCTTCGTCGACGATCCGCTGGCTAGCCGTACTGCTGCCGCTAGGGGCCATCGTGTGCAGTGGGACCGGTATCGCTATCGCATGGTGGAGAAACTTCAACACAAGCTCGACAGTCTTCGCCGTCGTGATCACAGCGGTAGTCCTGGCGTTGGGAATGACTGTCGGGATCGCCCGCTATGTCGCGGTTCGAAGCGCGCACGGCTCCGCGACCGAGGACCGTACGGTGGCTGCCCTCAAACCGGCCTGACACGCGGGTGAATCCTGATCGGAAACCGGAGGCCGTGTTTCTGCGCGGGCGGTACCCCCAAACCTCAGCTATCCGCAGGTGAGGCTGAGAATCTGTACCCAGATCCGCCAGTACCATCGAACGCACCCATGAGCCCGAACGCACGCTCGCCGTAAAAGGTTTTGGCTTCGGTCCACACCACATTGGGGGCGTCCTCGATGCGTAGGCCTGGTAGGTCGTCGATAAACACGAGATGGTCGTCATTGCCTTCAGGTGTGGAACCCTGCACGCTGACCATGATTGGGACTCCTGACTTCCGTGCGTCTACGCCGCACGAGAAGTTGCTTGCCATTTAGCGAGAGACTACCTTCCCGTGGTCCCTTCGAATAGGGCTTACCGTCGCCGCTTTCCACTCTCCGGCGTCCAAGACAACCAAAACGGTTGTGAAACGACCCCGACCACAGAGGCGTCGAAATTCAACGCCACCAGGTGATCCCGCTCCACCCAGGGCTAGAACCCCGCTCCTGCGACCCAACGTCGAAGGCCAGTACCAGCCCGGATAGTTTCGCTGCCCTCGATATGAGGAGAACGATCGCGCCGGCCGCCCGAGCTCATTGACCACGTTCGGAAGCTGCCCCCGCGAAACCCGCTTTTCCACACCACTCTTGGTGACAAACACCGCCTCGACATCGTCGTCGACGCAACTAATTTGCTCACTCTGACCCAGCACCGACACATTTTCGCCGCCGCACACAGCAACCGCCCCGCCACCACGCCGCCACGCCGCCAAATTCACTGGGAATCCGCCACATACAGCCGTAGCTGACACATGCATCGGGCACCACAGTGCGTGGTAGAGGCGGCGACGGGTGTCGAAACGAAAGACGACCCGCACATCGAAAGTGCGGGCCGTCCTCCCAGTGTTCGAATCAGACGATTCTGTGGTTCGACTCAGACGCTGGCAACGCCGGGAGCGAGGAACCGCTGTCCGGTGGCCGCCTCCGATGCGCCACTACGATCGAGGTAAGGCGTGATACCGCCGTTCCAAAATCCGAACCCACCGCCGAGCAGCAGGCAGAGGTCGATGTCCTCGGGTGCTGCAACGACGCCTTCGTCGAGCATGATTCGGATCTCGTCGGCGATTGCATTGCGGGTGCGATCGAGCACCTGCTCTGCAGTCGATGGTGAGTCACCCTGCGGCCAAAGGGCAGCAACCTCGGGGTCGACGACCTGGCCTTCGGGTCCGTACGTCCACACGCCGGGCTTCTTCGCCTCGACCAGGGCACGGAATCCGGGGGAGTCCTTGAACCGATCCGGGTAGGCCTCTGCAAGCGTCTCGGCCGTATGCAATGCGACGGCAGGCCCGACCAGCGCGAGGAGAGTCAACGGGCTCATCGGCATACCGAGTTCGCCTACGGCACCGTCGGCGACGTCGAAGGGGGTGCCCTCGTCGATCGCCCCGATGATCTCGTTGGATGCGCGGGTCACCAAGCGGTTGAACACGAACCCCGGAAGGTCTGCGGACAGAACCGCGGACTTCTTGAGTGTCTTCGCAGTCGCGAATGCTGTTGCCAGCGTGGCATCGTCGGTCTTCTCGCCCTTGACTACCTCGAGAAGCGGAAGGACGGCTACGGGGTTGAAGAAGTGGAACCCCACAACGCGTTCCGGGTGCTTCAGATCTGCAGCCATTTTGGTGATCGACAGCGAGGAGGTGTTCGTCGCGAGAATCGTTTCAGCGGAGACGAATTCTTCGACCTCGGCGAATACCTTCTTCTTCACATCGAGGTTTTCGAACACGGCCTCGATGACGAAATCGGTCTTGGCGAATGCGGCCTTGTCGATCGATCCGGACACCAGCGCCTTCAGTCGGTTCGCGGCGTCGGGGGAGAGGCGCTTCTTGCCGAGCAGCTTGTCGATTTCACCGTGGACGTAACCGACGCCCTTGTCGATGCGCTCCTGGTCGATGTCGGTCAGGATGACGGGCACCTTCAGTTGACGCACGAACAGCAAGGCAAGCTGACTCGCCATCAACCCGGCACCGACGATGCCAACGCCTGTGATCTTGCGTGCCAGCGACTTGTCGGGTGCGCCGGCGGGACGCTTCGCGCGTTTCTGCGTGAGGTCGAACGCGTACAACCCGGCGCGAAGTTCGTCCTTGACCAGCAACGTCGACAGTGCATCGTCTTCTGCGGCGAAGGCCTTGTCCAGCGAAGCAGAATCGGTGACGTCGGTGTTCCTGGCAAGTTCGAGCAGTTCTACCGCAGCTACTGGGCCAGGTGCGAAGTTGCCCGTCTTGCCGGCCACGATGCCCTTCGCACGCGCGATGGCATCGTCCCATGCCTGGCCGCGGTCGATCTCGGGCCGATTCGGAACGACGTCGCCGTTCAACACCCGGACAGCCCATGCAAGAGACTGCTCGATGAAGTCGGCGCCGCCGAAGATGGCGTCGACGACGCCGAGGTCCACAGCTTGCTGCGGCTTCAGTGTGCGGTTCTGGTTGAGCGAGTTCTCGATGATGACGGTCACTGCGGTGGAAGCGCCGACGATGTTGGGCAGCAACTGAGTGCCGCCCCAACCGGGGACGAGTCCGAGAAATGCCTCGGGGAGCCCGAGCGCTGCGGCGTTGTCAGCGACAGTGCGGTAGTGGGAGTGCAATCCGACTTCGAGTCCACCGCCTAGCGCAGCGCCGTTGATGAAGGCGAACGTCGGGATGGGTGACTCGCGCAGGCGGCGGAACACCTTGTGGCCGAGCTGCCCGATCTGGAGCGCCTCGTCCTTGGTCTTGATGTTGGGTACGCCGTTGAGGTCGGCACCGACCGCGAAGATGAACGGCTTGCCGGTCACCGCGATAGCAACGGGATCAGCTGCGAACGCCTCGTCGAGCGCGGCATCGAACCGCGCGAGTCCGGCCGGGCCGAACGTCGACGGCTTGGTGTGGTCGTAGCCATTGTCCAGGGTGACGAGGGCAATGCTGCCTTCGAGCCCGGGTACGGAGATGATCTTGGTGAACGCGTTCGTGACTACCTCGTCCGTGAACGCTGTGGTGATGTCGCTCATGCCTTCGCTCCTGAGTAATCGGAGTGGATCGGGTTTTCCCAAATGACGGTTCCGCCCATGCCGAGACCGATGCACATGGTCGTCAGGCCGTAGCGAACGTCGGGGCGCTGAGCGAACTGGCGGCTCAACTGAGTCATCAGACGCACCCCAGAGGACGCGAGTGGGTGCCCGCAGGCGATGGCGCCACCCCACTGGTTGACACGGGGATCGTCGTCGGCGATGCCGTAGTGCTCGAGGAACGCGAGAACCTGCACTGCGAACGCCTCGTTGATTTCGAACAATCCGATGTCGGAGATGCTCAAACCGGTGCGGCCGAGCAACTTCTCGGTGGCGGGGACCGGTCCGATGCCCATGACGGCAGGGTCGACGCCTGCAAACGAGAAGCCGACCATGCGCATACCGATGTTCAGACCGAGCTCGTGCGCGGTGTCCTCGCCGGCGAGGATCGCAGCGGTGGCACCGTCGTTGAGACCGGCAGCATTTCCTGCTGTGACCCGGCCCGCTGGGCGGAACGGAGTCTTGAGCTTCGCGAGGTCGTCGATGGTTGTTCCGGGACGTGGCGGCTCGTCCTCGGTGGCCAGGCCCCAACCAGCTGCGGACTTGGTGGCTACCGGTACGAGAGTGTCGGCGATGAAACCGGCCTTCTTGGCGGCCTCGTACTTGTTCTGGCTCGCGACGGCGTAGGCGTCCGTGCGGTCCTTGGTGATACTCGGAAACCGATCGTGCAAATTCTCGGCCGTGTTGCCCATGACGAGTGCGCTCGGGTCGACGAGCCGATCGGTGAGGAAGCGCGGATTGGGGTCTACGCCTTCGCCCATCGGGTGACGGCCCATGTGCTCGACGCCACCGGCGATGACGACGTCGTACTGACCGAATCCGATGCCGGAACCTGTCGTCGTCACGGACGTCATCGCGCCCGCGCACATGCGGTCGATGGCGAATCCGGGGACGCTGTGGGGGAGTCCGGCGAGGAGAGCGGACGTGCGTCCGATGGTCAGCCCCTGATCACCGGTTTGCGTCGTCGCCGCAATGGCGACTTCGTCGATGCGCTCGGGGGGCAGTGCCGGGTTTTTCCGCAGTAGTTCGCGGATCGCTTTGACGACGAGGTCGTCGGCGCGAGTGTCGGCGTAGATGCCCTTGGGGCCTGCTTTGCCGAACGGTGTGCGGATGCCGTCTACGAACACGACATTGCGCTGTGAGCTTGTGGACGCGGGTACAGACACGCTTCGATCCTCCCGGGAAGATGCGGAATTGCGGCCCGGCTGACGCCGGACCGCCATCCACTCTAGCCGGTATTACCCGCCGGTAACTTGCTCAGGGGTGCCACTCTCTTGAGCAGGGTTCCCACTCGTTTGCTCAGGGATCCCAGTCTGTTGCCCGGAGATCAGTGCGTCGGCGAGAACTGGTACGACCAGGTCCCGCTGCCACGGCCGCGCCCGCCCCTCGGTGAGCTTCTTGTCGATGATGTCCTCCGCGACATCACGTTCGACGGGTGTCCAATCCCACACCAGCCGGCGCAGCAAATCCGGCATGAGTAGGTTCTCCACCGGCACCTCGACCTCTTCGCTCAGTGCTGTCATCGCCGTACGTACGGTCGTCAGTCTTTCCGCGGCCTCGGGCTCACGGCGCGCCCACCGATTCACCGGAGGAGGGCCGTCGAAGGGAGCCGACTTGGGCGGAAGCTCCTCGGTCGGCAAGCGTCGTGCGCGCTCGAGGGCAGACAGCCACACCTTGGTCGAGCGTCGCTGACGCGGACCACCGAATACCGGCAGTGCACGTAGTTCGCCCTCGGTCTTCGGATCTGCCGTCGCTGCGGCGACAATCGCCGAGTCGGGCAGAATACGGCTCGGCGCAATGTCTCTGTGCGCCGCAATCTCGTCGCGTGAGCGCCACAATTCACGAACGGAGGCCAATACCCTCGCCGATTTGACGGCGTGGATTCCCGACGTTTTTCGCCAGCGGTCGGGCTTGGGCTTTGCTGGACCGAGCGCAAGGATGTGCGCGAACTCTTGTCGTGCCCACTCGGTTTTGTTCTTCGCTGCGAGTTCCTCGGTCATCGCATCATGCAGTTCGAGCAGCACTTCGACGTCGAGCGCGGCGTAGTTCAGCCAGCTGTCGGGGAGTGGACGTGTCGACCAATCTGCCGCTCCGTGTCCCTTCTGAAGCGACAAGCCGAGCGTGCGTTCGACGATCGGGCCGAGCCCGACTCGTTCGAAACCGGCGAGTCGTCCGGCCAGTTCGGTGTCGTACAAGGCCGCGGGCACGAGCCCGAGTTCAGCGAGCCCGGGCAAATCCTGGTCGGCCGAGTGCAAAACCCATTCGAGAGGATTGATCACCGAAGCCAGCGGTTCGAGTGCGCCGGTGACCGGGATCGGGTCGAGCAGGATGGTGCCTGCCCCGCGTCGTCGAAACTGCAGTAGGTAGGCGCGCTGCGAATAGCGGAAGCCCGACGCACGCTCGGCATCTACCGCAAGCGGGCCGTGACCACCCGCGAGCATTTCGGCTGCCGCGACCACGCCCTCGGCGGTGTCGACAACTGCGGGAACGCCGTCGGCAGGCGCCAACAGGGGTGTCGGAGCGTGCGCATCGACGTTGTCACCGTCGTTCGTTACGTCCGAGGCATCGTTGGAACTCATCGCTGACATGAGAGCAGACTCTAAGGCCTCATCCCGCGACGCGGTACGAACTCAGGTCCGGCTACCGCCGTGTGCGCGAAGTTCGGTGATTCCGGCGGGTGGCAGTCCAGCAGCATAGGCAAGCACCTCGCAGAAGGCCTCGACATGCGGAGCCAACTGGCCGGTGGTGGGGGTCCACGACGCGCGCAGTTCGAGCTGATGGGCTCGCGGTGGACCGGCGATATCGCCATAGCGCACCGAACTCGTCGAGGTCACCGTCCCGCCGAGGGCGTTCAGCGGCTCCGACCGAGTCTCCAAGGCATCGACCAACCAACTCCATGCCACCTCGGGCAACATGGGGTCGGAGGCAAGCGATTCATCTACGTCGGCCTGGATATAGGCGACCAGACGCATTGTTCCGTTCCAGGCTTCGTCACCGTCTGGGTCGTAGAGCAGAATCAACCGACCGAACGCATCGCCTTCGGATTGTTCCGCGATACCTTCGGATGCCGAATGTTCGACTTCACCGCCCATCGCGTAGCTGAACGGGGCTAGGCGTTGAGGTGGCCGGATCGGTCCGAGTTCGATGGATGGGTGCACGACGGCCCGGTGCATCGCCTCGATCGCCGATCGAAACGGCGCAGGTTCGGCAGTGGATCCGGGATTGGTCACACCTCCGGACGTTAGACTCGTCACCTTTCGGTTCGGTGGAGGCGCGCCGCACGTGCGACCGACTGCAGGACAACCGACGCAGAATCGTCGGGGCCATGAGGCGCGCTCAGGCCTGCATGGCGGCAATATTCTGTTCTCGTGGCAGCATGGATGGCAATGAACACAAACGCGCCGTACCCTCGCCGTCAGCTGCCCGACGCGCCTTTGTTGGCCACCATCGCGGGACGGGCGACATCACGTCGTCCGGTGTGGTTCATGCGGCAGGCCGGACGATCGCTGCCCGAGTACCGCAAGCTCAGAGTCGGTACCGGCATGCTCGAGTCGTGCTTCACTGCCGATCTGGTGGTCGAGATCACGCTGCAGCCGGTTCGACGCCATGACGTCGACGCAGCCATCCTTTTCTCGGACATCGTGGTTCCGCTGAAGGCCGCGGGTATCGATCTCGACATCGTTGCCGGAACCGGGCCGGTGGTGGCGTCGCCGGTACGTACGGCAGCTGACGTCGCAGCGTTGCCTCAGTTGCGCGCCGAGCAGGTCGAGCAGGTCACCGATGCGGTGACAACGCTCACCCGCGAACTGGGCGACACCCCGCTCATCGGATTCGCTGGGGCACCGTTCACGCTCGCCTCCTACCTGGTCGAAGGTGGACCGAGTAAGAACCACGAGAAGACCAAAGCGCTGATGCGCTCGGATCCGGCCACGTGGCACACCCTTCTCGACACTCTCGCCGACACGACGATCACGTTCCTGCGGGCGCAGCTGGCGGCTGGTGTCGACGCGGTCCAGCTCTTCGACTCCTGGGCAGGTGCGCTCTCACTGGCGGACTACCGTGAGTTCGTGCTGCCTCACTCGACGAAGGTGCTCGATGCAATGTCCCCGGCCGGCGTACCGAAGATTCATTTCGGTGTCGGGACCGGCGAACTCCTCGGTGCCATGGGAGAGGCCGGTGCCGACATGGTCGGTGTCGACTGGAGAATTCCCCTCGATGTCGCAGCCCGACGCGTCGGCCCGGGCAAGGCGTTGCAGGGAAACCTGGACCCTGCGGTGCTTTTCGCTGGTTGGGATGCCGTCGAGAGTGAGGTTCGACGCATCGTCGCGGAGGGCGATCGCGCCGTCGAAGGAGGCGCTGTGGGGCATGTATTCAACCTCGGTCACGGGGTCCTGCCCGATACCGATCCGGATGTGCTGACCCGGGTTGTGGAGTTGGTGCACTCGCTGTGACCGGGAGGCCGCCTCGCGTTGTGGTGGTGGGTGGCGGGGTAACCGGTCTTGTCGCGGCCTTCAGACTGCGGCAGAGGTGGGGTCCCGAAGCCGATATCACCATCGTCGAAGAATCGATGCGCCTCGGCGGCACGTTGCGCACGGTCACGTTGGCAGGCGGCCCGTTCGATGTCGGTGCCGAGGCTTTCATCGGCCGTAGACCCGAAGTGCCTGCCCTGATGGATGAGCTCGGATTGAGCGCCCAACTCGTCCATCCGGCCGGATTGCGTCCTCTCATCTTCTCGGGCGAGAGGCTTCATCCACTTCCGGCCGGGACTTTGATGGGTATCCCGGCAGACGCGGCCTCCGTGGAGGGCCTCGTGGATGCACGGTCGCTGGCCGCAATCGCCGGTGAGGGCGATACCGAGTTGTCCTGGGACCGATCCAGCGACCTCAGCGTCGCCGAGTTGGTCAGTTCGCGATTCGGTGAACAGGTTCTCGCGCGATCGGTCGACCCGTTGCTGGGCGGCGTCTACTCAGGGCTTTCCGATTCGATCGGGGTTCGCGCAGCACTGCCTACTCTGGCAGCGGCCCTGGACGCCGGAGCTTCCAGTCTGTCGGCGGCCGTGGCGTCCGTGCTTCCGGCTCCGAGTTCGGTGCCGGTTTTCGGTGCACTGCGTGATGGATATCGCACCTTGATCGACGCGCTGGTTGCGGCCGCAGCACCGCGCACCCTGTTTGGCAATGCCGTGACGTCCGTTCGCCGCGAGAACAGCGGTTGGGTGGTGGATTCGATCGGGCAGTTCGATGCGGTGGTGCTGGCAGTTCCCGCGCCGGCACTGGCGTCGATACTGGGCTCTGTCGTTCCGGATGCAGCCGCAGCCGCAGCCGAAATCGAGCTTGCGTCGTCGGTCGTGGTGGCTATGGCGTTCGACACCGCCGTCGACCTGCCCGACAACTCCGGTGTACTCGTGGCCACCGACGCCGGACTCGCCGTCAAGGCGTTCACGTTGTCCAGCAAAAAGTGGTCGCATCTCGCGGAACGCGGTATTTCACTGGTCCGTGCGTCGCTTGCACGATTCGGTGACGCAGGCCCGCTCGACTGGTCCGACGAGAAGTTGGTCGAAGCGGCCGTACGAGACCTATACCGGGTGACCGGCGTGGATTCTGCGCCGTCGTCCTCGTTCGTGCAGCGATGGCACGGGGGCCTAGCGCAGTACGCGCCTGGCCACGTGGACCGAGTTGCCGCAATCGAGGCAGCTGTGCGCGATGTCGACGGGTTGGCCGTGGCGGGTGCGTGGAGTCACGGTGTCGGAGTGCCTGCTTGTGTCGCTTCGGCCACCAGAGCAGCCACACGCATTGCGGAAGTGGCACGATAGAGCCATGCCACGTTTGGACTACACAACCCTCAATTCGACCCTCCGCTACCTGATGTTCTCGGTCTTCAAGGTCACACCCGGCGTCCTGGGCGAGGACCGAGCCGAAGCCGCCGAACAAGCGCGAGTGTTCTTCGAGAGTCAGGAAGAAAAAGGCGTCGCAGTACGTGGTGTGTACGACATCGCAGGCATGCGAGCCGACGCCGACTTCATGGTGTGGACACACGCGGAGCGGATCGAAGACCTGCAGGCTACGTACTCGGATTTTCGTCGTACCACCGTGCTCGGCAAGGCCAGTACCCCGGTGTGGAGCAACACCGCGCTGCATCGTCCTGCCGAGTTCAACAAGTCCCACGTCCCAGCGTTCATCGCTGGTGAAGAACCCGGTGCCTACATCTGTGTCTACCCGTTCGTGCGTTCCATCGATTGGTACTTGCTCCCCGACGAAGAGCGACGCACGATGCTCTCCGACCATGGCAAGGCCGCGCGCGGATACAAGGACGTGCGCGCCAACACGGTCCCGGCGTTCGCGTTGGGTGACTACGAGTGGATCCTCGCCTTCGAAGCTCCCGAACTCGATCGCATCGTCGACCTGATGCGGGATCTACGCGCAACCGAGGCACGTAGGCACGTTCGCGAAGAGACTCCATTCTTCACCGGGCCACGCGTCGACGTCGAAGCGCTCGTCACGTCACTGCCGTGACCTCGGGGTCGGAGACGCACGCGTTGGGGGCAGGCATTGTGCGTCACCAGTCCGTCGCGTCTCCGATCGAGGCAGTGGTGTTCGACTTCTCCGGAACGCTGTTCCGTTTGGAGGAGGACGAGAGTTGGTTCGAGACCGTCACGCACTCGGACGGAACACCGGTCGACGGTCACCGTGCGGCGGAATTGATGCGACGGATGACTGCGCCGGTGGGGGAGGTCGTCGAGTTCGACGAAGTGAGCAGACACGCCTGGCGCAACCGCGATCTCGATCCGGCGCTGCACCGTCAGGCATATTTGCATGTTCTTCGTGAATCCGGCGTCATCGACCGCGCTCAGTCCGAGTCAGTGTACGACCGAGTGATCGACCCATCGTGCTGGACTCCGTACCCGGATACGGCGCACGTGCTGGCGATGCTCGCCGGCAGAGCGATACCAGTTGCGGTGCTGAGCAATATTGCCTTCGACATCCGCCCGGCATTCGACACGCTCGGAGTGAGCGACTACGTCAGCGAGTTCGTCTTGTCGTACGAGGTCGGTTACGTCAAACCTCAGCCGGAAATATTCCTTTCTGCGGTGCGTTCGCTCGGGGTGGATCCGGCGCGGACATTGATGGTCGGTGACAGTGAAGAGGCCGACGGGGCCGCACGGGCAATAGGGTGCTCTTTCGCCCTCGTCGATCCGATCGCTACGGGAGAGCGTCCCACCGCCTTGTTGGATGTACTGGCGAGCAACGGGATTCGATGAAACCGCTGTACCCGGAAACGTCTCAGCACATGGGTCACTGGGGAATGTTTCGAGCCGAAAGTGCCGACGGCGAGGTAACCGCCGTGCATCCCCAGGAGACCGACCGTAATCCCTCGCCCGTGCTGGGCAATCTCGTCGGCTCGGTGACACACCGGTCTCGGGTGCAAGGCCCTGCCGTTCGACGCGGCTGGCTCGAGCGCGGCCCAGGTCCGACGGATCGGCGCGGCAGCGACGAGTTCGTGTCGGTCTCCTGGGACGAACTCACCGAATTGCTGGCTGCCGAGCTTTCTCGCGTGATCGACAGGCATGGCAACCAAGCGATCTACGGCGGCTCCTACGGGTGGGCCAGTGCCGGACGATTCCATCACGCGCAGAGCCAGGTTCACCGATTCCTCAATTGCATCGGCGGCTATACGCGCTCGGTGCACAGCTACTCGCTCGGAGCCACGGGCGTCGTCATGCCGCACGTTCTGGGAGCCCACTGGAAGATGTTCTCTCGCTCCACCTCCTGGGATGTGATCGCCCGGAAGACGGAACTGATCGTCGCGTTCGGCGGAATTCCGCTGAAGAATACCGGCATCAACCACGGAGGAACCTCCGACCATCCCATGGCGTCGGCTCTGGATGCGCTCCGCGCCCGTGGCGGAAAGATCGTCACCATCAGTCCGCTTCGAAACGATCTCGACGGTGCGGCTCGCTGGATGACGCCGATTCCCGGCACCGATGTCGCGATGATGCTCGGACTCGCCTATGTTCTGGTTTCCGAAAACTTGCACGACACAGCATTTCTCGACCGATTTTGTACCGGATACGCGCGCTTCGAGGAGTATCTGCTCGGAGTCGCGGACGGCACACCCAAGACCGCAGAGTGGGCGTCGAACATCTGCGGCGTCTCCACCTCCGAGATCACCGACCTCGCGCGCGAGATGGCGAGGCGGCGCACTTTGATCACCGTCACGTGGTCTCTGCAGCGGACGAAATCGGGCGAGCAAGCACCGTGGATGGGCGTGACACTGGCGTCGATGCTCGGGCAGATCGGTATCCCCGGTGGGGGATTCGGGCACGGCTACGGGTCGATGAACGAGCCCGGGCTGGCGCCGGTACCGTACCCCCTTCCCACCTTGCCCCAGGGCTCGAATCCGGTGCAGGCTTTCATCCCGGTGGCTGCCGTGTCGGACATGCTGCTCCACCCCGGCGAGGAATTCGATTTCGACGGACTGCGACTGACGTATCCCGATATTCGGCTGGTGCACTGGGCGGGCGGAAATCCCTTCCACCACCATCAGGATCTCGGACGACTTCGCCGGGCGCTGGCACGGCCCGACACGGTTGTGGTGCACGACCCGTACTGGACGCCCATGGCCAAGCACGCCGACATCGTCGTACCGTCGACTACGTCGCTCGAGCGCAGTGACATCAGCTGCACACGCAACGATCCATTGCTGGTCGCCATGCACCCTGCCGTGCCCCGATTTGCCGACGCGCGAGACGACTACGATACGTTCTCCGCGGTGGCCGAAAGACTCGGAGTCGGTGCGCAATTCACCGAGGGACGCACCACGGAGGAGTGGGTGGTGCATCTCTACGATCAGTGGCGCGGTTACCTGCGCGGAATGAATGTGGACACTCCAGATTTCGAAGAATTTTGGCAGCTCGGTTCATGGCCGATGACGACCGAGGACGGGCTGACCCTGCTCGAGGACTACCGCGGCGATCCCGAGAAGTACCCGCTTCGAACCCCGAGTGGGCGCATAGAAATATTCTCCGAGGTGATCGAGAAGTTCGGTTACGAGGACTGCATTGGGCACCCAGCATGGTACGAACCGGTGGAGTGGCTCAAAGGAGAACGCGCGCAACAATTTCCGCTGCATCTGATTGCGAATCAACCACGAACACGGCTGCACAGTCAACTCGATCATGGAGCGAGAAGTCAGGCTTCGAAGGTGCACGGCCGTGAGCCGATCCGGATGCACCCCAAGGCTGCGACCGACCGAGGGCTACACGACGGCGACGTAGTCAGGGTCTTCAACGATCGTGGTGCTTGTCTCGCCGGTGTCGTGGTGGACGAGGACATGATGCCCGCCGTGGTGCAGTTGGCGACGGGTGCCTGGTACGACCCCGAGGACCCCGCGGATGTCGGATCGATGTGCGTGCATGGCAACCCGAATGTACTGACAGCCGACGTCGGCGCCTCTTCGCTGTCACACGGGTGCACGGGCCAGCATGTGCTGGTGCAGATCGAACGCTTCGACGGCGTAGTGCCACCGATCACCGCGTTCGATCCGCCACAGTTCGTAGAACGAGAGAGGGTCAGAAGAGAACTCGGCTGATCGTTTCTGCAATCAACGCGGGCTTGTCTTCGCCCTCGATGTGAAGTGTGTTGGTGGCCACGATCTGGAGTGCGCCACCGGACACTTCTTCGGCCGAGGTCAGTGTGGTCTGCAACCGGACGTGAGATCCGACCTCGACGGGGTTGATGAAGCGAACCTTGTTGGACCCGTAGTTGATTCCGAGCTTGGCATTCTCGATGGTGTAGATCTGCCAAGTGAGTACCGGGATCAAGGACAAGCTCAGATAGCCGTGCGCAATCGGGCCGCCGAACGGGCTTTCCTTCTTTGCTCGTTCGACGTCGACATGAATCCACTGCTGATCACCAGTGGCGTCGGCGAATGTGTTGACCCGGTCTTGGGTGATCTGCATCCAGTCACTCGTGCCGAGGTCCTCGCCGACGGCCGCAGTGATCTGCTGTGCTGAGGTGAAAGTGCGCATCGTCACATTATGCGCTGCGCACTCGGCCGGTCGGGGTCAGGAGGGGTCGAGAACGAGAGAAATCGAGTTGATGCAATACCGCTGATCTGTGGGCGTCGGGTAGCCCTCGCCCTCGAAGACGTGGCCGAGGTGGCTGTGGCAGTTCTTGCAGATGACCTCCACGCGTCGCATCCCGAGCGTGGTGTCCTCGTTGAGGATGACTGCGTCACTGTCTGCGGGGTCGAAGAAGGACGGCCAACCGCAGTGTGACTCGAACTTTTCGGTACTGCGAAACAGTTCGGCCCCGCATGCGCGGCAGCTGTACACACCATCGGTCTTGGTGTCGGTGTACTCCCCGACGAACGGACGCTCGGTGCCCGCCTGCCGCAGGACTGCGTACTCCTCGGGGGTGAGCTTCTCGCGCCATTGTGCGTCGGTGAGCTGAACGGCGGGAACAGAATTTTTGTCGGTCGCTGAACTCATGACACCACGCTAATACTTCTCGAGCTGCTTCGTTGTTTGCGCAGGTGAGATCTCCGGGAGGAGGTACTCGGGTTCGATTCCGTCGTCGAGCCGTCCGTCACTGCGGGCAGCGAAGTACCGTCCGATCAGAACCGAGAAGATCACGATGATCAGCAGGCTCCAGCCGAAGGTAGTACGCATGTAGTCCATGGCCCGGCCTCCCGTCGGGAATCGGCCCGACAACCAGCGGTCGTAGCTCATGAATCCATAGATTGCGAGCCACGCCGGCCAGTTTCGGAGAACCGAGTTCTTGAGCACGACCGTCATCAACAGCGGGAACAGCAGCATCGAATAGTACATCTGGCCGAGTGACCCGAGTAGCCAATGTGCCGTCAGGACAAGACCCGACGTTGTCGCTATGAAGAACAGACGGTCCTCGCGGCAGTAGCGATAGAGCAACCACAGCGACACCAGAACCATCACCCCGAGAACACCACGGATTGCGTAGATCAGCAACTCCGGCAATCCGTAGTAGCGGCCGTTGCCGACAATCGCGCTGTTGAAGTAATCGCGCGACTCGAGAAGGTAGGGGAGGGTGCGGTCGATGAATTCCATCGGGTCCGCCGACAGCGGCCATGCGATCAGAAGCAACACGACAGGAATCGCAACAGCGGTGATGAAAACTTTCCACTGCTTGGTCATCAACGGAATGATCAGAAGCGGCGCGAGGATCGGTTTGATGGCAAGTGTCAGCCCCATTGCCACGCCGGCGGACAAGTCTTTTCGCTGGAGCAGCCAGTAGATGAAGGCAACCTCACCCAACAGAACGAATCCGTTGAAGTTGGTGAACACCAGAGTGTTGGTCACTGTTTCACTCGCGAAGGCGGCGAGGAGAAGTGCGGGAGCTGCGACAGAATTCAGACCGAATCCGAAGATTTTGAGCAAGATGTACAACGCAAGAACGATCGCGACCGTGCTCGCCAAGATGAACAACCAGCGAGACCGTTCGGGATCGATGATTGCGAGAGGCGACAACAGCATCGTCGCGCTCGGCTGATAGAGATAGTGCGGATCGACCGAGTCGAAGTTCGCCGTGTACACCGGCTCGCGATTGAGAAACGCGAGTGCAGCCTGGTAAACGGGATTGAAGTCATTGGTGAAGTCACCGTTGACCGCACGTACGATCGCCCGGTTGAGAACAGTCATGATGGCGATCGGCCATAGCGCGAACCGGACTACATCCGCGGTCGTCCGGCCGTTGCGGGGCTCGAGGAAGCTAAGTGACACGTGGGAACGGTACCTTGACCGGGCTCGGGCAATGACCGTCGACACCCGTTGGGTGCATTCGGTACCACTTCGTGAATCGATAGCCGACGTGTCACGCGGGACAGACACTGCCGTCGGGAGGCAACGACGCTTCGGTCGCGTACGCAGTGGCCGCTGCCTGGGCGCACACCGACCCGCCGATCACCGGGTGGCCGGCGCCCTGCCAGGTCATGGCGGCAGAACGCGTGCCGGTGGCGGCAACAAGCCCGGTCACACTGGCGAACCCCCCATTTCCGACGACCGGGTCACCGGTGCCACTGAGCTCGAGAACCGGAACGGACAGCGACGTCGGCAGGGGCGGGGCGGGTGCGGTGGGCCACGACGAGCACGTGAGTGCTGTCAGAGCTGCGTCGGTGCCGAAGATGGGGTATTGCTCGCTCCACCTCGCACCGGCATCCCGGACGGCCTGCGGGGATGGCCACTGTTGGCCGTCGATGCAGCGTGCGACGAACTGACCGTCCGTTCCGTAGGCAACTGCACCGCGTGAGGACAACCGGCTCAGTGCGGACGGATCGCCGGACCTGGCTGTGGAGAGTGCATCGGCAAGCTCGAGTGTCCGTCTCGACGGATCACCGGAGGACGAGGCAAGTGCATAAGCGATCCCGTCGAGCACAGCGTGGGTCGACAGAGGTGCCAGCGCTCCGCTCGCCACCTGGGCCAGGAGTTCGGATACCGCGCCCTTGGGGTCGGATCCGAGCGAGCACTGGAGTGCCTGGCATCGCTGTAGGAACGCCGTGAACGCAGCCTCTCTTCCTTCCGTCTTCTGCTGGGCCACGGTCATCTGATCTACGTTCATTCCGGTGGGCGAATCGAGAATCAACCGCGACACTCGGTCCGGGTACTGGGCTGCGTACGCCAGCGCGGTGGATGCACCGTTTCCGGTGCCGACGATGCCGAGAGCATCGATTCCCCAGGCAATCCGAAGCTGTTCCAGATCGCCTGCGGCATAGCTGGTGGCGAAAGCGATCTCCTGTGGCTGCAGTAGATCGGTGCATTCGATCGTCGCCTGGCGTCCGACAGCGACGGCGCGGTCCACGGCATCACCGTCGGACGCCGCGAATTGCCCCAGGTTCGCCAGCGTCTCGCGGGTGTCGGCTTTCACGCAATCGATGGCTGTCGACCTGCCGATTCCGCGCCGATCGATAGCGACGAGCGGGTGAGCCTCCAGCATCGTGCTGCTGTTGCCGGCCGCAAGGTCGGCAAGTGTGGCGATCGACGCGCGGTCGGACCCGGACGTGAAAACCAGGGGCGCGGCATCGGGCGGCGTCCTGTCCAATTTCGCACGCAGTGCGCCGACGGAGAAGGACCCGAACATCTGACCGCTCGGGTCGACAGGCGCGTCGAAGTCAGCGCATTCGAGCACGACCCCGGGAGTGCGGGAGGTGAGGCCGTATAGATCGAGGGTGCTCTGTGTGCAATCGGTCCACGCAAGATCGTTCACCGGAACCTGTAGTTCTGGACTCTTCGGTTCCGTATCGGCAGTGGACTTATCGGGTAGCCCGGGGGAGTTCTGCTCGACGGCGACGTCTGGGCGTCCGGACGGCCCAGCACTGCATGCCGCCCCCAACATCGAGACCGAGAGAAGAACTGCGAGCAACGATCTTTTCTGCGTCACGCTGCGAGGCTATCTACTTTTCCGCACCGGAAACTTCACCGGTCCCGGCCGGACGCACTCGGACCCATCTGGTCAGCAGAGTTCCATCGTCGTCCGCGAGCACGTGAATACGTTTCATCCGGTGAAAAACCGACGCATTCGAGTGCGCAATACGCCCCGACTTTCCCGCGAGCAGGTTCGGCGAAGTCGTCAGGCATAGTTCGTCGACGCAATCGTCTGCAAGCAGTGTTCCGAACAGGCCTGGGCCGCCTTCGCACAGGACTCGCCTCAGACCCAGTTCTTCCAAGGCGGCCAGGACAGCAGATGTCGGAACGGTAGTTTCCTCGACTTCGATCATGTGCGCACCTGCTTCGCGAAGTGCCGAACGTGACTTCGCCGACGCGGAGGTCGTCGTGATTATCGTCGGCGGCACTTCGGTGTCGGTGAGAAGCCGCGATCTCGGATCGATCGACGCCGAAGCAGTGACGACCACTACCGGGGGGATCGGTACCAGGCCCGCGTCGATTCGTTGGCTCTGTTGTGACTTCGTCAGCCGGACGCCCCCGTAATTCTCGCTTCGCACCGTCCCCGCCCCGACGAGAACCGCATCCGCAAGTGTTCGCAGGACATCGAACACTGCCTTGTCAGAGGGTGTACCGAGACCTGAGGACACGCCGTCGGCGCTGACGGCTCCGTCGATGCTGGAGACGAAGTTCGTCCGGATCCACGGTGCGGTCAGGTTGTCCGGATAGGCGTACAACCGGCGTAGTTCGGCCAGGTCGACGACGCCGTCAGCCGGGTAGGACGTGCCGGAGCCGGGTGTGAAGTAGGTCGCAATATCGAGTAGGCGCACATTGTAAATAAGACCACCTCGTTACGCTTACTAGATGCCTGGACGTCTTGTCGATCGTAATCCTGTCGTGCCCTCCGATCAGTTGATCGCGCAGATGGTCCCCCCGGCCATGTTCGACGAAGTCAGTTTCGCCTCGTACATCCCGGATCCGAACGAACCAAGCCAGGCCGAGGCAGTCGCCAAAGCCGGGTCGTTTGCGGAGAAGGTGACAAAGATTCGCGGGAAGGGTAAACGCGGACTGTTCGGCAAGAAGACGCCCTCTACCGGCGCAGGCTTGTACCTCGACGGTGGTTTCGGTGTCGGTAAGACCCACCTCCTGGCCTCGATCTTCCACAGCGTCCCCGAACCGAAGGCATTCGGTACGTTCGTCGAATTGACTCATGTGGTGGGTGCGCTCGGCTTCAACAAGGCGCTCGAGGAGTTGTCGGGTCACAGCGTTCTGTGTATCGACGAGTTCGAACTCGACGATCCAGGCGACACGATGCTCGTGTCGCGATTGCTGTCCGAGCTATCTCAGCGCGGCGTGTCCATCGTGGCCACGTCCAACACCCTGCCCGGTCAACTCGGCGAAGGAAGATTCGCAGCCGAGGACTTCATGCGGGAAATCAAGAAGCTCGGGTCCATCTTCGAGTCCATTCGGGTCGATGGCCCCGACTACCGACACCGTGACCTACCCCCGGCCCCCGACCCGACATCCGAAGCCGAGTTGATCGAACGGGCGGATTCCGTGGCGGATGCGACCCTCGACGATTTCGACGAGTTGTTGGCACATCTGAGCACACTGCATCCATCGCGATACGGAAAGCTGCTCGACGGTGTGCAGGCGGTGTTCTGGAAGAACGTGCACCCGGCGTCGGACCAGGCTGTTGCGCTTCGACTCGTGGTGCTCGCCGACCGCCTGTACGACGCGGGCATACCGGTGACCGGATCAGGCAGCAAGCTCGACGAGATTTTCACCGAGGAAATGCTGGCCGGTGGTTACCGTAAGAAGTACCTCCGTGCGACGTCCCGTCTGCTTGCCTTGTCTCGCTTCGCCGCCGTCGGATGACGCTCAGGTTAGTCGGATGACGCTCGGGTCAGCCGGGTGACGCTCGGGTCGGCAGATTTACGACCGTAGTGCTCGCTCCATCACGAAGTCATCGTGGATCTCGGAGCCTAGTGTGAAGGTTTTGGTTCCGACGATCTCGAATCCCTGTTTGGCATAGAAGCGTTGGGCGCGCAGGTTCTGTTGGTTGACGCCCAGCCAGATACCTGTGCACCCGTCGAGGGTCGCCCGGGCCAGTGATTCGGCCATCAGGGCCGCCGCCACTTCGCTCCCGTGATGGCCGGGAAGCACATACATCTTGGAGAGTTCCATCGTCGGTGTGTACGTCAGCACTCGCGCAACGTCCGGATCCGATGGTGGTCCGGACACGAGCATGGCGTATCCGACCATGGAAGCATCATCGGTGGAAGCATCGTCGGTCGCCGCCAGAATGGTGCGCTGCGGATCCGCCAGGTACTCACCGAATCGCTCATGCGATAGAACGCCGTCTATGAACGCCGCTATTGCTGCTCTGGACGAGCCAGGCGGGCATGCCAGCGGAAAGGTGACAGCCGCGACATCGGCTAGCTGCTCGGCGTCCCACAGGCCTGCGGTGGATACGGTGACAGTCACAGGCGGTCGACCGCTGCCTTCGCCTCACGCAACGAAAGCTCGGATCGAGCGCGCAAGAGCTTGATGGCAGAAATTATGTTGCCTTCGGCCTTGAGGGTGCGCAGCCTGGGAATGATGTCTGCCCAAGCACAGGTATCCGTGCCTGATACATCTGTCGAGGCGCCGAGCGTGGGGATAGGGTTTCCGCGCCCGACGGACTCGACAACATCTTTGGCTTCTTGGAGTCCTGCGCCGGTTCTTTCGCGGAACAACTTGATTGCGTGGATCTTCTTCCTTTCCCCCACGAGACGATATATATCTTCGCGCGCCGAGTGATCCAGACCTGCGAGCATCAATTGTGTTGTGGCAGCAGCGTTCTTGGGTGGACTCTTGCGCGCGAGGAGCCAGACCGCGAGCACTGCGGCATCGATGAGGACCAATGCGACGATGAACCATCCCCAGGTGGGCATGGATCTAAGTAGAACACCTCACTCGAAAGTCGACAGTCGGCGGCATGACGATTGCATAACGACGAGCCCGATCGCGCCCGGGGGCCATTCGCTCTAACTCCAGGACCCCGCATCGAAGAATTCGAGTGCCCTCTCGAGAACCAGGCCGGCTACTCCGTATTTTTTTGCCGACAGATCGTGGCCTGCACCGGAAATCTCGATCGTGGCGGTATGAGCAGGCACCAACGCGATTGCATCGGACAGCTCGGCGGGTGAACCGAACAGGTCCTTCGTGCCGTGTACGAACATCGTTCGAGTGCGCAGCTGGGGGAGATGCGCAGTGCGTGCCTTCTCCGGTTTGACAGGAGGGTGCAATGGATACGACATCAGAATCAGCCCATCGACCAGTTCCGGCTGTTCGGCTACAAGCATCGATGCCTGCCGACCCCCGTACGAGTGGCCGCCGAGCAAAATGGGGCCGCCGCGCAGCCTGCGGAGGTACGTCACTGCCGCGTCGATCGACGCGCGGTCGGCGTCGGCCTTCGACGGATGCGGGGGACCGGACGGCTTTCGCTGTCGAAACGCCAGATCGAACCGTAGAACCGTGAATCCTCGTGCCGACCACGCTTCAGCAGTGGCGACGAGGAGCGGAGCGTCGGAGTTTCCACCTGCGCCGTGAGTGAGTGCGAGAGAACCCACCGAGGGTCCTGACGGCGTGTGCAAGAAGCCACGCACCTCGGCTTCATCGACGAACTTGGGCACTTCGCCGTCGCCGGAGTTGTCGGTTCCTTCGCTCATTCGTCCCGGTCGTCGGCCGTCGACGTGCTGTCAGCGGTGTCTTCCGAATCGTCTTCTTTCAAGTTTCCCTCGTCATCGACCATGTCGGCGAACGCCGTACCCGACACCATTCCGTTGGTGCCTGGAAGAACAACCGTCGGTCTCGAACCAGGCTCGTACTCGGCATCGATGCCGGCCACTTCGTCTTGTGCACGCTTGTGCGCATCGGAACTGACCTGAGGTTCGCTGCCCTCGGTGCTCGGTTGATTGTCGTCGGCCATCGCAGGCGTCCTTTCGATCGCGGGCTGGAAAACCAGAGTGCACGTCTATGACGTGGATCACCACTCACGATCGGCGGTAAACATCTCGACAGTCCTGATGAGACAAAAAAGACCCCGGCGCAATCGCCGGGGTCTTTTCGTATGGTGCGCGATACTGGGATTGAACCAGTGACCTCTTCCGTGTCAGGGAAGCGCTCTCCCGCTGAGCTAATCGCGCAAGATCAGAAGTTGAAGGTCGGGAACCTTCGCTTCATTACGAGGTGGAGACGGGAATCGAACCCGTGTGCACGGCTTTGCAGGCCGTTGCCTCACCACTCGGCCACTCCACCAACGGGCCCTAGTCCCTCGAGCGGATGACGGGATTCGAACCCGCGACCCTCACCTTGGCAAGGTGATGCGCTACCACTGCGCCACATCCGCATGCTCCTCAGAGGCAGTTGCTCTCTCTGCGGTGCGGTCAAAACATTAGACCAACGGAAGACGAACTCACAAATCACGTGGTCAGAAGTGGATTTGAGAGGCAAAGGTGGCACGAACCAGCAATCGAGGGTCGTAGATGGCGTCCGGGGAAAGGGATAAGGCCGAGTCGAGATCCGGTTGAGAGCCGTGTTAACGTTTGCGTCGTCCGATCACGCATGACGTGATCAGGCAATGGTCCCGTGGCTCAGTGGGAGAGCGTCCGCTTCACACGCGGAAGGTCGCTGGTTCGATCCCAGCCGGGACCACAACTAAAAACCGCCTGGTAACAGGCGGTTTTTTGCGTTTCAGGTGGTCCCGGTTCTTGGGCTCGTAGGTCCTACGGGTTTGTGGTTCCTGTGGGCGCTGCTCCTTCTGCGATAACTTCACTTGGAATCGGCGCAACTTGGCGCGGCACTGGTAGGTTCACGTGGCATACGGCCCCCGTTGGTAGGTAAACACCTACCGAGCGCAGGTGATCGGACGGTTTCATCGCCGCCCGTAGCGAAAAGGAAACGCGGGGATAACAGCAGGCCTCTCACATAGCGCCAGCCGCAGATAGTCACCTGCCGTTCGGAACTGTCCAGTCAATCTGGAGTTCCGACTTGCCTTCTGCCGCTACCCTCCCCGAACGTCGCGCCTTCTCAGTTTGCATCGAGATCTGGGACTGAAGGCCGCTGCAGATCTCGTCGACGCAGCTCTCGACGTTCGAGGCCAATGAACGCAGATCCTTGACCGGGGTCGTGCTCGTCGCGGGCGTACGCCGCACGCCCCGTAGGCACGTAGGTGCGCTCAGACAGAGCGAGCTTGGCTTTCGCCGTACCGCGTCCAGAGCACGTCTTCAGATCGGCGACCTCACCGGTCGGCGGGCCAGACACACTACTGCCGTGATGAGCATCAGAAGGTAGACGATGGGATATGCAGTTTGCGCAGCGACACGAACGATCGGGATGCCGTGGGTCATGAAAATGCCGATCGCGACGGTCCCGTCTGGGTATGTCTTGTACCAGGCGACCAAAGAAAGAACGAGTACGACGGGCAGGACAGCTGCCCACCACGTCCTGACGCGCGCTGCGTAATGCAAGGTCAGAACTATCAGAGGGACGGTCCATACCCAGTGATGCCCCCATGAGAAAGGCGAAATCATGGGGGCTGTCAGGCCGCAGATGGTTACAGCAAGCAAGTGCTCACCGCGACTGTGAGCTACGTGGGCGGCCCACATCCCGGCCACTGCTACTACGCCGACGCACGCAATCCACAACACCATCGGCGGATTCTCGGTGTGCAGCGTGCGGGCCAGAATGCCGCGAATCGACTGGTTGGCAGGTGAAGAGATCAGTCCGATTCGATCCGATCGGATGATGGTCCCCGTCCAGTAAGTCCAGGAGTCGCCCGGGATCACAACGAATCCCACGATGATCGTGGCGACAAACGTCACCGAGGCACAAATGAACGCTCGGGTATCTCGGACTACGGCGAGAAGCACGATGAACAAGGCAGGGGTCAGTTTCAGCCCTGCGGCGATACCTACGCCGACCCCACGCAGGCGGCTGCCTGCCGGCCGTCCGAGATCCCACAGCACCAACACGAGCAGCAGCAAGTTGATCTGTCCGAGCCAGATCGTCATCCGCACAGGTTCCAGCCATGTGAAAGCGACTGCCAGAAACATGCTCAGCAGGCGTAGACGCGTCGTGTTCTCGTATCCCAATTGACGCCAGCTCAGGTGAACGGCCATATACAAGAGTCCGATATTGAGTACCGCCACCAGCGTTTGCGCACCAACGACGGACAAATAAGCGAGAGGAGCGAAAATCAGTGCAGCGAAAGGCGGATACGTGAACGGCAACGCATCCTCGAGCATGAAGGTATACAGCGGCTCACTTTCCAGGACGGTGTGGCCTCCGTACCGGTACACCAACGCGTCGATGCCGTTACCGAAGAGACCATAGAACTGCTCGAACGACAACAATTTGTCATGCGCTACAAAGGCCACGGTTGCAGTGACCCCTAGTAGTGCGAGAAGCCACGTCGGGACCACATTCGCATCCGCCCGATCCGGACGCAGTTCGTTCACCATGCTATGAAATATGCCAGGTGTGATGCCGGCATGACCGACGGACACTCCGGACAGCGGCGGGCCGATCTGTGGGCGAGGTCGCCTTCGATGAAAGTGACCTTGTCCCGTTGTCCCAGATCGCGAAGGACTTCGGGATACCCGAGGGCTACCTGCCGAACCGGCGGGAAAGTGCTGGCGGACCGGCGCATGTTGCCTATTGGATGAATTCGTTACGTAACGGGCGTAACAGTCACCCCGCCCAATGCGAGAGACCTGTCGAGCGATGGTGATTGGCGGTCGCCCGACAGTCGGGAGGACCGAGGGGATTATGAAGACACTTGTGCACGCAGCAATAGCTGCAGCTGTGGTGCTGGCTTTGGCGACCGGATGTTCCGACGACGGCAGTGTGGGGGCGGCTGCAACCAGCACAGTCGATGCGGTGAAGTCGCAGACATCTGCACCCACCCGGGTGAGCGGTTCGGTAGGTGCGTCGGCCCGGCCGGGCGAGTCGGGTGCCCCGGCGACTCCGGACGCGCCACTTCCGCCGACGCCGGTGGACAACCCGACGGATCCATCGGCGGCGGTGCCGGTGGACCAACGGAATCCGTGCTTGGACACCAGTTCCGACCTGGTGCAGAATGTCATAGCCACATTGGGCCCGCCGCCGGGAAGCGATTTCTACGAAATCGGTGAGCACACGACGGCGACAACGCCGAACTGCCCGACGCTCACGTGGGCGGTCGCCGAGACCCCCAGCGGCACCGGCAGTTCGCCCGAAAGCATCATGTTTTTTCACGACAATATGTTCGCCAGGCTTGCCACCCCGAGCCCGTCCGCGTTCACGTCGATATCCGGTAGCACCGATGATTCGGTGACCGTGCACTATTCGTGGCTGGTGGGCGACGAGCCGAACTGCTGCCCGCAGGGCAATGCAGACGTGACGTTCAGCTGGGACGGCTCGAACGTTGTGTCGGACGTACCGGTGCCGACCGAGGTGTACAACTTCGGTTAGCTATCGACGGTGGTGGTAGCCCAGCCACCCCTAGCGACGATCACTCAATGGACTATTTTCGACGCGGACCGGTGATCGATGATCAGCGTCCCGCGTCGTTCCGTTGTGTAAGCGGGCCATGTAGATTCAGGAACGCTGTGGTGCGCGAAGTTCAGCCAATGCGACTGCATCGTGTCCGTGACCGCCCCAGCGCGACAACCGAGAAGTGTTGCGGCGCGACCGAGTAGGTCGTTCGCTATGCCGAACACTGCCAGCAGTTCGGTGTCATGGGTGGCGTGAAAGCCGCTGAGGTTCAGCAAGCGCGGCGCGTAATGGTAGCGGTAGCAGGGTCGGCGCATGCTCGGCGTGACCTTGCGCGCACAGGATCGTCGGTCGGGATGATGTTGAGAAAGCGCGGAAAAAAACCGGCTCTCATGCGAATTGATGCCGATGATAAACGGTACGGGCGCTCCCGATCCGTTCGCGAACACATCCAGCGGATGCTGCGGCAGGTAATCAGCGTCGATATCGATCATGACGACCCGGGTGTCACTGGGCCCGTTTCGGCCATATCTGTCCCTGGGTGTAGCCCGGGCAGCGGAATTTCGAGGTGTTGTGCGTGCGGGTGAGGGTGTTTTGGTGCTGTCTACGGACTCGTTCATTCCGAACGAGTACCGAGCAGGTGCGGGCCGTCGGGCAATAGCTGCATTTGCGCGGTCTCGACACGGACGGAGCGAACGGATTTGTGACTCGATCGTTAGCGGAAGGCAACGATGCTCGTGCAATGCTCGTCTGGTGCTTATGTGGCCAATGAGGCAGAAATCGAGTCGGAAGCCCGGTACGAGGTCCATGGGGCCTTAAGCGGTTGCGGTGCTTGCCGCCGTGGTCACGACTATGGCTTCTGTCGGGGTTCCAGCGTATGCGCAACCGCCCGGTTCCGGCTCGGCAGAGATTGAACAGATGGTGGAACGACGTCCGGTGTCGGCGACCCGAGAGGTTCTCGAGGTGTTTTCACCGTCGATGAACAGGGTCATCGCCAACGAAGTCCTCCGTCCCGCATCCGGTGGGGTAACTCCGTCGCTGGTTCTGCTCAACGGGGCTTGGGGTAACGAGGACGGGGTGGGGTGGCTCAACAATTCCGGTGTCGAAGGGTTCTTCGCGGGCAAGAACGTGACGGTGGTGCTACCGATCGGGGGCCGGTTCAGTTTCTACACCGATTGGCAGGCACCGGATCCGATGCTAGGGACCAATCGCTGGCAGACCTACCTCACCCGGGAACTGCCAGCTGCGATCGACGCCGCATACGGCTCGAACGGGCGCCGGGCGGTAGCGGGGGTGTCGATGTCCGGTGGCCCGGCATTGGACTTGGCGATTCAGGCTCCGGATGTATTCGATGCTGCTGCCTCGTTCAGTGGTTGCCCGGCCCCCTCGGACCCCCTTGCCGTAGCTGGGATATCGGCAATGATCGCGGGAGGATTGAACAATCCGTTCAACATGTGGGGTCCACCGGGAAGCCCGGGCTGGCGTGAGCACGACCCGTCCGTCAACGTCGAGCGGATACGCGGAACTGCGGTGTATGTCTCTGCCTCGCAGGGCAATCCAGGACCCGTGGACCAAATTCCCGCCGGAGCTATCCCTCCGTTCGGCGGGATGGCAGTCGAAGCGATGGTGCACTATTGCACCGGCATCGTCGTCGACGCGCTGCGAGCGCAGGGTGTGCCGGCGACAGTGTCGATGCGCACCGAAGGCGCGCACACCTGGGGACTGTTCGAAGACGAGCTCCGCGAAGCCTGGCACACCACCCTTGCCCCTGCCCTGCACACTCGATAGTGGTGGCGACGGGAGAAACCTCCGGTCGGATCGTCTAAAGCCGGAGACGGGTGTGGTTCGATGAGATCGAATGAAAAGCAAGCGGCGATCGCTGGTGCCATCGGACTGACGTTCGGCGCAGTGTCCGTGTGGATTACAAGCGATTCTTTCGTCGCGGCTCTGGCTACCGTGGTTATTGGTGCCTCGCTAGGCACGGTAGCCGTTCTCTTGATTCGCTCGTACACCAACTCACACCAGTGACTCGCTCGATCGAATTTCACTGCGCTCGTCTTCTTTGCCGGCAACTAGATGGACGAGAGTGTGCGCCGCGAACCACTGATCCTGATCCAGGTGCAGCGGTACGGTGGCGCCGAATTGATACGGCACACACAGCGCCGACCCGAGGAGTCATCGGTGTTTTCACGTCGCACGAATCTTATACGCTCTGCCGTGGTTGGGTGTGCCCTGGCAGGTGCCGCAGTAGTGGGCATCGCTCCCGCGGCGGCCGCACCGGTGGACGAACCTGCGTTCACCTCGCACACCTTCCGAACCGACTTCGTCGCAGGCGACCCGTTCCCCTTCGGTTACGAGATACTCGACGCAGCCACCAATGGAACCGGCAACGTCCGTTTCAGTGCTGGTCCGATGTGCAACCCGCTGGGACCACGGTGCGCTGGGTTCACCCAAGATTTGTCGGTGCGGTGGATCAACTTCGCGAATGGGGCTAGCGGTGCCACGGTTGTCGGGTCGACACCTACGACCATCACCACAGGCAACGGGCCCGTCGGCATCTGGGCCACCGCTGTGACGTCCCCTATTCCCATTGGTGTGCCTGCTGTGGGGCTTCTCAACCCATCGCCCGCTCGCCAGGCAGCATGCTGATCGGACCGAGCAGAAGTCCGCGTCCTTTGTTTGACATCCTCCCGCCCCTTACGGACGGGGATTCCCAGATAGCTCACGCTGCCGAGGTGGTTGGTGCGGCACGCCGCGTGGCTGATTCGTCTAGCCTGGGACCGTGGCAGCCGACGACGTTCGCACCGATCAGGCGGAGATCGACAACGAGGACAGTGTTCTCGATCGCCTCTCTCAGCGGAGGCAGCGACTTCGCGACAAGATCGCGTCGAATGCGGCACTCGACCTGACCTACCGCATCGTGGTCGGCGTCGTCGGGCTGGCAGTCCTGGTTCTCGGCATCATTGCGATCCCGTACCCGGGCCCGGGCTGGCTGATCGTCTTCGCCGGTTTGGGGATTCTCGCATCCGAGTTCACCTGGGCGCATCGGCTCCTACAGTTCGCCCGCGGGAAGTACGACGCGTTCATGGATTGGTTCTCGCGACAGCCGATCGCAACCAGGGCAGCAGGAGTGCTGTTCACCGCAGGTGTGGTCCTCGCTACGTTGTGGCTGATCGGTGGTCTGTATCTGATCGCCGGCTGGGTCGGGCCGGACTGGCAGTGGCTAGCGAGCCCACTCTGACCATGCAGGCCGGAGTGAGGTAAGAGTCCGAAGTGAGTTCCCGATAGGCTGTCCTTCGGTCTCACCCGACCGAAATGACCTATCGAGGAGTACATCGCCGTGACCATGCCCGCAACAGACGTCTCACCCGCCCGCATCATGGTGCCGGCTGGAACGACCGCTGGAACGGCGTTACGGGACACCGGTCTGCCGAACAAGGGGCCCGACGCCATCGTGGTGGTCCGAGACGCCGAAGGTCACCTTCGCGACCTGTCGTGGGCTCCTGAGGGCGATGCCGAGGTCGAGCCGGTTGCTGCGAACACCGAAGACGGGCGAAGCGTCATCCGCCATTCGGCCGCACACGTCCTCGCGCAGGCCGTGCAAGAACTTTTTCCGGACGCCAAACTGGGAATCGGTCCCTTCATCAAGGACGGCTTCTACTACGACTTCGACGTGAAGACTCCTTTCACTCCCGAGGATCTGACTGCTCTCGAGAAGAAGATGAAGCAGATCGTCAAGGCCGGCCAGCGATTCTCGCGGCGGGTGTACGAATCGATCGAACAGGCACGCGAAGAACTCGCAGACGAGCCGTACAAGCTCGAGCTCGTGAACGACAAGTCGGGTATCGACGATCCCGAGATCATGGAAATCGGCGGCGGCGAACTCACCGCGTACGACAACTTGAATCCACGAACCGGAGAACGCATCTGGGGGGATTTGTGCCGCGGGCCGCATATCCCGACCACCAAATACGTGCCGGCGTTCAAATTGACTCGTAGCTCCGCCGCATACTGGCGCGGAAACCAGGACAACGCGGACCTGCAGCGGATCTACGGCACTGCCTGGGAGTCGACCGAGGCGCTGGACAAGCACCTCGAGTTGCTGGCTGAAGCCGAGCGCCGAGACCACCGCAAGTTGGGTTCGGAGCTCGACTTGTTCAGCTTCCCGGACGAGCTGGGCTCCGGTCTTCCGGTTTTCCACCCGAAGGGTGGAGTGATCCGAAACGAGCTCGAGAACTACTCACGTCAACGTCATATCGAAGAGGGTTACGAGTTCGTCAACACTCCACACATCACCAAGGGGCATCTGTACGAGGTTTCCGGCCATTTGGATTGGTACCGCGACGGCATGTTCCCCGCGATGCATCTCGACGCCGAACTCGATGAGGATGGCGTGGTGCGCAAGCCCGGCCAGGATTACTACCTCAAGCCGATGAATTGCCCGATGCACAACTTGATCTTCCGCTCGCGGGGTCGGTCGTATCGTGAGCTGCCACTGCGCTTGTTCGAATTCGGGTCGGTGTATCGCTACGAGAAGTCCGGTGTGATTCACGGGCTCACTCGTGTGCGCGGAATGACTCAGGACGATGCTCATATCTTCTGCACACGGGATCAGATGCACGACGAGCTCACTCGGGCACTGGAATTCGTGCTCGGCCTCCTGAAGGACTACGGGCTCGACGAGTTCTATCTCGAGCTGTCGACCCGTAACCCGGAGAAGTCCGTGGGAAGCGACGAGGTGTGGGAGGAGGCAACGAACACTCTCGCCGAGGTCGCTGCCGCATCGGGCCTGGACTTGGTGCCGGATCCCGGCGGTGCCGCGTTCTACGGTCCGAAGATCTCGGTGCAGGCCAGGGACGCTCTCGGTCGAACCTGGCAGATGTCGACCATTCAACTCGATTTCAACTTGCCCGAGAGGTTCGAGCTCGAGTACACCGCGTCCGGTGGGACGAAGGAGCGTCCGGTCATGATCCACCGGGCTCTGTTCGGCTCCATCGAGCGATTCTTCGGCCTACTGACAGAGCATTACGCTGGAGCGTTCCCAGCGTGGCTGTCACCGGTACAGGTCGTCGGCATCCCCGTCGCAGAAGTCCATCAAGACCATTTGTTCTCCGTGATTGCCGACTTGAAGAAGCTCGGGATACGTGCGGAGGTCGACGCGAGCGACGATCGCATGCAGAAGAAGATCTTCAACCAGACCGCGCAGAAGGTTCCTTTCATGCTCCTGGCAGGAGAGCGCGACGTCGAGGCGGGTGCAGTCAGTTTCCGATTCCGTGACGGCACACAGGTCAACGGTGTCCCGGCAGCTGATGCGGTAGCGCTGATTGCCGACTGGATTGCCGCACGCACCAATACATCTCCTACTGCCGCGCTCTTTCTTCCCGACACTTCAGGAGTGAGCTGACAATGCCCGAACACGATGCGGCGATCGTCGACACCGGTCTCGGTCATCCCGATCGTCTGCAGCGGTTGTGGACGCCGCATCGGATGTCGTACATAGCCGAGGCGCCCGGGGCGAAGAGTCAGTCGAGCGAACCGTTCTCCGACATTCCGCAGATGAGTGACGAGGATGGTCTCGTCGTTGCACGGGGCGAGCAGGTGTATGCCGTGCTGAATCTCTATCCGTACAACCCCGGACACACGATGGTGGTGCCGTACCGGCGTGTCGCTGCGCTCGAGGATCTCACCTCTGCCGAGAGCGCCGAGTTGATGGAGTTCACTCAGCGCACCATTCGTGTCATCAAAAGAGTGTCGCGGCCACACGGCTTCAATGTGGGCCTCAATCTCGGTGCTGCCGCGGGTGGTTCGTTGTCCGAGCATCTGCATCAGCACATCGTTCCCCGATGGGGAGGCGATGCGAATTTCATCACCGTGATCGGCGGCACCAAGGTGATGCCTCAGTTGCTACGCGAAACTCGTGCTCTGCTGGCATCGGCATGGAACGAATGAGTCGGCGGAGCGACGGGGCGTCGTCATGCTGAGCGTTTTCGGACGGGCGTCGGTATCGAAACTGACCGCCCCGCTGGGTAAAGCGTTGAACAGCACCGGGTTGACACCGGACGCGGTGACGCTGATCGGAACGGTCGCGACAGTGACGGCCGCGGTGACGCTGTTCCCGGCCGGCCACCTGTGGTGGGGAGCAGTAGTCATCACACTGTTCGTCTTGTTCGACATGCTCGACGGTGCAATGGCTCGGGCCAGAGGTGGTGGCACCAAATACGGCGCGGTTCTCGACGCTACCTGTGACCGGGTCGCCGACGGTGCCATTTTCGGTGGCCTCGCCTGGTGGGCAGTGTTCACCGAGAACGACAAGCCGTTGCTGATAGCGACGCTGATCTGCCTCGTCACTTCGCAGGTGATCTCCTACGCCAAGGCGCGCGCAGAAGCATCAGGTCTGTCGGCCGACGGTGGCTGGATAGAACGCCCGGACCGTCTGGTGATCGTGCTCGTCGGTGCTGGATTGACCGGTGTCGGGCGCCATTTCGATATTCCATGGCTCCAGAGCCTTATTTATCCGGCGATGTGGATTCTCGCTGCGGCGAGCGTGGTAACGGTCTTTCAGCGAGTACTAGCGGTGAGGCGGTCCGAGGGCGCACGTGCGATCATCTTCCCGCCGACCACGCCGCCAGAAGCCGGATCCGATGGGAAGGCCGAATAGAGATGACGCTGGTCGAGCGCGCCACCGATGCCGGGTATGCCGCGGGGTGGCGAGTGGTTCGAGCTCTTCCGGACTCGTTGGCTCGGAAGCTGTTCGACAAGGGTGCCGATGTCGCTGCTCGTCGCGGCGGTGGGCCGGAGCAGTTGCGGAAGAATCTGGGACGAGTGCTCGGTGTGCACCCGAACCTGGTGCCGGACGAGTTGATTCGTGACAGCGTCCGGTCGTATGCACGTTACTGGCGTGAAGCGTTTCGGCTGCCGTCGATGGACTTGGAGTCCCAGGCCGCGGTGATCGACAAGTGTGTTTACGGGCGGGAGCATCTCGACGCCGCACTGCGTGAGGGCTCCGGTGTGGTGCTGGCTTTGCCGCACAGCGGGAATTGGGACATGGCCGGTATGTGGTTGGTCCGCACCTACGGTCGCTTCGCCACCGTTGCGGAACGACTGAAGCCCGAATCGTTGTATCAGCGGTTCGTCGACTACCGCGAGAGCCTCGGATTCGAGATATTTCCGCTGAGCGGGGGCGAGGCCCCGCCCTTCGCTGCATTGTCGGAGCGGCTTCGAGCCAACGGGGTCGTCTGCTTGCTCAGTGAACGCGACCTGGCCAAAAATGGTGTGCCGGTCTCGTTCTTCGGAGAACAGACGAGGATGGCGGCCGGCCCTGCGAAGCTCGCCCTCGATACCGGAGCGCACCTGCTGCCGGTACACGGCTACTTCGACGGTGACGGATGGGGTTTCACCATTTCTCCTCGTATCGACGTCCGCGAGGGCGTCGCCGTTGCCACTCAGGCTCTCGCCGACTCGTTCGCCTCCCACATCGCCGAGCACCCAGCGGACTGGCACATGTTGCAACCGCTGTGGATGTCCGACCTTTCGGACAAGCGCAGAGCACGGATCGAAGAGTCGTGAGGATCGGAATGGTCTGCCCGTACTCTTTCGACGTGCCGGGTGGAGTGCAAGCGCACGTACAACAACTTGCCGAAGTGTTCATCGAGCGCGGTCACCGTGTCAGCGTGTTGGCACCGGCATCGGAGGAGACTCGGCTTCCGGACTTCGTCGTCTCGGCGGGTGAGGCATTGGCAATTCGGTACAACGGCTCTGTTGCCCGCTTGCGTTTCGGGCCCGTCACATATTCGAGAATCCGTCGATGGATCGCCGAGAACGATTTCGACGTTCTGCACATTCATGAGCCCAATGCGCCGAGTCTGTCGATGCTTGCACTCAAAGCCGCCGACGGGCCGATCGTCGCCACTTTTCATACCTCGACCACGAAGTCGTTGATGCTCAGTACGTTTCAAGGGGTACTGCGGCCCTACCACGAGAAGATCAGCGGCAGAATTGCAGTATCCGAGCTTGCCCGACGCTGGCAGGTCGAAGCCCTCGGTGGCGACGCCGTCGAGATCCCCAACGGCGTCGACGTCGCCGCATTCGCGGGGGCACCGCTTCTGCCCGGTTATCCGCGCGCGGGGAAAACCGTGCTGTTTCTCGGGCGCTTCGACGAACCCCGCAAAGGCATGGGGGTACTCCTCGGTGCCCTCCCGTCGCTCGTAGCGCGGCATCCTGATATCGAGATTCTCGTGGTCGGTCGCGGTGACGAAGACAACCTGCGGAACGAAGCAGGGGAGCTCGGCCATCATCTGAGATTCCTCGGACAGGTCGACGACGCAGAAAAGGCTTCTGCGATGCGCAGTGCAGACGTGTACTGCGCACCGAATCTCGGTGGTGAGAGTTTCGGAATCGTGCTCGTCGAAGCAATGGCGTCGGGAACAGCGGTCGTTGCCAGTGAGCTCGATGCGTTTCGCCGAGTACTACGCGACGGTGCCGCCGGGCTGCTCGTTCCGATCGGCGACTCGGAGGCGCTGGCGACCGCTGTCGATTCTCTGTTGTCCTCGGAGAAACTACGGGTCGGATTGGTCGAATCCGCAGGACGAGCCGTCGTCGACTACGACTGGCCGGTAGTTGCCGAACAGATCATGCGCGTCTACGAGACAGTCACTGTCGGAGGCCAGAAGGTGCGGGCTGCGAGCTGATGACACTGTCTGCATTGACGATTTTCGTACTGGGCTTGGTCTCGGTGGTGATATTGATCATCGGCCTGTGGGCCTACGCCACGGCCAATCGCCTGGATCGTCTTCACGTCCGGTCGGACCTCGCATGGCAATCACTCGATTCGGCGTTGGCCAGACGTGCCGTGGTGGCGCGTGCAGTATCGGCAGCAACTCGCGATCAGCTCGAAGACAGCAAACGTCTCGCAGCGTTGGCCGACGCCGCCGAAAGGGCGGAGAGATCGCGACGTGAGGATGCCGAGAATGCCGTGTCCGGGGCACTCGCGGCTCTCGATCCAGCCGATCTTCCGCCGCAACTTGTTGCCGAACTTGCAGATTCCGAAGCGCGCGTATTGATCGCAAGGCGTTTCCACAACGACGCGGTGCGGGACACTTTGGCGCTGCGAACGACCACTCCGGTGCGGATCTTGCATCTGGGCGGTACCGCGCCGTTGCCGACTTATTTCGAAATTGCCGAGAGATCGGCGTCGGAGACCTTCGGTCACAAGGAACGAGCCGTGCAGCGGACCTCGGCGAGAGTGGTGCTCGTCGACGAGCGGGGGCGGGTTCTGCTGTTGCGTGGACATGACCCGATCGTTCCGGAAGTCTACTTCTGGTTCACGATCGGCGGCGCGGTCGAATCCGGTGAGAGTCTGCGTGAAGCAGCCGTGCGTGAGGTCTACGAGGAAACAGGTCTCGAAGTCGAAGCGGCCGATCTCAAGGGCCCGATGTGGCGGCGGGTGGCCACCTTCCCTTTCAATGGAACTCTGATTCGCTCGGAAGAGCTGTTCTTTGCGTACCGCACTCAGGAGTTCGAACCGCAGCACGGTGGCTTCACCGATTTCGAACGACGAACCGTCACCGGCCACCGTTGGTGTGAGGATGACGACATCCGGGCGTTGGGTGCGACGGGCGAAACCGTCTACCCCCTCGAACTTGCCGAGCTGCTCGACGAAGTCAACATCGTGCTTGCTCGCCGAGTCGAGCCGGACGTCCGAGCCATTCGCTGACATCTTTCGGCGGCAGATCGACTGCGCGGCGATCTAGGGCTACCAGTCCAGCAATCGCTGAGTGGTTATAGGTGGTGATCGAAGGCCAGCTTAGAATCGACTTCGAACAAATACGTCCTTTCGGACCCGCGGGCATGTGCGCCCGCTGCCGTTGAAGGACGATTCGACATCGAGAACGCATTCGATCAAACACAGGAGTTTGCCGTGAGTACCCCCACCGAGACCGAAACCAGCGGCTCCGAGGAGAAGGTTTCCAAGCCAGGAATCGGAACCTCCCGCGTCAAGCGCGGCATGGCCGAAATGCTCAAGGGCGGCGTGATCATGGACGTCGTCACCGCCGAGCAGGCCAAGATCGCCGAAGACGCAGGCGCGGTCGCAGTGATGGCACTCGAGCGTGTCCCGGCAGACATTCGTGCGCAGGGTGGCGTGTCCCGAATGAGCGATCCGGACATGATCGACAGCATCATGGCCACTGTGAGCATTCCGGTGATGGCCAAGGCACGGATCGGCCACTTCGTAGAGGCTCAGATTCTGCAAAGTCTCGGCGTCGACTACATCGACGAGTCCGAGGTATTGACCCCCGCCGACTACGCGAACCACATCGACAAGTGGAATTTCACCGCCCCGTTCGTATGTGGCGCGACCAACCTGGGCGAGGCCCTGCGTCGCATCACCGAGGGCGCTGCAATGATTCGCTCCAAGGGCGAGGCAGGCACCGGAGACGTATCGAACGCAACAACGCACATGCGTAAGATCCGCGACGAAATTCGCCGACTCACCTCGCTCCCCGAGGACGAATTGTATGTTGCAGCAAAGGAACTACAGGCACCTTACGATCTCGTCGTGGAAGTTGCACGCGCAGGGAAACTTCCGGTCACGCTCTTCACCGCAGGCGGCATTGCGACGCCCGCCGACGCGGCGATGATGATGCAACTCGGCGCAGAGGGCGTGTTCGTCGGTTCGGGAATCTTCAAGTCGGGCAACCCCCAACAGCGCGCAGAGGCGATCGTGAAGGCGACCACCTTCTTCGACGACCCGGATGTGCTGGCCAAGGTGTCGCGCGGTCTCGGTGAAGCAATGGTGGGAATCAACGTGGACGATCTCCCGGTTGGGCACAGGTTGTCCGAGCGCGGCTGGTGAACTCGTCGGTGACGGATCCGTCGGGTTCGTCACCGAAGCCGGACCGCAGGCCTATCGGGATGGTCCCAGCGAACCCAGAGCGCCGGTCCCGCGGACTCAGTGCCCTGGCGTAGGTCCAACTCACGGTAGTAGGTGAGTAGCGGCTCTATCGTCCACTGTTCCTCGGGCCGTGTCCGACGACGCAATGCGCCTGCCGAGAGGTCGAGTCGGATCGTCGCGTCGACGTCGAGGCCTCGGCCCAGCAGCATCGGTCCGGCAAGGATCACTACGTGCGTCTCGGCGGCATCGCGCAACGTGGCCCGCGCCGAGCGATCACTCTTTTCGTCCCACAAGCGGGGCAGGAACTGTCCTCGACCGCCGGGACGCAGAGGGGCGATCACCTCGCGTTGGATCGCGTCGAAGTCGAACCAGCTTGTGCGATAAGTTATTTCGTCTGTTCTGGAGAATTCGAATCGAAGCGAGGCAGGACGAACGAAGTCGTGAAGGTCCACCACGTCGCACGGGCGACCGGTACTGGAAACGAATGCGCTTGTCCGATAGGCGAAGTCGACGGGGTCGGCGCCGTCCGGACCATCGACGACCGCCACGCAGCGACGGCCCGACGGAAGCAATGTGCTGAACGTCTCGACGAGTCGAGTCGGCGAGATCGGTTCGAGTCGGGGCATAGGGAACATTTTGCCCTGTACAGGCTCAGGTCGCGGTGGCCGCAGATCGCGTTCGTATCCTTGTTAGCCTTCAGGCAGCTTGTACAGAAAGGTGGATCATGGCGAGTATCGAAGACATTCTCGAACTCGAGCGCATCGAGGACGACATCTTTCGCGGTCGAACATTTCCCAGTCTGCTGCAACGGACGTTCGGGGGACAGGTTGCCGGACAGGCGCTGGTTTCTGCCGTCCGAACGGTAGGCGAGCAATATCGCGTCCACTCGTTGCACGGATACTTCATTCGTCCGGGCAACCCGACCGAGCCGACGATCTATCTGGTGGATCGCCTCCGCGACGGGAGGTCGTTCAGTACGCGTCGGGTCACCGGTATTCAGGCTGGTAAGCCGATCTTCACCATGTCCGCGTCCTTTCACGTCGACGACGAGGGCATTTCACATCAGGACACGATGCCCAAGGTCGTCGACCCCGAGTCTCTGGCCGACTCGCGTGATCTCCCGGACGGGGGAAGTCCATTCTTTCGCGAATGGAAAGAATGGGACGTCAGGCTGGTTCCGGATGAACAGACCGAGAAGCATCCGGATTTTGCCGCCCAGCAGCGCGTGTGGTTTCGGTACCGGGACAAGCTGCCGGACAACCAGGTGTTCCACGTCTGCACACTCGCTTACATGAGCGATATGACGCTTCTCGGGTCGGCGTTGGTGCCGCATCCCGACGTGTCGACACAGACCGCGTCGCTCGACCACGCCCTGTGGTTCCTGCGGCCGTTCCGGGCGGACGAGTGGTTGCTGTACGACCAGACTTCGCCCTCCGCGGATTTCGGTCGGGCGCTCACGCAAGGACGGATCTTCGACCGGCAGGGTCGGATGGTCGCTGCCGTGGTTCAGGAGGGGCTGATGCGTTTCGATCGCAACCCCGACCGGGTGAACAAAGATCTGGCCAGGCCCCAGTGAACGGTCCCAAGATCGGTGTCCTTGCGCTGCAGGGAGACGTCCGCGAGCACCTCGCCGCCCTGGATTCTTGTGGCGCCACCGCAACGACGGTTCGCAGGCCCGGCGAACTGGACGAGGTAGACGGATTGGTGATTCCCGGTGGGGAATCGACGACGATGAGCACTCTGCTGTCCGTCTTCGACTTGCTCGAACCTCTCAAAGCGAAGCTGAAGGACGGGTTACCCGCCTACGGGTCCTGCGCGGGGATGATCTTGCTTGCATCGGAGATTCTCGATACTCGTCCCGACGCCCAGCATCTCGATGCGCTGGACATCACCGTTCGGCGCAATGCGTTCGGCAGGCAGGTCGACTCGTTCGAAACGGACCTGACATTCGCGGGCATCCAAGGTGAGAAAGTGCGCGCGGTGTTCATTCGTGCGCCGTGGGTGGAAAGGGTCGGTAACGGCGTCGAGGTGCTGGCCGAAGTCCCGAGTGGCCCGGCCGCTGGGCGGATCGTCGCGGTACGGCAGGGCGCCGTGATGGCAACGAGCTTTCATCCGGAAGTCACCGGTGACCGCCGAGTCCACGAACTGTTCGTAGACTTGGTACGCAACACCTGATGGAACGTTAGGGCCCAGTAGTACGCGCCGGGCCCAGTAGGTCTATGCACGGCAGTTGCCGGATGGTCGAACCGAGATAGTGGATCCCTCACCCGAGCACATGCGTAAAGTACACAACACTTAGCTGAAGCAGGAAAGGGGCTCCATCGCATGAGCGGCCACTCCAAATGGGCCACCACCAAGCACAAGAAGGCGGTAATCGACGCCCGTCGAGGCAAGTCCTTCGCCAAACTCGTCAAGAATATCGAGGTGGCGGCCCGCACCGGTGGTGGAGATCCGGTGGGTAACCCCACCCTGTTCGATGCCATTCAAAAGGCGAAGCGCACGTCGGTTCCCAACGACAACATCGAACGTGCCCGCAAGCGCGGCGCAGGTGAAGAAGCTGGTGGTGCCGACTGGCAGACGATCATGTACGAGGGATACGGCCCCAGCGGGGTGGCGATGCTCATCGAGTGTCTGACCGACAACCGCAATAGGGCTGCTGGAGAAGTTCGCGTCGCGATGACGCGTAACGGCGGCAACATGGCCGATCCGGGATCGGTGTCGTACCTTTTCACCCGCAAGGGTCTTGTCACGTTGGAGAAGAACGGGCAGAGCGAGGACGACGTGCTGATGGCCGTCCTCGATGCTGGTGCCGAGGAGATCACCGACAACGGAGATACCTTCGAAATTGTCAGTGAACCAACCGACCTGGTTGCGGTCCGCACTGCACTGCAGGAGGCCGGCATCGAATACGACTCGGCGGAGGCCACATTCCAGGCATCGGTATCCGTTCCCGTGGACGTGGACGGTGCCCGCAAGGTGTTCAAGCTCATCGACGCGTTGGAGGAAAGCGACGACGTGCAGAACGTGTACTCGAACGTCGAACTCTCCGATGAAGTGATGGCTGCACTCGACGAGGAGTGAAAACGTTCGGGGCGGGAAGACCGATCTCGCTTCCGGGTGTCGCACACCCGATAGGTCGCACTGCTCCGATACGCTATCGAACAACAGTTCGTAAGCGGAAGGTGTCAGTGTGCGAGTGATGGGCGTCGATCCAGGTTTGACCAGGTGCGGTCTGAGCTTGATCGAAGGCGGGGCCGGTCGCAGTGTCGTGGCACTCGATGTAGACGTGGTGCGAACGCCGCCCGATATGGAACTGGCGCAGCGTCTACTTCGAATCTCCGAGGCGGCGGAGTACTGGTTGGATACGCACAAGCCGACGGTGGTCGCTATCGAGCGCGTTTTTTCGCAGCACAACGTGCGGACAGCCATGGGTACCGCCCAAGCTGGGGGAGTCATCGCGCTTGCGGCCGCTCGTCGCGGGATCGACGTTTGTTTTCACACTCCGAGCGAGGTCAAGGCTGCCGTAACCGGCAACGGTAGCGCCGACAAGGCGCAGGTAACCGCGATGGTCATGAGGATTCTCGGTATGCAGACCGCCCCTACACCCGCCGATGCCGCGGATGCTCTGGCACTGGGCATTTGCCATTGTTGGCGGGCGCCGATGATTGCCAGAATGGCGCAGGCCGAAGCGATGGCCGCGCAGCAGAAGCGGAAGTACGAGATTCGGCTCGCCGAGGAACGTAAATCGCGGGCACAGGCAGCGCGCAAGGTCGAACGCGCCAGACTTGCAGCCGCCGCCGCTCCGGTTCGTCCCGCGCGAGAGGCAGGGACACGATGATCTCCTCGATCAGCGGCGAGGTCCTCGAAATCGCCCTCGATCACGTGGTCATCGAGGCATCGGGGGTCGGCTATCGAATCAATGCGACGCCCGACACGCTTGGCACGTTGAGCCGCGGATCGGCGTCGAGATTGCTGACGACGATGATCGTCCGCGAAGACTCGATGACTCTCTACGGCTTTTCGGACAGTGAATCGCGCGAGCTGTTCTCGCTTCTGTTGTCGGTCTCCGGTGTAGGCCCCCGTATTGCCATGGCGACATTGGCGGTACTCGATCCCCAGGCGTTGCGGACCGCACTGGCAGACGGCAACGTGGCCGCGTTGACCAGAGTGCCGGGAATCGGCAAACGAGGGGCCGAGCGCATGATCGTGGAATTGCGCGACAAGGTCGATGCGATCGTGGCAGCAGGGAACACCACGATCGTGCAGTCCGGGTCGGGAACGGGCGACTCCGTTCGCGACCAGATCGTCGAGGCGCTCACCGGGCTCGGTTTCCCGGCCAAGCAGGCCGAGGACGCTACGGACTCGGTTTTGGCCGAGAGTCCGGATGCGTCCACGTCGGCAGCGCTACGGTCCGCGCTGGCCTATCTGGGTAAGAGCAGATGACCGGAGATCCGGAAGAGGAGTTCGCGGACTCACAGCTCGCGGCCGGGTTGATCGCGGACGACGCAGATGTCGAGACGAGCCTGAGGCCCAAGACCCTCACCGATTTCATCGGCCAACCACGCGTGCGTGAGCAATTGCAATTGGTGTTGACAGGCGCCAAGCTGCGCGGCAGTACCCCCGATCACATTTTGATGTCCGGTCCGCCGGGTCTGGGTAAGACCTCGATGGCCATGATCATCGCGCAGGAGTTGAATACCTCGTTGCGTCTCACGTCGGGACCGGCGCTCGAACGAGCAGGCGATCTAGCGGCGATGCTCAGCAATCTCGTCGAGGGTGATGTCCTCTTCATCGACGAAATACATCGGATTGCGCGACCGGCAGAGGAAATGCTCTACCTGGCCATGGAGGATTTTCGGGTCGACGTAGTGGTGGGCAAGGGTCCGGGGGCAACGTCGATTCCCCTCGAAGTAGCACCGTTCACCCTGGTAGGGGCTACTACTCGATCGGGAGCGCTGACTGGACCGCTCCGTGATCGTTTCGGGTTCGTCGCGCATATGGATTTCTACGAGCCTGCGGAGTTGGAACTGATTCTCCAGCGATCGGCCGGCATCCTCGGTGTCCCGATCGACAAGGCTGCGTGCACCGAGATCGCTGGACGCTCGCGAGGCACACCGCGCATCGCCAACCGGCTTCTGCGCCGCGTTCGTGACTACGCGGAAGTACGCGGTGACGGCACCATCACCAAGGCCACGGCTCGCGCGGCTCTCGTCGTCTACGACGTCGACCAACTCGGCCTCGACAGGCTGGACAGAGCGGTGCTCAGCGCGCTGATTCGAAGTTTCGGCGGTGGACCGGTGGGAGTTTCCACCCTTGCGGTGGCCGTCGGGGAAGAACCGGCAACCGTCGAGGAGGTGTGTGAGCCCTTTCTGGTTCGCGCTGGAATGGTTGCCCGCACACCTCGCGGTCGGGTAGCCACTGCTGCGGCGTGGCAACACCTCGGACTTGTACCGCCGCCTGATCTGGCCATCGGCGGAATTTCTGTTCGAACCAACGAGGCTCAGCAGGAGATATTCGAATAATCTGCTGATAATCGGTGGGAGCTGACCGGATCGCCGGTCCGGTAATGGCACACTGGTTCTTTGCGTGGTTCTTCAGCACAGCCGCGGTGACCGAATTGTCGCCGACTTCGGCTGTACGTGAACGTAAGAAACCACCGTGAACACACCGTGGGCACGAAAGCCGAAACCGATAGACAACCGAAACTTCGAGGACTGACGTAAAAGATGGAACTGCTATTCCCCCTTCTCATCGTGGCTCTGCTCGTTCCGATGTTCCTGAACGTCCGGCGCCAGAAGAAGGCTCTTGCCCAGACGCAGACTCTGCAGGATTCGCTGAAGATCGGTGACGAAGTGGTCACCACAGCCGGTCTGTATGCCCGCGTCGTGCTGGTCGAAGACGACACAGTGGACCTCGAGATCGCCGACGGCATCGTGACGACGTGGTCCCGCGCCGTCGTGAAAGAGGTCTTACCCCCGGATGTCGACGATCTCGACTCCGACGTCGCCGGATCGGATGACGTCATCGAGTCCGGCGACACGACACCGTCGCTCGAGAAAAGCACGACACTCGAGAAGGACGCGTCCCCGTCGACTTCGGAAGAGACCGTGGAGCAGAGCGCACGGCGTCTCGAAAAAGAGTGACCGACCTGTGAATGAAACCGCTGCCGGAGAGAACTCCGGCAGCGGTTTCGCTTGCCGCGCACATGCTGCCCAGTTCGTCTGCAATTCCCTGTTCCGACGCGTATCACCCGACAGAGACCGCTTGCGTCCCCTGATCGACCGCATGTTGTCCCACGCCAAGAGGAGAATCACACACCGTGGCACCTTCCAGCGGATCGGTGCATCCAGCCCGCTATCTCGCCGTCTTCGCGGTATTGATGGCCGCTGTGTATGCGCTGGTCTTTTTCACCGGAGACAAGTCGCCGACTCCCAAGTTGGGAATCGACCTGCAGGGTGGCACGCGTGTCACGCTGACCGCCAGGACGCCTGACGGCAGTCAGCCGAGTCAGGACTCTCTGAAACAGGCGCAGCAGATCATCGAGACTCGCGTGAACGGGCTCGGTGTGTCCGGGTCCGAAGTGGTAATCGACGGCGACAATCTTGTCATCACCGTTCCCGGCGACGACAGTTCGCAGGCACGTTCGCTCGGCCAGACCGCAAGGCTCTTCATTCGTCCCGTGTTGACCGCAGCGCAACCGGTGGCAGGACAGCCGGCGCCAGGAGAGCAAGCTCCTGCGAACGAAACACCTGCGCCCGCTGCGGGTGAGCAGGCCCCGGTCGGTGAATCGGTGCCTCAGGGCCGTCCGTTCCCGGCCCAGGAACCGAGCGCGGTCGATCCGGTTCCGGCGGCTCCTGCCACCGGCGATCCGGGTAGCCCCGAAGCTCCGGCGGCAGTGGGATCACCGGAGGTCTCCGAAGCCGATGAGGCAGCCAATCAGATCACCGAGGCGAAGGCTCTACGGCAGAGCGAGGACCCTCAGGTTCAGCAGGCCGCTCTCGCGACGATCGATTGCAACGCACCCGACCCACTGCAAGGCAACGACGATCCCGCATTGCCCCTCGTTGCGTGCTCGACCGACGGCGCCTCCGTCTATGTACTCGGTCCGAGCATCATCGACGGCCAGCAGATCGACGATGCTACGTCGGGCTTCAACAGCCAGCAGTCGCGCCACGAGGTCAGTCTGAGTTTCGACTCGGAAGGTAGTAACACCTGGGCGAAGTTCACTGGCGCCAACATCGGCAAGCAGGCAGCGTTCACACTCGACTCGAAGGTCGTCAGTGCACCGCAGATCCAGGGTGCGACACCTGCCGGGAGCGCCACCTCGATTACCGGTCAGTTCACCGCGCAAAGCGCCTCGGAGTTGGCGAACACCCTCAAATACGGTTCACTGCCGCTGTCCTTTGCCTCCTCGGAAGCAGAAACAGTGTCCGCGACGCTCGGGCTTGCGTCGTTGGAGGCAGGTTTGATCGCTGGCGCCATCGGTCTGGTGTTGGTTCTGCTCTACTGCCTCGTCTACTACCGCGCGTTGGGTCTGTTGACGGCACTGTCGCTGGTGCTGGCAGGTCTGATGGTCTACGGGATTCTGGTTCTGCTCGGGCGATGGATCAACTTCACCCTCGACCTGGCAGGCATTGCGGGGTTGATCATCGGTATCGGTATGACAGCGGACTCGTTCGTCGTGTTCTTCGAACGAATCAAGGACGAGATTCGTGAGGGACGAAGCTTCAGATCAGCGGTCCCGCGAGGCTGGGCACGTGCGCGAAAGACTGTCCTGTCCGGAAACGCGGTCAGCTTCATCGCCGCCGCGGTGCTCTATGCACTCGCCGTCGGGCAGGTTCGAGGATTTGCTTTCACTCTCGGCCTGACGACCATCCTCGACGTAGTTGTCGTGTTCCTGGTGACCTGGCCGCTGGTCTACCTCTGCACGAAGTCGAAGTTCTGGTCGAAACCAGGTGTCAACGGCCTCGGCGCAGTGGCGGAGGTCGCGCAGGAACGCAAGCGGGCGGCTGCCCGAACGACATCGAGCACGGTCTCGGCCGACGCGTCGACCAAGGGGGCGTGATATGTCCGATTCACCGGAGAAGAACATTTCGGAACCAACCTCGACACTGCTGACAGATTCCGGCGTCGAACAAATGGATCAGCCGCAGCACAGCTGGATGAGTCGGCTGTACACCGGCACCGGGGCTTTTCAGATCATCGGTCGACGTCGCTTCTACTACGTTTTGACCGGAACGATCGTCTTGATCTGCCTGTTGAGCATCGCTGTCCGTGGCTTCACCCTCGGGATCGATTTCGAAGGTGGCACCCGGATTCAGATCCCCGCCGCCGACAACGTCAGCACAGCGCAGGTCGAGACAGTGTTCGCCGACACCCTCGGATTCGATCCGGTGTCGGTACAGACCGTCGGTTCCGGGGCCGCTGCCACCGTGCAAGTTCGTTCCGAGGCGCTCGATGCTGCCGAAGTCGATTCGGTCAAAACTGCTCTGTTCGATACCTTCACTCCGGTCGACGTAAACGGCGTTGCGTCTCCGAATGCGATCAGCATCTCCGACGTGAGCGAGACCTGGGGCGGACAGATCACCCAGAAAGCACTGATCGCGCTGTTGGTGTTCCTCGTCATCGTCAGCATCTACATCTCCATCAGATACGAACGAGACATGGCGATCGCCGCCCTCGCGGCGCTGGGGTTCGACCTGTTCGTCACGGCCGGTGTCTATTCGCTGGTCGGGTTCGAGGTCACGCCCGCGACGGTGATCGGTTTGTTGACCATCCTCGGCTTCTCGCTCTACGACTCCGTGGTGGTCTTCGACAAGGTCGAAGAGAACACGAGAGGGATTCTGAATCTGAGGCGTAAGACCTATGCAGAACAGGCGAACCTGGCTGTCAACCAGACGCTCATGCGCTCGATCAACACGACGGTGATCGGCGTCCTACCAGTGCTGGCTCTGATGGTCGTTGCCGTATGGCTGCTCGGAGTCGGAACGCTGAAGGACCTCGCACTCGTACAGTTGGTGGGCATGATCGTGGGTGCGTACTCATCTATCTTCTTTGCAACACCGCTGCTCGTGACCATCAAGGAAAAGTGGGGACCCGTCGCCCCCCATACGAAGAAGGTGATGGCCAAGCGAGCTGAAGCCGCACAGCGCGGAGGCGTTGTCGGCATGGTCGAGTCCTCGGCCGCTACCGTGTCCGCGCCGGCCACGCCGCAGCCGGGCTCGAGGCCGACAGGAAAGCGCAACAAGAAAAGGCGTTGATCACGTGCGAGTCTGTCGAACAACTGTCGTAAAGGCGGTGGCGGCTGGACTGGCTGCCACCGTGACGGTGGCTACGGCCGCGGGGTGCTCGGCGGCCGAGGATCCAGTTCCGTCCATCGGGTACGCCGTCGACAATGTCGTGTCCACGTACAACGCTCGAACTGTGGACGGCGCCGCCTCCGGTGCGCGTCAGGCGTTTCCGCGTGTCCAGACCGGATTCACCTATCTCGGACCCGGGGGAGAGGCGCTCTCCGACAACGACATCGGAAGCTCGACGGTGGTGCCCGGTGCCGCTCTGACCGTTCGCTACGTGATCGCTCCACAGGCCGTCTACTCCGACGGCGTCCCGATGACCTGCGACGACCTCGTGTTGGCGTGGGCTGCCGAGAGTGGCCGTTTCACCTCCGGTGAGGGCAATTCTTCGCTGTTCGACGCTTCTTCGACTGCGGGGTACTCCGACATCGACAAAGTGGACTGTGTGACCGGTACGAAGGAAGCCACGGTGACCTTTGCGCCCGGGCGGTCCTACCTGGACTGGCGCAGCTTGTTCGGTGCGACGGCGTTGCTACCTGCCCACGTCGTCGCGCGTGCAGCGAACGTTCCCAACATCGTCGACCCGATCAACGGTGGGGACCTGGACGCGGTGGGTCGGATCGCCGAATTCTGGAATACCGGGTGGAACTTCGCTCCCGACGCGATCGATACATCCCTCATGCCGTCCAACGGTCCGTACCGTGTCGATTCCTACACCGCCGACGGCGGGTTGATACTGGTTGCCAACGACAAATGGTGGGGCGTCCCACCAGAAACGGAACGAATCGTCATCTGGCCCAAGGGAACGGACATCCCGGAGCGGAGCGAAGCAGGCGATCTCGAGGTCGTCGACGCGGGTGCCGGGGGAGCTGAACCCACCGACGGATTCGAACGCACAGACTTGCCCTCCAGGGGTGTCGAACAGTTGACGTTCGCTACCGAAGGAACCCTTTCTCCGCCGGCGGTGCGGCGAGCTTTTGCCTCGTGCATTCCGCGCCAACAGTTGTTCGACGAGGTCGGGCATTCCGGATACGACAAGAGCGTCGGAATTGGATCCGGCGTGGTCGATGCCAGACTTGTGCAGTCCGACACCCTGCTCTATCCGCCGGTGTCGGCTACAGCGGCCGGGCGTTATCGCCAGCCGGATACGACGGCGTCCTCGTTCGAGCTTCGGGCCGCCGGTGTGACGAATCCGACGATCCGGATCGGGTACCTCGCTCCGGATGCACGTCGAAGCGACATCGTGGCGACCATCGCTGCCTCGTGCGGTCCAGCAGGGATCAACGTTGTCGACGCATCTTCCGCGCAGTTCTCTCCCTCTGCCCTCCAGCGGGGCGAAGTCGACGCGGTACTCGCATCGACCGCATCGGCGTCGGGAGCGTCCGGCACCGTGTCCGACGCGGCCGCCCAGTACAGCCTCCGTGGTGGCGTCGGCAGCAACGTGGGCGGCTACGACAACGGTCGGGTGAATGCAATAGTGGATCAGCTTGCCGTCGATACCTCCGACGCAACTTCTCTCGCGGTAGCGACGGAGGGCGAGAAAATCCTATGGAACGAGATGCCATCGTTGCCGCTGTTCAACCAGCCGAGGATGCTCCTCGTATCGGATGGGATGAAGAACGTCGTCGCCAATCCGACAGCGGCGGGTGCGGGCTGGAATATGGATCGGTGGATACTCCTCCGGTGAGCAAACACAGTGAAACAGATTACAACGCGAACGCGTTGGCCGAGACCGCCTCGGCAAACATCGATCGATTGGTCCGCTGGGCGGACAACTTCCCGGTCGAGGGCGTCCGTTTCGCGGATCTGACACCGGTGTTCGCCGATGCAGATGGGCTTTCCGCGGTCGTCGAAGCGCTGGCAGTCGCGGGCGCGGGCACGGACCTCGTGGCAGGTATCGACGCTCGCGGCTTTCTCCTCGGTGCCGGCGTTGCACTTGCGCTGGGATCTGGTGTGCTCGCTGTGCGCAAAGCAGGCAAGCTGCCTCCGCCCGTCGTATCGCAGCGGTACGAACTCGAATACGGATCCGCCCAACTGGAGATCCCCGAATCCATCGACTTGGTCGGTCGGCGCGTCCTCGTCGTCGACGATGTGCTGGCGACCGGGGGCACGATCGCCGCGACGGCGACATTGCTGCGCGCACGTGGAGCGCAGGTTGTAGGAGCTGCCGTAGTGCTGGAGATAGCCGAGCTCCAAGGCCGCTCCAGGTGCGATGGGTACCCGCTCACCTCCTTGAAGAATGTGTGAGGACTAAAGTCGGACCACGGAGCGTGTGTGCCCGGTGCAAGACCGGGCCATGAACTCAAACGCGGCAGGAGGCGATCAGCGTGACCAGTTATCTCGACCAACCCTCGCCCGAACGGCCCGCTTCGGATTCCTCGACGCCCGAATCGAATACGGCCGTCCCAGTCGCCCCGCCGACAATCGAACGCGGGTCCGTGCCGGCTGTTCCTACGTCGGCATCGAGAAGGGTCCGCGCTCGTCTGGCACGCCGGATCACCGCTGGTCGCTCGGCTGCCGTCAAACCGGTTCTCGAGCCTCTCGTCAGTTTGCATCGGGACCTGTACCCGAAGGCCGATCTCGCGTTGCTGCAACGGGCCTACGACGTCGCCGACGAGCGGCACGCCACGCAGATGCGCAAGTCGGGTGACCCCTACATCACGCATCCGCTTGCGGTGGCGAACATTCTCGCCGAGCTCGGGATGGATACGACCACACTTGTCGCTGCTCTGCTTCACGACACTGTCGAGGACACGGGATACTCGCTTCAGCAGCTCACCGAGGAGTTCGGTGAGGAGGTCGCGCATCTCGTCGACGGGGTCACCAAACTCGACAAAGTAGCGCTCGGCACCGCGGCCGAAGGCGAGACCATTCGCAAGATGATCATTGCCATGGCGCGTGATCCCCGAGTGTTGGTGATCAAGGTCGCCGACCGACTCCACAATATGCGGACCATGAGGTTCCTCCCGCCGGAAAAGCAGGCGCGCAAGGCCAAGGAAACCTTGGAAGTTATTGCGCCGCTTGCGCATCGGCTAGGAATGGCGACGGTCAAGTGGGAGCTCGAAGACTTGGCGTTCGCAATTCTGCACCCCAAGAAGTACGAGGAAATCGTTCGACTCGTCGCGGACCGAGCGCCCTCCCGTGACACGTACCTCGAGAAGGTTCGAGCGGAGATCAACGCATCGTTGTCTGCGTCGCGGATCAGTGCCGTGGTGGAGGGGCGCCCGAAACACTACTGGTCGATCTATCAGAAGATGATCGTCAAAGGCCGCGACTTCGACGACATTCACGATCTCGTCGGCGTTCGTATCCTGTGTGACGAAATTCGTGATTGCTATGCGGCGGTCGGCGTCGTGCACTCGTTGTGGCAGCCGATGGCCGGAAGATTCAAGGACTACATCGCCCAGCCCCGCTACGGCGTCTACCAATCGCTTCACACGACTGTGGTCGGTCCCGAGGGAAAACCGCTCGAGGTGCAGATCCGCACCCGGGAGATGCACAGGACTGCGGAGTTCGGTATTGCCGCGCACTGGCGATACAAGGAGACCCGAGGCAAGCACGGCAATGACAACGCCGAGGTCGACGACATGGCCTGGATGCGTCAATTGCTCGACTGGCAACGTGAGGCCGCGGATCCGGGGGAGTTCCTCGAATCTCTGCGTTACGACCTCGCAGTCAAAGAGATCTTCGTGTTCACACCGAAGGGTGACGTTATAACGCTGCCTGCGGGTTCGTGCCCGGTCGACTTCGCGTACGCGGTCCACACCGAAGTCGGTCACCGTTGCATCGGAGCGCGCGTCAACGGCCGGCTCGTCGCATTGGAACGCACCCTGGACAACGGCGAGGTGGTCGAGGTCTTCACTTCCAAGGCCGCTACTGCCGGTCCCAGCCGTGATTGGCAAGGTTTCGTGGTCTCTCCGCGTGCCAAATCGAAGATCAGACAGTGGTTCGCCAAAGAACGCCGCGAAGAGGCTCTGGAAGCCGGTAAGGACGCGATCGCCAAGGAAGTCCGTCGCGGTGGTCTACCGCTGCAGCGACTGATGAATGCGGAATCGATGTCGACCATCGCGCACGAATTGCGCTATGTGGATGTCTCCGCGCTGTATACGGCGGTCGGTGAAAGTCACGTATCTGCCCAGCACGTCGTACAGCGCCTGGTTGCTCACCTGGGCGGGGTTGGTGACGTCGAGGAAGAGCTTGCCGAGCGCTCGACACCGTCGACGATTCCCACTCGGGCCCGACATATCGGTGATGCAGGCGTGCTCGTCTCGGGCGCCGAAGGCATCGTGGCGAAGTTGGCCAAATGCTGTACCCCGGTTCCGGGCGACGAGATTCTCGGATTCGTCACCCGCGGAGGATCGGTCAGCGTGCACCGAACCGATTGCACCAACGCCAAGTCACTGGAAGAGCAGTCCGAACGGTTCGTCGACGTGCAGTGGGCGCCGTCGGCGTCGTCCGTGTTCCTGGTCGCCATCCAGATCGAGGCTCTCGATCGGCACCGACTGCTCTCCGATGTCACGAAGGCGCTGGCCGACGAGAAAGTCAACATTCTGTCCGCGTCGGTAGCAACATCGGGTGATCGAGTCGCCATCAGTAAGTTCACCTTCGAGATGGGTGACCCGAAGCATCTGGGGCATGTTCTCAATGTCGTCCGCAACGTCGAAGGCGTCTACGACGTTTACCGCCTGACCTCGGCGGCCTGAACCTTCACCGGCACGGTCGAGCGCGCGTACACGCCTCTCGACCGAGCCGGTGGGGTTCTAGGTGACGGTTTGTATGGTCACAGCTGCGTTCGGGGCGCCGTCGCCGCCGGGAGTTGCGACCCCTGCCGCAGCAACCTCGTCGAGCGTTGCCAGTCCCTCGGCAGAAATCGTCCCGAAGACGGTGTACTGCGGAGGCAGCACCGAGTCCTCGTAGACGAGGAAGAACTGGCTGCCGTTCGTGTCGGGTCCGGCATTGGCCATCGCGAGTGTTCCGCGTGGGAACACGACCGGCGTCGACGCGGCGGGATCGTCAGCGGGGTACACCGTGGTCGGGTATTCGTTCGGGTACTCGTAGCCCGGACCCCTGGATCCCTTGCCCGAAGGATCGCCACACTGGAGAACCTCCAATCCAGGGGAGGTGGTCAGACGATGGCACGGGGTGTCGTCGAAATACCCCTGAGCGGCCAAGTTGGTGAAGCTGTTGACAGTGCAGGGTGCCTTGGTCCGGTCCAAGGTCAATCCGATCGGCCCCTGACTCGTCGTCATCGCCACCTCGACCGTCCCTTGTGCGGACACACCGTCCGTCGGCGGAGGGTTGTTGTCGCGGACGGCAGGGGTCGCCGCGGGATAGTCACAACTTGTCGTCGGCGCTCCGGGTGCGGGGACCGCAGGTAGTGCCCCGAACTGGCGCAGATCCAACTCCGGCTCGGGTGCCGCGCTGGTCGCCTTCGGCGTCGACGCTACTGCCGTCGTAGTGGATGTCGCAGTGCCCGATGTGTCCGATGAACAACCAGCCACGAGCACGGCTACCGCACCGGCCGCCGCGAACAAGGCCGAGCGGGTGATCATAGATCGCTCACCACGCTCGTGATGTCTACGGGAAGGGCCGGCTTTCCGTCTTGGGCACCGCCTTCGACCCCGCCTGCTGCGACCTTGTCGAGAGTCTGCAGACCCGTCTCGTCGATGGTTCCGAACGCCGTGTATGCGGGAGGCAGCTTCGAATCACCGAAGACGAGGAAGAACTGGCTTCCATTGGTTCCAGGCCCGGCGTTTGCCATGGCAAGGGTGCCGCGGGGATAGGAGATCGGCTGGCCGGCTGCAGGGTCGCCGACGTTGTATTGGTCGACCGGGAACTCATCGGCGAACTCGTAGCCGGGTCCGCCTTGACCGGTACCCGCAGGATCGCCGCACTGGAGCACCTGCAACCCTGCAGACGTTGTAAGACGATGGCAGGAGGTTCCGTCGAAGTATCCCTGGTTTGCCAGCGAAACGAAGCTGTTGACAGTGCACGGCGCCTGCGGGTTGTTCAGCGTCAGCCCGATGTTGCCCTGCGAGGTCTCCATGCTGTAGCTCAGGGGCTCGTCGCTCGTCGGAATCGCGTCGGTGCGTGGTGGCGTGTTCGGCTTCGCCGCCGGCGCTTGTGCCGCCGGGTACGCGCAATTCACGGTCTCCGGAAGCGGCTCGGAGCGGCCGTCGGAGATGAGTGTGTCTGCAGAAGGGGTGTCCGATGCGGTCGTCTCGGTTTCGTCACCACCTCGGGTGATCGCGAAAACGACTGCGACCGCACCGACTACGACGGCCACGCCCAGAACAGACCCGGCGATCGTCAGCTGTTTACGCTTCTTGGCTCGCTCTGCTCGGCGTTCGAGTTGTCGCTCGAGCTTCCTTTTCGCTGCCTCACGCCGTTGCTCGTTGCTGGGCAATTCGCCTGTCCTCCCGCTTGTCCTCGATCGATTACCGGCGCTCGATCCGGCTGTTCGGAGCCGAAACCGGCCGTCAGTGAGTGTGCCATTACATCCTGAGAACACTCTGACGGGCTCCACAGCGCGCAGCGCCAGGCACTGGCGATGTCCGGGTCGCACCGTGCAACTAGGCTGCAGGAAAGACCGTGCCAGACCGATCTAGGAGCTGCAGCTGTGCTCGTCACCGGATTCCCGGCGGGAATGTTTCAGACCAACTGCTACATACTCGCCCAGGACGGGGCAAAAGAATGCGTCGTCGTCGATCCGGGTCAGGATGCGGCAGAGCCCCTGTTCGAGTTTCTGAACTCCTCGAACACGACGCCGGTCGCAGTGCTCCTTACTCACGGACACCTCGATCACACATGGTCCGTGGAACCTGTCTGCAGAAAGTTCGGCATCCCCGCCTACATCCAGGCCGAGGACCGATACATGCTCTCGGATCCGATTCGAGGGACCGGGCCGGCATTGGCGGCGATGTTGGGTGACTCCGAGTTCCACGAGCCGGACGATGTACTCGATCTCGAGGACGGCATGGCACTCGATCTCGCAGGAATCACGTTCGGTGTGCTGCGTACCCCGGGCCACACTCAGGGCTCGGTGGTATTCACGACAACGATCGATGCGCCGGACGGGGATGTGTCCATTGCTTTGACCGGGGACACTCTCTTCGCCGGTTCGATCGGCCGCAGCGACCTTCCCGGTGGTGATCATGACCAGCTACTCCGCTCGATCGCCCGATCTCTGCTACCACTGGCCGACGACACCGTGATCCTTCCCGGACACGGCGGCCAGAGCTCCATCGGCCAAGAACGCGCGTCCAATCCGTTTCTCGTTGGACTGACCGGTCCCGAACAAGGAAATATGCACTCGTGAGCAAGCCGTCGACCTTCTCTGCACCCAAGGGTGTTCCAGACTACTTTCCGCCGAACTCCGCCGAATTCGTCGCTGTTCGAGAGGGGTTGCTGACCGCAGCACGAAATGCGGGGTACGGGCATATCGAACTGCCGATATTCGAGGACACCGGACTCTTCGCCCGCGGCGTCGGCGAGTCGACCGACGTGGTCAGCAAGGAGATGTACACCTTCGCCGATCGAGGGGACCGATCGGTCACTCTCCGGCCGGAAGGCACTGCCGGGGTGATGCGCGCGGTAATCGAACACGGCCTCGATCGAGGGGCGCTCCCGGTAAAGCTGGCATATGCCGGGCCCTTCTTCCGCTACGAGCGGCCACAGGCCGGCCGCTACCGTCAGCTGCAACAAGTGGGTGTCGAGGCGATCGGTGTAGACGATCCAGCTCTGGACGCCGAAGTCATCGCCGTCGCCGACACTGGGTTTCGTAGTGTCGGGTTGACCGATTTCAGGCTCGAGATCACCTCTCTCGGTGACGACACCTGTCGCCCGCAGTACCGAGAGCTACTGCAGAAATTCCTGTTCGCCCTGCCCCTCGACGAGGACACTCGGCGCCGCGCGGAGATCAACCCGTTGCGTGTGCTGGACGACAAGAGGCCGGAAGTCCGCGAGATGACCGCCGACGCACCGATCATGCTCGATCATCTGTCCGATTCCGCCAAGGCGCACTTCGACGAGGTGCTCGCCCACCTGGACGCGATGAAAGTTACGTACGTCGTAAATCCACGTATGGTGCGAGGACTCGACTACTACACCAAGACCACGTTCGAATTCGTGCACGACGGCCTCGGTGCCCAGTCCGGAATCGGAGGCGGGGGCCGCTACGACGGACTCATGGCGCAGTTGGGTGGTCAGGAGCTCTCGGGTATCGGATTCGGGCTCGGCGTCGACCGTACGATGCTCGCCCTCGCAGCCGAGGGCAAATCGGCAGGTGCTTCCTCCCGGTGCGCAGTGTTCGGCGTTCCGCTCGGCCTGGAAGCGAAAGCGAAGATCGTGGCCATCGCGGGGGAGTTGCGACACAAAGGAATCAGCGTCGACCTGGCCTACGGAAATCGTAGTGTGAAGGGAGCAATGAAGGCAGCCGATCGGTCGGGAGCGCGCTTCGCTTTGGTACTCGGAGACAAAGAACTTGCCGAGACGTCCATTGTTGTCAAAGAACTTGCCACCGGTGAACAGCAGCAGGTTTCGCTGGATGCCGTCGTCGATCATCTGGAGGCCCGTCTTGCCGACTGACGGCTCGGATGACGTCGATCTCGATTTGGTCCCGGTCGAGTTCATCAGACCACGGCTGATGAAGATCATGTTCGGCGCAGTAGTAGTCGCGATCCTGCTCGCGATCATCGCGAGCTTCTTCCTACCGTTGGTTGTGGCAGTCGTGCTCGGAGCCATCGTGGTGGTGCCGACGTCGGTCTCGACTTGGATAGTGCTCCGACGTCGAACATGGTTGAGCGGCAACGCTATTCACGTCCGCGGCGGCTTCGGGACGAAGCAATTGTCGGTGCCGAAGATCGTGACAGCCGAGATTGCGGTGCGGACCGCTCGGATCGACAATGTCACTCTTCGGTTGTACGACGGCAACGCTCGCGTCACGATCGCACTCGCGCTCTACACCCAGGGCGGTGGCCGAGAGCTGCCGATCCTGTCTTTGCGTAAGCTCGCCGATGCGCTCTGGACCACCGAGTTGGTACCGGCGGCGGCGATCGCATCGGTTCTGGTCGATCAGCTCAAGGCAGAAGCGCGCGACGCGGGTCTGCACGAGCGGCCGCTGTTTCGAGCAATCGAGTTGGTCCGCGCGACGGGACGAACTCCGCTTGCCACTTTGACCGATCGAGAAGTCGCCGAACTGTCGAGCTGATCGGTCAGGTCACCAAGAATGCGTCGAGCACAACAGCTTCGGCCGATCGTGAACCGGATGTCACCACCAGCGCCCGGTTGAGGTACGTGAACTGCGGCACGGAGGTCGCGATTTCCAGAGTTCCGCGGAAGTAGTACGTAGCCGGATCGACTTCTTCGGTCCCTCCCAGTGCCGCGATGACATCGGCCGGGCCGAATTGGAGTCCGCGGTAAGACAGTGAAAGATATCCGCCCACCGTCAGTTCGAGAGTGAACTCGGCGCTGAATTCGGTGCAGCCATCCGGCCGTGTCAATCCGAAGACGGACGAGGTGCCGGCCAGCGTGCCCTCGATGTCCGGTCCGGGCGCCGCACCACCGAGAACGGGGATGACGACTCGTTCTCCCGTAGGGACACCGCCGATGTCGATCGGAACTCCGAGAGTCACGCCGAGCCGGAGGATCGGTTCGAGAGTCGGGATATTCGGTGCAGTCACGGTGAGAAGTACTCCTTCATGTTCGGGCAGTGGGTACACGCTATCCTTCGTCGCGTTTGTCTCACCACCTAGTGCTCCGCGAACCGAAAGGTGCACGCCTCGTTGCGTCTTGACATGACATAGAACAAATGTTCGACTGTGTGCATGCGATGGGCGGGACAAACACTCGACGCTGCCGACGAGGACGCGCTACCAGGTTTGGAACGTGCCGGCCTCGTGCGCAGCGTGCAAACGCCGGAGTTCGAGGGCGTCACGTTCCACGAGGTGCTGTGCAAGAGTGCATTGAACAAGATTTCCGGTGACGCCTCGCTACCGTTCACCTGGACTATCAACCCGGCACGCGGTTGTTCGCATGCATGCCGCTACTGCTTCGCCCGGCCCACCCACGAATATCTCGGACTGGACTCCGGCAACGATTTCGATTCGCAGATCGTCGTCAAGACCAACATTGCTGCTGTGCTCCGAAAGGAACTCTCACGCAGATCGTGGAAGTGTGAACAGGTTGCGCTGGGAACCAATACCGATCCCTATCAGCGCGCAGAGGGCCGCTACCGGCTGATGCCGGGCATCATCCGAGCGCTGACGGAGTCCGGTACACCGTTCTCGATTCTGACCAAAGGCACGTTGCTGCGGCGTGACCTACCCCTGCTGACGCTCGCGGCCCGGGAGGTGGACGTGCGCATCAGTATCAGCCTCGCTATCCACGACCCGGATCTACAGAAGCAATTGGAACCAGGAACTCCGAGCCCGCGGGCCCGGCTAGATCTTATCCGATCGATTCGTGAGGCCGGTTTGCCGTGCGCTGTGCTGGTGGCACCGGTTATCCCATTTCTGACCGACGGAGCCAAGCAGCTCGACGGACTGTTCGGGGCGTTGGCCGAGGCAGGCGCCACATCGGTGACCGCGATGCCGATGCACCTACGGTCCTCGACCAAAAATTGGTTCATGTCGTGGCTGGCCGAGCAGCACCCTGCCTTGGTCAGGCGATATCGGCAGCTGTACGGACGCGGTGCGTACGTCACACCCGAATACAAGACGTGGCTGCGCGAACGTATCGTCCCATTGCTTGCAACCCACGGGTTCGGGCCCATCGACACCAAATTCCTACCTGTGAACGTGCCCGCCGAACTGGAACCGGCATCGACGCCGAACGCTGTAGACCCGGCACTGACCCTGTTCTGATGTGCAAGCACTTCACCGAGGAATCGCCTGGACGGAAGGGTCGGCGTCCTGCCAGGTGGCAAATCTAGATGCCGTCGGGATGCGCCGCAAAGGGTGGAGGACCGAGAATCTCGATACCGCCATACTGCTCGGCCGATGCTTGGACCCGACCCATATCGACGGTTCCCGCATTCTCGGCGGTCAGCGGATCGCTGGCGCCCAGGTAGAACCTTTGGCAGCAACCAGGTGTGTGTAGGCACAGCAACCGAACCTCAGGCGAAGTAACCAAGAAGGCATGAGGGACACCGCGGGCAGCGAGCGCGAACCCACCTGCGCCGACCCGATGTTCTGTTCCGTCGATGTGTACGAGGATTTCCCCCTCGAGCACCATCATCGACTCGTCGGACTCGGGGTGAATGTGAAGAGGCGTGACCTTTCCTTCGGTCATGCGATCTTCGAAAAGCAGGAAGGCACCGTTGGTTTCCTCGGTCGTGGCCTTCCAGAGGTGCTCGCCTCCTCCGTAGAACCAGCGACGCTCACCCTCGTCACGTGCCCGAACGATCACTCCTGCGGTGGTGCTCATCGCCGTCTCGATTCGTCGTGAGACTCCAGTCCTACAGTAAAATTTACACAGCATGAGCGAGATGTCAACGGCTTTCGCGGAGGCGGATGTTCGAAGCAAAGCGGCGTACCCGAGAGGCCGCCGTGAGCACACTCGTGACCGTTCTGACGCGCGAACTCTTTACCGAGGGAGCGCCGGTGGGTTGTCGAGGTCTCGGGCCGAGAAGGTGTTGCATGCGCCAACTTGGCCGGTTCGATAGCCCGAAAGGAACCATTGCTGCCGTTGCTCGGACGACCCGTGGGTCCAGCCCTCCGGATTGACCCGGCCACTCGACGCCTGCTGTATCCGATCGTCGCCGACCGAGGACGCTGCGGACAGAGCATCGCGAATATCGGTGTCGGTCAACGGAGCGAGGAAGGGAACGCCGGTGTCCTGTGCAGGAATCGTCGCAGCATGATGTGCCCAGACCCCTGCGTAGCAGTCGGCTTGCAGCTCGACCCGGACAGCACCTGATTGTGGGCCCTGTGGATCCGCCTGCGCACGGCCGATGTCGCCGAGCTGATTCTGAATGTGATGTCCGACTTCATGTGCCACGACGTATTCCTGTGCAAGGGGACCGCCGCTCGAACCGAAACTGTCCACCAGAACCTGGAAAAAACTGGTGTCGAAGTAGGCCGTCGAGTCGGCCGGGCAGTAGAACGGGCCGACGGCGCTGGTTGCGTTGCCGCAACCTGTGTTGATCGATCCGGTGAACAGCTGAACGGCCGGCTGCACATACGCGACCCCGGTCTGCGACTGGAGTTCGGATTCCCACACCGTGTCGAGGCTGCCAACGGTAAAACTCACGCGGCAGTCGATATTGGCATTGGCGTCGGCGCCCGTCTCGCAGTTCGCCACCGTACCGCCTGCCTGCGACTGACCTGCATTGTCGGTAGAACCGCTGAGTTGACCGAGAACGGATCCCGGATCTCCACCGAAGAGCAAAGCCAAGACCAGAATGACCAGGCCACCTGCGCCGCCGCCCAGCGCGAGCTTGCCGCCTCGTCCGCCACCGCCCCCGCCGGTCGAAACCCGGCCAGGTTGCATACGAGCGCCCTCGTTGAAGGTCATCGCCGAAATCCTTTCATCGGGGTCAATTCTGTGGGCTTTCGGTCTCGGTCGCGCACTAGCTTCGCACGCCGTGGTGGGATCGCGTTTCCGGTCGGCGTAGGTGTCTCCGTAGGATTGGCTACCGACGAACACGCTTTGTGAAATTTTGTGAAAGGAAACCTGTGCTGCGCACCCACCTCGCCGGCTCACTTCGACCCGAGCACGTCGACCGAACAGTCACCCTGACGGGTTGGGTTGCGCGGCGACGCGATCACGGCGGTGTCATTTTCATCGACCTTCGTGACGCGTCCGGCGTCGCTCAGGTCGTCTTCCGTGACGGCGCCGTCGCCGAACAGGCCCACCGCCTACGGGCGGAGTACGTGGTGAAGGTGACCGGCAAAGTCGAGACCAGACCGGACGGCAACCAGAATTTCGAGATTCCGACCGGCGCCATCGAGGTCGACGCATCAGCGATCGAGGTTCTCGCCGAGAGTGCCCCTCTTCCGTTCCAGCTCGATGAACAGCCGGGCGAAGAAGCTCGCCTGAAGTATCGGTACCTGGATTTGCGTCGCGAGGGCCCGGGAAGCGCCATCCGTCTGCGATCGCATGTCAATGCTGCAGCACGCAGTGTGCTGGCGCACCATGAGTTCGTCGAGGTCGAGACACCCACCTTGACGCGATCCACGCCCGAAGGCGCACGAGATTTCCTCGTGCCTGCACGGTTGCAGCCGGGCAGCTTCTACGCGCTCCCGCAGAGTCCGCAGCTGTTCAAGCAGCTGCTGATGGTCGGCGGAATCGAGCGGTACTACCAGATCGCACGCTGCTACCGAGACGAAGATTTCCGGGCCGATCGTCAGCCCGAGTTCACCCAGCTCGACGTCGAAATGAGCTTTGTCACCCAGGAAGACGTCATTCTGCTGGCCGAAGAGATCCTCGCGGCTCTGTGGAAACTGGTCGGCTACGAGATCGTCGACAAGATTCCTCGGATCACGTACGCCGAGTCGATGCGGCGTTACGGGTCGGACAAGCCGGACCTTCGGTTCGAGATCGAACTCGTCGAGTGCACCGACTTCTTCGCCGACACGACCTTCCGGGTATTCCAGGCACCGTACGTCGGAGCGGTAGTGATGCCGGGCGGCGCCTCACAGCCGCGCAAGCAGCTCGACAAATGGCAGGAATTCGCCAAGCAGCGTGGGCACAAGGGACTTGCCTACGTACTCGTCGGCGAGGACGGAAGCCTCGGTGGACCGGTAGCGAAGAATCTCACCGATACCGAGCGCGACGGCCTCGCAGCTCACGTAGGCGCCAAGCCCGGTGACGCAATCTTCTTCTCCGCGGGACCGGTCAAGGGCTCGCGCGGGCTACTCGGGGCAGTGCGTGGTGAGATCGCACGCAAACTCGACCTGATCGACCCGAAGGCTTGGGCGTTCGTCTGGGTCGTCGATGCGCCACTTTTCGAGCCGACGTCCGACGCGACGGCCAGCGGTGACGTTGCCGTCGGCTCCGGGGCGTGGACGGCCGTGCACCATGCTTTCACTTCACCGAAGCCGGATTCGATGGCGACTTTCGACACCGATCCGGGGTCGGCGCTCGCCTACGCGTACGACATCGTCTGCAACGGCAACGAAATCGGTGGCGGCAGTATTCGTATCCACCGCAAGGACATTCAGGAACGCGTGTTCGCGGTGATGGGGATCGGCGAAGCCGAGGCACAGGAGAAGTTCGGATTCCTGCTCGACGCTTTCAGCTACGGAGCGCCGCCGCACGGCGGGATCGCCTTCGGTTGGGACCGGATCACTGCTCTTCTTGCCGGAGTCGACTCGATCCGCGAGGTCATTGCATTCCCCAAGTCCGGCGGCGGCGTCGACCCGTTGACCGACGCGCCGGCGCCGATCACGCCGCTACAGCGTAAGGAATCCGGCATAGACGCCAAGCCGGAGTAGGACGCCAAGCTGGAGAAGAAGGAATCCGCGCAGGCTGAAAAGGATGAGCCTTCGGCTACTCGATAGCCGAACTCACAGTGGAAGGGCCCCGATTCTCGCGAGAGAATCGGGGCCCTTCCACTTGTTCGACCGAAGGCTCAGGCGACAGGTTGTCCGCTCGTCACGATGCGGTAGGCATACGTCGAGGCAATGATGGTGATCGGAATGGTCACCAGTAGTCCTAGCCCGCAGGGGATCGCGCCGAGAATGTTGATTCCGACGAGTGCGAGTGCAAGCAAGAACAATTGGCCCGCGTTCGACGAAATCGCCCTGAAACTCGACTTGATTGCAGTGATCGCATCTTCGTTGCGGTCGACCACGAATTGAAGCGTCCACCACGTCAGAAACACCACGATGATGCCCGGGATGATCAGCAACACGAAGCCGATCGTCGCCATGATCCCGATCAGCACGCTGGCGATGATGATCGCCGCAACATTGGCGAACTGGAAGAACGATCCGATCGTGGGCTTGGTCCCATCGACCTCGTGCAATGCACCGCGAACCATCGCAGCCTGGATCAGGTATGTCACAACCGCACCGACAAGCGTGCCGATGATTCCCAGAACATTGAAACTCGACGAGAAGTCCCCGGAGGTGTCGAATCCGCCGAAGATCAGATTGATGACGAACTGAATAACTACAGCGATGAAGACGATACCGACCCACACGCCTGCGTTGTCCTTGAACTTGTTCCAACCGAAGGAAATCGCGCCGCCGACGTCGAGCGTCGGGGGCAGTCCTCCGCCGAATCCGGACCCGTGCGAGCCGTAGTTTCCGGGTGGCGGGGGATAGTTTCCGGGAGGTGGGGGGTAGTTGCCGGGTGGGTAGTTGCCCGCCGGGGGTGGGTAGTTGCCCGCCGGGGGTGGGTAGTTGCCGGACGCAGGCGGATAGCCACCAGTCGGGTATCCACCCGGGGGTGGATAGTTACCGGGCGGTGGATAGTTGCCCGGCGGGGGGTATCCACCCTGCGGTGGGTAGTTGCCCGGTGGTGGGTAGTTGCCCGGTGGTGTGTTGCCTGGTGGTGTGTTGCCTGGTGGCGGGTAGCCGCCCTCTCCTGGTTGCGAAGACTTCCCAAGGTCTGGTCGGTCGGGGTCGGGAGTGCTGCCGTACTGCGGGCCGGTCGGTGGGTTCTCGCTCACGGTATTTCTCCTTTTTCAGGGACTTCAGGTCATTGTGCGCCGTTCAAGTCGGCTGAACATCCGTATCCGTCGGTCGGTGAACTGAAAAGCGGATCCATCGGGAGTCTTCCGATGGATCCGCTTGGTTACACCCCCCTGTACGCAGGCCCGGGTCAGTTGACCGCGATCACCTGAGTGCCGCCGGCGAGTTCGTCGTGCTTGCCCTGCTTGATGGGGCTCGAGTTGATCGTCACAGCAATGACGATGTATGCGACGAAAACGAGCAACCCGCCAAGAACCGGGACGATGTTCAGCAGCAGAAACGCATTCCGCTTCGCAGCCTCGGCTTGCGTGGGGTTGCCGCCTGCAGCGCCGAGAGTGCGAAGACCCAGCATTTGCTTACCCAGCGTCTGCCCTCGGCTCGACTCGAGGAGCGTGAAGTAGGCGAATCCCAGAACCGCGGTGACGAGGCCGAGAATGAACTGCCCGACGAACCCGTCCGGCGAGATTGCATAGACGACGAGCGCCACTACGGCCACGATGATGCCGTCGATGAAGCGAGCGGCGAACCGCGCTCCCAAGCCCCCTGGCCGGCCGCCTCCTGGCAGCTGAGAACCGAGGCCGTACGCGGCATTGCCAGAGGCGGGCGGCGGTGGGTAACTTCCGGGTGGTGGGTAGTTCCCGGGTGGTGGGTAGCTGTTGCCCGGATTCTGCGGATACTGCGGCTGATTCGGGTCTACGCCGCCGTAGTGCGGATCATTGGGCGGGTTGGTCACGAAATATCCCCCTCGAGTCGTTCTTCATCCATGAACGCGCCGTCGCGTACTGACGCAATTTCAGGGTGAGCGAACCCCACCGGCTGTGATGTGTCAAGCCTGACGTGGCGACGAGCAGTGCCTTTGTCGAAGCGAACAGTTCTTTCCGAGGATTCAGGTACTACCGCAGGAAGTTCCACCTGTGTCGATACCCTCGATTCCGGTCTGTCCGGTTCGATGCCCGTCGTGATGAAATCGGTATCGGCGATTCCCCAGGTCAGTCGGAAACAAGCCGATTCGACGTATCGGAGCCGCCACAGTTTGTCATACAGACCGGGTACCTTGGTACGCGATGACCGCAACATTGGCAGATCCTGTTTCAGAGGTGGTAGCAGCTGCGCAGCAGTTGCTTACCCGACGTGCCGGTGCACACGTCACCTTGGTCGATCCCGTCGACCTCGGAGGCAGCGGCCAGGCAATTGTCCTTCGCGTTCGAGTTTCGGAGAATCCTTTTCAGTTGCCTCGAACCCTGGTGATCAAGCAGGTTCGAGATACCGCAACCGACACCGAACTCCACAGCGAAGCGGAGACTGTCGGCGGTAGGTCGGCCTTTCTCCGTGAGGCGGCGTCGTATCAATTCACTACGGCTCTCGCAACCGACAGTCGACCGGGGCCGTCCCTGCTGGCTTACGACCTGGGGGCGAGGTTGCTTGTTCTCAGTGATCTAGGCGATGCCAGTTCGATCACTGCATTGCTCAAACATTCCGACTCGGCATCGGTCACCAACTCGTTGATGGCCATGGCACAAGCGCTCGGACGCATGCATGCCGCCACCGCTGGACGAGAAGACGATTTCGCGGCGCTGCTCAGGCGTGTGGGTCTGCCGCATTCGGCTGACGGCATTTCGGAGCAGATACCGGATGCGCTTGTTGCCGTACCGAAGATGCTCGCCGAAGTACTTGGCATGACGGACACTCCGCTGCGCGTCTTGGCCCGCGTCGAGCGAAGCGGGAGGTTGTTCGCACATGGTGCGCTTCGTGCCTTCAGCCCATCCGACCTGTGCCCGGACAACATCATCGTCAACGGGGAGGGTGTGCGCTTCCTCGACTACGAGTGGGGCGGCTTTCGAGATGCCACGCTCGACATCACGTATGCATTGGCGTCCTCTCCCGGATGCCTGTGCCATTTCGACCTTTCGACCGAGCGTGCACAAGCCATGGTCGACGCATGGCGAGCCGAGGTTGTCGGCATTTGGCCGCAACTGGCCGACGACCGGGTCCTTGCCTCGAAAATTCTCGATGCTCAGCTCATCTGGGTTTGGATGTCGACTTACTGGTTTCTCCCTGACGACCACACCCGGATCGCCGCTGCGCGTCGGCATCACCTCTCGGTTCCACGGTCCGAGGCACTCATATCGCGGTGGCGAATTCTCTTCGAACAGGCGCAACGTTCCGGTGACCACGATGTGACCGATTTCGCCGAGAGAGTTTTAGCGTCTCTGAGGTCGAAGTGGGAGCGCTGAACATCGCCCGCAGTTCTGTAGCGTCCGACTTGTGAGTATCGGTTTCGGATCTGATTTCGATGAAGGAGAAGAAAGCGGTCTGTTCGAGACCTTCGACACCGCTGAATCTGACCGCGGTGAGCGAGATCCGGCGAGCATCGACGCAGGCGAAGGGTCGCGGCCGAGCCAGTCCCACGCCCGACCGGACGCTCCGTTGGCTGTGCGGATGCGCCCCAAAAATCTGGACGAGGTAGTCGGGCAGGGGCACCTTCTCGCGCCGGGTGCCCCTCTGCGACGCCTCGTCGAAGGTTCAGGGGCATCTTCGGTGATGTTGTACGGCCCACCCGGCACCGGCAAGACCACGTTGGCCTCGCTCATCTCCGGAGCGACGGGTCGCAGGTTCGAAGCGTTGTCGGCTTTGTCGGCAGGCGTCAAAGAGGTTCGGGTAGTCATCGACCTGGCTCGCCGCCGGTTGACGGCAGGTGAGCAAACTGTGTTGTTCATCGACGAGGTTCATCGGTTCTCCAAAACCCAGCAGGATGCCTTGCTGGCTGCCGTCGAAAACCGAATCGTACTTCTGGTGGCCGCGACTACGGAGAATCCGTCTTTCTCTGTCGTCTCACCGTTGCTGTCCCGCTCCCTCGTGCTCCAACTGCACCCGTTGAGTTCTGCAGACATCGAACTGTTGCTCACTCGCGCCGCCCACGATCCGCGGGGACTGGACGGAGCCGTCTCGATCGACGCCGATGCGATGGCTCATCTGGTTCGTTTGGCAGCAGGAGATGCACGTCGTGCGTTGACCGCGCTCGAGGCGGCCGCTGGGGCGGCTACCGGGCCGACGCTCGACCTCGCCACCGTCGAAGCGAGTGTCGACAAGGCGGCAGTGCGGTACGACCGTGACGGCGACCAGCATTACGACGTCATCAGTGCGTTCATCAAATCGATCAGGGGATCAGATGTCGATGCCGCCCTGCACTACCTGGCGCGGATGATCACAGCAGGCGAAGATCCCAGATTCATCGCACGCAGACTCGTCGTGCATGCCAGCGAGGATGTCGGAATGGCAGACCCCACCGCGTTGCAGACAGCGATGGCTGCTGCCACCGCGGTACAGCTCATCGGTATGCCGGAGGCGCGATTGGCCTTGGCCCAAGCCACAATTCATCTTGCGACCGCGCCGAAGTCCGGTGCCGTCATCGCAGCGCTCGGTGCGGCGATGGCCGATGTTGCAGCAGGCAAGTCCGGTCCGGTGCCCGCCCATTTGCGGGACGGGCACTACAAAGGGGCGCAAGCGCTCGGTAGTGCGGTGGGTTACAAGTATCCGCATAGCGATTCGAGTGGAGTTCTCCGGCAGCAGTACCCACCGGACGAATTGGTGGGTGTCGACTACTACGCGCCTACCGATCACGGTGTGGAGCGTGAGATCGCGACCCGCGTAGGCAAGCTACGTCGCATTGTGCGTGGCCGTTGACGAACAAGCCGTCGACGAACAACTCGTTGACGTGCAAGTAGTGGTGATGACACGGGGTGCACCGGCGGCGCGTTAACCTGTACCGGTGCAAACCCATGACATTCGCAGGCGTTTCCTCGACCACTTCGTAAAGGCAGGCCACACCGAGGTGGCCAGTGCCTCGTTGGTGCTCGACGATCCCAACCTGTTATTCGTCAATGCAGGAATGGTGCAGTTCGTTCCTTACTTCCTGGGCCAGCAGACACCTCCGTTCGCTACGGCGACGAGTGTTCAGAAGTGTGTCCGCACACTCGATATCGAGAACGTCGGCATCACCACGCGCCACAACACGTTCTTTCAGATGGCCGGAAACTTCTCGTTCGGTGACTATTTCAAACGTGAAGCGATCCACTATGCCTGGACGCTTCTGACCGGCAGTGTGGCCGACGGCGGATACGGATTCGATCCGGAGCGCATCTGGGTGACGGTGTATCTGGATGACGACGAGGCCATTGCGCTGTGGAAAGAACTTGCCGGGATACCCGACGAGCGGATCCAGCGCCGTGGGATGGCAGACAATTACTGGTCGATGGGAATTCCCGGTCCGTGTGGTCCGTGCTCGGAGATCTACTACGACCGCGGGCCCGAATACGGTGTCGACGGTGGGCCGGAGGCCGACGAGGATCGCTATATCGAGATCTGGAATCTCGTCTTCATGCAGAACGAGCGCGGGCAGGGAATCAGCAAGGACGATTTCGAGATCCTCGGGCCGCTGCCGAAGCAGAATATCGACACCGGCATGGGCGTCGAGCGCGTGGCTTTCCTGCTTCAGGGCGTCGACAACGTCTATGAGACCGACCTCGTTCGTCCGGTCATTGCCAAAGCCGAGGAACTGAGCGGCCGGGCGTACGGGAAGAACCACGAGGACGACATCCGGTTCCGTGTCATCGCAGACCACGCGCGCACCGCCGCGCTGCTCATCTCCGACGGCGTCAACCCGGGCAACGACGGGCGCGGATACGTGCTGCGTCGTCTGTTGCGCAGAATCGTGCGCTCGGCGCGTCTGCTCGGTGCGCCGGACCGGACCATGGGCGAGTTCATCACCGTCGTCCGCGACACCATGGCTCAGTCGTACCCGGAGCTCGTCACCGGCTTCGATCGCATCCTCAATGTATCGGTCGGTGAGGAGTCGGCGTTCCTCAAGACCCTCACTTCCGGTTCCAAGCTGTTCGACACAGCTGCGGAGTCGGTGAAGTCGACAGGAAAGAAGACAATCGGCGGCGCCGAGGCGTTCGCGCTGCACGACACCTACGGATTCCCGATAGATCTGACGCTCGAAATGGCGTCGGAGGCGGGTTTGAACGTAGACGAGGATGGTTTCCGGTCGCTGATGGCCGAACAGCGTCAGCGCGCGAAGGAAGACGCGCGTTCACGTAAGCATGCTCACGCCGACCTGTCCGTCTACAAGGACTTCGTCGACCTCGGGGCAACGGAGTTCACCGGATTCGAGGAGTTGTCCTCGGAGGCGAATGTGCTTGCCCTGATCTCCGGTGGAGTTCGCGTCCCAACGGCCACGGCGGGGGAGTCCGTCGAGGTCATTCTCGATCGCAGCCCGTTGTATGCGGAATCGGGTGGACAGATCGCCGATATCGGAACGATCAGTGGCCCAGGTTTCAGCGCTGACGTGGAGGACGTCCAAAAGATCGCCAAAAAGGTGTGGACGCACAAGGTCACGGTCCAATCAGGTCAGATCACCGAAGGCGACGTCGTGCGCGTCGACGTGGACCCGTCGTGGCGTAAGGGCGCAACGCAGGGTCACTCTGGAACCCACATGGTGCACGCGGCGCTGCGGCAGGTGCTCGGACCCAATGCCACCCAGGCCGGATCGCTGAACAAGCCCGGGTACCTCAGATTCGACTTCTCCTGGCAGGGCGCACTGTCCGAGGCACAGCGACACGACATCGAAGCTGTCGCGAACGACGCGATCGGTGCCGACCTCGCTGTCAACACCTTGGTTACCGACCTCGACAGTGCCAAGGCCATGGGCGCGATGGCGCTGTTCGGTGAAAACTACGGGGACGAGGTTCGCGTCGTCGACATCGGTGGACCGTTCAGCATGGAACTGTGCGGAGGAACGCACGTGCAACATACTTCGCAGATCGGGCCGGTCACCCTGCTCGGCGAGTCGTCGGTGGGTTCCGGGGTGCGCCGAGTCGAAGCATTCGTCGGCTTGGATTCATATCGATACTTGGCGAAAGAACGTGCCCTGCTCGCCGGGATCGCGTCCTCGCTCAAGGTTCCGACCGAGGAAGTGCCGGGCCGGATCGAGACATTGGTGGAAAAGCTGCGAGTGGCAGAGAAGGAACTCGAGGCAGTGAAGGCAGCTTCCGTACTCGCTTCGGCAGGTGGCCTCGCTGCAGGTGCCGAACGATTGGGAGCCGTTCGAGCAGTCATAGCGCGCGCCCCCGATGGCGTAGGCGGCAATGATCTCCGCGGACTCGCTGCCGATGTTCGCGGGCGTCTCGGTTCCGAACCTGCGGTCGTGGTCCTTATCGGCGACGTCGATGGGAAGGTGCCCTTCGTGGTAACCGCAAACGCCGGAGCACAGGAAGCCGGTGTGAAAGCAGGAGAACTGGTGGCCAGCTTCGGCCCGGCCATCGGTGGTCGCGGCGGCGGTAAGGCCGAATCTGCACAGGGATCCGGATCGAATCCAAGCGGTATCGCCGATGGATTGGCCGCTGTGCGCGCCCGGATCGCAGAACTCGTCGGCGCCTGACCGTGCCGGATTTTTCTCGTCGACCTCCTGGTCTACCGGACCGTCCAGGCGCGGACGATCCCGGTTTCGGACGTCGAATTGGAATCGACGTCGGAAGTGTCCGTGTCGGTGTTGCCGTCAGCGACCCACGGTGCGTACTTGCGACGCCGGTGGAGACTGTCGTGCGGTCCAAGCCCAAAGGATCGGACTCACCCGACGTCGCGCGTGTCGTCGAGATCGTCACCGAATACGAGGCGGTCGAGGTGATCATCGGACTACCACGCACTCTGCGAGGAGAAAGTGGATCCGCGGTCAAGGCAGCTGAGGGGTTTGCGCGATTATTGTCGCGACGACTGCCCGGCGTGCCGATTCGGATGTCGGACGAGCGATTGACTACGGTAACTGCGACGCGTGCACTTCGAGACAGTGGTGTGCGGGGGAAATCACAGCGCTCGGTCATCGATCAAGCTGCTGCGGTCGCAATCCTGCAGGGGTGGCTGGATGAGCGGTCCGCGCGACTGAAATCGGCAGAGACCGATCCAACGCCGGAGGTCGAGTGAACAACCAAAGGTCCACGGACCGGGGGAATTACGAGTACGACGACGAAGCGCTGACGGATCCGATCGGGTATCAGGTCGACGAAGGGAGCGAATTTCATCACGCTGTGACTCATGGCGGTCCGCAGGAAGTGGGACGTTCACGAGCAGAGGTTCGGCACGACCGTTCGGCCCGAAAGCGCAAGCGACGCGGCCGCAAGGTCGGGCTGGCGCTGGGGATGATCCTCGTCATCGTGATCGCAGTGGGAGGTTTCCTCGTGTACGACCGGTTTGCGGGCGGCCCGGTGGCCCCTGACGATTTCACGGCAGGTAGTTCGGGGCCGTCGGTGGTGTTACGGGTGCAGCCTGGTGACACTGCAGATCAGATCGGTGTCGAGGCGACCGACAAGGGCATCGTGGCGAGTTCTGGTGCCTTCATGGAAGCCGCAGTCGTCAACCCGGCAATGTCGTCGGTGCAGCCCGGCTACTACCTGCTCGAGAGTCACGTACCTGCCGAGGACGCAGTGACAGCACTCGTCGATCCATCCGCTCGGGTCGGCAACGTCGTAATTTCCGAGGGCCGTCAACTTCACGACTCACGCGACGTCAATACCGATGCTGTCAAGAAGGGCATCTACACGCTTTTGTCGGAAGCAAGCTGCATCGATACGACAGGTGCAGGCACACCGACATGTATTTCCTACGCCGACTTCAACACCGCAGGTGGTCTCGCGGAGCCGATGGCGTTGGGGGTACCCGAATGGGCGCGCGCGGAGGTGAGTGTTGTTCCCGATCGAGACCGCCAACTGGAAGGTCTCATTGCTGCCGGCACGTGGGACTTCGATCCGACCGCAGCACCGGGTGACATTCTCCGACAGCTCGTGGAGGAAAGCGCGGCGACCTACGAGAAAACTGGGATCCTCACCGCCGGTGCCAACTCGGGTCTCCGCCCGTATCAGACGTTGGTGGCAGCTTCGCTCGTCGAACGTGAATCGCTTCCGCCGGATTTCAGCAAGGTAGCGCGCGTCATCATCAATCGGTTGGCCGCACCGCAGAAGCTCGAGTTCGACTCGACGGTGAATTACTCCCTCGACACAACCGAGGTCGCAACGACCGACGAGGACCGAGCGACAGTGACACCGTGGAACACCTATGCAATGGAGGGACTCCCGGCGACCCCGATTGCGGCGCCGAGCATAGGTGCAGTGCAAGCGGTCGAGGCACCCGCAGACGGTGATTGGTTGTACTTCGTGACTATCAACCAAGTAGGTGACACGTTGTTCACCCGCGACTACGCAGAGCATCTTGCGAATATCGGAAAGGTCGAGGACGGATTCCTCGACAGCGGACGGTAGAAACGATGCGTGCCGCCGTTCTGGGGAATCCGGTCATCCATTCGAAATCGCCTCAGCTACATCTCGCTGCATACCGTGCCTTGGGTCTGAGTGATTGGACCTACGAACGCATCGAATGTTCGGCCGATCAACTGCCGGGGCTCGTGGGCTGTCTGGGTCCGGACTGGGTAGGCCTGTCGGTGACGATGCCGAACAAGGTTGCCGCGTTGGAGTTCGCCGATACGAGAACCGATCGTGCGGTTCTCGCCGGCTCGGCGAACACTCTGCTGCGCACCGAGACCGGATGGCGAGCCGACTGCACAGATGTCGATGGGGTGATGGGGGCGCTGCGCGAGGCCGGTGTCGCTGATCTTGCAGGTCGGGCAGTCATGGTCGTCGGGGCGGGCGGTACATCGAGGCCGGCGCTGGTCGCGCTCGCCGAAATGGGGGCACGATCGGCAACAGTTGTCGCACGATCGGAAGATCGAGCTCGTGAGACCCTCACATGCGGCGAAGCGGCCGGCTTGAGGACCACGTTCCTGGCAATGTCCGACGGAACGCTGTCCGACGCGGCCGCCGCGTCGGCAGTCGTTGTCAGTACTGTGCCCGCGGACGGCGCCGCACCGGTGTCGGCGGCCATTGCACACTCGCCGATCGTCCTCGACGCAATTTACGATCCATGGCCGACGCCGTTGGCGACCGCGGTGGAGTCGGCCGGCGGCATCATCGTCTCGGGCCTGTCGATGTTGCTCAATCAAGCTTTCGGGCAGGTCGAGCAATTTACGGGTCGATCCGCTCCGCGCGCGGCGATGATCGCAGCTATCGGCACCCACTGACAGTTTCATCCACAGGTGGCTCGTCGATACACAGGGCGGTTCTCCACCTGGGAGTCCGACGCGACATGCGTCGGCAGTAGTTCCACACTTGCCGCATGACCACGGCATCTCTGGGATGGGCACTGGCATTCGGTTCGATCGGATGGGGCATAGGAATCGCCACCGAGCGAACTGTGAGAGGGCTGGCACTGTCCTGGAAGGCCGTCGGACTTCCCTTGGTGCTGAGTGTGGTGTGGTCGGCGGGATCGCTGCTCGGTTGCGGTATCTCGCTCGGGCTGTTGGGCTGGTGGTGTTCGGTGCTGGCGTGCATCGACATCGGGTGCAGGCGTTTACCGAATTCGCTGACAGGCGCAGGAGCGATCGTCGCCCTGTTGCTCGGAGCATTCTCCGGCGACATCGCGCCCATGCTCGTCGGTGCGGCGGCCCTGTTCGGCAGCTATCTTCTCGTTCATGTGTGTTTGCCCACGGCATTCGGTGCTGGTGACGTGAAACTGGCGTGGCCACTCGGCGGTGTTGCGGCGATGGCGGGTCTCGACGCGTGGGCGTTGGTTGCAATACTTCCGCCGCTGCTGACCGGGCTGGTAGGGGTGGCGATAACGGCGCTCGGCCACCGAAACTGCACCATTCCTCACGGCCCGTCCATGTGCCTGTCGACCCTGCTGGCACTCGCGGCTTCACCGACGTGAAAAGATGAGGCCGTGCTGCGCTGGATAACTGCCGGAGAATCTCACGGCCCTGCTCTCGTGTCCATCCTCGAAGGAATGGTCGCGGGTGTAGAGGTGACCTCGGACGACATTGCCGATCAGTTGGCTCGCCGCCGACTGGGCTACGGACGCGGCGCCCGGATGAAGTTCGAGGCCGACAAGGTGACGATCACCGGTGGTGTGCGTCATGGTCGGACCATCGGCGGCCCGATCGCGATCGAAGTAGGCAATACCGAGTGGCCCAAATGGGAGCAGGTCATGTCCGCGGACCCGGTTGACCCGTCGGTTCTCGACGCGTTGGCGCGGAACGCTCCGTTGACCAGGCCCCGTCCTGGGCATGCCGATTATTCGGGAATGTTGAAATACGGATTCGACGACGCCAGGCCGGTTCTCGAGCGGGCGAGTGCCCGTGAAACGGCCGCGCGAGTCGCGATCGGCACCGTGGCACGAAACTTCTTGAAACAGGCACTCGGTGTCGATGTCGTGTCCCACGTCATTTCCATCGGTGCATCGGACCCCTATGTCGGGCCACCACCGTCCGGTAACGATCTCGACGCAATCGATGCGAGTCCGGTGCGAGCCTTCGACGCTGCTTCCGGTGAGTCGATGATCGCCGAGATCGAAGCCGCGAAGCGAGACGGCGACACCCTCGGCGGCGTCGTCGAGGTCGTCGTACATGGGCTTCCTGTCGGCCTCGGATCGTTCGTCAGCGGAGATCGTAAGCTCGATGCACGACTTGCTGCAGCGCTCATGGGAATTCAGGCGATCAAGGGCGTCGAGGTTGGTGACGGCTTCGAGACGGCCCGTCGTCGTGGCAGCGCCGCGCACGACGAGATCACCCCGGGTCCGGACGGCATCCTGCGATCGACCAACCGCGCCGGTGGTATCGAAGGTGGCATGACCAACGGAGAGGCGCTTCGTGTTCGGGCTGCGATGAAGCCGATCTCGACTGTTCCTCGCGCGCTCGCAACGGTGGATATGTCGACCGGCGAAGAAGCCGTCGCGATCCATCAACGGTCCGATGTATGTGCTGTGCCTGCTGCGGGCGTCGTGGCCGAGACGATGGTGGCTCTCGTTGTGGCGCAGGCGGTGCTCGAGAAGTTCGGTGGCGATTCGTTGGCGGAGACGACGAGCAACGTCGCGCATTACCTGAAGGGCAACGCCGCCCGACCACCACGATGACTCCCTATGCGGTGCTGGTGGGACCTCCCGGCGCGGGGAAGTCCACCATCGGTAGGCGCGTGTCGCAGGCGCTCGAGTTGGAGCTGCTCGACACGGACGCAGCGATCGAGCGCCGCACCGGTCGTACAATTCCGGAGATCTTCGCGCAGGACGGTGAACAGGCGTTTCGAGTGATCGAGGAGCAGGTCGTAGCCGACGCACTTGCCTCTCATGAGGGCATCGTCTCGCTCGGAGGCGGATCGATTCTTTCCGATCGCACCCGCGCATCGCTGGCTTCGCAGACAGTGGTCTACCTCGAGATCAGTGTCGCGGAGGGGTTGCGTCGAACCGGGGCCAATACATCCCGCCCGCTGCTGGCGGGTCCGGATGCACGCGCCACCTATCAGGCTTTGATGCGCACACGGCGTCCGCTCTATCGATCGGTCGCCACTATTCGCGTCCGCACGGACGGGCGAAGTCCGGCCCGAGTGGTGGGGCAGGTCGTGGCGAAGCTGAAGCAACATCATGCCCAGGAAGGCACTACGCCATCAACAGTGCACAAAGAGTCGTCGAGTGGATGAAGGTGAACGGATGACCGACCCCGTACGCGTAATGGTCAAGACTGCAGCGCCGTATCCGGTGATCATCGGCAGAGGATTGTTGACCGACCTGGTCGATCAACTCGTCGGTACGAAAACCGTTGCGATCTTCCATCAGCCGCCGCTTGCCGAGACGGCCGAGGCAGTCCGAGAGGTGTTGGCGGCGAAGGGAATCGATGCACACCGCATCGAGATTCCGGACGCCGAGGACGGCAAAGAACTCGCGGTCGCCGGTTTTTGCTGGGAGGTTCTCGGCAGAATCGGACTGACCCGAAGCGATGCCGTGGTGAGTATCGGTGGGGGAGCAGCTACCGACCTCGCAGGCTTCGTTGCCGCGACGTGGATGCGCGGCGTCAAGGTGGTCCATGTGCCGACGACACTGTTGGCGATGGTCGACGCAGCAGTCGGTGGCAAGACCGGCATCAATACCGAGGCAGGAAAGAACCTCGTGGGCTCGTTCCATGAGCCCTCGGCAGTGTTGATCGATCTTGCGACGCTGGAGACAGTCCCGAAATACGAGATCGTCTCCGGCCTGGCAGAGGTCATCAAGACCGGTTTCATCGAGGATCCTGTCATTCTCGACTTGATCGAAGCAGATCCCGAAGCAGCGATGGATCCGACTGGATCGGTGCTACCCGAACTCATTCGCCGGTCCGTCGAAGTCAAGGCCCGAGTCGTTGCCGCTGATCTACGTGAGTCCGACCTCCGGGAGATACTCAACTACGGCCACACTCTCGCTCATGCCATCGAGCGACGCGAGCGGTACCGCTGGCGTCACGGTGCAGCCGTGTCGGTGGGTCTGGTGTTCGCGGCAGAGTTGGGACGGCTTGCGGGTCGGCTCGACGACGTCACTGCCGACCGCCACCGCAGCATTCTCCAGTCGGTCGGACTTCCCGTCGGATACGACGGCGACGCATTCGGTGATCTTCTCAAGGGAATGCAAACCGACAAGAAGAATCGCGCCGGGATGCTCAGATTCGTCGTACTCGACGGACTGGCGAAACCCGGGAGGCTCGAAGGGCCTGATCCGGCTCTTCTCGTCGCTGCATATTCGGTAGTCGCCAAGGAGGCCCCAGGACCGGGTAGCTCGGGCATTTTGCTCTGATCGAGGCGCGATCCGAATGGATAATCCCCCCTGCATTTTCGGCCCTAGGGCCGAAAATGCAGGGGGGATTTCTTGAGTTCGAGAGTCAGTGTCCGGAACGATGCTCGCCGTGCGAAGTGTCCTTCGGGTCTTGGGCGTCGGGCTGCACAGCCTGGAAAACCTCGGTGTCCGCGTTGTCGTCGGCCCACTGATTCCGGTCCGCTACCGAACTCTGGTGTGCCGCCGAACCCTGGCTCGAGGCGGTAGTCCCTGCGCCGACCAGATGGCGATCGTGGCGTTCATGTTCGTGTTCGGCATCGGATGCGGCGAGCTTCTTCTTCGCCTCGCGTCCCACGAGCAGGCGGCCCAGGAACACCGAGATGGTCGCTGGGATGAAAATCAGCAGAATGGTGAACGCCGCACCGGAGGTCATTTCGAAGAACAGTGAGTTCTGGCCGAGACTGAAGTCCACTATCAGTCCGATCAGCCATGTGACCAGTCCGGCGAGCAGACCGCCGACTACTGCTGCCTTGAGCCACAGCATCGTCAGATCGGCACCGTAATCCGGGTCCGGGTTTGCGCGACGGTCACGAATTCCGTCGATACCAGCCCCCACGATGACTGCAAGCAAGACCACAGCCAAGCCCAACCATCGAAGCTGCGAACCATGCAACGGCCACCGCGCGACTGCCAAACCCAGCAGAACTCGCACTCCGACGTTGATCAGTCCCATTCCGATTCCGCGTACCACCCACCCTGTCATGGGGGACAGCGTATCCGTTTCGGGGCGGCACTGTGGCGGGCCCCACATAAATCGGGCCCTCGCGTCGCCCGGGGATCGAACTCGCGACGGCGGTACGTTGTATGAATGCCTGCAGATTTCGCTGCCCGTCGCTCGGCTCTTCGACAATCCTTGATCGCAAGGGAACTCGACTCACTGCTGGTCACAGACTTGCTGAACATTCGGTATCTCACCGGGTTCACCGGATCGAACGCAGCGCTGATCGTCGGAAGCGATGATTCGTCTAAGGATGAAAGCAGAACCGTCGTCTGCACGGACGGCCGATATCTCAGTCAAGTCGCCGAGCAAGTCCCCGATCTTCGCGCAGTGATCGACCGGTCTTCGGCGGCACATCTGCTCGCGAGCGAGTATGCACCGAGGGACGCTGCAATCGGATTCGAGAGCCATGTCGTGACCGTCGATCAGCATCGCGGATGGAGTGAGGCGAATGCCTCGCTCGATTTGGTGTGCAGTCCCGGACTCGTCGAAGAACTTCGCATGGTGAAGGACGAGTACGAAATCGGCTTGCTACGCGAGGCGTGCCGCGCGGCCGACGACGCTTTTGCCGTGCTCGTCGAGCGAGGTTCGGTTCGGCCTGGCCGTACCGAACTCGCTGTGGCACGTGAACTGGAGTCGCTGATGGTCGAGCACGGCGCGGACGGGATTTCCTTCGAGACAATCGTGGCAACGGGTGCGAATTCCGCCGTGCCGCATCACCGGCCGACGTCGGCGATCCTGGAATCGGGCGACTTCGTGAAATTCGATTTCGGCGCGTTGGTCGGCGGATATCACTCGGATATGACCCGAACGGTGGTCATCGGGAGCCCAGCGGATTGGCAGCGGGATGTATACGAGCTGGTCCTGCGTGCTCAAGCAGCAGGAAGGAATGCGCTCGTCCCTGGTGTGAGCACTGCATCGGTGGACGCCGCGGCGCGGTCGGTCATCGAGGAAGCAGGGCATGGCGAACTGTTTTTGCACGGACTCGGCCACGGCGTCGGATTGGAAATCCACGAAGCGCCGGGAATCGCACGCACGAGCACCGGTACACTGCAGTGCGGTGCTGCTGTGACTGTAGAACCGGGTGTGTACTTCTCAGGGCGCGGAGGCGTTCGGATCGAAGACACACTCATCGTCCGCCCCGGCGGTCCTGAGCTTCTCACCATGACCAGCAAGCAACTCACTCTCGTGTGACATCACGGTCACTGCGAGATAAGAACACGAGGAGACATAAAAGCCAGTGGCTTCCACCAGCGATTTCAAGAATGGTCTCGTCCTCAGCATCGATAATCAGCTGTGGACGATCACCGAATTTCAGCATGTGAAGCCGGGTAAGGGCCCCGCGTTCGTGCGCACCAAACTCAAGAACGTGCTGTCCGGCAAAGTCGTCGACAAGACGTTCAATGCCGGCGTCAAGGTCGAGACGGCCACGGTCGATCGTCGTGACATGACGTACCTGTATCACGACGGAACCGACTACGTCTTCATGGACGGGGACACCTTCGACCAGCTCGCCATCCCGGAGGCAACGGTCGGCGACGGCGCCCGTTTCCTGCTCGAGAACCTTCGGGTTCAGATCGCGATGCACGAGGGTTCACCGCTCTACGTGGAGCTACCTGTGACGGTCGAACTCGAGGTCAAGCACACCGACCCGGGTCTGCAGGGCGACCGCTCTACCGGAGGTACGAAGCCTGCCACTTTGGAGACCGGCGCCGAGATCTCGGTCCCGCTGTTCATCAATACCGGTGACAAGCTGAAGGTCGATTCGCGCGACGGAAACTACCTTGGGCGTGTGAATTCCTAACGTGTCGTCGAAGAAGGCAGCAGCGCGCACCGAGCCCGTGAAGAAGCTCGGTGCGCGCCACAAGGCCCGTAAGCGCGCTGTAGATTTCCTGTTCGAGGCAGAGGCACGGGACACCGATCCGGTGAACCTCGCCAAAGAACGCATCGAGCTGGCTCGCGCGGACGATTCGATCGCCCCCGTGAGTGAGTACACCGAAACCTTGGTGGTCGGTGTGGCAGAGAACTTGGATCGGCTCGACGGTGTGATCTCCGATCATCTCAACGACTGGACACTCAAGCGGCTACCCGCGGTGGATCGTGCGATTCTGCGCGTTGCGGTATGGGAGTTGTTCCACGCTACCGACGTTCCCCCGGTCGTTGCTGTGGACGAAGCGGTCGAACTCGCCAAGCAGTTGTCCACCGACGATTCACCGTCGTTCGTCAACGGTGTGCTCGGCCAAATCGTCCTCGTCGCGCCTCAGGTTCGCGCGGCAGCAGCGGCAGTGTCTTCGCGCGTTGCAGCTGTCGGTTCTCAGCTGGACGGCGCTGACGAAGACACCTCATCGGTCGAAAGCCGAGAGCGTCCTTCCGGCGAGTAATGTCCGTCACGCCAGGCTGCCCCGGCAGTGCTCGAGGGCATGATGCATTGCTAGGCTGTCCAATTGTCAGACATCCTTTAACGATCCGTCCAGAGAGGCGGAGAAGGAGGTCGTAGTTTGCCTGCGCCCGAAAGCCCGTTACCTCCGTCCGAACAGTCGGAGTCCGCGCGAGAACTGTTGTCCGCTGCCGATGTCGGCAGGACCATTGCGCGAATTGCACATCAGATCATCGAAAAGACAGCGCTCGATTCCGCAGACGCTCCGCGGGTCGTGTTGCTCGGGATCCCGACCCGCGGCACCATCCTCGCGGACCGGCTCGCCGAACGTATCGAGGCGTTCTCGGGTGTCCGTCCGCCGCTGGGTTCGCTCGACATCACCCTGTATCGCGACGATCTCCGAAACAAGCCGCACCGGCCACTCGAACGCACGTCCGTTCCCGCTGGGGGCGTCGACGGTGCCCTGGTGGTTCTCGTCGACGACGTCCTGTTCTCCGGTCGCACGGTCCGATCAGCGTTGGATGCTCTTCGCGACCTCGGACGCCCGCGTGCGGTCCAACTCGCAGTCCTCATCGACCGCGGACACCGCGAGTTGCCGCTGCGCGCCGACTACGTAGGAAAGAACGTCCCCACGGCGCGGTCGGAGGACGTGAAAGTCCTGTTCACCGAACGCGATGGTCGTGATGGCGTCAGCTTGTCCGACGGGAGCTCGGCCTGATGAAGCATCTTTTGTCTGTGGCCGACCTGACCGTCGAGTCCGCAACACAGCTGTTGGACGAGGCCGATCGTTTCGAGCAGGCGTTGCTCGGCCGTGAGGTCAAGAAGCTTCCAACCCTCCGCGGCCGCACCATCATGACGGTGTTCTTCGAGAACTCGACCAGAACCCGCGTCTCGTTCGAGGTCGCTGGAAAATGGATGAGCGCCGATGTCATCAACGTCAGTGCAAGCAGCTCATCGGTTTCCAAGGGTGAATCCCTGCGCGATACGGCGATGACGCTGCGTGCCGCGGGAGCCGACGCTTTGATAGTGCGGCATCCGGCATCGGGCGCCGCACACCAGATCGCGTCGTGGACGGCAGGGCAGGGTGAAGGCACTGGTCCGGCGGTGATCAACGCGGGAGACGGAACGCATGAGCATCCCACGCAGGCGCTTCTCGACGCATTGACACTGAGGCAGCGTCTCGGGTCCATTGCGGGCAAACGAGTTGCCATCGTCGGTGACATTCTGCACAGCCGAGTCGCCCGGTCCAACGCGCTCCTGCTGTCGATGCTCGGAGCCGAAGTGGTGCTGATCGCACCTCCGACGCTCATGCCGGTCGGAGCGTCGAGCTGGCCGGTTCGGGTCTCGCACAATATCGATGCCGAATTGCCTGGGCTCGACGCCGTGCTGATGCTTCGAGTGCAGGCTGAACGAATGAACGGCGGGTTCTTTCCCTCGGCTCGCGAATACTCGATCACGTACGGGTTGTCGCAGAAGCGTATGGATCTGCTGCCCGAGCACGCGGTCGTATTGCACCCAGGTCCGATGCTTCGCGGCATGGAGATCGCGTCCTCGGTTGCTGATTCGCCGAGAACTGCTGTGCTGCAACAGGTTACGAATGGAGTTCACGTGCGCATGGCTGTGCTGTTTCGGTTGCTCGTCGGCTCGGACGGAGGAGCGGAATGAGCGTTGTACTCACCGGTGTGCTCGTCTACGGCGAGGGCCCGGAAACAGACATACTGATCGACGACGGTCAGATCGTGGCGATCGGGACAGATCTCGAAGTCGGTGACGCCGAAGTCGTCGATGCGCGCGGACAGATCGTGCTGCCCGGTTTCGTCGACCTGCATACGCACCTGCGCGAACCCGGCCGCGAAGACACCGAGACCATCGAAACCGGTTCGGCTGCTGCTGCGCTCGGCGGTTACACCGCAGTGTTCGCGATGGCGAACACGTCCCCGGTCGCCGATTCGGTCGTGGTTACCGATTACGTATGGCGTCGCGGTCAAGAGGTCGGTCTCGTGGACGTGCATCCGGTAGGTGCTGTCACCGTCGGACTCGAAGGAAAGCAACTCGCCGAGATGGCGATCATGGCCGCGGGCGTAGGCAAGGTACGCATGTTCTCCGACGACGGGCACTGTGTCGACGATCCTTTGATCATGCGTCGCGCGCTCGAGTATTCGAGTTCGCTCGGAGTGCTGATTGCGCAACACGCGGAGGAGCCGAGGCTGACGGTCGGGTCCATCGCACACGAAGGCCCGACGGCCGCGCGATTGGGACTGGCAGGCTGGCCGCGAGTGGCGGAGGAGTCGATCGTCGCGCGCGACGCTCTACTCGCGCGAGACGCCGGTGCCAGGGTGCATATTTGTCACGCATCGACTGCGGGAACCGTCGCCCTACTCGCGTGGGCACGCGGTCAGGGCATTTCCATCACCGCCGAGGTGACACCGCACCACTTGCTTCTCGACGACTCACGGCTCGAAACGTACGACGCGATCAACCGGGTGAATCCGCCTTTGCGTGAGACATCCGACGTCGAGGCCCTACGGCGCGGTCTGGCCGACGGCACGATCGACTGCGTCGCGACCGACCACGCGCCTCATGCCGAACAGGACAAGTGCTGTGAGTTCGCGCAGGCAAAGCCTGGAATGCTCGGGTTGGAGACTGCGCTGTCGATTGTCGTGCAGACGATGGTCGAGCCGGGACTACTCGACTGGCGAGGAGTCGCCCGAGTCATGAGTGAGCGGCCGGCGGAGATCGTGGGACTGCCGGATCAGGGCCGTCCTATCGAGGTCGGGGAGATCGCAAATCTCACCGTCGTGGATCCGAAAGCATGCTGGACCGTCACGGGGAAGAAATTGGCGAGTGTCGCTGACAACACGCCGTTCGAATCGATGACGTTCTCGGCAAAAGTAACCACCACGCTGCTACGCGGGCGAATCACCGCACGCGACGGTGTGATCCGAACGCCGACAGGAGCGTAAGGCACATGGACAGAGTTCTCATCGTGATCGCGTTCATCGTGTTCTGGCTTCTGATGATCGCGTTGATCTTCTGGGGTTGGCGCGGTCGGCAGAAACGACAGGCAGATCGAATCGGCACTTTCCCAGGGGTGCCGTCGGATATCGGTAGCACGGTTCTCGAGCCGTCGACAGGCCTGTATGTCGGCAGCACCATAGCGCCGAGCTGGCAGGACCGTATCGCGGTCGGCGACATCGGCCACCGGGCCACCGCCGAGCTCTCACGGCACCAGCACGGCATCTTGTTGGTCCGAACCGGCGAATCCACTATCTGGATTCCGGAGGAGTCCATTCGCGCGATTCGAACCGAGCGTGGGCTCGCCGGCAAGGTCATGAGTAAGGACGGGCTTCTGGTGATCCGTTGGGAATTGCCCACGGGCACCGAGATAGACACCGGATTTCGCGCCGACGACAAATTTGTCTACCCGGCGTGGGTCGACACAGACACAAATACTGATTCCGGCTCGAGTGCCGGTACAGATGATTCGAAGGAGACACCCGCGTGAGCAGCGCAGTTCTTGTTCTGGAGGACGGCCGGACGTTTCGCGGCACAACTTTCGGAGCCGAAGGTCGAACTCTCGGTGAAGCAGTGTTCTGCACCGGAATGACCGGTTATCAGGAAACTCTCACCGATCCCAGCTACCACCGCCAGATCGTGGTGGCCACCGCTCCCCAAATCGGCAACACAGGCTGGAACCAAGAGGACGGTGAAGCCTCGAGCGCAAGCGACCCCAACAAGATCTGGGTGGCAGGCTATGTCGTTCGCGATCCGGCGCGCCGTACGTCGAGCTGGCGTTCGACCGGAACGCTGCAGGACGAGCTCGAGAAACAGAACGTCGTCGGCATAGCCGGAATCGACACGCGCGCGCTGGTGCGTCACCTCCGCACCCGCGGATCCATGCGTGCAGGCGTGTTCTCCGGAGATGCACTCGGAAGCAAAGACGAGATGCTCGAGCAGGTACTCGGTCAGCCGTCGATGCTGGGAGCCGACCTCGCCGGTGAAGTGACCACGGCGTCGAGCTACACGATCGAGCCTGCAGGCGAGACTCGATTCACCGTCGTCGCAGTCGACCTCGGGATCAAGACGAACACTCCCCGCATGTTTGCCGAGCGCGGTGTCCGAGTGCACGTAGTGCCCTCGACGACGAGCATCGAGCAGATTTTGGAATTGAAGCCGGACGGCGTCTTTCTCTCGAACGGACCCGGGGACCCAGCGACCGCAGACTCCAGTGTTGCCCTCACCCGTAGCGTTCTCGAGCGGGACCTACCACTCTTCGGCATTTGCTTCGGCAACCAGATCTTCGGACGCGCACTCGGGCGCTCTACCTACAAGATGAAGTTCGGCCATCGCGGAATGAACATCCCGGTGGTCGAACACACCACCGGCCGGATCGCCATCACTGCGCAGAACCACGGTTTCGCGCTCGAAGGCGAGGCCGGCGAAGAATTCGACACCGACTTCGGTCGAGCGCGTGTCAGTCACACGTGCGCCAACGACGGCACCGTCGAAGGCGTCGAACTGTTGAGCGGGCGGGCGTTCTCCGTCCAGTACCACCCCGAGGCCGCGGCCGGTCCACACGACGCCGCATACCTCTTCGATCGTTTCACCAGCGTCCTTCAGGAGAAGAAGTAATGCCACGCCGCACAGACCTGAGCCATGTACTGGTCATCGGATCGGGCCCGATCGTGATCGGTCAGGCCTGCGAGTTCGACTATTCGGGAACCCAGGCCTGTCGCGTACTGCGCGAAGAGGGCCTGCGAGTCAGCCTGGTCAACTCCAACCCGGCGACGATCATGACCGACCCGGAATTTGCCGACGCGACCTACGTCGAGCCGATCACCGCAGAGTTCATCGAAAAGATCTTCGCCCGCGAGGCCGAACAAGGTCACCCGATCGAAGCTGTTCTCGCGACCCTCGGCGGGCAGACTGCCCTCAACGCGGCCGTCGCGTTGCACGAGCAGGGGATTCTGACCAAGTACGGTGTCGAGCTGATCGGCGCCGACTTCGACGCCATTCAGCGCGGCGAAGATCGACAGAAGTTCAAGGACATCGTCGCCAAAGTCGGCGGCGAGTCGGCGAAGTCGGCTGTCTGCTACACGATGGACGAGGCGCGAGCTGCCGTCGAAGAACTAGGTTTTCCGGTCGTCGTGCGCCCGTCGTTCACCATGGGCGGGCTCGGTTCCGGAATGGCATACAACGATACCGATCTGACGCGTATCGCCGGCGGAGGTCTGTCCGCCTCGCCGACCGCGAACGTCCTCATCGAGGAGTCGATCCTCGGTTGGAAAGAGTACGAACTCGAACTCATGCGCGACAGTCGCGACAACGTCGTGATCGTCTGCTCCATCGAGAACGTCGATCCGGTCGGTGTGCACACCGGTGACTCGGTGACCGTTGCCCCGGCGATGACACTCACCGACCGCGAATACCAGGCTATGCGCGACCTCTCCATCGACATTCTGCGTGAGGTGGGCGTCGATACCGGCGGCTGCAACATTCAGTTCGCGATGGACCCTGCCGATGGCCGGCTCGTGGTCATCGAAATGAATCCGCGGGTGTCGCGGTCTTCTGCACTCGCATCGAAGGCGACGGGGTATCCGATCGCCAAGATGGCCGCCAAGCTCGCCATCGGGTACACGCTCGACGAGATCGTCAACGACATCACCAGGGAAACGCCTGCGTGCTTCGAGCCCACTCTCGACTACGTCGTGGTCAAGGCGCCACGGTTCGCATTCGAGAAGTTCCCGGGCGCGGACGGCACCCTGACCACCACGATGAAGTCCGTCGGTGAGGCGATGTCGATCGGACGCAACTTCACCGAGGCGTTCGGCAAGGTCATGCGCTCGCTCGAAACCAAGCGTGCGGGTTACTGGACCGGCCCCGAAGTGACCTGGCCGAGCGATGCCGAAGGCGATCCTGCCGAGGATCTGGAGGGACTGCTCGCTGATCTGGCCGTGCCGCAGGACGGCCGCATGTACGGCATCGAGAAGGCATTTGCGCTCGGCGCAACGGTCGAGCAATTGTTCGAGTCCACCAAGATCGATCCATGGTTCCTCGATCAATTCCAGCTGATCCACGAGCTCGGCAACGACATCCGCGAGGCAGCAGAGTTCGACGAAGCCCTTCTGCGTCAGGCGAAGTACCACGGGCTCTCCGATCGTCAGATCGCCGCGCTCCGACCCGAACTCGGCGACGAAGACGGCGTCCGGGCTCTGCGAGGCGAACTCGGAGTCCACCCGGTCTACAAGACGGTCGACACCTGCGCCGCTGAATTCGAAGCGAAAACGCCGTACCACTACGGCACCTACGAACTCGATCCCGAAGCCGAGTCCGAGGTCGCCGAGCAACGCGAACGCGACAAGGTCCTCATTCTCGGATCGGGACCGAACCGCATCGGCCAGGGAATCGAATTCGACTACTCGTGTGTTCACGCGGCACAGACATTGTCCGAAGCCGGGTACGAGACGGTCATGATCAACTGCAACCCCGAAACCGTCTCCACCGACTACGACACGGCCGACCGCCTGTACTTCGAACCGCTCACCTTCGAGGACGTGCTCGAGGTCTACCGAGCCGAGGCACAGTCGGGCACGGTAGCGGGCGTCATCGTTCAGCTCGGTGGTCAGACTCCGCTCGGACTGGCGAAACGGCTGAAAGCAGCGGGTGTCCCGATCGTCGGTACCAGCCCTGAAGCGATCGACCTCGCGGAGGACCGCGGTGAATTCGGCCGAGTCCTGAACGAAGCCGGTTTGCCTGCACCGAAATTCGGCACTGCGACGACCTTCGACGGCGCGCGCGACATCGCGGCACGCATCGGATATCCCGTGCTCGTGCGTCCCTCGTACGTTCTCGGTGGGCGCGGGATGGAAATCGTGTACGACGAGCCGTCACTGGCCGGGTACATCGACCGGGCAACCGAGATCTCGCACGACAGGCCCGTCCTCGTCGACCGCTTCCTCGAAGATGCCGTCGAAATCGATGTCGATGCGCTGTGCGACGGCACCGAGGTGTACCTCGGTGGGGTGATGGAACACATAGAGGAAGCCGGTATCCACTCCGGCGACTCGGCCTGTGCGCTACCACCGATCACGCTCGGCCGAGCCGATATCGAGAACGTTCGTCGCTCGACCGAACTCCTCGCGAAGGGGATCGGCGTCAAGGGCCTTCTCAACGTTCAGTACGCACTCAAGGACGACATTCTGTATGTCCTGGAAGCGAACCCGCGTGCCAGTCGCACCGTGCCGTTCGTCTCGAAGGCCACGGCAGTGCAACTTGCGAAAGCATGTGCTCGGGTCATGATGGGTGAGTCGATCGCCGATCTGCGTGCGAGCGGCATGCTTCCTGCGGTCGGTGACGGCGGGACCACACCGCTCGATGCACCTATCGCCGTCAAGGAAGCGGTGTTGCCGTTCAACAGGTTCCGTCGAGCCGACGGCACCGGCGTCGACACTCTGCTGAGTCCGGAGATGAAGTCCACCGGTGAGGTGATGGGAATCGACGCTGATTTCGGCACTGCATTCGCCAAGAGTCAGACTGCGGCATACGGATCGCTGCCAGTCTCCGGCTCGGTATTCGTATCGGTGGCAAACAAGGACAAGCGTTCCCTGATCTTTCCCGTCAAACGCCTTGCCGACCTGGGCTTCACAATTCTCGCTACCGAGGGAACCGCAGAGGTCCTGCGGCGCAACGGGATCACCTGCGAGCAGGTGTACAAGCAGTCCGGCGAAAAAGTCCCTGAAGGAAAGACGACGATCGTCGCTCGCATACTCGCCGGCGACATCGCGATGGTGATCAACACGCCCTACGGCAACTCGGGTCCACGCGTCGACGGGTACGAAATTCGAAGTGCGGCCGTGGCACAGAACATCCCGTGCATCACGACGGTCCAGGGTGCATCGGCAGCGGTGCAAGGTATCGAAGCCTCCATCGCAGGCGGCATCGGTGTTCGCTCGCTTCAGGATCTGCATGCAGCGATGGCCGGACGCGGTCAGGCATGAGCGCGGGCAGGTGGTTGGATCGACTTCGCACCGCGACCGCCTCGCGGGGTCGACTCTGTGTCGGCATCGACCCGCATCCGGCACTGCTCGACGCATGGGGTCTGCCCAGGTCCGCCGACGGATTGGAGGCGTTCGCGGAGATATGCGTCGAAGCCTTCGTCGGTGAGATCGCCGTCGTGAAGCCTCAGGTCGCTTTCTTCGAGGCCTACGGCAGCGCAGGCTTCGCGGTGTTGGAACGCACGATCACGGTTTTGCGAGACGCCGGCACGATGGTGATCGCCGACGCGAAGCGAGGGGATATCGGTACCACCATGCGTGCGTACGCGCAGACATGGCTGGGGGAGGAGAGTCCGTTGTCTGCGGATGCGGTGACGGTGTCGCCGTATCTCGGATTCGACTCCTTGACCGAGACGTTCGACGTGGCTTCCGCTCATGGGAAAGGCGTCTTCGTTCTCGCTCGTACGTCGAATCCCGAAGGTTCTTCGGTGCAGTTGGCCGAAAGCAACGATCGATCGGTTGCGCAAGCGGTCGTCGACGGAGCACGAATTGTCGGTCGTGACGGTCTCGGCACGGTAGGCCTCGTCGTCGGTGCCACCCGAGATCACGGTCTGGACCTGGCAGGTTTCGATGGACCGATTCTCGCACCGGGACTCGGTGCTCAGGGCGCCGAGGTCGCCGACTTGCGGCACATCTTCGGAGACTGCCGGCAACTGCTGCTGCCCAGTTCGTCTCGAGGAGTGCTTGCTGCCGGGCCGTCGATCGGCGCCCTCCAAGACACCGCTCGAACGCTGCGCGACGAGATCGAGACTGCATTGGCTTAGCTCACCGGCCGGAAGCGCTCGGCGGTGGGGGTGGGTTCGCCAACTCCGTCGAGCGTGGGTACCGTCGCTGTCGTTGCAGGTTACCGCTGGTATACCGCAGCGAAGTGCACGCAATACCCGTGCGCTGTTCACCTTTCGATGTGACGGAGGAAACGTGGCCCTTCCCCAGTTGACCGCAGAGCAGCGAGCAGCCGCTTTGGAGAAGGCGGCCTTCGCCCGTAAAACGAGAGCCGAGCTCAAGGAGCGTCTCAAGCGGGGCGGAACCGACCTTCAACAGGTGTTGAAGGATGCCGAAACCGACGAGATCCTCGGCAAGATGAAGGTCTCGGCGCTCTTGGAGGCACTTCCCAAAGTCGGCAAGGTGAAGGCCCAGGAACTGATGACCGAGTTGGAGATTGCGCCGACCCGTCGTCTACGTGGACTCGGTGACCGACAGCGCAAGGCGCTGTTGACGAAATTCGATTTCGAAGCTTGAGAGGTTCGACTGATGGCAGAGGTATCGACCGTGTCCGACAGTGACGCGTCACCGAGTGGGAGGGGTCGGCTCATCGTGTTGTCCGGCCCCTCCGGCGTCGGTAAGTCCAGCGTCGTTCGAGTTGTACGACGGACCCTGCCCGAGCTGTGGTTCAGCGTTTCGGTTACCACGCGTGCGCCGCGACCTGGCGAGGTCGACGGCGAGGACTATCACTTCGTTACCGCCGAGGAGTTCGATCGGATGGTCGAGGGAGACGAATTGCTCGAGTGGGCGAGTGTGCACGGTGGTCTGCACCGCTCCGGCACGCCGGCCGCCCCGGTAGAGGAAGCCTTGGAGCGAGGACGTCCGGTGCTGCTCGAACTCGATCTCGCCGGTGCACGTGCCGTCCGGGTGTCGAAGCCCGAAGCTCTGTTGGTGTTCATGGCACCACCTACCTGGGAAGATCTCGTGCAGCGCCTGACATCCAGGGCCACCGAAGAATCGGCGGCTACCGAGCGGCGACTGCAGACTGCACGGGTCGAATTGGCGGCACAGAACGAGTTCGACACGATCATTGTCAATGCCGATGTCGACCATTCGTGCGATGAGTTGGTATCCTTGTTGGTCGGTAGGTCTTCAGTCGGTTGATTCCGGCGTACTCCGGGCGATGTAGAGCCGATTTTCGCCAGCTTCAGCAGTCTTGCAGTACCAGCAGTGTGGCTTCGACCAGCAGACAGCACCAGCATTTTTCGCAGCAGTACCGATGCACTTTCAGGAGATCAATAGTGAGCAGCACTTCAGCGGCCGTGTCCGATTTCGACGGATCCAGCGTTCTGCCGGCCTACGACACGCCGCTCGGCATCACGAATCCCCCTATCGATGAACTTTTGGCGCGCACGTCGTCGAAGTACGCCCTCGTGATCTACGCGGCCAAGCGGGCCCGTCAGATCAACGATTACTACAACCAGCTCGGTGACGGCATCCTCGAATACGTCGGCCCGTTGGTCGAGCCGGGTCTGCAGGAGAAGCCGCTCTCGATCGCACTCCGGGAGATTCATGCCGATCTCCTCGAGCATTCCGAAGGCGAATAAGAACCGCTGGTAAGGAAGCAGCCGTTGCGCGTAGTCATCGGAGTAGGCGGCGGGATCGCCGCCTACAAGAGCTGTTCCCTCATTCGTAGCTTCACCGAGGGTGGACATCATGTTCGGGTGATCCCTACGGAGTCGGCGCTCGAGTTCGTAGGGCGGGCAACGTTCGAAGCGCTGTCCGGCAACCCGGTCCACACCGGAGTTTTTTCCGATGTGCCCGAGGTTCCACACGTCCGTCTGGGCCAGGAGGCCGACCTCGTCGTCGTCGCACCCGCCACGGCAGATCTACTGGCCCGGATCGCAGGCGGACGTGCGGACGATCTCCTGACCGCCACACTTCTGACCGCGCGATGCCCGGTCGTCCTCGCTCCGGCAATGCACACCGAGATGTGGGAGCACCCGGCGACGGTCGCCAACGTCGCCACCGTGCGTGGTCGTGGTGTCACCGTCGTCGAACCCGCGTCCGGTCGTCTGACTGGCAGTGACACGGGAGCCGGTCGCCTTCCGGAACCCTCCGAAATTTTTGCACTTGCGATGCTGCTGGCCGAGCGATCGGATGCACTCCCGCAAGATCTTTCCGGTCGTCGAGTCGTCGTGACCGCCGGTGGAACCCGCGAACCGTTGGACCCCGTCCGATTTCTGGGCAACCGCAGTTCCGGTAAGCAGGGATATGCGTTGGCTCGGGTGGCAGCTCAACGCGGGGCCGATGTCACCCTCATCGCTGGTTTCACCACCGAACTTCCCGATCCCGCAGCAGTGGACGTCGTACACGTGAAGACGGCGCGACAGATGCAGGAGGCGGTGCGCAAGTTCGCCCCGGATTCCGACGCGATCGTGATGGCGGCAGCTGTCGCCGACTTCCGCCCGGCAACCATCGCCGTGAGCAAGATCAAAAAGGGCGCCGACGAACCGGATTCGATCCCGCTGGTTCGAAACGACGACATCTTGGCGGGACTGGTCGAGTCGCGTCGTAACGGGGACATTGCACAAGCCACTGTGATCGTAGGTTTTGCTGCCGAGACCGGTGACGAGCAGGGCGATGTACTCACCTACGCGCGAGCGAAGCTCGAACGCAAGGGATGCGATCTACTCGTCGTCAACGCGGTGGGAGAAGGAAAAGCGTTCGAGGTCGACGACAACGACGGGTGGCTGTTGGGATCCGATGGTTCGGAATCAGCTCTCGGGGAGGGTTCGAAAGCTTTGCTTGCGAGCCGAGTCGTCGACGCCGTTGTCGGCATGCTCATGATCCAGCCTTCGGATCACCGGTGATCCGAAGGGTGCACAGCACGCGTCCGCCCGACTAAAGTGGCGTGCGCTTCGTGTCGGAAACCGGCTCGGGACGTCGAATTCATGGTTGTAGTTCTGAGTGAGTTGTAGTTCTGAGTTCTTCATCAGGTATGTGCTCGAATCGAATGATTGTTGATGGCCGACAGGGAGCTACGCTCCTGGCCGGCCGAAAGTACGCGTCGAGAGGAAATCCGTGAGCAAGTCCGGCAGTCGGCTCTTCACCAGTGAGTCTGTGACAGAGGGTCACCCAGACAAAATTTGTGACGCGATCAGCGATTCGATTCTCGATGCACTTCTCACCGAGGATCCTCGTGCACGCGTGGCAGTGGAAACTTTGGTCACGACCGGTCAGGTCCATGTCGCCGGTGAAGTGAATACCACCGCCTATGCCGACATTCCGCGGATCGTCCGTGAGAAGGTCCTCGAGATCGGCTACGACTCCTCTGCCAAAGGTTTCGACGGCAATTCGTGTGGCGTGAACGTCGCGATCGGTGCTCAGTCTCCGGAAATCGCCCAGGGAGTGGACAATTCACACGAGTCGCGCGTCGAAGGACTCTCCGAGGACGAGATCGACCGTCAGGGCGCAGGTGACCAAGGGTTGATGTTCGGGTACGCCAATACCGATACTCCAGAACTGATGCCGCTTCCGATCGCATTGGCGCACCGTCTCGCTCGTCGCTTGACCGAGGTTCGCAAGAACGGAACCCTGCCGTATCTGCGTCCGGACGGTAAGACCCAGGTCACCATCGAATACGACGGCGATCAGGCAGTGCGACTGGACACGGTCGTCGTCTCCACCCAGCACGCCGCCGATATCGACCTCGACAATCTACTGACGCCGGATATTCGCGACAAAGTTCTCGGCGCGGTGCTCGCAGATCTGAGCATCCCCACGCTCGACACTTCCAACATCAGACTGCTCGTCAATCCCACCGGTAAGTTCGTTCTCGGTGGACCGATGGGCGATGCCGGACTGACCGGCCGCAAGATCATCGTCGACACCTACGGCGGCATGGCCCGTCACGGCGGCGGCGCTTTCTCCGGTAAGGACCCGTCCAAGGTCGATCGTAGCGCCGCCTACGCGATGCGGTGGGTTGCCAAGAATGCTGTGGCGGCGGGCCTTGCCGATCGCATCGAGGTTCAGGTTGCGTACGCAATCGGTAAATCGGCTCCGGTCGGTCTGTTCGTCGAGACCTTCGGAACCGAAAAGACCGATCCCGTGCGTATTCAGGCGGCGATCTCCGAGGTGTTCGATCTACGCCCGGGTGCAATCATCCGTGACCTCGATCTGCTTCGTCCGATCTATGCACCGACCGCCGCATACGGCCACTTCGGCCGAACGGATATTTCGCTGCCGTGGGAATCGACCGATCGTGCCGACAAGCTGCGCGCTGCCGCCGGTCTCTGATATCGGTTTCGGGTACTTCGAGGGAGAGCAGTTCACGAACGGAGTGAGGTGAGCGGCGCAGCGAGAACGGCAGCCGAGGAGCGTCCCATTGCGCGGGTGTTGCCGCTGCTGCCGCTCGCTCACCTCGACCGGGAATTCGACTATCTAGTACCGGCCGAATTCGCCGATAGTGCTCAGCCCGGGGTGCGGGTTCGAATACGGTTCGCAGGCAGGTTGGTCGACGGATACATCGTCGAGCGTGTCGAGACCAGCGATCACACGGGAAAGCTCGGCTGGCTCGACCGCGTCGTCTCTCCCGAGAGGGTCCTGACGCCCGAGATCAGCGCATTGGTCACTGCCGTGGCTGCGAGATATGCCGGCACGAGAGCCGATGTCCTGCGTCTTGCTGTTCCACCGCGACATGCCAAGGTCGAAGGGGAGCCGTCCGGCGACATGCCGGTCATCGTTGCTCCCGCAATCGATTCGAGTGCATGGTCGTCGTACACCCACGGTGATGCCTTTCTCGATGCACTGCGGGCATCGAGGAGCCCGCGGGCGGTGTGGCAAGCACTTCCGGGCGAGGATTGGGCTCATCGCATCGCCGAACTCGCCGCAGTCACGGCGGCGAGTGGGCGAAGTGTCGTCGTGGTGGTGCCGGATCAACGCGACTTGGATCGTGTCGCGACCGCCTGCGAGGCGGTAGCAGGCTCGGACGCGGTGATCGCATTGTCCGCGGGTCTCGGACCTGCCAAACGCTACCGACGCTGGTTGGCGGCACTACGACGCGACGTGTCGATCGTCGTCGGCACCAGAAGCGCGGTATTCGCTCCGGTACGGAATCTGGGTTTGCTGCTCATGTGGGATGACGGTGACGACGGTTATGCCGAACCTCGATCGCCCTATCCACATGCCCGCGAGGTGGCGTTGTTGCGGGCGCACGAATGCGGATGTGCGGTCGTTTTGGCTGGGCATGCCAGAACTGCCGAAGCCGAGGCACTCGTGGATTCCGGTTGGGCACACGATCTTCTCGCGCCCCGGGAAGTGGTCCGGGCGCGGCAACCACACGTCGTCGCGCTGGCGGACAGTGATCATGCGTTGGCCCGAGACCCGGGGGCACGTGCAGCGCGTTTGCCTGCCATCGCATTCGATGCGGCACGAGCAGCATTGGCTGCGAATCTAGCTGTACTCGTGCAGGTTCCACGGGGCGGATACGTTCCGTCGCTGGCCTGCGGCAAGTGTCGAAATCCAGCGAGATGCCGTCGCTGCAACGGACCGTTGTCCTTGCCGTCCGCTCCGGGAGCAGACGGCGCAGGCAGCCCCACCTGCAGTTGGTGCGGCGTCGCCGATACCAACCATCGCTGCACCGTCTGCGGGTCCCGAACCTTGCGGGCGGTCGTCATCGGTGCCCATCGAACAGCGGAAGAGCTGGGACGCGCGTTTCCTGGAGTGCCGGTCCAGACGTCCGGGGGAGCGTCGGTGCTCGACTCCGTCGCATCCGGACCGAGACTGGTCATATCCACTGTGGGAGCCGAACCGACCACGCCCGGTGGGTTCGGTGCTGCCCTGCTCCTCGACGGGTGGGCATTGCTCGGCCGCGCTGATTTGCGTGCAGCAGAGGAGACACTTCGCCGATGGATGACGGCCGCAGCCTTGGTGCGGCCCGGTACCGAGAACGGCCGAGTGGTCGTGGTCGCCGAATCGGAGATTCCGACGGTGCAGGCACTCGTGCGTTGGGATCCGGTCGGGCACGCCCGAAGCCAGCTGGAGGAGCGAATAGAGGTACGTTTCCCGCCGGCGGTCCACGTTGCGGCAATCGACGGGACGACGGCATCGATCACTGCGCTCGTCGAGGCGGCTGGGCTGTCGGACGAGGTGGAGGTACTCGGGCCGGTAGATCTCCCTGATGGTCAGCGCGCTCCAGCCGGCGGGGGAGAAGATGGCTTGCCGGGCGATGTCCAACGACTTTTGCTTCGAGTGCCTCGTAACGCCGGTGGGGCGCTTGCCCGTTCTCTCGCAGACGCGCAGGCGGCCAGAAGTGCAAGGAAGAGTACTACTTCGGTTCGAGTGCAGATCGATCCCATCAGAATCGGTTGAGTAGTCGGTGCGGGAGTGAGACTTCGAGCGCATAGAGTTTGTTTCCTACGACACTGGGCAAGGGTGCAGTTCGGGCCCTGGGAGAAGCGAAGGCTCACTCGATGAAAAGACGACAGCTGATTCGACGCGTGGCAACAGGTTTGGCAGTAGTTGCCGGAGCACGTTTGGCGGGGCCCACGCTTGCGCAAGCGGCGCCGGGAACGGGGTCGGCGGATTTTCCTGGGATCGGGATCCCGCTGGATCGTCTGCTGAAAATCGTGTCGCTTTCCCACGTCAACGACCCGGCCACGACACCGATATTCCCGGGCGATCCAGAGTTCGTTCTGGAGACTGCCGCGACCGTAGCCGAGGACGGTTTCTACATCCAGAATGTCAGAGAAGGCGAGCACACGGGTTCACATTGGGGCGCACCGGCGCACTTCCAGGAGGGCGGGCTCACTGCCGACCAACTTGCACCGGAAGATCTGTTCCTGCCTGCAGTGAAGATCGATATTCGTGAGAAATCAGCCGCGAACGCAGATTACGCGGTCACGGTCACGGACCTGCAGGAATGGGAGACGGTCAATGGCCGAATCCCGTCGGGCGCAGCAGTCTTGTTGTGGACGGGGTGGGATGAGCGGTGGGGCTCGGATACGTACGCCAATGCCGATGCGCAAGGCGTGAGCCACCAGCCCGGTTTCTCTGCGGACGCGGCACAATGGCTCATCGATACGGGCCGACTGGCTGATCGAGGAGCGTTGGGAACCGATACGTTCGGTCCCGATCTCGGCAACGACGAGACCTATCCGGTGTCGGTCAAACTGTACGACCGGCGCAGAATCAGTTTGGAAAATCTCACCAACCTGGGTTCGTTGCCGACCACCGGGGCCTATGTTTTGGTCGGGGGCCCGATCAACCGAGCCGGGTCGGGTTCACCCGCAACGATATTCGGACTGATCCCGAGGCTTTCCTGATTACCTGAACCGATCGAAATACGCAGGATGTCAGGGCTGCGGTGATTCGGCCTCCAGTCGAACGCCGCAGCAATGTCGTTCAGGTTGTAGACCATCCGAAGTGCGCCGTCGTAATCGTAGGTGAACACCCCAGCCTTGCCGCTCTTCTTTGCCTCGTACATAGCCCGATCCGCACTGCGAACTACGGCATCTGCCGTCGCGTCGCCGTCGAAAACGGTCAATTCGACCACTCCCACGCTTGCGCCGATCGACACCATGTAGCCCTCGATTGTTTGCGGCTTACGTAGTGTGTCGACTATCTCTTTCGCGGTCCGGCAACCGGCGTCGATACCCGCGGGGATGAGTACGGCGAACTCGTCGCCTCCGAATCGGGCAACGACGCCACCATGTTCGCCGCCGTTGACGGTGTCCGCCAACCGTTTCGCGAGAATCTCGAGCAAGCGGTCACCGGCACCGTGGCCGAGGCGATCGTTGACAGCCTTGAAGTTGTCCAGGTCGATCAAGAGCAACACACCGATTCGTCCGCTCGCGTTGTGGAGGTCGATCGCTGCGCTCAGGTGCTCGTCGAATGCGGATCGGTTGAGCAAGCCGGTCAACCCGTCGTGGTGTGCCCGATAGCTGAGCTCGGCCTGCGCTTCGGACAGGCGTCGGAGGAGTGCGTCGTTTTGCAGCAATGTCATTACCTGACGGGCCAACGAGAGCACCACCACGGCGAAGAACAGTGCGAGCACCACGGTGTCGACGGAACTGTGGGCCGCCCATTGCACCCCGAGGAACGTGCCGATCAGCACTATCAATGCGTAGGGCAGCAACAATTGCGTTCGATCACCGGCCAAGGAATCAAGCGACAGTCGGGGTGACGTGGACTGTGCATTCGGTGTCCAATTCGTATTCGGTGTCCAATTCGACCGTTCGATCCGACCGACGCTGTCGACGGATCGTCCGGTAGGTACGGACGCGGCGAGTGCAACAAGAACGGGTCCCGCGATGAAGCCTGCGTCGGCGAACAATGGCATTTCTTCGGCGCCGGCGGCGATGAGATAGGCGTACAGACTGTCCGAGATGGCCACACACACGAGTCCGGCACCGAGTAGAGACAATTGTGCGCGATAGCGGCCGGGGACGTCGGATAGCACGGCGAGCAGACTGACCATGACGACAAGTACGAGGTCGGTGATCGGGTACATCAACGCGACGAGGAATCGCAAGGAATTCGTTTCCTCGGATCGTGCGACGTGCCCCAGCGCGGTGGACCATGACAGTACGAACAGTGAGCCGACGATCACCATGCCGTCGAGAACCGAGGTGATCCAAGCATGAGTGGAACCGACCCCGGTGCGGCGCGGCGACTTTCCGACGACCGCGAGCAGAGCAGAGACGGAGAAGATCGGAAGCAGAAAGAAACCGATGTCCGCATACGACGGTGACGGCAGTGCGGTGTGGAGAACTGAACGGTACAGCGCCCAGATCAGCATTCCTGCCGACCAACTGGCCATACCGGCGGCCATCAGAACCCGCCACCTTCGCTCGGCTCCGGTGCGATGTCCGGCCGTGTACCAACAGATCGACGCGGCTGCGACTCCGCCGATCAGCTGCGCGAGATCGTCCAGGACCACCGAGAGCTGTTTCGGCAGAATTCCGGATGAGACGACGCCGACGACGACGGCAACCACAATGAGATAGGCCGCTGTTCGTGGACCCACCGAGTATTGGGACACTGCCGCGGCCGAGGGGCTTGCGATGGACAAGCTCCCTCCTCTCGTACGCGAAAAATTATCGGCCGTGGCGGTGGTGCGTATCGGCTGACATCGAGATTGTCCAGTCGACGCTCGCTGGCCCGACCAGGCTAGCGGGTGATCGCGGGCAACATGTCTGCTCGGGCCCAATAGTGCGGAGTAAGTGCAGCCCCGGGCGGATCCGAGGCAGGACCGACACATGCGGGAACCCCGCGGGAGCGGTGGTTTGTCGGGAACCGAGCAGATGGTCCCTAGAATGGGGAGTTCGTCGTAAGAGTCGTATTGCCTATTCGCGGGAGCTCACTGGTGCGTGTTGTGTTTGCAGGGACGCCTGACCCGGCGGTTCCGTCACTGGAACGTCTTATAGCGTCGGACAAGCATGAGGTGATTGCGGTAGTCACCCGACCCGATGCAGCGTCGGGCCGTGGACGCAAACAGGTTCGCTCGCCGATCGGTGTTCTGGCCGACTCACACGGCATCCCGGTACTGACGCCTGCGAGCCCCTCCGATCCTGAGTTTCTCGACGCATTGGCGGCATTGGAGCCCGACGTCTGCCCCGTCGTGGCCTACGGTGCCCTACTACCTCGGCCGGTGTTGAACATTCCCCGGTTCGGTTGGATCAACCTGCACTTCTCGCTGCTGCCTGCCTGGCGTGGCGCCGCCCCCGTACAGGCAGCTATCGCGGCCGGTGACGACGTGACAGGTGCGTCGACCTTCCTGCTCGAGGAGGGGATGGACACGGGGCCGATACTCGGTGTCGTAACCGAAGTCGTTCGGCCGTCGGACACTGCCGGCGACCTTCTCTCCAGGCTCGCGATCAGCGGTGCCGAGCTGTTGGAAGCCACCTTGGATGCCATCGATGCGGGGGAAGCGTCCGCGCTGCCGCAAAGCGTGGATGGCGTCTCGTACGCCAAGAAGGTGACCGTCGATGCTGCGCGCATCGACTGGACGCGTTCGGCAGCAGCAGTCGAGCGTCAGATCCGAGCAGTCACGCCCAACCCTGGCGCATGGACGACTGTAGGCGATATTCGTATGAAGGTCCTCCCAGTGACCGTATCGACCGAGAGAATGGAACCTGGACACATCGTTGTACGAAAGGACGGTGTGTACATAGGTACGGCAAGCACAGCCGTCGTCCTCGGTGACATAGTGCCGCAAGGCAAGAAGCCGATGAAGGCACTCGACTGGGCTCGCGGAGCCCGGCTTACGGAAACGGCAGTGGCGCAATGAGTTCGGAAGACAAGTCCAGTCGCGGCAATGCTGGAGGCGGCCGAAACGAACAAGGCGGACGCCAAGGAAAGCGTCGGTCGACATCTGCCGAGTCGTCCGGCACCAACGGAGCATCCCGCCGCCCGCAGGGGGCATCGAGAGGCACGGGCACCAACCGGCCGCCGCGGGGAAACGGCCCGGCCGCTGCCGGTGCGGTCGACGCCGCCCGTCTGGCGGCTCGCGACGTTCTCAAGGCTGTTCGGGAGCGCGACGCCTATGCCAACTTGGTCCTGCCGGGCCTGCTACGCGAGCGCAAACTCGATACCCGAGACGCAGCCCTGGCAACCGAACTCGCATATGGAGCGTCCCGTGCCCGCGGGCTGCTCGACGCCGTGATCGAGAGTGGCTCGGGCCGGTCCATCGCCGATATCGACGGTGGATTGCTCGATATTCTGCGGCTCGGGGCGTATCAACTACTCCGCACCAGAGTTGCACCGCACGCGGCAGTAGCCACGTCCGTCGATTTCGCGCGAGCGGAGTTCGGCAGCGGCAAAGCCGGCTTCGTCAATGCTGTGCTGCGACGAGTCTCGGAGAAGACCGAGGCGCAATGGGTGGAGGAGCTGAGTCCATCCGCAGAACAGGATCCTGTCGGACATTTGGCATTCGAATACGCGCATCCCAAGTGGATCGCCCAAGCGTTCGCCGATGCGCTCGGAGCCGACGCCGGTGAACTCGCGGACGTTCTGGCCGCAGACGACGCGCGTCCTGCCGTGCATCTCGTCGCGCGTCCGGGTGAAATCTCGGCGGAGGAGCTCGCTCTCGTCACCGGTGGTGAAGAAGGTCCGTATTCGCCGTACGCGGTGCACCTCGACGGCGGGGATCCAGGCAAGCTCGACGCAGTTCGCGAGGGTCTGGCAGGAGTCCAGGACGAAGGTAGTCAGCTTGTTGCCAGGGCGCTGACGCTGGCGCCGCTCGAAGGTCCGGACGGCGGTCGATGGCTCGACCTTTGTGCTGGGCCGGGAGGCAAGGCCGCGCTACTCGGTGCGCTCGCCGAAATCGACGGTGCACGGGTCGACGCAGTGGAACCGACTCCTCATCGCGCCGAACTGGTCCGAAAGACCACCGCATCACTCCCGGTCACCGTCCACGTCGTCGACGGCCGAGACTCCGGCCTCGAACCCGGCTTCGATCGTGTTCTCGTCGACGCCCCCTGCACCGGACTCGGCGCGCTGCGTCGCCGTCCGGAAGCGCGGTGGCGTCGCTCACCCAAGGACGTTGCGACACTGGTCACTCTGCAGCGGGAGCTTCTCGCTTCGGCGATCTCACTCGTGCGGCCGGGCGGCGTCGTCGTCTACTCCACGTGTTCGCCGCACCTGTCGGAAACGACCGCTGTCGTCGCCGATGCTGTGCGACGCCATGGCGTCGCACAACTGGACACGCGGGAGTTGCTTCCGGATGTTCCTCTGATCGGCGACGGTCCCTCGGTGCAGCTATGGCCACACCGGCACGGTACCGACGCGATGTTCATGGCCGCGCTGCGTAAACCTCTCTGACTCGACGTCAGGATCGGCCGCGATCTCGACCTTCTGGACTGTGAGAAAGCAGTACGACGGTACCGACTAGGATCAGTGGTGTGGCAGCTCCGATGATCGCACCGTCCATCCTTTCCGCCGACTTCGCTCGTTTGGGTGAAGAAGCCGATGCAGTCGAGGGCTCCGACTGGCTGCACGTCGACGTCATGGACGCCCATTTCGTACCCAATCTGACGTTGGGGTTACCGGTGGTTCAGTCGTTGTTGAAGGCCACCGGCATTCCGTTGGACTGCCACCTGATGATCGAGGATCCGGCTCGCTGGGCACCGTCGTACGCCGAGGCGGGCGCCTACAACGTCACGTTCCATGCCGAGGCAACCGACGACCCGGTCGCGGTGGCCGCAGACATTCGTGCAGCGGGTGGGAAAGCAGGCCTGGCCGTCAAGCCCGGTACACCCATCGAGCCGTACCTCGAGATCCTTCGTTCGTTCGACACGCTTCTCGTCATGAGCGTGGAGCCTGGGTTCGGTGGGCAGTCGTTCATGCCCGAGGTGCTGAGCAAGGCCGGTATCGTCCGATCGCTCGTCGATTCGGGTGAGCTGAAGCTGATCGTCGAAATCGACGGAGGGATCAACGTCGACACGATCGAGCAGGCCGCGGAGGCCGGGATCGACTGCTTTGTGGCCGGTTCGGCCGTCTACGGCACTTCGGATCCGGCAGGCGCGGTCCGAGGCCTACGCGCGCAAGCAGCCCGGGCCTCGAAGCACCTGTTGCACGAATGAGTGTCGCCTGGATGGCAGGTGGCGGTTCCACCTCCATCGACGAGGCGATGCGGATGGCCGTCTACGAAGCCGAGGAAGCCAGAGGCAGAACGAGCCCGAATCCACCGGTGGGAGCGATCATTCTCGACGTCGATGGTGTAGTCGTCGGCGTCGGGTCGACCCAGCCGCCTGGTGGTCCTCATGCTGAGGTCGTGGCGTTGCTGGAAGCAGGCGCGAAGGCGCGCGGGGGCACTGCGGTGGTCACGTTGGAACCGTGCAATCACACTGGTAGAACTGGTCCGTGCTCGCGGGCACTCATCGAAGCCGGCATCGCCAAGGTGGTGTTCGCCGTTGCCGATCCCACTCCGTTGGCACAGGGCGGCACCCACACGCTGATCGAAGCAGGCGTGCTCGTCGAGTCCGGAACAGGCGCCGAGACCGTCGCCAAGGGGCCACTGCGTGCGTGGTTGCACAAGCAGCGGACCGGCCGTCCCCACGTGACCTTGAAGTACGCCGCAAGTCTGGACGGCCGGAGCGCTGCGGCCGACGGCTCGAGTCAGTGGATCACCGGTCCGGCAGCGCGTGCCCACGTTCACGAGCAACGGTCCAAACTCGACGCCATCGTCGTCGGTACCGGCACGGTGAAGACCGACGATCCGAGACTGACTGCTCGGTTGCCCGACGGCACCGACTCGCCACATCAGCCCACACGAGTTGTGGTGGGACTTCGGGAGACAGCCCCGACAGCGCAGGTCCTAAGTTCGGACGCACCGACACTGTTCGTGCGGAGCCGTGAGCCGGCCGATGTGATGCACGCTCTGGCCGAGCACACCGATGTCCTGATCGAAGGTGGTCCGACATTGGCCGGCGCGTTTCTGGCCGCGGGGCTGGTCGACAGGATCGTGGCCTATATCGCTCCTCTCGTGCTGGGATCCGGCCCGGCGGCAGTGAAGAATGCAGGTGTCGGAACAATCACCGACGCCTTGAGGTTTTCTATCGAAAGTGTGCAGCCGATCGGGGCCGACATTTTTCTCAGTGCTGTTCCGAACCGACACGCCTGAACCGCACGTGCAGACACCATCCGCTGGAGTAGCGGAATGACAGAGAGACCGACCGGACAGGAGTGAGTACGAAGTGTTCACCGGAATCGTCGAGGAACTCGGCGAGATCATCGGCAGGGAAGACCTTGTCGACTCGGCCCGCTTCACGGTCAAGGGGCATATCGTGACCTCGGACGCAGGTCACGGCGACTCCATCGCGGTGAACGGGGTATGCCTGACCGTCGTGGACGTGCTGGCAGAAGGCGCATTCACCGCTGATGTCATGCAGGAGACTCTCGACAGGTCGTCGTTGCAACGGCTCGAGGTAGGCAGCCGAGTCAACTTGGAACGTGCCATGGCGATGGGCAAGCGCCTCGGCGGGCACCTCGTGCAGGGGCACGTCGACGGGACCGGAACCGTCGTTCATCGTTCGCCGTCGGAGAACTGGACCGTGGTGCGCGTATCGATGCCTACGTCGGTCGCTCGTTACGTCGTGGAGAAAGGCTCGATCACAGTCGACGGAGTGTCGTTGACAGTATCGGCGCTCGGCAAGGACGAAGTCGGCGAGCACTGGTTCGAGATCTCGTTGATCCCGACCACTCTCGACTTGACGACGTTGGGAAGTGCCGAGGTCGGTGCGCCCGTCAATCTGGAAGTGGACGTCATCGCCAAGTATGTGGAGCGCCTGCAGACCATAGGTGCCTAGAAAGTACGCTCGAAGGTGCACCCGCACCCTCGGATGCATGGTGGGGTATGACAAGTATGGAGCGCAGGACGTGACAAGGTTCGACAGTATCGAGCGTGCGGTCGCTGACATCGCCGCGGGTAAAGCAGTTGTGGTTGTCGATGACGAGGATCGCGAGAACGAGGGCGATCTCATCTTCGCCGCCGAGAAGGCGACGCCCGAACTCGTCGCGTTCATGGTGCGGTACACCTCCGGATATCTGTGTGTACCGCTCGCCGGTGAGGACTGTGATCGACTCGGGCTGCCGCCGATGTTCGCCACCAACCAGGACAAACACGGCACCGCATACACGGTGACCGTCGATGCGCGCGAGGGCATCGGCACCGGCATTTCCGCGTCCGATCGTGCTGCGACAATGCGGTTGTTGGCGGACCCGGACACGGGCGCGAACGACTTCACACGCCCTGGTCACGTCGTGCCACTTCGTGCGAAAGAGGGTGGCGTTCTGCGTCGCCCCGGCCACACCGAAGCTGCCGTCGACCTCGCACGCATGGCCGATCTGCGGCCGGCGGGCGTCATCTGCGAAATCGTCAGCCAGAAGGACGAGGGCGCGATGGCCCAAACCGACGAATTGCGGGTCTTTGCAGACGAACACAACCTGGCTCTGATCTCTATCGCCGACCTCATCGCGTGGCGGCGTAAGCACGAGAAGCACGTGGTCCGCGTCGCCGATGCACGCATCCCGACCAGACACGGGACGTTTCGTGCCGTCGGCTACCAGAGCGTGTACGACGAGGTCGAGCACGTTGCGCTCGTTATGGGCGATATCGCAGGCCCGGACGGCGACGGAAGCGACGTTCTCGTTCGCGTTCACTCGGAGTGCCTCACAGGCGACGTGTTCGGATCACTCCGATGCGATTGTGGACCCCAGCTCGATGCTGCGATGGACATGATTGCCGCGGAGGGTCGGGGCGTCGTGCTCTACATGCGCGGTCACGAGGGCCGCGGCATCGGTTTGCTGCACAAGCTGCAGGCCTACCAACTCCAAGACGCAGGTTCGGACACCGTCGACGCAAACCTGCAGCTGGGGCTTCCAGCAGACTCCAGGGATTACGGGATCGGTGCCCAAATTCTGGTGGACCTCGGGATCTCGTCCATGCGGTTGCTGACCAACAACCCGGCGAAGCGAGTCGGGTTGGACGGGTACGGACTCCACGTGACAGAGCGCGTTCCCATGCCGCTCCGCGCGAATGCCGAGAATCTGACATACCTTCGCACCAAACGAGACCGCATGGGACACGACCTCGTCGGTTTGGACGAGTACGAAGCTGGGACCAACCGATGAGCGGCGGCGGCGAACCCGAACTGCAGCTGACCGGTGCAGGTGACCTGAAGCTGGCCATCGTTGCGGGCCAGTGGCACAGGACGATTTCCGAGGCTCTGCTGGCAGGTGCCAAGCGGAAGGCCGAAGAGGTCGGTATCACCGACGTCACCGTGGTGCGTGTCGCCGGTGCGATCGAACTTCCGGTAGTTGCCCAGGCTCTGGCCAAGTCGCATGACGCGGTGGTCGCACTCGGGGTGGTCATCCGCGGCGGCACCCCCCATTTCGAGTACGTATGCGACGCTGTCACTGCTGGTCTGACTCGGGTCTCGCTCGACGAAAGCACGCCCGTCACCAACGGAGTGCTCACGACGAACGATGAAGCACAGGCGCTCGATCGGGCCGGTCTTCCGGAATCGAAAGAGGACAAGGGTGCGCAAGCGGTCGCAGCTGCTGTCGACACCGCGCTGACACTCAAGCATTTACGTCAGCCGTGGACCGACGAGGCGTTCCGATGACCGACGAAGCTCGTTGGGAACTCGAGGTTCGGTCGATCAAGTCCGCTCGGTTCGCGATAGCGGCGGCGGTCGTGCTGTTGGTGTCGCACACTACCGTGGCGATTCTTCTGCGAGTGTCCCCAACCGGGGTCTACTTCCGCACTGCCGATCAGCTTGCACTCGCCGGAATCGGTGTCCTGCTCGCCGGGATCGCGTTGTTGCTGACTCGACCACGGGTACGTGTCGGTAGAGAAGGCGTCGCCGTTCGCAACATTCTGTCCGAGCGCCTGATCGAATGGGATCTGGTGCGCGGCCTGTCGTTTCCCGACGGTGCGATGTGGGCTCGAGTGGATATACCCGACGACGAGTTCATCCCGGTCATGGCAATTCAGTCCAACGATCGCGGCCACGCCGTCGACGCAGTGCGGGCGTTCCGTTCGCTCGAAGCGAAGTACACGGGCGCCGACAGGTGATGAGAAGATTGGGCGCGCAGCGCTGGGTCTGGTCCGTCGGTAGCTGCGACTAGCCTGGGATACGTGTCCGATCCAGCTACCTATCGCCCTGCAACCGGAACTATTCCGGTCGAGCCCGGTGTGTACAAATTTCGTGATCCGCATGGACGCGTCATCTATGTCGGAAAAGCAAAAAGCCTCCGTAGCCGCCTGAACTCGTATTTCGCCGACGTTGCCTCTCTTCATCCCCGTACCCGACAGATGGTGACCACCGCGGCCTCGGTCGAGTGGACCGTCGTGACGACCGAGGTCGAGGCACTTCAGCTCGAATACAACTGGATCAAAGAATTCGATCCTCGGTTCAATGTTCGCTATCGCGATGACAAGAGCTACCCGATGCTCGCGGTCACGATGAACGAAGAGTATCCACGCCTGTTCGTCTACCGGGGCCCACGGCGCAAGGGTGTGCGATATTTCGGTCCGTACGCCCATGCCTGGGCCATCCGGGAGACCCTCGATCTGCTGTTGCGGGTATTTCCAGCACGCACCTGTTCGGCTGGAGTGTTCAAGAGGCACAAGCAGATCGGTCGACCTTGTCTGCTCGGGTACATCGACAAGTGCTCGGCGCCGTGCGTGGGTCGTGTCTCGGCGGACGAGCATCGCACGATCGTCGAAGACTTCTGCGACTTTCTCTCCGGTAAGACCGACAGACTGGTTCGTCAGATCGAGAAGCAGATGCAGACGGCGTCCGATGATCTGGACTTCGAAACCGCTGCCCGATTGCGCGACGACGTCGGCGCATTGCGTCGCGCGCTCGAGAAGCAGGCGGTCGTGCTCGGTGACGGCACCGATGCCGATCTCGTCGCTTTCGCCACCGATGCACTCGAGGCTGCGGTTCAGGTATTCCACGTTCGCGGCGGACGTGTGCGAGGCCAGCGCGGCTGGGTCGTAGAGAAGGCAGGCGAGGTGATCGAGCAGCAGGCGGCTGATCAATCCGATCTCCCGGCGTTGGTCGAGCAATTCCTCACCCAGTTCTACGGTGAGCAGGCAGCGCTGTCGTCACACGCGCCCGGAAACCGGGACAGCCAGAACGACGACGGCAGTGCCAACGCGGTTCCTCGTGAGGTTCTCGTACCAGTGTTGCCCGCCAACGCAGCCGAAGTGCAGCTGTGGCTCAGCTCGCTCCGCGGATCCAATGTGACGCTTCGAGTACCGCAACGTGGGGACAAGAAGGCGCTCGCCGAGACGGTGGAGCGCAACGCAAAGGAAGCGCTGCAGCAGCACAAACTCAAGCGTGCAGGCGATTTCACCTCGAGATCTGCGGCCTTGCAAGGAATTCAAGAGGCACTGGATCTGGATTCGGCACCGCTTCGGATCGAGTGCATCGATATCTCCCACGTGCAAGGAACAGATGTCGTCGCGTCGCTGGTGGTGTTCGAGGATGGGCTTCCACGCAAGAGCGACTATCGGCACTATTCCATCAAGGAAGCGGCCGGAGACGGGCATTCCGACGACGTGGCAAGTATCGCGGAGGTGACACGCCGTAGGTTCCTGCGTCACAGCTCCGATGCGAGCGGAGCCGGTTCCGGTGGAGATCTCGCGCCCGAGGCGGCGCTCGACCCGCACACCGGGCGGCCGCGGCGGTTCGCATACCCTCCCAATCTTTTCGTGGTCGACGGCGGCGCACCTCAGGTAGCCGCAGCCGCCGAGGTTCTCGATGAGCTCGGTATCACCGATGTGGCTGTCGTCGGCTTGGCGAAACGACTCGAAGAAGTGTGGGTGCCGGGCGAGGCGGACCCGGTGATCCTGCCGCGTACCAGTGAATCTCTGTATCTGCTGCAACGTGTGCGAGACGAGGCGCACCGGTTTGCGATCACGTTCCACCGCAGTAAACGATCCAGACGTATGACCGCATCGGCTCTCGACTCGGTCAAAGGACTGGGGGAGAGTCGGCGAAATGCACTCGTCGGGCACTTCGGTTCGGTCGCGAAACTCAAAGAAGCGACTGTCGCCGACATCATCGAGGTGCCCGGTATCGGTGAGATGACAGCCAAAGCTGTACTCCTTGCACTCAGCGGCGAAGCGGCTTCCGGCGCGCCGGGCGTCGAGGTGGGGGATGATGTCCCCGGTGGCGGCACGTTCGATGGGGGCGAACGCGGTCGGCAGGAAGCAACTTCGACAGGGCAGGCATGACGTGAGCGAACCCGATATCCAGCATGCCACCGACCGGCCGGACAGGCAGGTCGGTCGAGGTGACAGCATCGAAGTAGCGCTCGTCACCGGGTTGTCCGGCGCGGGGCTTCGGACAGCTGCAAAGGTCTTGGAGGATCTCGGGTGGTACGTCGCCGACAATCTTCCACCCGAGCTGATATCACAGATGGTCGATCTCGGTCTGGAGTCCGAACCGCGGATCGATCGTCTCGCTTTGGTGATGGATGTCAGAAGTCGATTGTTCACGGGCGACCTCGACTGGGTGGTCCGCGAACTCGATTCCAAGGGCGTTCGCAATCGTGTGCTGTTCCTCGACGCCACGGACGCCGCCCTCATTCAACGGTTCGAATCGAATCGTCGTAGTCATCCGCTGCAGAACGACGGCCAGGACGGCACGCTCACCGAGGGCATCGCGGCGGAGCGGATTCGGTTGGCGCAGGTGAAAGCTACCGCCGACGTCACCATCGACACCACCTCACTGTCCGTGCATCAACTGCGGCGGAAGATCGAGACGGCCTTCAGCGGTGTCGACGCAGATCTGATCGGTGTGACCGTGCAGTCGTTCGGGTTCAAGTACGGACTACCCATGGACGCTGATGTGGTCTGCGACGTACGGTTCCTCCCCAACCCGCATTGGATTCCAGAACTACGCGAGCACACCGGTCGTAACCCCGCGGTGAGCGAGTATGTCCTGAGTCAGGACGGCGCGCAGGACTATCTGCAGACGTTCCATCACCTGTTGCAGCTGACGGTGAACGGCTATCGGCGAGAGGGTAAGCAGTACATGACGGTGGCGGTGGGTTGCACGGGCGGCAAACATCGAAGCGTGGCGATGTCGGAGGCTTTGGCGATACTTCTGGGTCGGCACGATGATCTGTCGGTGCGGGTTCAGCATCGCGATGCGGGCCGCGAATGAGTGCGAAAGACGGAGGCGCTGTCGGGTCTTCGCTGAAGATCGTGGCTCTCGGTGGGGGACATGGCCTGTACGCGACGCTCAGTGCCGCACGCAGACTGGCGTCGGATGTGACCGCGGTGGTCACCGTGGCCGATGACGGCGGATCCTCCGGTCGACTTCGTGCCGAACTCGGCGTACTGCCGCCAGGGGATCTACGCATGGCGCTCACTGCTCTGGCTGCCGAGGATCCGCGAACTCAGCGATGGGCGGAGGTCCTCCAGCACCGGTTCGGTGGTTCCGGCGCATTGGCGGGACACTCGGTCGGGAACTTGATCCTTGCCGGGCTCACCGAAGTTCTCGGTGATCCGTTGTCGGCATTGAAAGAGATCGGATCGCTGCTCGGCATCGAGGGGCAAGTGGTGCCGATGGCACTGGTGCCGCTCGACATCGAAGCGGACGTGTCAGGTCTCGAGGACGATCCGCGTGTGAGCAGAGTCATTCGTGGTCAGGTCGCGGTCGCCACCACCCCAGGCAAAGTGAGAAGGGTGCGGCTGACGCCACCCGGTCCGCCGGCGACGCCCGAGGCGATAGCGGCAATCGAGGCGGCCGACCTTGTGGTACTCGGGCCGGGGTCGTGGTTCTCGAGTGTCATTCCCCATGTTTTGGTCCCGGATCTGCTGACGGCGCTGGAGACGACAGCAGCGCAGAAGGTTCTGATTCTGAACCTGGCACCGGAACTAGGCGAGACCACAGGATTCTCTGCCGAGCGTCATCTGCACGTACTCTCCCAACACGCACCTGATTTCTCCGTGGATTACGTCGTGGTGGATTCGGCCTTCGTCCCGGACGGCGCGGAACGCGACCACGTAGCTCGAGCTGCCGCAAGGCTCGGGGCCGACGTCGTGTACGTAGACGTCGCCGAATCAGGAACTCACGCGCATCATTTCGGCAAGTTGGCTGCTGCCCTCGGTAACATCGTCTCGTCGCGGGACGAGGCACCGATGGGTTCCGCACGCAGAGAGGGGAACACTTCGTGGCCATGACAGCGGAGGTGAAGGACGAGCTGAGCAGGCTCGCGATTACCCAGGTGAGCTGCAGGCGAGCCGAAGTATCGGCCCTGCTGCGATTCGCCGGTGGGCTTCACATCGTTGCAGGAAGAGTCGTCGTGGAGGCGGAGGTCGATCTCGGATCGATCGCTCGGCGTCTGCGACGCGAAATTTTCGAACTCTACGGCTACTCGTCCGACGTCCATGTCCTGAGTGCCGGCGGGCTGCGTAAGACCTCGCGCTACGTCGTCCGGGTTGCCAAGGACGGCGAGGCGTTGGCCAGACAAACTGGACTGCTCGATATGCGGGGCCGTCCCGTCCGAGGTCTCCCAGCTCAGGTCGTCGGCGGAACGATCGGCGATGCAGAAGCTGCCTGGCGGGGTGCGTTCCTCGCCCATGGGTCACTCACCGAGCCGGGCCGCTCATCCGCGCTCGAGATCAGTTGCCCAGGACCCGAAGCGGCGTTGGCCTTGGTCGGCGCTGCCAGGCGCCTCGGTGTCGCAGCAAAGGCACGCGAAGTTCGCGGTACCGACCGGGTCGTCGTTCGTGATGGTGAAGCGATCGGCGCACTCTTGACCCGAATGGGCGCTCAGGACACCCGGTTGGTGTGGGAAGAGCGTCGGATGCGCAGGGAAGTGCGGGCCACCGCAAACCGCCTCGCGAACTTCGACGACGCCAACCTCCGGAGATCGGCTCGCGCTGCCGTCGCAGCTGCGGCGCGGGTGGAGCGAGCCTTGAACATTCTCGGGGACGAGGTGCCGGACCATCTGGCAGACGCAGGTGCTCTACGCGTACAGCATCGCCAGGCGTCGCTGGAAGAACTCGGTCAGCTCGCCGATCCCCCGATGACGAAGGACGCAGTCGCCGGAAGAATCCGTCGACTGTTGTCCATGGCGGACCGTAAAGCCAAGGACACCGGTATTCCGGACACCGAGTCGGCCGTCACAGCGGAATTACTCGACGAGGCCTGAACGGTCCGGTGTTGGGTGTCGCGCGCGCAAGCGGTGCCCGCACACTAGGGTGGAATCTGCGCGTGCGGAAGTTTGCATGCGCAAACCACGAAGAACCGGTACAACAGCACCGGTTCGACAACATCGTTCGACAACATCGTTCGACAACATCGTTCGACAACATCGGTGCAACGACATCGATTCGACAACTTAGGAGCGAACAGTGACGATCCGGGTAGGCGTTAACGGTTTCGGCCGTATCGGACGTAACTTCTTCAGGGCGGTAGATGCGCAGAAGGCTTTGGGCACAACCGACATCGAGATCGTCGCCGTCAATGACCTCACGGACAACGCGAGCCTCGCTCACCTCCTGAAGTACGACTCCATCCTTGGGCGCCTGCCCCACGAGGTGAGCCTCGAGGGTGACGACACGATCGTTGTCGGGAACCAGAAGATCAAGGTTCTGTCGCTGCGCGAAGGACCTTCGGCGCTCCCATGGGGCGATCTGGGTGTCGACGTGGTCGTGGAGTCCACCGGTATCTTCACCGACGCTGCCAAGGCAAAGGGACACCTCGACGCAGGCGCGAAGAAGGTCATCATCTCCGCTCCCGCCAAGGGTGAGGACATCACGATCGTCATGGGCGTCAACGACGACAAGTACGACGGCAGCCAGAACATCATCTCCAACGCGTCGTGCACCACCAACTGCCTCGGCCCCATCGCGAAGGTCCTCGACGACAACTTCGGCATCGTCAAGGGCCTCATGACGACCATCCACGCGTACACACAGGATCAGAACCTGCAGGACGGCCCGCATTCGGACCCCCGTCGTGCACGCGCGGCCGCTCTGAACGTCGTTCCGACGGGTACCGGCGCAGCGAAGGCCATCGGCCTTGTTCTCCCGCAGCTGCTCGGCAAGCTCGACGGCTACGCACTTCGGGTTCCGATCCCAACCGGTTCGGTCACCGACCTCACCGCTCACCTCGCCAAGAAGGCGAGCGTGGAGGAGATCAACGAGGCTATGCGTGTTGCCGCAGAGGGACCGCTCAAGGGCATCCTGAAATACAACACCGACCCGATCGTCTCCTCGGACATCGTCACCGACCCGCACTCGAGCATTTTCGACGCACCGCTGACGAAGGTCATCGACGACCAGGTCAAGATCGTCTCCTGGTACGACAACGAGTGGGGCTACTCCAACCGCCTCGTCGACCTCATCGGACTCGTCGGAAAGTCTCTCTGATCAACATGGCCGTGAAGACACTGCAGGATCTGCTATCGGCCGGCGTGTCCGGCCGCGCAGTGCTCGTGCGCGCCGACTTCAACGTTCCGATCGAGAACGGTGTCATCACCGATCCCGGTCGGATCGTTGCGTCGCTGCCCACGCTGAAAGCGCTGCTCGACGCCGACGCAAAGCTGATCATCACAGCTCACCTCGGCCGACCCGAGGGCAAGCCAGAGGCGAAGTACTCGCTGGCTCCGGTCGCGGCGAAGCTGGGTGAGCTGCTCGGGCGTCATGTTCAACTCGCAGGTGACGTCGTCGGCCAGGATGCGCAGGCACGTGCCGAGGGTCTGACGGATGGCGATGTACTCCTGCTGGAGAACATCCGCTTCGACCCGCGTGAAACCAGCAAGGACGACACCGAGCGCGCGAGCTTGGCTGCCGAACTGGTCGCATTGACCGATGGCGAGGGCGCTTTCGTATCCGACGGGTTCGGGGTGGTTCATCGCAAGCAGGCTTCGGTTTTCGATGTTGCCGCACTCCTGCCGTCGTACGCGGGAAATCTGGTAGCCACCGAGGTCGAGGTCTTGAAGACACTGACCGAGACTCCGAAACGCCCGTACGCAGTGGTCCTGGGTGGTTCGAAGGTGACGGACAAGCTCGCGGTGATCGAGGCGCTTGCTCCGAAGGTCGACACTCTGGTGATCGGCGGCGGCATGTGCTTCACATTCCTCGCTGCTCAGGGTGTTTCGGTAGGTACCTCGCTTCTGCAAGAGGACATGATCGAGACCTGCAAGGACCTGCTCGAGCGATTCGGAGACGTCATCCATCTTCCCAAGGATGTCGTCGTCGCCGATTCGTTCTCTGCTTCTGCCGAATCGAAGATCGTTCAGTCCTACGAGATTCCGGACGGCTGGATGGGGCTCGATATCGGACCTGAGTCGGTGGAACGCTTCGGAGCGGTCCTACGCGCGGCCAAGACAGTGTTCTGGAACGGTCCGATGGGCGTGTTCGAGTTCGAGAAGTTTGCAGCCGGGACCAAGGGCTTGGCCGAGGCAATCGGATCGGCTACTGCCAACGGTGCGTTCAGCGTCGTCGGTGGTGGTGATTCTGCTGCAGCCGTTCGTGCCCTCGGATTGCCGGACGATGGTTTTTCGCACATCTCGACCGGGGGTGGCGCGTCCCTGGAGTACCTCGAGGGTAAGCACCTTCCCGGACTCGCAGCGTTGGAGGTCTGACTCGTGTCACGCAAGCCGCTCATCGCAGGTAACTGGAAAATGAATCTGAACCACCTCGAAGCGATTTCGCTGGTGCAGAAGATCGCTTTCTCGCTGCCGGCAAAGTACTTCGACAAGGTCGATGTGACGGTTATCCCGCCGTTCACCGACATCCGCAGCGTGCAGACCCTCATCGAGGGTGACAAGCTACTGCTCACCTTCGGTGCGCAGGACGTCTCGGCGCACGACTCGGGTGCGTACACAGGCGAAATCAGCGGCTCGATGCTGGCGAAGCTGGGTGTCACTTTCGTGGTCGTCGGCCACTCGGAGCGTCGCACGCTACACAGCGAGGACGACGCGACGGTGTTGGCCAAGACCAAGGCCGCTCTGAAGAACGGGCTCACCCCGATCGTCTGCATCGGAGAGGGCTTGAACATCCGAGAGGCCGGTGAGCACGTGTCGTACAACGTCAAGCAACTGCGCGGCTCGCTGAACGGACTGTCGGCCGAGGACATCTCGAAGGTGGTCATCGCCTACGAGCCGGTCTGGGCCATCGGTACAGGTCGAGTGGCCAGCGCGTCCGATGCTCAGGAAGTGTGCGGCGCGATCCGTGAGGAACTGAAGACCCTGGCTACCGACGAAGTTGCCGCGGTGGTTCGGGTTCTCTACGGGGGTTCGGTCAACGCCAAGAACGTCGGCGAGATCGTCGGCCAGGTCGATGTCGATGGAGCACTCGTCGGTGGGGCTTCCCTCAAGGCGGACGAATTTGCCACACTGTCGGCCATCGCCGCCGGTGGGCCTCTTCCCTGATCCGGAGTTCTTCGCTTCGAGCCTCGGGTTTCAGGCACGAGAGTACTAACGGTCGTCGGGCAGTAGACGCGATCGTGACAGATTCGAACGGTTCGGACACCGTGCTCCTCGGGCACGGTGTCCGAACCTGTTCGTAAGGCAGGTAAGCTGCCAAAGGCATCCAATCGATTTTGAGGTGGACATGGATCTGTTTCTGGATATCTTGCTGGTTATCACCAGTCTGGCGTTGATTTTGTTGATCCTGCTGCATCGCGGCAAGGGCGGCGGTCTGTCCAGTCTGTTCGGTGGCGGCGTCCAGTCGAGCTTGTCCAGCTCGACTGTGGTCGAGAAGAACCTCGATCGTTTGACGATTTTCACCGGAGTGGTGTGGCTCATCGCAATTCTCGGAATCGGTCTGGAGATCAAGTACTCCTGATATTCGGCTGACTGCGGTACCGATCCGGTCTTGGGCTGCGCACGCGGCTCGACTCGGCGATACTGGGGGAATGAGCGAATCCTCCTTCGAATCGGTCGGTTCACCAGCATTCGTCACACCGACCACTCAGGGCCGTGAGTTGACCGAGCCCCTCCGTGAGGACATCCGCTATCTCGGTGGAATCCTCGGCGACATCATTCGCGAACACGAAGGCCCTGACGTGTTCGATCTCGTCGAACGTGCACGGCTCGAGTCTTTTGCTGTTCGCCGATCCGAGGTGGAGCGCGAAGATTCTGCCAGCTTTTATGCCGACGCCGATGTGGCCCAAGCGATTCCATTGATTCGAGCGTTCAGTCATTTCTCGCTCCTTGCAAATCTCGCGGAAGACCTACACCGCGAGCGACGTCGCGCCATCCACGTCGACAAAAACGATCCGCCGCAGGCCAGCAGTCTCGATGCAACGTGGCTTGCACTCGATGCAGCGGGCCTCACGCAGTCACAAGTGACTGCAGCGTTGGCGGACGCACTGGTCTCGCCGGTGATCACCGCGCATCCCACCGAGACCCGTCGACGTACCGTATTCGACGTCCAGGCGAAAATCACCGACCTCATGCGTCGGCGCCAGGTCGTCTCGACGGCCAAGGCCTCGAGTTCCGCGCAGGAATTGACTTCCATCGACACCCAGATCCGACGTCAAGTACTGACCCTGTGGGAAACAGCTCTGATTCGTTTGTCGCGCTTGCGTATTCAAGACGAGATCGAAGTCGGTCTTCGCTATTTCGAATCCTCGTTGTTCGATGTCATCCCCGCGTTGAACGCCGATGTGCGGAGCGCACTGCGGCTCCGGTGGCCGGACAGCAATCTGCTTGCGCGACCCATCCTGCGTCCTGGTTCGTGGATCGGTGGAGACCGCGACGGAAATCCGAACGTCACCGCCGAGGTGGTACATACCGCCACGCACCAAGCCGGGTACGTGGCGTTTGCGTACTACTTGGACGAATTGGTCTCGCTCGAGAAGGAACTGTCGATGTCTGCCAGGCTGGTGGCCGTCACGGAGGACCTGCTCGCCCTCGCTTCTACCTCGGGTGAGCCGGATGATCGTCGGTCCGATGAGCCGTATCGAGTGGCCATAGCAGGTATTCGAGCACGACTGTCGGCCACGGCGGGTGCGGTCCTCGACTCCGTACCGGTATCGGCGCTCGACCGTGGGGTGGCGCCCTACGCTCGGCCACAGGAGGTTCTCGACGATTTGGACACGGTCGATCGTGCTTTGCGAGCAGACGGTGACGCATTGATCGCCGATGATCGCCTTCGTAAGTTGCGGCAGTCCGTCGAGACATTCGGCTTTCACCTGCAAGCGTTGGACATGAGACAGAATTCCGAGACGCACGAGATTGTGGTCGCCGAGCTTCTCTCGTGGGCCGGCGTCCACCAGGACTACCTGTCACTCGGCGAGGTGGACCGGGTGGCGGTCCTCTCTCGTGAACTGACGACCCGGCGCCCATTGATCGGTCCGACCGCCGAGCTCAGCGAGCTCGCAACGAAGGAACTGGGCATCGTTCGAGCGGCCAAGGAAGCCATCGATCATCTGGGTCCCGACACGATCCAGAACTACATCATCAGCATGTGCGAGTCCGTCAGCGACATGCTCGAGGCAGCCTTGTTGCTCAAGGAGGCGGGAATCTTCGACCCCGGAGTCGACGGGTCGGCACCGATGTCGTCCGTGGGCGTCGTACCGTTGTTCGAGACTATCGAGGACCTGCAACAGGGCGCAGCAACATTGATCGCCACTCTCGAAGTTCCCGTGTATCGAGCGCTTGTCGCTGGTCGCGGCATGAACCAAGAAGTCATGCTGGGTTACTCGGACTCCAACAAGGACGGCGGATATCTAGCCGCCAACTGGGCGCTGTATCGGGCTGAACTCGACCTACTCGAGGCCTCGCGCAAGACCGGAATCAGGTTGCGGCTCTTCCATGGTCGTGGAGGCACTATCGGCCGCGGGGGTGGCCCGAGCTACGACGCGATACTGGCGCAGCCGCCAGGGGTCGTGCAAGGCTCACTTCGACTGACCGAGCAGGGCGAGATCATCGCTGCGAAGTATGCCGAGCCTTCCAGGGCTCGGCGGAATCTGGAATCGCTCGTAGCTGGAACGCTCGAGTCGAGTTTGTTGGATGTCGAGGGCCTGGGCGAGAATGCGGGGCCTGCCTACGCGGTACTCGACGATCTGGCAGAGCGAGCGCGTGCGGCGTACGGTCGGCTTGTCCATGAAGAGCCTGGATTCGTCGAGTACTTTTCGATGGCGACGCCGGTGGCAGAGGTCGGTGAATTGAACATCGGAAGCCGTCCCGCCTCGCGCAAGCCGACCAACTCGGTGAGCGACCTTCGTGCGATCCCGTGGGTCATGTCCTGGAGTCAGTGTCGAGTCATGCTTCCGGGCTGGTACGGAACAGGAACTGCGATAGAAGAGTGGGTCGGCGGGGACGAGAACAAATTCGCCGCTCTGACTGATCTGTATCGGACATGGCCGTTCTTCCAGACCGTGTTGTCCAACCTTGCCCAGGTGATGGCCAAGTCCGACTTGGGTATTGCCGCACGCTACGCAGAGCTCGTCCCGGACCGAGAGCTACGCAAACGGATCTTCGGCATGATCGAGACCGAGCACGCGAAGACGGTGCGCATGTATCTGCGGATCACCGGCCACACCCGACTGCTCGAGGACAACCCGGCATTGGAACGCTCGGTTCACAACAGGTTCCCGTATCTCGAACCGCTGAACCAGATGCAGGTGGAAATGCTGCGCAGGTTCCGCGCAGGCGATACGGATGAACGCGTCAAACGCGGAATTCTGTTGACGATGAACGGTCTCGCCACCGCACTTCGCAACAGCGGCTGAGGTTTCGTTCACCCCGGGGCTCGATCGGTCCCGGGCGGCGAGCGGTTCGGCACGATCGGACGAATAGGGCCGTCGGTGGAACCGGCCCCGCTGTCGGCGCGTCTTAAGAGGTAGGGGGACGGGATCGCGGACCAAGGAGTCAGAAATGTCACAATGCAGAGAAAGCATCGAAGCATGGCGCGACGGAAGGGCTTACCGCTCGGTCGGGCACGGGGGACGTCGAATCCAGATGCCGGCCAGGCAAACCCCGATCAGGCAGAACCCTGTCGACACCGAACAGACTCTCGAATCCGGCACACACGGTGCCGAGCCTGTCTGACATGACCAGGATCGGCGCCGTCTGGAGTGTCTTCAGTCGGTGGCAAGTCCCGATGCTGCATCCGCGTCGAGGAACCATACGGTCGAGGTAGAACCCACCGCACCGGCAGACGGTATGTCCACTGGGTCGGCACCACCCACAGCAGCGGATACCGCTTCGGCCTTCGCGGCACCGGACACCAGCAACCATACATGCTTGGCACGCTGAATTGCAGGTAGTGTCAACGTTATTCGAACCGGAGGCGGTTTGGGGGAGTCTTCGACGGCAACGACGTAGTGGGTCTTCTCGCGCACTGCGTCGGTATGTGGGAAGAGCGAATTGATATGGCCCTCACCGCCCATGCCGAGCAGATGGATGTCGAACGCAGGAGTGTGGTTACCGTCCGAATGCGACCCCAGAATCTGCGCATAGGTGACAGCGGCGAGTCGTGCATCGCTCCCGTGGGGCCCGTCGGACGCGGCCATCGGGAACACACGGTCCGGGTGAACCGGGACATGGTCGAGCAGAGCGTTCCTGGCTTGTACTTCGTTCCGCTCCGGATCGCCTGACGGAAGGAAGCGCTCGTCGCCGAAATAGACGTCCACCTGCGACCAGTCGATTGCGCCGGAGTCTTCTCGCAGAGCTTCGAGCAATGCGATTCCGGCGCCGCCGCCCGTCAACACGACCGAGGCAGAACCACGATCGGCCTGGGCGGCGACAACCACTTCGACGAACCGGGACCGCGCAGCGTCAACCAGTGCTTGCGCGTCCAGGAATTGCAGAACCGACATCTTACTCATAGGTCACCTTGGACAGCCCTTTCAATGCGAGTTCATAGATTTCATCGGTATCGAGTCGACGCAATTCTTCGGCAAGGCACTCGCGAGTCTCACGGCGCGCGAGGGCGACCTCGGCGTCAGGTTGGCCTGTTCTCGACAGCGTCGCCGTTTTTCCGGTCTGGGGTCGAACGATGCTGATCGCGCTGTTCTCGCGCTTCAATTCGACTTTCAGTTCACCGGTCCTACGGTGCACCGGTACCTCGAGCTTCACTGCGAGCCACCCGGCGAGGATGTCGAGTGCGGGCTCCTCTGCGAGACCGGAAACAGTGGCGTCCACGACCTTCTCGTGTGGAGCCTGATCCAGCGCGGTGGCGAGCAACCCACGCCAGTAGGTGACTCGACTCCACGACAGGTCCGAGTCGCCCTGGGAGTAACTGTCGAGCCGCGACTTGATCGTCGACGTCGGATCCGGCGAATTCGTGGCATCGGTGATTCGCCGAATTGCCAACTTGCCCAACGGATCTTGCGCCGGGACCCTGGGTGCTTCGTTCGGCCACCAGACTACGATCGGGGTGTCCGGCAATAGAAACGGAATGACGACACTGTGTTCGTGCTCGGCAAGTTCACCGTGCAGCCTGAGCACCACTACCTCGGATGCTCCCGCATCGCCACCCACCCGAATCTGGGCGTCCAACCCGGATTCGGCAGATCTGTCTCCTCGAATGAGGACGATGACGCGACACGGATGCTCTCGGCTCGCTTCGTTGGCTGCTTCGATGGCAGTCTCGGCTTGCTCGCTGTCACGGCTGGCGACGATGAGCGTGAGCACTCGTCCGATGGTGACAGCGCCACCGGATTCACGAAGCTCGATCAGCTTCTTGCCCACGGCCCTCGTCGTCGTGGCGGGAATATCGACGATCACGGCCTTCTCCATTCGCGTCCGGTGCGGTGCATCATTTCATCGCCCGATGTCGGACCCCATGTACCGGCCTCGTACGGCTCGGCAGTGCCACCCGCAGCCCAGAAGTCGAGAATCGGATCCAGAATCTGCCACGAAAGCTCGACCTCGGCGTTGACCGGGAACAGTGATGGCTCGCCGAGCAGCACATCGAGGATCAGCCGCTCGTACGCCTCCGGTGAAGACTCCGTGAACGCCTGGCCGTAGCTGAAGTCCATGCTGACGTCTCGAACCTGCATGCTCGAGCCAGGCACCTTGGATCCGAAACGCATCGTCACACCCTCATCGGGTTGAACTCTGATGACGAGTGCATTCTGGCCGAGTTCTTCTGTCATCGTTTCGTCGAAGGGAAGATGCGGCGCACGTTTGAACACCATCGCAATTTCGGTGACCCGGCGACCGAGTGCCTTGCCCGTCCTGAGATAGAAAGGAACTCCGCCCCATCGACGCGTGTCGACCTCGAGTGTGATGGCGGCGTAGGTCTCGGTGTTGGACTCGGTGTCGAAACCTTCTTCTTCCTTCAGGCCCTTGACCTTCTGACTGCCCTGCCAGCCCGCGCTGTATTGCCCACGCGCCGAAGTCTGGGCCAGTGGTTCCGCCAATTTCGTTGCCGAGAGAACCTTGATCTTCTCCGACTGCAATTCGGTGGGACTGAAACTGACCGGTTCCTCCATGGCAGTGATAGCCAACAGTTGCAGCAGGTGATTCTGGATCACGTCACGTGCTGCGCCGATGCCGTCGTAGTAGCCGGCTCGCCCACCGAGACCGATGTCCTCGGCCATGGTGATCTGGACGTGATCGACGTAGTGCGCGTTCCAGATCGGGTCGAACAACTGGTTCGCGAACCGGAGCGCCAGAATGTTCTGAACAGTTTCCTTGCCGAGATAGTGGTCGATGCGGAAAACGGTGTCCTCGGGAAACACTCGGTTCACGACGGCGTTCAGTTCCTTGGCGCTCGCAAGATCGTGACCGAAAGGCTTCTCGATGACGACGCGACGCCAATTGTCGTCCGTGCTCTGCGCCAACCCGGATCGCGAGAGTTGTTCGAGCACAACCGGAAACGCGCTGGGAGGAACCGAAAGGTAGAAGGCATGGTTGCCGGCGGTTCCACGTGTTGCATCCAATTCGCCCAGTGTGCGGGCCAATTCGTCGAAGGCGGCGTCGTCGTCGAAGGAACCCTGTACGAAGCGAAATCCTTCGGCAAGGGTGTTCCACACTTCTTCGCTGAAGGGCGTTCGTGCGTGGTCGCGAACTGCATCGTGCACGATCTTCGCGAAATCTTCGTTGCCCCACTCGCGACGAGCGAAGCCGACCAAGGCGAAACCGGGGGGGAGTAGCCCTCGGTTCGCCAGGTCGTACACCGCAGGCATGAGCTTCTTTCGAGCGAGATCGCCTGTGACGCCGAATATCACCAGGCTGCACGGGCCGGCGATACGAGGAAGGCGTTTATCGCGGGGATCGCGAAGTGGGTTTTGCCACTCCGCAGTGCTCTTCGGGTCGGAGTCTGCGGTGGCCACGTATCAGCTCTTCTGGCCCGCTTGGCGAAGCTGCTCACCGGTGGCTTCGAGCAGTTCGTTCCACGATGCCTCGAACTTTTCGACGCCTTCGTTTTCGAGGGTGAGGAACACGTTCGAGATATCGATCCCGATAGCGGAAAGCCGGTCGAACACTTCCTGAGATTCGGGGCCCTTCCCGGAAATGGTGTCGCCAGTGATTTCACCGTGATCGGCGACCGCATCCATGGTCTTTTCCGGGATCGTATTCACGGTGTTGGGGGCGACCAGATCGGTGACGTACAAGGTGTCCGGGTATGCCGGATTCTTGACCCCGGTCGATGCCCACAGTGGACGCTGCGGGCGAGCGCCGGACCCAGCGAGATCGTGAAACCGTGAGCCCACCTCGAACGCCTGCTGGTATGCCACGTACGCGAGCCGCGCGTTGGCCAGCGCGGCCTTGCCCTCTAGATCCTTTGCGGCAGGGGTGCCGATCTTGGCCAAGCGTGCATCGATTTCGGTGTCGACGCGAGAGACGAAGAACGACGCGACCGAGTGAATCTTCGACAGGTCGTGCCCTGCGGCGCGAGCAGCTTCGAGGCCTTCGAGGTATGCACCGATGACCAGTTCGTAGCGTTCGACGGAGAAGATCAGCGTCACGTTGACGCTGATGCCCTCACCGATGACCTTGGCAATGGCGGGGATGCCTGCCTCGGTTGCCGGGATCTTGATCAGGACGTTGGGACGGTCGACGATCTTCCACAGTTCGACCGCCTGAGCGATCGACTTCTCGGTGTCGTGTGCCAGTCGTGGATCGACCTCGATGGAAACACGTCCGTCGACTCCGCCGGTCGCCTCGAAGACCGGTGCGAAGATATCGCACGCGTTTCGTACGTCGTCTGTGGTGACGGTTCGGATGGTGGCGTCGACATCGGCGCCACGTTCGGCTAGTTCGGTCACCTGAGCGTCGTAGGCGTTGCCCTTGCTGAGCGCTGCCTGGAAGATCGACGGATTGGTCGTCACGCCGACGACGCTCTTGCTGTCGATCAATTCCTGCAGGTTGCCGGAGGAGATACGGTCACGCGACAGGTCGTCGAGCCACACCGATACTCCAGCGGCCGATAGAGCGGCGAGATTCTTGTTCTGGGTCATGTCTGTCATCCCTTCACATTGGTGATCGAACGCTGCGCGGCGGCGGTGACGGCCTCGGCCGTGAATCCGTACTCGCGGAACAGTGTTTTGGCGTCCGCCGACTCGCCGTAGTGTTCGAGCGAAACGATCTCGCCGAAGCCTCCGACGATCTTGTACCATGGCATTGCGATTCCGGCCTCGACCGAGACGCGGGCTTTGACCGTGGGTGGAATCACCTGGTCGCGGTAGTTCTGGTCCTGGCTTTCGAACCACTCCACACACGGCATCGACACGACGCGAGCGGCTATGGACTGCTCGGCGAGCAGCTTCTGTGCCTCGATTGCGTACTGGAGTTCCGAGCCGGTACCGATGAGGATGACGTCGGGTGCGGTCGGGGAGTCCGACAGAATGTAACCGCCCTTGGACACACCCTCGTAGCTGGTTCCCGCCAGAACCGGGATGCCCTGACGCGTCAGCGCCAGCCCGACCGGGCCACTGCTGCTCGACTTGGCGAGCACGGCCCGCCAAGCGAAGGCTGTCTCGTTGGCATCGCCTGGGCGGACCACCGAGAGATTCGGAATTGCTCGCAAAGCAGCGAGGTGCTCGACCGGCTGGTGGGTCGGGCCATCCTCGCCGAGACCGATCGAGTCGTGTGTCCACACGTAGATGGGATCGATGTCCATCAGCGACGCCAACCGGACAGCGGGACGCATGTAGTCACTGAACTGCATGAACGTTCCGCCGTAGGCGCGCGTCGGTCCGTGCATGACGATGCCGCTCAGGATGGCGCCCATCGCATGCTCGCGGATGCCGAAGTGCAGGGTCCTACCGTATGGCTCTGCATCCCAGTCATCGGTGGAGATCGAGGTGGGGCCGAATGACTTGGCACCCTTGATGGTGGTGTTGTTGCTGCCCGCGAGGTCCGCCGAGCCGCCCCACAGTTCCGGGAGAACGGGTCCTACGGCGTTGAGAACCTCGCCGGAGGCCGCTCGGGTGGCGATGGCCTTGCTGCCGGGCTCCCAGGTCGGGAGGACATCGGTCCATCCTTCGGGGAGGGCCCCTTGGGTAAGTCGGTCGAGCAACTTCTTGCGCTCGGGCTCACGAGCTGCCCAGGCGTCGAATTCGATGTTCCATTCCTCGTGCGCCTTGCGGCCGCGTTCCTGGAGGGTCCGTGTGTGTGCGATGACCTCGTCGCTCACCTCGAACTTCTTCTCGGGATCGAAGTCGAGAGCCTTCTTGACCTTCACGATCTCTTCGTCGCCGAGGGCCGCGCCGTGAACGGCGCCGGTGTTCATCATCGTCGGCGCGGGGAAGCCGATGATCGTACGCAGAACGATGATCGACGGCTTGTCGGTCACCGCCTTGGCTGCCTCGATGGCAGCCTCGATGGCCGTTATGTTTTCGCCGCCCTCGACGACCTGGACGTGCCAGCCGTAAGCCTCGTAGCGTGCTGCGGTGTCTTCCGACAACGCGATATCGGTCGAGTGCTCGATCGAGATCTTGTTGTCGTCGTAGAAGAGAATGAGGTTGCCGAGCTGCTGGGTTCCGGCAAGCGAGGACGCCTCGGACGTAATTCCCTCTTCGATGTCGCCATCGGAAGCGATGACGTAGATGAAGTGGTCGAACGGACTTTCGCCGAGGGCAGGCTCGGGATCGAACAATCCCCGCTCACGCCGCGACGCCATGGACATGCCGACAGCCGACGCCAATCCCTGACCGAGCGGACCGGTGGTGATCTCGACGCCATCGGTGTGCCGGAACTCGGGGTGGCCGGGTGTCTTGGACCCGAATGTGCGTAGAGACTCGATGTCGATCAGTTCGAGTCCGAATCCGCCGAGGTAGAGCTGTAAGTACAGCGTCAGGCTCGAATGTCCGCAGGACAACACGAAGCGGTCGCGACCGATCCAGTGTGTGTCGGTCGGATCGTGGCGCATGGTCCGCTGGAACAGTGTGTACGCAAGGGGCGCGAGACTCATGGCTGTACCCGGGTGACCGTTTCCGACCTTTTGAACCGCGTCTGCAGCGAGGACTCTGACGGTATCGACCGCCCTGGTGTCCAGGTCCGTCCAGTCGCTGGGGTGGTGCGCCGTGGTGAGGACGTCAATATCGTCTGTGGTCGACACGAGCAGAGATCTCCTGACATTCGTATAAATGAGGCCGACGTGCGTTCGATCTCGAATTGATCGAAATGCCGCCGATCACCAGCCTAGTTCCGCGCGCGCCCATTGTCGTGTCTTCCCCCCGTCGGGCACCGCTGTGCTCACTGCTCGGCTCCGACGGGGAAGGCGACAAGGAGTATGTTTCTCACTTTGGGCCCCTGCGAATTGGAGACGAGATGCTCGGCGTCTACCATCGGCTGTAGTAGTACGTAGGTAATCGCCGACCGCGATCACCGGGCGTACACGTAATCATGTGTGTTCGAGCCTGTGCAAGGAGACGTAGTGCGAATTGGGCAGCAGTCCGGCGGCCACGGATTCGCAAGCGGTCCCAGCAATCCAGAGGATAACGACCTCGGTGCCAACGCTGGAAGCGAAGCCGATCCGAGTCGTCCCACTTCAGTCCCTCGTCGGGCCTTGGCGCTGTTCATGGCGTACGTCGCCCTGACCAAGCCGCGAGTGATCGAACTGCTGTTGGTAACGACGATTCCGGCGATGTTGCTTGCTGACCGCGGTCACGTTCAGCCCATGCTGATCCTCACTACTCTTTTCGGCGGGATGCTCGCGGCCGCCAGTGCGAACAGCCTGAACATGGTCGCCGACGCCGACATCGACAAGATCATGGCCCGCACTGCCAAGAGGCCCCTTGCGCGTGGAGCAATGCCCGTATCGCACGCCTTCGTGTTCGGCGTCAGTCTCGGCGTGATTTCGTTCTTCTGGTTGTGGGCAACCACCAACCTGCTCAGTGGCATCCTTGCCGTCGTCACCATTTGTTTCTACATCTTCGTCTACACCCTGATCCTCAAACGCCGCACCTCGCAGAATGTGGTGTGGGGCGGCGCCGCTGGTTGCATGCCCGTCATGATTGGCTGGTCGGCGGTCACCGGCACGATCGGCTGGCAGGCCGTGGTGATGTTCCTCGTCATCTTTCTATGGACACCTCCACACACGTGGGCCCTGATGCTCCGCTACAAGGAGGACTACCAGGCCGCGAATGTTCCGATGTTGCCGGCGGTAGCATCGGAACGGAAGGTGACAAAGCACATCGTCCTGTACGCGTGGGCAACTGTCGCCGCAACGCTGGCACTCACGCCCGGATCCGGCGTCATATATGCCGTGATCGCCGTGGCCGCCGGAGTTTGGTTCCTTACCGTGGCCCATCGCCTCTACTCAGGTGTACGCGCGGGAACCCCGGTCAAGCCGATGAAGCTCTTCATCCTCTCGAACGAGTATCTGGCACTGGTCTTCTGTGGCTTGGCAGTGGACTCGGTCGTCGGCTGGGACACGCTCGCTCAACTGTTGTCCTGAGTTCGAATCCCGTGTGTTCGTACTGACGCCCGGGTTCGATTGTCGACATGCGTGGGTGGCGCCCGGTGCCGACCTGTCTGCTCTATGTCTGTTACCCAGCGGTATTGTCGAACCATGGCAACCGATGAAAAGAACTCGCCCGTCGAGGATTCGACCTCCGAGAACAAGTCCGGTCCGACAATCGATGTCCCTGCTGGTGCGTTGTCGGCCGTCCGATCCTTCGTCGGCGAACACGGTGGTTCGGGCAAAGTCGTCATTCAGCCGGTCGGGCGGGCAGGCACACGTGTGACGATGGTCGGCGCGGACGGAATATTGGGCGACCAGGTTGTAGAGAGCCCGGCGGTCGCGCGTGCATTGGTCGAGGCCGCCGGCAATCTGACCGAGTCGGAGTGGGACCGCGAACTCGTCAGTTCGGTCAACCCTGCACCTGGTCATTACCGGAAAATGGCCGGGTGGGTCGCACGTCAGACACGCTTTCCGAAGGCCAGAAACGCGTCGATGGAAAAATAGTTCGAAGCAGACGGAACCGTTCACCGATCGGGTGCGTCAAAGAAAGCAGGAGAGGTCGTCGGTCGTCTGAGGGGGAGTCCGACTACCTCTCCTCTTCTATCCGTTGGTAGTGGCTGCTGCCTGGGCGGCGGGTAGCTTGTCGGCCGACACGTCATCGAGGGAACTGCGGGTCCGGCAGGCCGCCCAGACCGCCGCGGTAGCTGCAGTGCATGCGCCTGCACCCGCCACGTGGATTGCGACCAGTACGGCCGGCACGTCCGTGAAGTACTGGACGACTCCCACCAAGGCCTGCGCCACGACGATGCCGAGCAGTACCTTCAACCGGAATTTGATCGTCAGCGGAGCTCTCACTGCATAGAGTGCGAAACCCAGCCCGACCAGAAGGGCCAGGTAGCCTACGAGCAGCTGAGCGTGCAGATGCACGAGCGTCACGATCTCGATTCCAAGGCGTGGCACAGGTTCATCGATGCTTTTGTCACCTGCGTGCGGGCCCGCGCCGGTCACCATCGTCCCTGCTATCAGGACGCCTCCCAACACGATTGCTGACAGACCGGTCAGCAATCGCAGCGGTTCCGGAACGGTGGGGACAGAAGGTCCGGCAGGATCGGGATCGGCGACTTCGAAGTACAACAGCGTTGCAAGCCAAACCATGATCATGGACAGGACCAGGTGTACGGCAACCGTCCACCACAGCAGCCCTGTCAGCACGGTGAAGCCACCGACCACTGCTTGTACGACGGTTCCGAGTGGCATGAGCCAGGCGAAGAGAATTACTTCCCGACGCCGGCGGGCACGTGTGACCGCGAGAACGATCATCGCTGCAACAAGTACCACGGCGAATGTCAGCAACCGGTTGCCGAACTCGACCGCTTGGTGCAGAACTGGAACTTCCGAGACGCCGACCGGCGTGAAACTGCCTGGGAAGCACTGCGGCCACGTCGGGCAACCGAGTCCCGACGCCGTCACACGCACGACGGCCCCGGTGACAGCGATGCCACCCTGAGTCAGAATGACGATGAATGCCACGATCTTCTGCACCCGCAACGTAGGCATGGGCAGCAGGTCAACGACACGGAGAAACCCTCGATACAGCACCCAATGATCGTAAACGGCCGTCCACTACAGAGCGTCGTTGACCCCATGCTGCAGGCCAAGCGAGGCGTGGGCGTGCACCTCACGTGAATTTGAAGGTGCGAACCGAGAGCCAAGCGCAGACGCCCGCCCATGCGGCGAGTACCGCAACGCCGAACCAATCCCATGATCCGTCGACTGCTTGCCCTAATGCCTCGGCCAGCGCGCCCGACGGCACCAGTCGGGCAAAGGTATGCAACACCGTCGGCATGTCCTCGGAAAGTACGACAAGACTGCCGATTCCCAACATGACGAACCACAATATATTTGCCAAAGCCAGGACGATCTCTGCACGGAGTGTGCCTCCGAGCAGTAGCCCCATGGTGGCGAATGTCACCGTACCGAGGGCAATCACCACTGCTCCGAGCGCCAGGCCGGCGATGTCAGGACGCCAACCCAATGCCACTGCGATCGAGCCGAGAACGACGGTCTGCAGGATCACCACCATCATTACCGCGATGCTCTTGCCGCCGATGATTCCCCACCTGGGCAGTGCTGTTGCACCGAGACGTTTGAGTGCGCCGTACCGGCGGTCGAAGCCGACGGCAATCGCTTGACCGGTGAAGGCGGTAGACATGATCGCCACCATCATCACGGCCGGGACGACCTGATCGACCGGATGGTCGCCCATCGCCCCTAGCGGCAGCAATGTGAGCCCGATCAAAAGTGTGATCGGGATGAACATCGTCAGGAGCAGCTGCTCGCCGTTGCGCAGCAACAGTTTGAGTTCGAGGACCGACTGCGCTGTGAGCATCGCGCCGGCTGTGTTGGGGGTCGGATTCGGAGTGAACAATCCGACATCGAATCGGTTGTCCGGACGACGGTCGTTGCCGTTGATCGTCATCTTCTCAACTCTTTTCCGGTCAGCTCGAGAAAGACGTCTTCCAGACGGCGCTGGTCTACCTGTAGTTCGGTCGCCAACACGTCCTGCCGAGCGCACCAGGAGGTGACGATGACAAGGATCCCGGGCTCGATGACGCCCACTACGACATAGGAGCCCGGCCCTTCCTCATGAGGGCTGTACCCGCTCGGTAGCGCATCGGCGAGCGAAGTCAGATCGAGTCCAGGCGGCGCGCTGAATCGCAGTCTTCCTTCTGCACCTTGTTTGGTCAGCTCGGAAGCAGTACCGGAGGCTACAATCTTGCCGTGATCGATGATCACCAATTCGTCGGCTAGCTGTTCTGCTTCGTCCATCAGATGCGTTGTGAGCAGGACGCTAACTCCGTCCCGCCTCAGCGCGTCGATCAGTTCCCACACGAGTAGTCGAGCCTGGGCATCGAGTCCCGCAGTCGGTTCGTCGAGAAATACAAGCTCGGGGCGGCCCACGATGGCGCAAGCTAGTGCCAGACGTTGCTGCTGGCCCCCGGACAGGCGCCGATACGGTGTGTTCACGGCGCGGTCGAGTCCAAGGCAGTCCAAGAGCCAATCGGGGTCCAACGGATTCGCGGAATACGAGGCCACCAGGCGGAGCATCTCGCCCGTTTTCGAGCCTGGGTACGCACCACCGCCCTGCAGCATCACCCCGATGCGTGGTCTCAGTTGCGCCGATTGTGCGATGGGGTCGAGGCCGAGAACCCGGACAGACCCGGCTTCCGGTGAGACGAATCCTTCGCACATCTCGACGGTCGTGGTCTTTCCCGCTCCGTTCGGGCCGAGGAGCGCCAGAACTTGGCCCCTCTCGACGGTGATGTCGAGTCCGTCGACGGCGGCAACGCCGTCGTACGACTTTCGTACACCCGTGAGCTGTACGGCAGGATGCGTCGAATTGGACGCGCTAGCGATCACGAGGATCCAGCGTAAGCCCCGGCGGCGGTGGGGTTCACCGACGGTCCGAGGTTCGACTGCCACGGCAATCGGTTACGGGTGATGAAGAACATAAGGCCGACAGCCAGAATCGTCATGATGGCGGCCTGGACGATTTGGAACGGTAGATACTCGCTTCCGTTGGGCATCAAGATGACGCTGACGATGGAAGAAAATACGATGGCCGGAACGCGGAACGCCGGCCGGGTCGCCCAAGCGGCCAAGGGTATTACGGCCCACAGCAAGTACCACGGCTGGACGACGGGGAACAGAAGGACGAGTGCACCGAGTGCGACACCGAGTGCGCCCACCGGATGCAACCGCCCCTTCAACACGGCCACGAGCATGCGAAGAGCAACGAATGCCGCAACAGCCGCCGCGATCGGTCGAGTGAGGCCGAGTACCGCTGTGGTGTGGTCGCCGAGTCCGAGCAGTACACCGACGAATCCGGTGCCGATTCCCAGAATCGTGGGAATGGACATCCAGCTCCTCACGACACTTGCGGTGTCGAGCGTGTTGATCCAACCGAAGCCGAGGCCGCTGCCGAGGCTGACTCCGACATGTACCAAGACGGTGACAAGCCCGAGTATTGCTGCCGCACTCAGTACCGCTCGGACGGTCCCGCCCCATCTTCGGGCCAATGCCATCCCGACGAAACCGAGAGCGAGTAAGGACGGAATTTTCACGGTCGACGACAGCGCAATCAGTGCAGAACCGGAGAGCAGGAGGAGCACGGACGGAGCACGCATCGCAGAACTGGACTCGATTGCGCGCAACGCGATCTCCAACCCAGCAAGCATGAGACCGATCATCAGTGCTTCGTTGTGTATGCCTGCGACCAGGTGGAAAAGAAGGAGTGGATTGGCAGCACCGAGCCACAAAGCGCTGACCGCCGCGACCCCGCATCGACGCGCCAACCGGGGGAGTGCCCACACGATCATCGCGACACCTGCGAGGGCCAGAAGTCGATGCAAGAAGATGCCGGCAACGATGTTCTCACCGGTCAACCACGTGATGCCGCGACCCATCCACAGGAACAGTGGACCGTATGGCGCGGGGGTTTCACGCCAAATGTTCGGCACGGTCCGGGTGAGGACGTTGTCGACGCCGAGGGCCCCAGCCGGCCCGATCTCGTATGGGTCGAGCCCCCGCGCGGTTATCTCGCTCTGTGCCAGGTAGGAGTAGACGTCTTTGCTGAACATCGGTGGAGCCACGCACAGTGGCAAAATCCACAGCAGCAGCGTTCGGTCCAACTGTGATCTGCTCAGTCTTCTTGGAACTGTTCCATCGCGTAGACGCCCGACAGCGAATCGCCCGAGGAGGAGCCAGGCGAGAACCACCATGACGGTGCCTGTCATGGTGATGGTCAGCGCCGAGCTTGCCATGCGTGAGGGAAGGCTGAGAATGCGAACGCCGACGACCGGGTTCTGCAGAACAGGTTGGGCGCCCGCCCCGAGCGCACCGATCGCCATCAAAATCGAACCCACTGCGCCGAATCGCCGGACTCCGCGAAGCTGCGCCGTCTCGGTCTTGTTCAGACCGGGCGCTTCGGTTTCGTCGCCGTGTAGCGCGGCGACGGTCGGTGCTGGTCGATCGGTATCGAGGCCGACCAGTTTACGAAGAGGGTCGACGATGCGAAGTTGCACGCCGGATTCTTTGGCGGTTTGCTTCTCGGCTGGGGTCGTCGACACGAATGGCAGCGTAACTGTGACTCTGCACAGCCCGTTGATCGCAGGTGCATCCGACCGAGATTCCGCAGCAGATGCAGACCGCGCCCGTATTCCCTGGTACGGCATGTGGTGAAGTAGGGCACCCTTGGTGGACCATCCCTGCTAATTCCGTCACACTGGTGTTGTGAAATCATCAGCGAGTACGACGCATGGGGGAGAACGCGCACGTCGCGGCACCACCTCCACGGTGACGGGTTCAGCTGTTGTCGGTCACGAAGGCCAGACGCGGGGAGCTGTTGTCACCCTACTTCTCGAAGAGGGCCCGATCACCGCCTCCGATATCGGTACCCGTCTGGGCCTCAGCGCTGCAGGGGTCAGACGACATCTCGAGGCCCTCATCGACAACGGTGAGGCACGAATTACTTCCTCTGCCGTCGTCACCCAACGAGGCCGCGGAAGACCAGCCAAGTATTTTCAATTGACGGCAATCGGTCGCAGCAGGCTTGGGCACACCTACGACGATCTTGCGGGCGCGGCAATGCGTCAGTTACGCAAGATCGGCGGAGACAGTGCAATCGAGGCCTTCGCACGTCAGCGAGTCGAAGCCATCGTGGCCGACGTCGAGCCTGCGGTGGGAAGTCGCGCTGTGGACGTAGAAGAAGCAGCGGATCGGATCGCCGACGCGTTCACGGCCGCTGGATTTGCCGCTACGACCCGTCAAGTAGGCAACGGCGTGCAGATCTGTCAACACCACTGCCCCGTCTCGCATGTGGCCTCCGAGTTTCCCGAGCTGTGTGACGCCGAGCGGCAAGCCTTCTCCGATCTCCTCGGAACTCACGTGCAACGTCTGGCGACCATCGCGAACGGCGACTGCGCCTGCACTACGCATGTTCCGTTGACCGGTCGCAACCGTCCCGAGATTTCGAAGAAGTCGAATTCGATGCCCCACCCCTCATCATCCATAACTTCCGGTGCTCAGCCCAGTACCGGAGATCGCACAAGCCCCCGGAAGGAGCTCGCATGACCGTCACACCAGACCAGGTGACACCCGTTGCGCCGCTGACCCCCGCCGCTCCTCTTACTCAGGACGAGACGATTGCGTCGCTGGGTACCTACGGTTTCGGTTGGTCGGACTCCGACGTCGCCGGAGCCAGCGCCAAGCGTGGACTGTCCGAGTTGGTGGTGCGTGACATCTCGGCGAAGAAGAGCGAGCCCGAGTGGATGCTGGAGTCGCGTCTGAAGGCACTCAAGACGTTCGACCGTAAGCCCATGCCCAACTGGGGTGCCGACCTCGAAGGTATCCACTTCGACAACATCAAGTACTTCGTCCGCTCCAGCGAAAAGCAGGCCGCGACCTGGGAAGATCTTCCCGAGGACATCAAGAACACCTACGACAAGCTGGGTATCCCGGAGGCCGAGAAGCAGCGTCTCGTGTCCGGCGTTGCCGCGCAGTACGAGTCCGAGGTCGTCTACCACTCGATCCGCGAGGACCTGGAAGCGCAAGGCGTGCTCTTCCTCGACACCGATACCGCGCTCAAGGAACAGCCCGAACTCTTTCGCGAGTACTTCGGCACCGTCATCCCTGCAGGGGACAACAAGTTCTCCGCGCTGAACGCCGCGGTCTGGTCGGGTGGATCCTTCATCTACATCCCGCCAGGCGTCCATGTGGACATCCCGCTGCAGGCCTACTTCCGGATCAACACCGAGAACATGGGGCAGTTCGAGCGCACTCTGATCATCGTCGACGAGGGTGCCTACGTGCACTACGTCGAGGGCTGCACCGCACCCATCTACAAGTCGGACTCGTTGCACTCGGCCGTCGTGGAGATCATCGTCAAGAAGGGTGGCCGCTGCCGTTACACGACTATCCAGAACTGGTCCAACAATGTCTACAACCTGGTGACCAAGCGCGCGAAGGCAGAAGCAGGCGCCACGATGGAGTGGGTCGACGGTAACATCGGCTCCAAGGTCACCATGAAGTACCCCGCTGTATGGATGACGGGGGAGTACGCCAAGGGTGAGGTCCTGTCCGTGGCGTTCGCCGGTCCCGACCAGCACCAGGACACCGGCTCGAAGATGCTGCACCTCGCGCCGCACACGTCGTCGAATATCGTGAGCAAGTCCGTCGCTCGCGGTGGTGGACGGACTTCGTACCGAGGATTGGTCAAGATCAACAAGGGAGCCTACGGTTCCCGCTCGACCGTCAAGTGCGACGCACTCCTCGTCGACAATATCTCGCGCTCGGATACATATCCCTACGTCGACATCCGTGAAGACGACGTGTCCATGGGTCATGAGGCGACAGTCTCGAAGGTCAGTGACGACCAACTGTTCTACCTGATGAGCCGAGGCCTCACCGAGGACGAAGCCATGGCGATGGTGGTACGCGGTTTCGTCGAACCGATCGCGCGTGAGCTTCCCATGGAATACGCCCTCGAACTGAACCGGCTCATCGAGCTTCAGATGGAAGGGTCGGTCGGATAAGTGACGAATCCGAATACGAAAGAGCCGCTCACCGGAGTGCAGGGCGCAGTAGCGTCGGAGAATCCAGCGGCCGAGGACAAGTCGGTCATCGTTGCGAACAAGGGTGCCCAGTTCACCTCGTACGATGTGAACGCTTTCGAGGTCCCCTCCAGCCGTGACGAGCTGTGGAGATTCACGCCGATTCGTCGACTCAAGGGACTGCACGACGGTTCCGCCGTGGCTACCTCCGGGGCCGATGTTCTCGTACAGGCACCGGAGGGTGTGACAGTGGAGACGGTCGGCCGCGACGACGCACGTATCGGTGTCGCCGGCGTTCCCGCTGATCGCATTGCTGCGCAAGCATTCTCGGCATTCACCGAGGCTACGATCGTCTCGGTGGCGGCCGAGAACGAGGTCTCCGAGCCTGTGCAAATCACAGTCACCGGACCAGGCATCGACGCTGTGTCATACGGACACCTGCAGATTCGACTCGACAAGTTCGCCAAGGCGACAGTGGTGATCGACCAGGTCGGGTCGGGCACATATGCGGAAAATATCGAGTTCGTCATCGGTGACAGCGCCAACCTCTCGGTCGTACTGATCCAGGAGTGGGAGTCCGACGCAGTCCATGTCGGAGCCCACCACGCTCGACTGGGCCGCGACGCGATACTGAGGCACTTCAACGTCAGTCTCGGTGGCGACCTGGTTCGTATCAGCCCGACCGTGCATTACGACGCTCCCGGCGGCGATGCAAACCTGCTCGGCGTCTACTTCGCCGATGCGGGACAGCATCTGGAGCAACGTCTGCTCGTCGATCATTCAGCGCCGCGTTGCAAGTCGAACGTCATGTACAAGGGTGCCCTTCAGGGCGAGGTCGGTGTCGGCAAGCACGATGCACACACCGTATGGATCGGCGACGTTCTGATCCGTGCTGAAGCAGAGGGAACCGAAACCTTCGAATTGAACCGCAACCTGGTTCTCACAGACGGTGCGCGCGCCGATTCGGTACCGAATCTGGAAATCGAAACGGGCGAGATCGTCGGCGCAGGCCATGCCAGTGCGACCGGCAGGTTCGACGACGAACAGCTTTTCTACCTCCGGTCCAGAGGAATCTCCGAGGAAGTGGCTCGTCGACTCGTCGTACGCGGCTTCTTCCACGAAGTCATCGACAGAATTCCGGTCCCCGCGGTTCGTGAACGACTCGATGCTGCGATCGAGGCCGAATTGGCCCTCGTCGGCTCGTAAATTCCGGCTCCCGTACTTCTCGACATTCGTAAGGAAAATTTCATGTCCACGCTCGAAATCCGCGACCTGCACGTCAGCGTCGCAAACTCCGATACAACCGCAGAGCCCATCAACATCCTCAAGGGTGTGAACCTGACCGTGAAGTCCGGTGAAACACACGCGATCATGGGCCCCAACGGATCCGGAAAATCGACGTTGTCCTACGCCATCGCCGGTCACCCGAAGTACGCAGTCACCTCGGGCACCATCACGCTCGACGGCGAAGACGTGCTCGCGATGACCGTCGACGAGCGGGCTCGCGCAGGTCTGTTCCTCGCGATGCAGTACCCGGTCGAGGTTCCCGGAGTATCGATGTCGAACTTCCTCCGCACTGCTGCGACGGCGGTCCGAGGTGAGGCCCCGAAGCTTCGGCACTGGGTCAAGGAAGCCAAGACTGCGCTCTCCGAACTCGAAATCGATCCGGCTTTCCTCGAGCGGAACGTCAACGAAGGCTTTTCCGGTGGTGAGAAGAAGCGCCATGAGATCTTGCAGCTCGGAATGCTGAAGCCCAAGATCGCCATCCTCGACGAGACAGACTCCGGTCTCGACGTCGATGCGCTTCGAGTCGTTTCGGAGGGTGTCAACAAGTACAAGGAACGCGAAAACGGCGGCGTTCTGCTGATCACGCACTACACGCGGATTCTTCGCTACATCAAGCCCGACTTCGTTCACGTGTTCGTCGATGGCGAGATCGTGAAGTCCGGTGGAGCCGAGTTGGCAGACGAGCTGGAGGCCGACGGCTACACCGCTTTCACTCAGCCTGCGACCACAGGAGCGTAAGTATGGCTGCACCAGCAGCACTGTCGAACAGCGCATTGAATGTCAGCTCGATCCGTGCCGATTTTCCGATCCTTTCGCGTACGGTTCGCGACGGTAAGCCGTTGGTGTACCTGGACTCGGGCGCGACCTCTCAACGCCCGGTCCAGGTTCTCGACGCAGAACGTGAATTTCTGCTGACGTGCAACGCCGCGGTCCATCGTGGTGCACATCAGCTCGCCGAAGAAGCGACCGATGCGTACGAGGGCGCCCGCGCCGCCATTGCGTCGTTCGTCGGTGCGGATGCCGACGAACTCGTGTTCACCAAGAACGCCACCGAGGCCCTCAATCTCGTCACCTATGTTCTTGGAGACGATCGATTCGATCGCCACGTCGGACCTGGCGATGAAATCGTGATCACGGAGCTCGAGCATCATGCCAACCTCGTGCCCTGGCAGGAATTGGCCAGACGAACCGGTGCCACGCTGCGGTGGTTCGGCGTGACCGACGAGGGGCGGATCGATCTCGATTCTCTGCAGCTCACGGATGCCGTCAAGGTTGTCGCGTTCACTCATCAGTCGAACGTGACGGGCGCGGTGTCCCCTGTTGCCGAGATCGTTCGACGGGCTCGTGAGGTCGGGGCGCTCGTCGTGCTCGACGCATGCCAGTCCGTGCCTCACATGAGCGTCAACTTTCATGCACTCGATGTCGACTATGCAGCGTTTTCGGGTCACAAAATGCTGGCGCCGTCGGGCGTCGGCGTGTTGTACGGCAAAGCAGAACTCCTCGATGCCATGCCGCCCTTCGTGACAGGCGGTTCGATGATCGAGACAGTGACGATGGAGAAGACCACCTACGCGCCGCCGCCTCAGCGATTCGAAGCGGGCGTACCGATGGCTTCTCAGGTGGTCGGCCTCGGTGCAGCGGTCGAATATCTCGAGTCCATCGGCATGGACGCAATTGCGGCGCACGAGCACGTGCTCGTCGGGGCGACACTCGACATGCTCGCGAAGATCGAGGGTGTTCGAGTGATCGGACCGACCGAGAACATCGATCGAGGGTCAGCGGTGTCGTTCGTCGTCGACGGCGTCCACGCACACGATCTCGGCCAGATTCTCGATGATGACGGTGTTGCGATTCGGGTGGGGCACCATTGTGCGTGGCCGTTGCACCGTCGATTCGGTGTCGCAGCCACCGCGAGGGCGTCGTTTGCTCTGTACAACACGCTCGACGAAGTCGAAGCGCTCGGTTTCGCGATCGAGCACGCCCAGAGATTCTTCGGGACCAAGGGTGCTGCCTGATATGCGTATGGAACAGATGTATCAAGAGGTCATTCTCGACCACTACAAACATCCGCACGGGCGCGGACTTCGCGAGCCGTTCGGAGCCGAGGTCCACCACGTGAACCCGACTTGCGGCGACGAGGTGACATTGCGGGTGAATATCGATGATGGCGGCATCGTCACTGATGTGTCATACGACGGTCAGGGCTGTTCGATCAGTCAGGCCGCGACTTCGGTCCTGACGGATCAGGTCATCGGACTACCTGTCGAGCAAGCGTTGAGAGTCGTGGATGCCTTCAGTGAAATGGTCGGCAGCAGGGGTACCGTGGATGGCGATGAGGATGTGATCGGTGATGGAATCGCGTTCGTCGGAGTGTCCAAATATCCGGCCCGCGTCAAGTGTGCGCTGCTCGGATGGATGGCTTTCAAGGATGCGGTTGTTCGAATAGTAGAAGAGACTCCCGCAGTACCCGCACGATCCGGAGGACAAGTATGACCCAGACACAGATAACCGATTCGCAGGACGGTGGCACTGCCGCCCCGGAAACCGACTTGGCAGGGTCGGCCGTGGCCGAGTCGTCGCCTACGGCGGTGCCTGCATCTCTCACCCCGGATGAGATCAAGGTTCTCGAAGACCTCGAAGAGGCAATGCGCGATGTCGTAGACCCCGAACTCGGGATCAATGTCGTCGACCTCGGTCTGGTGTACGACATCAATATCGACGCCGACGACATCGTCACGGTCGACATGACGCTGACTTCGGCCGCGTGCCCGCTGACAGACGTTATCGAAGATCAGGCGCGTGGCGCGCTGGTGCGAAGCGGCCTATGCGCCGACCTGAAGATCAATTGGGTCTGGATGCCGCCTTGGGGACCGGACAAGATCACCGACGACGGACGTGAGCAGCTCAGAGCCCTCGGCTTCACCGTGTGACCTTGCCTCCGAGAGGTTGTGACGCGTAAGTTCACCGGTACGTTCGGAAATTCTGAACGTACCGGTGAACTTACCGGCACTGGAAGCGTCTTAGCTTCGCGGGCTGCAGGGTTGTCGATGTTGCAGGATCCGGTCACGCCCCTTTTCGAGCCGGCGTCGACTTGTCGGCAGCAGATTGTTTTGTCGGCGCAGCCTTTTTGGCGGGTGCTTTCTTTCCAGTCGTCTCTTTCTTTGCAGCCGTCTTCGTCGGAGGAGTTTTCTTTTCCGGCGCATCTTTCTTCGCCGTCTTGGCGTTCTTGCCCGCCGCTTCGACGCTGCGTTGGAGAGCAGCTACCAAGTCGACGACCTCGGCATCTTCGCCGTCGCTGGTGGTCTCGCCCTCAGGGTGGACGACCTTCTCTCCACCGTTTTCGATCGTGTCTTCGATCAGCTTGCGTAGTTCGATTTGGTAGTCGTCGGTGTACTCCGTGGGATCGAACTCTGCCGACATACTCTCTACCAGTGAGGTAGCCATCTTGACTTCCCGAGGCCGTGCTTCGGGTGCGTCGTCCAGCGAGGGAAACTCCGCGGCCCGCACCTCGTCCGGCCACAGCAATGTCTGGATCACGAGAGTATTGTCGCGAACCCGCAAGGCCGCCAGTCGCGTCTTCTGCCGCAAGGTGAAATGCACCAGCGCGGTACGTTCCGTATCCAGGAGCGTCTGTCGCAACAGCACATATGCCTTCGGCGACGAAGAGTCGGGTTCGAGGAAATAGCTCTTGTCGTACAGGATGGGATCGATTTGTTCGGTGGGGACGAATTCCAGGACTGGAATCTCGTGTTTTTCGGCGGCAGGGAGCTTGTCGAAATCTTCGTCTGTCAGGATAACGCGTTCACCGTCGGGTGAGTCGTACGCCTTGTCGATGTCGGCGAACTGCACCGACTTGCCGCATTCGGAGCACACACGATCGTATTTGATACGACCGCCGTCTTTCGCGTGTACCTGATGGAACCGGATGTCGTGTGTCTCCGTCGCGGAGTACACCTTCACCGGCACGTTGACGAGGCCGAAGGCGATAGATCCCTTCCATATGGAACGCATGAGGTTCATGATTCACGAGGCACGGGTGTCGTGTCGAGTGTTGCGTTGTCGAGACGACAGGTGGTGGCCGTTTCCCCGCCGCGGATTCACTACCGTTCGCGCTATCGCCATGCGAGCTCGTGGTGGCAGCGTCGGGAACATTCGCATCATTGCGTTCATCGTCGCAACTGGATCTGCTCGATTGGACAGGTAGGCAGTCTGCTGGGCGACCGGAAGCTCGAAGAAGCTGGCGAAGAAGTGGGGGATCAGCTCAGGTTCGAGGTTGAGTGCGGTACGTAGCCCGAGGTTGCGCAGACGTTGGACCGCCCAAACTGAAAGGGGGCGAACGGAATTCCCGGTGCGGAGTGTCGCGACAACAGTGTCGGCCGCGGCCAATGATGCTGCGACGCTGTAGCCGGTAGCCGGGTGCATGAGACTGGATCGTGCGCCGAACCGCACAGTACCGCGTTCACGTTTGTGTTGTCTTGGAGGTTGTACCGAGAACCGGACGCGTTCGATAGGCTCGGTCCCCGTTGGGCGGGCACCCCGGTTGTGTAATCGTTTCGCGAGGCGATCTCGTAGGACATCGAGGCCCAGTGGCGGATTCCCGACAAGGCAGGTCTCTTCGAGCAAGAATCGATCGTCGTCGAGCGGGACTGCATACAGAAAGCTCGGTACCTCCGCAGGCGAGGTGCCATTGTCGTATCGCCAGTCCATGAACCACGCACTGGTGTCCTCCAGGAGCGCAACACCCGCCGAGCGATCGACGACGATGCCGTATGCCGTCTGCTCGGCAAGACCCACTACGCCTGCGGATCCGCGTGCGTCGACAATCGTGCGTCCGGTGACCGTTCTCCCGTCAGCGAGACGAACAGCGTCCTTGGTCACCGATGTGGCTGTTCCCCGGAGCACACGAGCAGATCCTTCGCTGAGCGCCTGTTGCAACGCAGCGGTGTCGAGGACGCAATACGGCCGATCGATCGTGTGACGTCGGACCGTCCACGCCGCCGGGCGAGCGATGGTCGACGCGACGGCTGTGGCGGGGAGCCAATGTGGAAGCTCGTCCGACCAGGCTGAATATGTCGGGGTCCAGCGCCTGTTCGGATGAGGATCGATGGCTACGACGTCGACCCCGGCGGCGGACGCTCGATGTGCGAGAGCACGACCAGCCGGGCCGAGCCCAACCACGACGAGGTCCGCCGCGACGTCCTCGGACATCGTTGAATCGTTCACAGTCCGCCGGTGGCCAGCAATCCGCCGTCCACTCGGACAGTTTCGCCGGTGATCCAGGACGATGCGTCGGATACGAGGAATCCCACCAGGCTTGCGACGTCTTCTGGAGATCCGAGCCGCTTCATCGGATATACCGCAGCGGCTTGCTCCTCACCTCCAGCCACCAGTGCCTCGGCGAACTTCGTCTTCACCACGCCCGGTGCGACCGCGTTCACTCGAATCGATGGTCCCAGCTGCCACGCGAGTTCTTCGGTCAAGCGGATCAGGGCCGCTTTGGAAGCGCCGTACGCAGCGATCACACCCGTGGAGCGCAGGCCCGCGACGCTCGCGACGTTCACTACGGCACCACCGTGCGCGCCCATCCAGGCTCGGTAGGCCTCCTGGATGTACCCCAATGTGGCGACGACATTGGTGTCGAAGATCTTCTTGACACCGTCGAGGTCGGCGTCCATCAGCGAACCGTAGACAGGATTGATGCCGGTGTTGTTGATCAGGATGTCGAGCGAACCGAATACCTCGATCGTCTTGTCCACCGAGTCGCGACGGGAGTCCGCATCACCGGCATTGCCTGCAATTGCCAGGACCCTGTCGGTCCCGTTTTCGGTGGCTTCGCCGAGTTGGCGGGCCGCCTCGGCCAGCGGTTCCGGTTTACGAGCGGTGATCGTCACACGTGCGCCTCGGGCGAGCAGCTCGGCGGCGATTGCCTTGCCGATTCCTCGGCTGGCACCGGTGACGAGAGCCACTCGGCCTGCTAGATCCTGTTCTTGGGCTGTTTTTGCGGCGGTCATGACTAAAGACGTTACCGGTGTCACTGCTCGGACGGTCGGTAGCACGGCCCCAAGGGGTTAAAATAGGAGGTTCATGGGCCATGAGTGGTTTCAGGGCCAGGCCCAGCGCACCTTCGACGAGTCATCGTTCGCTACCGCCTGCGACTCGACCGCTCGTGTAAACGGCCAGACGCCGAACTTCGCCCGCTATAGCTAGGAGCACCCGCGTGATTACCGCCACCGACTTGGAAGTTCGTGCCGGTGTCCGCACGTTGCTCTCGACGCAAGGACCAGCACTCCGCGTACAAGGCGGAGACCGTATCGGGTTGGTCGGCCGCAACGGAGCGGGCAAGACCACGACACTGAGAATTCTTGCGGGTGAGGGCGAGCCCTACGCAGGCACCGTCGTTCGTACGGGCGATCTCGGATACTTGCCACAGGATCCGAAAGAGGGTGACCTCGATGTGCTTGCCAGGGATCGAGTTCTCTCCGCGCGTGGACTCGACACCTTGTTGCATCAAATGGAGAAGCAGCAGGCGTTGATGGCCGAGGTCGCCGACGAGGTGCTTCTCGACAAGGCGGTCCGTAAGTACGGCGAGCTCGAGGAGCGATTCGCATCGCTGGGCGGCTACGAAGCCGAGAGCGAAGCAGCGCGAATCTGCAACAGCCTGGGACTTGCCGATCGCATCCTCGCGCAAGCGCTGCGCACGCTGTCCGGTGGCCAGCGTCGGCGCGTGGAGCTGGCGCGCATTCTGTTCGCGGCCTCCGACGGGAGCGGCGGACGGTCAGACACGACACTGCTGCTCGACGAGCCCACCAACCACCTCGACGCCGACTCCATCACCTGGCTCCGGGGGTTCCTGCAGAATCACGATGGCGGACTGATCGTGATCAGCCACGATGTCGACCTTCTGAGCGACGTGGTAAACCGTGTGTGGTTCCTCGACGCAGTACGCGGCGAAGCCGATGTCTACAACATGAACTGGAAAAAGTACATCGATGCTCGGGCAACCGACGAGCAGCGCAGGCGGCGTGAGCGTGCCAATGCGGAGAAGAAGGCAGGCGCGTTGCGCGTGCAGGCTGCGAAGATGGGTGCGAAAGCAACGAAAGCTGTTGCCGCACAGAACATGGCAAAGCGTGCTGACAAGCTCATGGCAAACCTCGACGCCGAGCGAGTCTCGGACAAGGTTGCGCACATCCGCTTCCCTGAACCGGCACCCTGCGGCAAGACCCCCCTCATGGCGAAGAACCTCACCAAGATGTACGGGTCGTTGGAGATCTTCGCCGGAGTGGATCTGGCCATCGACCGCGGTAGCCGCGTCGTAGTACTCGGACTCAACGGTGCGGGCAAAACAACCTTGCTCCGGATTCTGGCGGGTACCGAGAAGTCCGACGCAGGTGAAATCCTCGCCGGCCACGGGCTACGCGTCGGATACTTCGCACAGGAGCACGACACACTCGACGATCGCGCGTCGGTGTGGGAGAACATTCGCCACGCGGCTCCGGACACAGGGGAGCAGGAGTTGCGCTCGCTGCTGGGCGCCTTCATGTTCACCGGACCGCAGCTGGAGCAGCCGGCGGGCACGCTGTCGGGCGGTGAGAAGACCAGACTTGCACTTGCCGGACTGGTGTCCTCTGCAGCCAACGTCCTGCTTCTGGACGAGCCGACGAACAACCTAGACCCGATTTCGCGTGAACAGGTGCTCGATGCTCTCCGTAGTTACAAGGGAGCCGTCGTGCTGGTCACTCACGACCCGGGCGCGGCCGAGGCCCTGTCGCCCGAGCGGGTCATCTTGCTGCCCGACGGCAATGAGGACCACTGGTCACAGGACTACCTGGAACTGATTCAGCTGGCCTGATCGGCGGTTTTCTCGTGGCAGAAGTATGGCGTCCTCTACCCTGGATCTGCGGGGGTGTTCGGTGAGTGAAGTGTCGCTGACTGGAGGAACGCCATGCCATCACTACCAGCCCGAGGGTCCGTCACCGAATCAGAGGGTTCGCCTATCGGTAAAGGCGCACGAATTACCGGCGAATCGCGCGATCGGCTTCGAGCGTCACTGCAGGAGCAGTACTGCGATGGGGCCAGCATTCGCAGTCTCGCCCATGACCTCGGTAGATCCTACGGGTTCGTGCACAAGATACTGGCCGAATCGGGTGTCGCGTTACGTTCGAGGGGCGGCCCCAATCGGCAGAAGTCACACAGCACCGAATAGCTGTACCTCGGGCTAAGCGTTGTCGGGCCTGCGAACCGATGCTTCGACAAGGTCGAGTACCGCCGAAAGGTTAGGTCCTCCCTGACCGGAGGCGATGCGAGCGACAAGACCGTCGAGGACGAGATCGAGATAGTCGTGCATCACATCCTTCGGAACGTCTTCACGCAGTTTGCCCGCCGTTTTCTGACGTTCCAGACGGGCAAGGGTTGCATCGGTGAGTTCCGAGGATTTCTCCGCCCAGCTCTTCCTGAATTCCGGGTCGGTGCGTAAGCGCCTCGCTATTTCCAGCCGAGTACCGAGCCACTCGAACCGATCGGGTTGCTCGAGAATGTCTCGCATGACCTGAACCAAGCCTTGACGAGCAGCCACTTCCGCCATTCGCCGAGCATCTTCCTGCGCGAGCGCGAGAAACAACCCGTCCTTGTCCTTGAAGTGGTGAAAGATCGCACCTCTGGACAGGCCAGTGGTCTCCTCGAGGCGGCGAACCGTCGCTCCCTCGTAACCGAATTCACCGAAGCAACGTCGTGCGCCGTCGAGGATCTCGCTACGTCGTGCTGCCAAATGGTCCTCGCTGACCTTCGGCACACTGCCTCCTTCATCGGCTGATACGTGGTCCCGCCTTCAGCGCAGAACGCGCACGCCCACTGTCGGTTCGAGCCTGAACCGGGCTCGAAGTGGTCGTGCGCGTTCTGCGTGCCCACTGGTCGAGTTCACTCACCAGCGCTGAGCGTTGAAGAAGTGCCTAGCCTCGGATCATATTGCGGAGGACGTACTGCAAGATGCCGCCGTTGCGGTAGTAATCCGCCTCACCGGGGGTGTCGATGCGCACCACGGCGTCGAATTCGACCTTCGTGCCGTCGGTCTTCGTCGCGGTGACAGCCATCGTCTTGGGTGTGACACCCTCGTTCAGCTTCTCGACGCCGACGATATCGAATGTCTCGGTACCGTCGAGCTTCAGCGATGCTGCGCTTTCGCCAACCGGGAACTGAAGCGGAACAACGCCCATCCCGATGAGGTTGGAGCGGTGAATACGCTCGAAGGACTCCGTGATGACGGCCTTGACGCCGAGCAGGCTGGTTCCCTTGGCTGCCCAGTCACGTGAGGAGCCGCTACCGTACTCCTTGCCACCGAGGACCACGAGCGGAATTCCCGCAGCCTGGTAGTTCTGCGAAGCATCGTAGATGAATGCCTGCGGTCCACCTTCCAAGGTGAAGTCACGGGTGTAACCGCCCGAAACGTCATCGAGGAGCTGGTTCTTCAGGCGGATGTTCGCGAACGTTCCACGAATCATGACCTCGTGGTTGCCGCGGCGCGAACCCAGCGAGTTGTAGTCCTTGCGCTCGACGCCATGCGAGTCCAAGTACTGGGCAGCAGGCGTTCCGGCCTTGATCGGGCCGGCCGGGCTGATGTGGTCGGTGGTGACCGAATCTCCCAGCAGCGCAAGGACGCGAGCGCCCTTGATGTCCTTGACCGGCTCCGGATCCATCGTCATACCGTCGAAGTACGGGGGCTTGCGCACGTAAGTGGACTTCTCGTCCCACGCGAACGTATCGCCCTCGGGGGTCGAGAGGTTCTGCCAGCGGCTGTCCCCGTCGAAGATCGTCTTGTACGACTTGCGGAACATGTCCTGGCTGATGGACGACTTGATCGTGTCGTCGATCTCCTGTGCGGACGGCCAGATGTCCTTCAAGTAGACGGGCTTGCCGTCTTGGTCGTCTCCGAGGGAGTCGGTCTCGAAGTCGAAGTCCATCGTGCCAGCGAGGCCGTATGCGATGACGAGCGGCGGAGAAGCCAAATAGTTCATCTTGACGTCGGGGGAGATCCGGCCTTCGAAGTTTCGGTTACCGGAGAGCACTGCAGTCACCGATAGGTCGTTGTCGTTGATCGCTTTCGAGATCGGTTCGGCGAGAGGACCGGTGTTGCCGATACAGGTGGTGCATCCGTAGCCACCGAGGTAGTAGCCGAGCTTCTCGAGGTACGGCCATAGACCCGCCTTCTCGTAGTAGTCGGTGACTACCTGCGAGCCGGGTGCCATGTTGGTCTTGACCCACGGCTTGGTGGTCAAGCCCTTGTCGACGGCGTTGCGTGCGAGCAGTGCAGCGCCGAGCATGACCGACGGGTTCGAGGTGTTGGTGCAGGAGGTGATGCCTGCGACGACGACCGCGCCATGGTCGAGGACGAACTCGGCGCCCTCTTCGGACTTGACGGTGATCGGCTTGCTCGGTCGACCGTCGGAACCGCACGCGGCGGACTGGACGGCGACAGCGTCGTCCTCGGTGAAGGACAGGGAAGCGGGGTCGCTCGCGGGGAACGACTCGTTGAGCGCTTCGTCGAGCTTGCTGTCACCTTCGTGTGCAGGGTGGCTCTCGTCGACGTAGTTGTGGATGTCCCTGCGGAACGCAGGCTTGGACTCCGACAACAAAATTCGGTCCTGAGGGCGCTTCGGCCCGGCGATGGACGGAACGACGGTGTTGAGGTCGAGCTCGATGTACTCGGAGTACACGGGCTCGTTCTCCGGGTCGTGCCACATGCCCTGTTCCTTGGCGTACGCCTCGACAAGCGCCAGCTGCTCGTCGCTGCGGCCGGTCAGGCGCAGGTAGTTGATTGTCTCCTCGTCGATCGGGAAGATCGCCGCAGTGGAACCGAACTCGGGGCTCATGTTGCCCAGCGTTGCTCGGTTGGCCAGTGGCACCTCTGCGACGCCCTTGCCGTAGAACTCCACGAACTTGCCGACGACGCCATGCTTACGGAGCATTTCGGTCGCGGTGAGGACGACGTCGGTCGCGGTCACGCCGGGCTGAATCTCCCCGGAGAGCTTGAAGCCGACGACGCGAGGGATGAGCATCGAGACGGGCTGGCCGAGCATTGCCGCTTCGGCTTCGATCCCGCCGACGCCCCAACCCAATACGCCGAGGCCGTTGACCATCGTGGTGTGCGAATCGGTGCCGACGCACGTGTCGGGGTACGCCTGGCCGTTACGGGTCATGACAGTCGGTGCCAGGTACTCGATGTTGACCTGGTGCACGATGCCCATGCCGGGGGGGACGACCTTGAAGTCGTCGAATGCGCCCTGGCCCCAGCGAAGGAACTGGTAGCGCTCGCCGTTGCGCTCGTATTCGAGGTCGACGTTGCGCTCGAGGGCGTCGGCGCGGCCGAAGACGTCGAGAATCACCGAGTGGTCGATGACCATGTCGGCAGGAGATAGCGGGTTGACTTTGCTTGGGTCGCCGCCCAGTGTGGTCACGGCCTCGCGCATGGTGGCCAGGTCGACGATGCACGGCACGCCGGTGAAGTCCTGCATGATGACTCGAGCTGGGGTGAACTGGATCTCGATGCTCGGGTCTGCGGACGGATCCCACGAAGCGATCGAACGGATATGGTCGGCGGTGATGTTGGCACCGTCCTCGGTGCGAAGGAGGTTCTCCGCGAGGACTTTCAGTGCGTATGGCAACTTTTCGGCACCGGGCAAGGCCGACAGCCGGAAGATCTCGTAGGAGTTCTTTCCGACCTCGAGGGTGCCTTTTGCACCGAATGAGTTATTACTAGCGGTCACTTCAGCTCCACTCGTCTATGAGGCACACCGCCGACGGGGCTGTGTCGACGGTTGAAGCGAGACCTTCTACGCGACCGAGCGGTGCGCCGAACGCCTCGTTGTGAGTCTAACAGTACGCTTGTCCTGTGAAACCCTGAGGGCAGGCCTGATGGTGCGTCGGCGAGCCCTGCACCGACAATCCTCACGCAGTGGCACTACCTTCGCAATGCAGGGCAACCTCACTACAGGCGTGCGGTGAGTGTCCAATGCGGTCCCGGTAGGTGTCGGTGACGTAGGGTTCGGACGGGCCGCTCGTACTCTTCGGTAACGACCGCCACCCACCGACTCCGCTATTGCGACTGGACGAGAGATGCCTGATCCGATTCTTGCTTTTGTTCCGCTGGCCGCCGAAGTCCCGCCCGGCACAGACATCGATTCGATCGTGGCTGACATCGCCGAGTCCGGTGTCAGTGCGCCTTCGGCACTTCGGAGCGATCTGCAGGCCGTAGTCCAGCGAGCTGAAGAACACGGCGTCGATCTCGGGATCGTGGTCATGGAACAGAACCCTGTCCACGATTCTCAGTTGCGTGATCTCGCGACAGCGGTCGGGACCCAGGACGGCGGCACAGTCCTCGTCTTGAGTCCAGGTCAGGTGGGGTCTTTCAGTGACACGGTCAGTCGAGTGACGCTAGAGGCTGGGCAAGATCGCACCTACACGGGCAATCCGGTCGTCGGAGCCGAAAATTTCGTCGACACGCTGGTCGGACCGCAAACTCCGTGGGGATTGATCACGGGTCTGATCCTGGTGCTGGTCACGGCGGGGGCGGCAGCAACTGCAGTGGCGAAGATCCGGCGCCACAAGGTGCGGAGTATCTCGACATCGGATTTCCACGAGACGAAGCGGCATACGTCGCCGACTGCACCGAGCAACACCTCCGGTGAGTCCGCCCTCGACCGCTGAAGATCGACTCTTTCCAGAGAGCGCACGAACGAACGCCTCGACCATCTGGTCGGGGCGCTTCTTGCGTGTAGAAAAAAGTCGAAAAAACTGTTTCGTGTAAACACCGAGTTCAGCGCATTCGCGCTGGTCGAATTACATATGTGTTCTTTGTGGCTGGAGTTTCTTTAGTGTGCAAAGTGTCGTACGGTCCCATTGGCACTGCTGGGGAAGGAGTGTCGCAAAAGGCAGGGGTCAATCCGAGTTGCCTCGGGTGACGCCTGCTTCTGGTGGGACCGATGTGGTCTGCACCTGAGGTGATGCTGCGTGCTTCCTTCCTGCCCGGTGAGCGTGATTTCCGGTATCCGATGTGGGTACCGGGTCCACTCTTCCGGTGTCGACGTTCGCTAGAACGTCACGAGCGCCGGAACAGAGGGAGACAACTTTGAGGCGACGAGCATTCCGCGGCACACACCGCTGCGCGTTCTCCAAAACGGCGAGAATTTTCGTTGGGGCCGGAATGGTTGTTGCGTTGATCAGTGGAGCGTCCGGCACCGCTGTCGCTGTCCCGCCGCCACCGCCCAATCCCTCCGACTCCGATATCGCCGCCGCAGGATCCGCTGTAGAGCAACAACTCGGTGCAGTGGGGTCCTTGATCAATCAGGTCGCGTCTGCGAATCAACAGCTCGCCCAACTCGATGCCGACGTGGCGATCAAACGCGAGGATGTCAACAAAGCCCTCGTCGATCTTCAGAATGCTCGGGATGCCGCCGACGTAGCTGCGCAACTTGTCGTGGTTGCTCAGCAGGCACTCACCGATGCAGGCGTTCGAATTCAGGCTGCACAGCAAAAGTTCAACGATTTCGCCGTGTCGAGCTACACGCAGGGGACGGGCGTCGCCTCGGTGTCCTCATTCTTGGGATCGAGTGGACCGGACGATATTCTCGATCGCGCGCAGGTGCTCAAGGTTCTGTCGAACAGTCAGAACGCTGTGCTCGACGGCCTTCAGCGGGCCAGGACCGAACAGGCCAACCGCGACTCCGCCGCTCGCGAATCAAAACAACGAGCCGATGCCGCAACCTCGACCGCAGAGGCCAAGAAAGCAGAGACCGAGGAAGCGATAGCGACAGCGCGCGCCGCGTTGCAAGCCCAGGCAGAGCAGAAGGCTGCGATCGAGAGCGAGCGTGACTCGGCGCAGAGTCAGCTCGATTCCGCACGATCGAACGTGGCAGGACTTGCCGATCAGCGTGTCGCGTATTCGACCTGGGAATCACAGAAGGCAGCAGAAGATGCAGCCATTGCCGCCGCGGCGGCCGCAGCGAAGCAAGCAGCAGTTCAAGCTGCTGCCAGGGTTGCAGCGAACCAGGCTGCGAGTGCTGCTGCGGCGGCCGCAGCAGCAGGTCAACGATCCCACACCGCTATCGACGAAGATCAGGACCCGGTCGGCAGCGACTCCACCGGCGGCACGGGCACCACAACGACCACGACACCGAAGAAGCCGCGAAGCTCGGGTCAATCGAGTCCGTCCCTCACCGGGAGTGCCGCAGTCGAACTCGCCATCGATCGCGGAATGTCCCAGCTGGGCGTCCCGTATTCCTGGGGTGGCGGCGACGAGAACGGACCGACGAAAGGAATCCGGGACGGGGGAGTGGCCGATAGTTACGGCGACTACAACAAGATCGGCTTCGACTGTTCCGGATTGATGATCTACGCGTTCGGGGGGCTCGGCATTTCGCTGCCTCACTACACGGGCTATCAATACACGGCTGGCAAGCAGGTTCCATCCTCCAACATGAAGCGCGGGGACATGATCTTCTATGGGCCGAACGCCAGTCAGCACGTGGCGCTGTATCTGGGCGACGGCAAGATGCTCGAGGCCCCTCAATCCGGTGACATCGTAAAGGTTTCGCCCGTTCGCTACGACGGTATGACTCCGTATGCAGTACGTATGGTGTCCTGAGAGAATTCATCGGGGGCCACTCGGTAGGCTCGCCACACAGGAGACATCGGTAGCCTTTGGGGGGGCGGCCCCACGGCGCAGGCAGTCGTCGTCTGAAATAGTCGACGGTCGATACCGAACGTGCCCGAGAAGTGATTCGAGTGAAAGCGGTGAATTCTTGGTGACATCACGTGACGGCGCCGAAGCGAACGGCAGCGTCTCGCAGGACAGTGGTTCGAACGGCAGCATGTCCAAGGGCGGCGTCTCGGGCGAGAACGAATCGGACCGCACCGGTGCGGCAGGGCTCGCACATGATGTGCAGATCCTGGAGAAGGCCGTGTACGAGGTGAAGCGGGTGATCGTCGGCCAGGATCGATTGGTCGAAAGGATCCTCGTAGGACTTCTTGCGCGCGGTCACGTTCTCCTCGAGGGAGTGCCAGGAGTGGCGAAGACCCTTGCCGTGGAAACTTTCGCCAAGGTTGTCGGTGGCACGTTCTCTCGCGTTCAATTCACGCCCGACCTCGTGCCCACCGACCTGATCGGCACACGCATCTACCGGCAGGGTCGCGAAGAATTCGACACCGAACTGGGCCCGGTCGTTGCCAACTTCGTGCTGGCCGACGAGATCAACCGCGCGCCCGCGAAAGTACAGTCGGCATTGCTGGAAGTGATGGCGGAGCGGCAAGTGTCCATCGGTGGTCATACATTCCCGATGCCAGATCCATTTCTTGTCATGGCGACGCAGAACCCGATCGAGAACGAAGGTGTTTATCCCCTTCCTGAAGCTCAGCGTGACCGGTTCCTGTTCAAGATCGTCGTCGACTACCCCTCGGTGGAGGAAGAACGCGAAATCGTCTACCGGATGGGCACCGCTGTTCCGACGCCGAAGCAGATCCTCGATCCAGTGGAACTGGTTCGGCTCCAGAACGTCGCGAGTTCGGTGTTCGTTCATCACGCACTCGTCGACTATGTCGTCCGCGTCATCGCTGCGACGAGGACGCCGGAACAACTCGGTCTCGACGACGTCGCAAGTTGGATCGCTTACGGTGCGTCGCCGCGAGCAACTCTCGGAATCATCTCGGCATCGCGGGCCCTCGCTCTGCTGCGAGGACGTGACTATGTGGTGCCGCAGGACGTGATCGAGGTGATTCCCGACGTTCTCCGTCATCGCCTCGTCTTGTCCTACGACGCACTCGCCGACGAGGTGACTCCGGAAGATGTGATCACGCGAGTACTGCAGGCGGTGGGTCTTCCGCAGGTAGCCCCTCAGGCGGTCGGTGCGCAGCAGGCTCCACAAGCGCCTTTCGTCCCGCAGCAACCGGCCAATCAGGCCGCAGCGCCTCAGCGTCCCCCGCAACAAGGAATGCCACAGCAGGGAGTTCCCCAGCAGGGAATGCCACAGCAAGGAGTACCACCGCAGGGGTACAACCCAGGCTTGCAACAAGGACAGCCGGGTCCAGCGCCGTCGCTGGACAAATCCGCGGGGAATTCCCCAGCCGTGGGTAGCCAGCAGCAGTGAGCGGGGCACTTGCCCGCGGGACGGGTCGACCACCCGACTCACGGCCCCCGTCGTTCCGGAGCGGTGAACTGCGTGACCCCACACTTGCTGCGGCGTTGCGCACCTTGGAATTGACAGTCCGCCGTCGCCTCGACGGTGTGTTGCACGGTGATCACCTCGGATTGATTCCGGGACCTGGTTCCGAGCCCGGTGACGCGCGGGAGTACCAGCCTGGTGACGACGTACGTCAGATGGACTGGTCGGTGACTGCCCGTACGACTCATCCGCACGTTCGTCAGTCCGTTGCCGATCGTGAGCTGGAAACGTGGATGGTCGTCGATCTGTCGGCCAGTCTCGATTTCGGTACGACGGGGTGCGAGAAGCGAGATCTGGCTGTCGCGGCGGCCGCCGCAATCACTCACCTGACCAGCGGCGGAGGCAATCGCATCGGTGCTGTGGTTGCTACGGGAGCGCAGACGACGCGTGTCCCGGCCAGGGGTGGCCGAATCCACTCGCAGACGTTGCTCCGGACCATTGCGACGACGCCCAGTGCCGCCGACGGCGTGCGAGGAGAACTTCGCGCAGCCATCGAGGCGCTTCGACGCCCGCAACGCAGACGGGGGATGGCAGTGGTGATCAGTGATTTCCTCGGGCCGATCGATTGGGAGCGATCGCTGCGCGCGATCTCTGCACGACACGATGTGTTGGCAGTGGAAGTACTCGATCCTCGGGACCTCGAGCTGCCCGATGTCGGGGATGTGGTCCTCCACGACCCCGAAACCGGCCGCACCCGTGAATTCAGCACGACGCCGCAGCTACGTGCCGATTTCGCCGAAGCCGCCGCGTCTCATCGCGAAGACGTGGAGCGTGCGCTTCGTCGATGTGGCGCACCGCGTTTGACACTTCGAACCGACGGCGACTGGATAGCGGACGTGGTCCGCTTCGTTTCTTCACGCCGACACACCCTAGGTTCCAGTGCAGTCAATTCGGCTCAGGCAGGCCGCCGGTGAGTCTGTCCGAGTTCACCTCACCGTGGTGGCTGCTGTTTCTGCTCGTCGTTGTCGGTTTGGTCGTCGGTTACGTATGGGCGCAGCGCCGTCGCCACAAGCACACTTTGCGGTTCTCGAACATGGAGCTGTTGGAGAAGGTGGCGCCGACGCGGCCAAGTTACTTACGCCACGTGCCGACTGCACTGATCCTGGTCGGTCTGCTCGTACTGACAATTGCACTGGCGGGCCCGACTGCTGATCAAAAGGTGCCGCGAAACCGCGCAACAGTGATACTTGTGATCGACGTATCGTTGTCGATGGAGGCGACAGACGTCGAACCGTCTCGGTTGGCGGCCGCGCAGGAGGCCGGAAAATCGTTCGCCGAGGGGTTGACTCCAGGTATCAACCTCGGGCTCGTAGCTTTCGCTGGAACCGCGTCGGTGCTGGTATCGCCGACCGCCAATCGAGAAGCGACCAAGGCGGCCATCGACAAACTTCAATTGAGCGAACGCACTGCCACTGGCGAGGCAATCTTCACCTCGCTGCAATCGATCGACACGTTGGGAGCAGTCCTCGGCGGCGGCGATGCAGCCCCGCCCGCTCGCATTGTTCTGTTGTCCGATGGCAAGCAGACCGTTCCGGAGAGCCCTGACGATCCGCGAGGTGGATACACTGCTGCGCGCGCTGCAAAGGACAAGGACGTACCGATCTCCACGATCTCGTTCGGAACCAGTTACGGGACAGTCGATATCGAAGATGAGTCGGGTCTCGAACGAGTGCCGGTTCCAGTCGACGATCCGTCCTTGCGGGAGATTGCCGATCTTTCCGGTGGGAGCTTCTTCACTGCGTCCTCACTCGAAGAACTACGCGCGGTGTACGACACGCTGGAGGAGCAGATCGGGTTCGAAATCACTCGTGGAGATGCCAGCCGTCCGTGGTTGATTCTCGGAGTCGTACTCACCGCATTGGGTTTGGGCACGGCTTTGGTTCTTCGGCAACGATTGCCCTGATCCCCTGTTATTACTCACCAGTAAGTTTCGCTTTGTCATTCCGGGACGAACAGATAGGTTGCAGGCATGTCCAAACCAGACTTCATTGCTCGATCGGTACTTGTCACCGGAGGGAACCGAGGTATCGGTCTGTCCATCGCGCTCAGACTTGCGGAGGACGGACACAAGGTCGCCGTCACGCATCGTGGTTCCGGGGTGCCGGACGGCCTGCTCGGGGTTGTCTGTGACGTCACCGACTCCGAGTCGATCGACTCTGCCTTCAAAGAGGTCGAAGCGAAGCACGGACCGGTCGAGGTCCTGGTGTCGAATGCCGGGATCACCGATGACACCCTGATCATGAGAATGAGCGAGGATCAGTTCTCTCGCGTTATCGACGCGAACCTCACTGGTGCCTTCCGAGTCGCCAAGCGCGCCAGCCGCTCGATGCTTCGTGCCCGTTACGGCCGCTTCATTTTCATTGGATCGGTTGTTGCGCTGGCTGGAACTCCCGGCCAAGCCAACTATGCGGCGTCGAAGGCCGGCGTCATCGGGCTTGCTCGATCGCTCACTCGTGAGCTGGGGTCCCGGTCGATCACGGCGAATGTCGTCGCGCCCGGGTTCATCGACACGGAGATGACTCAAGCATTGGACGAGAAGTACCAAGAGATGGCTGTCAGCGCCATTCCGCTAGGCCGCAAGGGCAAGACGGACGAAGTCGCCGGCGTCGTCAGTTGGCTTGCTTCCGAGGATGCCGCCTACGTCTCGGGTGCGGTCATTCCAGTCGACGGTGGCCTCGGCATGGGTCACTGACCACTCGGACATCCGAGTTCTCGCAACTGATACACCTCTTTCTCGTTTCGACTCGATCGGTAAGGAAGAACATGGGCGGACTGCTCGAAGGAAAGACAATCCTCATCACCGGCATCATCACCGATGCCTCCATCGCGTTCCACGCCGCAGCCATGGCGCAGGAGCAAGGTGCGAAGGTCATCATCACGGGGTTCGATCGACTTCGGTTGATCGATCGCATCGCGAAGCGTCTGCCCAATGAAGTGCCCCCGGCGATCGAACTCGACGCCACCAATGAGGAGCATCTGTCGGCCCTCGCTGATCGCATTCGTGAAGTAGCTCCCGAAGGCATCGACGGCGTCTTGCATTCGATCGCTTTTGCACCTCGCACACTCATGGGCCCGGATGCGAAACCGTTTCTCGAGGGCCCCGGTCCCGACGCGGCGCGCGCTTTCGAAATCTCGGCGTGGAGTTACGCGTCGTTGGCGCGTGCTGTTCTGCCTGTCATGAACGAGGGCGGTTCCATCGTCGGCATGGACTTCGATCCACGGACATCGATGCCGTACTACAACTGGATGGGCGTGGCGAAGGCTGCACTCGAGTCGGTCAACCGGTACGTGGCTCGTGAAGTGGGCGCAGCGAAGAAGATCAGGTCCAATCTGGTTGCCGCTGGGCCGATCAAGACCCTTGCTGCCAAGGCCATCGCAGGAACGGCTACCGGCGACGCCACCAAGATGAATCAGCTCAACGATTACTGGTCCGGATCGGCGCCGATCGGCTGGGATGTCGACAATCCGACTGTGGTCGCGAAGTCGATCGTGGCGTTGCTGTCGGATTGGTTGCCGGGAACGACCGGCTCGATCGTGTACGTCGACGGCGGCGCCAGCCACAACACCTGGTTGCCCGACGACATGTAGCCCGTCTCGCCTCATGCAAACATCGACGGGCTGGGGCCTACCAGACCTGGCTCGATGCTTGCATGAGGCGACCTGAGCGAACCTGTCGTCTTCGAGCGCGCACAATGGAGACATGACCGAGTCTGCGGGTTTCGATGCCATCCTGGTTCTCTCCTTCGGCGGCCCGGAGGAGCCTGCCCATGTTCGGCCGTTTCTCGAGAATGTGACGCGCGGGCGTGGGGTCCCGCCCGAGCGACTCGACGAAGTAGTCGAGCACTACATGCACTTCGGCGGTGTGTCGCCGATCAATGCGCTCAATCGCGACATCATTTCTGCTCTCGAAGTCGAATTCGCTACTGCCGAAGTAGACCTGCCGATCTACTTCGGTAACAGGAACTGGCATCCGATGGTCGAGGACACCGTCGCGCAGATGCAGTCGGACGGTATCGAACGCGCGCTGGTGTTTCCGACGTCGGCGTGGGGTGGTTATTCGGGTTGTCGCCAGTACCACGAGGATGTGGCCAGAGCCAGAGAAGCTGTCGGTGCCGACGCACCCGACCTGGTGAAAATCAGACAGTATTACGACCATCCCTTGCTGATTGCTGCATTCGCCGATTCGATTACGGCCGCGAGGGATTCGCTTTCCGTCGAGAGTCGCTCGAACGCAAGGTTGGTGTTCACAGCACATTCGATTCCGAGCGCTGCCGACGCCAATGCTGGACCTCCGGCTGACGGCGGGCACCTCTACAGCAGGCAGGTGGAGGAAGCGGCCAGGCTCGCGGCGGCAGCCGTAGGTGTGGACGACTACGACCTGGTCTGGCAGTCGCGGTCAGGTCCGCCGCAGGTGCCGTGGTTGGATCCGGACATCTGCGACCATTTGGATGCGCTGTCGGACAAGGGCGTAGAAGCGGTAGTCGTCTGTCCGGTGGGATTCGTCTCCGATCACCTCGAAGTCGTCTGGGATCTCGACACCGAGGCCGAGGAGAAGGCTCGGGAGCTCAATATCGCTTTCGCGCGAGCCGGCACACCTGGGACCGACCCTCGGTTCGTGCAGATGATCCTCGAACTAGTCGAAGAGCACCTCGGCAACGCGACGCCGCGTGGAATCGGAAGTGTCCCGAAGTACGGTTCGACACTCAACGGCAGCCGATGTGCAATTCGATGCTGCGAGCAGCCGGTTCGCCCGGCACGCCCCAGCTAGCGGCCAGGCGCGCTGGCCTCGATACTCGTCGAGAGTGCGATCGCACGAGCTTTCCTCACCGCAGCCCACAACGGTCTGATCAAATCCTCACGTGCTGCCGCACCGAGTGCCGTGGCGGGTTCGGTCGGGGAAGAGTGTTGTGCCACCGACAGAATGGCTGCCACGCGATCTGCCGATTCGAGTACTCGAAGTGCCCGATCCAACATTTCCGACGGATAGCGGTGTCGGCCGAGATCGGCGAGTTCGGCGGCGATACGTGTTCGGGGGTCTCCCAGTTCGGTTCGCGTCGGTAGTGATTGAAGCGAGCCGAGGGCTTCGGCAGCGCCACGAACCGCTTCACGCATGGCGTATTCGGCTTCCCCGAGCGTGAAGTCGCGCATCGCACGCGGCGGCAGGACGATCGAGAACACCGTCCATCGGAGGACGTCCGGCCCCTCTACGGTCGGTACGAGTCCGAGTCCTTGGGCCCCGGGATCGCCGACCAGGACGGCTTCGCCGGTTTGAATGGCCAGGCGTCCGAACAGGCTCTTCGGTGACACGTTCGACGTGGCACCAGGATGGGGGAGGAGGAGTTCGATTGCGGGGTTGGTGCGGTCACTCGGTACCTGAGCTCGAATGAGGGTGAGTAGGCCTGCCACGCCCTCGTCGCGAGGGCTCGGCCATGGTAGCCCGGTCTCGAGCGCCGTTTCTCGGTCGCCGGCAACTGCCAGATGCATCGGTGCCCACTCCGCCATCGAATCGATCACGTTGTCGGGCGGGCTGAATCCAGCCAGCCACGAGCTGGCCCACACGGCAAGGCTTGCACTTGGAGAACTCACGACTTCCAAGCATAGGTCGGCGTGGCGACGCGCGCTCGGGCGTGGGGGTGGCTACCGTTGTCGGCCGTGACGAACATGTACGGCGAAGACATACTTTCAGGACACAGCCGCATGCGAAAGGTGCCTGTCCCGCAGGTACCGGCCGAGCGCGGACTCGTCGTCGAGGACTCCGCTACCGGCTATTGCGGTGCAGTGGTCGGGTTCGAGCGCACGTACGACGGCGATTTCGTACGCCTCGAAGATTCGGCTCGCACGACGAGGTTGTTCGCGTTGCGCGAAGCGGCATTTCTGATCGACGGCAAACGCGTCACCCTCGTGCGTGCGACGGCATCTTCGAAGAAGGCAGAGTCGACACGATCGGCTTCCGGCTCGACCAAGGTCGAGGGTTTGCGTGCTCGCACCGCTCGCGCCAGCCGGATCTGGGTCGAGGGCGTGCACGACGCTGCCCTGGTGGAAAGTGTGTGGGGCCACGATCTCCGGGTAGAGGGCGTTGTTGTAGAGCACCTGGAGGGGCTGGACAATCTGGGCGAGCGCCTGGCGGAATTTCAACCAGGCCCTGGCAGGCGGGTAGGTGTCCTGGTCGACCACCTCGTCACCGGATCCAAGGAATCGAAATTGACTGCCTCGCTCGGCCCGCACGTACTCGTCACCGGTCACCCGTATATCGATGTGTGGGAGGCCGTACGGCCGAAGGCAGTCGGAATCAGCGCGTGGCCGAAGATTCCCCGCGGTCAGGATTGGAAGACGGGAATCTGTCGCGAGCTCGGGTGGGGAACTCCGAAGGAGGGTTGGCGACATGTGTATTCGTCGGTCTCGACGTTCCGAGATCTCGAAGCGCCATTGATTGGAGCAGTCGAACAGCTGGTCGACTTCGTAACGGAGTAGGAACCGCCGCCCGATGTCCGATTTCTGGTTAGATGGAGGTTGTGGCGGCGATAATTTGGCTCATTGCAGGAATTGCACTCGCGGCAGCCGAAGCGCTGACTGGAGATTTCTTTCTGCTCATGATCGCCGGCGGCGCTCTTGCAACTGCCGGCGTTTCGGCCGTCACGGATTTCCCAGTGTGGGCCGATGCGGTTGTGTTCGGACTCGTGTCCTTGGCGCTGGTGCTGGGTGTGCGGCCGATGTTGTTGCGACGCTTTGCTGCCCCGCCCGCGCTCGCCACCAACGCTGATGCGCTGTCGGGTAAGAGCGCGATTGTGCTCGAACAGGTTTCGGCGCACGAGGGTCAGGTGAAGCTCGGCGGCGAGGTGTGGACTGCGCGTCCCCTCGACGAATCCGAGGTCTACGCACCGGGAGTGACTGTGACCGTGATGGAAATAGACGGCGCTACTGCCGTCGTGTGGAGAGGACCGTAGGTTTTATGGCAGCACTGATCGTTCTCGGCGTCATCGTTCTTCTCGTCGTCATACTCGTAGCCAAATCCGTATCGATCATTCCGCAGGCCGAGGCAGCTGTGATCGAGAGGCTCGGGCGGTATGTTCGCACCGTTTCCGGGCAGCTGACTTTCCTCGTACCGTTCGTCGACCGGATTCGAGCGAAGGTGGATCTGCGAGAGCGTGTCGTCTCGTTCCCTCCGCAGCCGGTGATCACCAAGGACAACCTGACTGTCTCGATCGACACCGTTGTTTATTTTCAGGTCACGAATCCGCAGTCCGCAGTATACGAAATCAACAATTACATTGTCGGCGTCGAACAGTTGACCACTACGACGCTGCGTAACGTCGTCGGCGGTATGACGCTGGAAGAAACTCTGACCTCTCGTGATCAGATCAACGGTCAACTGCGCGTTGTTCTCGACGAGGCGACAGGTCGATGGGGATTGCGGGTCGCACGAGTGGAACTGAAGAGCATCGATCCGCCTCCGTCGATTCAAGAGTCGATGGAGAAGCAGATGAAGGCGGACCGCGAGAAGCGGGCCACGATTCTGACGGCAGAAGGCCACCGTGAGTCCGCGATCAAAACTGCGGAGGGCGACAAACAGAGCCGCATTCTTGCCGCCGAGGGCGGGAAGCAAGCCTCGATTCTCACAGCCGAGGGTGAGCGTCAGTCGCGGATTCTGCGGGCAGAAGGAGACAGGGCAGCGAAGTACCTGCAGGCTCAGGGTCAGGCAAAAGCGATCGAGAAGGTATTTGCGGCCATCAAGGCAGGAAAGCCGACTCCGGAACTACTTGCGTACCAATACATGCAGACCCTTCCCCAGATGGCGCAAGGCGACTCCAACAAGGTGTGGATGATCCCGAGCGACTTCGGTGACGCATTGAAAGGTTTTGCCAAGACCCTCGGAACACCAGGTGACGACGGCGTTTTCCGTTACGAGCCCAGCGCGAGTACCGGCGACGAGCCCAAGGCTGCAGACGATTCCGACGAGGTTGCCGAGTGGTTCGAAACGAAAACGGACCCCGCGGTGGCGCAGGCGGTCGCTGCGGCCGAGGCGGTTGCCCGGACACCGGTCGATACGTCGTTGGCGCCTGACCCCAGGCTGACCAAGGGCGCTGAAGTCGGACAACTTCCTGCACCACAGGCCGAGACAGATCTGACGGCTCCGCCAGCAGAGCCGAGCTAGGCCTCGTAAAAGTCTCATCGAGCTCGAATCATCCCTCGGCACGTCACTTGGTGGCGGCCGAGGGATGACGTGTATCTGCGCACAGCTCAGGTGGCGAGTGCCTGTCCGACGCCACAGACGGCGACCGCCCACATGACGCTGGTGAACGTTCCGATGATGAACTGCTCGGACGCCGCGGACGCCTGGGATCCTCGTAGCTCGGGATATCGGGCAAGGCCTTTCACCGCCAGAACGATCGCGATTCCCTCGGGCCATCCGGCCAGAATGGATGCCGCAACCGCGGTGCGCTCGAGGACTCCGATTGTGCGACCGCCGTGCAGTGGTTCCGCTGGCGTGTCCGGGTGCGGTGTCCCGTCGCGTCGCGCCAAGCGGAAGACTTCGGCGACTATCGGTGACCCACCTGCTACGGCCGCCAGAACGGTGACGACGTAGGTGGCGGCCAGGGCGAATCCCCGGGCCGGATCGGTGGTCGTGCCGACCGCTGCCGCCGAGGCCAACAACGTGAGAGACAGTGCCGCAGGCGCCCAGCGCGGAACCGAGGCTCTCGCGGGAAAGACTGACACTGTTGCCGACAGCCCCAGAAGTATCAGAGTCACCGCGATCATGAATTCCCCCTATGTATTCCGTGCAGTGTTGCCGAGTGCGATCGATCGGACCGGATATTCAGTCGTTTCCGACGGTTTCGTCCAGTTCGGTGAGTAGTCGCTCGGCGAGGGTGCGGCCGGGCGCCTCGATACTCCACCGAGCTACCGACAACCGTTGAGACATGGCCTGCTTGGTGATCCCGAGAGTCTCCGCTGCGCTTTTTTGCGTATGCCCGCGGGCCATCAGGTCTGTCGCCTCGTGCCCCTGTTCTGTTCGGTCGGTGATGAGTAGCGCGATCAGAGTCAATGCCGTTTCGGCATCTCGGCAAGGCGCATCGAGATCCGGATTCGCGGCCGTGACGGCGACGGCAGCGGGTGCGTTCTTGGCACGGGTGACCGCGTCACGTGCTGCCTCGAAAGCCGGGCCCCGACCCGCCCGTGTCGTTGCTGGCAGCGGCTCTTCGACCCGTCCGATGCCGATCCCGACGCTCCACGTTCCGAGTCTTACCAGTGTCAGCGTGAGGTCCACGACTGTTTGCGCGTCGGTGGCCACTGCTTGGATTTCATCGCCTGCCGTGCGTTCGAAACCTCGAAGGAGGGGGGCGTGGCGAGTCAGTTCCAGCACTGCTTCGACTCGGTCGATATCGCGTCGACTTCGACGTTGGTCCACCGTCATGACGAACATGCGTCAACTCTATAGGCTTGACTAATCATAGTCAATGATTAGAGCTTGACTATCTTAAGTCAAGTTACAAGACTTTACCGGGGTGGTCTGGAACTACACCCGACAACCGAGTCGACGCCGATAGTCGCCAATCGACGTAGAGGCCGATCACTCCAGCAGCAATACACGCACCGGAGAATGCGAGCAGCCCCGGATTCGTGTGTCCGCCGATGGCGTCACCGAGGACGACGATGCCCACCGTTCCAGGCGCCATGCCTACCGCGGTGGCAACGGCGAACGGTACGAGTCGAATCGACGAAACACCACAGCAGTAGTTGACGACCGAAAACGGAACCGGTGCGATCAATCGGAGAGATCCCACCGCTAGCCATCCGCGCCGAATCAGACTGTCGTCGATCGCACGAACGGCTGGGTGCGTCATCCTTGCGGAAAACCACTCCCGGCCGACCATCCGAACGAGTAACAAGGCGAGAACGGCACTGAGGGTCGACGCACCCACCGCTACCGCGATGCCGGTGACCGGACCGAACAGAACTCCGGCAGTGAGGGTGAACAGTGTGCGCGGCACAGGCGGAATGGTCACTATCGCGTGGACGAGAAAGAACACGAGCGGAAAAATGGGACCGATCGACAGCGCCCAGTGTCGAAGCTGTTCTGCCGACAGATGAGGAGCCGATACCGCTGCCACTCCAAGAGTTGCGATAAGAACCACGATGCCGATCAGCCGTGGATCTCGCAATTGCCTCGTCACAATCAGCGAGCCTACCTGCGTCGGAGAGTTTCCGACCCTGACAAAACCACCTCCGATTCGAACATGAGGTGATCCTCACGATACTGTCGGAGAGATCGGGTTTCACATCACAAAAGTCGCTATTGTCGACCGACTCTCGTCGATCGAGTTGAGGGAGCAGTCATCGTGCCCATTGCTTCACAAGAAGACGCCTCACGCTCTGCGTATGCCGCCTGGCAGAAGGCGGTTGCCGGAGTTCTGGCGAAGTCACGCAGAGTCGACGTCGCAGATCTGCCAGAGGATCCTGAGCGTCTCCTCGAGACGACTACCTACGACGGGGTGACGATCGCACCTCTCTACGGTCCTCGTGACGAGCACCCCGAGAACGCGCTCCCCGGTGTGTTCCCCTTCGTGCGTGGACGGGATGCGGCCCGAGACGTCAACGCTGGGTGGAAGGTCAGTGCCAGGTTCGGTGTCGGTGAGTCGGACGCAGCGAAGGTCAACCGGTCGATACTGGACGGCTTGAACAACGGTGTCAGCGCACTCTGGCTCCGCGTCGGCGAGAGTGATCTTCCGGCAGCTTCGATCGCCGAAGCAGTCGACGGCGTCCTGCTCGATCTCGCACCATTGGTCGTGGACGCCGGCAACGCCACCGAAGCGGCCGCACACGCAGTGTTCGCATTGCTCGACCGGACCACAGCCGAGAATCCGAAAGCCGTCGACGTTCGGTTGGGTGGTGCCACTCTCACCTCGCAGTTCTCAGGGGCTGCCGCACCCGAACTTCAGACGCTCGTAGACCTGGCCGCGCAGTCGGCTGCCCGCGCCGAGACCGTTCGCGCGATCACCGTCGACGGCACCGTGTTCCATAACGCCGGAGCCGGGGATGCGCAGGAACTCGGGGCAGCAGTTGCAGCCGGCCTCGAATACCTCCGTGCTCTGACGTCGAGTGGTCTCTCCATCGGAGATGCACTCGGGCAACTGGAGTTTCGCTTTGCAGCGACCGACGACCAGTTCCAGACGATCGCGAAGTTCCGTGCGGCACGTGTGCTGTGGTCACGCGTCGCGCAGGTGTCCGGTGCGCCCAACGCCGGCGGCGCTCCGCAGCATGCGGTCACGTCGGAAGCGATGATGTCGCAGCGCGATCCATGGGTCAACATGCTTCGCACCACGTTGGCGGCATTCGGTGCCGGTATCGGTGGAGCCGACGCGATCACCGTCCTTCCGTTCGATGTGGCCCTGGAGGGGGGAGCGGCCGGGGTGTCGAAGACTTTCGCAGCACGAATCGCGAGAAATACGCAGCTGTTGCTCCTCGAAGAGTCTCATCTCGGGCGCGTTGTCGACCCGGGTGCCGGCTCTTGGTACATCGAGCAACTCACCGATGACATCGCTGAGATGGCATGGGCTTTCACGCAAAAGATCGAAGCCGACGGTGGCTATCGTGCTGCACTCGAGTCGGGGACGCTTGCGTCGTCGATTGCGGAGACCAAAGCCGCTCGTGATTCCGATGTCGCCCACCGCCGGACGCCGCTCACAGGTGTCAACGAGTTCCCCAACCTGGCCGAAGCGCCACTTCCTCCGGTCGGCCCGGAGCAGGCGGGCACAGCACCACGGGTTGCTCGGTACGGAGCTGCATTCGAAGCTCTACGCGACCGCTCGGATGCATACCTCGCCGAGCACGATGCGCGGCCACTGGCGCTGCTCGTGCCGCTCGGGTCGGTAGCCGAGCACAACGTGCGGACGACTTTCGCTGCGAACCTACTGGCTTCGGGCGGAATCGAGTCGCAGAATCCAGGGCCGTTGACCGAGTCGAGTATCGCTGAGGCCGTACGCACGGCAGGCGCTCGGATCGCTGTCGTATGCGGCACCGACAAGCGATACACCGAAGAGGCCTCGTCCGCAGTGAGCGCGCTCCGCGCGGCCGGCATCGAACGGGTACTTCTCGCCGGGCCCGAAAAGCTGTTCACCGATATCACCGGCCAAGGTCGGCCGGACGATTTCTTGACCGCCAAGGTCGACGCCATCGCAGTTCTGTCCGATCTCCTCACCAATCTGGGGGCCTGAGAAATGACCACCAACGAAGCCGAACCACGGGTAACTCATGTCATCGGTAGTTTCGCCGATGTTCCACTGAAGGATCCGCAGTCGCCGCCCCCGTCTTCGCCCACGACCGAAGAGGCGTCAGAGCACATTGCGGCGGGTGCGAAGGCCAACAACTACACCGCCGAGCAGGTTGTGTGGTCCACTCCCGAAGGTATCGACGTCAAGCCTGTGTTCACCAAGGCCGATCGTGATGCCGCTGAAGCAGAGGGGTACCCGCTCGACAGCTACCCGGGTACGCCGCCGTTCATTCGTGGGCCCTACCCGACGATGTACGTCAACCAGCCGTGGACGATTCGTCAGTACGCCGGATTCTCCACTGCGGCGGAATCGAATGCGTTCTATCGGCGAAATCTTGCGGCCGGTCAGAAGGGTCTGTCGGTTGCGTTCGATCTGGCTACTCACCGCGGGTACGACTCGGATCATCCGCGCGTACAAGGCGATGTGGGTATGGCCGGTGTAGCGATCGACTCGATCTACGACATGCGGCAGCTGTTCGACGGTATCGATCTCGGCAGCGTCTCGGTATCGATGACGATGAACGGTGCCGTGCTACCCATCCTCGCGCTGTACGTCGCTGCGGCAGAGGAGCAGGGCGTCGGGCCGGAGAAGCTCGCGGGGACTATTCAGAACGACATTCTCAAAGAGTTCATGGTCCGCAATACCTACATCTACCCGCCGAAACCGTCGATGCGGATCATCTCGGATATCTTTGCGTACTCGAGTGCAAACATGCCGAAGTACAACTCGATATCGATTTCGGGCTATCACATCCAAGAGGCCGGGGCGACAGCCGATCTCGAATTGGCGTACACCCTCGCCGACGGGGTCGAGTACATCCGCGCAGGACTGGACGCGGGGATGGACATCGATACGTTCGCACCTCGGCTTTCCTTCTTCTGGGCCATCGGAATGAACTTCTTCATGGAGGTTGCCAAGCTGCGTGCAGGCCGGTTGCTGTGGGCAGAGCTGGTGGCGAAATTCGAGCCCAAGAGCGCGAAATCGTTGTCACTGCGTACACATTCGCAGACCTCAGGGTGGTCTCTGACTGCCCAGGACGTGTTCAACAACGTCTCACGCACATGTGTGGAGGCGATGGCGGCAACCCAGGGGCACACGCAGTCTCTGCACACCAACGCACTCGACGAAGCCTTGGCGCTTCCTACTGATTTCTCCGCTCGAATCGCCCGCAACACACAGCTGCTGATTCAGCAGGAGTCGAACACGGTGCGACCGATCGACCCGTGGGGAGGCTCTCACTACGTCGAATGGCTCACTCACCAGCTCGCGAACCGCGCACGGGCACACATCGCCGAGGTCGAAGCCGCCGGAGGAATGGCGCAGGCGATCGGTGAAGGCATTCCGAAACTGCGAATCGAGGAAGCAGCTGCGCGAACTCAGGCTCGTATCGACTCCGGGCGCCAGCCACTCGTCGGTGTCAACAAATACGTGCCGGACGAGCCCGACACCATCGAGGTTCTCAAGGTCGAAAACTCGAAGGTCCGCAAAGAGCAGATCGACAAACTGAAGCGCCTCCGCGAGGAAAGAAACACCGAAGAGGTGGAGGCGGCGCTGGCAAACCTGACGCGCGCAGCGGCGTCCGACGAGCCCGGTATGGAAAACAACCTTCTGAATCTGGCGATCGACGCTGCCCGCAAAATGGCCACGGTCGGAGAGATCTCCGATGCACTCGAGAAGGTTTACGGGCGGCATCAGGCCGAAATCCGGACAATCAGTGGTGTGTACCGCGACGAAGCAGGAAAGTCCGAAAACCTGATCAAGGCGACAGAGTTGGTGGAGAAGTTCTCCGAGGACGAAGGTCGACGTCCCCGCGTTCTGGTGTGCAAGATGGGACAGGACGGCCACGACCGTGGTCAGAAGGTCATTGCGACCGCATTCGCCGATATCGGATTCGATGTCGACGTCGGACCGCTGTTCCAGACTCCTGAAGAGGTTGCTCGGCAGGCGGCCGACAACGACGTACATGTCGTCGGTGTGTCCTCGCTCGCAGCAGGCCACTTGACGTTGGTGCCTGCACTTCGGGAAGCGCTCGCAGCAGTCGATCGGCCCGACATCATGATCGTCGTCGGTGGCGTCATCCCGCCTGGCGACTTCGAGGAGTTGTACGCCGCAGGCGCTGCAGCGATCTTCCCTCCGGGGACGGTCATCGCCGATGCCGCTATCGGACTCGTCCAGAAAATATCCGAACAGCTCGGTCACGGAAACGGGCCGGAGCCGCACGAGGCGACCGCGTGATCGTGACGTACACGGATGAGTAACTCCACCAGAGCGCCCCTGAATATCGATATCGACGCGGTGGCGAAGTCGGTCCTCGCCAATGATCGTTCTGGGCTTGCTCGGGCGATCACGTTGGTCGAGTCGACGCGAGCGGACCATCGCGACCTGGCGCAGCAGTTGCTTCTGCAACTGCTGCCGAAGGCCGGTGGCGCACATCGCGTCGGCATCACCGGCGTCCCAGGGGTAGGAAAGTCGACGTTCATCGACGCGCTCGGCATGCGGTTGATCGAACAGGGCCACCGGGTCGCGGTCTTGGCCGTCGATCCCTCGTCCACCCGCACAGGTGGGTCGATCCTGGGCGACAAGACCCGGATGGCTCGGTTGTCGGTGGAGAAGGATGCCTACATTCGGCCCTCGCCCACGTCGGGCACTCTCGGGGGAGTGACGCGCGCGACCCGCGAGACCATCGTGCTACTCGAGGCTGCTGGATTCGACGTCATCCTCGTCGAAACAGTCGGGGTAGGGCAGTCGGAGGTGTCGGTTGCAAACATGGTCGACTGCTTCGCGTTCTTGACTCTGGCCCGGACCGGAGATCAGTTGCAGGGCATCAAGAAGGGTGTCCTGGAGCTGGCAGATCTGGTGGCTGTGAACAAGGCCGATGGTAAACACATCGTGGAGGCGAAGAGCGCGGCCAGGGAGTTGGCAGGCGCGCTTCGGATGATCTACCCGCACGATGCGATCTGGAAGCCTCCGGTTCTCACGATGAGCGCGATCGAGGGCACCGGGCTCGACGAATTCTGGAACACCGTTCTGAGGCATCGGCAGGTGCTCACCGACGCCGGTGAGTTCGCCGAAAAGCGTCGACGCCAGCAGGTCGACTGGATGTGGTCGATGGTCAACGATCAGATGCTGCGCCGGATCGCACAGAATCCTGCGGTGAAAGCTATTCGTCTCGGTGTCGAAGACCGTGTTCGCGACGGGTCCCTGACTGCGGCATTGGCAGCTCAGGAGTTGCTCGACACCTTCGACGCTGCCTCGCCATCCACCTGGACGTAGTTCGGTTGTGAACATCTTGTACCCCTGCACTTTCCGAGGAATCGGTAGTGTCAGGGGTACAGGCGTGCGGCCAGCGTTCCGATGCGTTTGATCAGGTCGTCGAAGAATGCTTCAGGATCTGTCGTCGATGCGATGGCTGCATTGAGCGGTCTGCCCCACATTCCTCTCCAGTCCGCGACGGTCGTTCCGCGGGTGAGGGTTCCGTCCAGTTCGATGTCGACAGTGGCTGTGCGCAGTGTCGCGATCGCGGGATTCAAGGCTACGGCAGCGGCGAATGGATCGTGCATGTGCGCCAGGAATCCTTGGTCGTGATCGCGATGAAACTCCATGTAGAAGCGGACTGCATCGGAAAGGTGACGTACTACCGCGTTGGACGCTGTTGATCTGATTTCGGACGCATCGGCCTCCGAAATGATCTCGCGGGGTGTGCTTCCCGCGCGCTCGGCCAACCGCGCGATGTGGTGGGGGAGCATTTCGATGGTTTCGGTGATGTCGAGTGGACACACGATGGGAAGTCGTGCCTCTGGAAGGCCAGAGAATGCCGCGAACACTTCCGATGCTGCCTCTGGATCGACTGCGATATTCCATTCGCTGGTCGGTGTCGTGTTACCGGGGTGCTGAAAAGCCCCACCCATCAACACGAGTCGCTTCAACAGGTGCGGAAGGTCTGGATCGATTCGAACAGCCTGTGCGAGATTGGTCAACGGCCCGGTGACCAATCCGACGATCTCGCCTGGCCGTTCGCGTACCAGTTCCACCCAGGCAGTTGCTGCATCACGGTTCGACAGTGAGCGATCGGAAACCGGAAGGTCGGCGAACCCGACTCCGCGTGGGCCGTGCGTTTCTTCGGTCGTCATGAGCGGGGACGCCAGCGGCACCTGTGCACCCAGCGTCACCTCGATGTCGGTTGCCTTGCACAGGTCGAGCCACGCCAGATTGTTTGCAGCCACCTGGTTCACCGAAACGTTGCCCGCGGTCGATGCGATCGACAGGATCTCGGCCTCGGGGCTGGCCAACAGGTACAGCAGTGCCAAGGAGTCATCGATTCCGGTGTCGACGTCGACGACAAGCGGAATAGTCATGTGGAAATAGGTCCTCGGTCGTCGTCGAAGCTCGGGGCGTGCGATCCGAGCGGGTGTGCGGGAAACGGGTAGTGACTGTAAACCGCGAGCGCAGGCAATGCAGTTGTCGTAGATCCGTGTGTGTCGGTGCAGTTCGGTCCGGGTATGGACGCCGCCTCGGGGTGCTCGGTCCGATCTTTTGCCGAGGTGAGCCAGGAGGCAGTTCGCGCCAGTGACACCGATACATCGCAGCCTGATCCCGACATACGTGTTGCGGTGAGAGCATCGACGATGCAGGCGGCGAGAAGGTAGCCACTGGCATGATCGAGTGCCTGGGCGGGCAGGGCCCCAGGATCGTCTTCTGATCCTTCTATCACCGCTATCCCGCTCGCGGCTTGGACGATGCTGTCGAATCCGCGCTGGAGCCACGCAGTGTTCTGCCGAGCATTGCTCTCCCGAGCACTGTCCCCCCAAGCGGACACCGATCCACACACGATCCCCGGCCGGAACGAGCTGGGTAGGAAGCCGAGATTCTCGATGGCGCCCGGTCGGTAGCCCGAGACGAGGACATCGGCCTGGGCGCACAATAGTCGAGCCGTGTTCAACCCTTCGGCAGTCCCTATGTCGAGTAGGGCACTGCGTTTGCCCTGACCGTTTTCCCTGTGTTGCCACTCGATCTCGGGCAGGTCGGGTGGGTCGATGCGCAGAACATCCGCACCGAGAAGCGCAAGGGCACGCGATGCGACGGGTCCTGCAATCACACGGGTCAAGTCGAGTACCCTGATTCCGTGCAGTGGATACTGTTGTGTCCCAACGAAATCGGAGCGCAGTGCTGTGTCGGATCGAAGGCTGGAGCGAACGAGAGGCTCGGAGGCAACCGCTGCGCCAACCTCGTGTTCGGCCCACTCCTGCTCGGTGCGAAGCCGGACCGCTATTGCGCCTGCGCGTGCACATCTGCGCTCTATGACGTCGCTGCCGAGCGATCCGATGCGCGACCGGACTGCCTCCACAGATGCTGCTTCGCCGAGCCCGATCGCCTGCAGCAGCGCACGACGATGGTGTGGATAGTTGGCGTGCGTACGTACCCAGCCGTCCGCGCATTCGAAGAACCCGGAGAGTTCGGCAAAGGCGGTTACCGGCACACCGTTTTCCCGGTACATGCGGTCACCGCTGAAGGAAGCGGCAATGCGATCGGGGCTGAGTGTCCACGCAGTGGTGTCGAGCCCAACACTTCGCCGATACCGATCCACTGATGACGCGAACACGGCGACAGCCCCGGATGCGAGTCGGCGTACCGGCAAGACCGCCGACAGTCGATTACCCCACGGCGCCGTCACAAACTCGCTTCCGTCGCCGGACACCCCCACCGATTTCTCGTACGCCCGCAGGAGATCGGTGTGGGCATCGGACCCGTCGGCTACCGTCACTCCTTACGAGCCCAGATTTCCAGGCCCGCATCTTGGAGGCGAGTCACCAGTGCATCCCCGATTCCCGTTGCGGGAGTGAGTACTCCAGCAGCCTCGGGCAGACTGTTTCGGTTGTGGACAAGAGCGAGCGCCGACTCGCTGAGCATCACCGCGGTGGCCTTGTAGCCTGGATCGCCGTCGGCCTTCACTCGCGAACGGTATCGAGCACCGGACGTCGTGGTCGTGTACACGTCCATCGTGAAGTGACCGTTCTCCTGCGCCTGGGTGCTCGGCCCCTTGCCGGGCTCGGGCAGGACGCGGTCGAGAAGCTTGCGGGGCAAAACCGTCATTCCCACCAACGCGGCGCCGAGCCCGACGGAGACTGCGCCGGCAATGACGGGCGACGCGAACGAGGTGCCGACGTTCATCACCTCGCGGTAACGAAACTGCTTGCCGTAAGCCCAATCTCGTAGAGCATTGCTTCGCCGGACGACGCGGGTGTTGTACGAGGCCATGAAGAACGGGGCTTTCCAACCTCGAAGGCTGGGGGAGATCTGGGTGCCGTTGACGACCTGAGCATCGAGTTGCCGACCGAAGTCGGTCTCGAGGCTACGGTCCGGACTCAGCGAATACGGGCGAGCGGCGAGTCTGCGAAGTTTGCCGTCTTTCTTCATCTCGGCAAGTTGAGTCCGAACCGAGTCGACGGTGCCGCCGCTGACGCCGCCGCGCATCGAGGAGACCACGAGGGTGGTGTCGGTCAGTTCACCTGCGCCGTCGGCGGCCACGGCTGCGTGCAGAACATGGACACCGATATCGGAGGGTATCGAATCGAATCCGCAGGAATGGACGATGCGTGCGCCGGACTTCTGGGCGATCTCGTGATTTTTGTCGATGCTCTGACGAGCAAAAAGTACTTCACCGGTGAGATCGACATAGTCGGTGCCGGCGACTGCGCATGCAGCAGCGAGCGGCAGTCCGAACTTCGCGTAGGGACCGACAGTAGTGATCACGACTCGAGTGGACTCGGCGAGAGCTCGGAGCGCCTCTTCGTCCGCAGCGTCGGCCTCGATGATGGGCCACTGCGCAGCAGCGGAGGGGAGGGTGCGCCGAACCGTCTCGACACGGGAAGCGGACCGGCCGGCGAGGGCTACAACCGTTCCTTCCGGAGCGTGGCGGGCCAGATAGTCGGCAGTAAGACGTCCGACGAAGCCAGTTGCGCCGTAGACGACTATGTCGTACAAGCGGGTTTTGTCAGCGGTCTCGGCGGGTTCGGGAACACTCGAAGTCATGTACTCGACAGTAACGTGCATCACGCCGAGAGTCGACGACGCCCACCATCCTCGATCAGGTCGCGCTGAGGTGCCGTGAGCGCGATCGGAGCACCGCGAATCCTGCCCACGAGATGGCGACGGTGCAGATTGCCGCAAACCGAATCACGCCGAGCATGCTTTCGGGGTAGACGACCCCGGTGAGGTAATAATCGATGAAACCGGTGGACGGCAGTGCTGATTCGCCGCCGCGCACTCGGGCCCAGCTTTCGAGTTGCGTGAGCGGGCAGTCGACGCCGATCACTATCGAGACGAACCCCCACGCCACTGCGACGCCATGCAGCAAAATTGTGCGTCGATAGCGCCAGGCGAGAAAACCGCCCGCGACGACATACACGACGAAGGCGAGGTGCGCCGCTGCCGTGATGTCGGCCAGCGCCCGGAACATCATGAACCGATCCTATGCCCCCAGCGGGTCAGAAAGACCAGGTGTGGACCGGTTCGCCTTCGTTCATCAACGTGACGTAGTCACCGAGCATCCAGGCCAACGCGGACTGTCGGTCCTCACCGGCACGCTCGCGCGCCACTACCGCCTCGCGTTGCCAGACCGAGCCCGAACGTCGAGCCAAACAACGACCCTCGATTATGCCGAGATACTTCTCGCGCACGGCGACATCCACGCCATAGGCCGCGAGCCCGGCGTCGGCCATCGGCAGTAACCGTCGAAGGACCAATTCCTGTGGGCTCACCGAGCCTACTTCCGGCCAGTAGAGCCGAGAATCGAATCCGCCTCGAGCGGCTGAATGCAAGTTTTCTTCTGCCGCATCGAACGACATCTGCGACCACAGTGGCCTGTCGGCGTCTGCGAGCGAGCGGACGGTCCCGTAGTAGAACGCGGCATCGGCGAGCGTGTCCACGATCGACGGACCGGCGGGTAGCACCCTGTTTTCGAGTCGGATGTGGTGACCGCCGGACGAGCGATCGTAGATGGGCCGATTCCAGCGGTAGACGGTCCCGTTGTGCATGCGCAACTCGGACAGGTTCGGTGTGAAGCCCTCTGCCAACGCTGCCAGTGGATCCTCGTCGCTGCAGACCGGCAGCAGCGCTGGGAAGTATCGTGAGTTCTCCTCGAACAGGTCGAAGATCGAGGTGATCCATCGTTCACCGAACCAGACCCTCGGCCGCACTCCTTGATTCACCAATTCCTTCGGCCTGGTATCGGTTGCCTGCTCGAACAACGGGATACGCGTTTCGTGCCACAGGGCACGGCCGGCAAGGAACGGTGAATTGGCCGCGAGCGCTACCTGTACGCCGGCGAGCGCCTGCGCTGCATTCCAATGCGAGGCGAAGTCCTCCGGGGCCACCTGCAGGTGGAGTTGCACCGACGTGCAGGCCGCTTCGGGCAGGATCGTGTCCGTGATGGTCGACAGCTTCTCGGCCGAATCTGCTCCGGGCAGCCGGACCCCGAGGATATCGAGTTCGATATCCTCACCGCGAGCGGCAAAGATTTGTTGGTTGAGCAGGTCGTACCTGGGGTTCGCCGACAACCAGCGATGCTCGAAGTGCTTCTCGGTCAATGTCGGCAGCATTCCGATCATCGCGAGTCGGCTACCCGACGCCCGTGCGCGCTCGTCAGCAGCATTGAGCGAGGTCCGCAAATCGCGTTCGAGATCTTCGATGCTGCTGCCGCGCAACGGGCGTGGTTCGACATTGATCTCGATGTTGAACTGGCCGAGCTCCGTCTGATAGTCCGGGTCGGCAATCGCGTCGAGGACGGTCGCGTTGGCCATCGCAGGCGCCATGGCGTCGTCGACGAGATTGAGTTCGATCTCCATCCCTATTTGCGGCTGCCCGACCTCGAATGTCTCCTGCGCGAGCATGGTCGCGAGTGCATCGAGGCAGTCCTGAACCTTCTGCCGGAACCGATGACGGTCCTCCCTGGTGAACTTCCGCTGTTCGACATCGTCGCCCATACCCCAACCGCCTATCCGTCACCACGCCCGAGACCCGATCTTCGCAAACCGGTATTCCCTCGAGTGTCGCGGCACAAACGTGTCGACATCACCAGGGTGAGGGGCCGTAGTCCTTGAGGAACTGGCCGTACAGATCGATACCCGCCTCGCCTTGCACGATGGGGTCGTAGACACGCGCCGCACCGTCGACAAGATCGAGTGGCGCGTGGAATCCCTCGTCCGCCAACCGCATCTTCGTCGGGTGGGGTCGTTCGTCGGTGATCCAACCTGTATCGACGGCGCTCATCAGGATTCCGTGATCGAGCATTTCTTTGGCACTCGTTCGGGTGAGCATATTGAGCGCGGCCTTGGCCATGTTGGTGTGCGGATGTCCGGGACCTTTGTACGCCCGACTGAACTGCCCCTCCATTGCCGAGACGTTCACGACGTACTTGCGGCGGGCAGTCGAGGCTTCCATGGCTGCGCGCAGACGGGAGACCAGAATGAACGGTGCCACCGAATTGCATAGCTGAACTTCGAGCAGTTCCACCGGATCGACCTGCTCGACGGTATGTATCCAACTGTTCGTATCCGCCAGATCCGGCACGAGTCCACCGGCGTCGATAGCGATACCCTGCTCGATTCGATCGGCGCTCGCCGATCCTGCAACCAACGCAAGAGATGCGACGGCCTCGGCGGTGAGAGAATCACGACCTCCCGCCGTGATCGCGGTCTCCGGCAGCGAACTCGCCAGCGAAGCGGGATGCGCATCACTCGTCGTGCCGAACTTCGTCACTTCCGGCCGAGATCCGGCTGGGATGAAGTCCAGGGACAGCGGTGTCGACTCACCGTCTGCAAGCGCACTGTATGCACCTATCGAGCGCTTCACCGTTTGCGCTGCATTGTTGATCAGGATGTCGAGTGGTCCATGAGCGGAAACCGAATCTGCAAGTGCGACAACCTGAGCCGGGTCACGCAGATCGATTCCGACGATACGGAGTCGGTGAAGCCACTTGTCGCTGTCCGGCATCGCCGCGAATCTACGGACGGCATCATTGGGGAAACGCGTCGTGATCGTCGTATGAGCTCCGTCCCGCAGCAGTCGCAGCGCGATGTACATGCCGATCTTGGCTCGCCCACCGGTGAGAAGCGCGGTGCGGCCGGTCAGATCGGTAGTTGCATTGCGTTTGCTCCGGTTCAACGCTGCGCATTCCGGGCACAGCTGATGATAGAACGAGTCGACCAGCGTGTAGCGCTGCTTACAGATGTAGCACGGGCGGGGGCGAATCAACGTGCCTGCGAACTCGGTTTCGGTCCGCGAGGTCAACGATATGCCCGCGGTCTCGTCGTCGATGCGATCCGGTGACCCGGTGGCGGTTGCCTCGACAACGGCCCGATCCGCATCCGACTTGGCCGAACGTGCAGCGACACGGCGTGCCCGTTTCAGGTCCTTGAACAGTTGTCCCGAAGCGCGTTGCACAACGATCGAATCAGGATGATTCTTGTCCAGCGACCCAGCCTGGGCGAGGACACGGAGGCAGGTCGCAAGATCGGCCGGCTCGATCCCCGAGTACTCGGTCGAAGATCCGAGTAACTCCGAATCGGCAACAGCGTTCCCGTCGACCATCGGTCTTCCTCTCCTTGCTACGTGCGAAAACGACATAGGCCCCGATTCCAGGGAATCGGGGCCTATGTCGTCTGTCTCAACGCAGAACTTCTGGAACTTTTACACAAGATCTTGTGCAATTCCCTGGTGTCCGAGGGGGGACTTGAACCCCCACGTCCGTTAATAGGACACTAGCACCTCAAGCTAGCGCGTCTGCCATTCCGCCACTCGGACCAGTTGTGCACTGTAAATGCCAGCAACACGGTGTACACATCTTGTTCGCACGCCTGCTCGCTGCGTGCTGGACAAAGATATATGACGGGTGGCCCATCGCCCAAATCCCCACGTCAGTTCGCCCGTCGTCGCGGCCCGGGTGGTAGGAACGTGGGGTGTCTTCCGCCGATCATCCCCATCCCGACCCTGTCCCGACGACCGCACTCGACGAGGTTGTCGACCTCGTCAGCGCTTTGATCAGATTCGACACCTCCAACACCGGCGAACTGGAAACGACCAAGGGGGAGAAGGAGTGCGCCGAGTGGGTGGCGCAGAAACTTCACGAGGTCGGTTACAAGACCGAGTACGTCGAATCCGGAGCTCCCGGCCGTGGGAATGTATTCGCCACGTTGCCGGGTTCGGACCCGAGCCGCGGCACGTTGTTGATCCACGGGCATCTCGACGTCGTCCCGGCAGAACCTGCGGATTGGAGTGTGCATCCGTTCTCCGGCGCTGTCGAAGACGGGTACGTGTGGGGTCGCGGCGCGATCGATATGAAAGACATGGTCGGGATGGCGCTGGCGCTGGCACGACAATTCAAATCGAACGGCACTGTTCCACCGCGCAATATTCTCTTTGCCTTCCTTGCCGACGAAGAGAACGGTGGGAAGTACGGCTCGCAGTGGCTCGTCGAGCATCGTCCCGACCTGTTCGAAGGTGTCACCGAAGCAGTCGGTGAGGTCGGTGGCTTTTCCTTGACGGTCGCCAGGCCGGACGGCACGGAGAAGCGGCTGTACATGGTCGAGACGGCAGAGAAGGGTCTCGGGTGGATGAAACTGACCGCGAAGGCGCGAGCCGGGCACGGGTCGTTTCTGCACGAAGAGAATGCGGTGACCTATCTGGCAGAAGCTGTGGCCAAGCTCGGCAACCACACATTCCCGCTGGTGATCTCCGATTCGGTAGCAGAGTTCTTCGCAGCGGTGGCCGAGGAAACCGGACTCGATTTCGACCCGAAAAGCCCCGATCTCGACGGCTCCTTGCTCAAACTCGGCAGCATCGCGCGGATCGTGGGCGCGACACTGCGAGATACCGCCAACCCGACAATGCTCAAAGCCGGATACAAGGCGAACGTTATTCCACAGACCGCCGAGGCGATGATCGATTGCCGGGTGGTCCCCGGGCGTCAGGCTGCGTTCGAGCGGGAAGTGGACGAACTGATCGGGCCCAACGTCGAACGTGAGTGGGTCACCAAGCTCGACTCCTACGAGACTACTTTCGACGGGCACCTCGTCGACGCCATGAACGACGCGATACTTGCACACGACGAGAACGGACGTACGGTTCCGTACATGCTGTCGGGTGGTACGGATGCAAAGGCCTTCGCGCGCTTGGGTATTCGATGCTTTGGTTTCGCGCCGCTCAAATTGCCGCCCGAACTCGACTTCGCAGCCCTGTTTCACGGCGTGGACGAGAGGGTACCGGTCAGTTCATTGAAGTTCGGTACACAGGTGTTGGAACACTTTCTGCTGCACAGCTGAATCGAAAGGATCTTTTGATGGCGTACAACCCTTACGACGCACTTCCCGCACTGCCTTCCTTCGAACTCACCTCGGAGGATGTTCAGGACGGTGGCACTCTCGATAACCAGCAGTTGAGCGGAATCATGGGCGCCGGCGGCCACGACAATTCGCCGCAACTTTCCTGGTCCGGGTTTCCCGAAGGCACCAAAAGTTTTGCACTCACCGTCTTCGACCCGGACGCACCGACGGCGTCGGGTTTCTGGCACTGGGCGGTAGCGAACATCCCAGTCGAGACGACTTCGCTAGTCGCGGGTGCCGGTGACGACGGCGGTACGGGTGTGCCCAGTGCTGCTGTCACGTTGAAGAACGATGCGGGTCTGTTTCGATACATCGGTGCGGCACCTCCAGCGGGTCATGGACCACACCGCTACATGTTCGTGGTCCATGCGGTCGACGTCGAGCGACTGGAAGTGGACGAAACGGCAACGCCGGCGTTTCTCGGTTTCAACCTGTTCTCGCACGCGATCGGACGAGCCGTCCTGACGGGTGTGTACGAGGCTCGATAGGCCCCAATGCACAAGAAAGGCCGTGTTGTGCAGATGGTGCACAACACGGCCTTTTTGCTGTGTCAGCTGCGGCGGTGATCCGATCCGACCGCGTCCGACAACGACGTGAACCCGTGCGCTCGCAATTTGCCGGCGATGCCCTTGTTGATTCGACGCATCCAGAACGGGCCCCCATAGATGAAACCTGTGTAGCCCTGGATCAGTGACGCGCCCGCGGTGATGCGTTCCCAGGCTTGATCCACCGACTCGATGCCACCGACCGAGATGATGGCAATGCGTGTCCCAACTCGGGCGTACAGCCGTCGTAGAACCACGAGCGAGCGGTCCGCCAACGGTGCTCCCGACAAGCCGCCTGCCCCGATGGACTGGACTTCCTCGGCCGAGGTGCGCAGGCCCGACCTGTCGATCGTCGTATTGGTCGCGACGATCCCGTCCAGTCCCAACTCGACTGCAAGGTCGGCGACGGCGTCTATGTCCTCATCGGACAGATCGGGTGCGATCTTGACCAGGATGGGAACCGTGACGACGCTTTGCACAGCCTCGAGGATTGGCCGTAGAGACGCGACAGCCTGAAGGTCCCGCAACCCTGGGGTGTTCGGCGAGCTGACGTTCACCACCAAGAAGTCGGACAGTGGCCCGAGAAGCGTTGCGCTTGCGGTGTAGTCGGCGGCAGCGTCGGCGGGGAGCGTGACCTTCGTCTTCCCGATGTTCGCGCCGATCGGTACACCGCCTCGGCGGTTCCGCAGCACGTTGGCGGCGTTGCCGGCGCCGTGGTTGTTGAAGCCCATTCGGTTGATCAGGGCGCGGTCCGCAGGCAGCCGGAACAGCCTGGGAGTCGGATTACCGGGCTGCGGTTGTGCGGTGACCGTTCCTACCTCGGCGAACCCGAAGCCCAGTGGCCCCCATGCATCCACGCCGTCCGCGTTCTTGTCGAAGCCTGCGGCGAGACCGAGTGGTCTAGGGAAGTCCACGCCGAAAACTGTGCTTCGAAGTAGGGGATCGTCGACGACGAATACTCGCGAGAGAAGCTTTCTCGTCGGCGTAAAGGTCGTCAGCGCGCGCATGGTCGCGAACGCGAGATGGTGGATTCGCTCCGGCTGCAGCAAGAACATCAAACGAAGCAGCGCGCTGTACAAGGTCTGGCCCACAGTTCTTCTTTCCCTCTTGATACTCGGGTCTCATATTCCAGGATCGGGTATATGCTCGGCAGTTTTCTTTCGCTTGAGCAGCACCCGCCGACTTCCGTCGGTGTACACGCGCATGCGCGAGAGTTCCCAGCCGCCGAACTCGGCCTGGATTGTAAGCCGCATCGAGGCCGTCACCCGTGTGACATCCGGCGGCAGGCGAAGTGGAACGTAGTCCCACTCCTCGGACGTCAAGTCCCACTCTCGAGGGAACCGCCCGCTCCCATAGCTGTTCTTCGACACCGTGGGTTATCGCCTCGACTCTCGCTGCCTCTACCGGCCTTCGCCTGCCGGTATTCGCTGTAATCCCTCACCGGCGGCCGACCCCACAAGCAAATCACCCGTCGCGGAGTCGATCGCGAGGGAGTCCGGCTGCCTTACAGTCGCGAACCTGGAAACCTCGACAGGAATTCCCGTGTCGAGCGTGTATCCGACAACTTGGTTGAGGGCGGGGACGCTGATCCATACGACGTCGGTCTCGTTGTCGTAGGTGACGGCCCACGGCTGCGCATCGACAGGAAAGCGCTGACGCAACAACAATTCGTCCGAGGAGAACACGAGAAGTTCTTCTCCGGTGGCATCGGTCACCAAGATTCGCCCGAACCGGTCGGTGTCCAGCTCGGCTGCACCCTCGCCGGCGCGGAGGGCGATGCCGAGGGAACCGTCGGCGACATCCACGACGGTGACGGAGGTTTGATCTCGATCCAGAGCAGCAAGCCCATACATGGTCGAGGCCAGGGCATCGACCGAGGTCAAACCGTCTATGGTCTGCGATTCCGTCCCGTCTTGCTCGAGAATGTGAACCGAACCACGATCATCTCCCACCGCTGTTCTGCCGTCCTCGAGAACTGCAGCACTGAGCAGATTCGCATCGACTTCCGTCGAGGTGACCTTCGAGTCGCCTATCTCGACGCGTGCGAGGCTTCCGTTCATCGGCAGCACGACTGTCCCGTCGCCGGGGGCCACTATGGTGGCTGCCTCGCCCGGTAGCGATATTGCACGTGGTTCGGCGTTGCCGTCGCCTGTATCGAAAACCAGCAGGTTCGAAAAACTGTCGTCGAGCGCGAGAACGCTGCGCGTGGCAGAGTCGAAAGAGGTGAAGTGAATCCCGGACCGAGACGCCGTGATGCTCCCCACCGGGGGAGTCGAGGTTTCGGGGGAGCTGACCCCGGTCAAGGGTTCGACGCTCACCGGATCGGCCTCGTCGGCTCCGTCGCCCGAACAACCGGCCGCCAACAAGATCGTCGAGGTGGCCGCGACCGCGGCGAGAGTTCGCCACCGCAAACGTCTGTCTCTCATGGGAATGCCTGCTCCTGGATGCTGTGGTCGTGCGTCTGAAAAGGTGCCATGGTGTGGCGTAGCGGAACGAAGTGTCGAGTCCACCCTGCCTGATGAGTTGGAAGTCGACACTGTCGGACTACCCGAGTGCGGTCGAAGCAAGGTGGCGGTACCGTGTTTTCCGGGAAGAGAACGAGGAGTCGAGATGGTAACTACCAAAGATTTCAGTCGACCGGAGGGTTCTCATCGCCCTGTTACAGCTGGTCGCCCTGTTATTTCCGGCTCCGTGGAAGTGTCGGATACGCGCCGGTTCGTCGTCGAACAGATCACCGTCGGTGCGCACGCGAATGGGTTCGGTCGAAACGCAGACGGCCGACAGTTCGCATTCCGCGTGCACAAGTCGACGCTGTACGTGGAGATGTATCGCGAGAACCTGCTCGAGCAGGTTCCGGGCAAGTCGGACGTCATCGCCGTCGTGGAACAGTCGGTGACCGAAATCGATCTGACCGATCAGCGCAGTATCGTCGCCGCTGTCCGCGACGCGGTGACAGATGCAGACGAGCTGAGCCCGGGCTCGCCGGAGCTGTCGAGCCCGCGGTCGTTTCTTCAGCGCATCGTGTCGATACTCGACCGGATTCGAGCGCGGCAGAACGCGACGGCGTAGGCACGCGGTCAGCTACTGACGTCGTCCAATGCGGAAGTGATGGCCGCAGGCAGCTCGAGGTCTTCCGCGACGAGTACCCCGGTCAATTGTGCGAGGTCCCTGGCTCCTACTATCGCCGAGCTGACACCCGGGCGATCGCGCGCCCAGGCCAAGGCCACTGCCAGAGGTGAAGTTTGCAGGCCACTTGCGGCCATGACAGCGGCGTCGACGACGTTGACGGCAGCGTCGGTGAGGTAGCCGGAAAGCGATCCTGCGTGGAGATCGTCGGCACCTCGTGAGTCCGCCGGCGTGCCGTGTCGGTACTTTCCGGTCAGTACTCCGCCGGCCAACGGGACAGCAGCGAGGATGCCTACACCGTGATGAAGCGCGGCCGGTAGCAATTCGTCCTCGATACCACGGGCAAGAAGCGAATACTCGGCCTGCGTCGCGACGATGTGGCCTGCGCCCGCAGCTCCAGCCGCAGTCGCCAGTTGCCAGCCGAGATAGCCACGTGCACCGACATACCGAACTTTCCCGCTCGATACGGCGTAGTCCAGGGTGGATGCGATCTCGTCCACGGGCGTGCTCGCATCCCATGCCGCGACTTGCCACAGATCGAGGTAGTCGGTACCCAAATCACGCAGCGTTGCATCGAGTTGGCCGAGTAGTGCTCGCCGAGAGCAGTCGATGCGGTAGTGCCCACTCGTGGTTTCGATACCGGCTGCACTGCTCACGATCAGGTTCGTGCGCGGGACGACGTCGTCGAGGACCTCCGCGAGCACTCTTTGTGCTCGTCCATCCCCGTATACGGGTGAGGTGTCGACAAGTGTTCCTCCGGCGTCGGAGAAGGCAGCGAGTTGGGCAGCCGCGTCGTCACCGTCGGTGCCGCTGCCCCATCCGAGCGTGCCGAGTCCGATCCTCGACACGCGCAGGCCACTGGAGCCGACTGATCGCTGCTTCATAGTTCTTCAACATTCCTTGTCGATTGTGATGGTGTCGGTTTTCTGAGTCGATCACGAAAACGGCGCCAGGTGAGCAGAGTAGTGCGCCGGTGGCGGCGGTGCGAGTGTCGGTCGATCCGGGCGAGCCGCGCCAGGTACCGTCGGGCCGTGAATTGCGCACCTTTCCTCAACCGAACCCCTATGCTCTCGTCGACCTTCGGGGAGGTTCGAGGATGATCGGTGAGTCCATGAGTTGGCTTCAGGCAATCATCCTCGGCGCAGTGCAGGGGTTGACCGAGTTCCTACCGATATCGTCGTCAGGACACCTGAGAATCGTCTCGAGCGTCTTCTTCGGGTCCGATGCAGGAGCTTCGTTCACCGCTGTCACACAGCTCGGAACCGAGGCGGCGGTGCTCGTGTTCTTTTGGCGCGACATCGTGAGAATCGTCAAGGCTTGGTTCCGCGGAATCCTCGACAAGACGGCGCGCGATCTCGACTATCGGCTCGGCTGGTACGTGATCATCGCCACGATCCCGATCGGGCTGTTGGGGATCCTGTTCAAAGACCAGATCCGAACCGGGGCACGCAACTTGTGGCTCATCGCAACAATGCTCATCGTGTTCGCCATCGTCATCGCAGTCGCCGAGTACCTCGGATCCAAGAAGCGGCCACTGGAGAAAATCACCACACGGGACGGGCTCGTGATGGGTGCCGCGCAATGTCTGGCGTTGATTCCCGGCGTGTCCAGGTCAGGAGCCACTACGAGTGCAGGCCTGTTCATGGGTCTCGAACGCGAAGCAGCCGTGCGGTTCTCGTTCCTGCTCGCCATACCGGCTGTGACTGCGTCCGGACTGTTCTCGTTGCCCGATGCGTTCGAGCCTGCCGGGGAAGGTCTCAACGCCTCCGGCCCACAGTTGCTGGTCGCGACCGTCGTCGCGTTCGCACTTGGTTACGCCTCGATCGCATGGCTGCTGAAGTTCGTTGCGAATCACTCGCTGTACTGGTTCGTCGGATATCGCATCGTGCTCGGCATCGGCGTGATGGCGCTGCTGTCTGCGGGCGTGGTGTCGGCCACCTGATTCGCCAGACGCCCTAGGCTGGGTTTCATGACGGTGATCTTGTTGCGACATGGACGCTCGACTGCGAATACTGCGGGCGCTCTGGCAGGGCGGTCGGCCGGTGTCGCACTCGACGACCGCGGACTGGAACAGGCCGCTCATGTTGCGGAGAGATTGGGCGGGCTTCCGGTCGAGGAGGTCGTGCACTCACCGCTGCAGCGGTGTGAGCAAACGGTGGCACCTCTTGCCGCCCGGCGCGGTCTGACTCCGACGGTCGACGAACGGCTGATCGAGGTCGATTACGGGTCGTGGACGGGAAAATTGATCAAGGATTTGGTGAAGGAGCCGCTGTGGAAGGTGGTCCAGCAACACCCGTCCGCGGCGGTGTTCCCTGGTGGCGAGGGACTGGCTCAGGTGCAGTCGCGGGCTGTGTTCGCGATCCGGGAACACGACGCGCGCCTCGCGGAGGAGTACGGCCGCGATGTCCTCTGGGTGGCCTGCTCACACGGTGACGTCATCAAATCGATCCTCGCGGACGCCTTGGGCTGCCACTTGGATTCGTTCCAACGTATCGTTGCTGATCCTGCCTCCGTCAGTGTCGTCCGGTACAGCTCGACCAGGCCGTTCGTGCTTCGGACGAACGACACAGGTCTCGACTTGACCGCGTTGGTACCTGCGGTTCCGACGGCACCGAGCATGGACTCCGATGCGGTGCCCGGTGGCGGTTCCGGAGCGTAGGCCCGCCGATAGCGGATAATGAAGTTCGGGTCCGAGTTCTCGGATCCGAGAATGAAGCTCCAGGAGGTGCAATGCCACGCGCAATACATGTTTTCCGCACCCCTGATCGTTTTGTCGCGGGAACCGTGGGGGAGCCAGGCGATCGTTCGTTTTTTCTACAGGCAGTCCACGACGCTCGCGTCGTTTCGGTCGCGCTCGAAAAGCAGCAGGTTCAGGTTCTCGCAGACCGGATAGGTTTGCTGCTGGACGAAGTTCAACGACGGTTCGGTGCGGAGTTCCCGCCCGAGGAAGCCGAACTGGGCGACACGAGTCCGTTGATGACTCCGATCGATACCGAGTTTCGGGTCGGGACCATGGGTCTGGGCTGGGACGCGGATGCGAACGCGGTGGTGGTAGAACTCCTGGCTATCAGTGAGGTCGAGGTCGACGAGTCTGTCGTCCTCGATGACACCGACGAAGGCCCCGATGCAGTCCGCGTCTTCCTGACGCCGCTCGCGGCACGGGAGTTCGCACTTCGATCCGAGCGGGTGATTGCTGCCGGCCGTGCGCCGTGCCCCTTGTGTGGTGAGCCGCTGACCCAGGACGGACACACCTGTATTCGATCGAATGGATACAAGCGAGATGCCACCTTCGGCTCGGCCGGCGAACTTGGCGAAGAGCTTTGACCGAAGACCGGCCGCCGTTCGCGGGCCGCAAGGTGATGGAAACCGGCGAGTTGACCATCATCGGGCGAGTGGTGTCGGCCAGCAACGCGACGTTGGTCTGCGAGGCAACGGGCACCGGGGACGACGGTGAGACGTCCACGGTTCGGTGCGTCTACAAGCCTGTTCGCGGAGAAGTGCCGCTCTGGGACTTTCCCGATGGGACCTTGGCCGGGCGAGAGATCGCGTCGTACGAGGTGTCGGACTCTTTGGGTTGGAATGTAATTCCGACCACAATTCTTCGGGATGGGCCGTTCGGCCCGGGGATGGTGCAGCGGTGGATCGACACGCCGGACCGCGACGGGGAGCGCGGCCGCACGCTCGACCTGGTCGATATCTGCAGGCCGGATCTCGTTCCCACCGGATGGATACCGGTCATGCAGGCTTACGACGGCGATGGCGAGGAAGTCTCGCTCATTCATGCCGACGATCCTCGCCTGCAGCGGATGGCAGTGCTGGATGTGCTCATCAACAACGCGGACCGTAAGGGTGGCCATGCCCTCGAGGGCATGGACGGATATGTGTACGGCGTCGACCACGGCATTTGTCTGCACTCGCAGAACAAGCTTCGGACGGTGCTGTGGGGTTGGGCCGGCACCGCGATCGACGACGCTGCTATGTCCGACGTCGTCGCTTTCGTCGAGTCCTTCACCACCGTGGTCGAACCACGACTTCGTGGGCACATCACCGACGAGGAGATCGAGTCCCTGCTCGGCCGAGCCCGTGCGTTGGTGGCGAATCCGGTGATGCCGGAGCCGCAATCGAGCAGGCCGATACCGTGGCCCGCCTTCTGAAGGCTCTCCGTTAGGCTCGTCTTCATGCAGTCTTGGTCCGAACCAGCCGTTCCCTCGATCCCCGGCCAGGGGCCTACGCTCCGGCTCTACGACACGGCAGATCGGCAAGTGCGACCGGTCACACCCGGCAAAGTGGCGAAGATGTACGTGTGTGGAATCACCCCGTACGACGCGACACATCTCGGGCATGCCGCGACATATCTAACTTTCGATCTGGTCAACCGACTGTGGCGCGATGCGGGTCACGAGGTGCATTACGTACAAAACGTCACCGATGTGGACGACCCACTTTTCGAACGAGCCGACCGCGACGGCGAAAGCTGGATCGACCTCGGTAATCGTGAGATCGCCTTGTTCCGTGAGGACATGGAGGCGCTGCGAGTTCTGCCTCCGCGCGATTACATCGGTGCTGTCGAATCCATCGACGAGGTCATCGACATGGTCGAGAAGTTGCTCGCTTCGGGTGCGGCGTATGTCGTCGACGACGCCGAGTATCCCGATGTGTATTTCCGTGCGGACGCTACGCCCGAGTTCGGTTACGAGTCCGGTTACGACCGGGCGACGATGGACAAGTTCTTCGCCGAGCGTGGAGGCGACCCGGATCGAGTAGGGAAAAAGGACTCGATCGATGCTCTCCTGTGGCGTGCAGAGCGCAAGGGTGAGCCGGCGTGGCCGTCTCCGTTCGGTCCTGGCCGGCCGGGCTGGCACATCGAGTGCTCGGCAATTGCGCTCAATCGCATCGGGACCGGTTTCGATGTGCAGGGTGGCGGCAGCGACCTCATCTTCCCGCACCACGAGTTCTCCGCCGCGCACGCCGAAGCTGTATCCGGTGGCGGTCGATTCGCTCGGCATTATGTGCACACCGGGATGATCGGTCTCGACGGCGAGAAGATGTCGAAGAGTCGCGGCAACCTCGTATTCGTGTCGAAGCTTCGCGCCGACAATGTCGATTCGGCTGCAGTTCGGTTGGGTCTGTTGTCCGGGCACTACCGTCAGGATCGTCCGTGGACGGACGAAGTTCTCGAACGTGCACATACTCGGTTGGCGTTGTGGCGCAAGGCAGCTGCACTGGAGTCGGCCGCCAGCGCTGAAGACGCAGTGGTTCGCCTCCGTCAGCACTTGGCCGACGATCTGGACACACCGAGGGCTCTCGATGCACTTGATGCGTGGGCAAGTTTCGCCGTCGAACGCGGGGGATCGGACACCACCGCTCCCGGTGCATTCGCCGACGCCGTCGACGCACTCCTCGGCGTGCCCTTGCGCTGATACGCCCTTCGAACCGGCAGTGATCCCGGGCTTTCATAGCCCGGGATCAACCGTCCCCACCGGACTACGCCAGGTCGAGAAGAAGGTCGGGCACGAGACGCTCTTCCATGACCGCACGTCCCGACTCGTGCATCGCCGCCGCAAGATCAGGATCCCACTCACTCGGCCCCGGATGGCCTTTCAACGGTTCGGAAGTTCGTGCGTCGAGCGCACGAGCATACGACTGCGCATCCATCCGCCATGGGACGGCGTTGTAGCGCGAGCGGGCGCGAGCGGTCATCTGTAGGCCTGGCCAATCGAAGTCGTTGCGCCAGAAGAGTTCCGTGCCTGCCCGCACGCCCGAGAGTAGTTTGTGCAGCGCAGCCGACGGCTGGCCATCGGTGCAGACAAGAGTCGCGGAACGACTTCCCAACGATCGAGCGGCGGCCGCGACGACTGCTACGTTCTCGCACACGTAGATTCGATCTGCGATATTGGTGAGCGGGCCGCGCGAGGCCATGTCGAGGGTGAGTGGGAACGGAATTCCGGCGTTTGCAGCGTCGTTCAGCCACCGGCCGACGGTGTGCGTTTCGTCGACTCGATACCCGAACACGAGAACCCTGCTGGACAGTGCGTCGACCGAGACTCCTGCAGTTTCCCACAGCAACCGAATGCCGACGGGGTCGACTGGACGGGGTATTCCCTCGCGGAGCGAGAGTGCGTCGAGAACAAGACGGGGGGCACCACCGGAGGAAAGTGCCTTGGTGTCCCCGCACGCGTATTCGGCGAGTTCGGTCAACGACAAGCCGTCGACGGGAAGGATCGTCAACACCCGTGCCGCCACCCGTAGGGCGTCGACGGCCACGCGTCCTCCGAGTGTGCCGTCCTGATTCAGCAACGAGGACAACCAATGCTCGGCCCAGTCGTCGGTTGTTTCGGCGAGTAGAGCCCGCGCGTCGGCGAGGGCAGTGGCCTTGACCGCGGCCTTGTCGGATGCGATTTGTTTTCTGTCTTGTAGCGGAGCGACGGCGTCGAGAGTTGCAATCAAGCCGATCCCACCGTTTCGTGGGTGGGCGAGCCATTCGTCGAAACGGGCAAGATCGAGTTTCGTAGTCTGGGCGCGGCTGTGCAGGCCGGTACTGGATCGAGAAATTGCACTGCACAATCGCCATAGCTCTGCCGGCTCACCCAGGTGCACGGTGATGTTGCCACCGACCAACAGGTAGTTCGACTCCAACTTCTTGCGCGCGGCGGCCAAGAGTGCGTCGAGTTCCGGCGTGTTTCGCCATCCGAGTTCTTCGTTACCGGACAAATTCGAGACCGCCTTCGGCGTGAGTGGGCACGCGTCGTGTCAACGGCGAACCCAGAGCGGCGGCTAGATCGGAACCATCGTGTTCGGCGAACAGTTCACCGTTCTCCCAGACGAGTAACGCTGCGCTGACAGTGTTTTCCGCTGCCGAATGCGCAAGGTCGTAGTGCGCACATCCGGGTACATCGGAGTAGGTGATCCACAGATCGTAGCCCGTCATGAACAGATCCAGATCGAACTGCACACTGAGACCGAGCAGTTCACTACGACCGTTGTCATCGACGCCGGCGAAGGCTTCGTCGAGTGCCAGCAACCGGGGTGCGTGCGGATCGGCCGAGGACAGCATGACGTGCGCGGCCGCGAACAACGGTAGATGTAGAGACACCGATTGCTCACCGCCGGACAACGCGCTGTGACGCGCGACCGTCAGGCGATCCTCGGTGCCGTCGCCGCGAATGAGCGTGAACGAGAAGACCCGCCAACGGCGGTAGTCGAGCGTGGAGGCCAGAATCTCGGGGTACGAACGCTCCGGGTGTGCCGCGCGGGCGATTCTGATCTCGGACGCGAAATGTGCGCGCATGGAGGCGAGGTCGTCCGAATTCAGTCCGGACGCATCACGATCGAGTAGCTTCGAGATCGCTCGTGCGCCTTCGTCGAGATTGTCCGCGAGGACCCAATGCACACCGATCGTGTTGCCAGAGGACATCTTCCGTTGCTTCATCTCGGAAGACATCTGCGCGATGAGCTCGCGGGCATCGACGGTGCGTTCGTGGATCTGCTGCGCCAAGCCGGTCAACAGCGCATCCTCGAGAATCCGACGCTCGTGTTCGGTGAGCAACGTCTCCTGATTCGACCGCGCGTCACCGATACGGTGAGCGAACTCTCCGACCGAGGTGAATCCCTGCTCGTCCTGCACACGGACGATGGTCAATCCGTCGGGTGCGTCCCACTGCAACCGGTAGTCCTGCCCGGACGACGCCAGCTGTGAGTCGAATTCCTGCAAAGCACCGGTCAACGCAGTCCGCGTGCTCTTGCGGTAGGAGTCGCCGGCCTTGACCGACGCGGTGGCCTCGTCGAGCGCCGTGTGCAGTTGGTGCACCACCGGTGGCAGCACCGAAATCTCTTCATCAGGTGACGAGGCACTCTGAATTCGGTAAAGGATCTGTTCGACAGTGAGCCACGCGGAGTCGGACGATGGCCAGGAATAGAGCTCGTGGACACCAAGGATGGCGAGTAGATCTTTGCGGGCATACGGGGCGAGGCGTGCTGTGTCGTCGAGTGTCTCGGTGAGCGCGGCGCGCAGACCCTCCTGGGCTGTGTTGCATGCACCTTCGGCCTTACCGATCGCCTCACCGGCTTCCTTGTCCGCTTTGCGTGCTGCGCGCTGCTCGACCTTGCATGCTTCGATCTTTTCGCGTGCCTTCTCCAGGTCGGCGTTGATCTGTTCGGCGGTGGATCCGAGTTTCTCGGTGAGGATGTCCAACCGTTGAACCTGTTGGAGATGGTTTTCCTGTGCGATCGCGGACTCCTCGGCCAACTCCTCGGCGAGGCCGGTGGATTCTTCCAATCGGTTCTGTGCTTCGCGTGCCCGCTCGGCTTCGCGAACGTGTTCGCCTCGGCGACGAAGGACGAGACCACCCTGGTTCTCGAAGTGCCGGATCGCTGCAGCGAGTGAGTCGATATCCCGTGCGCTATGGGGAGTTCGGTGGGCGACCGCGGTACTCCGCAGGTGTCTCTCTTTCGCCGAGAGCTCCGCGATAGCCTGGTCGAGCTCACTGTCCGCGGCCGTGGAACCTGCCTGTGAGGTACGAAGGGCGCCCGCCGACTCGGTGACAGTCTTCTGCGCCTTGACGATTCCGGAGACCTTCGGCAAATTCTTCGCAGCAACCGTGAGGCCGCGCAGGAGTTCGGCCGCCGACTGCTCCTCTTCGCGGGCGGCCGCCAAGGACATGCCGGCCGTTTCGATCGAGGTGTCCAGTTCGGCGAGCCGCGTAGCCCGACGACGCGCACGGGCAGTAGCCCCGATGTATTCCGCATCCGGCTTGACGTGACGTCCCCGTTGAACGCCTTGCCAGTAGCGCCCGTCGATGCCGATCGAGGTCACCGCATTCTTCGATGCGCCAGTTTCCTCCAGCAGTGCGATCGAGGTCAGTACATCGCGCACCATGACCTCTGGCACGTCCGTTCCAGGTTCGACCTCGAGGACGTCAGCCAGCGTGCGGCCCGTCGGACGCTCGGCTTTCGGTACGCCGACCAGAAATTGGTCCGACTCCATGGACCCGAGAGCGCCGGTCGGCGAGATCCATCCGTCGAGAAGGTTCGCAGCCTGCAATGCGCTTTCGACACCAGCAGCTACAGCAGGTTCCACGCCGTCGGCGAATCGAACGAGTTGCCACAGCGGCGCTCCGACAAGCCCGTCACGCGAGGACGTACGAGCTGCGAACGGTGGGGGAGCATCGTCGCGTTGAGCAGTGACGAGGTCATGTTCGGCACGCATCGATGCCAGTTCTTCGGTCAGCGCTGCAGCGGCGGCACCCGCCTGCGTCCGCCGTCCGCGCACGTTCTCGAGGCCCTCGGCCGAAGCCTCGGCAAGGACGGCATCCAGGCTCGGTGCGTCGTCCTCGCCGATGTGAGGTACCGCAGCGTCGAGGGAATCGAATGCGGCGACGGTGATTCCAGCAGCCGAGTACAGGGCCGAGTTCTCGGCCCACCAGGACCGGAGTCCCGACGCATACTGCGCACGAGCCAACTCCACGGCAGCTTCGGCTTCGGTGACCGACGCGCGAGCAGCTTCGAGTAATTCTCTTGCACGCGAGGCGCTTCTGTCTGCACGGGCGCGTTCGGTCATCGCCTTTTCGACGGTGCTGAGCGCATCGCGGACGGCACGCACATCACCGTCACGTTCCTCGGCGTGACCGCGCAGTGCCGTGCTGAACTGGTCGGTGCGCGCACTGGCCGGCATCGACGCCCACGCGATGCCGGCGTCCTCGGCAGCAATCTGGAGATCGTCCTCGGCGCGTGTCAGTGCGGCGACCGAGTCGCGTACCGAGCTTTCGGCGTCGATGGCCTCGGTGGAACGCTGCGCCAGATCCGCCTGCGCTTTACCGGCACGCTCGGACTGCTGGGCGGCGGAGATCTTCAGCTTCGCTGCCGATTCAGCGAGATCGTCGAGTTGCTGTTTGCCTTCGTAGGCACTCGATCGCTGCAATGTTTCGCGGTCGGCGAGAGCTTGGTCCAGGCCTCGTTCGGCGTCGTCGAATCGCTTTTCCGCGGCAGCGCGCTCGGACAACCGGCGTTCCTTCAGTGCCGCGGCCGCGAAGTGTGCGGTGGTTGCGTGGGTAACGGACTCGAGTCTGCGGCTGATCTGTTCCACGTCCGAGCGAGCTTGCACTCGAAGGTATTTCGCGTACACGCCGACGAAGGTTGTGGCGGCCTGATCTGCCCGAGTCAAGCCTTCGAGCGCGCGACCGACCTCTTCCATGTCACTGAACGAGCGCGCTGCTTCGAGAACCAGTTGCTCGTCCAGCGGGCGCAGACCGTCGGTCAGTGCCTGAGAGAGCCCCTTGGGATCCAAGTTCTTTGCCAACTGCGGACGACGCAACGTCAAGATCAGATTGATCAATTGGTCGTAACGCTGCGCGCCGAGACCGAACATCCGAGCGTCGATGGCCGCTCGGTAGTCGACCGGCCGGTCGGAAAGCGCGTCGGTGCCCAGTTGATCGGCAAGCTGCTTCTTGGTCAGCGGCCGATCGTCGGACCCCAGGAGTGAAAAGTCCACGCCGACACGGCCGTCGGCGACAAAGTACCAGCGAGTGACCTTGTCGTTCTGTCGACTTGCGCGCATTCCGATACCGACGGTGACGGACTCGGGATCCTCGCGTGAGCCCCGCCCGAACTCCATCCATACATAGGAGTGCGCGCTCTCCTGACCGCGATAGAGAAGGTTGGACTTCATCGTGCGCTCTTCACCGGCGAACGGGTTCAACCGCCTCGGTTCGATTCGTCCATCGAGCACGAAGGGAAACAGAACCTCGAGCGCTTTGGTCTTTCCCGAGCCGTTCGGTCCACGAAGCACGAGGCGACCGTCGGCAAAGGAGAATTCCTGATCGCGGTAGTCCCACAGATTGATGATTCCGGCGCGGGTCGGGCGGAAGCGCTGAGCATGTGCGGTCATCTAGTGCGCCTCGGTTTCCGTGGTGTGAGAATGCGAACTCGGTTCTGTGGACTCGAAGAGAGAATCCTGGGGTACCCGGTCTCGCACACTGATCACCACATCGCGGTAGCGAGCGATGACGGGTAGAACGAGTATCCCGCCGGACATGATGTGCACCAGCCGGAGTCGATGCAGCATGCCGACCGCTCGCTCACCGAGACCGATCGGGTCGGCCTGCCATTGGGCCGCGAACGTGCGTCCGTACCTCTCGACCAGGCCTGCGACCGCGCCGTTCACCCAACTGTTCTCCACGAAAGGGTAGAGCTCGAAAGTAGAGCCTTCGACGGTTCGACCACGCCCACCGAACTCGGCGAGGTCGTCGAAAACCCCACCTCCAGGTATTGCCGAGTCGATGAGGTCGATCAGGTCGCCGTCCTCGGGAATCGGATGGTGTGCCAATTCGGGGGCATCGGGATCGATCACCCGGTCCGATATCTCACCTGCCAGAAGCAGTGCGACTTGAGCGACCGTTCCCGTGCTGGGGAAGCGGAGGTCCGACATCCGCCCGGATGTATCGATCAACGTGACGCCCTCGGCGCGACGCTCGGCGATCAGACCGGTCAGGAGTTCGACGTCGGCCACTGTCCGTACCGCAGCGAGTGCGGTGCGACCGTCTTGATCGAGATCGTCGAAATAGACGACGGGATGCTCGACCAGTGCACGGCGCACCTTTTTGAGAGTCTCCTTGGGATCTATCGGCGGTCGGGATTGCCCGTCCTCATCGCTGTCTTCGGTCGAGTCGTCGGATCCCACGAGCAGACCGGTGACCGAACGTAGGTGCTGAACGGCTCGGGGCGGACGGAACATCGCCACGACCACTGATCGCTCGATGTCGTAGAGAGCCTCACCCGAAGCCGGGTTGTTCGCCCAGCCGCCTGCATCACCATCGGCGAGCGATATTGCGCCCCGCGCGGCCAGCCAGCCGACGGCGTCGACGAACGCATCTCGGTCCGCAGCGCGGTCGGTCGCAAGTTCCACCCCGTCCACCTGCCCTGCCTCGGCGGCTACGTGGTCGGCGAGTTCGGAGAGCGTGATCTGATTGCCTGCTCGGCCGAGCGCAGCCAAGGACAACGCCAGGTAGGCGTATCTGCGTCGATCGAAGACGCGGTCCGAGGCGGTTCGGGCAGGCTGGGTCGAATCGAGCGCGTCGAGAACCGGAAACAAGCGGGCTGTCGTTTCGGTGACCTCGAGGCGATAGCCGAACAACTCGAGAAGATCCTCGCGAAGCTCCGTTGCCCATCTACGGAGAAGCGGAAGAGCGATCCGGTCCGGGTACGTCGCCGTCACCAGATGGTTCGCCAACGCAACGCGCGCCGCACGCTGATAGGAATCGAGTGCCAGAGAGGGTATTTCGCGTGCTCTCACCGGCGCGTCACATCCGCAACCTCGAGTTGCAGCCGATCCAGATGTAGCCGTCCACGCGTCGTCCGGACGACGGTCGATATTTCGGAGTCGGTCAGTGTCAATTTCACACCACTGTCCGAACCCGTCGAGCCGGACGTACGACCACTCACCCGGACCCGGGCGGTGAGCGCCGCATTGAGCAAGCTCAACAACACTTCGGTCTCCTCCTCGTTCAGCGTCCGGTCGTACACACCAACCGAGGCCAAAGATCGAGCTGCGGCACTGCGAGTGCGTTGCGCGGCGAGTTGCTGTTCACGGAGGCGACGAATCCCGCCGTCGTTGCGTTGGACGCGGCCAGGCAGGCCGGGCGACGGTGCGCGACCGGTTTCCGCCAAGGTGCGAGAGATTTCGACGGGAGAGGCTTCCCACCAGGATCGAGATGTGGGAATGATGTCCGCATCCGGGTGGACCATGGACAGATGACGGGGCCTGCCGAGACCGAACACGGCATGGAAAAGAGCGTGCGCACTGTCCTCGGTCGCAGTGTTGGCGAACCAACCTGCGAGGTGACGGAGTTGACTCTCGCGGCTCACACCACCTCTGCGCGTCTCGGTTACCCGTCGAAGCAGCGACAACACCGCGGCAATGGCGCTCATCGTGCCTTCACGTAGTCGTTCGGACTCACTGAGTTCGGCCTCCGCAGCCACGAACCAATGAGATAGACCCGACCACCGCGCCTGCCAGTCGGCACGACGCTCGTCGATGGTCAGGAAGACCCGCTCATCACTGATTGCGGCACGCTCGATCAGCATCGAGATGGATGTCGATTCGACGACGGCAATGGCCTCCGCCAACTTCGGGGCGTACCGCGTCAGATCCGAGCTGAACTCACGCATATGCGTCAGGAGTGCATCTTTGTGGACCAGAAACGACTCGGGTGTGATCTCGGTGGTGCGGACGAGGTCGCCGAGGACCAGATAGAAATGCGCCGCCCGAGTGGCCATTTCGGAGAGGGTCGAGTCGAGTCGGCTGAGCTTGCGGTAGATGCGGTCGCCGTCGGCCTGACGGTTCGCCTCGGCCAACTCGTGCATGTCGGCGAGCAGCTCAGGCAGGACGAGCCGCGACAGTGATGCGTCGTCGAGCCTGGCACCGAGCACGTCCTCGACGGCTCGAAACGCCTTGTAGCCGGCCTGGCTGAATTGGTAGACGTAATGGCGGTTGCGGTATTCGGCCAAGGTAGCCGCGCGTGAGCCGTCGTAGCTGCGCTCGAGAAGCTCCCAGGTATGAAGCTGCTCGAGCAGCGGTGCGATTTCGGCCGGGGTGAGCCGTGCGTCTTCGGGGGCATTCTTAGCCAGCGTGTCCGCAATCTCGGCCGCATGTAGAAGAACGACATAGTTGGCGCGGGCGATGTCGAAGGCACGAAGCACCCAAAGATATTCGTTGTGCTTCTCCGCGACCGTGAATGCGAAGAGTTTGAGGCGATCTTCCTGCAAGAACGCTGCCGCGGCACCGAGCCGTGCGTTGTCGTCTGAATCGCTCACTGGAACAGGGTAGGCGTTGGCCGGGGGGTGCGCGAAATTGTATGAATACCCTCGTCGAGCAAGAACGCAAGCTCATGGACTTGCTAGAAGACCGGCCAGGTGTGGGTTCTTTCTTCTTCTGGGGCACGTGGAACCTGCACGATACGGCTGCACCTGCATCGCACCTTACCGGCGGCTATGGCGCTGACCTACGGCCGCGCCTATCATTGATTTACGCGTGCAAGTAACTGTAAGGAAGCGATGGGAATGGTAAACGGGATGAGGAGCGCCGAAGAGCGCTACCGGCACGGTGACCTGGACTTCGAGACGGCGGTGCGGGAAGCGACCGGCGCCGACATCGGCCGCGAGTTCTTCGCGCGGATCCTGCACGACCTCACGACACCAGACCGGGCCGGGCTGGCACTGTCCGAGCACGACTCCACGCTGCTCGCCGAAGCCGGATTCGTCACCGATCCCGCCGCCGCCACGGCGGCGCGGCTGGACCGAGACATCCGTATGCAGTACCTAGTCCAGCGCTCCTTGCCGTTGCCTGACGCCGCCGAACGCCTCGGGGTCAGCACCGCCCGGATCCGCCAGCGCCTGACCGAGGGCACTCTCTGGGCGTTCACCTCGGGCCAGGGCAGGCTGCTGCCGTCCGCCCAGTTCACTGCCACCGGCGCGGTACCTCACATCGACAAGGTATTGCCGCTGCTGGCGAAAGATCTGCACCCGCTGACCGTTCAGTCGCTGCTCACGCAGCCGCAGCCGTCCCTGATCGTGGAGGGCCGCCCGGTGTCGATCGCGCGGTGGCTGACCGGAAGCGCGGGCACCGCGGAGGAGATCGAACAGGCCGCCGACGTGATCACCGCCGCCACCTGGGAATCGGCATAGATGGGGCCGGTGACTCTGCCACTGCCGCCCGCAGTCTCCGTTCTCCATGACGCGGGAATCCACCCCGACGAACTGCTGAGCTGGCAGACTGCCGAACTGCTGTGGCGAGTGCACCGCACCACCGGTGGCTCTCACATCCTGCCCTGGAACGGGATGCGGACGTTCGGGCCTATCTTGCGGTTCGACCACCACCCGCTACCGCGGGGGGAACACCACGCCTACGGCATCTGGTACGGCGCGGCCAGTCCCCGCGGCGCCCTGGCCGAAGCATTCCAATCGGCGCGGGTCATCGACCGCCACTACGGCGACCCCTACCTGACCGCACTGCGCTTCGCGCGGCCGCTACGGCTGCTCGACGTCGCCGGGATCGGCGGCGGCGCGTGGGCGACACGCGTCGGCGGCAACCACGCCCTCGACTCGGCAGCCCACAGTCGCACCCAGCACTGGGCGCGCGCCATCCACCGCGCGCACGACGACCTCGACGGCATCATCTACCGGGGTCGGTTCGCGGGCAGCGTGTGCATCTCCCTGGTCGAACGCGCCACTGACGCGTTCCCCCGTCACCCAGCGGTGTCGCTGCCGTTGGCGCATCCCGCCCTCGCCGGACCGATCGACACCGCCGCCCATCAGCTCGGCTACGCCATCACCTGAGTGAGCATGATCGCCCACCACCCAACTTGCACTCTGCCTTCCCTGCAGGTGTGATCCGTCCCGGTGTTTCCGAAGGGGGCAGTCACGCGGTGCCACCGCTGACATGTCGGGCCGACCTCACCGATGCCTCATTCGTGGGCGCCAATGTGACCTCGGCCGAGTTCGTGGGCGCCGACTTGTCGAGAGCCGATCTCACCGGCGCGATCGCTCACGACGCCAACTTTGCCCGTGCATATCTCACGCGCACCCGCCTGAGGGGAGCCGACCTGACTATGACGTTCCTTACCTGGACCTTCCTCGGGCATGCGGATCTCACTGGAGCGGACCTATCCGGCGCGTACATGACCGGCGCGTACATGACCGGCGCTTACCTCGGCGACGCCGACCTCTCGGGTGCCACCCTGATCAGTGCCTACCTTGGGAAAGCCAACCTGACGGGGGCGAAGGTCGTCACCGCCATCCTGGACGGTGCCGATCTCACCGGGGCGATCATGCCGGACGGCACCTCGATCGGCTGACGGTAATCGGTATGGGGTTGGTCGCGAAAGAAATGCGGGTGCCGCTACACCTCCACCATGATCTTTCCATCGACGATTACTGCGGGATATGTTCGTACGGAGGCGATTCCGCTCGGACAGGTGCCGTCGTCGAGAGAGAACGCGTATTGATGCATCGGGCACATCACGACCGAGCCGTCGATCTGACCGTCCGCCAATGGCCCACCCTTGTGCGGGCACACCGCGTCCATGGCGCGCACACTCCCATCCCGGAGGAGGAATACCGCTACCTGCCTGCCGTCGACGACGTAGGCGCGGCCCTCACCTGGTGTCAGGTCTTCGACAGGGCCTACCGGCACGCTCATCGGACCGGTACCTGGGGGAGCGGAAGGAGCGGCAAGGACGGTGTGAACTGCGCAGGCGACTTGGGTTCGGCCCGGTCCTGCCAGGGATCCCGGTACCCGTCCACCGATGTTTGCATGCGTTGTTCGAGCCCCGCGACGATTCCGTCACCGTCCTCGACCAGAATTCGTCGAAGCTCGTCCAGCCCGACCCGGGGGACCCACGCATATGTTCGCTCGAGCCACTGCGCCGTCTCTCGGTAGTGCTGGATGAATATACCTGCCATCCGCAGAACTTCCTCGCCGCCGACGACAGTGGCCAGCAGATCGCCCTTCCTGATGTGGGCACCCGCGGCTCCGCCGACATAGAGCTCCCATTTGTCCTCGCCGACGGACACGACACCGAAGTCCTTGCACAGTGCTTCGGAACAGTTTCGCGGGCATCCGGCGACGGCCAGCTTCAGTTTGCCGGGGGTCTCGAGTCCCTGGAAGCGCTCTTCGAGGGCGATGCCCAGCGCCGTCGAATCACCGAGGCCGAAGCGGCAGAAGTCGCTGCCGACGCACGTTTTCACGGTTCGCATGCTCTTGCCGTACGCGAACCCGGACGGCATGTCGAGGTCACCCCAGACCTTGGGTAGATCCTCCTTCTTGATTCCGAGCAGATCTATGCGCTGCCCGCCGGTGACCTTGACCAGCGGAACGTGATATTTGTCGGCGACGTCGGCGATCTTGCGAAGTTGATCCGGGGTAGTGACCCCGCCCTTCATCTGCGGAACGACCGAGAAGGTGCCGTCACGCTGGATGTTGGCGTGGACGCGATCGTTGATGAAGAGTGCACCCCGTTCGTCTACCCAGTCCGGTCCCCAGATCGTTCGCAGCAAAGATGCGAGTGGCATCTTCGCGCTCGCATCTTCGCGGCCACCTGCAGCGAGTTCGCGAAATACCTGCGACACCGAACGTAGGTCGCGCTCTCTGATGATGTCGATCAATTGCGGCTTGGCCAACGGGATGGACGGCACGTACCAGTCGGCGGCGGGGTCGGGGGCGACTGCGCCTCCGGCAGCGCAGGCCAAGATATCGGCGACGAGGCCTTTGCAGGAACCGCACCCCTTACCTGCGCGGGTCTTGGCGGTGACGTCGCTCATCGTCGTGGCACCTGCGTGAACGCAGGCGACGATCTGACCTTTGGTGACGCCGTTGCAGTTGCACACCTGGACGTCGTCGGCCAGTTCGGCTGCGCCGGTTGCCGCTGTCGGGGTTCCCATGTCGAACAACATGCTGATTCGTTCCTCGGGGAGCGGAACCTTCTCGTCGAACGCCTGCGTCAAAAAGTTCGCTTTGCTGATGTCCCCGAGAAGCGTGGCACCGATGAGTTTGCCGTCGCGGACAACGACGCTCTTGTACGTTCCGCTGCGTGGTTCGTAGAACTGGACGAACTCGTCGTCCTCACGCTCCGGTCCTTTGACTCCCATTGCTGCCACGTCGACACCGGCCACTTTGAGTTTAGTGGTCAGGCGTGAACCATGGTATGCGGCAGAAGGATTCGCGTTGGTCAGATGATCGGCGAGGACGACGGCCTGTTCCCACAGTGGCGCTACGAGGCCGTACACCTCACCGCGATGTTGGCAGCATTCACCGACTGCGAAGATCGACCCCTCGTCCTCGCAGCGCAGTTGATCGTCCACCACGATTCCGCGTTCGATCACCAGTCCGCCCCCGCGTGCGAATTCGACATTGGGACGGATTCCGGCGGTCACGACGATCATGTCGGCGGCAAGTGAGGTGCCGTCGTTGAAGCCCACACCGGCCACTGCGCCCTCGCGAGTACGCAAGACCGAAGTCGTTCGTTTGGAGGTGTGCACACCGACGCCGAGTGCTTCGATCTTGTTACGCAGTACCCGTCCGCCGCGTTCGTCCAACTGCTGGTTCATCAGGTGGCCGGGCGAGTGCACGACATCGACGTCCAAGCCTTGCGTTCGAAGACCGTACGCAGCTTCCAATCCGAGCAGTCCGCCGCCGATCACGACCGCAGCGACGTCGTCCTGAGCCTCCGCCATCTGCAACATGCCGTTCGTGTCGGCGATGGTCCGGAATCCGAACACCCCGCGGGCGAGGCGACCGTCGCTCTCACGAAGCCCGTCCATGTTCGGAAAGAACGTGTTGCTGCCGGTGGCGATGATCAGGACGTCGTACGCGACGGTTCGGCCACTTTCACACACCACGGACTTGGCGAACCGGTCGAGCGAGACGGCACGGTCGCCTGCAAAGAGCGTGACACCATTTTCGCGATACCAGCTCATGGGATTGAGAAGCAGATCCTCGTCGTCGATGCCGGCTTCACCGGACAGCACGTGCGAAAGCATGATCCTGTTGTAGTTGCCGTACGGTTCGTCGCCGATCATCGTGATGTCGAACAGTGTGCTTCCGCCGCGTTTGAGGATCTCCTCGACTGTGCGTGCGCCCGCCATACCGTTCCCGACTACGAGCAGTTTCCGCAGGTCGGTCGTTTCGCTACGCATCGCGTCGTTGCTCATCAGATCAGCACCAAACCGAAGTCGACGACGACTTCACCGGTCGTCCCTTCCGGCGCCGCGACGACGAGTTCGAGGACAGAATCCGGATCCACGTCCTCGACGACACGAAGCGCGATGTTGACCCCGCTCTTGGAGCCCATGGGGAACATCCGCATGGAATGCCCGTCCCTCAGCAAGGTCACGACCACCAGCTCTTCGCTCGAATTACCGCCACGAAAGTACAGCGGTTGAGCGGTAGCCCCGGATGGAACGACGAACCTGGTCGACGGATCTATCGACTCGGGCTTGCTCAGCCCGTGCCCGGTGAACGGGAAGACGCCCTGGAGAAATCGCGGTGTGCTGGCCATGACGCCACGGTGCCGCGTCGGGGTTGCACTCCCGCTGCGTCGACGTTACGTAGGGGTCAGAAAGATCTCACGATGATCGTTCTGTCGCTGTGCGGTTGCGGACGGGCCTGCAACTGCGACCTGGACCGAGTTCCGTTACAGCCCGAAGTTCCCGGGCCCCCGACGTCGGAGGTAACGCTCGAACTCGGCTGCGATGGCGTCGCCGTCGATCTTCGAGATCGCATCGCTGATGTCCACCTCGGCATCTCCGCGCTCCTCGAGCGTTCGAACGTATTCGCTGATCTCCTCGTCCTCCGCGGTCATCTCGTTGACGGCCTCTTCCCAGTCCTCGGCCTGGGAAGGGAGCTCACCGAGCGGAACTTCGATATCCAGAACATCCTCGACGCGCTGGAGTAACGCCACGGTCGCCTTGGGGTTGGGTGGCTGCGACACGTAGTGCGGCACGGCTGCCCAGAACGAGACGGCCGGAACGCCTGCCTTGACGCATTCGTCCTGTAGGACTCCGGTGATGCCCGTCGGCCCCTCGTATCGAGTCTGCTCGAGGTTGAAACGCTCGGCTGCCTCGACGCTGTACGCGCTTCCCGTCACCGGTACCGGTCGGGTGTGAGGGGTGTCTGCAAGCAGAGCGCCGAGGATGACCACGGTGTCCACGCCGAGCTGCTCGATGAACTCCAGCAGGTCGTCGCAAAAGCTTCGCCAGCGCATGTTGGGTTCGATGCCGCGCAGCAACACGACGTCCCTGCTGCTGCCGGGGGGCGAGCACACCGACAATCGCGTCGACGGCCACTGTATTTCTCTCGTGACGCCCTCTACCTGTCGAATTGTCGGACGGTTCACCTGGTAGTCGTAGTAGTCCTCGGAGTCCAACTCGGCCAACGGACTGGCATCCCAGATCAATTCCAGATGCTCGACGGCGCCACTCGCTGCGTCCCCTGCGTCGTTCCAGCCCTCGAACGCGGCCACCAGAATCGGGTCGCGCAGCGTGGGGAGGTCTGGCTCCACGTCCGAATCGTCATTTTCGGAGACAAACAACGATGTGGAATTGGACACAGCGTCGGAGACGGCTTCGAGCAGCGCTTCTGCAGCGTTGTCTGAATTGTCGCGTTCTGTAACGTCGTTGTCGGCTGGAATATTGCCGTCGCTGTTTTGGGGACTCACCACGACAGCCTACGACCAGCCCGGCCCGTCTTGGGTATCGCTGTGTGACCACTAGGCTGTAGCAATGCCTGCGCTACACAAGACCGGCCTGCTGGAAGCGATTCGTTCGCGCGTTGTCATCGGTGACGGTGCGATGGGGACTATGTTGCAGGACGCCGAATTGACGCTCGACGACTTCATCGGTCTCGAGGGCTGTAACGAGATTCTCAACGACACTCGTCCCGATGTGCTTCGTGAGATCCACCGCGCCTACTTCGATGCGGGTGCAGACGCCGTCGAAACCAACACCTTCGGTTGCAACCTTCCGAACCTGGCGGACTACGGCATCGAGGATCGGATCCGCGAGCTGGCCGAGAAGGGGACACGCCTGGCGCGTGAAACGGCCGACGAGATGGGCCCCGGTCGTGATGGGATGGACCGATTCGTGCTGGGCTCGATGGGCCCGGGTACCAAACTTCCCACGCTGGGTCACGCGCCGTTCGCACGCCTACGTGACGCATATACCGAGGCCGCGCTCGGCATGATCGACGGCGGTGCCGATGCAATTCTCATCGAGACCTGCCAGGACCTGCTACAGGTCAAAGCGGCGATCATCGGTAGCCAGCACGCGATGGACAAGCTGGGTGCGCGCATTCCGATCATCACGCATGTCACCGTCGAAACCACCGGCACCATGCTCGTCGGAAGTGAGATCGGTGCCGCGCTGACTGCGCTGGAGCCGCTCGGTATCGACATGATCGGGCTCAATTGCGCGACTGGGCCCGCAGAGATGAGCGAGCATCTTCGGCATCTGTCGCAGCACTCGCGGTTGCCGGTGTCCGTCATGCCGAACGCCGGGCTGCCCACTCTGGGAGCCAGGGGAGCCGAATATCCGCTGACCGCGCCCGAGTTGGCGATCGCACTGAGCGGCTTCGTCTCCGAGTACGGCCTGTCATTGGTCGGCGGATGCTGCGGAACGACGCCCGAGCACATTCGTCAGGTCGCCGATCTCGTTCACGGCACCCGTCAAGCGGAGCGCACGCCCACCCCGGAGCCGGGTGTTTCCTCGCTCTATTCGGCCGTGTCCTTCGAGCAGGATTCCAGCATCCTGGTGATCGGTGAGCGCACCAACTCCAACGGCTCCAGGGCATTTCGCGACGCGATGCTCGCCGAGGATTACGAGAAGTGCCTCGATATCGCCAAGGATCAAACTCGCGACGGTGCACACATGCTCGACCTGAACGTCGACTACGTGGGCCGGGACGGGGCCGCTGACATGGCTGCACTCGCCAGTCGTCTGGCGACGGCATCCACGTTGCCGATCATGCTCGACTCGACCGAACCTGCCGTACTGAAAGCCGGACTGGAGCATCTCGGTGGTCGCAGCGCAGTCAACTCGGTCAACTACGAAGACGGTGCAGGCCCGGACTCGCGTTTTCAGAAGATCATGCGGCTCGTCAAGGAGCACGGCGCTGCTGTCGTCGCCTTGACCATCGATGAAGAAGGTCAGGCACGCACCGCCGAGTGGAAGGTCCGCGTCGCCGCACGCCTGATCGAGGACATCACCGGCAACTGGGGTCTTCGTCAGGAAGACATCATCGTCGACACACTCACCTTCCCGATTTCCACGGGGCAGGAAGAAGTACGACGCGATGGAATCGAAACGATCGAGGCCATCCGCCAGCTCAAGGAACTCTATCCCCGGGTGCACACCACGCTCGGATTGTCGAACATCTCTTTCGGTTTGAATCCCGCTGCACGGCAGGTCCTCAACTCTGTGTTTCTGCACGAGTGCACCCAAGCCGGGTTGGACACGGCCATCGTGCACGCATCGAAGATTCTGCCGATGAACAAGATCCCCGACGAGCATCGCGAGATTGCGCTCGATCTGGTGTACGACCGTCGATCCGAGGGATACGACCCGCTGCAGAAGCTCATGCAGCTCTTCGAAGGGGTTTCGGCGGCGTCGGCGCGTGAGTCTCGTGCCGAAGAACTTGGCCGGTTGCCGCTGTTCGAGCGGCTCGAGCGGCGCATCGTCGACGGCGAACGCAACGGTCTCGAAGCGGATCTGGATGCGGGGATGAAGGAAAAGCCACCGCTGGAGATCATCAACGAAACGCTCCTGTCGGGCATGAAGACCGTGGGAGTGTTGTTCGGCTCCGGTCAGATGCAGCTGCCGTTCGTGTTGGCGTCCGCTGAGGTGATGAAGGCAGCTGTGGCGTACCTCGAACCCCACATGGAGGCGTCGGACGACGACGGCAAGGGGCGGATCGTCCTCGGCACCGTCAAGGGCGACGTTCACGACATCGGCAAGAACCTCGTCGACATCATTCTCAGCAACAATGGGTACGAGGTCGTCAACCTTGGGATCAAACAGCCGATCGCGACAATTCTGGAAGCAGCGATCGACAAGCGTGCCGACGTCATCGGCATGTCGGGACTGCTGGTCAAATCCACGGTTGTCATGAAGGACAACCTGATCGAACTCAACAACAGGGGAGTTGCCGAGAAGTTTCCGGTGCTGCTCGGTGGCGCAGCCTTGACGCGCTCTTATGTCGAGAACGATCTACAGGACGTCTACCAAGGCGATGTCCACTATGCCCGCGACGCGTTCGAGGGTCTGAGCCTGATGGACACCATCATGACGACCAAGCGTGGAGGTGGGCCGGCGCCGGACAGCCCGGAGGCGTTGGCGGCCAAGGCGAAAACCGAAGAGCGCAAGGCCCGCCACGAACGTTCACGTCGAATCGCCGAGCAGCGCAAGGCGAACGAGGTTCCGATCGTGGTGCCGGAGCGTTCGGACGTCGCGACGGATATCGAGACTCCGACTCCGCCGTTCTGGGGGACCCGCATCGTCAAGGGCGTGTCGTTGTCCGACTACTCCGAACTCCTGGACGAGCGCGCACTCTTTCTCGGCCAGTGGGGCTTGCGTGGCGCGCGCAAGGGCGAAGGAGCAACGTACGAGGACCTCGTCGAGTCGGAAGGCAAGCCGCGACTGCGGTATTGGCTGGATCGGCTCAGCACCGACGGCATTCTCGCGCATGCGGCCCTCGTCTATGGATACTTCCCGGCGGTCTCGGAAGGTGACGACGTCGTCGTACTGACCGAGCCGCGCGTCGACGCGACCGAACGATTCCGGTTCACCTTCCCACGTCAGAATCGTGATCGATTCCTGTGCATCGCCGACTTCATTCGGTCGCGGGAAGACGCCACGAAATCTGGTCAGGTGGACGTCCTTCCGATGAATCTGGTCACGATGGGGCAGCCGATCGCGGATTTCGCTAACGAGCTGTTCGCTGCGGACTCGTACCGTGACTACCTCGAAGTGCATGGCATCGGTGTGCAGCTGACCGAGGCGCTTGCCGAGTATTGGCATCGTCGAGTCCGTGAGGAGTTGAAGCTTTCCAGTGGTGCGAGTGTTGCGGCCGAGGACCCGACCGAGGCCGAGGGATACTTCAAACTCGAATACCGTGGTGCGCGTTACTCATTCGGTTACGGTGCGTGCCCGGACCTCGAGGATCGCATCAAGTTGGCAGCACTTCTCGAACCCGAACGGATCGGCGTCAAGCTGTCGGAAGAACTGCAACTGCATCCAGAGCAGTCCACGGACGCATTCGTTCTTCATCACCCGGAGGCCAAGTATTTCAATGTCTGACTCTTCTGACCGCCGTCTGCGGGCTGTGCTGTGGGACATGGACGGAACTTTGCTCGATTCCGAGAAAATCTGGGACGTTGCGGTCGAGGAACTGTCCCTCGACCTCGGGCGTGAACTGACGCCGGAGGTTCGCGAGAGCACTCTCGGAAATTCGATGCAGGACGCCCTTCGCACAGTGTTCGCCCACACCGGCACCGAGGTGACCGACCAGTCGCTGGCCACCGCAAGGAACTGGCTCACCGACCGTGTCGCTGAGTTGTTCGCCGAGGGAATCTCGTGGCGTCCCGGTGCCGAGGACGCTCTTGCACTTGTCCGCGATCTCGGTCTCAGGTCTGCTCTGGTGACCAACACCGAGCGAGGTCTGGTCGAGTACGCGTTGGACACTGTCGGCCGTGACTACTTCGACGCAACTGTGAGCGGCGACGAAGTCGAGGCCGGCAAACCGCATCCTGCGCCCTATCTCCGCGGGGCCTCGTTGCTCGGTGTCGCTCCGGAGGACTGCCTCGCTGTCGAGGACTCACCGACCGGATCGTTGTCCGCTCATCGCGCAGGTTGTTCCGTGCTTTTTGTGCCCTCCGAACTCGCAGTAACCCCTCGTGCGGGTTACGTCGTACGTAGCTCGCTCGTCGGGCTCACCGCCGACGAACTCTCGTCGGCGTGGTGCGATGCGCGTTCCACTACTTCGTCATGAAAGAATTACAACCCGTGAAGACCTTCGAATCCCTGTTCGCCGAGCTCACCGATCGCGCCGCGACACGCCCTGAGGGTTCCGGCACCGTCGCTGCGTTGGATGCAGGCGTGCATGCGCAAGGAAAGAAGATCCTCGAAGAAGCAGGCGAAGTGTGGATCGCCGCGGAACACGAGAGCGACGAAGCGCTCGCCGAGGAGATCTCCCAGCTTCTGTATTGGGTTCAGGTGTTGATGGTGGGTAAGGGCCTCGAACTCGAAGATGTCTACCGACATCTGTGAGCTCCGCCCCGACGATTCCCGACCGACACCCCGAACACAGGAAAACTCCATGTTGCGTGTAGCAGTTCCCAACAAAGGCTCGCTCTCCGAATCCGCCGCTGAGATTCTGTCCGAGGCCGGTTATCGACGCCGGACCGACGCTCGTGATCTTACGGTTCTCGATCCAGCCAATCAGGTCGAGTTCTTTTTTCTGCGCCCGAAAGATATCGCCATCTACGTCGGCTCCGGCGAGCTCGACCTCGGCATCACCGGCCGCGATCTTGCTCTCGATTCAGGTGCCCCGGTCGATGAGCGTTTGGCCCTCGGTTTCGGGCGATCCAGCTTCAGATACGCCGCGCCGGCAGGGAAAGAATGGTCTGCGGAGAGCCTCGACGGACTCCGAATCGCAACCTCGTACCCGAACCTCGTACGAGCAGACCTCGCTCGTCGCGGCCTAACTGCGGAGGTCATTCGACTCGACGGCGCCGTCGAGATCTCCATCCAGCTCGGTGTCGCCGACGCCATCGCCGATGTCGTGGGCTCCGGCCGTACTTTGCGGCAACACAATCTGGTCGCGTTCGGTGAGTCCCTGTGCGATTCGGAAGGTGTGCTGATTTCGCGGGCAGGTAGCGAGGACACCGACAAAGTTCGCAAGCAGTTGATCGCTCGCGTGCAGGGCGTCGTGTTCGCTCAGCAGTATCTCATGCTCGATTACGACTGCCCGAAGTCCATCCTCGACGAGGCCGTCAAGATCACGCCCGGCATCGAATCCCCGACGCTCTCACCGATGGTCGACGACAACTGGGTAGCCGTGCGGGCAATGGTGTCTCGCAAGGTGCACAACAGCGTCATGGACGAGCTGGCGGACCTGGGAGCCAAAGCTATTCTCGCTTCGGATATCAGGTCCTGCCGCGCCTTCTGACCGGGTCGGCGCTCGTCCCTACGGGCGCGGTCTGACCAGCACTGTCTGTGCGATACGTCCGATCGGCCCTCGTTCGTCGTGCAGTACACCGGCAGACATTGCGAACCCATCCGGCCCGGTGGACGTTTCGGCCGAAATCCCGACCCACTCACCCTCCGGTACGCGGAAGACGTGGACGGTGAGATCGGTATTGAGGAAGGTCCACTGGTTCAGGTCGAGTTTGGCACCGATGCCGTTCGCGATATCGGCAATCGAGAACAGTCTTTCGAGGGGTGTCATCTCTTCGCCCAACACCAAAGCCGGTGTAGGCCTTGCCCATACCTGCCCCGGTCCATTACCGCCCAGCTCGGTGAGTGCGAAGATCTCGATATTGTCGAGATACCCGGACTTCCACATTTCTCCCCAGTTGTGACTTGTCCCCTCCGACAGGGGTTTCAAGGACGCGTCGGCTTGGTGGGACTCGCTCGAGGTGTCGACGGTGGTCATGCGCCACGCTGTGCCTCGGGCAACCGCGCGTTCGACACCCTCACGGACGACACCGTTCTGATCGACCCGGTCAGGAGACCGAGCCCATAATTCGGCGACGACAAGTTCGATGTTCGCGCCCGGTCGATCGACCCAGGAACGAACCTCGATGTCCGAGATGGGCACGGGGCCGAGCAATTCGACGACGACCCGGCTCACGCGCACGTCCTCGCGCGGTGCGACGCGTTCGAGTGCGCGAACGAGCAAGGCCGACGGGGGTGCGCCGTGCTGCATTGTCGGTGCCCACAAGCTCACCGTACGACGAGTCGTAGAGAACATCTCGTTGCCCTGAGCGTTGAGCCCGAGGGGCACGAAGAATGCGTCCGGCTCGGTCTGGGCAGCGGGGGTTTCGGAGTTCGGGGTGTGTTCGTTCGAGGTCACAGGCTCATCTCCGACACGAGCAGGTTCTGATCCTGAAGTTCGTCAGGCCACCCTGGATAGACCGGGGGAGTGCCACCGAACTCAGGGCATACGGCCTGGTGATCGCACCACCCGCACAGTTTGGTTCGCTTCGGTCGAAAGTCGCCGGACCGCCCTGCCTCGAGAATCGCCTTCCATATCGCCGACAGCATCCGCTCGAAGCGAATCAATTCTTCCTCGTCGGGCGTATAGGTCAGCGATTTCTTGTCACCGAGGTACATCAATTTGAGCTGGGAGGGTACGACGCTGCGCATCCGCATGATCACCAGTGCGTAGAACTTCATCTGAAAGAGCGCCTTGGCCTCGGTGAACTCACGAGGAGACTTGCCGGTCTTGTAGTCGACGACGCGGATCATGCCGTTGGGTGCAACATCGATTCGATCGATGAATCCGCGAAGAGGAGTGCCGTCGGCCAGTTCGATCTCCACTCGTTGTTCACAAGACTCCGGATCGAATCTGGTCGGATCTTCCATCTCGTAGTACCCGGCCACCAGCGCCCGCGCTTGGGCGAGAAGTGTCTCGCGATCCTTGTCTTCGAACAGTGCGTCCAGTTCCGGTGATTCTTCGAGCACACGATCCCACGCGGGGGACACCAACTCGACCGCAGTGTCGGAATCCCTTGTCTCGGTTGGCATTGCGTAAAGCGCTTCGAGTGCAGCGTGAACGACGGTTCCTTTGATTTGAGCTGTGGTGGATTTCTCAGGAAGACGATCCACTGCTCGAAATCGGTAGAGCAAAGGACACTGTTTGAAGTCGTTTGCGCGGGAGGGCGACAGTGCGGGCCTACTCCGCCGCGGACGTGGCTGCGCCGGCAATTCCAAAATACTCACATAGGGCAGGGTAAGCCCCTGCCCTGACAGAATCGGGGAAGGCCGTAGTCTGGGCGGTCGAGTCGCTTCCGAACATCCGGATCGGCGGCCGCCTTCCCATGCAGATTTACGCGCGGGCGGATGGTTGAGGTGCAAGTACTAGAAAGTGGGAATGGCTGTGTCTTCGGACGAGAGCGTGTCTTCGGGCGAAATCGAATCTTCCGAGGAGGCTTTCGCATCCGACCCTGTTCCTGCATCCAACTCAGCTCCCGCATCCGACCCAGCTCCCGCTCATGATGTAACTCCTGTACCCACCGAGAATGCCGGACCTGCAAGGAGCGGACCGTTCCGCGCCGGCGACAGAGTCCAGTTGACCGACGGCAAGGGCAGGCACTACACGGTGGTCCTCGAGCCCGGCAAAGAGTTCCATACTCACCGCGGCGGAATCACTCACGACAAGCTGCTCGGTGCCGACGAGGGCAGCGTCGTCACCTCCGTGAACGGCACGCCGTACCTGGCGCTGCGCCCGCTGTTGACCGACTACGTCCTGTCGATGCCGCGCGGCGCACAGGTCATCTACCCCAAGGATGCTGCGCAGATCGTCCACGAGGGCGACGTGTTTCCCGGAGCACGCGTGTTGGAGGCAGGAGCGGGTTCCGGCGCACTGACGTGTTCGTTGCTTCGGGCGGTCGGTTCCGAGGGCACCGTCATCTCGTACGAGATCAGGCAGGACCACGCCGACTATGCCGTGAAGAACGTCGAAACGTTCTTCGGCGAGCGGCCGCCGAACTGGGATTTGACCGTGGCCGACATCGATCAGTTCGCCGCGGATCATCCCGGTGAGACGGTGGACCGCGCAATTCTCGACATGCTTGCGCCGTGGGATGCCCTGCCCGCCGTCGCGGATGCGATCGTTCCCGGCGGGGTGTTGATCGTCTACGTTGCGACGGTAACGCAACTCTCACGCGTCGTCGAAGCTCTGCGAGCGCAAGAATGCTGGACCGAACCGAAGTCGTGGGAGTCCATCGTCCGTGGTTGGCATGTCGTGGGATTGGCGGTGCGCCCCGAGCATCGTATGCAGGGTCACACCGCATTCTTGATCAGCGCTCGCAAACTGGCAGCCGGGACCGTTACCCCGAAGCCGCAGCGGAGATCCGGCAAGGGCTGACGGATCCAGGCACTAGCGTCTGTCCCGATGTCAGGTTGCAGTTCCGAGCCGTTGTCTCCACGGTGGAGTCCGAACTGTGATCAGCGTGATCGGTACCCTCGCTGTCGCTACAGTCGGCAACGGTCCTCATTGCTGTGCGGTTGCATTCAGCAGCGCGAAACTCGCATCTTCACTGGTGGGGCCTTTTCTGGTGGGGCTCTCGGCCCGCCGGGTCAGGCGAGGCTAACATTGCTCTACGAAGTCTTCGATGGCTCTATTCGTCACCCGGTCGACAACACGCGAACGCGTCCACACGCGCTTTGGTCGCTGTGCCGGTAGCGTTGAAAGATCGGACTGGGAGGAGTCGCTCATGAGCTCAACAGACAATCCAGAATCGGCTGCGGCACGGGCGGAACTCGACGAGCTTCGTACCGAGGCTGCGGCTCTACGGCGACAACTCGGTCAACTCGGGGAATCGCCGAACCATGTCCGTGAACTCGAGACTCGCATCGACTCGCTGTCGCTACGAAACTCGAAGTTGATGGACACCCTCAAGGAGGCGCGTCAGCAACTCATCGCGCTGCGTGAAGAAGTCGATCGGCTCGGTCAACCCCCCAGCGGCTACGGCATCTTGATGGCAGTGCATGAGGACGACACGGTGGATGTGTTCACTTCCGGTCGCAAAATGCGGCTGACGTGTTCGCCCAACGTCGAGGCAGCCTCACTCGCGCCCGGCCAGACAGTGAGGTTGAACGAGGCGCTGACGATCGTCGAGGCGGGATCGTTCGAGCAAATCGGGGAGATTTGTTCGCTCCGAGAGTTGCTCGGTGACGGCAGCCGCGCTCTGGTCGTGGGTCACGCGGACGAAGAGCGCGTGGTGTGGCTCGCCAAGCCGCTGTTCGACATGGTCAACGACACCCTTCCCCAAGATCCGGACGAGCCGTCCCGCAAACTGCGGCCCGGCGATTCGCTCCTGGTCGATACCAAAGCCGGGTACGCGTTCGAGCGTGTACCCAAGGCCGAGGTCGAGGATTTGGTGCTCGAAGAGGTGCCGGACGTCGGGTACGAAGACATCGGTGGTCTCGGCCGCCAGATCGAACAGATACGCGACGCGGTGGAGCTTCCGTTCCTCCACAAGGATCTGTTCCGCGAGTACTCCCTACGGCCACCCAAGGGAGTACTGCTCTACGGCCCACCCGGCTGCGGTAAAACGCTGATCGCCAAGGCTGTCGCGAACTCACTCGCGAAGAAGATCGCCGAATCTCGCGGCCAGGATGCCAAGGAAGCAAAATCGTTCTTCCTGAACATCAAAGGTCCCGAGCTGCTGAACAAGTTCGTCGGTGAAACCGAGCGTCATATCCGGATGATCTTCCAGCGTGCCCGTGAAAAGGCTTCGGAGGGTACGCCCGTCATCGTGTTCTTCGACGAGATGGATTCCATCTTCCGTACCCGTGGCTCTGGGGTTTCCTCCGATGTCGAAACAACGGTCGTCCCACAGCTTCTCGCCGAGATCGACGGTGTCGAGGGGCTCGAGAACGTCATCGTGATCGGTGCGTCCAACCGTGAAGACATGATCGATCCGGCAATTCTTCGACCCGGCCGGCTCGATGTGAAGATCAAGATCGAGCGCCCCGATGCCGAGTCGGCCCAGGACATCTTCTCGAAGTACCTGACCGATTCACTACCGGTCAATGCCGATGACCTCGCAGAATTCGGGGGAGACCGGACTGCCTGCATTCGGGCGATGATCGAGCGTGTGGTGGACCGCATGTACGCGGAAAGCGACGACAATCGTTTCCTCGAAGTGACCTACGCCAATGGAGACAAAGAAGTTCTGTACTTCAAGGACTTCAACTCCGGTGCCATGATCCAGAACATCGTCGACCGTGCGAAGAAGTACGCGATCAAGTCTGTTCTCGAGTCAGGGACCCCCGGACTTCGCGTTCAGCATCTCTTCGATTCGATCGTCGACGAGTTCGCCGAGAACGAGGACTTGCCCAACACCACGAACCCGGACGACTGGGCTCGGATCTCGGGGAAGAAGGGCGAGCGCATCGTCTACATTCGCACCCTGGTCACCGGCAAGAACGCAAGTGCTTCCCGCGCGATCGATACCGAGTCGAACACGGGGCAGTACCTGTAGCAACCGAGTTTCTCGTCAGTAAGATCGCCGTCCAGAACTGCTCGACGTACACGCCGCTCGTTCGGTAGATGCGTCGAGCAGTTCTGGTTTCGCGAGAAACGGCACGTCGCCCTCGGTGATTCGACGCGATGCTGCGCCGATATCGATCCGGTCCGGCCTGGTCGTTCGATTGCAGACCCGGCCATAACCTAGGCTCGGATATATGGAGCGCATCATTGGCATCGAGGTCGAGTACGGAATTTCCTCCCCAACCGATCCAACGGCCAACCCGATTCTCACGTCCACTCAGGCAGTGCTGGCCTATGCAGCCGCAGCCGGGGTACCTCGGGCGAAGCGAACCCGCTGGGACTACGAGGTCGAGTCGCCCCTACGTGACGCCCGTGGATTCGATCTCGGCCGTTTCAGCGGACCTGCGCCGATCATCGACGCCGACGAGATCGGCGCCGCAAACATGATTCTGACCAACGGTGCAAGGCTATACGTCGACCACGCACACCCGGAGTACTCGGCTCCAGAAGTACGCGATCCGCTCGATGCAGTCATCTGGGACAAGGCAGGCGAGAGGGTGATGGAGGCCGCGGCACGGCATGCCTCCAGCGTGCCCGGTGCCCCGCGACTCCAGCTGTACAAGAACAACGTCGACGGCAAGGGCGCGTCGTACGGAACTCACGAGAATTACCTCATGTCCCGCGCGACGCCTTTCTCGGCGGTCATTGCCGGCCTGTCTCCGTTCTTCGCATCCCGTCAGGTCTTCACCGGGTCGGGTCGGGTAGGTATAGGTCAGTCCGGTGACGAAGCAGGCTTCCAACTCTCGCAGCGTGCGGACTACATCGAGGTCGAAGTCGGCCTCGAAACGACGCTCAAACGCGGAATCATCAATACCCGGGACGAACCGCATGCAGATGCAGACAAGTACCGGAGACTTCACTGCATCATCGGTGACGCCAACCTTGCCGAAATGGCAACTTATCTGAAGGTGGGAACGACAGCGCTCGTCCTCGACATCATCGAGGCAGGCGTCGATCTCTCGGACCTTCAGCTTGCGCGTCCCGTCACCGCTGTTCACCAGATCAGCCACGACCCGACACTGCGGCAGACCGTCGCACTCACCGATGGTCGAGAACTGACCGCCTTGGCACTGCAGCGGATCTACCATCAACGCGTCGCCAAGTTCGTAGCCGGAGAAGGCAACGACGACCCCCGGGTTGCGGACATCCTCGAGAAGTGGGCGATGATCCTCGACCTACTCGAACGCGACCCGATGGAATGCGCGGATCTGCTCGACTGGCCGGCGAAACTTCGCCTGCTCGAAGGGTTTCGGCAGCGCGAAGGCCTGGGGTGGTCAGCGCCGCGACTGCATCTCGTGGACCTTCAGTACTCGGATGTGCGACTCGACAAGGGCCTCTACAATCGACTCGTGGCGCGCGGATCCATGCAGCGTCTCGTCACCGAGCAGCAGATCCTTGACGCAGTGACCAACCCGCCGACCGACACCAGGGCCTATTTCCGCGGTGAGGTCCTCCGCAAGTTCGGCGCCGACATCGCAGCCGCAAGCTGGGACTCGGTGATCTTCGACCTCGGCGGCGATTCCTTGGTACGAATACCGACCCTGGAACCGCTGCGGGGAAGCAAAGCGCATGTAGGGGCGCTCCTCGAGTCCGCCGAGACTGCTGCCGAGCTTGTCGAGCAACTCACGACCTGACCCACACCGCTCTCACTCCGCCCGCTCCGCTCTTGCTCGATCTGGTGTCTTACCGCCCGTCCCAGCGCCGAATCGGTAGGGTGAAGGTCCGAGCAGGTACTGCGAATACGTAAGGAGGTCGGCGACTATGGCTCGAGAGCAGACACGACGCTCTGGCGGTGGCGACGGCGACGACGAGGTCCCCGGTGAGGCCGGCGGTGGTCAGGAACGGCGCGAGAAGCTGGCAGAGGAAACCGACGACCTACTCGACGAGATCGACGACGTGCTCGAGGAAAACGCCGAGGACTTCGTACGTGCTTACGTTCAGAAGGGCGGCCAGTGAGGTTGGACCGGACGGCGTCTGTGCTCGATGATCTGCTGCCGACATTCGGCTCACATCACTCTTCCTTCACCGACCACCTACGTGATCATGCACCGCACCTGCTTCCGGGAAATCGTTTTTCACCGGAAGCAGGTTCGGATCTACGCGGAAGTGCAGGCGATCTCGTGACGATGTCGGATCTGGCGCCCCACGGTACGACCATCGTCGCGGTTACCTTCGCCGGTGGTGTTCTCATCGCCGGCGATCGTCGTGCGACGCAGGGCAATCTCATTGCCAACCGGGACATGCAGAAAGTATTCGTCACGGACGAATACTCGGCGGCGGGCATTGCCGGGACTGCAGGTATCGCAATCGAACTCGTGCGTCTGTTCACCGTCGAACTCGAACATTACGAGAAGATCGAGGGCGTCCCGCTTACATTCAACGGTAAGGCGAGCAAGCTGTCGTCGATGGTCCGTAGCAATCTGGGTGCGGCAATGCAGGGCCTGGCAGCGGTGCCACTGCTGGTCGGATTCGATGTCGACGCAGCCGATCCCGAGGTTGCTGGTCGTATCGTCTCGTACGACGTGGTGGGCGGCCGGTACGAAGAGAGATCCGGTTATCACTCGGTGGGTTCGGGATCACTTTTCGCGAAATCGGCGCTGAAGAAGCTGATTTCGCCGGGCATGGACGAGGAAGCTGCGCTGCGTGCAGCCGTGGAGTCCCTCTTCGACGCAGCAGATGACGACTCCGCGACTGGCGGACCGGACGTGACACGCGGCATCTATCCGACTGCCGTCACCATTACGAGTGTCGGTGCGGTCGACGTTGCCGAATCACGAATTGCCGATGCCGCTCGGGCAGTGATAGCCGAGCGCACTCAGGACGAGGGGCTTTCGTCATGACGATGCCGTATTACGCATCTGCCGAGCAGATCATGCGCGATCGCTCGGAGTTGGCACGCAAGGGCATCGCACGAGGTCGAAGTGTCATCGTCTTGACCTTCGCCGAGGGGGTGTTGTTCGTCGCCGAGAACCGCTCGTCGGCACTCCACAAGGTCAGCGAACTCTACGACCGACTCGGTTTCGCAGCTGTAGGCAAGTACAACGAGTTCGAAAACCTCCGCAAGGCTGGGATTCTGCACGCTGATACCAAGGGCTACACCTACGACCGTCGTGACGTCACCGGACGTTCTCTCGCCAAGACCTACGCCCAGGCACTCGGCACGATCTTCACCGAGCAACTCAAGCCGTACGAGGTGGAGATCTGTGTTGCCGAGGTAGGCCACTCCGACGAGGCGTCGTCGACGCAGCTCTACCGAATCACCTATGACGGTTCGATCGTCGACGAGAAAGAGTTCGTCGTCATGGGCGGCACGACCGAGCCGATCGTGACCGCGTTGCGGACGTCCTACCGGCAGGGGCTCGACCTCAGCGCTGCGGTAAAGATCGCAGTCGACGCGCTTGCGCAGGGCACGGTGTCGACGACTACGACCGCGAACGGTGCCGACTCCGAGAAGAAAATTCTCGAAGTCAGTTCCCTCGAGGTCGCCGTTCTCGATCAGGCTCGCCCGCGGCGAGCATTTCGGCGCATAGCGGGCCCGGCGTTGCAGGAAATGTTGCCGAATCTAGCATCGACTTCCGAGTCCTCGACGACTGATTGAGTTGTTGCGGACCGGCCTCGTGCGCTACCTGTCGCGGTAGAGTACGAGGCCGTTGTCGTCGGTGGCGAAGGTGAATTCGCTACCGTCAGCGGTCACTTCGCCGTCGGTCGCGAGTGCGACCTCCGAGCCGGTGACTTTCACGCTCAACGTTCGCGTAACGGAGTGCACATAGGTTGCCGAGCTTCCGAGCGTGCCGGTCAACGCTGCGATCAGCAGTCTCGTGCGAGACAGAAACGGCTTCGATGGAAGATACCGAACATCGAGCGTGCCAGAACCGATGGAGCGTCGAGACATCGGAACTTGATCACTGGGGTGGTACTGGCCGTTGCCGACGAAGAGCATCCACACCGATCTTTGCCGGCCGTCGAGGGAAATCTTCAAGGGTTGCGCCGCGGCCAGAACGCGGATCATCGCTACCGCCGCTGCCGGCCATTTACCGATCTTGCCTTCCAAGCGTTCTCGAAGTCGTACGGAATCCGGATACCCGCCGAACGTTGCCGTATTGACGAAATGCACTGACCGAGAGCCGTCGACGATCACCGATGCGAGATCTACTCGCGATGCGTATCCATTCTCGATGGCATGCACCGTCGCTTCGACGCTGGCGACCCCGGCGTCTCTGGCGAAATGGTTGAGTGTTCCTCCAGGGAATACTGCGAGCGGGAGTCCGTGTGCAACAGCTGATTCCGCCACACTGACGATCGTGCCGTCACCGCCGCAGACTCCCAACGCTCGCGGTCTGCCGTCGCTGATGCGCTTCTCGAGCTGTTCGTTGAAATCGGTGTCGGTATCCGGAGCGAATTGTTCGGCCTCGGGGAGCATCTCGCTGATCTCGGCGGACATGTCGTCGTTCGTCCCGGAACCAGGGTTGGTGAGGACGAGTAGTCCTCTTCCCTTCGGCAGCGCAGGTGCTTCGATCGAGGTGCCGAGCTCTGCTGCTTCCTCTGTACGAACCGCCCACCACCTTCTGGTGGACAGGGCGATACCCGCACCCAGAGCAGCTCCTGCGACGACGTCGGATGGCCAGTGGACGCCAGTGTGCACCCTCGAATAGCAGACTGCGGCCGCGAGCGGAGCCACAAGCGCTCCTGCGAGCGGTGATTCGAGAGACACCCCGACGACGAATGCTGCCGCCGACGCGGAGTGCCCGGACGGGAACGAGGACGACTCGGGTGGGGACAGCAGGCGCCGGACGAGTGGAGTGCGCTCGAACCCCGGCCTGGTGCGCGGTAGGAGTGGCTTGAGAATGCCGTTGGCGACCGCGCTTGCACCGGCGACAGCAAGAAGTCCGCGAACAGCGCCACGACGCGTCGGGCCGGGGCGGGCAGAGAGCAGGCCAGCCGAGGCCGCCCACAGAAGGCTGTGGTTCGCGGCCGTACTGAGTTCGCGCAACACTGGATCGGCAGTGGACGTGCGGCTCGCGGCAATGCGATCGAACACCCTTACGTCCCAGGTATGGATCAGGGCGGATAGTTGCGATGGCCTGTGCTTCACAGTTCGAGCCTATGCGGAGCGAATGGACACGACAGAAGTCGGGACGTTCGGACCCCGGGTGGGTGCTGGGTCGTTGTACTGTCGAAGTGTGCAACGACGAATTATGGGCATCGAGACCGAGTTCGGTGTGACATGTACCTTTCACGGGCACCGGCGGCTGAGTCCCGACGAGGTGGCCCGCTACCTGTTTCGCCGAGTCGTGTCCTGGGGCCGTAGCTCCAACGTCTTTCTTCGCAACGGTGCGCGGTTGTACCTCGACGTCGGTTCGCATCCGGAGTACGCGACGGCCGAATGTGACAGCCTTCTGCAGCTCGTCACGCACGACCGAGCCGGTGAGCGCGTGCTCGAAGACCTGCTGATCGATGCGGAGCAGCGTCTCGCCGAAGAAGGTATCGGTGGCGATATCTACCTGTTCAAGAACAACACCGATTCGGCCGGCAACTCCTACGGCTGCCACGAGAACTTTCTGGTGGCGCGCGCGGGGGAGTTCTCCCGAATCTCCGACGTCTTGCTGCCTTTCCTGGTGACTCGCCAATTGATCTGTGGTGCAGGCAAGGTCTTGCAGACCCCCAAAGCGGCGACGTTCTGCCTCTCTCAGCGGGCCGAGCACATCTGGGAAGGTGTGTCCTCCGCGACTACGCGTTCACGACCGATCATCAACACCCGGGACGAACCACACGCCGATGCCGAGAAGTACCGGCGGCTGCATGTGATCGTCGGTGATTCGAACATGTCCGAGTCGAGCACCATGCTCAAGGTCGGTACCGCTGCGCTTGTTCTGGAAATGATCGAGGCAGGCGTCTCCTTCCGAGATTTCGCTCTGGACAACCCGATTCGGGCGATTCGCGAGGTAAGCCACGATCTGACCGGTCGAAAGCCAGTCCGCCTGGCCGGCGGCCGTCAGGCCAGTGCATTGGAGATCCAGCGTGAGTACTACGCGCGGGCCGTCGAACATCTGAAGTCCCGCGAACCGGACCCACAGGTAGAGCAAGTCGTCGATCTATGGGGCCGCACTCTCGACGCCGTCGAAGCACAGGACTTTGCGAAGGTCGACACCGAGATCGACTGGGTGATCAAACGCAAGCTGTTCCAGCGTTACCAGGATCGCTACTCGATGGAACTGTCGGATCCGAAGATCGCTCAGCTCGACTTGGCATATCACGACATCAAGCGCGGTCGCGGGGTGTTCGACGTTCTTCAACGCAAAGGCTTGGTCAAACGCATCACCGAAGACGAACAAATCGACGAGGCGGTCAATTTGCCACCGCAAACGACTCGCGCAAAGCTGCGAGGCGAATTCATCACCGCCGCGCAGGAAGCAGGACGCGACTTTACCGTCGACTGGGTGCACCTCAAGCTCAACGACCAGGCGCAGCGCACCGTGCTGTGCAAGGATCCGTTTCGTTCGGTCGACGAACGCGTGGAGCGTCTGATCGCTTCGATGTAGCGGGTCACGTATCGACCATTAGGCTGCCATAGTGGCGATCACCAAAGTCGAGCGATTGATGAACCTGGTCATCTGTCTCCTGTCGACGCGGCAGTTCGTGACCGCGGAGCGGATCCGAGACAGCGTCGCCGGGTATGGAGACTCGGGGACCGACGAAGCCTTCAGTCGCATGTTCGAGCGAGACAAGAACGAACTCCGCGATCTCGGCGTTCCGTTGGAGACCGGACTTGCTGCCGGCTCGGGAGGGGTCGAGGGGTATCGGATCAATCGAGATGCCTATGAGCTCCCGGACATCGATCTCAGCCGAGAAGAAGCCGCTGCCGTCGCCGTCGCCGTGCAATTGTGGGAGTCCCCGGAGTTGACTTCTGCAGCGCAAAGCGCGCTCCTCAAGCTACGTGCCGCTGGCATTCAGGTCGATCAGGACCAATCGGCGGCATCGGTCACTGCGGTTCCAGCGCGGACCAGAGGCTCCGAACCTGCGCTCGGTGCCTTGCTCTCGGCAATCGACGCGGGTAGGTCCGTCCGTTTCGAGCATCGAGGCTCGACCACAGACCCCTTCGTCACTCGCACCGTGCAACCGTGGGGGGTTGTCACGTTTCGCGGACGGTGGTACCTGGTGGGGCACGATGTCGATCGCAACGACATTCGGACGTTCCGGTTGTCGCGGATCGGCGATGACGTTTCCACGTTCGGGCGCACAGGAAGTGTGCGCAAGCCCGAGGGCATCGATCTTCAATCCATTGTCGAACGAGTTGCAGGAACCGCGGAGGTCAGCGGATCGGCAACCGTCTGGGTCGTCGACGACGCCGCATTCGAGATCAGAAGACTGGGAACTGCGTTGGAGGACCGCACGGTCGGTGGAAGAAGTGGATCGGTAGTACAAATCCCGGTGCGTTCGTGGGAATGGGTGACCCGTCTGGTGGCAGGGCACGGGGGTGACGCTTTGGTGCTGGATCCGCCAGAGCTACGAGCCGACGTCATTCGTGCACTCAATTCAGCAGCGATCGAGGTGTCACGGTGAGCGCACGACTGTCGGTGCGGTTGGCCCGACTCCTGAACATGGTGCCTTTCTTCCAGGCGAATCCAGGCCTGAGCGCAGCCGAAGCAGCGCGCGAACTCGGTGTATCCACCACGACCCTGATGACCGATCTGAATCAGCTCTGGATGTGCGGATTGCCCGGTTACGGCCCCGGAGATCTCATCGACCTGTCCTTCTCGGAGGAGAGCATCGAGGTTACGTTCTCTGCCGGAATCGATCGTCCGTTGCGGCTGACGTCGACCGAAGCAACGGCTCTACTCGTCGCGCTTCGTTCACTGACCTCGATGCCAGGGATGGTGGATCCGTCAGCTGCGCAGCGCGCGATCGCGAAGATCGAGGATGCTGCAGGAGCTGCTGCCGCCAACGTCCCCCGATCATCCGGGCAAGATACGGCGACATCGGTTCCGGAGAGCGAGGCAGCGGCCGCGATCCGCTCTGCCCTTCGGAATCGACATGCGCTCGAACTGACCTATTACTCCGCTTCGCGTGACGCAGTGTCCGAACGAGTCGTCGATCCGATCCGAACTGTCCTCATCGACGATCACAGCTACCTGCAGGCTTGGTGCCGTCGCGCCGAGGGAGTGCGACTGTTTCGATTCGATCGAATCGACAGCGCAGGCGAGCTTCCCGAACCGTCATGCCCGCCCGAGGGTGCACCACAGGACGACAGTTTCGAAATCTTCAATGACGATCCGTCGCTTCCTCAAGCACTTCTCGAGATCCAGCCCAGTTTCGTGTGGGTAATGGACTACTACCCGATGACTCAGGTAGGTGCTGCGGCAGATGGCTCGATCACGGTGACGATGCGATTCGCGACTTTGGCGTGGATGACACGTTTGACCCTTGGTTTCGGTACGGGAATCGCTGTGCTCGGACCGCCGGAACTGCAGCGCAGCGTCAACGAGCGCGCGCGGACCGCGCTGGCTGCCTATGCTGAGCTCGGTGAATGATTTGTACAAGGTTGTTTCACACTGATCAGTATCAATGAACTGACAGTTAACACTCGGTTACTTCGGGTCCGACTAGGTCTGACGTCGGGTAGGCTCGAGTTATCTGATTCTGGGAGGTATACATGGGAGCCTTGAGCCCGTGGCACTGGGCCATCGTCGCGGTGGTCGTCGTAATTCTGTTCGGTTCCAAGAAGCTGCCCGAAGCAGCTCGGGGACTGGGCCGCTCGCTACGCATCTTCAAAAGCGAAGTGAAGGAAATGCAGAACGACGGCAAGGCCGAAGCTCCTGCCGCTCAACCTGCCGCGCCGACGCAGCTCAATCCTGCGGTGCCGGTCGACCCACACGCTGTGAACGCTCATCCTGTGGACGGCGTGAGCAGCCGACCTGACACCAAGTCGGCCTGAGAAGAACGATACGCAGCAAACCGGGGTGCTGATCAGCACCCCGGTTCACTGCTGAGCGAAGACAGAGAATGCGAATCCCGTTCGACCCAAGGCGAAGCAAGCGCCGACTGAATCCCGACGGCACGATGTCGTTGGTCGATCACTTGTACGAGTTGCGGACTCGGTTGATGTGGGCTTTGCTGGCCGTTGCCGTGACGACGGCCTTCGGCTTTTTTTGGTACTCACACACCTTGTTCGGCTTCGAGAGCCTCGGTGACCTACTGCGAGGTCCTTATTGCTCGCTTGATCCGAGTTTGCGAGCGAATCTGAGTAACGACGACTCGTGCCGCCTGCTCGCGACCGGCCCATTCGATCAGTTTCTGCTCCGATTCAAGGTCGCGTTCACCGCCGGCGTAGTGCTGGCATGCCCTATATGGCTCTACCAGCTGTGGGCGTTCATCACCCCGGGCCTGTACGCGAAGGAACGCGGTTATGCGATCGCGTTCGTCTCTTCCGCGGCTGCACTGTTCGTCGCGGGTGCGATTCTCGCGTACTTCGTCGTGGCCAAGGGCCTGCACTTTTTGTTGTCCATCGGCGACAACGTTCAGATCACGGCGCTCAGCGGTGACCAGTACTTCGGGTTCTTGATCAATTTGCTGATCATTTTCGGTGTCAGCTTCGAGATTCCGCTCCTGGTGGTGGCGTTGAATTTTGTCGGCATCCTGACCTACGAACGATTGAAAGCATGGCGCCGCGGACTGATTTTCGGACTGTTCGTCTTCGCTGCGATCGCAACGCCCGGACAAGACCCGTTCTCGATGTTGGCATTGGCGTTGGCACTTACGATCCTGTTCGAAATGGCAGTGCAGGTCGCTCGCATTCACGACAGGCGTAAATTGCGCAAGAGTAGCGAGGAATGGGGTGATGTATCCGATGACGAAGCATCGTCGATCGATTTCTCTGGATCCATCGAATCGCCGAACAAGGTCGAGTCACCGAGCAAGGTCGAGGCACCCCGTCAACCCCAGCAGGACTTCACCGACACGATCTGACGTGATCGAGTGAGCGTCTCGACGTCCGAATTGCAGAAGTTCGCCGGTGAGCTGAGCTTTCCGCTCGATCGCTTTCAAATCGATGCCTGTACGGCATTGGAGGCAGGCCACGGCGTTCTGGTGTGCGCCCCCACCGGCGCGGGTAAGACGATTATCGGTGAGTTCGCCGTTCATCTCGCCCTCGCGTCGGGTCGCAAGTGCTTCTACACGACTCCGATCAAAGCGCTGAGCAATCAGAAGTTCGCCGACCTGACGGCAAGGTACGGTCGGTCGACTGTCGGACTGCTGACCGGCGATTCGAGCATCAATCCCGATGCGCCGATCGTCGTGATGACGACCGAAGTATTGCGAAACATGCTCTATGCCAACTCGAATGCCCTTCGGGGACTGTCCCACGTGGTCATGGACGAGGTTCATTATCTCGCCGACCGGTTCAGGGGTGCGGTGTGGGAAGAGGTGATTCTTCATCTCTCTCAGGACGTTCGGCTGGTCAGCCTGTCGGCTACTGTGAGCAACGCCGAGGAGTTCGGCGCGTGGATGGAGACGGTCCGGGGAGATACCACCGTCGTGGTGGACGAGAATCGACCGGTGCCGTTGTCGCAGCACATCATGGTCGGCCGCCGGTTGTTCGATTTGTTCGACAGTCGCGCTCACTCCAGCGGGGGTGCGGCCAAACCGGTTGTCGACCGCGATCTGGTCCGCCACGTGAAGGAAAGGCAGTCACTCGACTACGTCGACAGATGGCAAGCGCCCCATGGAAGAGGACGCGGGCGCGGTGGACACGGAGCGAGTGCGAACAATCGACCTTTGCCGCGGCCTGACGTTATCGCTCGGCTGGACCAGGAAGGTCTACTACCGGCGATCACTTTCATCTTCAGCCGTGCCGGTTGTGATGCTGCTCTGACGCAATGTCTGCGTTCTCGGTTGGTTCTCACGACGCCGGAGCAGGTCGAAGAGATTCGCTACATTGTCGAAAAGCACACCTCCGAGCTTCCCCGTCAGGATCTCGAAGTACTCGGCTTCTGGGAGTGGCGCGAGGCTCTCGAGCGAGGGCTTGCCGCCCATCACGCGGGCATGCTGCCGGTCTTCCGCCATACCGTCGAAGAGCTGTTCGTCAAAGGCCTGGTCCGGGCAGTGTTTGCCACCGAAACATTGGCTCTGGGCATCAATATGCCAGCACGCACCGTCGTGCTCGAGAAGCTGGTCAAGTTCAACGGTGAAACTCATGCAGAGTTGACTCCGGGGGAGTACACCCAGCTGACGGGTCGAGCGGGACGCCGTGGCATCGATATCGAAGGTCATGCCGTCGTGCTGTGGCAGCCGGGAACCGAGCCGACCGAAGTAGCGGGTCTGGCATCGACCCGCACCTTTCCGCTACGGAGTTCATTCCGCCCGGGCTACAACATGTCGATCAATCTGGTCGAACAATTCGGAGCTGCCGACTCGCGCGCATTGTTGGAACGCTCGTTTGCACAGTTTCAAGCGGACCGATCTGTCGTCGGTCTCGTTCGCGGCATCGAGCGCAACGATGTGACTCTGACGCAATTGGGTGCACGACTGGGCGGGCCGGAGGGCGAATACTTCGAGTACGCCAAGCTGCGCGAACGACTGAAGGACCGCGAAAAGACCCTCGAGCGTCAGGGACGGCAGGACCGAAGGGACAGAGCCGTCGAATCGCTACGGAGTCTCAAGCGCGGCGACGTCGTGTCCGTTCCCAGCGGCAAACGCAGCGGGTTGGCTGTTGTCCTCGAGCCCGACGACGACCTGACCGATCCTCGGCCGTTGGTTCTGACCGAGGACAAGTGGGCGGGACGAGTGTCGGCTGCCGACTTCCCCTCTTCTGCAGATTCCTTGGGCGCGATGCGTTTGCCTCGCTACGTCGATCATCGAACGGCGAGGACTCGGCGTGATTTGGCGGCGGCGTTGCGTTCGACAGGCATCTCCGTGCCATCCGATCACCGACGCCGTAAATCCACGGCGGCCGACGACCGCGAACTCGCCACGTTGAGGCGCAGCATACGTTCGCATCCGGTTCATTCGAGGTCCGATCGTGAGGAACTCGGCCGAGTGGGCGAGCAGTACAACAGGCTCGCGCGGGAGAACGAATCGATGCGCCGCAAGGTGTCCGCCACCACCAATTCGTTGGCGCGTACATTCGACCGAATTTTGTCGCTGCTTGCCGAAAGGGAGTACATCACTGCCGGTCGTACGCCCGAGGTGACAGGCAACGGTTCGCGATTGAGCCGCATCTATTCCGAATCGGACCTGCTTGTTGCCGAGTGCCTGCGGCAACGCCTCTGGCTCGGCCTTGCGCCTGCCGAACTTGCAGCCGTTGTGTCCTCGGTCGTGTTCGAGTCACGGCAGGAAGGCGACTCGACTCCACAGGGGCCAACCGGACCTGTGCGTCATGCTCTGACCGAGACGGTCCGGGTATGGACGGAATTGCGCGCCGACGAAATTCGACACTCTCTGCCGCCGACACGTGAACCTGATATGGGGTTCGTGAAGGCCGTGTATCGCTGGGCCAGCGACAGCTCGCTCGTCGATGCTCTCGTGGCTGCCGGAGACAACGGAAAAGCTCTGTCCGGCGGCGATTTCGTTCGATGGTGCCGACAGGTCATCGATCTACTGGACCAAGTGCGTCTGGCTTCGCCGGATCCGGAGATATCCAAGACGGCAGCGCGTGCCGTTGCTGCCTTGAGACGTGGTGTTGTCGCAGTCGATGCGGCGTGAGTGAATTCCGTTAAGGTGTGACGACATCGAATCAAGTGGAGGCGAGATGACCGGCCCTTACGGTCCGAACAACCCCGATGAGCAGTGGTCGCGCAATCAGGGGCAACGGGAGGAACCAGCGTCGGAGACCCATTCTGGCGGTGAACTCCCAACGACCGGTCAGCCATGGGAACAACAGGCGCCCGGTCAGCAAGCACCTGGTCAGCAAGCACCTGGTCAGCAAGCGTGGGACCAAGCCGGCCCTATATCGGGCCAACCGACTCAGGGCTACCCGCAACAGCCGCCCTATCCACAGGGGCAATACCCGGCGCAGCCCCAGGGGCAGGGTAACTATCCAACTCAGTCCTACGGCCAGGGCCAGTTCCCGCAGGGGCAGTATCCGCAGGGGCAGTTCCCCCAGGGCCAATTTCCGCAGGGGCAGTTCCCCCAGGGCCAGTTCCCGCAGGGGCAGTATCCGCAGGGGCAGTTCCCCCAGGGCCAATTTCCGCAGGGGCAGTATCCGCAGGGCCAAAACCCCCAGGGCCAGTACGGGGGCATGTATCCCGGTCAGCAGCAGCCCGGTCAGCAGCAGTGGAATCCAGGTGGACAATCACCGCAGGGAACCAAGTCGAAGACACCCCTGTTCCTGATCGGCGGGTTGGTCGTCGCAATTCTTCTCATCGGTGGGGTGCTTTTTGCGACCTTGGGTGGAACGAAGACCCTCGATACTGACGCTGCCGAGGCCGGAATCGAAGAGATCGTATCCGGAACCTACGGCGCCACAAGCGTTTCGAACGTAGATTGCCCCAGCGGCCAAGCCGTCGAAAAAGGTGCATCCTTCGATTGCTCGGTGCGAGTCGATGGCATCGACAAGAAGGTGACATTGACGTTCACCGATGACACCGGAACCTACGAGGTATCACGTCCCCGCTGACGTACTGGGACCCGCTGAAGTTCTGGGACCCGCTGAAGTACTGGGACCAACTGGCGTACTGGGACCAAGCGCCGTACGAAACCCAGCTGAGATACGGAGTGCAGCTGGGTTTCGGGTCAGGGACGGCCGTAGGTGCCCAGTGCCGAGGTCAATCGGTCCACGGCACTGCCGATTCCGAGCTCGGAAGCCAGCTGCGACAGCCGATCCGGGTCGGCGGGCACCGCTGGGATGATGTCCGAACGTGAGAACTCGACCTCGGCATCGGTAACGACGCGAACTACAGGCAGTGCTGCATCCAGATAGTCGCTCGCCGCGGTCAGTTTGGCTCGAATGCCCTTCGCTAGATCGGATGCTGGATCGTCCACCGCTGCGCGCAGTTCGGCCACCGAGCCGTAGCGCAGCATGAGCGTCGACGCTGTTTTCTCGCCAACGCCTTTCACACCCGGGAGTCCGTCGGAGGCATCACCGCGCAGAAGGGCCAGTTCGGCATACGCTTCGCCCGCCCGGTGCGGGGGAACCCCGTACTTGTCTGCCACTTCTGCGGGGCCGAACAACTCGGCCTTCGCCAACCCCCGTCCGACGTAGAGGACCCTGACCTGGTTGGGTTCATCGGATGCAACTTGCAGCAGATCGCGATCTCCGCTGACGACGACGACTGGATCTTCTCGCTCGCGCGCAGCCAGAGTTCCGAGCACGTCGTCGGCTTCGAGTCCGACAGATCCGGCAGTTGCGATCCCTGCGGCAGCGAGAACGTTCATGATCATCTCGACCTGCGGTGTCAGTGTTTCGGGTACTTCTTCGCTCGATCCGGTGTCGGGTAGTACTTCTGCGACGCGGTGTGCCTTGTACGACGGCACTGCATCCACTCGAAACTTCGGCCGCCAATCAAGATCGAGGCATACCGCGAGTCGGCGCGGCTCGGTTCGAGCCATCAGAGCGGCGACCATGTCGATGAATCCCCGCACGGCGTTGACGGGTCGCCCATCCGGGGCCGTGATCGATTCGGGCAGCGCGTAGTAGGCCCGAAACCACAGGCTGGCTCCGTCGAGAAGGAGAAGAGGTGACGTTCCCGGGGCTGTCATGGACATCATCTTGCCAAACGCCGTTAGCCTGAAGTCATGAGTTCCGATTCCACGTCGTCACCCACCCGATTCGCGACAGAAATCTATGCCTCGCGGCTGGCTCGCGCAGCCGAGTACGCCGGGCAAGCGGGTCTGGACGCCTTGCTGGTCACGCCTGGTCCAGATCTGCAATATTTGGTCGGTTCGCGGGCAAGTTCGTTCGAGCGTCTGATCTGCCTGGTGATCCCTGCGGATGGCTCGAGCTCTACCGTGGTCGTCCCGCGTATCGAGTTGGCAGCCCTCCAGGATTCCGCGGTCGGTGATCTGGGCCTCGTCATTACCGATTGGGTGGATGGAGTCAGCCCGTACGCACTTGTCGCCGCCGTCTTGCCGTCCGGCGCGAAGACCGCGGTCGACGACGCCATGCCGGCATTGCACTTCGTGCCGCTGGCCGAGAAGTTGGGGCGGACACCAATTTTGGCAACCGCGGTGTTGCGGCAACTGCGAATGCCGAAGGACAGCGCCGAGATCGAGGCGCTTCGGCGCGCAGGCCACGCGATCGACCGGGTCCACGCCCGAATGGGGGATTTTCTCAGAGTCGGTCGAACGGAGGCCGCAGTTGCACACGACATCGGTGCGGCGATCGTGGAGGAAGGGCACACCGAAGCAGCGTTCATCATCGTCGGCTCCGGTCCCCACGGTGCGGATCCGCATCATGAGGTGTCGGAGCGCATCATCGAGGCAGGAGATGTCGTTGTGATCGACATCGGCGGGCCTGTCGCGCCGGGGTACAACTCCGATTCGACGCGGACGTACGTTCTGGGCGAGCCCACCGGCGAGGTTGCCGCGCAGTACGCAGTCCTCGAGCGAGCACAACAGGCGGCAGTCGACGCCGTCAGGCCCGGTGTGAGAGCCGAGACCATCGACGCGGCGGCGCGCGACGTGCTGTCCGCCGAGGGACTAGGAGACGTCTTTTTGCACCGCACCGGCCACGGAATCGGTCTGTCGGTTCACGAAGAGCCATACATCGTGGCGGGCAATGACATCGAATTGGTCGAGGGGATGGCTTTCAGTATCGAACCCGGGATCTATTTTCGAGGTCAGTGGGGTGCGCGAATCGAGGACATCGTGATCGTCACCGCGGACGGGTGCGAGTCGGTCAATCTTCGGCCGCGTGGGCTGACAGTGTTGCCTGCCTCGTAAATCAACGCGCCAGCAACGAAGCGGAGCCGAGTACCCGTTGGACGGCGATACGGATGACGACTCGTTCGGGATTCTCACTGGGAACTCGGTAACGCACGGCGTATCTCTGTTCGGCATCGCGAACGTCGTCGGGGTTCGTCAGAACTTCGCTCGGACCCTCCAAGGTCAGCCAGAGTGGTCCTTCGATCTGGCTGACCGCCGCGTATCCACCTCGCGCAGCATTGATTGCCTTTTGTGACGTACGGCGTGTGATCACGCGAGCAAAACGGGCATCGGGATCCCAAGTGAAACCGACAGCGACGACGTGGGGAGTGCCGTCGGCGCGAAGTGTCGTCAGTGTCGCGAGATGACGTTGGGTGAGAAATTCGGCCGCTTCGGCGGTGAGGGCTGCAGAGTCTGCGGGGGTGGTGGCCATGCTATGACCGTAATCGGCGACACTGTAAGCCGTGACGTCCACTCCACCCAGTGACACTTTTCCGCGCCATGTCGGCACAGTCCTGCTTCTAGGGGGCCGCAGCGAGATCGGTATGGAGGTGGCGACTCGGCTTGCGCCCGGTCGGACCGTCGTGCTCGCTGCCAGACGGAGCGATCAGCTTTCCCCGCAGGTCGGACGGTTGCAAGCCGCAGGTGCACGCAGTATCGCAACGGTGGAGTTCGATGCCGACGACGTGAGCCGTCACGGTGAATTTCTCGATTCCGTCGCGCAGGAGTACGGGCCGTTGGCGACCGTGATTCTGGCCTTCGGAATTCTCGGCGATCATGCACGGGCCGTATCGGACGCAGAGCATGCGATGGCGATAGTGCATACGGACTTCGTCGCTCAGGTCTCCGCTCTTACTCACGCGGCTCGGATGATGCGTCAACAGGGGAGCGGCGAACTCGTAGTCTTCTCCTCCGTGGCGGGCATCCGCGTGCGCAAAGCCAATTACGTGTACGGCTCGGCGAAGGCTGGCCTCGACGGTTTCGCGAGCGGTTTGGCGGACGCTCTGCATGGGTCGGGGGTGTCACTGCTACTGGTTCGCCCGGGCTTCGTCATCGGATCGATGACCGAGGGGATGTCTCCCGCACCGTTTTCCAGTACCCCGGGCCAAGTCGCAGATGCCGTCGTGCTTGCGCTGGCACGAAAGAAGTCTCGGGTGTGGGTGCCCGGCATTCTCGGACCCCTGTATGCCGGATTGAATCTGCTGCCGTCGTGGCTGTGGCGAAAGATGCCTCGCTGATGATCCCGGTCGGTCGGATCGCGGTCGTCGGTATCGGAGCAGACGGTTGGGAAGGTGTAGCCGAATCAGCCAGGGCAGTGATCTTGTCCTCGGACGTGGTCTTCGGCTCGGCTCGGCAGTTGGCGACGCTTCCTATACCGGAAGGACGTGTACGTCGGTGGCCGTCCCCGTTGTTGCCAGGACTGCGCGCCTCGATCGACGAGTTCGACGGCAAGCGGGTATGCGTACTCGCGAGCGGGGATCCGATGTTCCACGGCATCGGAGTCACGCTGGCGAGAGAATTCGGCGCCGCGCGGTTGCATGTGATGCCGGCGCCGTCGTCGATGTCGTTGGCCTGTGCGCGGCTGGGCTGGGCGGTGCACACCACCACAGCAGTCAGTCTCGTCAATTCCGAAGTCGCGACGCTGTTACCCGCCTTGGCTCATGGCGGCCGAGTGATCGTTCTTTCCCGAGACCGGCACACCCCGGTTCAGGTGGTGTCGTTGCTGCGTGAGTCGGGGTTCGCGGACTCGGTTGTCACAGTCTTCGAACAACTCGGCGGACACTCCGAACGGTCGGTGACCGGCACTGCGCGCACGTGGCGCGAGGTGCCCGGAGATCCGCTCAACGTCGTCGCCGTCGAGTGCGTGTTCTCGCCCCCTGCGTCTCGGATCAGTCGAATCCCAGGGCTGCCCGACGCTGTCTACGCCGGTGACGGTCAGCTGACCAAATCCGAGGTTCGCGCGTTGACGATCAGTGCGCTTGCCCCGACGCCGGGAGAAGTGTTGTTCGATGTCGGTGGCGGGTCCGGATCGATCGGTATCGAGTGGATGCGAACGGATCCACGATGTACCGCAGTGGCATTCGAGACTATCGAGGCGCGACGATCACAGATCGAAGTCAACGCACGTGCGCTCGGCGTTCCGGGACTTCAGGTTCGAGGCGCTGCACCCGACTGCTTCGGCGACGGTGAGCAACCCGATGCCGTGTTCATCGGTGGCGGACTGACCCAGACCGAGATGATCGAGGCCTGCTGGTCGCAACTGCGAGAAGGTGGGAGACTCGTCGCGAATGCGGTGACGGCCGAATCCGAGGCGCTTCTTCTGCAGTGCGTGGATCGGTACGGTGGGTCGTTGAGAAAGTTCCAGATCTACCGGGGGGAGCCGTTGGGCTCGTTCACCAGTTGGCGACCGCAACTTCCGGTTGCGCAGTGGATGTCGATCAAGCAGTGAGGGTTCTGGTACTCGGAGGCACCTCCGAGTCGCGTGAGCTGGCCGCGCGGTTGTCCGGCGACGATCGGTTCGACTTCGTCACTTCTCTTGCCGGACGCGTCCGGGACCCGATACTTCCGCTGGGCACTTCGCGCGTCGGCGGGTTCGGCGGGGCCGACGGGCTGATCCGCTGGCTGCACGATCACGAAATCGACGCGATGGTGGACGCGACGCATCCCTTCGCCTCCACGATCTCGAACAACGCCGCCATCGCCGCTGCACACCATCGCATCCCGCTTCTCGGACTTCATCGCGCGCCATGGTCCCGCGGGCGCGATGACCAGTGGATAGAAGTATTCACCCCAGGAGAAGCAGCGGCGGCCATTCCAGCCGACGCCGGTCGCGTCCTGCTGACGATCGGGCGTCAGGAGGTAGCGGCCTTCGCGGCGATCGAATCCAGCTGGTTTCTGATTCGTAGTATCGATCCACCAGACTCGGCACTTCCGATCGATCACGAATTACTGCTCGCACGAGGGCCGTTCGACATCGCCTCCGAGATCGAACTGATGCGCAGCCGTGGGATCGACGCCGTCGTCAGCAAGAACAGCGGGGGAGTGATGACGGAAGCGAAGATCACCGCAGCGAGAGAGCTGGGCGTTCCAGTGATCATGATCGCCCGGCCGACAGTGCCGTCCGATCGACGTGTGGTCCACACTGTGGGCGACGTGCTGACCTGGCTGGGTTCGCTTTCCGGCTAGGTCAGGCCCTCGGTGGCAGGGTATCTGCGCGGCGTGAAAATCATTGCGCCACTTCCCGTGTCGATGATCTCGGTGAGCGAGGATCCCACGATGAGGAGGCATCGCATATCAATTTTCGCTTCGGCGAGATCTGCCAACCGGACGGTGGTCACCGACTCGTCTTCGCTTCCTACCGCGCGACCGATGACCACCGGGGTGTCGGGTTCACGATGTTCGAGGAGGATGTCGCGTGTCGCGGAGATCTGCCACGTCCTCGACTTCGAGGCGGGGTTGTAGATGGCAATCGCCATGTCCGCTTCGGCCACAGCTGACAAGCGGGCGGCCACGACGTCCCAGGGCTTGAGGCGATCCGACAACGAAATCACGGCATAGTCGTGTCCGAGTGGTGCGCCGACGCGGCTTGCTACCGCATTGGCTGCGGTCATTCCAGGGACGACCCGCACCGGCACGGTCGACCATTGATCTTCGGCGGCGATCTCGACGACTGCCGAGGCCATTGCAAACACTCCAGGATCGCCGGAGGACACCACTACAACCCGTCGACCCCGCTTCGCGAGATCTAAAGCGAAGGCAGCACGTTCGGACTCGGCCTTGTTGTCGCTTGCATGACGAATCTGTCCGGCCTGCAACGGGACTCGGTCGAGGTATGTCACATAGCCGACGAGGTCGGTGGCAGCGCGAAGCTCATGACGAACTTCTTCCGTCGTCCACTTGTCTGCGCCCGGACCGAGGCCGACGACGACAACTTCACCCAGTGTGCGCGATTCGACGGGATTGTTCGCCGGGCTCGGCACGATTGCGATGGAGAAGTACGGCACCTCGTCGGCGACGACGTCGGCAGCGGCTAGAACCCGTTCGCTACCGGTACTGGCTCGCTCGACGTAGTACGCTTCGCCGAGTCGACCCGAATCTTTCAGTGCGGCTGCAACATTGGGGTACGTGCGTCCAAGCTTCATGATCGCGGCCGCATCGGTGTTTCGAAGCCGCCTCGTCAGCTCGGCGACAGACAGTGTTCCGGGTAGCACCGTGAAGACTTCGTCGCGCTCGACCAGTGGTGTCTTCAGTGCGGCCGAGGCGGCGCTCACCGAAGTCACACCCGGTACGATCTCGACGTCGAACCGGTCGCAGAGCCTCTTGTGCATGTGCATGTAGGAGCTGTAGAAAAGCGGGTCGCCCTCGGCGAGAAGTACTACCGAGAGTCCGGACTCGAGATGTGCGGCAAGGCGTTCGGCTGCCTGGGTGTAGAACTCGTCGATAGCTCCCTGATAGCCGCCTGGGTGATCGGTGGTCTCCGTGGTGACCGGGTACACCAGGTGCTCTTCGATCTGACCTTCGCGCATATAGCCGGCGGCAACTCCGCGTGAGATGGATTTGCCATGCTTGGCGCTGTGGAATGCCACGACATCGGCTTCACCGATGACCCGCGCAGCTTTGACCGTCACCAGTTCGGGATCCCCGGGCCCGATGCCGACGCCCCACAACTTTCCTGGAATTACACTCATTCTTCCTCGCTTGCAATGGCATTGACTGCGGCGGCTGTGATGGCGCTACCGCCACGCCGTCCCCGAACCACCAGATACTCGAGACCGAAGTTCGAAGCGATGAGGTCCTCCTTGGATTCGGCAGCACCGATGAAACCGACCGGACCCCCGACGATCGCGGCGGGTTTGGGTGCGCCTGCAGCCAGCATCTCGAGCAAATGGAACAGCGCTGTCGGCGCGTTACCGATTGCAACTACAGCGCCGTCGAGCCGATCGCCCCACAATTCGAGCGCGGCCGCCGTTCGAGTCGTGCCCATCTTGGCCGCGAGATCACGCACTGTCGGATCCGACAGGGTGCAGATCACTTCGTTGTCGGCGGGCAATCGGCGGCGTGTGACACCGGCCGCGACCATTTTCACATCGCACAGAACCGGTGCACCTGCGGCGAGGGCAGAGCGGGCGGCGGAAACAACCGACGGTGTAGCGCCGATTACTTCGGTGAGGTCGACTTCACCGCTGGCATGGATCATCCGAACGACAACCTGCGCGACGTCAGGGGCGAACGCCGAAAGATCTGCCTCGGCTCGAATGGTCGCGAAGGACTGTCGATAGATCTCCGCACCGTCGCGGATGTAGTCGTACATGGAGTTCACGATAGGTCAGAACGGAGGCCCCTCATGACACCCGGTATCCGGCGCCGGTAGCGACGACGTCCACGATCTCGCCTTTCGGCCTGCCGCATCGACGCTCGCATCCTGACCAATGTTCGCGTTGGTCAGCAAGATTGCGGCCGGCAGCCACGGCGTCGCGTAGATCCCCCCGCACGTCGGCATTCGACTTCTCGCACCCAGGTGCGCCGGTGCAGGCGCTGAGGTTCACCCAGGGTGAGTCGGCATCGAAGATCAAGCCCATCGGGGCAAGTACTCGGACCACCTGTTCGGCAGCGCCCTCGTCGAGATCGCACACGACGATCCCGCGCCACGGCGTGACGACGAGTGGCTTGTCGATAGCAGCGAGAAACTCGGCGAGCCGCGCATCGAGGACTCCGAGCGCAAGGACTCCGCCCAGCGCGACGAGTCCGTCGCGCTGCGATAGCCACCCGATCGGGGGCGTATCGGACGGCCGAGTGGCCAGTGGGCCCGTACTTGTCGGGTCGCAGGTGGATGAATCGAGGCCCAGCGTTGCGAGAACTCGTGCGGGCCCGTCGGCGAGCTCGGTCAGTCGCCACTCCGTGCCCCGCAACGAGACGAATATCCGGGCGGCATCCACCAGCACGTCGACGACGCGATCGCGGTCGACCCGGACACCCGTATCAGCGCTACCGAGGATCAGTGCGAACAACTCGGGCGAGAGCGCTTGGACACCGAAGTCCGGGTCCAGAGCGGTCACGTCACCTCGGCCGTCGTCGAGGGCGAACAGTGTCCGGCCGGGAAGATCCACCAGCTCGGCACGGGTGCACAAGCCTCGGTCGAGTGCGGTGATCAAGGTTCGAACATCGGCGACACCGTTCACCCGACCTGTCAAAGGCGAGGCCAGTATGTTGCGTACACGCTCGTGCGACGGGGAAGGCAACATACCGGCATTCGCGAGTCGTCGAGCCAGTTCGGTGCTGTCCCGAACCCCGCGGAATTGAATATTGCCGCGGGATGTCAACTGCATCGACCCGTTGCCGAGATCGGCTGCAGCCTTCGCGAGAACCTGCATGTGGGAAGGGTCGACCATTCCACCGGGTAGCCGCACCCTGGCCAGCGGGCCATCGGCCGCTTGGTGCAAGGTCAGTGCACCTGGGCAGCGGTCGGGAGTTGTTCTCGGGTCGCTCGACATCACCTGTTCAGGCTACAAGTGCATCTTGTCGGCGTTTCCCGATGTTACGAGGCGGAGGGTTTCTTCGGTAGCATCCCCTTCGAACGGCTTCGGCCGAGAGGAAGCCGGTGTGAGTCCGGCGCGGTCGCGCCACTGTGAAAGCCAGACCCTCTCCCGTGAGCCCACACGCAAGACAAATGCGGGGCGCGAAAACCCCGAGGAGGGCAGTACCCGTGATCCTGCTTCTGTCCACATCGGACACCGACCTGCTCAGTGCGCGTGCCAGCGGCGCCGACTATCGGTGGGGAAACCCTTCCCGCCTGCTCGCCGACGATGTTGCCGGGCTGGCCGGGGGCGTCGATGTGATCGTGCTCCGGATCCTGGGGTCGAAGCGGTCCTGGGAAGAAGGCGTCGACGCGGTACTTGCCTCGGGCGTCCCGGTGGTCGTTCTCGGTGGGGAGCAGGCGCCGGACGCGGAGTTGATGGAGTTGTCTACCGTCCCCGGCAATGTCGCAGCGCAGGCCCACAATTACCTGGCAGAAGGTGGCCCGGAGAATCTTGCCGAACTTTACGGCTTCCTGTCCGACACCATTCTGCTCACCGGTCATGGGTTTTCTGCGCCCGTCCACACACCCACGTGGGGAGTGCTGGAGTCTTCGGTGACACCCGCCGATGCCGACGGACCGACCATCGCGATCCTCTACTACCGAGCGCAGCACCTGGCTGGAAACACCGCATACATCGAAGCTCTTGCCGCGGCCGTCGAGGCGAAGGGTGGGAAGGCGCTTCCGATCTTCTGCGCGTCGTTGCGCGCCGCGGAACCGGAACTCCTGGGCGCCTTGAAGTCGGCCGACGCGATGATCGTGACAGTGTTGGCCGCGGGTGGAACCAAGCCTGCAGGCGCGTCGGCAGGCGGCGACGACGAAGCTTGGGACGTTGCCGAACTGGCCGCGCTGGACGTTCCCATCCTGCAGGGGCTCTGCTTGACCAGCAGCCGGGCTACCTGGGACGCGAACGACGACGGCATGTCCCCGCTCGACGTTGCGACTCAAGTTGCGGTTCCCGAGTTCGACGGCCGACTCATCACGGTTCCGTTTTCGTTCAAAGAAATCGACGGCGACGGTCTCACCACCTACGTTCCCGATCACGAACGTGCCGCTCGGGTAGCCGGAATCGCGGTGCGTCATGCACGGCTTCGCCACATTCCTGCATCGGAGCGCAGGATTGCCCTGATGTTCTCGGCGTACCCGACCAAACATGCTCGCATCGGAAATGCCGTCGGCCTCGATACTCCGGCAAGCGCGATTTCGCTCATGACCGAGATGCGCACAGCGGGCTACGATCTCGGACCCGAAGACGGCCCCGATGCCGTTCCGGGCTTGGCCGCCCGCGATGGCGACGCGCTCATTCACGCACTTATCGCGCGCGGTGGACAGGACCCGGATTGGCTCACCGACGAACAGCTCGAGGGCAATCCGATCCGCATCTCGGCCGCACGGTACCGGTCGTGGTTCGCCGAGCTGCCGGAGGACCTGACGACCGCCGTCGAGAAGCACTGGGGACCGGCTCCCGGTGATCTGTACGTCGATCGTTCGAGCGATCGCGACGGCGAAATCGTCATAGCGGCAATGCAGTTCGGCAACGTCGTCATCATGGTTCAACCGCCCCGCGGATTCGGCGAGCGCCCCGTCGCGATCTATCACGATCCGGATCTGCCTCCCAGTCACCATTATCTCGCGGCTTATCGCTGGATCCAGGCCTCACGCCAGGACGGCGGCTTCGGTGCCGATGCGATGGTCCACCTCGGAAAGCACGGCAACCTCGAGTGGCTGCCAGGTAAGACACTCGGGATGTCTGCTTCGTGCGGCACCGATGCCGCGCTCGGTGACCTGCCGCTGATCTACCCGTTCCTCGTCAACGATCCGGGCGAGGGAACGCAGGCCAAGCGTCGTGCCCACGCCACTTTGGTCGATCACCTCATCCCGCCGATGGCCCGTGCCGAAAGCTACGGCGACATCTCCCGGCTCGAGCAGTTGCTCGACGAGCATGCCAACATTTCGGCTTTGGACCCGGCCAAACTGCCTGCTATCAGGCAGCAGATCTGGACGCTGATGACTGCGGCACAGATGCATCAGGACCTCGGATTGGAGGAACGTCCCGACGAAGAAGTATTCGACGACATGCTGCTGCACGTCGACGGTTGGCTCTGCGAGATCAAGGACGTCCAGATCCGGGACGGTCTGCACATCCTCGGCCAGGAACCGGTCGGCGACGCCGAGGTGGAGTTGGTGCTGGCCATGCTGCGTGCACGTCAGATGTGGGGCGGCGAACAAACCGTGCCCGGACTTCGCGAAGCGTTGGGACTGAGCGAAGACGGGGACGAGGAGCGAACACGAGTCGACGCCATCGAGTCGATCGCGCACGGTCTCGTGGCGAAGATGCAGACGGAGCAGTGGGATCCCGGCGCCGCCGAACGAGTAGCGGGAGAGCACGGAACGGTCGTTGCCGAGATCCTTCGCTTCGCGGCCACCGAGGTCGTTCCCCGGCTCCGGGCGACCTCTCGCGAGATCGACCAGATCCTGCACGCACTCGACGGCGGGTTCATTCCCGCCGGCCCGAGCGGGTCCCCGCTGCGCGGACTCATCAACGTGCTGCCCACCGGCAGGAACTTCTACTCGGTCGATCCCAAGGCAGTGCCGTCGCGCCTGGCGTGGGAAACCGGGCAGGCAATGGCCGAGTCGCTTCTCGCCCGCTACCGCAAGGACCACGGGGAGTGGCCCAAGTCCGTGGGTCTTTCGGTGTGGGGCACCTCCGCCATGAGGACCTCCGGTGACGATGTCGCAGAAGTCTTCGCACTCCTCGGCGTTGCACCGGTGTGGGACGAGGCTTCCAGACGCGTCACCAAGCTCGAAGTCATCGACCTGGCCGAACTGGGACGACCACGTATCGATGTCACGGTGCGAATCAGCGGCTTTTTCCGCGACGCCTTTCCGCACGTGCTGGCCATGCTCGACGACGCGGTGCGCCTCGTCGCTGCATTGGACGAACCGGCCGACCAAAACTATGTTCGCGCACACGCTCAGGCAGATCTCGCCGAGCATGGCGATGAGCGTCGCTCGACTACTCGCATCTTCGGCTCGAAGCCTGGAACCTACGGCGCTGGGTTGCTGCAACTGATCGACAGCAAGACCTGGCGTAGCGACGAAGATCTGGCGCAGGTCTACACAACGTGGGGCGGGTTCGCATACGGGCGAGGTCTCGACGGAGTGCCCGCTTCGGACGATATGCGCAGTGCTTACCGCCGCATCGCTGTTGCCGCCAAGAACACCGATACTCGTGAGCACGACATCGCCGATTCGGACGACTACTTCCAGTATCACGGCGGGATGGTTGCAACTGTTCGTGCTCTGACGGGGAAGTCACCCGAGGCGTACATCGGTGACAGTACGAGGCCGGAATCCGTGCGGACCAGAACGCTGTCCGAGGAAACCGCTCGCGTGTTCCGAGCTCGGGTGATCAATCCTCGCTGGCTCGAAGCGATGCGCAGACACGGATACAAGGGTGCGTTCGAGATGGCGGCCACGGTCGATTACTTGTTCGGGTACGACGCCACTACAGACGTCGTCGCCGATTGGATGTACGAGAAGCTGGCCGAGACGTACGTCCTGGACGAGCAGAATCAGAAGTTCATGCAGCAGTCCAATCCGTGGGCCCTGCACGGGATCGCGGAGCGGTTGCTCGAAGCGGCCGAACGGAAGATGTGGGCCGAGCCCGACGCCGCAGTCCTCGACGGCCTACGCCAGGTGTATCTCGAAACCGAGGGCGACCTGGAGGGGGAGTAGCCGTACCCTTTATCGGCATGGCCACCTTTGCGAACATCGCCGATGGAAAATTTGTGTCACTGACCACCTTCAAGAAGGACGGGACTCCCGTCGCGACGCCGTTGTGGGGTGCTCGTGACGGAGATCGTCTGCTGGTGTGGACGACGACCGATTCGTGGAAGGTCAAGCGCATCAGACGCAATTCCTCGGTCACTATCGCCCCGTGTTCGGCGCGGGGCAAGGTCGAAGGCGACGCAGTCGCCGGTGTCGCCGAGATCATGGACGCCGCAGGCACCGAGAAAGCACGCTCGGCGATCTCCTCCAAGTACGGCATTCTCGGTTGGCTCACGGTGAAGGGAAGCTCGCTTCGTCGAGGAAAGTCAGGCACGGTCGGCATCTCGATCGTGCCGGCGTAGCCCGACCCGCAACTCGTGGCTACCGCGCTTCACTCACCGAGGACATGTGGAAATCCGGAATCCGCAACGGCGGCATAGCAGTTCGCGTGAACCAGTCCTTCCACTCCCGGGGCAGCGTTTTCTCCGTTGTCCCGGCCTCCGTGGCCCGGCGCAGAAGGTCCAACGGGCTCTCGTTGAAGCGGAAGTTGTTGACCGCTCCGACAACCTTGCCGTCTTCGACCAGGTAGACACCGTCGCGAGTCAACCCCGTCAGCAGCAGAGTCGCAGGGTCCACCTCGCGTATGTACCAGAGGGTGCTCAGCAGCAATCCTCGTTCGGTTCGCGCGACCATCTCTTCGAGGGTGGTATCCGACCCACCGGTAAGAGCGAGGTTGTCGCCCGGCACGGTGAGGTCGGTGTCGTATTTCTCTGCGAGAAAGCGCGGGTAGGCGAGTGCATTGATGGTTCCGTTTCGGATCCACTCGACGCGTGAGGTGGACACACCGTTATCGAAAAGCGATACCGAATCGTTCGAAGAACCTGTTGCAACGAACGGCGAGTATTCGAGACCCTCGTGCCGAGGGTCCGAAAACAATGTCAGCGGTAACCGGCCCAGCTTCTCACCGATGCGAGTTCCGCCTGCCCGAGAAAGCGCCGTGTGTCCTTCCTGTGCGCCACGTCCCTCCATGGACCACATCAGATAGATCATCAAGTCGGCAACCGCGGACGGCGGCAGTAGAGTTTCGTATCGCCCTGCGGGTAGATCGATCATGTTTCTGGACCAGTCGAGCCTGGTGGAAAGGTCCTCGAGCATCTTTTCGATCGATACGTCGTCGAAGTACTTCGTGCTCGCGCCGACCCACGCGCTGGCATCCGCACGCTTTCCGTTGATCTCGATCGATCCCGTCGGCTGCGTGAATCGCCGTCTCATGCCCGTCGACGACCCGAGCCATACCGTTTCGATCTGGTGGTGGGCGAAACCGTAAAGCTGGTCCGTCCCGTCGAAACCTGTCGACAGAGGATCGGTGAGGGACTCGAACACGGCTATATCTGTTTGTGCGGGATCGGCATCCCATTCCGGTGCCACGGCGCTCCCCTCGACGAGGGGCATTGCATCCTCCGCCGATTCGGCTGCACGAGCGGCATTTTCGGAGGCGCGGACCGTCGCTGCTATGTCTTTCGGATCGACGCTGCTGGAGGACGAGGTGGAAACCCGGGAGCCATCGTCCCCGCGAACGATGGAGACGACCGTCCATCGTCTGGACATTCCGACGCCGTTGGTGGTCATCGAATTGTTGGCCCATCGGAGCGAGGACTCACTGGAGTCGATGACGATCACCAAGGTCTCGTCGACTGTGGCGGCACGCAGAACTTGTTCGACGACGTCCTGAGCTCGAATCATTTGACCCCCTCCGATCGAGTGTTGAGTACATTGACGCCTCGGAAGAGAACTGCCGGACAGCCATGGCTGACCGCAGCAACTTGACCGGGTTGCGCTTTGCCGCAATTGAATGCGCCACCGAGCCGCCTGGTCGATTCACCACCCAGCAGATCCATCGAGCCCCAGAAGTCGGTCGTGGTCGCTTGATAGGCGACATCGCGTACTTGGCCTTCGAGTCGTCCATGTCGAATACGGAAGAACCGCTGACCGGTGAACTGAAAGTTGTACCGCTGCATATCGATCGACCACGACTTGTCACCGACGACATAAATTCCGTCCTCGACTGCCGCCACCAGGTCGTCGATGCTGCGATCGACATTCGGGTCCGGTTGCAAGGAGACGTTGGCCATGCGCTGAATCGGAACGTGATGTGCGGAGTCGGCGTACGAGCACCCGTTGGACCTCGAAAGCCCGAGTCGTGGCGCAAATACGCGATCCAATTGGTACCCCACCAGTACGCCGTCGCGCACCAGGTCCCATTTCTGGGCGGCGACACCTTCGTCGTCGTAGCCCGTGCTTGCCAGCCCGTGAACTTCGGTACGGTCGGCTGTTACATGCATGGATTCGCTGCCGTACTTCAGTGTGCCGAGTTTGTCCGGCGTCGCGAAAGATGTACCGGCGTAGGCCGCCTCGTATCCGATGGCGCGGTCGTACTCCGTAGCGTGGCCGATCGATTCGTGGATCGTGAGCCACAGGTTGGTCGGGTCGATCACGAGGTCCAGCGGACCGGCTACTACCGAGGGGGACTTCACTTTCTCACCGAGCCAGTCGGGTATGCGCGCGAGCTCGTCGGCCCAGTCCCACGTGCTGTCCGCAGCCAGGTACTCCCACCCACGACTGACCGGTGGCGCAAGAGTCCGCATCGTCTCGAAGGCACCGGCGTCGGAGTCGACCGTGGTCGCCTCGAACTGTGGATGCAGTCGAACGCGTTGCTGGGTGATGGAGCTGCCCGCCGAGTCCGCGTAGAACGTCTGTTCTTTGACCTGTTGAACCGAAGCCGTCACATGGTCGACGCCGTCGGACGCTGCCAGTCGCGACGAGTATTCGGCAAGGAGCTCGACTTTGTCACGGGTAGGGATGTCGAAAGGATCCACCTCGTAGTCCGACACCCAGGTTGCGTCCGAATAGATCGGTTCGTCTGCCAACTCGACGTGCTCGCGATTGAGGGCACGCAGAGCAGTGGCGACGTCGACGGCCGTCTTGGCCGTTCGTATCGCAGCGGCAACGGACAAGTCGGTGTGCGAGGCGAATCCCCAGGTACCGTCGATCACCACGCGAACTGCCAGCCCGATCTCGGAGCCGTCCACCGCGGATTGAACCGCACCGTCGCGAAGATTGAGAGACTGCGTGGTCAGCCGGTGAACGCGAAGATCGGCATGGACGGCACCCGCTCGCCGCGCGGTATCGAGTACTGCCGCGGCAAGTTCGCGAAGGGGGAGCTCGAGAAAGTCCGGGTCCACATGTCTTCGCGGATGCTGGGTCACAGGAATCGAGGTTAGCCGAACTGTTGCCATCCGAGACGGATGACCATCCCGAACACGACCACCAGCAAGACCACTCGCACGAATCCGGAACCACGAGCGAGCGCTATGCGTGAGCCCGACACTGCGCCGATCACATTGCACACAGCCATCGCCGCTCCCAGCTGCCAGAGCACGTGACCGGTGACGGCGAAGAACGCCAGTGCGCCGAGATTGGAGCCGAGATTGAGCACCTTCGCCATTGCTGCACTGCGCACGAACTCTGTTCCTAGCAACGTCGCAAAGGCGATGATGAAGAACGTCCCGGTGCCAGGCCCGAGTATGCCGTCGTAGAACCCGAATCCGCCGGCTGCGAGGAAGACGACGGTCAGTGTCTTCCGCTTGCTGGGTGCGTGTGAGCCTGCAGCAGAGCCGATCGTGGGTCGGGCCGTCACCAGGGCCGCGACGGCGATGAGAACGACCATGATGATCGGGATGAACAATTCGCGGTCGATCAAGGACACCGCAGCAGCACCTGCTGCCGACGCGAGGGCTGCGAGGGCCCCGGCGGGAACGAGCATTCGCCAATCGAGTGCTATACGACAGGAGAAGGTGACTACAGCTGCGAAAGTACCGAACACGGCAGTCATTTTGTTCGTGGCGAGCGCCGCCTGTGGGGCCAACTGTGGCGCGACGAGCAAGATCGCGGGTAGGAGGATGAGACCGCCACCACCGACTACGGCGTCGACCCAACCTGCCGCTGTCGCTGCGACCATCAACAATCCCCAGTCGGCGGCAGTCATGCGGCAAACTCAACCACATGCGTAGATTCAGCTTGTGGCTCAGGGGGAAGCCCTTCATCGCCGACATGCTGTTAGCAGGCACTCTGTTCTTTTTCGAGGTTGTGTCATTTTTCAGCAACGTCGAAATGATGAGCCCGATGCTGTTCGTCGTCGGGGCAGCGGCGTTGAGCGCTCCGATCGCATGGCGACGACGGCATCCGCGGACAGTCGCGTGGGCGGTGCTTGCAAGTTCGCTGATCGTCACGCTCGGGGGACTTGCCGTCGGGGAGAGAGCTGACATTCATCCTGCTGCACTGGCCCTGCCGATCATGCTCTACACACTTATCGCGTACGTGGGCCGCCGAGAAGGTCTCCTCTATCTGGTCGGGGTCTTGCTCGACGGGGGTCTGGCGGTATGGGCGCTGCACGACGATGCGGTCTTCTTTGTGTTGTTCACTGTTCTGCTGTACGGGTTTGCCTGGATCGCTGCCGAGTTCCTCGGAGCTCGCCGTGCGTACGACGAGGCGGTCGAGGCGAAACTACTTGTCGCCGAATATGATCGGGATAGGCGCGCGGAAGAAGCGGTTGCACACGAGCGCACCCGCATCGCTCGGGAGTTGCACGACGTCATCGCACACGGTGTCAGCGTGATGATCGTTCAGGCCGACGGGGCGTCGTACGCGATCCGGCGGGATCCGGATCGAGCCGAAGAAGCAGTCGCGAATATTTCTGCTACCGGCAGGCAGGCGCTCGCGGAACTACGCCGTACGGTCGCACTGCTTCGAACCACCCCCCATTCCGAGGACATGCCCATGTACGGGACTGCGGGGCTGGCAAAAGTGGTCGACATGATGTCGCGAGCTGGATTGAACGTAGAACTCGAACAAACCGGGAATTTGGACGACATCAGTCCCGCGATCAGCTTGGGTATTCACCGCCTCGTTCAGGAATCGCTCACCAACGTTCTGCGCCACGGGGGCCACGCTCCGCGGGCACGGGTAGCAGTCGTTCGCCGCGAGGAAGACATCCTCGTCGAGATCGTCAATGGCGCCGGATCAGGAACCAGTGCGGTCGAGGGGACCGGGAACGGTCTGCTCGGCATGCGTGAGCGTGTTGCCGTCCTGCAGGGTGCGTTGGAAGCCGGCCGAACGGCGGACGGCAGGTGGCGAGTACGCGCTGAGTTGCCGCTCGAATGACGTTAAGTTGGGACCGTGCCGATAACAGTTCTCATCGTCGACGACCAAGAATTGATGCGGATGGGCCTGACGATGGTCCTCGACGCGCAGGAAGACATCACCGTCGTCGCGGAAGCGGCAGACGGATCGGCAGCTGTGCGCGCTGTCCGCGACCACAGCCCGGATGTCGTACTGATGGATGTTCGAATGCCAGGAATCGACGGTGTGCAAGCTACCGCGATGATCACCGAATCCGAGTCGAACTCTCGAGTGCTCGTCATGACGACGTTCGATCTCGACGAGCATGTCCTGGGAGCACTGCGGGCAGGGGCCAGCGGTTTTTTGCTCAAGGACACCCCGTCCGAGGATTTGATATCCGCGATCCGCAGCGTCGCCGCCGGTGACGCAGTCGTCTCGCCGAAAGTGACGCGGCGTCTATTGTCACGTTTCATCGCCGAGGACGCGCCTCTTGCGCAGGACCCGGTGGTGCTCGACGCTCTCACCGACCGTGAACGGGAGGTGCTCGGATTGCTCGCAACAGGACTGTCCAACGCCGAGATCGCCGGTAAGTTGGTGTTGTCCGAAGCCACGGTGAAGACCCACATCGGCCGGATGCTGACCAAACTCGGTCTTCGCGATCGCGTTCAAGCGGTGGTCCTGGCATACGAAACGGGTGTCGTACGTCCACGGTTGTAAATCGTTATCGAACCAACGACGGACTCGGGGAGAAATACAGCATGGCCGTTCGTTGTACATAAAAGCGACGAAAGGAACGAACACGTGATTGCGCTTTTTGCCCTCTATGTCATCGTCGAGGTGGCCGCGCTGGTGGCTGTTGGTAGCGCTATCGGCGTGCTTTGGACTGTGCTGCTCCTCATCGCCGGTTCCGCTGCCGGATTGATACTCGTCCGCGGTCAGGGCCGCCGCGTGATGGAAGGCCTCCGCAGTGCCAGTCGCGGCGAGCGGTCCCCCGGTGGAGCGGTCGCCGACGGTGTGCTGTTCGCCATAGGTTCGGTCGCGATGTTCGTTCCAGGCTTGGTCACCACCGCGTTCGGCATCTTGCTTCTTCTGCCCCCCACGCGTTGGGTGCTCCGTCCACTGGTGATGCTGGCAGCCGCCAGATGGATGCCGACGGTTGCGACAGCCGCAGGCAGAATGCGGCCCACCGTCATCGACGGAGAGATCGTGTCCGACGCGCCCACACGGCCGACCTATGGCGGGCCGCCCTCTGCCACGGTGCTCGAGGGACAGATAGTCGACATCGACGGGCAGGATTTCCAGAAGCCGGTTCGCTGAGGGCACACTGGACCATCGTGAGTACCCAACTGCTTCTCGGTGGACGGATCTACAGTCCAACGGCTCCCGACGCGAGCGCAATTGCAATTACCGACGGAATCGTGACCTGGACAGGTGAGGATCGAACGGGCCGCGCGCTGCACCCCGGCGCCGAAGAGATCGACCTTGCCGGCTCATTCGTAGCCCCCGCATTTGTCGACACACACGTCCACACCACCGCGTACGGTCTGGCTCTCGGTGCGCTCGATTTGAGTGCGTGCCGCTCGCGCGGAGAGTGTGTGCGCGAGATACGCCGCTACGCGCTGAAAAGCTCCGATCCGTTGATCTGGGGGCACGGCTGGGACGACACCGCATGGGACGAGGCTGGTGTGCTCTCGACGTCGGACCTGGACGAAGCCGCGCCCGGCAGGCCGATCTATCTCGCCCGAGTGGACAGCCACAGCGCCGCAAGTTCGACGGTTCTCCGTGCCGCCAGTAGCGAGCTGAACGCCCTCGCGGGCTTTCATCCCGAGCACGCACTCACAGGGGACGCTCATCACGCCGTTCGTCGCGCCGCCTTGAATCTTCTGACTCCGGCCGCCCGAGCGGCCGCGAGAACGTCAGCTCTCGACTACGCCGCATCGCAGGGCATCTGCGCAGTGCACGAATGTGGCGGTCCGGATATCTCCGGCCGTGACGATTTCCAGGAACTGCTCGCTATTGACCACGGGGTCGAAGTACGCGGGTACTGGGGTGAGTCGGTGTCCAGCGCAGATCACGCGCGCACGCTCGCGCAAGAGACAGGTGCACATGCGCTCGGCGGCGATCTGTTCGTCGACGGTTCGATCGGCTCACGCACGGCCTGGCTCAGCGCGCCCTACAACGACGGGCCCGGCACAGGACTCTCGTTCCTCGACGTCGACGCGATTGCCACTCATGTGGCTGCTTGCACGGAAGCCGGGATCCAAGCGGGCTTCCATGCTATCGGCGATGCTGCTGTATCTGCCGTCGTACAGGGTTTTTCCCGCGTTGCGGCCGCCATCGGTGGCCCCGCCCTGGCCGCCCTCGGACATCGTGTCGAACACGTGGAGATGGTGTCCGGCGAACAAGCAGCGAAGTTGGCGTCCTGGGGAGTCATCGCAAGTATGCAGCCGATGTTCGACGAGCTGTGGGGTGGCGAGGAGGGGATGTATGCGCGTCGACTTGGGGTGGATCGTGCGCGGACGCTGAACCCGCTTGCACAATTGGCGTCCTCCGGCGTCTCCCTCGCATTCAGCTCCGATGCGCCCGTCACCGGGCTCGATCCATGGAGGATGCTGCGCGCAGCGGTCAATCACCGGACCGAGGGGAGTGCGATCTCGCCTCGAGCGGCGTTCTCGGCGGCTACGCGCGGTGCGTGGCGCGCGGGCGGCGTGCGGGATGGCCTTGCCGGCACCCTGACGCCGGGGGCTCCGGCAAGCTACGCGATCTGGGACGCAACCGATCTCGTGGTCAGGGCACCCAAGGACAGTGTTGCGCGTTGGTCGACCGACCCGCGCGCCGGTGTCCCTGCCCTGCCTTCGCTCGAGCCTGGCTCGCCGTCCCCGACCTGTCTTCGCACCGTGCATCGTGGGCGGACAATTCATGGCGCTTGAACGGGTGGGGGTCGCACGAGCGCAGGTGGTCCGCACTGGTGTGTCGGTCTTGTCCGCTGTGGCGTCCGGCCTCCTACTGTTCCTGAGCTTCCCTCCCCGCCCCCTTTGGTTTCTCGCCCCAGTCGGGGTGGCACTTCTCGTCCTCGTCCTGCGGCGTTTCAGAACTACCGGGTCGGTCTCGAAGAAGAGCGGTTTCGGCTATGGATTCCTCGCAGGACTGGGGTTCTTCGTTCCACTGCTTCCTTGGATCGGTGTCTACGTCGGTCCGCTGCCGTGGCTTGCACTCGCTGCAGCACAATCTTTGTTCATCGGTCTCTTCGGCGTACTAGCCGTCATGGTCTCCCGAAACCGCTGGTGGCCGGTCTCCACGGCTGCCGTCTGGAGTCTCGTCGAGTGGGCAAGATCGAATTTTCCGTTCGGTGGATTCCCTTGGGGCCGACTATCGTTCGGGCAACCCGACAGTTGGTTGCTGCCCCTCGCAAGCATCGGCGGGGCTCCGCTGCTGAGCTTCGGCGTTGCGCTGACCGGCACTGGACTTGCTGCGATCGCTTGTACTCTCGCGGCGAGAAAGAGACGTCCCATCCGAGGCATGCTGTTGGTCTCGGTCGCAACGACGAGTGCAGCATCCATTGTCGCAGTTGCGCTTCTTCCGACGCTGGTGAGCAATGAGCCGGAGGCAGGAGAGCGCACCATCACCGTGGCCGCAATCCAGGGCAGCGTGCCTCGGCTGGGTCTGGATTTCAACTCGCAACGCCGGGCGGTCTTGGACAATCACGTCCGTGAGACATTCGCGTTGGCCGACGAAGTATCAGCGGGGCGCGTGGATCGTCCGGATCTGGTCGTGTGGCCCGAGAACGCTTCGGATATCGACCCTTTGCGAAACGCGGACGCAGCTTCGGAAATCACCGCGGCATCCGAGGCCGTCGGGGCACCGATTCTCGTCGGCACGGTTCTGGTCAACGACGATCGCACCACCACGAATTCGGTCATCGCGTGGGATGGCGACGAAGGGCCCGGCGAACGGCACGACAAGAAGATAATTCAACCGTTCGGTGAGTATTTACCCTACCGAAGCTTCTTTCGATTGTTCTCGGAGTACGCCGACAAGGCTGGCCACTTCGTCCCCGGTACCGGAAACGGAGTCGTCCACGTTGCTGGTATCGCTGCAGGAATCGCGACGTGCTACGAAGTCGCGTTCGACCGAGCATTGACCGAATCTGTCCGATCCGGCGCAGAATTCATCGCGATCCCGACCAACAACGCCACCTTCGGTGATACCGAGATGACCTATCAGCAGTTGGCGATGTCGAGAATTCGCGCTGTCGAGCATGGGCGATCCGTTGTAGTCGCCGCAACGAGCGGGGTGAGTGCAATTGTTTCGCCCGACGGGGCAATCGTCGATCAAACTCCCTTGTTCGTCGCCGACACCCTCGTAACACAGATCGGACTCCATAGCCGAACGACTGTCGCGACAGCTCTGGGTGCATGGCCGGAACGGCTCCTGTGCTTCAGCGCGGGACTTTTTTTGTTGTTCGCAGTAGTGTGCTCGCGAATAACAAACGCAAAGATTGTTATGAACAGCGAAAAAGACGCGACACTTCGAAACTAGGGCTTCAGCAAAATCAAGTTCTGATATCGGCACCAGCGACCAGGACAATCCACGCGATTTACCTCGATCTAATCGAGTGTGTAACGGAGATGGAATCGATCTCGATTCTCAACTAATAGTCCGCTAAAGCAATGGCGGCTGACTATTGTGAGTTGGTAGGTCGTCATTGTCATGAACGCGATTTCTGCAGCACGCATATCGACAACCGTTCGTCAGGAAGACCGGGGCCCTGAACGATCGGTGGTGTAGGCACATGAGAGGGGGCGCCGGTGATGAGTCCTGCCGTAGAACGCATGGAGTGTATCGACGGCAGACGGACTCGCGGCACGGCACCGCGTCGGAAACCGACTGAATGCATGTTTCTGATTACGCGCACGATTCCAATCCATGATGTGGCCCGCTTCGAATCAACGTGAGTCGGCCGGGTTTGTTACCCGCGCCGAGAAGCCGATGGATTCAGAACTGGCCTGCACAGCTGCACCCGATCAGAACGGACAGTGAACACATTGATCGAGCCTGCTCGAGCATCGTATCGACGACCGGTGTCGAAGCCGACAATCTGTTCGACGACATTCCCGCATCAGAAAGGCGAATGAATGCGAGCCGTGATATCGGGGGAGTCGCACAGCTCTCTTCCTAGGAGTGGTGACGAGACAGCAGGATTTCCGCTTTCGTCGGCCCAGCGTGGAATGTGGTTTGCTCAGCAACTGGCGCCCCAGGTCCCGGTCTGCATCGCGCAATACGTGGACTTACGAGGTGACCTCGATCTCGAGCTATTGAGAAAGGCTTCACGTACCGCCGGGCACGAATTCCAATCCGCCTTTCTTCGTCTGTCCGAGATCGACGGGGAACCGGTCCAGATCGTCGATCACGAAATAGACGACAACGTCGATTTCTTGGACCTCCGTAGCGAAGCGGATCCCATGTCCGCAGCAAAGGAATGGATCGACCACAATTACACCGAACCAGTCGACCTGACCCGCGATCGCCTGGTCACGGTATGGATTCTTCAAGTCGAAGACAGTCGTTTCCTGTGGTACAGCAAAATTCATCACGTCGCACTCGACGGCTACGGCGCAATGACCATGGTCAACCGCACCGCCGAGCTGTATACAGCCGAGCTCGAAGGAAAGGATCCGAAGCCGGCGAGTGCAGCGGACCTGAGGAAGCTGTACTCACTCGATCAGGAATACCGACATTCTGGGCGGTTCGAAACCGACCGCGAATACTGGGCCGACCACGTACGTGACGTGCAGGGTGGCGCCACACTCGCCAACTCCGATGGCGCCACAGTGGCCGCGAGCAAGCTCGAAAGCGCGGCCCTCGACGAGCACGTCGTGGAGGACCTCGAGAAGTCGGACGCAACCAAGAGTGCAACGGCAGCCGCCGTGGTCATCGCAGCTTTCGCGTGCTACCTCTCACGCATGACGGGGCGCGAAGACGTCCTGGTGAACATTCCGGTGTCCGCAAGAACGACCGCAGTTCTCCGTCGCTCCGGCGGAATGCTCGTCAACGTCGCTCCGCTGCCGATCAGGGTCTCTCCGGCCGGCAGCATCGGCGACTTGGTACAGCATGTCCAACTCGAACTCATGGGAGCGCTGCGGCATCAGCGATTCAGCATCGAGGACATCCGACGCGACCTGACCGCCAAGGGCCTCGATAGCGGCCTACTTGCGCCCATGGTCAACGTGATGCTGTTTCATCAGGAAATCCATCTCGGGCCCATCTCGGGTGAATTCAACATCGTCACCTCCGGCCCGGTCGACGACCTTTTGGTCAACATTTACCAAAGCGGCTCTCCAGCAAAAACATTCGTAGACTTCCGCGGAAATCCGAACAGATACATCGATGCCGATCTTGCGCGTCATCATCGTGGATTCATCGATATTCTGTCCGCGTTCGTCGAGGCCGGCCCACATGATCTGGTCGACGAAGTGCACGTCGAGAGCGCAGCAGTCGGTCGCCGCCGCAGACTCGAGCAACAACAGTTGGCTTATTGGTCGGCAACGCTTGCCGACGCACCGGTCGGAGTCGGCCTGGGGACGTCCACGCAGGGCGCACCTTCCCAGGTTCACCCGCAGCCGAGATTCGTAGTCGAGGACACCGTGGACCTCGGAGTCCACCGACGGCTTACTTCCGATGCGGCAAAGAAGGGGTCCAGCGTTCTCATCACGGTTCACGCTGCTCTTGTCGCACTGCTGGCCCGTCTTTCGGGGGAGACCGACATCGCGATCGGTGCGCGAACACCGTTCACCGAGGGCAACACAATCGTGTTTCGAACCTCGGTCGTGCGCGGAGAACCGTTCGCCGAATTGGCCTCCCGCGCGCAAGAAAGCGACACCGCTGCTCTCGCTCACGCGGACGTGTTGATTGCCGATGTCTTCGAGGAGCTCTCACGCGAGGATTTTTACCGCGTCGTGCTGGCGTTCGGTACCGAAGCGACGCCCGCAGTCGACACCGATGCCGAACTGGTGGTGTCGGTCGACGAGACGTTCGACGCGCTAGGCGCTCCCCAAGGTATTTCGGTCCGCTTCGATTGCGAAGCAGCAGTTCTCGGTGAAGAGGCACTTCGTGGTCATCTCGCTCGGCTGATCAAGATCCTCCGCGTTGTCTCTCAGAATCCACGAGTATTCACTGACGACATAGACGTGTTGTCGGTGTCCGAGCGTGAGTTGTTGGTGCCGGTGCGTGGTGGTGTGTCGGTGGTGGGTGGGTTGTTGCCGGAGATTTTGTCTGCTGCGGTGGGTGTTGCCGGTGTGGATGCGATTGCGTTGGTGTGTGGTGGGGTGTCGGTGTCGTATGGGGAGTTGGATGTTCGGTCGTCGCGGTTGGCGCGGTTGTTGATCGGTCGTGGTGTGGGTGTGGGTTCGTTTGTGGCGTTGGGGTTGCGGCGTTCGGTGGAGTCGGTGGTTGCGGTGTGGGCGGTGGCGAAGGCTGGTGGTGCGTTCTTACCGGTGGATCCGTCGTATCCGGTGGATCGTATTGCTCATATGTTGTCCGATTCTGGTGCGGCGGTGGGTATTACTGCGGCTGAGTATGTGTCCGATCTGGGGCAGGCCGCCGGCGGGGTGTCGTGGATCGTCATGGATGAGGAGTCGACCGTAGGAGAACTCGACGATCTTTCAGCCGAGCCACTTTTGAGCAGCGATCGGTTGGGTTCGGTTCGTCTCGATGATGCTGCGTATTTGATTTATACGTCGGGTTCGACGGGTGTGCCGAAGGGTGTGGTGGTGACGCATCGGGGTCTGTCGAATTTGGCTGAGGTGGAGCGGGTTCGGTTCGGGGTTACTCCTGCTTCGCGGACGTTGGCGTTTGCGTCGCCGAGTTTCGATGCGTCGGTGCTCGAGTTGGTGTTGGCGTTTTCTGGTGGTGCGACGATGGTGATTGCGCCGACCGATGTTTTCGGTGGTGTGGAGCTTGCTCAGTTGTTGCGTGAGGAGGCCGTCACGCATGCGTTCGTCACGCCGGCGGCGTTGGCGTCGGTGGATCCGGCCGGTCTGGATGCGCTTGCAGTGGTGGCGACCGGTGGTGATGCTTCTGGGTCGGATTTGGTTGATCGTTGGGCGCCGGGTCGGTTGATGTTCAATGCGTATGGTCCGACGGAGGCGACGGTGTTTGCGTCGTTGAGTGCGCCGATGTCGCCGGGTGTTCCGGTTGATATCGGTTCTCCGGTGTCGGGTTTTGCTGTGGTGGTGTTGGATTCGCGTTTGCAGCCGGTTCCGGTGGGTGTTGCGGGTGAGTTGTATTTGGCTGGTCCGGGGTTGGCGCGTGGTTATCATGATCGGTTGGGTTTGACGGCGGAGCGGTTCGTCGCGGCGCCGTTTTCGGTTGTGGGGGAGCGGATGTATCGCACGGGTGATGTGGTGCGGTGGACTGGTTCTGGGGTTTTGGAGTATGTGGGTCGTAGTGATTTTCAGGTGAAGGTTCGTGGTTTCCGGATCGAGTTGGGTGAGATCGATGCGGTGATCGCGGCTCTTCCTGAGGTTGATTTCGTGGCGACGGTGGGTGTCGATGGTCCTACGGGGGCGACGGTGTTGGTGTCGTATGTGTTCGGTGTCGGTGGTGGGTTGGTCGATGTCGAGGTGGTGCGTGAGCGGGTGGTGTCGGTGTTGCCGGGGCATATGGTTCCGTCGGTGTTTGTGGTGTTGGATTCGATTCCGTTGACTGCGGCGGGTAAGTTGGACCGCCGAGCACTACCCA
>NZ_MKKY01000041.1 GCF_002091955.1 Rhodococcus sp. 1168 | reverse complement strand
TGGAATGGGACTTCTCGTGTGTTGGAGGGTGTTTCGGGTTCCGGTGGGGTGTCGTTGGCGTCGTTGTTTGTTGATCGGGTGGTTGAGGTTCCGGGTGCGGTGGCGGTGGTGTTCGAGGGTGAGCGGTTGTCGTATGGGGAGTTCGGGGAGCGGGTGTTTCGTTTGGCTCGGTGGTTGATCGGTGAGGGTGTGGGTCCTGAGGTGTTGGTGGGGTTGGGTATGCGGCGTGGGGTGGATTTGTTGGTGGGGATGTATGCGGTGGTGATGGCGGGTGGTGCGTATGTGCCTTTGGATCCGGATCAGCCGGCCGAGCGTAATGGGTTCATCGTTGAGGTGGCGTCTCCGGTGTTGGTGTTGGTTTCTGGTGGTGGGGATGTGGGTGTGTTTGCTGGTGGTGGTGTGTCGGTGGTGGATGTGGGTTCGTTGGATGTGTCGGGGTTCTCGGGTGAGGTTGTGGGGGATGGTGAGCGGTTGTCGGTGTTGCGGGGGTCGAATGCGGCGTATGTGATTTTCACGTCGGGGTCGACGGGTCGGCCGAAGGGTGTGGCGGTCTCGCATGAGGCGATCGTCAATCAGATTTCATGGCTCTCGGAGCGATTCGGGTTGGGTCCGGCAGATGTGGTCTTGCAGAAGACACCGGTGACATTCGACGTGTCGTTGTGGGAACTGTTCGGTACTTTGCTCTCCGGTGGGCGTTTGGTGTTGGCGGCCCCGGATGGTCATCGTGACACCCGGTACCTTGCACAGGTGATTGCTGACGAGGCGATTACCATGACTTCGTTTGTCCCGTCGATGTTGTCGGTGTTCGTTGCGGAGACAGCTGGGTTCGAGACCGAATCGTTCCGTTCGCTGCGGGTGGTTCTCGTGGCCGGTGAGGCACTACCGATGTCGGTGGTGCGGTCCTTCGAGCGAGCTTTGCCGGGTGTGGCGCTGCACAACTTGTACGGTCCAACCGAGTTCACGGTGCATGCGACCGAGGGTGTGGTGCGATCTTCCGACGGCGCTGTCACCATCGGGTCGCCGGTGTGGAATACCCGCGCGCTTGTCCTCGATGAGCGTTTGCATCCGGTGCCGGTAGGTGTGTCGGGTGAGTTGTATCTGGCAGGCACGCAGTTGGCGCGGGGATACGTCTCTCGTCCCGACTTGACTGCAGAACGCTTCGTGGCACATCCAATTCCAGAAGCGAGCGCTCGCGGCGAGCGGCTGTACCGGACAGGTGACGTCGTCCGGTGGAATGCCGACGGTGAGATCGAATATATCGGGCGTAGTGACTTCCAGGTCAAACTACGTGGACTTCGTATCGAGCTCGGTGAAATCGAAGCTACTCTACTGGAACAGAATTCGGTCTCTCAAGCCGCAGTGATAGTGCGAGACGAGCAACTGGTGGCGTACGTCGTCACGGACTCGGCGGACTTCGACAGCGCGGCGGTTCGGACCGCCCTCGGCTCCAAGTTGGCCGAGTATATGGTGCCGTCCGTCTTCGTCGAACTCGAAGAGTTCCCGCTCGGGTCGAGCGGGAAACTCGACCGTAAGGCGCTGCCGGACCCGGTCGTGGAGATCAAAGAGTTCCGCGCGCCCACTACACCGGTGGAGGAAACCGTTGCCGACACCTTCGCGGGCGTGCTCGGTCTCGAGCGAGTAGGACTCGACGACGACTTCTTCGAACTCGGCGGCAACTCCCTGATCGCCACCCAGCTGGTCAGCAGGTTGGGGCAGGTTCTCAACACCAAGATCGGCGTGCGTGAACTGTTCGAGGCATCGAGCGTCGCCGACCTCGCCGCGCGCATCGCCAGCCAGGTCGGTAGTGGCGGACAGCGGGCACTCGTCGCTGTCGACCGCCCGGCGCAGATACCGCTGTCCTTGGCGCAGCAGCGATACTGGTTCCTCAACCAATACGACACCACGTCGGCCGTCGACAACATCCCGTTCGCCGTCCGGTTGAGCGGTGAACTCGACGTCCCTGCTCTCGCGGCCGCAGTGGCCGATCTGATCGCCCGTCACGAATCTCTCCGCACGGTGTACCCGGACTCGATGGAGGGCCCGCACCAGAAGATTCTGCCCGTCGGTGAAGCGAACGCGAGTTTGGAGATCGCCGACGTCCAGGAAGACGATGTACGTCACCGTGTCATCGATCTGATGATGACGGCCTTCGACGTCACGACCGAGATTCCGCGGGCCGCGAAGCTGTTCAAGTTGGCAGAGGACGAGTACGTCCTTGCGTTCGTCATCCATCACGTGTCTGCGGACGGTGCCTCCATGGTGCCACTCGTGCGTGATGTGATGGTGGCGTATGCGGCGCGTTCTGCAGGTGAGGCGCCTGGTTGGGCTCCGTTGCCGGTGCAGTACGCCGATTACGCGTTGTGGCAGCGCGAGACCCTCGGCAGCGAAAAAGATCCGGATTCGATTGCCTCGCAGCAGGTATCGTACTGGAAGACTGCACTGGCCGGGCTGCCGGACCAGCTGGACATGCCGTCGGATCGACCGCGCCCCGCGCATCAGAGCTTCCGTGGCGATTCCGTTCGGTTCTCTGTGGATGCAGATCTCCACCGTGCGCTTCTGGAACTCTCGCGCAGGCACCACACGACATTGTTCATGACGATGCACGCTGCATTCGCAGTATTGCTCGCCAGGTTGTCGAATGTATCGGATATTGCCGTGGGCACTCCGGTCGCCGGTCGCGGGGACAAGGCGTTGGACGACATGATCGGAATGTTCGTCAATACGTTGGTCTTCCGTAGTCGGGTCGATTCTTCGATGACGTTCGAGGAGTTGTTGGCGCAGACTCGGGCGAGTGATCTGCAGGCGTTC
>NZ_MKKY01000040.1 GCF_002091955.1 Rhodococcus sp. 1168 | reverse complement strand
GCCAGGGTGATGGGACCACCTGGATTGCCAGTTATGGGACCACCGGCGCGCCTTGCCGGTGGTCTCGTCGTTTGCTCGTTCGATTGTCTGTGACAGCACCAAGCACGTCACGGAGGTCGATGAGCATGGCTTTTCGGGAGATCAGTGTGAACGAAATCAGAGAAGTATTACGGCTATGGCTCGGGACGGCTGGACTGCCGGCTCCGGGACTGCGAACGATCGCCGAGCATGCCGGGGTGGATCGCAAAACGGTCCGCCGTTACGTCGAGGCAGCTCAGGGGGCTGGTCTGGCGAGAACCGACAGTGTCGGTGCGGTCAGTGACGAGTTGATCGCGGCGGTCGTCGCTGCTGTGCGCCCCGACCGGCCGCACGGTCACGGCGCGGCATGGGAGCAACTTGTGCCCCAGCAGGAGCAGATTACCAAATGGGTGGCAGGCGAGGGTGAACGCAAGCCGCTCACGATCGCGAAAATCGAAGTGCTGCTTGCCCGTAAGGGCTGCGTGCTGCCGTACCGGACGTTGCACCGGTTCGCTACCGAGATGTGCGGTTTCGGGCGTAAGGACCTCACCGTCCAAGTCGTCGACGGCGAACCCGGGATCGAATGCCAGATCGACTTCGGATACTTGGGGATGCTCACCGACCCCGACGACGGTCGGGCCCGCAAAGTCCACGCCCTGATCTTCACCGCCGTCCACAGCCGACACATGTTCGTGTGGCTGAGCTATTCGCAGACGCTGGTGGCGGTGATCGCCGGCTGCGAAGCAGCGTGGAAGTTCTTCGGCGGAGTCTTCGCTGTGTTGATCCCGGACAACCTCAAACCGGTCGTCACCGCCGCGGACCCGATCACTCCGCGATTGAGCGATGGCTGGCTCGACTACAGCAGCCACGTCGGGTTCATCACCGACCCGGCGCGTGTCCGGTCACCGAAGGACAAACCGAGGGTCGAACGCACCGTCCAATACGTGCGCGGAAACTTCTGGGCCGGCGAACGATTCACCAGTCTCGCCGAAGCCCAGGAGGCTGCCGTGCGGTGGTGCACCAGCACCGCAGGGATGCGCATTCACGGCACTACCTGTGCACGGCCGCTCGAGGTGTTCGACGAAGCCGAACTACCGAAGCTGCTACCGGTGCCGTCGGGGTACGACGTGCCGATCTTCAAGGACGTGAAAGTGCACCGTGACTTCCATGCGGAGATCGGGCGGGCACTGTATTCGTTGCCGCAGCAGTGGATCGGCTCGACACTGTCGGTGCGGGCCGACACCGGACTGGTCAAGTTCTACCACCGCGGCACCCTGGTGAAGATCCATCCCCGCCAACCTGCGGGCCGCGACTCCTGATCGGCGACTTTACGATCGACCAAAGCAGGACTCGACCCGGCGATGGTCTTCGAGGCCTGGAACACCCACGACGATCTACGATACGACAGG
>NZ_MKKY01000039.1 GCF_002091955.1 Rhodococcus sp. 1168 | reverse complement strand
CTACGGCGAGGTGGTCACTGTGGACGACCCATGGGGCTACGGCAACTCGCTGGAATGGGCCACTTCATGCCCACCGCCGCGGCACAACTTCACGGAGTTGCCGCGAATCCGTTCCGAGCGTCCGGCATTCGAACTCCACTACCCTCACATGGTGGAGCGCATGCGCGCCGAAGCTTACGTCGGCCCGGGCAGTCATGGCGGACAGACCACCGAGGTTCTCGAAAAGGCCCGCCGTGCACCTATCGCAACGGGCGACGACGAGCATTCTGGGGACTGATCTCCGCGGCGAGTTGCTCTCAGACAGTTCTCAGCACCGGAAGTAATACTTCAGCGATGTCGTCTTCACTGCCTACGGCATCGTCCTGATGCCGACGGTGCCGACGGTGCCTCGGGGTCTGCAATTGAACTCCTCGCTACACAGCCGGATCCGGGTCCTCATCATCAGTCTGGCAGCTCTCGCGGTTGCCGTAAGCGCACTGGCCATCTACCTGGTCACCGAACAAGCATTGCGCTCCCAGGTAGCTGATCGCGTGTCTCGAAATGCCGACGCGCTCATCGCAAGTGCCACGTCCGGAGTTCCCTCGACCTTCTTCGGGTTCGGAGTCGGCACTACCGACGGGCCCGCGATCAAGGTTGCATTGGTGACCGCGGAGGGCGAACTCGTGACCTTCACCGCAGAATCTAGGCCGTTCACCAACCCGCGCGGCACTCTCGATGCCACCGAACAGTCGGTCGCAACCGGTTCGACCGACCAATCGCTCCGGGAGGTTCGCGGGTACATGCTGTCGGCCAAACGAACTGCATCGGGTGAAACGGTCATGGTGGCCGAGTCGTTGCAGTCCAACGCGCCGTTGCTCAACAAGTTGACGCTTGCGCTTGTCGCGATCGGAACCCTTCTCGTCGTTTTGGCCGGGATCGCCGGAACAGCAGTGGCTCGGACCGGACTCCGTCCGGTCAAACGATTGCGCAATGCCACCGAACGGGTAGCCCGCACCGGTGATTTGCAACCGATCGCCGTCACCGGAGACGACGAGCTTGCATCACTGGCGACGAGCTTCAACGACATGCTTGCCGCCCTTGCTCAATCCGGTGCGCGTCAAAACCGTCTGATCACCGACGCGGCAGAGGAACTGATGGGCCCACTGCACACGCTTCGGGGAAAGATCGATGTCCTGATGGCCCTCGACGGACACGATGGACCGGCACTGTCCCCTGCCGAGCAGGATGAGCTTCGTACCGGAGTCATGTCGGACATGGATGTCATCATCGGATTGGTACACGACCTGGTAGACCAGGCACGCGACGTCCCCGAGTCAGCGAGCGCGTGATCGAACGCATGGATCGAGCCGATGTAGTTCGACGTCGTGCAGACTACCGTCGCTGATTTCGGCTGTCATATAGGTGCAGAACGGCTGCCTGCGTCTGTCGGTCGGTGAGCCGGGGTTGAGCAACCGCACACCCGTATCCGTTTCTGTATCCCACGGAATATGACTGTGCCCGAACACCAGAACGTCGATGCTCGGGTACTTGGCTACCATCCGTTGTTCACGTCCGGCTGAGCTGCCTGTCTCATGAACGACGGCAATCCGAACCCCGTCCAACGTGACTCGTGCGCACTCGGGCATCAGGGCACGGAGGTCGTCACCATCGTTGTTGCCCCAGCACGCGATCAGCCTCTTCGATCTGGCAGAGATCTCCTCGAACACACCCGCATCGACCCAGTCGCCGGCATGAATGACCACATCAGCGTCGTCGATGGCCGTCCACACTTGCTCGGGCAAGACCCGTGCCCGAGTGGGGACATGGGTGTCCGCGAGAAGAAGCAGTTTCACATCTCACCTCTAACGAAAGTCCCGAGATTTCGACGTTACCCGCAGGTCCATGAGTTGCAGATGATCGGCCACCACCGTCGCTGCACCTTCGGCGTTCTGGACCTTACCGCGAATGAGCAATGCCGGAGCCGTCAGCGCCAGCTTGCGGTACTTGGCCCACAATCCCACCGAGCACACCACGTTGACCATCCCCGTTTCGTCTTCGAGATTGACGAACGTGACCCCCGCAGCCGTAGCCGGCCGCTGTCGATGCGTCACGACGCCACCGACCAGGACCCGGTCCCCGTCGGGAACCTGCAGTAGACGATTCGCCGTAGTCACCCCCAGCGCATCCAGCTGTTCACGAAAAAACTGAGTCGGGTACGAATCTGGTGACACTCCAGTAGCCCAGACGTCCGCCGAGGCCATATCGAGATCGCTCATCCCAGGCAAGACCGGCGCTCGAGTAGATGCCCCGAGCCCGGGAAGTAGATGCGGCCTCTCCCCTGCTGCTGCGCCTGCCGCCCAGAGCGCTTCACGACGGGTGATCCCGAAGCATCCCAACGCGCCTGCGGTAGCAAGTGATTCGGCTTGTGTAGTGGACAGTTCGACTCGCCCCGTGAGATCGAGGAACGATGCGAACGGACCGGCTGCTGTGCGTGCGTCGATGATGCGTTCGGCAAGGTCCTGCCCGATGTACTTCACGTCAGCGAGTCCCATCCGAATCTCGAGCCCCTCGGCAGTGAGATCCGCGTACCACGAACTGGCATTGACGTCCGGGCCGTGCACACGCACTCCATGCCGTCGAGCGTCCGCCACCAGAGACTGCGGGGAGTAGAAACCCATCGGCTGTGCACGCAACAGACCTGCGCAGAACGCGGCGGGATGGTGAAGCTTGAACCACGACGAATAGAAAACCAGCGAGGCGAAGCTCTGTGAATGGCTTTCGGGGAAACCGAAATTGGCGAATGCAGAAAGCTTCTCGTAGATTCGATCGGCCGCGTCACCGGTAATGCCGTGCAAGTCTCGCATTCCGTCGTAGAAGCGATCGCGTAGCAGGTTCATCTTCTCCGGCGAACGCTTCGACCCCATCGCACGACGGAGTTGATCGGCGTCGGCAGCGCTGAATCCAGCCACATCGATGGCCATCTGCATCAATTGCTCTTGAAAGAGCGGCACTCCGAGGGTGCGGTCGAGAGCCTTCTTCAACGATGGGTGATCGAATGTGACGGGTTCGAGTCCGTTGCGGCGCTTGATGTACGGATGAACGGATCCACCCTGGATCGGACCCGGACGAATGAGTGCGACCTCGACGACCAGATCGTAGAACTCACTCGGCTTCAACCGCGGCAACGTAGCCATCTGGGCCCGCGACTCCACTTGGAACACACCGATCGAATCGGCCCGCTGCAGCATGTCGTAGACGGCTTTCTCACTCAAATCGATGTCCGCGAGGTCGATGCGCTGCCCTTTGTGCTCGACGAGAAGATCGATCATGTAGTGCAGCGCTGACAGCATACCGAGACCGAGCATGTCGAATTTCACCAAACCTACTGCAGCACAATCATCTTTGTCCCATTGCAATACACTGCGATTGGCCATCGTCGCCCATTCGACAGGGCAGACATCGGCAATAGGGCGATCGCAGATCACCATTCCGCCCGAGTGGATACCCAGATGCCGGGGGAAGCCTTCGATCTGCTGGGCAAGTTCGAGAACGGGCTTCGGAATGCCACTGTCTACCTGATCTCCGACGCCAGACCATCGGGTGACCTGTTTGCTCCAGGCATCCTGCTGACCCTGCGAGAACCCGAGAGCACGTGCCATGTCGCGTACCGAGGACTTACCTCGATACGTGATCACGTTCGCCACCTGCGCCGCGTACGCACGCCCGTATTTCTCGTACACGTGCTGAATGGCTTCCTCGCGCCGGTCGGACTCGATGTCGACATCGATATCCGGAGGGCCGTCTCGTTCCGGAGCAAGGAAACGCTCGAAAAGAAGTTTGTTCGCCACCGGATCGACGTTCGTAATTCCGATGGCGTAACAGACAGCCGAGTTCGCTGCCGAACCTCTTCCCTGACAGAGAATGTCGTGTGTCTTACAGAAGTCCACGATGTCGTGCACCACGAGGAAATAGCCAGGGAAGTTCAACCGCTCGATGATGTCGAGTTCGTATTCGAGCTGCGCGTAGGCAGCCGGGTGCGTACTGGGCGTGCCGTATCTGCGCGCAGCACCGTCGAGCGTAAGAGCACGTAGATAGCTGGCTTCGGTGTGGCCCGCAGGCACTTCGAACGGCGGTAGTTGTGGGGCGATCAGGTGCAGATCGAAAGCACACTCTCGACCCAGTTCGACGGCACCACGAACCGCACCGGGATGATGCTCGAACAATCGAGCCATCTCGGCACCGGATCGCAGATGCGTACCTCCCGTGGGCGCCAACCACCCCGCGGCGTCGTCCAGACTGCTTCGTGCACGTACCGCTGCCATCGCCATGGCCAAACGCCCGCTCCGCGGAGTCGCATAGTGCGCCCCAGTCGTGGCAACGATCGGAAGAGCGAACCTCCGTGCCAATTCGGCGAGCGCATCGTTACGCTCGTCGTCTTCCGGTATGCCGTGATGAGTCAGTTCCACGGTGACTCGGTCGGCACCGAATCTCTCGATCAGTTCCGCCAGAGCCGCACCGGCTGCCTCGACGCCACCGTCGTCCAACGCCCGTCGAACATGTCCTTTTCGACATCCGGTGAGAATCTGCCAATGCCCGCCTGCGGCCTCGGACAGGGCGTCGAAATCGTATCGTGGCTTTCCTTTGACGCCCCCGGCAAGGTGAGCTGCGGCAATTTCACGCGACAACCGTCGGTACCCCTCTTGCCCACGTGCGAGAACCAGCAGATGAGTGCTCTCCGGATCCAACTCACCGGTCCTCGACGTCGTCGTGTCCAACGACAACTCGGCGCCGAAAATGGTCTTGATGCCCAGCGCCTTTGCTGCCTCGGCGAAGCGCACGACACCGTAGAAGCCATCGTGGTCGGTGATGGCGACGGCTTCGAGCCCGAGCCGTACTGCTTCTTCGACCATCTCCTCCGGTTGGCTGGCACCGTCCAGAAAGCTGAAAGCCGAATGCGCATGTAGCTCCGCGTACGCCGTGGTCGTCGTAGGTTTCGATATCGTCTTCTCGTACGCCGCACGTTTGCGCGACCACGCTGGACTGTCACCACCGTCCCCGACGATGTCCACGACCTTCGGATGCGAGGGACGGCCGGACAACACTCGTTCCATTTCCGACCACGTCGGCGGACCGTCGTTCCATCCCATAGCGCACCTCGCTTTCGTTCGAACGTATGTTCCATTAGACCTCGTGGGTACGACACAAATCAATCTCTCTCACGAGGCAGTTAGGCTCGCCGTGACATACAGCAGCCGAAAGAGCCGGAGAAGAATGTGAATCGTTGGGCCTCGTTCGTCGTCTCCCACAAGCGATGGGTGCTCTCCATCGCGGTGGTGGTCGTAGCACTGAGCGGCATATGGGGACTCGGCGTCTTCGGCAAGCTCAGCGAGGGCGGTTTCATCGACCCCGGTAGCGAAGCTGCGGAGGTATCGGAGCTCGTTGCAGGATTGGGGCAGCAAACCCCCGACATCGTCGCCATCTACACCGCGCCCGAAGGCAAGAGCATCGACGACATCGCCCCGGACGTCACCGCAGTACTCGACGGCTTCCAGAACAAGTACGCAGTCGAGAACGTCACCTCCTACTGGACTGCCGATACCGGGACGAAGCAATTCCTGGTCTCGAAAGACCGAACGAAGGCACTCGCGACGGTCACCCTCGGCCCCGACTCCGGCATCACCTTCGCCACGTTCGGAGATATCCCACCGCAGCTCGAGGTATCGGGCGTCACCTCCCAGTTCGCCGGTGGGTCCGTGGTCGGGGTCTCCTTCAGCCAAACTCTCCAGAAAGACCTGGTTCGCTCGGAAGCCATCGCCATCCCCATCACGCTCGTTCTGCTGATCGTGATCTTCGGTGGCGTCGTCGCGGCCGCCGTCCCGGTCTTCGTCGGCATCCTCAGCGTCCTGAGCGCGTTGGCAATCCTGCGAGCCCTTACCTCGTTCACTGAAGTCAGCTCGTTCTCCATCAACGTCGCATCACTTCTGGGTCTCGGGCTCGCCATCGACTACGGGCTCTTCATCGTCAGTCGATATCGAGAAGAAATGCGCGACGGTGCGACACCGACCGATGCAGCGATTCGAACAGTTCTGACGGCAGGCAGAACGATCGTCTTCTCGGGCTTGCTGTTGATCTGCGCCTTTGCCGGCATGCTCGTCTTCCCACAACCAGTGATCAAGTCGCTCGGTTTCGGGGCCATGGCCGCTGTCGCCAGCGCCGCAATCCTGTCATTGACAGCTGTGCCCGCGTTGCTGGCGATCCTCGGACCACGCATCAATTCTCTGACGTGGAGCAGGACCGCATCTGATCGAGGTGAGGCTCGCGCCCAGAAGTTCTGGGGCGGCGTCGTGACCCGAGTGATGCGCAAGCCAGGCATCGTAGCGGCAGTGATCATCGCCGGACTTCTCGTACTGTCGGCTCCGATACTGAAGGTCGCACTCGGCGAGGTCGACTACACCGCGCTCCCCAAGGACGATCCCGCTCGCGTCGCCGTCGAGACCCTCGGCACCGAGTTCCAATCTTCGGGTGAGAGCGCAACAGTCGTACTCCGGGGCCTCGATGGAGCCAAACCCCAGGGCGCGCCGATAGCCGACATCACCCGACGAGCAGAATCCGTCGACGGCATCGCTCGAGTGTCGTTCATCGGATCCACAGACGATATCGTCGCTCTGGAAGCAATCTTCAGTGAACCTAGCGACGGTCGCACCGAAGCCGATGCAGCCAGTGCTGCGGTAGCAGGGCTGCGCGCGATGACGCCACCGGATGGCACCGAGTTGCTCGTCGGTGGCGCACGGGCACTCGTCGACGACGGCAATGCGGCGATCGCCGCGTGGCTTCCGGTCATGATTGCGATCATGGTCGTCTCGACGCTCATCTTGCTCTTCCTGGCATTCGGATCGATCGTGTTGCCCATCAAGGCAGTCCTCATGGCGGGACTCAGCCTGAGCGCGACGTTCGGAGTGCTCACCTGGGTATTCCAGGAAGGACATGGCGCCGATCTTCTCGGGGTGACGCCCGCGCCGCTGGAGGCGACCTTCGTGGTCCTCATCCTGGCAGTGGTCTTCGGCCTGTCGACCGACTACGAAGTGTTCTTGATGTCGCGCATGGTCGAGGCGCGCGCAGACGGGGCTTCGACGGAGGAGGCGGTCGTCATCGGCGCCCAGCGCACCGGAAGAATCGTGACAGCGGCCGCGCTCATCCTCATCATCGTCACCGGCGCGTTCACCATCTCCGAATTGTCGATCATGCGGTTCCTGGGGTTCGGCATGATTCTCGCGCTCATCGTCGATGCCACGATCATCCGCATGCTGCTCGTCCCGTCGCTGGTGAAGTTGATGGGTGAGGCGAACTGGTGGGCTCCGGTGTGGATGAAGAAGGTGCACGAGAAGGTAGGCATCGGTCACTGAGCGCCGCCGCCGGTCACCCTGGTGGGCTCGGCCCGACAACTTACTTCAGAGTAAGTTGTGTCCATGTCGAACTACATTGTCACCGGCGGTACGGGTTTCCTCGGGCAAAATCTGATCCCACTGTTGCTCGAGCGCGACCCAGCGGCCGACATTCACGTATTGGTTCGCCAGAAGTCGATCGGGAAACTCGAACGGCAGGTCGACAAGATCGCCGACAAGACCCGGATTCACCCGTTGATCGGAGATCTCACCGAACCCGATCTCGGATTGGATGCCATCCCGGACGGTATCGCCCACATCGTTCACCTGGGCGCCATCTACGACATGACCGCCGGCGACGAACAAGCATCGACCAACGTCGAAGGCACTCGCGCAGTGGTGGCACTGGCCGAGCGGACCGGTGCCCGGTTGCACCACATCTCCTCGATCGCCGTAGCCGGAGATTACGCAGGCACGTTCACCGAAGACGACTTCGACAAAGGGCAGGGATTCCCAACCCCGTATCACCGCACCAAGTTCGAATCCGAGAAGATCGTGCGCGAATCCTCGGTCGATTGGCGCGTGTATCGACCGTCGGTCGTGCTGGGGCACTCCGAAACCGGGGCGATCGACAAGATCGACGGCCCATACTTCTTCTTCCCCCTCTTCGCCGCGTTGGCCACACTGCCCACCGCGCTTCCCATCACGGTTCCGAAGATCGGGGCCACCAATCTGGTGCCGGTCGACTACGTCGCCGCTGCGATCGTGGAATTGATCCACCGAGGCGAGGACGATCAGCGAGTGTTCCACCTGGTCAATACGCAAGCGCAGTCGATGCACGAGGTGTATCGCGCATTCTCCGAGGCCGCAGGTTCGAAAGCGAAGGTCATCGACATTCCCGGGGCCGTTGCTGCCGCCGTCGTAGCACCGAAGACCGACATCGTCCGCACCGGCCGCAACACTCTCCTCGACAGATTCGGCATACCGCCGGTAGTGCTCGAACATCTCACCTTGCCGACGACCTTCGACTCGGCAGCGACGCAGAAAGCACTGTCGGGCAGCGGAATCACCCCACCACCGCTGGCGACCTACGCAGACCGCCTGTGGCAGCACTGGCGCGCGCACCTGGACCCGAACCGCGCACGCCGCGAGGATCCTCGCGGCCCGCTCTTCGGACGACACGTCATCATCACCGGCGGATCCTCCGGCATCGGAAAGGCGAGTGCCGAAGCTGCAGCACGCAAGGGTGCGACCGTCATTCTGCTTGCCCGCGGTACCGAACAACTCGACTCCGTCGTGACAGACATCCGCGCACACGGTGGTGATGCCTTCGGTTACACCTGCGACATCACCGATAGCGAGTCGGTCGAGCAGACCGTGAAAACTATTCTGAGCGAACATGATCACGTGGACATGCTGGTCAACAACGCCGGACGGTCCATCCGTCGATCGTTGTACCGCTCCACCGATCGACTGCACGACTTCGAGCGCACCATGGCCGTCAACTACTTCGGTGCTGTTCGCCTCGTCCTGGCACTGCTCCCGCACATGCGTGAACGTCGCTTCGGGCACATCGTCAACGTCAGCAGCGCAGCAGTGCTCGGTCACGCTCCCCGATTCGCGGCCTACGTGGCCAGCAAGGCCGCACTCGACGGTTTCGCCGACGTCGCCGCAGCCGAGACACTCTCCGACGGAATAACATTCACCACGATCCACATGCCGCTGGTGGCCACCCCGATGATCACCCCGACAGGTCCCAGCAATGCCGGCCCGGTGGTATCACCGGAGAAGGCCGGGGCGATGGTGATTCGGGCGCTCATCCGGAAGCCGAAGCGCATCGACACCCCGCTCGGCACTCTCGGTCAGGTCGGCAGCATCTTCACCCCGAATATCAAGGACCGCACGATGCATCAGTTCTACCGTCGCTTCCCGGAGTCCGCTGCGTCCAAGGGCGAGGTTGCACCTACACAGCCTGCACTCGTTCCGCCGACGTCGCCACCACACGACCCGTCGCGTCCGGGAGCACGAGTTGCCAAGTTGGCGCGTCGAATCGGCCGGTTGGTGCCGGGTATCTACTGGTGACGCCCGGCTCTACCCGCACCTGCGATTGCTCGACCGAACCCTCCGGCGAGGTACGCGAGAGTTCCCAGTGCGAGCACCCACTTGGTAACGCTGACCGCCGTCGTGGCTCGAACCACCGAATCGGTGATCTGCTCGCGGTGATCGAGCAGATACAGACCCGCGATATTCTCGACGTAGTCACCCGCCGCGGACAGAATCGGAGCTACGGCTAACACCTTCGCTGTGGTGGGTGTCAGGTCGGTGAGTTCGCCCAGACGCGAAGCCCCGGCACGCAAAGCCATCGCGTAGATCGCCGGATGGACGAAATCGGGGTAGTAGTGACTCCGAAATCGAGCGGTGGTGGCTGCGTCCATGCTGTCGAGGATCTGCCGGTATCGGAGTGCCGACCAGGATGTCTGAATCTGTAGAACCCGAGGGCCCGCCGGCCCCAACAGACGCACGATATTGGCTTGAGAGACAGCGAACATCATCGCCCAAGCGATGAGTGGACGATCCTGCGCCGTAAGTGCCATCTGCAAATACTAGAGCGCAGGAATCAGATTCGATCACGCATCAGGAATGGGAGTACGACACTTTCGAATGCCTGGTAGTCGTCACGATGGATGCTGTGACCGGTTTCGAATGCCACAACCTGACACGAGCGGATCTCACTGGTGAGCATGGCGAGCCTTTCGGCATCGACCATCCCGCCCGGGCCACCGCGAAGCACGAGTGTCGAGGCAGTGATGTCCGGCAGCCGGGACCACCACTGAGCGTTGGGTCGGCGAAACTGAGCAAGAGCAGGTTTGGTCATCGAACGGTCGAATGCGAAGACAGCGCGTGGATGCCTGATGATGCTCGAGCCTGCGTGCCAAAGTTCGGTGATCGTGGGCAGGCGGCCGGTGAGCGCCGGTGGCGCATCACCCGGCCGAATCGGAATGGGCATCTCCTCGACTACGAGGGACCGAACCGATGCGGGCCGCTGCTGCGCCACCACCGACACTGCATATGCGCCCAATGAATGCCCGACCAGATCTACTTGCGCCAGCCCGAGATGATCGAGCACCGCCGACACATCACCACCGAAAGCATCGAAAGAGTAGTCGTCGGTGTGTGCACTGCGTCCGTGACCGCGCAGATCGACGGTGACTACTCGACGACCCACGTTGGTGAGTGCGCCGGCGAAACGATCCCAGGTGCTGCTATCACCGCCCATGCCGTGCACCAACACGGTAGGGACAGGATCGGCCCCACCGAAATCTCGGTAGGCGATGTCGACGCCGGCCACATCGAGTAATTCCACGTCGATACTCACAGTCCAGAGAGTAGCCGCGCTCTTTTCCATCTCATTCGTAGATGCCTTCGACTCGCCAAACACCGTTCTCGTACACCAACAACAGAGCGCGGTTCTCCTCGAGAAGCACCTGCACACGCGCGCCTCGCGCACCCACGACCGGATCCCACCAACGCTCGTCGAGGGACCACGGGCCGGCCCATCCGTGCAGGGTCCACTTCTTGCTACCCCACCGAAGCCCCACGGGTGCCGTGTCGAAACCACCTCGATCGGTGACGTGCACACCGTTGCCGCCGTCGTTTTCCAGAGCGACCTCCGGGCGTGTCTGCATCACTGCCGCAGGAGCCGGATGTGGCAACCTGCCCGGCCACGGGGCAGCGGGGTCCAGCAGCGGAACCAGCTCATCACCGAGCGAACGAAGCGTCACTCGCTCCACCGGCCCACGTCCGCCGCTGAGTACCCCGACCTTGACCGCATCACCACCGAGGAGACCTTGCACTCGTACCAGCGCCCGCCGAGCACGCTCGTCCTCGTCGCCCACACTTCCCCACAAGCCCAGCTGCAGCTCACCTGCCGCAACGACCTCTACCGGTTCGAGCCTCAGAAGAATGATTCCTGCCGTCGGCCGACTCTCGCTGCGCCCGGTGAGCCACCCGTCCAATTGCCACCGCACTCGATCTGCTGTTCCCTCCGGAGTCAGCGGCTCGGCGCACCGCCAGATACGTGAAAGATTCTCACCGTTTCCGGTGGAAGCATGAACGAGGAGGCGGGTGCAGGCCACGGCCGCCGCGGCAAGCGTGCTGTGCAGCTTCTCGGCCATACCTCGGCCGGCGAACGCAGCGGCGTCGACGCGATCGATAGGCGGGTCGCAGCGGTGTTCCACGTTCAGATCGGGTGGCAGCGCACGCGCCGACGGTGGACGCTCCGGCTCACCTCGCGCACTGCGGTGAGCGAGAACCGCATCGGACCCGAACCGGGATGCCACCTCCCCTGGCATGAGCGCCGCGAAATCGCCGATAGTTCGTAAACCCAAGCGACGCAACAGGTCTATCAGCTCTCCACGGTCCGCGGCGGCAAGACTCGGCTCCGCTGCCAGCTCGGCAACCGGAAGTGGAGAGAGAAAACGCGCAGCACCACCCCGCGGGACGACTGCCGCATGACGAGCTGCAATGACGGCCGTCGTCAACTCGTCGGCGATTCCGATCTGGCATTCCACCCCTGCACCCGAAGCCTGATCGATCAATCTTTCGGCAGCCTTGTGCTCCGACCCGAAGTATCGACTCACCCCACGCGCACTCAGAATCAACAACCCTGGACGCAACACCTCCACACCTGGCGCGACAGCATCGATGGCCGCTGCGACCGGCTCGAACAAGCGCCCATCCCTATCCGAATCGGCCGTCGCCACATACACATCAGGACATCGTGCCTGTGCTTCACGACGACGTAAGCCTCGTCGGACCCCTGCCGCTCGTGCCGGTGCCGAGCATGCAATCACCCGATTGGCAGAGGTGACCACCACAGGATGAGTCGCCGGCAGATCTGCCACCGCCGCAGCTGCGACAGCAGGCCAGTCCGGACACCACAGCGCTACGACGCGGCTCATGCCAGGACCGCAAGATCCGTCTCGGCACTTACGTTGCCTGTCGTACTGTCGACCTGCGCTGCGACCGACCATTCGATACGGCCTCGCTCGAGACGAAGATCGAAGCACCCACTACGCGGCCGCATCGCCTTGCCCTGCGCACGTACCTCCAACTGCAGATTCCGCAAACGCCCACGCCCCGAGCGAACTCCGGTGCCGAATCCGTTGTAGCTGCGCACCTCCGCATCCAGACGTAACTCCACACCGTCCCAGTGGCCGTCGGTAACCAGAAGCGTCGCCCCTTTGCTGCGCGCCCGCGCGACAACCGCACGCGCACGCGAGGGAGGCACCGAACGACCGCCGAGACCGAGCACGACGAGGTCGAGCCCGTCCAACAGAATTGCCGCTACCTCGACCGGGTCCTCCCCCGGATCGGGTACGACGGCCAATCTCCGCAGTTCTGCGCCCATCTCGACAGCGGCGAGCAAACCGAACCGCGGTTGCCCCACCACTGCGACATGCCCACCCGACGCGGTGACCGCAGCCACCATGCCGAGCAGCAGCGAACCTGCACCCGATACCGCGGCGACGGACCCGCGAGCCAAACCGCCGTACGGGAGCATGGTTGCCAGTGCAGGAGGGACCGCCAGTACCGCTTTGCTTCGCACAGGGTCAACCGCCCGCGGGACAGATGATCCCGGCTCGACGCGGGGCCGGATGACGGGTTCGATAGGTTGCCGGACCGAGCGGGTCTCACCACGTGCCGGAACCGATGCCATGCGTCGCCTCAGATGCTCGACGCGTTCGGACAACGTCATTTCCGACAGGGACGCTTCGGACTGGGACACCTCGAATGAGGAGTCGGTAGCACTCGAGTCAGTAGCACTCGAGTCGGTAGCACTCATGGAAGCACCGGTAGAAAAAGTCATGCGTACTCCCCGAAAATTGGCGAAAAAAGTACACTCGAACCAGCTCTCAGGGCAGCGGGGAAGTCTTACCCTTCGAACACATTTTCGAATTCCTATCCAGTAAAGCCGCTGCGGCGATCCACGTCAAGACGGATACGAAAGCCCAGGTGGAGGGGTCGCCAACGGACTGCCGACAGTGCTGTCGGCAGGGACGTCGATAGTCAACTAACCTGTGATCGTGACCGAGAAGCAGCGCACCGTCAGGGTCGTCGGACCCGACTTCCTACTCGCAGGCAGGTACCGACTCGCGTACAAGCTGGGTGGGGGCGGAATGGGCGCGGTCTGGCTCGCTCAGGACACGCTGCTCGACCGGAAAGTGGCCGTCAAACAGGTCACGTCCACTGCCCGCCTCAGTGAGCGCGCCGCACGCGAAGTACGCAATCGAGCCATGCGTGAAGGCAGAATCGCAGCGCGGCTGTCGAGCCTGCACGCCATCTCCATGTACGACGTCGCGATCGAAGACGGCGAGCCCTGGCTCGTGATGGAATACATGCCGTCGAGGAGCCTCGCGCAGGCACTCAACACCGCCGAAACACTGCCACCGTACGAAGTTGCGCAGATCGGCGCTCAGGTCGCCGACGCACTCACCGAAGCACACGAGGCCGGTATCGTCCATCGCGACATCAAGCCGGGCAACATCCTGATCGCCGACCGTGGACGCACCCTCGGTATCGTCAAGATCAGCGATTTCGGCATCTCGCGCGCCAAAGGTGATGTCGAAGAGTCGGATTCGAGTGTCATCACCGGAACTCCTGCCTATTTCGCTCCAGAAGTGGCCCGGGGACAAGATCCCACCGAAGCAAGTGACGTCTTCTCTCTCGGGGCGACGCTCTATACCGCGATCGAAGGCAAGCCGCCGTTCGACATCGACCAGGACTCCATTGCGCTGCTGCATCGCGTGGCCAAGGGACAGATAATTCCACCCACTCGATGCGGTGACCTGACCGAGCCATTGCTGCACATGCTCGAACCCGATCCTGCTCGCAGGCCGACCATGGCTCAGGCACGCGACGAGATCATTCGACATGCGATCAGCGGCCGGGCAAACATCGCCGGGCTACGAGGAGTCCCGGTAACCTCGGCCAGCGGGGTCGTTCCGGCCTGGGCTCATCGCTCCACCCCGGTATCGGAATCGCGGCGTCCTTCGCGAGAATTCGGAAACACCATTGCCGGCCTGCCTGCCGTTCGTTTCAGCGAACAAACCGATGGTCAGACACCGGCGCCGTACGCTCCACCACCATTCGATCCGCCGCGGAAGAAGAACCCACTCGAGGTGGTACTCGATCGTATCGACGACATAGTCGACGACCGGATCGACGTCCCGCCCGAGGCAGTCCTTGCTGCGTTGATCATCACTGTGGGACTCGTGATCGTGCTGATCATCGCCCTACTCTGAAAAAATGATCAATCGATACGTCGCTTGTGAGCCCACCTGGTCAACGCGTTGCGATTGGACTGCTGCGTCTTCCGCAGCACGTTCGAGGCATGCGTCTCGACGGTCTTCACCGAGATGAACAGGTCCTCGGCGATCTCTCGGTAGGTATAGCCGCGCGCCAATAGGCGCAGAACTTCGAGCTCGCGAGGGGTGAGCGAATCGAGTTCGGGATCGAGTGGCGGTTCGGGGACATTCGACTTACCCGTGAACGAGTCGAGTACGAAGCCCGCGAGACGCGGGGAGAACACCGCGTCTCCACCGGCAACGCGTCGTACGCCGTCGGCGAGTTCGGACCCCGAGATCGTTTTCGTGACGTAGCCACGCGCACCTGCACGGATGACGGCGATCACGTCTTCGGCCGCGTCGGAGACAGACAACGCCAAACAGACAGGACCGGCGGTGATGCGTCCGAGAACGGCGACCCCGCCACCATCTGGCATGTGGACATCGAGCAGCACGACATCGGGCTTGGTCGACTCGATACCGGCGACCGCGTCGGCGACCCCGCCCGCTTCACCCACGACCTCGATGTCACTTTCGCGACCCAACTCGGTGCGAACCCCGGAACGAAAGACTGCATGGTCGTCGACGAGAAAGACACGAAAGGTGTCGGTCACCTGGGCTGCTCCTGCGGTGTCGGTTGGCGTGATGGCTCGGTCCGGTCGTTCTTCGAAGAGTTCGTCGAGATGTGCTCACGGGGCATCAGAATGCGAACTTCGGTTCCCTTACCCACACTCGAGCGTATCGAGACCTCACCGCCGCGTCGCTCGATTCTCCCTCGAATCGACTTGGCGAGTCCCTGACGGTCCATCGTTACGAGGTTCTCGTCGAATCCGCTGCCGCGGTCACGAACGAACACGCTGACCCGCTCGGGCTCGGTCTCGGCGAACAAGTCGATGTTGATTTCGCCCGAATGTTTCGCTGCATTGACCAGCGCCTCGCGGGTAGCACCGAGCAGCGCGGTGAAATGCTCTCGGGGCAAACCGGAATCGGAATCTTCGAGCGCCAGCTGGACATCGCCGACAGTGATGGGACGCACAGTGACGCCGTACTGATCCTCGACCTCGCCCGAGATCGTCTTCAATGCCTCGGCGAGGCTCGTGTGGTCGGCGTCGCGGGCTTCGAACAACCACTTGCGCAGTTCGCGCTCTTGCCCGCGTGCCAATCGCATCACTTCCTGCGGGTGATCCGACTGCTTCTGTATCAGAGCCAGCGTCTGTAACACCGAGTCGTGCAGGTGAGAGGCGATTTCTTCGCGTTCGTCGTTGCGGATGCGAGCAGACCTTTCGGCGTTCAGCGCCCGCCACATCCGCAGCCACACCGGAACCGTCAGCAGCGTGGCACCGACCAGAGTGACGATCACTGCCAGCAACGACGAACGCACCGAGGCCAGGTCGACGCGAGCCAATACGACGACACCGAGTCCGAGGACGATCAGCGTCGCACCGCCGACCACACGTGCCCAACTGAGCACCGTCGGCTTCTTCGGCATGCCGAGAATCGAACGCGGTCCTTCGGAATCGAATTCGCGCCAGACCAACGCGGCGCCGACAACAACGACCACAACCGGAGCGAGGACCGCCGCAGCAGTGCCGTCGAGCAGCCACGCCAACCCGGCAGCCAACCCGAGCCCGATGGCGGCAAGCCCGAAAGCCCGCTGTCGTTCGTCGCTACTCGGACGATCCACGTCCGTTCCGACAGGGCTGAAAATCCACAAGAGGCCGTACGCGAGGATTCCCGCCCCCGCCATGATCGCCAGCAATGCAAATGCGACGCGGACTTTGAATACGTCCACCCCGAGATGGTCGGCAACACCGCCGGCGACTCCGCCCACTATGCGTCCACCACCACGCCGATGGAACTTGGCGGGTTCGTAGCTCCCGACGGAAGCGGGCGGGTCGACAGGGTGCACGATTCGATCCTGGCACGAATCGGTCACCCCGCGCATCAGGGTCTCCCCTGATCTCTAGGCAGGAGCAGCGCTCCATTCCGGTGCCCGCTCGGTCGTGGCCTCCGCCAGCGCTGCCTTCACGCCGTCTGCATCGAAGTCCTTTCCATACACGGGAGTACCTGGATGCTGGCGCCACGAATCCGCTAGCGCGCCGCCGTCGACGGGTTCGAAGCCCAACTGCTCGACGACGTCGAACACCAAAGCCTTGCCGGGTCCGTCTGCACCGGCGACGGGGAGCGCGATCCGATCTGCTGCACTCTTCGGCTGCCCCTTCTCCAGGAGGTGCTTCCAATAAATTCCGTTGAATACCTTCACGACATCGGCACCGCGCGAGCCGAGATGCTCTGCTACCCAAACGCTTTCCGGCTTGCCGTTCTCGATGTCGGCGATGAGGCCGTCGCGTTGCTGAGGGTAGTAGTTGTTGGTCTCGATGATCGGGGCACCGTCTTTGGCGGTGTCGACGATGCCTGCGGCCAGGTCGGGAACGTTTTTCTGCGGGATGCTCACGATCACCAGATCGGCATCGAGAGCCGCTTCGGAACTCCACACTGCGTGTGCGCCGGTCTCGGCTGCCAACTCGGACAACGTCTCAGGAGATCTCGAGTTCGATACCCGAACCTCGTGCCCGAGCGCGCTGAGCCGCCGTGTCAATGTGCCACCGATGGATCCTGCGCCAATGATTCCGATCTTCACTTCGAGAACTCCTTCGTTGTGCGAATGACTTTTCTGTCAAGCACAACCTCCGTCGAAGGCCGATTCATTCCTACCCCGGCGTGAATATCAGGGCTATCCCTGATGTGCTCGACACAGCAAACCGCCACGATGGTCTACATGAGCAACGCAACCGCCTCCCAGCAGCTCCAACAGATGTGGCGCACCCGCCCCTACCGGTTGCCGCAGCGGGGCCATATCGCGGGTGTCGCGGCCGGCATCGGATACCGCTACGGCGTCGACCCTGTTCTCGTTCGTGTCGCACTCGTCGTGGGGACCATCTTCGGCGGCGCCGGAATCGTTCTGTACCTCGCCGCATGGTTACTGTTGAGCAAAGCGGGCGATTCCGCCTCTGCGGCACAATCACTGGTCGGCAAGGGCACCAGCACGAAGACGATCGTTCTGGTAGTCGCGCTGATCATCGCCGTCACGACGATCGGTCCCGCCGGATTCGGTATCGACGGTTCAGGGCTGGTCAGTACGCTCGCTCTCCTGGGCGGCCTGTGGCTTCTGCATCAGCGTCGTCCGGAGCCGCCGGAGTTTTTCCCGGACGGATCCACCGCTTATCCCCCAGGCGGAGCTGCAGCCTACGCACAGTCGACTTTTCCGATCTCCTTCGACACGCCGTACAACGCCGCTTCCCAGCCCAACTCGTGGGGAGCAGCGCAGTATCGCACTCCGCAGTACGATGCCGGTCGAGGCGGGTACACCCCGTACACGACGCTCCCCAAGAGTTATGCCCCCACTCCACCGCCGGCGAAGGGGGTCGATCTCACCAAATCCACTCTCCCGCAGGATCTTTCCGAGCCACCGATACCTCCCTCGTGGGATCCACTCGGAGTCGCTCCGTTTGCCTGGGACCTCCCCGAACCCACAGCAACACGTGCGCCCGAGACTATCGAGAAGAAGAAACACTCACGGTGGACATCGAGCTTCATCGGCCTCGCCTTGCTGGCCGCTGCTCTTACCGCAGCCATTGCCGCAAGCAGTGAATCGATGTGGCTCACCCCGGCGCGGATCGCCGCAGTCGCCCTCGCGGTGGTCGCGACCGGCTTGATGCTCGGCGCGTTCCTGCGTAAGGGCTACGGACTACTGATAGTGACCGGCCCATTGACGGCATTCGTGGTGTTCGCTTCGATAATCGGACCCATCTCCTTCGACAGCCAGTACACCGGCCAACAGCGATACCGGCCGACGACGATGGCCGATCTCCAATCCGAATACACCGTGCAGGGCGGCGATCTCCAACTCGATCTGCGCGGTCTCGACCTCACCGAGGACCGAACGATCTCTGTCGACGTGACGGCAGGGAACGCAACGATTTCCGTCCCCGACCAGATGAACATCCGAACCGATTGCACGTCCGTCGCGGCCAGTACGAAATGCGGCCCCACCGGTGTGCAGCAAGGCAATTCGCCCGACAACACGTCGATCCTGACCATAGAGGGATCAGCACGGGCCGGCAATCTGGAGGTACTCCGTGGCTGAATCCTGGCAGTACGGCGACAGCGACGACGACACCGCCGTGGAGAATCACGCCCGAACACGGCCGTCCGCTCTACTCTTCCTCGTCGGACTCGCGGCGGCGATCGTCAGCGTCTGCGCATTGGTCGGCCCGAGCGCCATCGTCTCGCTCGGCAACGTGCAGTTCCGCTGGGTCTTCGTGGTGGTGGCGATCGTGGTGGGAGTGGTGCTGCTACTTGCCCCTGGACGAAAGGGTAAGCAGTAGCACCATTCTCACTCCCACTCGATAGTGCCGGGCGGCTTGCTCGTCACATCGAGAACGACTCGGTTGACCTCCGGTACCTCGTTGGTCACCCGGGTCGAGATCGTCTCCAGGACCTCGTACGGCAACCGCGTCCAGTCGGCAGTCATTGCGTCTTCGCTGGACACCGGCCGAAGAACGATCGGATGGCCGTAGGTACGACCGTCACCCTGAACACCGACGCTGCGCACATCCGCGAGCAACACGACCGGGCACTGCCATATCTGGCCGTCGAGATCTGCCATCGTCAGTTCCTCACGCACGATGGAATCGGCATGACGGAGCGTGGCGAGGCGGTCGCGGGTGATTTCACCGACGATGCGGATGGCCAGTCCCGGTCCGGGGAACGGCTGGCGTGCGACGAGATCCTCCGGCAGGCCCAGCTCACGCCCCACGGCCCTCACCTCGTCCTTGAACAGCGCACGTAGCGGTTCGACGAGGGTGAACTGGAGATCGTCGGGCAAACCGCCGACATTGTGATGGCTTTTGATGTTCGCGGTTCCGGAACCGCCACCGGACTCGACGACGTCGGGGTACAAAGTTCCCTGCACGAGGAAGTCGACGCCGCTCCCCTGCTCGGCGTTCTCACCGAGAACCTCGGACACTGCGCCTTCGAAGCTGCGAATGAACTCGCGGCCGATGATCTTGCGCTTCTCCTCCGGGTCGGACACTCCTTCGAGCGCACCCAGGAACGTATCTACCGCATCGACGGTGACGAGCTTGGCGCCGGTAGCAGCAACGAAGTCTTGCTGAACCTGCTCGCGTTCGCCTTCGCGCAGCAGACCGTGATCGACGAACACACAGGTCAGCCGGTCGCCGATTGCGCGCTGCACCAGCGCTGCTGCCACTGCGGAGTCGACGCCTCCCGACAATCCACAAATGGCGCGTCCACTGTCACCGACCTGTTCCTGGACGCGTTCGACGAGTGCGTCGGCGATATTGGCTGCCGTCCACTCGGGCTTGATTCCCGCTGTCTCGTAGAGGAATCGACGGAGGACTTGCTGGCCGTGCGGCGAGTGCATCACCTCGGGGTGATACTGCACTCCGGCAAGACGCCTCTCCGTGTTCTCGAACGCAGCTACGGGCGCACCGGCAGTGCTTGCAGTGACGGTGAATCCGTCGGGCGCCTCGGTGACTGCGTCACCGTGGCTCATCCAGACCGGTTGCGTCACAGGCAGGCCGTCATGGAGGACTCCGCCGTCGACGGAGAGTTGAGTGCGTCCGTACTCCCTGGTCCCGGTGTGCGAAACCGTGCCGCCGAGAGCTTGGGCCATGGCCTGGAATCCGTAGCAGATACCGAAGACGGGCACATCGAGATCGAAGACCTTGGCGTCGAGCGCCGGGGCGCCTTCTGCGTACACGCTCGACGGGCCACCGGAGAGCACCAGGGCGATCGGATTTTTGGCGGCGATCTCCTCGACGGTTGCCGTGTGTGAGATCACTTCCGAGTACACGTGTGCCTCACGGACTCGACGCGCGATGAGCTGCGCGTATTGAGCGCCGAAATCGACGACGAGTACGGGGCGAGGCTGGGCTGGATCAGGCTGCGGCGTGGCGGTCACCCGATCAGCTTAGTGGGCAGGCCCGGGAGAGTGACGCAGCACTCGACCGCGGCGACGCGGCGAAGGATCACGCACCTTCCGACATGGCGGTCTTCGATGATCGAATCTCCACGATCGGCAGACGCAACGCCGCGGGCGCCGATACGGGGACAACTGGGCTGACGGGCGCGATCGGGTCGATCCGTCGGTACGGCTCACCCTGACGTGGACGTAGATCCTGCTCGCCCTTGTTCGGCCACAACGCTGCGGACCGCTCTGCTTGCGCGCTGATGGTGAGTGAAGGATTGACTCCGAGGTTGGCCGATACGGCCGAGCCGTCGACGATGCTCATCGTCGGGTAGCCGTACACACGCTGATACGGGTCGATGACTCCGTGCTCGGCATCCGAGGCGATCGCGCAGCCGCCGAGGAAGTGCGCGGTCAGCGGGATGTTGAACAGCTCGCCCCACGTTCCGCCGGCAACGCCGCCGATCTTCTTCGCTACCCGACGCGTCGCATCGTTACCCTCGGGGATCCACGTCGGATTCGGCTCGCCGTGGCCCTGTCTGCTCGAGACCTTGCGTCCGAACAGGCCGCGCTTGGTGAACGTGGTGATCGAGTTGTCGAGGTTCTGCATCACCAACGCGATGATGGTGCGCTCGCTCCAGTTCTTGACGCTGACGATTCGCACGAAGTCGAGAGGACGTGCCAGCGCAGTGAGAAGGAATTTCAGCCACCGCGGGATACGTCCTCCCCCGTCGGTCATCAGGGTCTGCAGCAAGCCCATCGCGTTCGAACCCTTGCCGTAACGCACGGGCTCGATGTGAGTGTTCGGCGACGGGTGGAACGACGACGTGATTGCCACGCCGCGCGTCAGATCCATTGCCGGATCGACCTTCAACTTGGCTGCGCCGACGATGGATTCCGAGTTGGTACGTGTCAACTCACCGAGCGTGCTCGACAGCAACGGCAAAGCGCCGTCGTCCTTCATTCGATGCAGCAGATTTTGCGTACCCCAGGTCCCTGCGGCCATTACGACGTGGGCGGCGGTGTACGTCTTGGCGGCCTTGCGTACCCACGCTCCGGTCCGCTCGGTGGCAACGTCCCATGTACCATCCGGAAGCGACCGAAGACCGCTCACGGTTGTCATGGGGATGATGTCGGCTCCGGCACGTTCCGCGAGCGCGAGGTAATTCTTCAGGAGTGTGTTCTTCGCCCCGTGCCTGCACCCGGTCATGCACTCGCCGCACTCGATGCAGCCGGTGCGCTCGGGCCCCACGCCGCCGAAATAGGGATCGGCGACCTTCTTGCCCGCCTCGTCACCGAAAAACACACCTACCGGGGTCTGGATGAACGTCTCGCCTACGCCCATATCCTCGGCGACGGACTTCATGACTTCGTCTGCAGGTGTCATGTGGGGGTTGCGGACCACCCCGAGCATGCGAGTGGCCTGGTCGTAGAACGGGGTGAGCTCACTGTTCCAGTCGGTGATGTGAGCCCACTGCTTGTCGTTGAAGAACGACTCCGGCGGCTGATAGAGCGTGTTGGCATAGTTGAGCGAACCGCCCCCGACACCCGCGCCCGCGAGGATCAGGCAGTCACGCAGCAAGTGAACCCGCTGAATGCCGTAGCACCCGAGCTTGGGGGCCCACAGAAAACGCTGGAGGTCCCAGCTGGTCTTCGCGAAATCCTTGTCCTCGTACCGGCGACCGGCTTCGAGAATGCCTACGCTGTAGCCCTTCTCCACGAGCCGCAACGCGGTGACGCTGCCACCGAAACCGGATCCAACGATCACAACGTCGTAATCGGTCTTTCGCATCCTTCGACCTCCACCTCGTACGTACTGTCACCAGCCTCGTTTGCCGCCCTGCTACACCTACCAGGTGATCTGGACCACATGATAGGTGACAGAAGGCATGAACTGACCATACGGCTGTGACAGTTGACACTCGCCACCTTACCTGTAACCGCAGTTAGCACCATCTTCGGGGCCGAGATGCACAAAGGCGCGCACCCCCAACGATCAGGGTGCGCGCCTTTCGGTAGAGACGGAGCTCAGCCTCTGACGTTCAGGCCCACCTTCTGAAACTCCTTCAAATCGGAATAGCCGGACTTTGCCATCGAACGACGCAGTCCACCAACCAGATTGATCGAACCGTACGGCTCACTCGAGGGCCCGTGAAGAACCTGATCGAGACTCGGGCGCTCCCCTGCCGCAACCGGCAACAGCGCACCGCGAGGCATCGACGGATGCGCAGCCGCCGACGGCCAGTACCAACCCCTACCGGGAGCCTCCGCTGCGGCAGCAAGTGGAGCCCCGAGCACCGCAGCGTCCGCACCACACGCGATGGCCTTCGCCAACCCACCCGAAGTGGTGATGTCACCATCGGCGATCACGTGGACATAGCGTCCACCGGTTTCGTCGAGATAATCCCGCCGTGCAGCAGCGGCGTCTGCGATCGCAGTCGCCATCGGCACTCCGATCCCCAGGACCTCGCCCGTCGTTGTGCCACCCTCCACAGATCCGTACCCGACGATGACGCCCGCCGCACCTGTCCGCATCAGATGCAGGGCAGTGCGATGGTCGCTGACGCCACCTGCGATCACGGGAACGTCGAGATCTGCGATGAACGTCTTGAGGTTCAATGGTTCGTCGTCACTGTGCGCAACATGCTCGGCTGAGATGATCGTGCCCTGAATCACCAGCAGATCGATGCCGGCCGCAATCAGAGCAGGAGTCAAGCTTCTCGCGCGCTGAGGACTCACCCGAACTGCCACCGTTACCCCCGAGGCACGAACCTGCGCGATGGCGGCTGCGAGTAGTTCCGGCTGCAGTGGAGCCGCATGCAGCTTCTGCAGAAACGCTACGGGCGCATCGGCGTCGAAATCGCTTCCGGCGATAGCAACCAGCTCGTCGATCTTCGCTTGGACATCGGAATGCCGCGCCCACAACCCTTCGCCGTTGATGACGCCGAGCCCGCCCTGTTTACCGAGTTCGATAGCGAACTCGGGTGAGACCAGAGCATCGGTGGGGTGAGCCAACACCGGAATATCGAAGCGGTATGCATCGAGCTGCCAGGCCGTCGAGACCTCCTTCGACGACCGTGTACGCCGGGACGGCACGATGTCGATGTCCTCGAGCTGGTAGGTACGCCGGGCTTCTCTGCCCATGCCGATTTCAACGAGGTCGCGCACGGGTGCGCCCCTTTCTCGTGAGTTACAGGTGAATGCTTCAGCACGCCGGATCGGCGCGGCGCATCACCGAGTGGTGTAGTTGGGAGCTTCCGCAGTCATCGTGATGTCGTGCGGGTGGCTTTCCTTCAGACCCGCAGCAGTGATCTGTACGAACTGCGCGTTCTGCAGTTCCTCGATGGAGTTGGACCCGGTGTAACCCATCGCTGCACGCAAACCGCCGGTGAGCTGATGAATTACCTGAGACAACGGCCCTCGGAACGGCACGCGCCCCTCGATGCCCTCCGGCACCAGCTTGTCCTCGGCGAGCACATCGTCCTGGAAGTAGCGATCCTTGGAGAACGACTTGGCAGCACCACGGCCCTGCATTGCCCCGAGCGAACCCATTCCGCGGTAGCTCTTGAACTGCTTGCCGTTGACGAGAATCAGCTCACCTGGCGACTCGGCGGTGCCTGCCAGAAGTGATCCGAGCATCGCGGTCGACGCGCCTGCAGCAAGGGCCTTGGCAATGTCGCCGGAAAACTGAAGCCCGCCATCGGCGATCACCGGGACGCCGTGCGGTTTACAAACTGCAACGGCTTCGAGGATCGCTGTGATCTGAGGTGCGCCCACACCCGCAACGACGCGAGTGGTGCAGATCGATCCGGGTCCGACCCCGACCTTCACCGCATCCGCACCCGCTTCGACCAACGCAAGCGCGCCCGCGCGAGTGGCAATGTTGCCGCCGACGATCTGAACGCGCTCGCCGATCTCGGCTTTGAGCTTGCTGACCATCTCGAGGACCTGGGAGTTGTGCCCGTGTGCGGTGTCGACGATGAGGACGTCCACCCCCGCATCGGAAAGCGCCATCGAGCGCGCCCATGCATCCTGACCGACGCCCACCGCTGCACCGACGAGCAATCGCCCGTCGCGATCCTTGGTGGCGAACGGATGCTGCTCCGTCTTGACGAAATCCTTGACCGTGATCAAGCCAGTAAGCGCACCCTGGCCGTCGACGATCGGTAGCTTCTCGATCTTGTGACGCCGGAGGAGCCCCAGGGCTGCGTCCGCCGTCACGCCCTCCCGGGCGGTGATGAGTGGCGCTTTGGTCATGACCTCGTCGACTCGGCGATTCTGGTCGACCTCGAAACGCATGTCGCGGTTGGTGATGATGCCGACCAGCGCACCGGTCTCGTCGGTCACCGGCAGGCCGGAGATGCGGAACCGCGCACACATCGCGTCTACTTCGGCGAGAGTGTCGGTGGGCTTGCATGTCACCGGATCGGTCACCATGCCTGCCTCCGACCGCTTGACGGTCTCCACCTGTGCGGCTTGGTCCAGCAGCGACAAGTTCCGGTGCAGCACTCCCATGCCACCTGCGCGCGCCATGGCAATTGCCATGCGCGCCTCGGTGACGGTATCCATCGCCGAGCTGACGAGGGGCACTCGAAGTCTGATGTCTCGGGTTATCTGGCTCGATGTATCCACCGCGCTCGGAATCAGATCCGACGCAGCGGGTAGCAGTAGGACGTCATCGAAGGTGAGACCGAGCATGGCGACCTTGTTGGGATCGTCGCCACCGGTACGGACATGGGCTCCTGGACTACTCATGTGGATCTGGCCCTCCCTAGAGCCTGGGTGCGTATCGGGCCGCGTCGGGGAGACGCGATATGCGATACGCGTGTGGAAAAAGAACGGATGGAGTACATGATGCGCGCGCTCGGCCGCGGCGCTTTGTTCCATGGTATCGGCTCCTCGCAGCCAGCGTGAACGCGCACTGTGAAGCCGCCCCGAACGCTCTGTGAGCCTCGCCGGAATCGGCGAAAGCAGACGAATCGAGCATGTTTGTCGGCAACTCGAGGGTGAACGGCTGGCGCATACCCACCAGTCCTGCGTACCGTGGAGGCGTGCGCGATCAATTGCCTCCAGGTTTACCTCCGGATCCCTTCGCCGGTGACCCCGCCGACCCATCGGCCGCCCTCGACGCTATCGAGCCGGGACAGCCGTTGGATCCTCAGGAGCGGCTAGCCGTCGAGGAGGATCTGGCCGATCTGGCCGTCTACGAAGCGCTGCTCGGCCACCGCGGTATTCGCGGTCTCGTCGTGTGCTGCGAAGACTGCCAGCAAGACCACTATCACGACTGGGACATGCTTAGGGCGAACCTGCTCCAACTGCTGGTCGACGGTACGGTCCGTCCCCACGAACCCGCATACGACCCAGTACCGGACGCGTATGTGACGTGGGACTACTGCCGCGGCTTCGCAGATGCCTCGATGAACGATGCCCTGCACAGCGACGGGTTCGACAGCTGACCTACACCGAAATCTGATCGACTCCCACAACAACGAAGAAAGGCCCGACACGAGAACTTCGTGTCGGGCCTTTCTTATCGTGTCCGTCTTCTACGACGTATCCGCCCTGACGTGACTGCGCTGGGCCCTAACTGCCGTCGAGTGTCCCGTCGCGCTGTTGCGAAGTACCTTCCCCGCCGTTCGACCCACTGGCTGCAGCCGTAGTGGGACTCGGTTCCTTGACGACCGTCGGCGAAGACGGCGCCGTTACGGTGACCGGGGGCACCGACGTCGGCGGCAGTCCTGTGGGAGTAGAAACCGGTGGCGGCGGTGGCGGAACCTCGACCGGAGAAGTCAGTACCGGTGGAAGCGGCAACTCATGCGGCGGCGCTTGCATCGGAGGGATGTCGGAAGGGACGTTCTCCGGCAGCGGAACAATCGAATCCGTCGCGGGTGGCACAAACGGCGGGAGCACCGGAAGCGTCGGCATCAACGCTTGCAGTTGGTCCATCAGACGCTGCAGCCACATTTCGAGATCAGTTCGTTGGCCGCGGTCGATGACCGAATCCGTGGTCGAAGTCGCACCGTCGAGCAAGGTGCGTGCGCCCTCGACATCACCGGCGGCAATCAACTGCTCTGCCTGCTCCAACTTGGATGTCGTATCGATCTGCGCCACCGTCGAATTCGCCTGCTGAGCGAACACTACCGACTTGACGCTCCACAGCGGATCGCCAGGCGCGGAGTTGTAAGAGAAAACGACCAACCCGCCCATCACGACGGCGATCGCTGCGGCAGCACCCGCGATCGGACGTAGAAAGGTGGATCGACCCCGACGGGAGTTTCGCCGAGACAGATCCGCGGCAGCGATCTCCTGTTCGACAGCGACAACAACGTCGTCGACGCTCGGGCCGCTGGGCAGCGCAGGCGAGATGACCTCGGCTCTCCAACCGGCCAGAAGCAAGGCCAGGCGGTACTCGTCTGCGTTGTCCGTGGACACCGGACCGTCATTCCGAAGAGACTCGATGAATTGGTCGTCGCGACGCACCGCAGCGATGTCGACGGGACCCGCATCGGTGTAGGGGGCATCGGCGGACGATGGGGACGACGACCCGTCGGGTCGACCGATACGGGGAATGCCATCACGGCCGTTGTTTCTAGCCATACATTTCACCCGCTTTCACAACTTCGTTTTTCAACTTCGCGAGGGCTCGATGTTGAGCCACGCGGACAGCGCCTGCAGTACTACCGACTGCTGCCGCAGTTTCCTCCGCCGACAAACCGACGACAAGGCGAAGCACGAGAATCTCGCGATGCTTCGCCGGGAGGGTTCCCAGCAGTGCAGTCATCTGTCGGCTCGACTCGGATTCCAATGCTCGTTGCTCGGGTCCGTGTTCGGTGGAGACGACATCTGGTACTTCGGCGGCTGGGTCCGATTTGTTACGTGATGCGCTTCGGTGTGCATCTGCAACCTTGTGAGCGGCGATGCCGTAGACGAAGGCCATGAACGGTCTGCCCTGATCCTGATAGCGAGGCAAGGCGGTCATGACTGCCAAGCAGACCTCCTGCGCAACATCGTCTGCCGAGAGTTGACCACGCTCGGCGGACCCCACTCGAGCGCGGCAATACCGCACGACCAGTGGACGGATGATTTCCAATACCCGGGAGAGGGCAGCTCTTTCGCCCTGCGCAGCAGCGACGACGAAGGAGTCCAACTCCTCACCCGTGTTGTTCATCGCTCAAGGATTCCCCGCGTTACAGTGACGCCGCCCGGATCGACTGGCGCTCCCACCCGCAGGTGGAACCTAGTAAGGATAGCGACCCTCCCCATTCATAATCGAACCGCGCGGTCCGCGTAGTCACACAGCGATAACGTCACCACCGCGTCGGCCGAGAAGTGCAGCACTTTCGGCGACGACCTTCTCTGCGGTGCTCCCCTCGCCGATGCCGTGCAACAGCATGGCGCTCGCCCAACGCAAAGGGAGAAGTCCTAGCTCCGAGCAGGTATCGAGCACCGAACAGGCGAGCGCACGAGCACCGTCGAGGTCCCCCACCGAGCTGTATGCGGCAGCAGCGATCAGATCGGTCTTCACTCGGTGCCGTAACGAAACGATATCGGTCGCGCGTTCGCGCGCATCGAGTGCGTGTCGCACAGCCGCGGGTCCATCGCCCGAGAACATTGCCAGCTCTGCCGCGACCCACCGAAGTCTCAGCTGTGGTCGCCACAGATCCCAACTCGGGTACTGCGCGAGCGTACTTCTGCATCTGTCGAGAAATGCCGAGGACAAGACGAATCGCCCCGAACCCAGCGCGTCCGCGGCCAGCCCGGTGAGCGCGTCACATCGCGCCTCTATCAGCAAGGGGCAGCCGACTCCGCCGGTCGCGCCCACCAGAGCAATGGCGAGTCCGTCGAATCGCTCTGCAGTTCGGTGATCTCCGATCTGTCTCCACCACGACGCGCGTGTCGATCCAGCAAGCGAGAGCACTGTGCGCCCCGCCGGAAGTGCGTTCTCGAGCGTGTCCAGTTCGGCGCGACCCAGCGCATACCGCCCCTGTCCCCCCAGCGCGATCGCTCGAAGCCACATCGCATTCGGATCGTGGGCCGACGGGAGCGGCCACAGACCGGGATTCGCCCCGAACGCGGCCGACTCCAGGATATCTACCGCCGTCGGGACACGTTCTGTATCGGCCAGGTGCACCGAGCAAGAGTACCTTCGAGCAACATCATGGGCCGAAGGTTGGATCCCCCCAGAGCAGAGCGAATGCGTCTTTGTTCGGGATAGCTCGACCATTTCCTTGTTTCGCAAACCGAATTCGAACTATTCCGCGATTTGTTCCACAGAATCAACATTTCTCCGGCGACGAATGCATGAGTAATGCCGACTGTTCGTGAACGGAAGGTTAAACTATTTTTGTATGCCGCCGGCAACCACTGAGTGCCGAAGAGAACCTTTTGGATACGGACTAGTCCAACGCAATCTGCTTGTCAACTGGTGCCCAAGTCAGTCACCGGGCACAGACTGGCGAGAAACTCTTCGCGAGTGCGTAGCCGGACCTCAACGGCTCCACCAGCAAGAATGCCGGATTTTACAGGTCAGTTCTCGCTGCTGATCTTGTGGCCGTCCACCAGGCACATGATCTTGTGTCGCACGTCGAGGGTGTGGCACTTGCCCGTAGGCACGGCGGCCACTACAACTGCGTCGACCGTACCGCCATGCACGAGATTGTTCCGAAGTAAATAAACAACAAGTTAAACTTTCGCGATTGCCTATGCACCTTGACACGATGAAAAACTATTGACTCGTTTTCCTTGCCTCACATAACGTTGTGGATGTTCCGACAAGGTCGGTGAACGCGTACCGACCCGGACTTCAATCATGCTCAGTTCTTTCACGGGCCTTGTATGGAAAGTTCACGTCGACACCGATGTCAGCCCCGCTTGCCGCTCTTCCACACTCGCCGACTTCACAAGGACGCGAGCCTGCACCCTAGGAGTAGTCATGCCACAGCCGAACCACCTCCCTGGGCCCAATGCCGACGTCTGGGATTGGCAGATGCACGGCCTGTGCCGTGGAGTCGACTCGTCGATGTTCTTCCACCCGGATGGGGAGCGAGGCCGCGCTCGCGCTCAGCGAGAGATGCGCGCCAAGGAGATGTGCCGCAGTTGCCCAGTACTCGTACAGTGTCGTGCACATGCGCTCAGCGTTTCCGAACCATACGGAATCTGGGGTGGAATGTCGGAGAACGAGCGGGATATCCACGTCCGTCACCACCGCAGCCGAATCGCGGTGTAGCCGAAGAACATGCGACAAACGCGATGGACCCCCTCCGTTTCGGAGGGGGTCCATCGCGTCTATCCGTACAGCGTGTCGATCAGTGGTTGTGTCCGTGCCCGCCTGCGGGCTCTTCGTAGTCGACCGGCTTCTCGACGATCGCGCTTTCGGTCGTCAGAATCATCCGTGCGACCGAGGCCGCATTGACGACAGCTGAGCGAGTCACCTTGACCGGGTCCACCACGCCGTCGGCGAGTAGATCTCCATAGGTCAGAGTCGCGGCGTTGAAGCCGTGACCCTTGGGGAGTTCGGCGACCTTGCTGATCACGACGGAACCGTCGACACCAGCGTTGGCTGCGATCCAGAAGAGCGGCGCATTCAGGGCCGTACGCATGACTGCGACACCGGTAGCTTCGTCGCCCGTCAACCCGAGATTGTCCACGAGCGACAGAGCAGCCTGCGTCAGTGCCGATCCTCCACCGGGAACGATGCCTTCTTCGACCGCAGCCTTAGCCGCATTGACCGCGTCGTCGACGCGGAACTTGCGTTCCTTGAGCTCGGTCTCGGTTGCTGCGCCCACCTTGATGACCGCAATGCCACCGGACAGCTTCGCCAGGCGCTCTTCGAGCTTCTCCCGATCCCAGTCCGAGTCGGTGTTTTCGATCTCGCGACGCAACTGGCCGACACGTGCATCGATGTCGACCTGCGTGCCTGCTCCGTCGACGATCGTGGTGTCGTCCTTGGTGACGACAACCCGACGCGCCTGACCGAGAAGCTCGAGTCCTGCTTCCTTGAGGCTGAGGCCGACGTCTGCCGTGATGACCTGAGCTGCCGTCACCACTGCCAGGTCGTCGAGGAACGCCTTGCGACGATCACCGAAGAACGGTGCCTTGACGGCTGCGGCCTTGATGGTCTTGCGGATGGAATTCACCACGAGTGTCGAGAGAACTTCGCCCTCGATGTCCTCGGCGATGATCAGTAGCGGCTTGCCACTCTCGGCGACCTTCTCCAACAGCGGAAGGAAGTCGGGAAGGGAGGTGATCTTCTCGCGGAAGAGCAGGATGTATGCGTCCTCGAGAACAGCCTGCTGCGCATCGAGGTCGGTTACGAAGTACGGCGACAGGTAACCCTTGTCGAACTGCACCCCTTCGGTGACCACGAGTTCGGTGCTCAGAGTCGAGGACTCTTCCACCGTCACCACGCCGTCGGAGCCGACACGGGTGAGTGCCTCGCCGACCAGTTCGCCGATCTCGGGGTCGCGTGAGGACACTGTTGCAACCTGGGCGATGGCCTCTTTGCCCTCGACGGGAGTTGCGGCAGCGCGGAGCGCCTCGGCAACCTTGTCGGCAGCCTTGGCGATTCCCGATCCGAGAGCGATCGGATTCGCGCCGGCGGCGATGTTCTTGAGTCCGCCGCGAACGAGTGCCTGTGCAAGCACGGTTGCGGTGGTGGTTCCGTCGCCTGCGACGTCGTTGGTCTTGGTCGCGACGCTCTTGACGAGCTGGGCACCGAGGTTCTCGAACGGATCTTCGAGGTCGATCTCACGGGCGATCGAGACGCCATCATTGGTGACCGTTGGGCCACCGAAAGCCTTGGCCAGCACAACGTGCCGTCCACGGGGTCCGAGCGTCACCTTGACCGCGTCGGCGAGTTTGTCGACTCCACGCTCGAGGGCGCGGCGAGCTTCCTCGTTGAATCGGATTTGCTTTGCCATGTTTTCGGTGTTTCTCCTTCGAGTCGGGACTCGATCGAACGCACTCCGCCCCGGGACCGAAGTGAATCGGGTTCCGGGGCGGGGTGCGTATATGACTTACTTGGCGATGACGGCCAGCACGTCGCGTGCCGACAGAATCAGGTACTCCTCGCCGGCGTACTTGATCTCGGTGCCGCCGTACTTGCTGTAGATGACGGTGTCGCCTTCTTTGACGTCGACCGGGATCCGGTTGCCCTTTTCGGTGACACGGCCTTCGCCGACTGCGACGACGGTGCCTTCCTGAGGCTTCTCCTTGGCTGTGTCGGGGATGACCAGACCGGAGGCGGTCGTCGTCTCGGCCTCATTGGCCTGGACGAGGATCTTGTCCTCGAGCGGCTTGATTTTCACGCTCGCCACGTTGAGCCCTCCATTGTTATGGGGTACGCATCCGGGGTCGGATCCCCGGACAGCTGTTTGTTGGTGCAGTTCTGCATTTCTACGTTCGTAGCTCCGCGCTCGTTCCCGTCGTCGCGGGTGCCGAGAACTCACTCAGTGCCAACTAGCACTCTATACACGCGAGTGCCAGCACTCAAGGTCTGGGTTCTCCGATGCCGAAGACCCGGCCCTGCCGCGCGCGCCGATCAGTCGGCGTTTCGCGCTTGCCCTCTTCTGATCGCGGCCAAGAGGAGTCGCCCGCCGAGCGCGATGAGCACTAGATTTCCGATGATCTGTAGCGAAACGACAGCACGGGCAGGATCGGTGGACGCAGCGATGTCACCGAACCCGACGGTGGAAAACACCGACAAGGTGAAATAAAGACTCCCCATCCGCGACACCGGTTCGGTGAAATTTTCGTACGACGCTTCGGACATCATGTAGTAAACGGTAGAGAATCCGATGAGATATACCGGAACGATTGCCGCGGTAGCTTCGATCGCTTGAATCGTCGGATAATCGGCCTTCAATACTTTCGTGACCTGCCACACGGACACGATCCCCACCCCGATCAGGACTGCGGCCAGGATGGTGATGGAACCGACGTCGGCGACGTCGTCCATCGGAGCGGCGAAGTAGAAGGCAGTCAGAAGAGCGGCTGTGACGACGGGTCGAAACAGTGCGCGGAACAGAAGTACACGCCGTTCCTTGTCGCTCAGCTTGGAATAGCGCGTAGAACCAGCCACATTCGGCCCCTCGAGAGAATTGATCGAAACGCAGACCTCCTTGTCATAGCGGTATCTCTGCGCGGAGGTTCACGTTCCTTCGAAAAATTCTGTAACGTTCGGATAACGAGACGATATAGTCCCGACAGTCGACTTCGACGACGCACTCCGCTGCCGTGACACGGAGCCGCAACAGCGTCCGGACATGTAGTCGATTTCGAACAGGGTGGGAGGTGCACGATGAAGGTTGCAATAGGGGTTTCTACCGGAACCGAAGTCGTGTGCGCTGCCCTGGTCGTGGTCGATGAGCAGGGTTCGCACACCGTCGAATACCGCACCGTGTCCGCAGACAGTGAAGCCAATACCGACATAGGCCGGCTGGTCGCATCGGCAATAGACTTGATGAGGCCCCTTGTGCCGGCACCCGCCGGGCAAGGCGCACATTCGACTGGACGGCGCGAACCGGACTCAATCGCCGTGTCGTATCGCACTCCCGAGCAGGCATCGTCTATTCGTTCGGCACTTGGCAATTCACATCGTGCGCTCTCCTTGATTCCCGAATCTGTGGCTTCCTACGCGTTCCTCGCCGAGTCGGGGCTCATCGCGCGCTACGGCACCGTCTCGGTTGTCGACCTGGGTGCCTCGGGCTCGACCGTGACGATCATCGACGCCCAATCCGGTGTCGTCCACGCCTACGAACGCAGCGTCGACTTCGGTGGTGACGTGGTCAACAGTCTCGTCAAAGATCTCGTACGGGGTAGATCGGAACGCGAAACTCGAGCGCGAGAGGACGCCCGCAGCAACGATTCTGCGCGGTACCGCACGGTCAAAGAACACCTTTCGACATACGATTCGGCATCCATCGACCACGACGGGGTCACTACCACCGTGGCCCGGACGGAATTCGACGCGCTGATCCGCCCGTCGGTGACGAAGGTGGTGCGTCGTCTCACGCAGGCGGCCGATCGTACGGGCCGTGCACCCGAAGCGGTGGTACTCATCGGCGGCGGCGCCCTTATACCGCTGGTGCGGACCGTCTTCGAGTCCGAACTCGGACTTCCGGTTCTTACCGTCGACGAACCCGATGCCGCCCTTGCTACAGGTGCCGCCCATGTCGCCCTTACCGCTGCTCAGGGTCTCTACCCCACGGTCGGTGCCACTGCCGGCTCGCCTGCTCGATCGGTCGGTCGTTACTCCGGAGCGTTGGTCGGAGCTCTCCTTGTCGCCGGAATAGTCCTCGTCTACGGAATTCAGGCATTGAATCCCTCCGATGACGCCGGTTACTCCCCCGCAGGCACCGAAGTTCCGTCCGAGCAGCACAGCAATCAGAGCAACACCTCGATCGCAGACATCACCACCGACGCGGCCGATCCGCGGGCCACGACAACCTCCGCCGAGGTCTCGACTGGCAACTCGACGTCGGCATCGGTATCGGCCACATCCGAGCGCGGCAGCGTCACAGACGTGGCGCCGACGCCCACCAGTTGGCCGGCGGCATCGACGCCCACGCCGACGCTGCACCCGGCGCCGGATCTTCCGTTGATTCCGTTTCCCGCTCTGCCGAATTTGGGCGAGATCGTTCCGCTCCCCGACAGCACCACGACTGTGCCGCCCTTGCCGACTCCGAGCATTCCGGAATCGACAGTGCCTGAGTCGACCCGTCCTCAAGTCACCCCGCCTCAGTCCGCCCCGCCTGAAACGACCCCGACCGGACGACCTTCGGTGACGTCGACCGAGTCCGTTGCGGTCCTCCCGCCGGTTACACCGGACGTTGCCCCCACGACGGACGTCGGCAGTTCACCCGCACCTCAGGCGTCGCCGGAGTTGATGCCTCCACCGACCGTGTGGTCTCCACCCGCTGTTGTTCCAGCGAACCCGGGTGCACCCATCGATGGATCCCCAGACAGCGCGGCGGCCGAGACCGGTGCAGTCACGACGAACTAGGCGCGGCCAGATATCAGGCTGGTCGACACCGGGAGCCCCGGGTCGGTCGCCGCTCGCAGATCGGATGCCTCTGCACCACCCGCTATCAGGTGCGCGCCGAGCGTAGCGATCATGACTCCATTGTCGGTGCACAACCGATGCTTTGGAATCCTCAAGTTCAATCCCGCTGCGCTGCACCTAGTTTCGACCAACGAGCGAATTCTCGAGTTGGCGGTGGCTCCGCCCCCCAACACGAGTGTGTTCACATCGACATCCTGAGCTGCGCGCACCGCCTTCATGGTCAGCACATCGGCGACGGACTCCTGAAAAGACGCAGCAATGTCGGCGACGGGAATGGCATCTCCTGCGCGCCGACGTGCCTCGACGAACCTGGCGACCGCCGTCTTCACCCCGGAGAACGAGAAGTCGTACCGCGCGTCTCGCGGGCCCGTCATGCCTCGCGGAAACGCAATAGCATGCGCATCACCTTCTCGCGCAGCATCATCGAGCGCTGGGCCGCCCGGGTAACCCAACCCGAGCAACCTGGCAACCTTGTCGAACGCTTCACCCGCTGCGTCGTCGACAGTGGTACCCAACTCGACGATCGGAGCACCGAGATCATCTACGTGCAACAGGTGCGTATGCCCGCCGGAGACCAGTAACGCGACGCACGAGGGCATCGGTCCGTGCTCGAGGGTATCGACCGCCACATGCCCACCCAAATGATTGACGGCGTAGAACGGCACACCCCACGCGGCCGCATACGCTTTGGCTGCGGCGACGCCTACGAGCAGGGCACCCGCCAATCCGGGGCCGATCGTCACGGCCACCGCGTCGGGCCGATCGATGTCGGCAGTTGCGAGTGCACGCCGCATCGTAGGAACCATCGCCTCGAGATGTGCGCGTGACGCTACCTCTGGGACAACACCGCCGTATCGTGCGTGCTCGTCGACGCTGGACGCAACCTCGTCGGCAAGCAACTCGCACACACCGGAATCACGCCACCGGACGACACCCACGCCTGTTTCGTCACAAGAACTTTCGATACCCAACACGATCACGAGAGCGTGCCTCCATTCCCGACTTCGCGCCGCATCGTGTAAGCGTCCGCACCGCTCGGCTGGTAGTACTTGCGCCGCGTCCCGACCACCACGAACTCGGTACGGGTGTAGAGCTCGATAGCCGGTTCGTTGTCGGTACGCACTTCGAGAAATACCGGCCCGCCGTGACTGTCGGCTACCGCGAGCAAATCGGCCAACAAAGCCCCACCGATGCCGCGGCGGTGAGCGAGAGGATCAACTCCGATGGTGTGCACTTCGGACTCCGCCGACTCCCCCTTGCCCAGCAAGGCGACCCCGGCGTAACCCACCAGCGTGCCGCCCTCGCGCGCGGCAATGTAATGATTTTGGGGCGCAGCAAGTTCCGACAGAAACGCCTGTGCGGTCCATGGGCCGTCCCCGGGGAACAACACGCGCTCGAGTTCGGCGCAACGATCGGCATCGGCACTGATCAGTGGCGACAGAATTACGGTCAAGGTGTCACCGCCTTCGCCGCTGCGCGCTCCTCGAGAGTTTTCGCGTCCGGCCTACGAAGGTAGAGCGGCACGATCGGTGCAGGCGCGGATCCGGATGCCAGATGATCGAGAGCCGCCAGTACCAAACCATGCGGCGACGGCGACACCACTTCTCTTACAGGCACTTCGAACAACGCGACATGAGGCGGAGAACCCGCCGCAGCACTCGCCCCGGCAACATCGAGCAGAGTAGGAGCAACGACTTCCGGGCCTGCGTACCGGACCGCATATCGGTACCGCGCCCAATACACCTCGCGGCGCCTGGCATCGGTGACGACCAGCAGATCGGGCTCGTCGGAAAGTTCGGCGGCAATCGCGTCGAGGCTGCAGACGCCGTGGATCGGGATGCCCAGTGCGTCGGCGAATGCGGAGGCTGTTGCCATTCCGACACGAAGCCCGGTGAACGGGCCGGGGCCGACACCGACGACGACGGCCTGGAGATCTTGCGGAGTGAGTGCGGCGTCGGCCAGACATTGGAGAATATTGGGCGTGAGAACCTCGGCGTGAAGCCGGGGGTCGACCACGATTCGCTGGGACAGGGTACGTGGGTGTCCGTCGGTGACGCGAACCACACCGGCGGTGACTGCGGGCGTGGAGGTATCGACAGCGAGAACGAGCACGGTTTCTCAGAGTACCCGCATGTCACAACGGGCCTGCCGCGGCACCGTCAGTCCTGCACCGAATGTTGGACTCGGTTCAATTCGACGTATCTGTCATCGGTGTCGAGATCGCGTCGAATACGGACCGACACATGAGAATCGGTGAGCTTCTCGACCAACCCTTCACCCCATTCGACGACGACCACGGCAGCCTCCAGATCGGTGTCTAGGTCCAACGCATCCAGTTCGTCGAGGGCAGACTGGCCCGTCATTCCCAGCCGGTACGCGTCCACGTGAATCAACGACACGGGGACAGCACCGTTCGGCCGAACCCCGGCCCGGTGTTCGCGCGCAATGACGAACGTCGGCGAGCTGACCCTGCCCTGTACCCCGAGCCCGGACGCAATGCCACGCGTCATGGCGGTCTTCCCCGCACCCAGCGGTCCATCGAGAATCACGAGGTCGCCGGCGACGAGGGTTTGAGCCAGCCGGTATCCGAAGTCCTCCGTGTCGGCCGCCTTCGGCAAGGTCAGTGAGCGCCCGTCGAAATGCAATGTGGACGGCGACGTGGACTCAGCCAATGCCCCTCCATCCGCTTCGTCGACGTGCCCGCACGGCGCTCGCTCGGGTGAGGAGGCGGACGAGGGCGGCGTTGACTTTGTCCGGAAACTCGAGCTGCACGAGATGACCGGCTTGAGGAACCCGAACCACCTCTGCTTCGGGCAGCGCTTCAGCCATCGCCAACGTGCTCGCGAGCGGGATTATCCAGTCTTCGTCGCCGCACATGACGGTCACCGGAATGCGGGTCAGGTGCGACAACGCATCCTTCTCGTTGTGCAGCTCGAGGGTTTTCAGGAAGTTGACGATCGTCACCACGGAAGTGTCGTCGATCATCGATTGTGAGAACGCGACCAAGCGCGGACTCACCCGCGTTCCGTACGACGCCGCACGTAGCACCGGCGAGATAAGCGCCCGCACAGTTCCGCGTCCGAGCTGGACCACGCCAGGCGAGGCGCGGACGGCAAGGCGAAATGCATCGATGACGGGATTGTTCAGGCTTTTACCCAGGCCCGTTTCGGCCAGTCCAGCCGCCGTCGTCGATAGCAAGGCAACGCCGATGACCCTTTCCTTGACCAAGTCCGGACGCTGACGCGTCAACGACAGAATCGTCATTCCACCCATCGAGTGGCCGATGAGGACGAGATGACCGCGCGGTGCCACTGCCCGAATGACTGCGTCGAGATCGGATCCGAGCTGTTCGATGGTGCAGCTTTCGGGCGTCGGTTCGCCGGACTTGCCATGGCCGCGCTGGTCGTAGAAGACCATTCGGACCGACGAGCCCCACTCTTTCTCCAACGCTTGGCGCTGAAAGTGCCACGAGGACATGCGAAGGCAGTACCCGTGTACGAAGACCGCGGTGATAGGTGCGTCGGTGGGCCCGACTTCGCGAACCGCGAGTGGAACTCCGTCGTCGGCGGTGACGATCGATCCGCGATCGGCGTCCATCAGCTCGAGGTTCTCATTGGCCAGAGGATCCTTGTTCGAACGCAGCACGGTTTCGCGCAGGGCTATCCCGACGCTGTTGACTATGCCTAGATGTCCGAGCAGATTCATCGGGTTACCTCACCGGAAGTCTTCCCCGGCTGCCCCGCACCGAGACCCCGGTACGACCGGCGTACACGGCCGCGAATTCCGGTCACTATCTCGTAGTGGATGGTGTCCAACCGATCCGCCCAGTCCTGTGCACGCGGTCCCCCGCCGTCGCCGGATCCGAACAGGATCGCGGTATCGCCTTCGGTGACCCCTGCCCCGCTCGGCCCGAGATCCACCACGCACTGGTCCATGCATACCCGCCCGACCGAAGGAAACAGTCTCGAACCGATCTGGACGTCGAAACGCCCGCTCAGATGGCGCACCACTCCGTCGGCATATCCCATCGGGATGAGCGCAACCGTGGTGTCCTTCCGAGCAGTCCAGGTGTGCCCGTAGGACACACCCTCACCGGCCCCGACCTTCTTCACCAACGCTACTGGCGCCGACACCGTCATCGCGGGTCGCAGGCCGAAATCACCGAGTTCGGGTATCGGCGACAACCCGTACATCGCAATACCGGGCCGGACCATGTCGAAACGGAGATCGGGACGAGTAACAGTGGCCGCCGAGTTGGACAGATGTACCCGCTCGGACTGCAGACCGGCTGCACGCACGCGTGCGAGCGCGGAACGCAAATTGTCCGCTTGGCGATCGTTGGCAGGATGCTGCGGACTGTCCGCGCACGCCAGATGGGAGAAGATTCCGCGTAAATGGACGGTCTCCTCCGAGACCGCCCTACCCAGTGCCTCGATCACCTCGTCCCACTGTTCGACGGGAATCCCGTTTCGGTTCAAACCGGTGTCGACCTTCAACGACACGACGGCGGGGACGTGCGCAATGCGAGCGTCGGCTACTACTGCCGACAGTTGGGCTGCCGAGGAGACACCGATCCCGACCCCAGCCGAGATCGCCGGAGCAAAATCGGTGTCGTGTCGGTGCAGCCAGGCAAGAATCGGGGCAGTGATGCCGGCCCTGCGCAGTGTGAGCGCTTCGTCGATTGTCGTGACACCCAGTTCTTCGACTCCCGCGTTCAGCGCCACTGTTGCAACCGCCAACGCACCGTGGTTGTAGCCATCCGCCTTCACGACGGCCATCATCGAAGCGTCACCAGCGTATTCACGGAGCACAGCGACGTTGTGGGCGATCGCGTCGAGATCGATGGTGGCTGTCGCACCTGTACCGGAGCCCACTGCTGTCACGTCGTCTACCGGCACGAGTTCGCTGTCCACAACGTTCGATGATGCCACTCGCAAGACATGACTCCGTACTCGGTGCACCGAGGTCCTCGTTCCACTTCGCGCCGATCGTGACCGGAAACACTGTAGCCGTCTGATCCGACGCCTCACACCGTGACGGAACGCAGAATTCGAATGGCCTCGGGCAGCGCGGACAGGAGAGGACCAGCCGAGATCGGTGCCGCGAACTCGCCGCCGGACCCATGCGCGGCCGTCGCCGCCGCCAACGAGTGCGCCCGGGCACCACACGCTGCAGCAACGGACGCTTCGAGGCCGGTGGCCAGCAACGCCCCCAGCACTCCGGACAGAACATCTCCCGATCCTGCCGTCGACGCTGCGGATCCACCCGCATCATTGACGAAGACCCTGCCATCCGGGTCGGCGACCACCGTCGCTCGGCCCTTGAGCAGAACGGTCACACCCCAGTTCGATGCCAGCTCACGCACCGCAAACACTTTGTCTGTGCCGGGCATCCGGCCGGTCAACCGCTCGAATTCACCGGCATGCGGTGTCAGCAACGTCGGTGCCGAGCGCGAGCGAACCAGCTCTGGTTCCGACGCCAGAACGGTCAGGGCATCTGCGTCGACCACCACGGGCAGATCGGAGGAGAGGATGTCGGACAACCACTCCCTCGATCTTTCCCCGGTGTCGAACCCGGGACCGACCACCCATGCCTGCACGCGTCCAGCACTAGACGGATCGGCCGAGACGATGACCTCGGGATAGTGGGATACAACCTCAGCTGCCGCGCTCCCCACGTACCGCACCATGCCCGACGTCGCGGCCACCGCCGCTCCGGTGCATAACAATGCAGCCCCCGGATATCGCTCACTGCCCGCGGCGATCCCTACGACACCCTGCGAATACTTGTCGTCCTCGGCTGCAGGAATCGGCCAGAGGGCGCCGACGTCGGCAGGCTCCAACGCGCGAATGTAGGGATCGGGCAAGGTCAACCCGATCTCCACGAGTTCGACTCTGCCGCAATGCGGCACCGCAAGCACATGCACGGGTTTGCGCGCACCGAAGGTCACGGTCACCGCAGCTCGAACAGCTGGACCGTCCACGCCGCCCGTCGTCGGATCGACACCGCTGGGAATGTCAGCGGACACGATCGGAGCATCGAGTGCGGCAACGATGGCTGCCGCATCGGAGCGCAGCGGCCCGGTGCCGGAGATGCCGACGATGGCATCGATGACCAGGTCGGGATTGTCCGGTGCAGGAACGACCTTGCCTCCGGCGCGCCGAAACGCCGCAAGGCCTTCCGGGTGCGTGCGGTCCGGCTTCAGCAGGACCGCACTCACCGCTACCCCACGGGTGCGCAGGATGGCACCGGCCCACAGTCCGTCGCCTCCGTTGTCACCGGACCCGACGAGAATGCTCACCCGCCGACCGGCGACCCCGCCTGTCCGGCCCGCCAACTCCCGCGCCACTACCGTCGCCAGACCGTAGGCTGCACGGCGCATCAGAACCCCCGGCGGCAACGCCTCGAGGAGGGGTCGTTCCGCGTCGCGAATCTGCTCAGGCGTGAAGTAGTGCCGCATAAACAGTCTCCCGTCGGACGTTCACGTACGTTGCTCCTACTCGACAGTGACGGACTTCGCCAGGTTCCTCGGCTTGTCGACGTCGTATCCCCTGCTCTGGGCCACTTCGGCAGCAAAGACCTGCAGTGGCACAGTCGACAGCAAAGGCTGCAGGAGAGTCGGAGCCACCGGGATCTCGATCAGATGATCGGCAAAGGGACGAACAGCTTCGTCGCCCTCCTCCGCGATCACTACTGTTCGAGCACCACGAGCCTGGATCTCACGAATGTTGCTGAGCATCTTCGAGTGAAGAACCGCGCGCCCCTTCGGCGAGGGCATGACCACGATTACGGGCAACCCGTCCTCGATCAGCGCGATGGGACCATGTTTGAGTTCACCTGCAGCGAAGCCCTCGGCGTGCATGTAGGCAAGTTCCTTGAGCTTGAGGGCGCCTTCGAGTGCCACCGGATATCCGACGTGGCGGCCGAGGAACAGAATCGTCGGCGAAGTTGCCAATTCTCGTGCAAGCTCGCGCACCGGTTCCACCGCATCGAGCACTTTCTGCACGAGCTCGGGCATCGCTTCGAGATCTGCGAACTCCCGTGCGACTTCGTCGGGGTACTTCGTTCCGCGAGCCTGCGCCAAGGCAAGCCCGACCAGGTAGTTGGCAGTGACTTGAGCGAGGAATGCCTTGGTCGACGCGACGCCGATCTCTGGACCCGTTCGCGTGTACAAGACTGCGTCGGCCTCGCGCGGAATCTGCGAGCCGTTGGTATTGCACACGGCGAGAACTCGCGCGCCCTGATCTTTCGCATGGCGCACGGCTTCGAGCGTGTCCGCAGTTTCGCCGGACTGCGAAATCGCGACCACGAGCGTGGATCGATCGAGGACCGGATCTCGGTAACGAAACTCGCTGGCGAGTTCGACCTCGACCGGAATCCGCGTCCAGTGCTCGATGGCGTACTTCGCAAGCAACCCGGAATGATAGGAACTTCCACACGCTACGACGAATATCTTGTCGACCTCACGAAGTTCCTGATCCGACAACCGCTGCTCGTCCAAGACGATCCGCTGATTCTCGAAATGCCCGAGCAAGGTGTCCGCGATGGCAGTGGGCTGCTCCTGGATCTCCTTGAGCATGAAGTAGTCGTAGCCACCCTTTTCTGCCGCAGCCAGATCCCAATCGATATGGAAAGGGCGTCCCGACGCCACGTTGCCGTCGAAGTCGGTGATCTCGTATCCACCGGCTGTGATGACGACTACCTGGTCCTGGCCGAGTTCGACAGCTTCGCGCGTGTGCTCGATGAATGCAGCCACATCCGAACCCACGAACATCTCGTCGACACCTACGCCGACGACCAGCGGCGTCGACCGACGCGCGGCGACAATGGTGTCGGCATGATCGGAATGGGTGAACACGAGCGTGAATGCGCCCTCGAGTCTGCGCAACACCGCTTTCGCGCTGGCGACGAAATCGCCCTTCGTCGGGCCCTCCTCATACGCGCACGAGACGAGGTGGACTGCCACCTCGGTGTCGGTGTCACTGGAGAACTCGATGCCCCGGGCTTCGAGTTCGGCACGGAGTGGTCCGAAGTTTTCGATGATCCCGTTGTGCACGACCGCGACCGATCCCGACACGTCACGATGTGGATGCGCGTTTCGATCGGTCGGCCGACCGTGAGTTGCCCACCGGGTGTGACCCATGCCCGTCGACCCGACGAACCTCTCGGCGCCGACTTCTTCCAGTTCGGCCTCCAGATTCGCCAGCCGACCCGCCTTGCGTTCGACGGCAGTGTTTCCGGCACCGTCGAGTATCGCAATCCCCGCTGAGTCGTATCCCCTGTATTCCATACGCCGAAGCGCCTCGACCACTACACCCAGAGCTTGGCGGTGGCCGACATATCCCACGATTCCGCACATGGTGCTTGAGGGTACTCGGAGACCGACGGAGATCCTCGCGGGAGAACGCGAGAAGCTCTACTCGGCCCCGTACCCCCGCCGGTCACACCCGATCCGATAGCGTCTACACCCGTGGCGACACCAAAGAAGCTCGCAGCAGAACTCAGCAAGCGCGGTCCGCACAAAGTGCTCCGCGGCGACCTCGCCCTCGCCGGTCAACCCGGCGTCGTCTACACCCCGGCGGAGGGCTACAACCTGCCCGGAGTTGCCTTCGGGCACGGCTGGCTCCTGCGCGGCAACCACTACACGAACACCCTGAAGCACCTTGCGTCCTGGGGCATCGTCGCCGCGGCGCCCGACACCGAACGCGGGCCGCTTCCCTCACACCGCGGTCTCGCCGCAGACCTCGGCACAGTGCTCGACATCATGACCGGAGTGCGGTTGGGAACCGGCGATATCAGTGTGCACCCCGACAAACTCGCTGTTGCCGGCCACGGCATGGGAGCGAGCGTCGCAGTTCTCACAGCCGCATCACGCTCGGACATCAAAGCCGTCGCCGCGCTCTTTCCGGCACCGACGGTGCCGAGCGCGGAGGACGCAGCACAATCCTTGTCGGTGCCCGGTCTGGTGCTGGGAGATGCAGCCATGACCGATTCCCTGAACGACAACACACTCGCCCTCGCCGGCGCCTGGGCAGGGCCCTCGACCTTCCGACGCATCGACAAAGCGTCGTCCGACGGCATGGTCGAGGGAAGACGGCTACTCAGCCCCCTCGGCTTCGGCGGTACCGAGAAGTCGACGGTCGAGATCGTCCGCGCGCTACTGACTGCATTCCTTTTGTTCCACGTTTCCGGCGACAAGAAGTACGAAGAGCTCGCCGGTGCAGCGGAATTGAAGAACACGCGAGTTATCGATCCCCACGCACCGATTGCGGAGCAGCCGAAGCCGAGTGCACTCTCGGCTGTGCGTGCAGTGATCGGTCGCTGACTCTCTTCACCTCAGCCAGCTCGAAGGCGGGTCGTCCTCGGCCCGGGTTGCGGGCACCGCTTCCTGCACCCGCGTATCCAGATTCGCAGGCACCAGATACGACCGGTATACGTCCACGGATCGATCTTCCTCGACGTTCTCGTTCGACACTCCACTCGATCCCGGACGTGTGCCGTGATCGTCGATTGCAGCCGGTGACGGCACGACGCCTGCCGCCGCACGCGCTATCGTGTCGAGTCGATCCGATACCAGATTCAGTGCGGCACGGTGCTCGGCCCGCACGCGCTGAATTTCGTTTCTCCACGTGTTCGCACCGCTGGTCACAGCGGCCCGGCTTCGGCAAGGTGTGCACCTGAGTCGAATGATGGTCTCCCTGCGTCCAGATCCGTCGCTGTAGGTGCCGGACCCTCTGCCGGTGTCCGGGGTTGCGACGGAGTGTGTATCGGCGGTCCTGTCGGGACGGCTTCATCCTCGGCACTCCCCTCGTCCGGCGCGCACATCTGAGGTAAAAAACCTTCGGGTTCGGAATCCTCGGACGTACCGACGTCCGGTGCGACGGGTGCAGGCTCAGGCTCGGGTACTTCAGGCGGAACAACCGATGACTGCTCTGCCTCCGGTTCCGCCTCCGACTCCTCTACGTCCGATTCGCCCGCAGGTCGGTCCGGATCTCGTTGTTCGGGGATAACGTGCACGGGGAGCGACTGTTCGGGCATTCGCTGTTCGGAAGCCGATCCGGAGGCCGCGGGCGGAGCTTCGAGAGTTTCGACGATCACGGGAAGTCCGAGCGGCCCCATCCGAAGTTCGAATCGGCGTACTCCGCCGTCCGGGCTGCCGAGTTCCAACAACACCCTTCCATCTTGTGCCACCGCGATCTTCGCGCGGTGCCCATCGAATTCGGCTTCGAGATGCCCTCGTTCAGGCGACATTCCACCCGAATCCGGTCCCGCCGGGTCAGCAGTCGACAGAGGTGTGTCGGCGCTCGCTGGTTCCGCATCGACCTCGGTCGGCTCCACGGAAGCTGGTGCATACCGCTCCGGCACAGACTCACTCGAAATCGCGTCCTCTCCTCGATCGTTCGGCGGGGCCGCTGTGCCACCGGCCTCGGAATCGAGAATGCGATCTATAGCCGACCGAATGTCGGCAGTGAGCGGTTCCAGTGCACGTTGCACCGCCGACTCGATTGCTGCCACCGAGTCGGGTGCGCGGGCTGAACCGGAGAGGCCAGTGCCACTTCCGGTGTCGATGTCCGGACTCCGCTGCGGTTGCGAAACTGGAATGCTACTGGCCGTGGGGGCTGTTGCCGGCACAGCCTGTTGCGGTGGTGCGGACTGCGGCGGAACGGGCAGCGGCTGAACGGGCAGCGGCTGAACCGACTGTGCCAATACAGACTGTGGAACGGTGCACGGGGCCGAAGCCTGGGGATCCTCGGGCGCAGTTCGACGCCCAGGGTCGGGTCGGTCTAGGGCCGAGTCGTCCAGATCGGTGGACGGAATTTCGGAATCGTCGATGGCCTCCGCCACGTTCGCCACGATTGCCAGCAGGTCCCGAACGCCAACGTCGGTGGCCGTGCAGATTTCCATGAATGCAAGGCAGGTCTCGGTGACCGCCGGCCGGAAAACATCGTCGAGCCACGAATCGCACACGCTTTGAACCTTGCTCAGGCCGACACTGTCGAGGGGTACCCGGGTGTCGACCACCTCCGCGACCTCCGGCAGCGCAGCCTCGACCGCAACCAGAAAGGCATTCGCGACCGGACCGATACCGCGGAAAGAATCGAGCTCCAGACCGGCGACGTACGAAATCGCGTTGATCGACTCCACCGGTTGGCCGCCGACTCGAGAGAAGTCGATCGATCCCACGACGGCCGCCTTGTCCCGTACGAGATCACCGATGACATCTGCCGCGGTGTTCATCGATTGGTAGAGCTGATCGATCGAGTCCACACGCGAGAGCGCGCACTGCAGGTCCGATTCCAGATCCGACATCGCAGCCTCACCTGCTGGGCCCGACCACGAACGGCCCAGCACCGCGCACAGACGCCGCTGTTCCTCGATCTGCGAGCGTGCAACCTCGAGCACTCGGCCCAACACGTCGGCATCAGCAGTCAAGGCCGCAATATCCAACCCTCGTTGCTCGTCGTAGCGTGCGCACATTTCGGCGTACGTCCATTCCGGAGAACCATCGATCCGATACAGCGTCGGGAGGTGACGTTCGAAATACAGCAAGCCACGGGCGCCGCCGTCGAGAAGGCTGTCGATAGAGACCACAGACTCCACGCCCGGCATCGTCGGTGATGTCATCGAGGCGATTCGATTCGGTGTTCGTGCAGGGACGTCGACAGCTCTTCGTCGACAAATCGATATCCGTCGACGGTGGTACGGAGCCGGTCGGCGGTGTCTTCGGACGCCTCACTCCAGCGTCGTAGCGATGACCCCACAAGTCCGCCGGCTGCTGCAATGCGCACACCGAGGTCGCCGTAGATCCGGCCGGCGACCGCCGGACCGAACGTGAGCCCGCTCGCAAACTCGGCAGCCGACGAAATTTCCTGGGCGCTGTCGCCGAGACCTCCGGCCACAGCACCGACTGCCTCCGCATCGATGTCCAACTCGTCACACATCTCGCACACCACGCTTCCACGTCCGTCGGGCGAAATACCCCTGTCATGTTCGACGCAGCCCGCATGGGATCGGTTCCCTCCGGTACCGGTAACGTCCCAGGCATACAGCTCGGGTTACAGATAACACGCTCACACCTGCGAGGAGTCTCATGCATATCGGAACCACGCTCAACTACTCGGGCGGATTCAAAGAAACCGTGGCCGAGGTAGAAGAACTCGAGAAGTCGGGCCTCGATATCATCTTCGTTCCCGAGGCCTACTCCTTCGACGCTGTCAGCCAACTCGGCTTTCTGGCGGCGAAGACGTCGACGATCAAGATCGCGTCGGGCATCTTCCAGATCTACACCCGCACACCATCGTTGACCGCGATGACTGCGGCCGGCCTCGACTACGTCTCCGACGGTCGCTTCGTTCTCGGCCTCGGCGCGTCCGGCCCCCAGGTCGTCGAGGGTTTCCACGGCGTGAAGTACGACGCGCCCATCGCCCGGACCCGCGAGGTCATCGAGATCTGCCGTCAGGTGTGGCGTCGCGAGAAGGTTGTCCACCAGGGCAAGCACTACCAGATCCCCTTGCCCGCAGACAAGGGCACTGGCCTGGGCAAGCCGCTCAAATTGATCAATCATCCTGTGCGCGAGAAGATCCCGGTAGTCATCGCCGCACTCGGACCAAAGAACGTCGAGCTCACTGCAGAAATCGCCGAGGGCTGGCAGCCGATCTTCTACTTCCCGGAAAAAGCGGATCAGGTGTGGGGAGACGCGCTGAGCGCAGGCAAGGCCAAGCGAGACCCGTCCCTGGGCGACCTGGAGGTCTTCGCAAGCCCGACTCTCGCCATCGGCGAGGACGCGGAGAAGTACCTTCCGTGGGTCAAGCCCCACCTCGCCCTGTACATCGGCGGAATGGGCGCCAAGGGAAAGAACTTCTACAACGATCTCGCTCGACGGTACGGATACGAAGCCGAGGCCGAGAAGATTCAGGACCTGTATCTGGCAGGCAGAAAAGAAGAAGCAACCGCCGCGGTGCCCGACGAGCTCGTGCGCGCCATCAACCTGATCGGGCCGGAAAGCTACGTGAAGGAACGCGTCGCGGCATTCGCCGAGGCCGGAGTCACGACACTGAACGTCCTACCCCTGGCTGAGAACACCGCAGGCCGTGTCGCACAGTTGACCGCGCTTCGTGCTCTGACGGATTGAGTCGATCGAGAAACACTGAGCTCCGGGACGGCCCGAGTCAGACCTGCCCGACCCGATTCGCCAACTCCTCGGCGAGTCGACGGGCGAGGTCCGGCTCGGCCGCCTCCACCATCACCCGCACCAGCTGCTCGGTACCGCTGGGACGCAACAACACTCGACCGGTATCACCTAGCATGCGCTCTACCTCGGCCACACCTTCGAGCACCGAAGGTGCGGTCGCCACAGCTGCCTTGTCCGATACCTTCACATTGATGAGCACCTGCGGAAGCGTGGTCATTGCCGAGGCCAGATCAGCCAAAGAACGACCGGTCTCTGACATTCTGCCCATGATTCGCAGCGCGGTCAGAGTTCCATCACCGGTGGTCCCGAACTCGGGAATGACTACGTGGCCGCTTTGCTCGCCCCCCAAGGCATAGCCCCCAGATCTCAAATCCTCGAGAACATACCGGTCACCTACTGCTGTGGTACGCATCTCGATATCAGCGGCGCGCATCGCGATGTGCAGACCGAGATTGCTCATGACGGTGGCGACCAGCGTGTTCTCGGTGAGCTCGCCGGATTCCTTCATTCCGATGGCCAGTACCGCCATGATGGCGTCGCCATCGACAATGCGTCCGGAGGCGTCGACGGCGAGGCATCGATCGGCGTCGCCGTCGTGAGCGATGCCCAGGTCCGCTCCATGGGACACCACGGCCGTCTGCACATCTTCCAAGTGCGTGGATCCGCAGCCGTCGTTGATGTTGAGGCCGTCCGGGTCCGCGTTGATCGCGATCACCTTCGCCCCAGCTTCGGCGTACACCGAGGGTGCGACGGCGGACGCAGCGCCGTTCGCACAATCGACGACCACGGTGAGCCCGTCGAGCCGAATCGGCAGTGCCGAACCGAGATGCGCCGCGTATTCCTCGGCAGCACCCGTCATCACTCGGACGCGCCCGATACCCGAACCTGTAGGTGCGGGCATTGCACCGTCTCCGGATACGAGGGTCTCGATTCGATCTTCGACGTCATCGTCGAGCTTGTGACCGCCTGCCGCGAAAATCTTGATTCCGTTGTCCGGCATCGGATTGTGGGAGGCGGAGATCATGACACCCAGTTGCGCACCGCGCGCCGATGTCAGATACGCAACGGCGGGCGTCGGGAGGACCCCGACGTCGAGCACGTCGACTCCCGACGCGGTCAGACCTGCGGTCACCGCAGCTGCGAGCATCTCACCACTCGCTCGCGGGTCGCGACCCACCACCGCGACGGGGCGTTCCGTCGCTGAAGCCGATGTCAGTACGGTTGCGGCCGCCCTGGCCACCCTCACCGCCAACTCCGGAGTCAACAGGCCGTTGGCCAGCCCCCGCACGCCATCGGTACCGAACAGTCGAGTCATCTGGAGTTCATCCCCCTTCGCCAGAACAAAAAATTGATTTTCAAACGCCGCGAGGGCAGGCATCCGAGAATTCTGGACGCCTGCCCTCGCGGGTAGAACTGTAAAGAACGTCAGCGCTTGGAGTACTGCGACGCCTTACGTGCCTTCTTCAGACCGTACTTCTTGCGCTCCACCGAACGCGCATCACGCGTGAGGAAACCGGCAGCCTTGAGCGGCGGACGATCTTCCGGGGTGAGCTCGATGAGGGCGCGCGCGATAGCCAGACGCAATGCGCCTGCCTGTCCGGACGGGCCGCCACCGTGAAGCAGGGCGACGATATCGAAGGACTCTGCCCGATCGACGAGGACCAACGGAGCCTTGATCAGCTGCTGGTGCACCTTGTTCGGGAAGTAGTCTTCGAGGCTACGGCCATTGAGCTTGAACCCACCGCTGCCCGAGGAGAACCGCACGCGAGCGACGGCTTCCTTACGACGACCGACCGTCTGGATCGGGCGATCGAACAGGATCGGTGCAGGCGCTGCAGCAGCGGCTTCGATCTCGTCGACTACCTCAGGCTCTTCGACAGCCACGAACTCGTCCGCGGCGATCTCGACGACCTCTTCGGTGTTCTCCTGCGACGTCACGTCATTTCCCTCCGGCGCCGTCACTGGGACACCTGCTTGATCTCGAACGGAACGGGCTGCTGAGCTGTATGCGGGTGGTTCGGTCCCGCGTAGACCTTCAGCTTGCCCGCGATGGCACTGCCGAGCTTGTTCTTGGGGATCATGCCGATGACGGCTTTTTCCACGAGTCGATCGGGGGTCCTCTCGAGAACCTCGCCGACCGTGCGCGACTTCAATCCGCCCGGGTGGCCGGAGTGGTGGTAAAGAAACTTGCCATCGCGCTTGTTACCGCTGATGGCAACCTTCTCTGCGTTGATGATGACGACGAAGTCGCCACCGTCGACGTTGGCTGCATAGGTGGGCTTGTGCTTGCCACGGAGTAAGTTGGCTGCCTGGACGGCGAGCCGACCGAGTACAACGTCCGTAGCGTCGATCACATGCCAAGTCCGGGTGGTGTCCCCGGCCTTCGGGCTGTATGTAGACACAGAAATTCCTGTCTTCATGATGTCGCTGCTGGCCAAGACGTGTCTATCCCCTCGGCGGCCAGTTGAGACCCGAGAGCAAGTGATCGCCGCACAACGCGCGCGACGATCTCATCCACGCCATCGTGGGACAATACCGGTTGGAGCTGCAGCAGGTCAAAACGCCTTCACCGAAGTCGCACGCAATCTATGCAGCGCCGAGCCGCGGGGAGCGCCTCCAAGCGGGGATCGGCGATAGCCGAACCGCACCGCTCGCACACTCCATAAGAACCCGATGCGACGCGTTCCTGAGCTGCATCGAGCTCACGGACTTCATCCTCTGCATCACGCGCCAGCCCGATCACCTTTGCTCGCTCGAAGGCGATCGTCGATCCTTCCGGATCGTGCTCGTCGTCATCGGTGGTCCACTCGGAGCCCGCCACGATCACATCGAACTGTGCACGCAAAGACTCCAGCCGACTCTGCGCGGCACTCCGCGCATCGGCTATGAGCCTGCGTGCTTCGGCGGGGTCCACGCTTCCACCTCACAGGTACGACGACGTGGAAGCAACCCGAGACGAGTGCCGATCAGTACTCGGGTGTGGTCCCGCGGACACCGCACAGCCCCGGCATCGAGCGCAATGCCGGGGCACATGGCAGCACGACTACCTCACGAGAAACGGGACCGGTTCATAGCTTCCTGTTCCATCATCTTCTGGTTGCCGGAGTTGACCGCGCCGATCAGGCTCTGCAGGACCGTGGTGAGCTCGGTCTGCGCCGAGTTCCATTCCCCTTGCTTGACTTGGTAAGCGTCGGCATCGGCACCCTGCCACGTCGCAACGAGAGGTTGAATCGAGGACTTGATCTCGTCGAGTTTGTCGTTGAGCGACTGCCATTTGTTGGTCATACCGCCGGCCAGATCGGTGATCGAGCCGAAGTTGTATCTGATTTCGCCGTCCATAGTCAGTTCCTCGTTTCCGTTCGGTGATGCAAGTGGTGGACTCTCGTGAGATGTGTTCGAGTGCTTCGCAATCGCGAAGCACGCTCGGACATCACAGGTTCAGCGTGCCCGCGACTGCATTGATCGACGAGACGTTGTCCTGCTCGGACTGGTCGTACTCGATACCACTGGTCTTGATCGACTGGCTGATGCCCGCGAGCGCATTCTCGAGTTTGAATGCGCTCGAATCCCAGTTGGTCATGACCTGACCGAACGAGGTCGACGCCTGTCCTTTCCAAATTCCCGATGCCGCAAGGTCGACATCCGAGCGAAGCAGCCTCAGCAGCCCTCCGATCTGGTCACGAAGGCCGTCGACCTTTGCGGCCACGGCGATCATGGTTTCGATATTGGCTTCTGCCATGTCAACTCCTCGATGTCTTCGGTTCCGGGTACTCGGTCGAGTACCCGGACTGGGCAGCGGTTCGCCTTCGGAGCACGTGCGATTCCCCCCTACATCTGGTTGGACGCACGCACGATGCCCTTCGGTTCCATGGTTGTGAAAATTTTTGAACGAATCGTTCCCAGTTCACTCGGGTGCGACCGTCAAAGTGGAGACGACCCCGGCGCATTCGGCATCGAACAGGTGTTGCTCACCACGCCGACTCTGACAACCGATGCTGATCTGCAGATCGTCCTCGACGAAGATCTGCCAGTTCACCGTCGAGTCGATATCAGGAGATTCTGTGTAAGACAACGCGACTCGCCCGTCGACATCCCTCGCCCGTATCAGGTCGCCGAGCACGCCATCGGAAGCACGGGCAGCCACCATCGCGGACAGGTCGTCGGCAACTTCGTCGAACGACGCATCTGGACGCAGAACGGTCGTAGTGATCACGATTCTGCGATCGGGCAGATCCGACGGCACGAGAATCGATCGCTCGGCCTCCTCCCGGTGCGACCAACCGTCCGGAATCCGAAGTCCGACGCGGCCGTAGGTGTATTTCGTCGACGGTCCGTCGCCAACTCCTCTCGACGCCGAAGTAGTGGGTGCGGCAGTGCTCGGCGTCGGTGAGGTCGAGGTTGCAGGACCGGCCATCGACGCGGACGGGATGGTCACCGATGCTGCCTCCGCGCGGGAGGGGTCAGCGAGCCGATCCGGTTCTCCACGCATCGAGACGACGGCCACCAACACCGCCGAGCTCATCGCCAGCGCGACCGCCACCGCTGCCGCCTGCTTCACCTTCCGACGACGCCGAGCACCCGACACCGCGCCGGTATCGAACTCTTCCAGCCAGGCTGCTGCGCGGACAGGCATGGGCGTCATCCTCGCCCAGCGATCCTCCGGCTCGCCTTCGAAGCTCTCCGACGAACCAGCTTCATCCGCTGGATCCGCCCTCGACTGCCCCAGTCCGTCTGCTGGAATCGAGAGCCCTGCGCGAGCCGCCATGGACCGAACGATGTCCACCCCGCGCAGTCGGTGGACCCGATACGGTGATTCGTCGAGTACCTTCACGTCACTGCCAGCAGTCGTCTCCAGTACGAATACATCCACCCCCTCCCGATGGCGTTGCGTGGCAACGAACGACGAGACCCGGTCGAGAATCGAAGCCTCGGCCCCTCGATCACCACCCAAGTCACGCGTGCCCCGCACATCCCATCTGCAGGTCCTGGTGTAACCGCCTCGGCCATCGGCGGTGACCGCACACACCACCGATTCGAGTTCGGCCAGTTCGACGACGATGGCGTACGAAGGCGCTCGCTGACCCGCGGAGTGGGCTGCCGCGCTCGCCGCATCGACCACGATCACCTCACGCGCCAGAGGCATGGCGGCAGCGCGAACTTCGCGCACAGCAACGGGACCCCAGTGCGAGGGGCATGCAATTTCGAGGACGTCGACGATCGGGGGTGCACCGGCCGCAGCGAGCGATGCATCGAGGACACCGTGCACCACCGCTGCCGTGGGTAGAACGGTCGAACCGACGAGGCACTCGGCGTCGTCGACGAAGCTCATGGGGTTGGAGTGCGTCACCTCCGATGAGGTATCGCGTCCGAGTTCGGCGACCAGGTACTCGGGCGTTCCGTCACGCATCGACACCGTAGGTCGAAACTCGAACTCGGCCGAGCCGAGCCCCGAAACCGTCAACACCGACACCGGGCCGTCACCGAGACTTACTGCTGCGTAGCTGCTTTCGCTGATCATCGCGCTGTCCACGCCAGCTGAACGAGCGACTGGCCTCGCCTGTCGACCAGCGTGCCACGCCCGGGCGGCATGGCGCTCGGCTTGACCGAACCGATCAGATTCCCCTCGTCACGACTGCCGCTCATGACCAGACCAGGCGACACGAGATCGCGCATACGTGAAATGACGGGGTCGTACAACGCTCGCGATGCCCCGCCCGATCTCCGCGAGACAATCACGTGCAACCCGATGTCGCGGGCATGTGGAAGGTACTCGACGAGAACGGTCAACGGGTTTCCCGTCGATGTGGCCACCAGGTCGTAGTCGTCGACGATCACGAAAATCTCCGGTCCACTCCACCAGGTCCGCTCACGAAGTTGCTGCTGGGTGACGTCGGGCCCAGGCATCCGATCGGCGAGTTTGGCGGCGAGCTCGGTCATCATCGTCATCAGAACCGCCTGCGAGGCTGCATATCCCGCGAGATGGTCGGTGTCGACGGTGCCGAGCATCGTGCGGCGGTAGTCGGCGAGTATCAATTTCACCTGCGCCGGCGTATTGGCCTCGACAAGCGAAATGCAGATCGACTCGAGCAACGCCGTCTTCCCGCACTCGGTGTCACCGAATACCAGGAAGTGCGCTTGCTCGGCGAAATCGAGTGTCACCGGATCGAGTTCTGCCTCATCGATTCCGATGGGAACCCGCAATTCCGGCACCGGCCCGCGTGAGCGTGGCCAGCGGCCGACAAGTAGATCGACAAGCTCACCTCGCGGCAGGCTTTCGGGAAGCATGCGCACAGGTGGCACCGAAAGACCGACGTAGGCCTGCGCAACAGCTGCCACCGCATGCTGAATGCCGACACCGAGATCGACGGTCGACGGCGCGCCGTCGACACGCGGCAATCCGACAAGGAGGTGCAACCCCTCCTTCGTGATTCCGCGACCGGGCCTACTGTCGGGAACCCGTGCGGCCTTCACTCTCCCGAACTCGGAATCGGACGCATCACCCAGCTTGAGTTCGATCCGGGTTCCGACAAGATCCTTGGTTGCCGGACGAATCTCGGCCCACCGCGACGCGGTGAGGATGAGGTGAACGCCGTACGACAACCCCTGCGCTGTCAGCGCGGCAAGCTGAGGCTCGAGAGCTTCGAAGTCGGATCGAATACTGCCCCAGCCATCCACCACCAGGAAGACGTCTCCGAAACCATCCTCGTCGTCGATCAATTGCTCGGCGCGACGACGACGAAATTCGACGATCGAGTCGATACCCCGTTGTTGGAATACTCTCTCGCGTCGTCCGATCACTGCCGCGACTTCGGCGACCGTCCGTCGAACCCGGTCGACGTCCAGCCTGCTCGCGACCGATCCGACGTGGGGAAGGGAGGCGAGTCCGCCGAGCGTTCCTCCACCGAAATCGAGGCAGTAGAACTGCACCTGCGCAGGAGTGTGGGTCAGGGCGAACGACATGATCAGTGTTCGCAGCGCTGTCGACTTCCCGGACTGTGGCCCTCCGACGATCGCGAGGTGGCCTTGGGCCGCCGACAAGTCCACCACCAGTAGATCGCGCCGTTGATCGAATGGGCGGTCCACTATGCCGATCGGTGCCCGTAGCGATGCGATCGCCGCAACCGGTGCCGACAGAACCGAATCGGGAATCATTCGATCGAGCGTGGGCGGTAGATCGAGCGGCGGCAACCAAACCTCGTGGGCCGCAAAACCGCTGCCCTGAAGTCGTTCGACCACGACATCGAGCACCGTTCGGCTGTCGGGCCTGGCTTCTTCCTCCTGCAGGTGCTCGTCGTACGGGGCGCCGATATCGTCGACCGACGGTTCGACCGCATCCGTCTGCACCGGATAGGCGCTGAAGATCCGCGGTCGAACCGTCGCAGAACTGTCGCTGATCCCCCGTACCGCATCTCGAGGGCGAACGTAGGGCCCGGACACGTATGCAGCTGCGAAGCGAACGATCTCGGCAGAATCGCATTTGAGATACCCGGCGCCAGGTTGTGCCGGTAGATGATACGCATCCGGAACGCCGAGAACCGAGCGAGACTCGTTGGCAGAGAACGTCTTCAACCCGATCCGATACGAAAGGTGACTGTCCAGCCCGCGCAGCTTCCCTTCCTCCAAGCGTTGACTCGCCAGCAGAAGGTGCATGTGCAGCGACCGCCCCAACCGCCCGACAGCGACGAAGAGATCTGCGAACTCGGGCTGTTGGCTCAGCAACTCCGAGAACTCGTCGACGACGATGAACAAAGCAGGCAATGGAGCGAGCGCGGCACCGGCAGCCCGTGCCTTCTCGTAGTCGGACACATTGGCGTAGTTGCCCGAATCGCGGAGTAGCTCCTGACGGCGATTCATCTCCCCCGCAATGGCGTCCTTCATCCGATCGACCAGCGACAGGTCTTCGGAGAGGTTGGTGATCACCGCAGCAACATGTGGCGCCTCCTCGAGACCGGCGAACGTCGCACCACCTTTGAAGTCGACGAGTACCAGATTGAGCTGGTCCGGGTCGTGTGTGGCGATGAGACCCAGGACGAGTGTCCTGAGGAATTCCGACTTCCCCGAACCTGTTGCGCCGATGCACAATCCGTGCGGCCCCATACCGTTCTCGGCCGACTCTTTCAGGTCGATCTCGACCGAGCTTCCGTCGGGTGCAATTCCGATAGGTACACGAAGGCGATCACGGCCCCGACGGGTCACCCACGCCCGACTCGGGTCGAGGAGACCGACGTCGGCGATTCCGACAAGATAATTCCAGCTCGAGATCGAGTCAGTATCTTCTCCGCCGGAATCGATACCGACATCGACTGCGGTTCGATACGGAGACAGCCTTCGCGCCACGGTTTCTGCCTGTGCGACGCTCATCGCGTCCGAGACCCCGAATACCTCGACGCGTGAGCCGCTGACTGCACCGATCGAACCGTTCTCGGCGAACAGACGAATGCCTCGACTGGCGGCAAGTCCGGTGCAGAAGTCGGAGAGATCGACGATCGTCACCGAATCGACCCCGGTTCGCGAAAGATCGGTCGCAGTGTTGTCGAGTAGGCCACCGTCGACGATGATCACGAGCTGCGGGACTCCCGCGGACGGCGAGCCTCCACGGGCGAATCTGTTGCGCAGCGAGAGGTGTTCGCCGAGCGAGGATTCGAGTTCGAGGAACGATCCGTAGATCATCCGTGCAGTGCCGACACCGTCCCTGGCTACATCGTGCTGAGTGTGGGGAAGCCATTTGGTCCAATCCCAGAACGCAACCGTATCGAGGCCGCAGACCACTGCGAGCCGCAACTGGTCGGGATCGTGGAACATACAGAGCGCCGCCACCATCGAACGGACCATGGCCCGCGAGGAATCACGATCGCCGGACACGGAAATGGCAGCGAATCCGCGAAGCGACACCGCGGTGGGGAGACTCCCGACAACGGAATGTGCCCGTACGAACCGCCGCAGTGACACCGCAGAGACGGGTTCGAGTTCTTCGACCGGCCCAGTCTCCGGGGGGACGAGACGCGTCGCCAGTCGCTGGTCTCCTCTACCTATCCGAACATGGCAGAAGTCCGGATCCGAGCTTCGGCGCTCCCACATCCGCGGAGAGCCCGCATACGACCACAGAATCTCCGGGTCAGGGTGCGACCACTCGAGCGCTTCACGCTGGCTGGTCGCGGTGGTTGCCACGTCTCTGCGTAGTTGGTCGAGGTAGCGCAGATAGTCCTTGCGGTCTTCGTTCGACTCCGCTGTTCTGGCGCCACCGCCGCGGCCACCACCGGCGACCATGCCCAGCATCGATACCAGCATCATCGCCGGAAACATCAGCATCATCGGGTTGGCGGCCATGCCGGAGGTGAACATCAACGCGACCATGCCGACCATTGCTGCCACCATGACCAGCGGCATGAGCTTCATCAGCAAGTTTCCCGGGACCACCCGAGGTATCTCCGGCGGCGTCTGAAGCGTCACTTCTCCGCCTGGAGTGCGCGGTACTTCACGCCGCGCACCACGAACGAACCGAACAGTATTCACGCCTCGATGCCCCCACCGGTCGGTATCCCCATTACCGCGCATACTTCACGTTTCCCCAACGAGCAGTATGTTTCGCGAAAGGCTAACCCATTCGGTGCTCCACTGCCACCGACCACACGCTGCTTACCGAGGCGGAATAGGACTACCTCTCGCACGGTTGATTACCGGAGGAAGTGAGTACTCACACTCTTACCGGTGTGTCACTTCGTACTCGAGCTCCTCCGCGAAAGGCAGGCGTACACCGTGTCCGTTCCACTCTCGATTCTCGATTTGGCCTTCATCGGCGAAGGCGAGAGCGTCAAAGACAGTTTCGACGCCAGCGTGGAGCTCGCGCAGCGAGCCGAAGAATGGGGCTACCAACGCATTTGGTATGCCGAGCACCACAACATGACCACAATCGCCTCGTCGGCGACCAGCGTTCTGATCGGGCACGTCGCTGCGAACACCAGCCGTATCCGGTTGGGATCCGGTGGCGTGATGCTGCCCAACCATGCTCCGCTGACCATCGCGGAACAGTTCGGCACCTTGGCCACTCTGCACCCTGACCGGATCGATCTCGGTCTCGGACGTGCACCCGGCAGCGACCAAGCCACCATGCGTGCGATGCGCCGCGACCCGTCGTCGGCCGAGCGATTCCCGCAAGATGTGCAGGAGCTGCAGGCATACCTGTCAGACGAATCGTTGATTCCCGGAGTGCGCGCCACCCCAGGAGCAGGGACGCACGTACCGCTCTACATTCTCGGTTCTTCGCTTTTCGGCGCCCAGTTGGCCGCCGCGCTCGGACTCCCGTTCGCGTTCGCATCGCATTTCGCACCCGACGCACTCGAGCAGGCCGTCGCAATCTATCGACGTGACTTCAAGCCATCAGCGCAGCTGGAATCGCCACACGTGATTGCAGGCGTCAATGTCATCGCCGCCGATACCGACGAGGACGCTCAGCGACAATTCCTCGCCACCAAGCGAAGCCGAGTGAGCCTACTTCTCGGTCGCGGCCGTAAGTTCACAGACGAAGAAGCCGATATGTTGCTCGATTCGCCCCAGGGACGCCAGATCAACCAAATGACGACGTATTCGGCAGTCGGCACGCCCGAGGTAGTCCGTGAGTACTTGGATGGATTCGCGCGCCACGCGAACGCCGACGAGCTGATCGTTGCATCCGGCGTCGTGGATCGACACTCGTGGTTGCGCTCGTTCGAGCTCCTCGCCGATGTCAGCGAACTGGCCCCAGTCTGATCTCGACATCCCGCTTCCACTTGGTTCGCGGTAGCTGACACATCCTTCAGGGCACGGGGACGGTACAGTCTCTCGCTGCCGGCATTCGTGCGGAATGCCCGCGGCGATTGCCGCAAATCAATTCCGGGGGGAACTTGATGCCAGGGAACGAGCATCGGCGTTCGGTCGGTGCGTCCGAGCCGATCGCGGCGATGGAGCTGTGCCGACTGACGATTCTCGCCCGATCGGTGCAAGTGGATATGGCGCTTCCCACCGATGTGCCGATCGCGCTGCTGATCCCGGGAATCGTCGATCTGGCCGGGAACCGCGCAGTGCGCGGCGAGGGAGCAGACACCGAGAGCAGTCGGCCGGCGTCGTGGGTTCTTTCCAGAGTCGGACAACCGCCGCTGGAGGCGACACAGACGCTGAGCGACGCGGTTGTCCGCGACGGTGAACTTCTTGTCCTCGGCGATGCCGACTCTCCCGCGCCGTCACCGCTGTTCGACGACCTTATGCATGCCGTTGCAGTGTCGGGAGCTACCGAGAGTCGACTGTGGACGCCTCGGACTGCCCAGTCGGTCGGGTTCGGTATCGCCGCTGTCGCACTTCTGATTGCCTGTTCAGGTCTTCTTCGAGAGCCGTTGTCTCGGGGTCCCGGGTATACCGCGGATATCTTCCTTGCTATCGCAGCTGCATTTGTCGGACTGCTGTTCTTGGTCGCCGGCTCGATAGTCGGACGTGCCTACTCGGACGAGCGAACCGGAGTTTTCTTGTCGGGATGCGCTCTGCCACTGATGTTCACCTCGGGTGTACTTTTCGTGCCAGGTGCGCTGGGCGGTGCGCATCTGATGCTCGGTGCCGCTGTCGCGGGAGCGGTCGCGGTACTTGCCCTCCGCCTCGGCGGACACGGAGAGGCATTTTTCACCGGTATTGCTGCGCTTTCAGGCATTGCTGTTTCAGCTTCTGCGGTAATGCTGTTCGGCTCTCTTTCACCGTCCGCCATCGGTGCCGGCGCCACCGCAGTGGCGTTGTTGGGGCTTGCCGCCGCACCAAGGATGTCGATGATGCAGGCGCGAATGCCGTTGCCGCCGGTGCCGACCGCTGGTGCATCGCTCGACGGAGAGAGCGAAGCGGATTCGCATTCATTCCAAGATCTGGAGGACGTGTCACGCGCAGCCCGTAGCTATTTGACCGGTTTTGTCTGCGCTTGTTCGGCTGCCGCGACCGTCGGGGCGCTCTGTGCGGCATTTGCCGGTCATCCGATTGCCGAGATCTATTGGCCAGGAGTCGTCCTGGCGTTGCTGACTGCGTTCGTCCTCGTCCTTCGCGGTCGCACGTTCGCCGAACTCGACCATGCAGTCCCGGTTGTTGCTGCCGGATCGTTCATCGTCCTCGCGGTGTCGACGGCATCGATGTTTGCCATCTCCGATCGACCGGTCACACCCTTCGCGGCTGCCATCGGTGTCGCTGTCATAGCACTCGTCTTCGGATCGTTCGTTCCACAACGCGAGTATTCGCCGGTGCTCCGACGCGCCGGAGAACTCGTCGAGTACGCGGCGATCGCTGCGATCGTTCCCATCGTCTGCTGGGTCTGCGGCTTGTACGCCGCGATGCGCGGGTTGTGAGAGCCCTGACGCCACGGACGATCGGCGCGATCGGCGTCGCGGTCGTCGTGGCTGTGTCCTTTCTCGGCGGCGGAGCGGCATCCGCGGACAGGCCGTTCATCGACCCCGCGCTGCTCCCCGAACCGGCTCCACCTGCGCCACCGGAGCCAACCGAACAACGAAATCTCTGCGTGCCCGCTTCGCCCACCCCCGACGGGCCGGCCGTACCCGATGCACAGGGCATACTCGATTTCCGTGCCGTGTGGCCGATCACGCGTGGTGCCGGTCAAATAGTCGCTGTCATCGATACCGGGGTCTCACCACACCCTCGACTACCCGGACTCCGGCCGGGAGGAGATTATGTATTCACCGGCGACGGGTTGTCGGACTGTGATGCGCACGGAACTTTGGTGGCGGGACTCATCGCTGCACAGAGTGTCCCCGGCAGCGGTTTCGCCGGTGGAGCTCCCGACGCCCAAATCTTGTCGATACGTCAGTCCAGCAACGCATTTCAACGTGAGAGAACTGCAGGGGACGAGGATGCGGAGACACCAGCAGACAACGCATCCGGATATGGCAACGTCATGACGATGGCGCAGGCCGTGCGCACCGCCGCAGATTCCGGCGCTTCCGTCATCAACATCTCCGAGGTCGCGTGCGTTCCGAGCGGTAAGGGGATCGCCGACGGGCCCCTCGGCGCCGCGATCGACTATGCCGCTCGCATCCGCAACGTGGTTGTCGTCGCGGCCGCCGGCAATACCGGTGGTAGCGGTGAAGCTCAATGTCGCAGTCAAAACCCTCCACCCGAGCCAGCCGATCCCGAGGCCGAGCAATGGGATCGAATCGCAACCATCGCCACCCCTGCGTGGTTCGACGAGCAGGTATTGACCGTCGGCTCGGTAGACCCGGACGGCCGACCCTCTGCCTTCACCCTCGGTGGCCCCTGGGTGGACGTAGCAGCGCCGGGCACCTCGATGACCTCACTGTCCCCGACGGGCAGTGGGTTGACCAATGGCACAGTCGACGGGCAGGGCAATACTGTGCCGATCCAGGGCACCAGCTTCGCCGCTCCCCTTGTCTCCGCAGTAGCAGCGCTGATTCGGGCTCACCGGCCGGAGTTGACCGCGATGCAAGTGATCGAACGTATCGAGGCCACAGCGCACAAGCCTGCAGATGGTTGGAATCCGCTGATCGGTCACGGAATCGTCGATCCACTCGCGGCCGTAACCGCACAAGTGGAGGGAATCGCATCGGCAGCCGCGGTCGACCCGGTGTCGATGCAGGCGCCCGTCGTACCCGACCCACCGGATCTTCGGCCACGGACGATCGCTACGACGGGATCCATCCTCGTAGGGGTCGTACTCCTGCTGGGGTTGGGAATCGCGATGCCACTTCGGCGCCGAAACCCCAACGGTCACCCTGCCGGGAGTCGCGCCGCATCGGGATCGGGTCCGACACCGTCGTGAGCAGTCAGTGCCGCGGCACGACTCAATGTGGGCCCAGTGCCCAACAATTGGACGATCTGCCACGGCGCAGGGGCAGGAACACCGAGACCCAACGCATCGACGGCATCAGCGTCGGGCACGCCGAACCGAACTCCGGTATCGGCAACGAAGAACGACGCGTCCTGTCGCACACTCGTCGGCTCGATGCCGGTGGTCTGCACGAAACCACCGCTGCCAGGCTCGAGGTAGACCTCATCGGCAGCCGCTCCTCCCCCGTCTGCCTGCGCAAGACGCACCGGACGCGCCGAATCGACGATAGGAAGAGTGCGCCCAGCCGACATGACCAACTGCGCAGTAGGACCACCGTCGGGGGCAGCCTGGGGAACCCACGTCAAGCATCCGACCGGCTCGGCGGCCGTATCCACGATCCTCGGGGCCTCCCGCGGATACATCTCGACCGGCAACCCTGTCACCGTCGGCGCCGAAGGCAACACGTCGGGGTTGAGGGAATCGATCTCGGGGCTGCCCTGCGAATCGGCAAACTTGATCAGCTGCGCCGTCGACTCCGTGATCGCCTGGATACCGTTTTCCAACACGACGTAGTACCGAACGTCGACACCCGACACCTTCACGACCGAACCGATCGTCTTCCCCGCAATCGGGAAGGTCGGAATCTCGCCTGCACGCGCGATCGCCGGTGGCACGATCGCCGGGACCACAGGAACAGCATTCGCAAGTCCGTCACTGACACTCGATGGTCGCGCGCCCTCTAGCCCCAGCGCGCGCACGACCGAGCGATCACCCAGATCGATCCGCGCTCGGACGCCGTCGTACACCAGATACGTTCCGTCCGTCGTGTTCCAGAGGAAGGCTTCGCCGTCGTCGAGTGGACCGATTCTCTCGTCGTAGTGCGGATCCCCCACCACCACGGTCGTACCGGCGACGGCACCCGTGGAGTCGAGTGTGTCGCACACGGTCCAGGACTCCGGCAAGCCGGACTCCTCATGCGGGAGGCTCGACGGCGCTCCGGGTATCCCAACCAACGAACCCCGATCAAGTTCGGCCAGCTCGGATTCCTTGACGATGACAGGGCTGTCCGGGCTACCGACGATCAACCGTGCCGAGGCCAGATTCAGAACCGGATGAAACGCTTCCTCCACTCGGACGAACATCGCACCCGAGTCCTTACCTACCGCGATCGCCGCGTCGCCGATTTTGTCCTGGGGCCGAAGCAATGCCAACGCGGCGCATCCTGCAAGACCCAGACACGCAACCACAAGGCCTACTGCCAAAGCCCTCGATTGTGAGCGCATCGGATCGTGCAGCATGCGCACATCGCGACGCACCAAGGCGTGTTCCATCCGTCGGACGAGAAATCGATACCCGCCGACCTGCCACTTCGTTGTGGGCGTTGCCGCCACGAGATCCCCCCCTGCTGCGCTGCGAGCTCGATCCCCATACGAGCCCATCCCGCGCGAAAGACTACAGCCCCCAAACGATGGGAACTGTCCTCCGCGCCCGTGGCATCCTGACGAGGGCAGCGCGCAGGGAAACCCGGTACAGTCTCGGACACGAGTCGACGAGCTGCTCTGCTGCTCGACTACGTGGCCTTCGGGGGGAGGAAAAGTAAATTTTGTCTGCGCCAACACGTTCTCGTGGCAGTTCTGGGTCGGGTAGTAACCGTCAAATTTCCGCGCGTTCCTCGATGTACTTCGTTTCGCTGCGCATTCCCAGGATCGCCAGACTGGTCGCACTCGAGTCGGTCCTTGCTTTCGGCGTTACGATCGCGGTGGCGTTCGACGTCTCGCTTGCAGTCATCGTGTCGGTGGCCGCACCCGCAACGGCAGTTTCATTTCTGGTGATCGCTGGGCGGCCGGTCCTCGACTGGGCAACCACGGCGTCTCGTTACGCTTCGCGTACGAGGTCGAATCCTGGTGTAACGCAAGACTACTCGGAAGACGATGGTCGAGCAGCGGGAATTCACTGGCGAGGCGACACCGTATCTTGCGTTCTCGAACTACACCCTTCCCGTGCGGCGATGACAAGGCTCGGGCGTGCGGAAGCATCCACCGATACCCGACTCGACCTCCCTACGCTGGCAGAGGGTCTCACTCAACACGATATTTCCGTGAGCAGCATCGACATCGTCGCTCACGGAATGCGAACAGCATCGGGTACACCGGCAACCGACGTCTACGAACGGTTGATCGGGCCGCTACCAGCAGTCGCGACGCGCACTGTGTGGGTCACCGTCACGCTGGAGATCTCGCACAATCGTGCTGCGATCGACGCACGCGGAGGGGGCCGACTGGGGGCATCGCGTGCTGTGTGGGTCGCATCGGAGCGAGTCGCCCGCGCCCTCGAGGCGAGGGGAATCAGTTCGCGAATGCTGGTGCGCAGCGAGATTCAGTCCACGGCTTCCCACATGTGTCGGGGTGTCGCCGCCAACCGCCTGACCGAGAACTGGGGATCCGCACCACTTCCGGGTGTCATCGACACCGGATTCGGGTTCGACTGTCGCAAAATCGATACCGCTGTCCTCACCGAGTTGTGGGCAATTCCGTCGCTGTCGACAACGATCGCGTTTCGCCTGACCGCGGGCTCGAGCTCCACCCGTGTACGCATCAGTGGCGCATGCCGTTTCGTGAACCGTGGGGCCGCTCCCCGACCCGACCTGCCCGGCGCGATATCGATGAACGGGCGCCACCGTGAAGCATTGATCGCGTCCCTCCCACTCGCAATCATCGCTCGTGACCATGCAGAACCTATCCGAGACCTTCCTCACGACATTGTCGAGCGCCTGGACATCCCGATCTCCGGGTGCGGCCAGCTTCTCGGGTCGGACACCACAGGCCATGGCGTCGCAGCACGGATATATGGAAGAGACGTCGACACCGTGCTGGTGGCAGGCGAACTGTATTTGGCTCAGCAACTCGTATTTCGCGCACTGGCCACCGGCGCACACGTTCTGATCAGGTCCGATCGACCACACGCATGGGGGCCCCTCGTCGACTCGATCGCGACACCGGACAGGCTACTCATCGACGGCGGCCCACACCGAGGCACAGGAGGATTCGACGTACTCGTGCAGGATTTCGCCGACGCCGTCGTGGTGCCCGCGCGCTCGCAACCCGGCGACACCACGGTGATGACCGTGACCGAAAGACCACCTCGCGAACCGATGTCGGATCCCGACCTTTCCATCGTCCAACCCGGCGCCGCAGGTGACCGCATCATGGTGCGCGCCGGTCGAAACGAAACCGAGTTGATGCTCGTGACGATTTCGCAGGAAACCGCATTCATCGGCAGGCCCCGCAGCGTGCGAAGCGCCGCCGATCTCACTCAGCCAGGATACGGAAACGCTCTCGACTGAACTTTCGATGCCGTTGCCCACCAATGCAATTGGCTCAACATACGGCCGGCAGCGTCGACCGCAGCACTGTCGTCGGTATGACCGTTCTCATCGAACGCAGTGCGTACCCGGTGAAAACCGACACTGTCGCGGACCGCCACCATGTGCAACTCTGCAGCGACCTGACGCAGTTGCTCCGTTGCGCGCAGTCCTCCACCGAGTCCGCCGTACGACACGAATCCGATCGACTTGCCCCGCCACTGATATTTCACAGTATCGAGTGCCGTCTTGAGCGCCCCAGGATATCCATGGTTGTATTCGGGCGTCACTACCACCACCGCGTCGACCGCACCGATCGCTGCTGCGAACTCCTCCCCTGCAGGAGACGGCGACAAGTCCGCGGGGAGCGCGGCATCCATCAGGTCGATCTTCGTAGCCACGACGTCGTTGCGCTCGGAAACGGTCCGTAAGAACCAATCAGCAACAACGGGCCCGACGCGTCCTGGCCGGACACTGGCTAGAACGACGGCAAGTCCGATCGGGTCCATGGTCACACTGAAAGTCTAGTAGCCCGGTCCCACCATCAACCGACCGATCGGCTAACAGCACCCGTCCGGCTGCGTGATCGCCGAGCGCACTTCGCGTGTCGCCCGGTTCCGCGCTACGAGGTCATCCTCGGCCGGATAGTCGACCGCCATCAGCGACAGTCCGTGCGCCGGCGCAACGGTTACTTCACTCGACCGCGATCGCGTATTCAGAAGCTCCTCGGTCCACTCCGGAGTCCGACGACCTTCACCCACTGCTTGCATCGCTCCTACGAGACTGCGAACCATGGACCAGCAGAACGCGTCGGCGCTGACGTAGGCACTGACGCGGTCTGCAGTGCGTTCCCAGTCGAATCGTTGGAGCTCGCGAACGGTGGTCGCGCCATCCCTGCGCTTACAGAAGGCCGCGAAATCGTGCAGGCCCAACAACCTCGACGATGCATCACGGATCGCGTCGAGGTCGATCTCTCGCGCCCATCCCACCACGCCTCGTACTTCCAGTGGGTCGACTCCGTAGCGCGCGGTACTGAACCTGTATTCGTAGTGTCGGCGAAGCGCCGAGAACCGCGCATCGAAATCTTCCGAAACGACCGAAATCGCCTTCACCCGAACATCGGTGGGCAAGAACCTAGCCATCCGGCGTACCAATCGCTCCGGCTCGTCGATACCGCCGACAACATCGAAGTGTGCAACCTGCCCGAAAGCGTGCACACCGGCGTCGGTACGGCCCGCGACCGTCAGCTCGATGCGCTGCCTCAGCACGGTCGAAAATGCGTCTTCCAGCACTCCACACACAGTCCTGATGCCGGGCTGTCGTGCCCAGCCGGAGAAATCCGTGCCGTCGTACGCAATGTCCAAGCGGAGTCGGGTAGCGGACCGCAAAGAAGCGGACCCGCCGTCCTCGGAAGGAATGGCGGGTCCGCTTCGGTCGTGCATGAAACTCAAGAGGACTAGTCCTTCTTGGCTTCGGTTTCAGTCGACACAGCCTCGGCATCGGCGGCGTCCGACGCGTGAGCGTCGTTGTCCTCGATGCCATCGACTACAGCTTCGGCGTTCTCGACCTCGGCCTCGGTCGCGTCGGCTTCGACAGCCTCGACGACGTTGTCCGCGGCAGGTGCCTCGGCAGCTGGAGCAGCCTGCGAAGCCTTCACGCGACGAGCGCGATCTGCTTCGTTGGACACCGTCTGCTCGTTGACGAGCTCGATGATGGCCATCGGCGAGTTGTCACCCTTGCGGGGAACTGTCTTGATGATGCGCGTGTAGCCACCGTCGCGATCGGCGAAAAACGGCCCGATCTCGGCGAAGAGCTTGTGTACGACATCTTTGTTGTTGATGATCTTGAGAACCTCACGACGATGAGCGAGATCGCCATGCTTTGCATGGGTCACGAGCTTCTCGGCGTGGGGACGAAGGCGCTTGGCCTTCGACTCGGTAGTGGTGATGCGGCCGTGCTCGAAGAGTGCCGTCGCGAGGTTGGCCAGGATGGCCTTCTGGTGCGACGCCGACCCGCCGAGACGGCGGCCCTTGGTGGGCTTGGGCATGTTGAATCTCCTAGTAAGAGCTCCAGCGAGCTGGTTACAGCTGTTCTGTCTCGGCGTAGTCCTGCTCGGTGCCTTCGCCTTCAGCGAAGGATCCGGCGTCGGTGTCGCTCCACGTACCCGTGGTGGCGTCGTATCCGGGCACGGTCGTCGGATCGAAGGACGCGGGGCTGTCCTTGAGTGAAAGACCAAGCGAGTGCAGCTTGACCTTTACCTCGTCGATGGACTTCTGTCCGAAGTTACGAATGTCCAGCAGATCGGACTCGGTACGACCAACCAGCTCGCCGACGGTGTGAACACCCTCGCGCTTGAGGCAGTTGTAGGAACGGACCGTGAGGTCCAGATCCTCGATGGGGAGTCCGAAGGAAGCGATGTGATCGGCCTCGGCGGGCGAGGGTCCGATCTCGATTCCTTCTGCTTCGACGTTCAGCTCACGGGCGAGGCCGAAGAGCTCAACCAGGGTCTTGCCCGCCGAAGCGAGCGCGTCCCGCGCGGTGATGGAGTTCTTGGTCTCCACGTCGAGAACGAGCCGATCGAAGTCGGTGCGCTGTTCGACGCGAGTGGCCTCCACCTTGTAAGTGACCTTGAGCACGGGCGAGTAGATCGAGTCGACCGGGATACGGCCGATCTCGGCGCCTGATGCCTTGTTCTGGACGGCAGGGACATAGCCACGACCGCGCTCGACTACGAGCTCGATCTCCAGCTTGCCTTTGTCGTTCAAAGTCGCGATATGCAGATCCGGATTGTTCACCGTGACGCCGGCCGGAGGAACGATGTCGCCTGCGGTAACAGCGCCTGGGCCCTGTTTGCGGACGTACATGGTGACCGGCTCGTCTTCTTCGGAGCTCACGACGAGGCCCTTGAGATTCAGGATGATGTCGGTGACATCTTCCTTGACTCCCGGAACAGTAGTGAATTCGTGGAGGACGCCGTCGATACGGATGCTGGTGACAGCAGCGCCGGGGATCGACGACAGCAGGGTACGGCGGAGCGAGTTGCCGAGTGTGTAACCGAAGCCAGGCTCGAGCGGCTCGATGACGAATTTCGAGCGGTTGTCGGCGATGACCTCTTCGGTCAGCGTCGGGCGCTGTGAAATGAGCATTGTGTGGTCCTCCTGTACGGACGTCCGCTATTTGACGTCCAGGTATGGAGACGCATACGCATGTGAACTTGTCGAGAGCTCACATGCGTGGTGCGTCTTACTTCGAGTAGAACTCGACGATGAGCTGCTCCTGGAGCGGCACATCGATCTGTGCGCGCTCCGGCACCCGGTGAACGAGGATGCGAAGACGGTTAGGAACTACCTGCAACCATGCGGCCACCGGACGATCCCCGTAGCTCTCACGAGCGATCTGGATCGGCAGTGTCTGCGCGGACTTCTCGCGGACATCGATGATGTCGTACTGCGAGACGCGGTAGCTGGGGATGTCCACTCGCTTGTTGTTCACAAGGAAGTGACCGTGGGTGACCAGCTGGCGTGCCTGACGACGAGTGCGTGCCAGACCAGCGCGATACACGACGTTGTCGAGGCGTGTCTCGAGGATTGTCAACAAGTTCTCACCGGTCTTGCCGGGGCGACGGTTGGCTTCCTTGTAGTAGAGACGGAACTGCTTCTCCATCACGCCGTAGGTGAAGCGAGCCTTCTGCTTCTCCTGCAGCTGGAGCAGGTACTCGCTCTCCTTGATCCGCGCGCGGCCGTGCTGGCCGGGCGGGTAGGGACGACGCTCGAATGCTTGGTCGCCTCCAACAAGGTCAACGCGCAGACGACGAGACTTGCGGGTGATAGGACCGGTATAACGTGCCATTTTCTAAACCTTTCCTTCCCGCTAGACCCGACGCCGCTTCGGCGGACGGCAACCGTTGTGCGGCTGGGGGGTGACATCGGAGATGGTGCCGACCTCCAGGCCTGCGGCCTGAAGCGAACGAATAGCGGTCTCACGGCCGGAACCGGGACCCTTGACGAACACGTCGACCTTCTTGACACCGTGTTCCTGCGCCTTGCGTGCAGCACTCTCGGCTGCAAGCTGGGCCGCGAACGGCGTCGACTTACGCGAGCCCTTGAAGCCCACGTGACCCGAGGAAGCCCAGGAGATGACGTTGCCTGCGGGGTCGGTGATCGAGACGATCGTGTTGTTGAACGTGCTCTTGATGTGAGCAGATCCGTGCGGGACGTTCTTCTTGTCCCTGCGACGCGTCTTCTGTGTCTTCTTAGGACCTGTACCGCGTGCTTTAGGGGGCATTACTTCGCCTTCTTCTTGCCGGCAATGGTGCGCTTGGGGCCCTTGCGGGTGCGCGCATTGGTCTTGGTGCGCTGTCCTCGGACGGGCAGACCACGACGGTGGCGAAGGCCCTGGTAGCAGCCGATTTCGATCTTGCGACGGATGTCGGCCTGAACCTCGCGGCGCAGGTCGCCCTCGACTTTGAGGGACTCCTCGATGTACTCGCGGAGCTTGCCCAGATCTTCATCGGACAGGTCCTTGCTGCGCAGGTCGGGATTGACCCCTGTTGCAACCAGAATTTCCTTGGAACGGGTACGGCCAACGCCGTAAATGTATGTCAGTGCGATCTCCATGCGCTTTTCGCGCGGAAGATCAACACCTGCGAGACGTGCCATGTGGCAATCCTTTTCGTGTCCGGAGGTCTGCTCCCAGTCCGTCCCCTGTGCCTCTGTACTGCTGAAAACAGATCCTTCTCGAAGCAACCGTCTTCTAAAACTCAGTGGGGCCCCGGCCTCCGTGCCGGGGGTATGCCGCAACGCGTATGTCGCGGTTGGTGCTGGGAGGTCATCTTCTAGCTATGTGCCAAGCAGAAAGCGAAGTGCTCGGTGGTTATCCCTGACGCTGCTTGTGACGCAGGTTGTCGCAGATCACCATGACTCGCCCGTTACGGCGGATCACCTTGCATTTTTCGCAGATCTTCTTGACGCTCGGCTGAACCTTCACGTCGTTGATCTCCTGTGTGTAGCTCGTGCGCATCGGCCCGTTCACGAAGAACGAATCAACACGTTCGAGCATGGTTCTCTTCGACCGGACCTGGCCGAAGAAGCTCTTACTTGTAGCGGTAAACGATGCGCCCACGCGTGAGGTCATATGGAGAGAGCTCCACTACGACGCGATCCTCGGGAAGGATACGGATGTAGTGCTGTCGCATCTTCCCACTGATGTGAGCGAGTACCTTGTGGCCGTTTTCGAGCTCGATGCGAAACATCGCATTGGGCAAGGGTTCGACAACTCGGCCCTCTACCTCGATGGCGCCGTCTTTCTTTGCCATATCCTCCGCGATCCTGGCTTTGTACACCTGGTTGATTGCATATGTGATTCGTTTACCGTGATGCTCACGCCGCCGCTCAGCCGAAGCTGGCGACGTCAACTTTCAGAACCGGCGACATCCTATTGCACGAGCAGCAATATCAATCGTCTGAGCTGGCAGTATCGGCCGGTCGACCGTCAGCCAACTTACGTAGGCATGCGAGCAACCGGCACGCATGGCGCACCGTCGACCTATGTTACCGGCAAACCCTCACCAGGCCAAATGGGCTCATCTACAAGTGAAGGAAAGAAGCAATGACTCGCCCACCTGAATGTTGATATGCCGCACCTGATGCGCTGTGCAAGCGAGACACCGATCACTCGCATCAGATCGCCGAACGCCAAGCGAGCGAACTACCACCCACCGGCCGAAGCAATTCAGGGGCGCAGAGTCAGGATCCGGGGTCCGTCGTCCGTGACCGCAACGGTGTGCTCCCAATGCGCCGCTCGCGAGCCGTCGGTGGTCACCACGGTCCAATCATCGGACAGGATCTCGGTCTCGTAGGTACCGAGTGTGAGCATCGGCTCGATTGCCAATGTCGATCCCACGACCAATTCGGGCCCCTTACCCGGAGCGCCTTCGTTCGCCAGGAATGGGTCCATGTGCATTTCGCGACCGATGCCGTGACCGCCGTAACCGTCGACAATTCCGTAAGCACGACCGTGAGCCTTTTCCGCCGCGCGTGTTCCGTTTTCGATAGCGTGCGAAATGTCGGTGAGCCGATTTCCTGGGAGCATCGCCGCGATTCCAGCTTCCATCGACAGCCGCGTCGCTTCGCTGAGCAACGCGTCGGCCTCGATGAGGTCTCCGATTCCGAACGTCCACGCCGAGTCGCCGTGCCAACCATCGAGAACTGCACCGCAGTCGATCGAGATCAGATCTCCGACAACGAGGATGTCCTCGGCCGACGGAATTCCGTGCACGACTCGATCGTTGACGGACGAGCAGATACTTCCGGTGAACCCGTGATACCCAAGGAAGGAAGGGACTGCACCGGCGTCACGAATGACAGCCTCGGCCACTCTGTCCAACTCGAGTGTCGACACCCCCGGCTTGGCCGCGTCCCGCACGGCCACCAGCGCTGCACCGACGATCGCACCTGCTGCCGCCATCGCGTCCAACTCGCCAGCGCTGCGGAACGGCACTACCTTGCGTTTACGACCGAAAGCCATCAGTTGTCGAGATCCTCGATCGCCTTCAACGCACGTGCGCTGACTTCTTCGACCTCACCGATTGCATCGACGGTGAGGATCCGGTCCGTGTAGTAGTCGAGCAGCGGCGCCGTCTCGTCGCGGTAGACCTTGAGCCGGTTGCGGATGACGTCCTCTTTGTCGTCGGCGCGCCCACGCGAGAGCATGCGAGCAACCACGACGTCTTCGTCTACTACGAACGACAACACACCATCGAGCTTGGCACCCATATCGGCAAGGATGGTGACGAGCGATTCTGCTTGACCCACCGAGCGCGGAAATCCGTCGAGGAGAAAGCCGTTGACTGCGTCAGGTTCGGCCAGGCGACTACGAACCATATCGACGGTCAGTTCGCTCGGTACGAGGTCTCCGGCATCGAGATACTTCTTCGCCTCGATCCCGAGGGCGGTCTTCTCGCCGATGTTCGCGCGAAAGAGATCGCCTGTCGAGATGTGAGGTACACCCAGCTTCTCGGACAGGATCTCGGCTTGGGTGCCCTTGCCGGCACCGGGAGGACCAAGAAGAACAAGTCTCACTTGAGGAACCCTTCGTAGTTGCGCTGCATCAGCTGACTTTCGATCTGCTTCACGGTATCGAGGCCGACGCTGACCATGATCAGCACAGCAGTGCCACCGAACGGCAGGTTTTGTGCGCCGCCGGAGCTCCCGATGTCGAGGAAAAGGTTGGGCAGCACGGCAATGGTGCCCAGGTAGATAGCGCCCGGCAACGTGATGCGGCTGAGCACGTAGTTCAGGTAGTCGGCGGTCGGCTTACCCGGTCGAATTCCCGGGATGAAACCGCCGAACTTCTTCATCTCGTCCGCGCGTTCCTCTGGATTGAACGTGATCGCGACGTAGAAGTAAGTGAAGAAGACAATGAGTCCGAAGTAGATGGCAATGTAGACCGGGTTCGCCGGGTTGACCAGGTACTCGTTGATGAGTCGCTGCCACCAGCTCGGGTCCGTCGCAGTACTGGCTGAGGTGAGCTGTGCGATCAGGTTGGGCAGATACAGGAGCGAAGACGCGAAGATCACCGGGATGACACCAGCCTGGTTGACCTTCAGCGGAAGGTAGGTCGACGATCCGCCGTACATCTTACGGCCGACCATCCGCTTGGCGTACTGCACCGGGATTCGACGCTGCCCCTGCTCGACGAACACAACTCCGGCGATGATGAGTAGTGCAGCAACACACACCAGACCGAATACGAGGCCGCCGCGGCTATCGAGGATGGACTTGCCTTCGGACGGGATGCGCGAGGCGATGCCAGCGAAGATCAGCAGCGACATGCCGTTTCCGACTCCGCGCTCGGTGATGACCTCGCCGAACCACATCACCACTGCTGCACCTGCAGTCATGACGAGGACAATGATGATCAGACCGAAAATGCTTTGGTCGGCAATGATGTCCTGTTGACACCCCTGGAGGAGTTGGCCGCGGGATGCGAGTGCCACCAGACCGGTCGCCTGCAGGATCGCCAAGGCGATCGACAGGTAACGCGTGTACTGGGTCATTTTCGCCTGGCCCGACTGGCCCTCCTTGCGGAGTTCCTCGAACTTGGGAATGACGACAGTCAACAACTGCACGATGATGCTAGCCGTGATGTACGGCATGATGCCGATTGCAAACACGGACAGCTGTAGCAGCGCGCCACCGGAGAACAGGTTGATCAGCGAGTAGATACCGGCTTGATCGCCGCCTGATACCTCATCGATGCACGCCTTGACGTTGGCGTAATCCACGCCTGGGGATGGGAGCGTAGCGCCGAAGCGATACAGGGCAACCAACCCGAGGGTGAAAAGGATCTTCCGTCTCAGGTCAGGAGTCCTGAGGGCCGACACGAAGGCGGAAAGCAAAGATCCTCCTGGCACGACTGCGTTGGTGGTCGGTGTCTGCGGAGCCGTTACGGGCCTCGGCGACACTCGATCATGGACTGCGAACGATAGGAATCGTCCGCATGAAAAGCACTTCCGTGAACTCTAGAACTCTAACAGTGTGCAGCAGTCGACCTGTCGGCCAGTCGCCGCCCTACCTGCCGCACGTGTAAAGATACCGGTGAGGCAGCGATGGCCGCAGCGGTGGCCTGAGAAGGCTTGTCGCTGCGGCCATCGACACACGATGAGCTCACTCGACCAAAGTCGAATGTGTCTAGACCTCGGTTACAGAACCGCCGGCTGCGGCGATCTTTTCCTTGGCCGAACCCGTGAACTTGTTGGCGGAGATATCGACCTTGACCGATATCTTGCCGTCGCCGAGCACCTTGACGGGCTCGTTCTTACGGACTGCACCCTTGGCGATCAAGTCAGCAACGCTGACCTGTCCACCTTCGGGGAAGAGCCGCTCGATGTCGCGAAGGTTGACAACCTGGAACACGACGCGGTTGGGGTTGGTGAACCCCTTGAGCTTCGGAAGCCGCATCTGGAGAGGCATCTGCCCGCCCTCGAAGCGTGCCGGCACGTTCTTGCGAGCACCGGTTCCCTTGGTACCGCGACCTGCGGTTTTACCGCGCTTGCCACCTTCACCACGGCCGACGCGAATCTTCGTCGACTTGGCTCCGGGCGCTGGGCGCAGATGATGGAGTTTGATGGTCATGGTTAGACCTCCTCAACTGTTACGAGGTGGCGCACCTTGTTGACCAGACCGCGATTTTGCGAGTTGTCCTCGCGGAGGACCGTCTGGCGAATGCCTTTGAGTCCGAGAGTCCGCAAGGTGTCACGCTGTGTTGCGCGCTGGCCGATGGTGCTTCTGATCTGGGTGACCTTGAGCTGGGCCATTACTTGACCGCTCCTGCCTGTGCACGCGCACGCAGCATTCCGGCGGGTGCAACCTCTTCGAGGGTCAGACCGCGGCGAGCCGCGACTTCCTCGGGACGCTGCAGACCCTTGAGTGCTGCGACGGTGGCATGTACGACGTTGATGGCGTTGTCGCTACCGAGCGACTTCGACAGCACGTCGCGGATCCCAGCGCACTCCAGCACGGCGCGGACCGCACCACCGGCGATGACGCCGGTACCGGGGCTGGCCGGACGCAACATGACGACGCCTGCTGCCGCTTCACCCTGGATCGGGTGCGTGATGGTGCCAGCGATCATCGGAACGCGGAAGAAACTCTTGCGAGCTTCCTCGACGCCCTTCTGGATTGCTGCAGGAACTTCCTTGGCCTTGCCGTAGCCGACGCCGACCAAACCGTTGCCGTCTCCGACGATGACGAGGGCGGTGAAGCTGAAGCGACGACCACCCTTGACCACCTTGGAGACGCGGTTGATGGCAACCACGCGCTCGATGAAGTTCGACTTGTCGGCAGCGTTTCCGCCACGCGAGTTGTCGCGACGGTCACGACCACCGCGATTGTCACCACGCTGGCTGTTGTCACCGCCGGCTGCGTTCGGGCCACTGTTCTGTCCGGCGGGGCCGCTTCCGCCGTCACGCCGTTGACGTCCCGGCATCAGGCTGTCCTTCCGTATTCGGTCATTGTCATCATCAGAACGTCAACCCGCCTTCGCGAGCTGCTTCTGCCAGAGCCGCGATGCGGCCGCTGTAGCTGTTTCCGCCGCGGTCGAATACGACAGCGTCGATTCCAGCAGCCTTCGCGCGGCTGGCGATGAGCTCGCCCACCTTGGCGCTGACGGCCTTCTTGTCGCCATCGAGTGCACGCACGTCGGCTTCGATGCTCGAGGCGCTCGCGAGCGTACGGCCCGCAAGATCGTCGACCAGCTGGACGTGAATGTGACGCGAAGAACGGTTGACGACCAAGCGAGGACGCTCGGGCGTTCCGGAGATCTTCTTCCGAAGGCGGAAATGACGGCGTGCCTTCGACAGGCGACGCTTCGTCGACACGTCCGTGCCGCGCGGAGTGCGCTTCACGACGTTCGCTTTGTCTGCTGTTTGCTGGCTCATATCACTTACCCGTCTTCCCGACCTTGCGGCGGATAACTTCACCCTCGTAGCGGATGCCCTTACCCTTGTACGGGTCGGGGCGCCGCAGACGACGGACGTTGGCCGCGATCTGGCCGACCTTCTGCTTATCGATGCCGATGATGGTGAATCGCGTAGGCGACTCGACCGTGAACGTGATGCCCTCAGGTGCTTCGATCAGCACGGGGTGGCTGTAACCGAGCGCGAACTCGAGGTCCTTGCCCTTCACCACAACGCGGTAACCGACGCCGTGGATCTCCATCTTGGTGGTGTAACCGTTGGTGACACCGGTGATGAGGTTTGCGACTAGCGTGCGCGAGAGGCCATGCAGCGAGCGACTACGACGATCGTCGTCCGGACGGGTGACAGCGAGAGTGCCATCTTCCGACCGAGCAATTTGAATGGGTTCGGCGATCGTCAACTCGAGGGCACCCTTGGGGCCCTTGACCGCGATGTTCTGCCCGTCGATCGTGATGTCAACGCCCGCGGGGACCGTGACCGGCAATTTTCCAATACGTGACATGGTGGTGGCCTCCCCTACCAGACGTAGGCGAGGACTTCTCCGCCCACACCCTGCTTGGCCGCCTGACGCTCCGTGAGCAAGCCTGTGGACGTGGAGATGATCGCCACGCCCAGGCCGCCGAGAACCTTGGGCAGATTGGTGGATTTTGCGTATACGCGAAGACCGGGCTTCGAGATACGACGGATGCCTGCGAGGCTGCGCTCGCGGCTGGGTCCGTATTTGAGGTCGACGATGAGGGTCTTGCCCACCTCGGCGTCCTCGGTGCGGAAATCTGCGATGTAGCCCTCGCGCTTGAGGATGTCGGCGATATTCGCCTTCAACTTCGAGTGGGGAAGCTTCACCTCGTCGTGGTACGCCGAATTGGCGTTGCGCAGACGGGTCAAGAAGTCTGCAATTGGATCGGTCATCGTCATGGTGTGACCTGTGCACCTTTCTCGTAGCGGTTCCCATGCAGCACGCGCGAGCTGGTGCCCCGTACAGGGCCTGACTCGTCACATCGTGGGCCTACAGCGAAGTGAACATGTCCTGACCGACTGTTGCCGGTCAGGGGTTGCGCTCCCGGCAATGCACGACTCGATGGCACATCGAGATGCGCGCGCGCACTGCCGAGTGTCTCTAGCGTCATGCCGGAAACTCGAGCTGCTCGGGCCGTGTGCAGACACGACGGGACCCAGGCAACCGGTTAAGTGTAGACACGCGAGCATCCGATTCCAAATCGAGCTGCCGTGGCACTGGGTGCCGCGGCCCCGAAGATACCTCCGACAGGGCATACAGAAAATGGGTGTGGGTTCCTAGAACGGAACCCACACCCATCAACTTGGTCGAACGAGGCCCGAGGGCCTCAGATCACCAGGAGCTCTTGCGAACGCCGGGAAGTTCTCCAGCGTGTGCCATCTCGCGAACACAGATTCGGCACAGGCCGAACTTGCGGAATACTGCGCGGGGACGGCCGCAGCGGTTGCAACGTGTGTAACCTTGCACCGCGAACTTCGGCTTCTTGTTGGCCTTGTTGACCAATGCCTTCTTCGCCATGGACTCAGTTCTCCTTGAACGGGAAGCCGAGGTGCTTGAGCAACGCACGGCCTTCTTCGTTGTTGGTTGCGGTGGTCACCACGGTGATGTCCATGCCGCGCGGACGATCGATCTGGTCCACGTCGATCTCATGGAACATCGACTGCTCGTTGAGGCCGAACGTGTAGTTTCCGTTGCCGTCGAACTGCGTGCCGGAGAGGCCGCGGAAGTCCCTGATTCGGGGAAGGGCAATGGAGGTCAGCCGGTCCAGGAATTCCCACATGCGGTCGCCACGAAGTGTGACGCGGGCGCCGATGGGCATGCCTTCACGGAGCTTGAACTGAGCGATGGACTTGCGGGCCTTGCGGATTTCCGGCTTCTGACCGGTGATCGCTGCGAGGTCGGCAACTGCACCGTTGATCAGCTTGGCGTCACGGGCGGCGTCGCCGACACCCATGTTGACGACGACCTTGACGACACCGGGGATCTGCATGACGTTTTCGTATGCAAACTCGGTGTTCAGGGCGTCTTTGATCTCGGCGCGGTAGCGCGCCTTGAGGCGAGGCTGTACGCCCGCGTTGTTCTCAGTGGTAGTCATCTCAGATGTCCTTCCCGTTCTTCCGGGAAATCCGAACGCGCTTGCCGGTCTCCTCGTCGGTCCGGTAACCCACACGCGTCGGGTTTCCGTCCGAATCGACTACTGCAACGTTCGATACGTGGATCGGGGCTTCCTGCGTGACGATGCCGCCCGAGGACGCGCCACGCTGGTTGGAAGAGACCGCAGTGTGCTTCTTGATGCGGTTGACGCCCTCGACGAGAACCTTGTCATTGTCCGGGTAGGACTGAATGACCTTGCCCTTCGCACCCTTGTCTTTGCCTGCGATCACGAGAACTGTGTCGCCCTTGTGCACCTTCATTTACAGCACCTCCGGGGCGAGCGAAACGATCTTCATGAACTTCTTCTCGCGCAGCTCGCGGCCGACCGGGCCGAAGATGCGGGTTCCACGAGGATCATTGTCCGGCTTGATCAGCACGGCAGCGTTCTCGTCGAAACGGATGTACGAGCCATCCGGACGGCGACGCTCCTTGACGGTGCGGACGATCACGGCTTTGACGATCTCGCCCTTTTTGATGTTTCCACCGGGAATGGCATCTTTCACCGTAGCTACGATGATGTCGCCGATTCCGGCGTAGCGACGTGACGAGCCACCGAGAACGCGGATGCAAAGGATTTCCTTCGCGCCCGTGTTGTCAGCGACGCGTACTCGCGACTCCTGCTGAATCACTAACTTCTCCTAGACCTGGATTTGCTTACGCGGCGGATTTCCGTCCCGACGCGCGCGGTCGGCTGCCAGGCGGCAGTGGCACGAAGACACACCACTGCCTCAGGCAACCGGTCAAGTGTAGGGGAAACGGCCGAAGGAGTCCAAATCGGCGAGTCCGAAAGAGGCAACTCGCTGCGCGAAGAGAAACGGACCACGGGTATGGTTTCGGATGTGTATGCGCATCGCAGGAGCGGACCGGTGACTGCGGCATGACAACTGGGCACGTCGACAGTTGGAGTCTCCCCCGCGATCGAGCCGTCTGCCTCGTGGGCGCTCCCGGCGATGCGATCGCCGTCGCACTCGAAGATCTGTCTGACACGGCTCCTGCCTTGATTCGAGTTCATGTCGAGCCGAGGATTCGTCAGTCCGCGGTGATCGAGCAGGTGCTCTCGGCCTTGACCACGATCGCGATCGAACTGTTCCCTGCGTGGTTGCCAGACGCTTCGTCGATCACCGGCCGTAGCTCGCTGGATTTCGCAGCGGTTCGGATCCACGCACGCCGCTTGGCCGCGACCAGCGATCACTACGGCCCGTTCCTGGCGGATCTCGCCGAACGATCCCTCGGCAACAATGCAATGGGACGTCCGTTCTCCGACGCCGAGGTGGCGGAAGGTTTGGCCGGCGTCCTCGGTGCCAGTTGGCAACGTGAACAGGTCGCGCTTCTGCTGGATTCGGACGAGCAGTCACCGATGCAGCAGCGTGCCCTCGCGGCCGCATCGGAGTGGCTAGCCGCCCGCGGGTTCGCTGTGTGGCTCGTCGACAATCCACTGCCCTCCGTCGACCGGCTGTCCAGCGTGTTCGTGACGTTGCCACCGGATCTGCTCGGCGTGGGCGACACCGGCCAGCGCTCTCGAACGAGGCCCACAGTCGAGTATTGGGCCGTCGCTGGAAGACCCCATCCGGGCAGCTACGTCGAGAAAAGCGTCGACCGAGAGCTTTCCAAGCATTCGTGGGCCACGAATCGGCGACTCAATCATCCTTTCCAGTACAACGACATCGCGCAGAAGTACTTCCTCGACATCGTGTGGCTCGACGACCTGTTCGCCGTCGAGTTGGACGGTCACGAACATCGGTCCGCCTGGAGTAGGGCCAAGGACGACAGGCGTGACGAAATTCTTCGTGGCGTGGGCTTCGAGATTCTGCGTATTCCCAACGAGCGCGTGCATGCAGACGTATGGCAGGTTGTCGATGAGATACAGGCTGCGCTCTACCGACACCGCCTCATCCGGAACGCCGCTTCGAACGCACTTACCGCCACGAAAGAAGGATCACACCAGTGACCACCGAGCTGACATTCGTCGAACGGACCACACTGCTCGTACTGATGGCGGAATCTCGGCCACTGAAGCTCACAGAGTTGAGGGTCCTCGGCTCCGAACTGAGCGCCAAGTCGCGAGACAAGCTGCTCGGGGCCGAACTGATCGGGGTCGAGAAGGTCGGCCGCGGAATTGTTGTCGACCTCACCGACAAGGGATGGGCCCGCGGAAGCCAGGAGTTCGGGGCTCCCGCCCCGTCACAGGCGAGCCGCAGTGGCGGCAAGACTTTGTACACCCTGCTGCGCGCGATGCGCCGATACTTCGATCGCGTCGGGATCGAACCCAATGAAGTGTTCCTACCGGCAACAGCAGACACAGCACAGAAGGGCGCGGACCCTGAAAACCTGGTTCGCGACAGCTATCACCGCCTTGCCAGTGACCCGCGTGCATGGGTCTCGCTGACGCGACTTCGCGAGGCCCTGCGAACCATGGATCGATCGGTGCTGGACGCTGCTCTGAGTTCGCTCTACCGCGCCCAGGAGATCAACCTGATCCCCGAAGCCAACCAGGCCACCTTGACCGACGCCGACCGCACAGCAGCACTCCATATCGGCGGCCAGTCGCGTCACATGATGAAAATCGACCGCTGATGACCATGGACGCCGAGCAGTACGCAGCGCTCTCCTCCGTTCAGTTGACCTGGGCCCCCACCCCCGACGACGTCTGGCGCACCAACGAACTTCACGTCGGTGGCATGAACGAGAACTCACTGAGCAGCGTCATGCGGTCGTTCGACGAAGCTGACAGGCGCTCGACCTCGAAACCGCTGGGAGTGGTGATCCAGGGAGCCGCCGGGTCGGGCAAGACTCACATGTTGGGCCAGGTTCGTGAAAAAGTTCAAGACGCCGGCGGTTACTTCTTCCTTATCGAATTGCTCGACGAGAAAGTTTTCTGGGACTCGGTCCTCCACGGAATACTCACCGACATCGAAAGACCGACACCAGGTTTCGACAGCCAACTCGAGAAGCTTCTCTGGGATCTCGGAACCGACGTCGGACTCGGCCGCATGGAGTGCCGGGCTCTGCAGGGCGAGCGCACCGTCAGCCCCGATTTGATATCGCAGTTCATCGATCGACTGCGTCGCAAGTACCCGGACCTCAAACAAGCACGTCACACACTGCGGGCACTGGTGTTGGCAGCGAGCGCTGACTTCGACCTACAGGATCTGGGCGACGCGTTCTTGCGATCGAACGATGCACTCGACCACGAGCAGCGGACGTACTGGGGTCTCCCCAATGCCGTGCTGACCTCACAACAAGTGGCCGTGGATATTTCGTGGCTGCTTTCGCTGAGTGCGCCCACAGTCGTTGCTGTCGATCAGATCGACACCCTCATAGCGCAGTCACGCATGCAGAGCGATCCGAAAGGAGTATTCACAGCAGAACAGGGCACCCAACTCGACAATATCGCTCACGGACTGATGGGGTTGCGACAGAACCTCGTTCGTACCGTTGCGGTCATTTCACTACTACCCAGTGCGTGGACTTTCATCGCCGACAACACGGTCGAGTCGGTGAAAGACCGCTTTCACGTAGCAGAGTCGCTGCACCAGATTCCGACGAGAGAGATCGGCGTCGAGATCGTCGCCAAACGCTTCGCCGCCCGATACGAAGAGGCTGGATTCACTCCTCCACATCCGACGTGGCCCATCGCGACCGAAGCATTCGACGATGTAAATCTTTACAATCCGCGCACCTTGCTGCGCACCGTGGACGATCACATCCAACATTGCCTACGCAACAACGACATCACCGAACTTACGACCCTGAATCCAGCCGTCGCGCCGCCGGCGGTAGCGACACCCCCTCCCCCCGGCAATTTCGCACAACTCGATTCCCGATTCGCGGAACTGCTTGCAGTTGGCGATCTCTCAGCACTCGACGCCGACGCCGAGGACGACACGGTGCCCTCTCTACTCGGCGCTGGACTCGATGCCTGGATCACCGAAACCGGCACCGTCCAACAGAAATTCACCCGCGATGCCGAACCCGGGCGTAAACCGTCCCTTCACGGGCGGATACGGAGAATCCTGGACGACGTCACGGACGACCAAGAGCACTGGGGCTTTCGCGCGATTGCCGCCACCCATCCGATCTCCGTCCAGAACAGGATCCAAAAGGCCTGTACTGCTGCTGGATTGACGCAGGGAACCGACAAGCGACGTCTGGTGATCCTGCGCTCTTCGCCCTGGCCTAGTGGGCCCAAGACCGCAAAGACGGTGCAAGCCTTCGAGGATGCGGGCGGGATCGTCGTCTCGTTCACCGAAAGCGATGTCCTCGCACTGTCCGCCTTGAAAACCCTTGCCGCCGAGAAGGACGAGAACCTGCAGGCGTGGCTGGTTGCCAGGCAGCCCGCGCACAAGATTGCCCTGTTCCGCGACGTGCTTCCGAGGACGCCGGTTCTCGACGAAACCGCGGGAGCGAATACCGTCGTTCGCCCACCGGCTACCGACCCCAGCCTGTTTCCTGTCACCGACGCGCGAACCGGAGAACAGGCTCCGGTACCGGCCGCGCCGGGGCCGCCAGCACAGCCAATCTCGGACACGGCGATTCCGCTGGGGACACCGACAGAAGGTGGACCCGAGGTCAGTGTCGAACTGGAGACACTCCGTAAGCACACCGCTATCTTCGCCGGCTCCGGGTCCGGCAAAACGGTTCTCATCCGTCGCCTTCTCGAGGAGTGTGCTCTCAAAGGTGTCTCGGCAATAGTGCTCGATCCCAACAACGACCTGTCGAGGCTGGGCGTCGAGTGGCCCAGCGGTACTCGCAACTGGACGGGCGACGACGAAGCCAAGGCCTCGGACTATTTCTCCGACAGCGAGGTAGTCGTGTGGACACCTCGTCGTAGTGCCGGTCGTGCACTGAGCTTTCAGCCTTTGCCGAATTTCGCGGAGGTCATCGACGATCCAGACGAATTCGATTCCGCGGTGGAGAGTGCCTTGTCCTCGTTGGCTCCACAGGCAATGGCAGTGGGCGGGACGGCCAAGAGTCGACAGATGATGGCGGTGCTTCGCCAAGCGCTGGTCGACTTCGGCCATCGTTCGCAGGGAAGTCTGGACGATTTCATCGACCTCCTCGAGAACTTTCCGGACGGTGCCAGCACCCTCAAGAACGGCGTGAAGATTGCTGCCGACCTCGCAGAAAACTTGAAAGCGTCCACCACTACCGATCCCCTGTTCGGCGGTGCGGGATCGTCGGCAGATCCAGGCATGCTGCTCACTCCCAACGCGGGGAAGGGCGCACGAATCTCGGTCATCAACATGTCTGGACTGACGACGGCATCGCAAAAGGAGAACTTCGTCAATCAGCTTCAGATGGCACTGTTCGCATGGATCAAGAAAAACCCGGCCGGCGATCGACCGCTCGGTGGATTGTTCGTGCTCGACGAGGCTCAGAACTTCGCCCCATCGGATCGTACGACGATCTGCCTCCACAGCACTCTTGCGCTGGTGTCGCAGGCCAGGAAGTACGGATTGGGGATGGTCTTCGCGACACAGGCACCGAAGGGTCTCAACAACAAGATCCCGGGAAACTGTGGCACACAGTTCTACGGTCGACTCAACGCACCGGTACAAATCGAGGCTGCCAAGGAAGTTGCGCGGGTCAAGGGCGGAACGATCCCCGACATCGGCAAGCTCCCCGCCGGCGAGTTCTACGCAGCGGTCGAAGAGTCCTCGTTCGTACGCACCAAAACCAGGCTCTGCCTGTCCTATCACCCGAAGAGTCCGCCGACCGAAGAAGAGGTCATCCAATTGGCGCGAGGATGAGGTAGGCGGACTAATCGCACTGGAGACGTCCGCCCACGAAGACGACAGCGCCGCTGTGCGCGGCCTACCGTGAATACAGCGTGCTCGTCTGCACACAGCAAAGCCCCCGTCCGCACAGCGGACGGGGGCTTTGTTGTGTTGCTACCTACTTGGCCTTTTCGAGAACCTCTACCAGACGCCAGTGCTTCGTGGCGGACAGCGGACGGGTCTCCATGAGCTGAACGCGGTCGCCTACACCGGCGACACCGTTCTCGTCATGAGCCTTGACCTTCGTGGTGCGACGGATGATCTTGCTGTAGAGAGGGTGCTTGACCCTGTCTTCGAGCTCGACCACGATCGTCTTCTCCATCTTGTCGGAGACGACATAGCCGATCCGAATCTTGCGGTTGTTGCGTGTTTCAGTCACTGTCTTTTCCTCGCTCATGCCGCGTCACCTGCAGTGTCCTCGGCAGGACCGGTGGCCAGACCGAGCTCGCGCTCACGCAGCACCGTGTAGATACGAGCAATCTCGTGGCGTACTACGCGCAGGCGACGGTTGTTGTCCAACTGTCCGGTCGCCATCTGGAAGCGAAGGTTGAAGAGTTCTTCCTTCGACTCGCGCAGCTTGTTGACCAATTCTTCACCGGTGAGCTCACGGAGCTCTGCGGCTGGGGTTCCGGTAGCCATCAGAACTGCTCCTCCCGGGTGATAATGCGTGCCTTGATAGGCAGCTTGTGGATGGCGCGAGTAAGTGCCTCACGCGCAACGGTGTCGTCCGGGTACGAGAGCTCGAAGAGCACACGGCCCGGCTTGACGTTCGCAATCCACCACTCGGGCGAACCCTTGCCGGAACCCATGCGGGTCTCGGCAGGCTTCTTGGTGAGGGGGCGGTCCGGGAAGATGTTGATCCAGACCTTGCCACCACGCTTGATGTGGCGAGTGATCGCGATACGAGCAGCCTCGATCTGACGGTTCGTGATGTAGGCGGGCTCGAGAGCCTGAATGCCGTAGTCACCGAACGTCACAGCGGTTCCGCCCTTGGCGGCACCCGAACGTCGAGGGTGGTGCTGCTTGCGGTGTTTGACCCGCCGTGGGATCAACATCGTCAGCCCTCCTGTTTCGGCTCGGACGAGGCCGGAGCCTCGGCGGATGCTGCGCGACCGGCTTCAGTGCTGGTCGCGGTGGTGCCCGAGGCACCGGAGCGACGCGGACGTGACGGACGTTCGCGACGCGGGCGCTCGGGTCCGCCGGCAGCTGGAGCCGCAGCAGCGAGCTCGCGCTTGCCACCGACGATGTCGCCCTTGTAGATCCAGACCTTCACGCCGATACGACCGAAGGTGGTCTTGGCCTCGTACAGCCCGTAGTCGATATCCGCACGAAGAGTGTGCAGCGGCACACGACCTTCGCGGTAGAACTCCGACCGGGACATCTCGGCGCCGCCGAGACGGCCGGAGCACTGGACACGGATGCCCTTGACGTTCGGCTGACGCATGGCCGACTGGATGGCCTTACGCATTGCACGACGGAAAGCGACGCGGTTGCTGAGCTGCTCGGCAACACCCTGTGCCACGAGCTGAGCCTCGGACTCGGCGTTCTTGACCTCGAGGATGTTGAGCTGAACCTGCTTGCCGGTCAGCTTCTCGAGAGCTCCGCGGATACGGTCCGCCTCGGCGCCACGACGGCCGATGACGATTCCCGGACGTGCCGTGTGGATGTCCACGCGGACACGATCACGGGTGCGCTCGATTTCGACCTTCGCGATACCCGCGCGCTCCATGCCGGTGGCAAGAAGCTTGCGGATGGCGACGTCTTCCTTGACGTACTCCGAGTACTGCTTGTCTGCGTACCAACGCGACTTCCAGTCAGTGGTGATACCCAAGCGGAAGCCGTGCGGGTTGATTTTCTGACCCACTACTGAGCCCCTTCCTTGGACGCCTGGCCCTTACGACGGTTACGACTCGTTCCGCCGGTCTTGGGCAGGCTCTCGACGATCACCGTGATGTGACTCGTGCGCTTGCGGATCCGGAATGCCCGGCCCTGAGCGCGCGGCTGGAATCGCTTGAGGGTTGCACCCTCGTCCACGAATGCAGTCGCCACGATCAGCGTGCTGGGATCGAGATCGAGGTTGTTCTCTGCGTTTGCCGCTGCTGAAGCGATCACCTTGGCGACCGGCTCGCTGGCTGCCTGTGGCGCGAACTTCAGGATGTTGAGCGCGTCCTCGACGGAGCGCCCGCGAACCATGTCCACGACACGACGAGCCTTCATCGGCGTCACGCGAACATGCTTCGCGATTGCCTTTGCGGTCGGGTTGGCAGTCGGATTGGCGGTTTCGGTCTTACTCATCGCCTCTTCGCCTTCCGGTCGTCCTTGATATGACCCTTGAACGTGCGGGTCGGTGCGAACTCTCCGAGCTTGTGTCCGACCATCGAGTCGGATACGAACACCGGCACGTGCTTGCGGCCGTCGTGCACCGCGAACGTGTGTCCGATGAAGTCGGGGAGAATTGTCGAGCGGCGGGACCAGGTCTTGATGACCTGCTTGGTTCCCTTATCGTTCTGGACGTCGACCTTCGCGAGGAGGTGATCGTCTACGAACGGGCCTTTCTTCAGGCTGCGTGGCATTCTGAACTCCCTCCTAGCGCTTGTTCTTGCCGGTACGGCGACGACGGACGATGAGCTTGTCGCTCGCCTTCTTCCTACTGCGGGTACGGCCTTCGGCCTGTCCCCACGGGCTGACCGGGTGGCGGCCACCGGAGGTCTTACCCTCACCACCACCGTGCGGGTGGTCGACCGGGTTCATGACGACACCACGGACGGAGGGGCGCTTGCCCTTCCAACGCATGCGGCCGGCCTTGCCCCAGTTGATGTTCGACTGCTCGGCGTTGCCGACCTCGCCGACAGTTGCGCGGCAGCGCACGTCGACGCGACGGATTTCACCGGAAGGCATACGCAATGTGGCGTAGGCGCCTTCCTTACCGAGGAGCTGGATGCTCGCACCGGCAGAACGTGCCATCTTCGCGCCGCCGCCCGGACGAAGCTCGACCGCGTGAATGGTCGTACCCGTCGGGATGTTGCGCAAAGGCAGGTTGTTGCCCGGCTTGATGTCGGCGTTGGCGCCCGATTCGATCGGAGAACCCTGAGCGATGCCCTTGGGTGCAACGATGTAGCGCTTCTCGCCGTCTGCGAAGTGCAGCAATGCGATATTGGCTGTGCGGTTCGGGTCGTACTCGATGTGAGCGACCTTGGCCGGCACGCCGTCTTTGTCGTTGCGACGGAAATCGATCAGACGGTACGCGCGCTTGTGTCCGCCACCCTTGTGCCGGGTGGTGATACGACCGTGTGCGTTACGTCCACCGCGACCGTGCAGGGGGCGAACCAGCGACTTCTCGGGTGTGCTGCGAGTGATCTCCGCGAAATCGGAGACGCTCGAACCACGACGGCCCGGAGTGGTCGGCTTGTACTTACGGATTGCCATGAGTCTTCTCGTCCTCTATATCCGAAGAGTCCCAGTCGCTTACGCGACCGGACCTCCGAAGATCTCGATGGGCTTGCTGTCGGCGGAGAGCGTTACGAGCGCGCGCTTGGTGTCCTTGCGCTTGCCGTAACCGAATCGGGTCCGCTTTCGCTTGCCCTGACGGTTCATCGTATTGACGCTGGTCACGGTGACGTCGAAAATTTTCTCGACGGCGATCTTGATCTGCGTCTTGTTCGAGTCCGGGTGCACCAGGAAGGTGTATGTACCTTCTTCGATCAGCCCATAGGACTTCTCGGAGATGACCGGCGCCAGCAAGATGTCGCGGGGATCGGCGATGGTGGTCACTTGCTATCCTCCTCGTTCTTCGCAGGACCTGCGATGAACGTATTCAGCGCTTCCACGCTGAAGATGACGTCATCAGCTTCGAGCACGTCGTACGTGTTGAGCTGGTCGGGTGCGATGGGGTGCACGCCGTCCAGGTTCTGGACGCTCTTCCACGCTGCGGTGTCTTCGCGGCCGACGACGAGCAGGACCTTTTTACGGTCGGAGAGCTCGGCGAGGAACGTCTTGGCACCCTTTGTGGAAGGAACCTGCCCGGCAACCAGTTCGGTGATGACGTGAATGCGCTCGCTGCGAGCCCGATCGGAGAGGGCACCGCGCAGAGCGGCAGCAATCATCTTCTTGGGTGTGCGCTGGCTGTAGTCACGCGGCTTCGGTCCGTGGACCGTGCCGCCGCCGACGAACTGAGGTGCACGCGTCGAGCCCTGACGGGCGCGACCGGTTCCCTTCTGACGGTATGGCTTCTTGCCGCCACCGCGAACCTCGCCACGAGTCTTCGTGGAGTGGGTTCCCTGACGAGCTGCTGCGAGCTGCGCAACGACGACCTGATGCAGGAGCGCGATGTTGGCAGGCGCGTCGAAGATCGCGGCAGGCAGATCAACGGTTCCGTTGGTCTTGCCGCCGAGCTCCTTGACGTTCAGCGTCAGGTTGGTTTCGGTCTTCTTGTCGAGGCTGGTCATGCCCGTGCACCACCCTTCAATGCAGACTTGACGATCACGACGTTGCCGCGACGGCCCGGGATTGCTCCCTTGATCAGCAGAAGCCCGTTCTCGCTGTCCACCTTGTGGACCGAGAGGTTCTGCGTGGTTACACGATCGCCGCCCATACGTCCGGACATACGCATTCCCTTGAATACGCGACCCGGAGTGGCGCAGCCACCGATAGATCCTGGGCGACGGTGCACAGCCTGTGTACCGTGGCTGGCTCCCTGACCCTTGAAGCCGTGACGCTTCATGGTTCCGGCGAAGCCCTTGCCCTTGCTGGTGCCGGTGACGTCGACGTATGCGCCGTCCTCGAACACTGCAGCGGTGAGCTCCTGGCCTACCTCGAACTTGGAGGCATCGGCGACGCGGAACTCCACGACGTGACGACGGGGCGTGACGCCTGCCTTTTCGAACTGGCCGGTGATCGGCTTGTTGACCTTGCGCGGGTCGATCGCACCGAATGCGACCTGGACGGCGCTGTAGCCGTCGCGTTCCATGGTGCGAATCTGGGTGACCACATTGGGGCCAGCCTTGATCACGGTCACCGGGACGACGCGATTGTTTTCGTCGAAGACCTGGGTCATTCCGAGCTTGGTGCCCAGAATTCCTGTCGCAGGCCGATTCTTGTTATCAGTCATCGTTGTCTCCGCGCTCACTGGATGTTGACATCGACACTGGCAGGCAAATCGATGCGCATGAGCGCGTCGACCGTCTTCGGCGTCGGGTCGAGGATGTCAATGAGCCGCTTGTGAGTGCGCATCTCGAAGTGTTCGCGCGAATCCTTGTACTTGTGGGGCGAACGGATGACGCAGTACACGTTCTTTTCGGTCGGCAACGGCACCGGTCCGACGACGCGGGCACCCGTACGGGTGACCGTCTCGACGATCTTGCGTGCTGACGCATCGATCGCCTCATGGTCGTAGGCCTTGAGCCTGATGCGGATCTTTTGTCCCGCCACGCTTAGTGTCCTTTTCTTGCCGCTTTTCGTAGAACCGGCCGTTCGGCCTGCTCCACCTCGTATGCACAGTCCCCGAGTCCAGCCGACCCGAGAGCCGTCGAACTCGAACTGCCTTCGTGCTCACACGACGAACCGAACGTTGGCGATCAGGCGTTACCCGATCCGTTGCCGCTGTTCATCTGTCATGGTTCTCCGGTCCACGCGGTCGGGCGTGTCGTATTTCTACTGACATTTCGACCGCTACTTCACAATGTCCGACCCGGGGGTCTTCGCTTCCGAAGCTGCATAACCGGACGCACTCACTTGGAGTGCTGGTTCTTCGTACTACTTGATCCAACTGCTTGGAACTACTTCACCCAGGTGCGGCCGCGAAAGACCGCGCCCGTGTCCAGGCAACCCGACCAGTATGCCGCAGACAGGACTCGAGCACAAATCAGGCCTCGTACACACTCACAGCTCGCTCACCAGTCGAACTTACTCAGCAGTAAGGTAGGTCCATGGATACGACGCAACCCAACACCGGACTCGCCTATCGCGCCTGGCTACGACTGCCTCGGAACACAGTGGGATCGGCTGTGTTCTCGCTCGCGATGTGTGTGCGTGTGCCCTACTTCGGCTCTGTTCTCCCCCGGGTGCGCTCGATGGCACCGGGCAAATGCACCGTGACGGCTCCGAAGTGGTGGGGAATCCGAAACCACCTCGGGACCTTCCATGCCATCGCCGCATGCAATCTTGCCGAAACCGCGATGGGAATGCTTGCCGAGGCGACGGTACCGACAACCCATCGCTGGATACCCAAAGAGATGAACGTCCGCTATCTGGCAAAAGCCACCACGTCGTTGATTGCTGTCGCAGAGTTGGCCGAACTTCCCGACTTCGACGCGATCGACGACTCCACCGAAGGGGGCTTCGATCTCGTCGTGCCAGTGTCGATCACCGATGCCCACGGACTCGAAGTGGTGCACGCCGACATCACGGTCTGGATCTCCCGCAACCGTTGAACGATGCCGGTCACCGGAAGGGGCAATACTGCTCGTATGACGAGGTTCGACGCAGTGGTCATCGGCGGCAGCGGTGACGTGGGGCGATTGATCGCATCCCTACTCGCCGCTGACGGCGACTCGGTGCTCACCGTCGATCCGGCGACGCCGGGCGTGGCAAGGCCCGGTATCGAACACCTCCTCGGCGACATCGTCAGCCCCGACGTCGAAGTACGAGCCGTGCTGAGCGCTGCCCCGCTGGTCGTGCTCGCGGTACCGGAATCGGTGGCACTCGAGACCGAACTGACCTTCCTCCACGACCGTTCACTTCTGGTGGAGACGCTGTCCGTCAAGTCCGCCTTCGCCCGGAAGGTCGCCTCCGCCGACCCGCCCGGTTCGATTCTGGGCATCAACCCCATGTTCGCTCCATCTCTCGGGATGGACGGCCGCCCAGTTGCCGCCGTGGTCCACCGCGACGGTGGCGCAGTCGAAAACTTCCTCGGACGGATCTCCGACTGGGGCGGCCGAGTCGTGCACGTCGACGCCGAGCAGCACGATCGACTGGCTGCAGCGACACAGGCGCTGACCCACGCCGCAGTCCTTGCGTTCGGTTCGGCCCTGGCAAAGCTCGAAGTGGACCCGAGACTGATCGATTCTCTCGCTCCACCGCCGGCAACCACGCTGCTAGCTCTTGTCGATCGCGTCGCCGGTGGCGAACCGGAGGTGTACTGGGATGTCCAGTCGGGTAACCCCTACGCCGGGCGTGCCAGAAGCGCGCTCGCCGAATCGCTTCGTGAATTGAACGAGATCGTCGCCTCGGAGTCCGAGACCGCTTTCACCGCTTTCATGACGCAGGCCGGCGCTGCGGTCCCGAACCACGATGAATACCGGGCTCTGTGCGCCCATCTTTTCGGTATCGTTCGTGGCACCGCACGCGAGGGGGATCGATCATGATCGAGAAGCCGTCACTACCGGACTTCGACGCGGACGACGTCGTCGAAAGTGCGATCGTGTCACGACTGGCAGGTAACTGGAGCAAGCGTGCCACTGTCAAGAAGAGTGAGCCGGACTTGGACGATCTTTTCGACACCTCGAAGCACGACTACCCCGAGGCTTTGATTCCGTTCGCCGATCACGACGTCTACCGCACTCTTTCGGACACCACACGGGCAAAGTTGCGAGCGTGGGGCTGGATCGCCTTCAACAAGAACGTCATGGACGTGGAACAGCACGTCGTACATCCAGGTTTTGCCCTGCTGGCTCAGGATGCGTTCGACATCGGCATGGGCGACGTACTGGCGATCGCCGTCACACAGGCCATGGTGGACGAGCAATACCACACACTCATGCACCTGAATGCGAGCGCGCTGACGCGCCGCAAGAGGGGGTGGAAACTGCCGGAGCGGTACCTCCCACTCAGCGGCACAGTCCGCAGAAGGCACGCCACTCAGGCGAGAGCCGTCGATTCCAACGAGGCTGCGCTCAACTCACTGGCTTTCATGACGGTGGCCGAGATATCGATTACGTCCTATCTGAATCTGATCGAAGACAACGAACTCATCCAACCGGTGAATCGCGCAACTGTCGCGCTACACAATCGAGACGAGTACTGCCATGCGTCGATCGCCGACGAGATGGCTGCCATTGTGTTCGATTCCCTGAATTCGGGAGATCGTCGGGTGTTTCTCGACGGTCTCGCCGACGGAATGGACGCCTTTTCGAGCAACGATTTCTCGACGTGGTCTGCGATTCTCAACCAAGAAGGCGTTGTCGGCGGGGATCGCATGCTTCGCGAAGTCGAGACGGACGGTAGTCGCAGGCAATTGGTTCAGGACTACGGCGGCATTCGATCTTTGTGCAAAAAACTCGACGTAAAAGACGAAATCGGTATCAATTGGGCTTAGGCGCAAAATTGCCTCGGAGCAACCGGCAGGTAACGTTTCGACGGGGTGCACCCGATGAGTGCATGAAGGATGCCCCTCCCAATTTGCTCCACCGCCCTTCTGCCCGCTCCAGAACCGACCGCACGGAGTATCGATGCCCCTATCCGAGGACGTAGCTGTACTTGTGGAGGACGTCCACAAATCGTTCGGTGACGTTCATGCTCTCCGCGGGATCAGTTTCTCGGCACCAAAAGGGACGGTTCTCGGAGTACTCGGCCCGAACGGCGCCGGTAAGACCACCGTGGTCAAGGTCCTCTCGACATTGCTCAGCCCCGACTCGGGACGAGCTCTCGTCGCCGGACACGACGTTGTCACGGATGCCGCATCGGTGCGTCGGTCGATCATGATGACCGGCCAGTACGCGGCACTCGACGACACTTTGTCCGGCCGAGAGAACATCGAGTTGTTCGGCCGCCTGATGGGCTTGGACAAGAAGGCGTCGAAGACGCGGGCAATCGCACTTCTCGAAGAGTTCGATCTGGCCGACACCGGTAAGCGTCCCGTGCGGGGCTATTCCGGTGGCATGCGACGACGAATCGACATCGCATGCGGTCTCGTCGTCCGTCCCCAGGTCGTGTTTCTGGACGAGCCGACTACCGGACTCGATCCCCGGAGCCGCCAAGGCGTCTGGTCGCTCGTGGAAGCGCTGAAAGCCCAGGGAATCACAGTCCTGCTCACCACTCAATATCTCGAAGAAGCCGATGTATTGAGCGACAACATCATTGTGATCGACAAGGGCACCGTCATTGCCGAGGGGACCTCGGACGAGTTGAAAGCTCGAACCGGTGGCAGCTACTGCGAAGTAGTCCCCCTCGACCCGTCGCAGTTGCAGCATGTGGCCAACGTGCTCGGCGAGCTCCTTCCGCCGGCCAATCGCGTCGATCTCGGGCCGGACGCGGTGAGACTCTCGGTCCCTGCCCCGGACGGCGCAGGAACTTTGTCCGAAATTTTGCGGCGCATCGACACCGCTGGGATCGCCCTCGCCGACATCGCGCTTCGCCGACCGTCACTCGATGATGTGTTCCTCACTCTGACCGGACACTCGCATTCAGGTGATGGCGAGGTACCGGTCTCTACCGACACCGGGCCTCCGACGTCCCCTGTTGCCCGATCCGGAACCGAAGTCGAGTACCGATGACAGCGACGAGCGCGCGCGTGCGTGCAACCGATTCGGACCTTGTCAGCGGTTCTTCGGCGTCCTCCACCGCAGTCCGGCGACAGGGCCGGCCAACCGGATTCGTGCAGTGGCAGGTGTTGACGGCCCGATCCGTGTGGACCATGTTGCGTCAGGGCGAACTGGTCGTTGCGGTCATTGCCCCGCTCATCTTCACCGTCGGCTTCTACCTACCACTCAAGTTCGTCATGCAACTGCAGGGCATCGATTACGCCCAGTTCTTGATGCCGATCATCGTGTTGCAGGCGATGGCGTTCACGGCCATCTCGGCGTCACAACGTGCTTCTTCCGAATCGTTGAGTGGGCTCAACACACGGTTGCAGACCATGCCCGTAGTCGGCGCGGTGCCGCTGCTGTCACGTATAACCTCCGGGGTCGTCCGATCGGTGGTGTCTTTGACGGCCGCTCTCGGCTTCGGTTACGTCATCGGCTTCCGGTTCAGCGCGGGTCTGGGACAGGCCATTCTGTTCTGCGCATTCGCATTGGCGATCAGCACGATGCTCTCCGTCGGCGCAGACGCGATCGGCACTCTGTCGAAGAGTCCTGAATCCACCAGCCAAATGCTCACGCTCCCGCAGTTGATCCTCGGCATGGCCTCGTGCGGATTCGTTCCCGAGTCCGGATTTCCCGAATGGATCCGACCTTGGGTGCGAAATCAGCCGATTTCTCAATTCTCCTTCTCGATGCGCGATATGGCCGAGGGCGGCGTCAGTTTCCACGTGCTGTGGCCTTCGCTCATCTGGATAGCGGGCCTACTGGCGGTATTCATTCCCCTGGCCCTGTGGGCTAGTTCGAGGCGCGCATGACTACCTCGACCGTCGACGCCGGTGGCACAGTGCCGGTAAGCCGACTGACTTTCCCGGAGCCGACCCTCGACTACGCAGAAGATTCTGCGCGTGCGCTCTGGGCGCACAGTCTGATTCAGTGCAAACGGCTTCTCATTCGATGGACTCGTGACCCATCGACGATGATCCAGGCACTGCTCTACCCTGCCTTGACGCTTCTCATGTTCAGGGTCGTGCTCGGCAACTCGATTTCCGCGGCAACGGGCTCACCGAGCGTGTACGGGACAGTTCCCATGATCGCGCTGGTCGGCGCGATGTTCGGATCGATTGTCAGTGCCGTCGGACTGAAGGGCGAGAAGACGAGTGGGTTGCTCAGTCGGTTCGCGACTACGCCCACCCACAGAGCATCCGGTCTGGTCGGCCGCATGATGGCCGAAGCTATTCGAGTGTTGACAACGACAATCGTCATAGTAGCGGTGGGCATGGCTCTCGGTTTCCGCTTCAACCAGGGCATTCCTTCTGCTATTGCGCTCTTGTTGCTACCGATCGCGTTCGGGATCGGCTTTGCGGTGATGGTGACTTTCCTTGCGACCATCGCCGGCGACTCCCCGCTCGTCGAAGTCGTGTCCATCGCCTGCACATTGCTGATGTTCTTCAATTCCGGTTTCGTACCGGTCGCTGCGTACCCACCGTGGCTTCAGCCTGTCGTAGCCGCTCAGCCCATGTCGTGCGCGGTCGATGCAATGCGCGGCTTGTCACTGGGAGGGCCGGTATTGGTCCCGGTGTTGCAGACGCTTGCCTGGGCAGTAGGCATGGTGGCGGTGTTTTTGTACCCCGCAATCCGAGGCTACAAGCGTGCGGCCGAGTCTGGATAGTAGGTAAAAGTTCACTTATCTAAGCTTTCAGGTTGTTTTACCTGCAACCGGCGCTGTTATCGTGAGAGACGAACCGGAGACGAACCTCGCCTCTGGTTTTTGCTTTGAGCCGCTACTTCCGAGTAGTCGAACCGAACGAAGGGTCGTTGTACGTGCCGAAACACAGAGGCAGGGTCGCTATAGCTCTCGCGTCCGCGGCGTTTATCTCGATGGGCAGTACAGCAGTTGCGGCTCCGTTGGCTGTCGCGGAGGAGTCTGTTTCCCCGTTGCCACCCGAGTTCTCCGACATGGGGCCGGCCCCGGCAGGCGCTAACGACTGGTCATGCGTTCCATCCGAAGCACACCCCCGTCCAGTTGTCCTCGTACATGGCACCGGTGTGGATATGGCCACGACGTGGCAAACGATGGCACCTGCACTAGCCGGTGAAGGCTACTGCGTGTACGCACTCGACTACGGTGCCGTGCAGACGCTACTCGACCCGAACCAAGTAATCTGGGGCCTCGGTGACATCCCGACTTCGGCGGCGCGTTTGGCAACCTTCATCGACGCGGTACTTGCTCGAACGGGTGCGCCGAAGGTAGACATCGTCGGCCACTCACAGGGTGGAACCCTCGCCCGCCAGTACCTCAAGTTCAACGGTGGCTTCGATAAAGTCGAGAACTTGGTCACGCTCGGTGGCACCAATCACGGGACCGACTTCGGTGGCATCGAGCAGATATATCTGCTCCTTGCGGCCGCTGGACTGGATCAGACAATCATTTCGGAGCTGCTCTTCGGTTTGACCGGCCTCGGCACCGCCGGTCGTCAGCAATTGATCAGCTCTCCGTTTTTGCAACGGTTGAATGCGGGCGGTGAAGTAGAACCGGGAGTGCGGTACACGGTGGTGGGCACTAAGTTCGACAAAGTCGTCACTCCTCCCGAGCGAACTTTCCTCGATCCGAGCGGTTCAGCCGAGGTCCGCAATATGTGGGTTCAGGACGGCTGTGAGTCCAACACAGTTCCACATCAGGGCTTGACCTTCGACGACCGTGTCACCTACATCGTCCAATCTGCACTGGACCCGACTTTCTCGGCCAGGAACGCAGCCCCGTGTTCCTGACGAGGCAATAGCGTCGCCGCTGCTGCTGTTCACATGAAGAAGGCCCCATCCGTAATCTTCCCGGATGGGGCCTTCTTCATGTGTGAATCTACTTTCAGACTCCGAGCGCTCGTGCGAGCACAGGCCACGAGTTCTTCAGATCGTCCTGCCAGTAACCCCACGAATGGCTCCCGGAATCACGGAAGTTGAACGTGGCAGGTATACCGAGTTCACCCAAACGGTTGGCCATGTTGTGGGTGCAGTAGTTCGTTGCGGCTTCGATGACTCCACCGACGACGATTTGGTTCGCCAGCACGTCTGGCTTTCCCTCGATCTCAGGACCGTTCAGAGTGTCGTACTCCCCTGGTAGTCCGTTGCCATTGGAGATGTAGAGCTCGAGACCGCGGAGGCTTTCTGCATGTACGTAGGGATCGTTCTCGACCCACATCGGATCGTCGGTCGGCCCCCACATGTTGCGCGTATCTCCGCCACCCCAGGTTTCGGTGGTGAGCTTCACGAACCGCTGGCCGATTGGGTCGCTGGTCTGAGCACACCCGCTGTACGCAGCAAGGCCCTTGTACAGACCCGGCGCCTTGATTGCCAGTTGCATAACCGAGGTACCAGAGGAGGACACACCGGCAATCGAGTTGACGCCGTTCGTACCGAGACCGGCATCGATCAGCGGAGGCAGTTCCTCGGTGAGGAACGTTGTCCACTTGTGCACGCCGAGAACTGGGTCGGCCTGCTTCCAGTCGGTGTAATAACTCCACTTGCCGCCGACCGGGGACACCACGTTGACGTTCTTGTCTGCAAAGAAGTCGATCGCATCCGTGCGGAAGCGCCAGGTTGCACTGTCTTCGCCACCGCCCGCACCATTCAGAAGATAGAGAGTCGGACGAGGAACACTCGTGTCTGCAGGGCGCCACACATCGACTGGGATCTCTTTGTCCATCGCCGCGGAGTACACGTAAACGATCAAATGCTGGTCGTCCAGGACCTCCGTCTTGGTGATGCGCGAACCGTCCGGGGCGGTAGCCGATTCAACGATCTCACCGGACTCGGTCAGCGGGTCCGCGAATGCCGGTGCGGCAGTAGCGAATGTACTGGCCGCCATGGCGGCTGCTACCGCGACGAGCGTACAACGACGCCGGATCGATCTCGGCCGCTTCTGATTCATCTATGCCTCTTCTGTTTCATCTATTGAGCTCACCTTCGTCCCGAGTGTTCACCCACACTAGCCACACGTGGGCGACGTCCTCGACACGGATCAATGCTGTGGTGTTTGTCGGGTTGATCCTGACAACCGTTACAAGAACGAGTCCAACACGGGTCCGATCTCGGACAGCGCCTGCGGTGACGTCATCTGCGAGTGCGAACCTGAAACAGACTGTTCAACGATGTCGCCGACGTAGGGCGCCCATCGCTGAGCGGCGCCGACCTCGGATGGCAGATGTTCGGTCGCACCGAAGTACAGCAGGTCACCACTGAACTTGGTCGGACGGTATTCACTGATCAACTCCACGGACCGAACTGCACTCGCGAAGATGCGCTGCAAACGATCACGGTCGATCACTGCCAGATCCGACGGAATTGCCCGCAGCAAACGATCGGCATCACCTTCCGAGAGGTTCCCGTTTTCGATGCCACTGACGTCGATTCCCACCTCCGCCAACGCCTCTCTCAGCTCCGTCCGAAAATCATCGACACCGACGTCGAGATGGCCGTCCAGCATGGCCAACGTGCAGACACTCTCACCCACTCTCTCGAGTTCGACGGCCATAGCGTGCGCGATCACCCCGCCCAGAGACCATCCCATCAACCGATACGGTCCCTTCGGCTGGAGACGCCTGATCTCGTCGACGTATCGAGATGCCAGCTCTTCGACCGAACGTGGTAGTTCTGTGTCCTCGGACAGAGCGGGTGACTGAATCCCGTAAATCGGACGATCGCTTCCGAGGTATTGAGCAAGTCCCGCATAGCACCACGCCAATCCGTACATCGGGTGAATGCAGAACAGCGGCGCACCTTGGCCCCTGTCCGCGCGTATCGCGAGAACCGGACCGAAACCTTCCTCGGCCGCGCCCGCGACACCGGCCTCGATCCGACGGGCAAGTGTTTCCACCGTGGGATCCGAGAACATCCACTGGAGCGGCACAGTTGTCTCCAGTTCGATTCTGAACTGGGACACCACCTGTGTAGCGATCAACGAATTTCCACCCAGCGCGAAGAAATCATCGTCCAACCCGACTCGCTCCACCCCCAGCACCTTCGCGAACACCCGAGCCACAGTCTCCTCGACCGGGCTCGTCGGTGCGCGGAACTCCCGAACCACGAACTCCGGCACCGGCAACGCCTTTCGATCCAACTTGCCGGACGCTGCGATCGGTAACGCGTCGAGAACGATCACCTGAGACGGCACCATGTAGGCCGGCAACGACACACCCACCCTGGCGCGCAGAATCTCAGGATCCAGGGCGACGTCCGTCTCGGTCACCACGTAACCCACCAACTGCTCACCCAGAGATGGATCACGATGCAACACCGCCACCGCCTGTGCCACACCCTCACACCTGCTCAGGGTCGCCTCGATCTCACCGAGCTCTATACGCAGACCCCGCAGTTGCACCTGCGCGTCGCCTCGGCCAACGAAGTCCAATTCTCCGTTTGTCGTCCAGCGCACCAGATCACCAGTCCGGTACATCCGTTCGCCCAGCCCCGCAAACGGATTGGCCACGAATCTGTCAGAGGTGAGCGCACCCCGCGCGTGGTAGCCGCGAGCCAACCCACCACCCGATAGATACAGTTCACCGACCACACCCACCGAAACCGGACGCAACCGCGAATCGAGGACCACCACCCCGGCACCCTCGATCGGGGTACCGATCGTGACCCGGTGCAGCGGGGCGAGGGCCTCGGTAATCGTGATCACGATCGTGGATTCGGTGGGACCGTAGCTGTTGAAGAAACGGCAGACGGGCGCGAACTTCGCCACTAGCTCCGGCGGGCACACGTCTCCGCCGACCACCACCGCCCGCAGATCAGCCAACCCGGCAGGGTCGATCGTGCCCAAGGCCGCGGGTGCCGTGATGACGTGCGTGACCCTTTCCTCGCGAAGCAGGTCTGCCAGCTCGCTCCCTCCGATGACCTCCGGCGGGGCCACCACCATGGTGGCCCCGGCGCTGAACCCTGCGATCATTTCGAACACCGACGCGTCGAAACTCGACGACGAATACCGCAACATCCGCGAAGTCGCCGACAACCCCAGCTCCACCCGGGCATCTCCACAGAACGATTCCAGCCCACTGTGAGTGACGACGACACCCTTCGGGATGCCCGTCGACCCTGACGTGTAGATCATGTACGCCGTATTCGACAACGCGACCGGTGCGGTGCGCTCGGATTCGGTCACCACCGCAGACGCGTATTTGCCGCACGAATCCCGAACCTCGTTTGAATCGATAACTAACCAGTCGATCAGACCTGGAAGCGATCCGGTGTCGGCGCTGGTCAAACCGATCACCACTCCGGAATCGGCCAACATGTACTCGATCCGCTCAACCGGCAACTTCGGATCCACCGGCACGAAACCACCGCCCGCCTTCGCGACCGCCCACACCGCCACCACCGATTCGATGGATCTAGAGAAGGACAACGCCACGAAGACCTCCGGGCCGATGCCCAGCGAGATCAGTAGGCGGGCAAGCCTGTTCGATCGGACATCAAGTTCAGAATACGACATCTCCACGCCGCCGGAGGTCAACGCGACACCCGACAGATTCGCCGCCACTCCCGCGGCAAAAATCTCCGGCAACGTCCGCGTCGGCACCCGCAACGGCGCAGGCTTCGCGTCGACGAGCACCTGCTTCCGCTCTTCCACCTCCAGCAAGTCGATGTCCCCCACCGGAGCCGACGGATCCGCCGCCACGGACTCGAGTAGCCGCACGAACCGCTCCGCGATCCGCTGCACCGACGCAGCATCGAAGATGTCGGCCGCGTAGGAAAACACCCCCACATACCCGCCCTCGCCACCGTCGCGCTCGGCGAGGGTCACCGACAGATCGAACTGCACCGCTTCCCACTCGACCTCGACCGGTGCGATAGTCAACCCCGGAAGATCCACGCCCGACCGGGTGAAGTTCTGGAACGCCAACACCACCTGGAACAACGGCGAAAACGCCTGCGAACGAGTCGGATTCAGGTTCTCCACCAACCGCTCGAACGGCACGTCCGCCCGCGCAAATGCCTCGAGATCCGTGTCGCGCACCCGGCCCACCAACTCGGTGAACGACTGACCGGGCTCGTACTCGGCCCGCAACACCAACGTGTTCACGAACATCCCGACCAAATCGTCCAGCGCCGCCTCACCTCGGCCCGCGATCGGTGATCCGATCGCGATATCCGTGGTGCCGCTCAACTTTGCGAGCAGCACCGTCAACGCCGCGTGCGCCACCATGAACGGTGTCGCACCTTGCTTCCGGGCCAACGACCGCAACCGCTGTGCCGTCGTGGACGGAACTGTGAAGTCCACACTCGCACCCACCCCAGACCGCACCGCCGGCCGAGGCCGATCCGTCGGCAACGCCAACACATCCGGCAGACCCGCCAGCGCACCCGACCAGTACTCGATCTGCTGCGAGAGGAGCGACCCCGGATCATCCTCCGAACCGAGAACCTCCCGCTGCCACAACGTGTAATCCGCGTATTGCACCTCGAGGGGCGCCCAACCCGGCTCGCGCCCGGCCCGCCGCGATGCATATGCCACCACAATGTCCCGGGCCAACGGCCCCGTCGAGACACCGTCTGCACAGATGTGGTGCACCACCATCGCCAGCACGTGCTCGGACTCCGAAACCCGGAACAACGCTCCACGCACCGGCACCGCAGCGGTGACATCGAAACCCCGCGTCAGCAACGCCACCGCACGGCTGCGTAACTCCTCCTCACCCGCGACCGGCACCGGCGTCAGATCCACCGGCACCGCCGACACCGGCACGATGACCTGCGAGGGACCCTCAGTCGAATCCGGGAACACCGTCCGCAACGCCTCGTGCCGGGCGAATACATCACGTACTGACTCCTGCCACGCAACCACATCCAGCTCACCCGACAACCGGACCGCGAACGGAATGTTGTAGGCCGCCGACTCCGGATCGAACTGGTTGAGGAACCACATCCGCTGCTGCGCCAACGACAAGGGAATACGGTCCGGTCGTTCCCTGCGGGTCAGCGCCGTCCGCGCACCCTCACCTACATGCTCCTCGACCCGCACCGACAACGCCTCCACCGTCGATGCCTCGAACATCACCCGAACCGGCACCCGCGTATCCAACGCCGCACCCAACCGGGCCACCACCTGCGTCGCGATCAGCGAATTACCACCCAACGCGAAGAAATCATCATCCAACCCGACGCGCTCTACCCCCAGCACCTCCGCGAACACCCGAGCCACGGTCTCCTCGACCGGGTTCGTCGGCGCCCGAAACCCCCGAACCGCGAACTCCGGTACCGGCAAGGCCTTTCGATCCAACTTACCGGACGCCGCGATCGGCAACGCGACGAGAACCATCAGAACATCCGGAACCATGTACCGAGGCAACAACTCCCCTGCAGCGGCCCGCACCGCCTCCGTGTCGACCTCCCGGCCAGTCTTCGGCACCACATATCCGACCAGTTGCTGACCGAAGTCACCGTCATGAACAATTGCCACCGCCTGTGCCACCGAATCCTGCGCCACCAACGCCGCCTCGATCTCACCCAGCTCGATCCGTAGACCACGCAACTTCACCTGAAAATCGGTCCGCCCCAAATACTCGAGGTCACCATTGTTGTTCCACCGCACCAGATCACCAGTGCGATACAACCGCGCACCCGGCTCACCGAAAGGATTCGCCACGAACCGCTCCGCCGTCAGATCGACGCGGCCATAATATCCGCGGGCCAACTGCACACCAGCAAGATACAACTCGCCTGCAACACCAATCGGTGCCATCTGCAAGCGGCTGTCGAAAACGAACGCCTGCGTATTCCGGATCGGGGTACCGATCGGCACCCTACCCACACTCCCCGGTTCGACTCGGTACACCGTCGAGGTCACGGTCGCCTCCGTCGGCCCGTAGGTGTTGTCGACCACCGCATCCGTTCGGTCCCCCAACCGCGCCGCCAACTCCGGCGGGAACGCCTCCCCACCGACTGACAGATACCGCAACGACGCCGGCAACTGCAACGCCGATTCCGCCGCCAGGAACAACGCCAGCATCGAGGGCACGAACTCCAAAATCGTGACGCTCCACTGCTCCACCATCCGGACGAGATACGCCGGATCACGGTGTCCACCGGGCGCCGCCACCACCAACCGAGCACCAACCAGCAACGGGTAGAACAACTCCCAGACCGACGCGTCGAACGTGACCGGAGTCTTCTGCAATACCGAATCCTCGATCCCGAGCCCGTATCGATCCCGCATCCACGCCATCTGGTTCACCACCGAACGATGACTCACCGCCACACCCTTCGGCCGGCCTGTCGACCCGGACGTGAAGATTACGTACGCCACGTTCTCCGGGCGTAGCGGCGCCACGAGTTCGGACTCCAATATCTCAGTGATCGAGTGCTCCGACAGATCCAACACATCGATGTTGAGAACTCGATGGCCGGAGGCATCGAAATCGTCTCTGGTCGAGGACAACACACACACCGGCGACGCCGTATTCAGAACATAGTCGTTTCGTTCACGAGGCTGATCCGGATCCAACGGCACATACCCGCCGCCCGCCCGGAGTACCGCATAGATACCGACGATCAAGTCCAATGACCTACGCATCCCCAGCCCTACCAACGACTCGGGCCCCACTCCCTCCGCGATCAACCGGCGTGCCAACCTATTCACCCGGCCGTCGAGGTCGGCATAAGTCAACGACTCACCCTCGAACACCACCGCCGTCGCACCCGGCGTTCGGCGTACCTGCTCGCCGAACAGATTCGACAATGTTCGATCCGGCACCGGAACCGACGTGTCGTTCCACAGCTTCATCGCCTCGCGTTCGGCGTTGCTGCGCAAATCGATCTCGCCGACCGCGACCGTCGCATCGCGCGTCACCGCCTCGAAGATCGCAACGAGTTTTGTAGCGAATCCCGCGACCGTGGATTCCTCGAACAGATCCGTCGCGTACGTGATGGTGCCCGAGATCCCGCTCCGTAGTCCTTCGGCATCGAACAACTCGGTCAGATGCCACTCGAGATCGAGTTTCGCACCGATGACGCCCGTTTCCAACGGCGCGATGTGCAAACCGGGCAGCGACACCTCGGACTGAACGAAGTTGTGGACCACCAGCAGAACCTGGAACAGCGCCGAATAGGCAGTCGAACGCGTCGGGTTGAGTGTCTCCAGCAGTCGTTCCAAAGGAACGTCCGGATTACCGAAACCAGCCAGTCCGACTTCCCTGGTTCCGCTCAGAATCTCGGCGAATGACGACGCACTGTGAACGCGGTTGCGCAGAATCAACGTATTACCGAACATGCCCACCAGGTCATCGAGTGCTGCCTCGCCACGTCCTGCGACCTGAATTCCGATGGGTATATCGTCGGCACCACTGAGACGCGCGAGCAGCACCGTCAGCGCCGCGTGAACCACCATGAACAGGGTCAAGTTGTTCTCGCGCGCAATCTGATCGATCCGATCAGCAAGGTCCTTCGCCACCGTGAAGGTAACGGCTGCGCCCCGTGATGACTGCACTGGAGGACGCGGACGATCCGTGGGAAGCTCCAGGAGATCCGGCAGATCCGCCAACGCCTCCGTCCAGTACCGAAGCTGCCGTGAGATCAACGAGTCCGGATCACCCTCGCTACCGAGTACCTCCTGCTGCCACAAGGTGTAATCCGCATACTGCACCTCGAGTGGGGACCAACCCGGCTCTTGCCCCTCGCGGCGAGCGGCATACGCCACAGCTATATCCCGCGACATCGGGGCCGTCGAGCCACCGTCGCCGGAGATATGGTGCACGACGAACGCGAGCACGAAGTCGTGCTCACCAAGCTGAAAGAGCTTGACGCGAAGCGGAACCTCCCTAGCCACGTCGAAACCGCGGCCGACGAACTCGAATACCCGGGCATGCGCCTGCTCCGGAACCACCCACTCCGGACCCAGATCCAGTAACAGCGCCGATACCGGCACGATCACCTGCGACGGACCCTCGTCCGAGTCCGGGAACATCGTTCGCAACGCTTCGTGCCGGTTGATGACGTCGATCAGTGCAGACTGGAGGGCGCTGACATCCAGGTCACCGGACAACCTCATCGCCAACGGAATGTTGAACGCCGCCGACTCCGGATCGAACTGGTTGAAAAACCACATCCGCTGCTGTGCGAACGACAACGGAATACGGTTCGGTCGTTCCCTGCGGGTCAGCGCCGTCTGCGCACCCTCACCTACATGCTCCTCGAACCGCACCGCCAATGCCTCCACGGTCGACGCCTCGAACATCACCCGAACCGGCACCTGCGTATCCAACGCTGCACCCAACCGTGCCACCAGCTGTGTCGCTATCAACGAATTACCACCCAGTGCGAAGAAATCATCATCCAACCCGACGCGCTCGACGCCCAGCACCTCCGCGAACACCCGAGCCACAGTCTCCTCGACCGGGTTCGTCGGCGCGCGGAACTCACGTGCAATGAGCACCGGATCCGGTAATGCCGCGCGATTCAGCTTGCCCCCCGGTGTCAAGGGAATCTCATCGATCAGCACAATCGCCGTCGGCACCATGTGTCGGGGAAGTCCTTCAGCAACGAACTGTGTCAACTCCGTCGCGTTCAAAACGACGCCTTCGACTCCACGAACATAGGACACGAGCATGGTCGAACCCGCGCCGCCACCGGAGTCTGCTCCTGCGCCCGCTGTGCCGCCGACACCCTCACGTGCCACAGTCACGGCAAAATCGACTCCACTGTGAGCGGTCAGTGCCGCATCGATCTCACCGAGCTCGATACGGAATCCTCGGATTTTGACTTGAAAGTCACTACGGCCCAAATATTCGAGCACATCGGCCGCCTTGCGCCACCTGACCACATCTCCGGTGCGATACATTCGTGAACCGTCGGTTGCGAACGGGTTCGCAACGAATCGGTCCGCCGTCAGCGACGTTCGACCGTAGTAGCCGCGGGCCAGTGCCGCACCCCAGAGATACAGTTCTCCCTTGGTGCCTGCAACAGCCGGATGTAACCGCTCGTCCAGTACAGCCGCGGAGACGCCACGTATAGGACCACCGATCGAGACCGAAGTACCGGGCGCGAGTGCATCGCTGCACGTGGCCATGACAGTGACTTCGGTCGGACCGTATGCGTTGAAGAACCTTCGCCGGCCGGCCGGCCGGTCCACGGTCCATCTACTCACAAGCTCGGGCGGACACGCCTCTCCACCGGAGATGACGGTCTCGAGATCGACCAATCCGTCAGGATCTACCGACGCCAGTGCCGCCGGCGTGATGATGGCGTGAGTGACTCGCTCCACTCGCAACAGCTCGGCAAGCTCGCGTCCGCCGTATACCGAGGGGGGCGCAATGACCATTGTCGACGACGCCGTCACTGCCATGAGCAACTCGAATACCGACGCGTCGAAGCTGGGCGAGGCGAAGTGCAGGGTTCGCGACGAGCTCGTGAGGGAGTACAGTTCGCGCAACTCGACGGCGAGATCACTCAGGCCCGCATGGGTGACGACCACACCCTTCGGTACTCCGGTCGAGCCCGAGGTGTAAATCATGTAGCAGCCATGCGTCGCGTGTAGGGGCCGCACGCGGTCGGCTGCCAGCACTGGCGAGTCGTCGTTGCCGACCAACTCGGCGACGAAAGCCTGGTCGTCGAGGACGAGCCAATCCACCGTCGTTGGCAGAGCATCGACGAATTCCGACAGGGTCACACCGAAACGAGCGCCCGAATCGGTGAGCATGTGCTCGATGCGATCGGCAGGATAGTTCGGATCCACGGGCAGGAAGGTGGCGCCTGATTTGGCAATACCCCACACCGACCGAACGGAAGACGCCGACCTCGTCATAGCAACGGCCACGACGTCGTCGGCGCCGAGACCGCGCCCGATCAGGGCACGTGCCAGACGGCTCGACCACGCGTCCACCTCGGCATACGAGAGGTCGGTTCCGTCGGAAGACAGTGCGGAAGCCGACGGGTCGGACTCGACCGCAGCAAGCAGAATGTCGGGCAGAAGTGGGATACGCGGACGTCGGACGCGCGAAGCTCGCCGAGGCCGGGCCTTCGAGCGCGAGGTCCCTGGGGATGTAGTGCTGGCCGAGCTGTTCTGGCCGTCGCCACTCATCGAAGCTCGACTTCGACGGTCACAGAAATCGACAACTCAGACTTGAACAAGACTCACCCTTTGATCTCGATCCGAGGACAAGCCGGGTACTCGTTAAGACCGAGTTCCTCCAGTCGCCCCGTACAGGTATACAACGACAAATTGTCGTCCATGTATACCCCATCGCTCAGGACAAGCAGATGTTACCGAGGGTCATAACGGGCACGAAGGCTGTTATGGCCGGAAAAATCATTCACTCGAATGAAAAACCAGAGTACGTGCCCCCGCGATCGTGCACGAAGTCCCCCGGCGAATCAGCGACCGCCGAGGACCCACTTGTTCAGTATCGGTCCGATCAACTCCAACGATGTGTGCGAGGCCATCTTCCAGTGGGTCGTCTCCACTGGGTAGTTGACGATATTTTCGGGGTCGACAGCCGACTTCCAGGTAGACGCGCCCGACTCGCCCGAGGGGTCGTCGAGTTCGGCGGTGAAGTACAGCAGATCCCCGTCGAAGCTACTCGGCCGATATGCCTCCAAGAGTTCGGCGGAGTGCCGAATCCCGCCAAAAATGATCTGGATCCGTTCTCGGGTCAACGAGTCGAAAGGTGGCGGCAGGGTCGCAACCAGATCCACCGCGGCCTGTACATCGAAATCTGCGACATCGCGATCTGTTTCCCCACCGAACTCACCCACAAGATCGGCCATTGTCGGTATCGCCGTCGTACGACCTTCGGCCGTACCGAGGGTCGCATCCATCACGGCGAGCGTCTCGACGCTCTCCCCCAAGGTACGAAGCCGAACCGCAGCTGCGTGCGCAATCACACCACCCATCGACCATCCGAGCAGGTGGTAGGGCCCGACCGGCTGTACGGCGCGAATCTCGTTTACGTACAGCTCGGCCCAGTCCTCGATCGAGGTCGGGAGTGCAGCACCGGACAGAGCTGGAGATTGAAGACCGTAGACAGGCCGATCGGCATCGAGGTGCGGCGCCAATCCTGCGAACGCCCACGCGGTGCCCGTGATCGGATGGAAGCAGAAAAGCGCCTGGTCCGCGCTTCCCTCACGGAGCGTGACGAGAACGTCGAGTGGTCCGCCGGTAACGCGTCCGGCACTCGACGTCGCAGGTTCGCGGTCGATGCGTGCGGCCAGCTCTGCGGGTGTCGAACTTCCGAAAACCCAGGGAAGAGGTACATCGTGACCTACCGCCGAACTCAGCGCGCCCACAATTCGGACGGCGACCATCGAGTTGCCACCGAGATCGAAGAAGTCGTCATCCACGCCGACGTCCTCGGTGCCGAGAGTATCGGCGAACACCCGTGCAACCAGAGCTTCGGTCTCACTGCTCGGCGCCTTGTAGTGCACCTTGTCGAATACGGGATCGGGAAGGGCCCGACGATCCACCTTGCCGCTCGGATTCAATGGAAGTCGATCGAGAACGACAATGGCTGCGGGCTTCATGTACGACGGCAACTCCTCGGCTGCCAGCGCCTGCAGCGAGTCTCGATCGATCGATCGATCTGCCCCCGGAACGACGTAGGCAACCAGCCGGTGACCCGAATTTCCGTCCTCTCGCGCGACGACGGCTGCCTCGGTCACGTCAGGGTGGGTGCGAAGTACCGACTCGATCTCGCCCAGCTCGATCCGGTAGCCGTGTACCTTCACCTGCTCGTCCGATCGACCGAGGTACTCGAGCTCACCTTCGCGATTCCATCGGGCGAGATCACCGGTTCGGTACATTCGGGATCCGTTCGGTCCGAACGGATCGGCGACGAAACGCTCGGCAGTCAGTGCCGTTCGTGAGGTGTATCCGCGCGCCAGTTGGACGCCGGTGAGGTACAGATCTCCGCCGACTCCTGCCGGAACGAGGTTCATTCGGGAATCCAACACGAGAGTGCCGGTGTTCCACATCGGACGGCCGATCGGCACGCCGCCGACATCTTCCGACACAACCTCGTGACAGGTCACTGACACCGCGGCCTCGGTCGGCCCGTAGAGATTGAAGAGCTTTCCCTCGTTGCCTCGGCGGAACCACTGTGCGAGCCCCGCGGCAAGCTCCTCCCCGATAGCGTAGACGCGCAGGATGGATCGGGGCAGTACACCTTCGGCCTGCATCAGAAGGGTGTTCAGCATCGCCGGCACCACACCGAGGGTCGTCACATTCTCCGAGCGCATCAAGCCGAGAAGATAAGCAGGATCCGGATGTGATCGGGGAGCGGCAATGACTACCGCGCTTCCTGCAGCGAGCGCACCCCAGTATTCCCACACGGATACATCGAACGTGACCGCGGTGTGTATCAGCACGACATCGCCGGGCCCCGTATGGAAGTTGGCACGCAGCCACTGCAACTGATTGACGATCGCTCGGTGGGAGACCGCCACGCCCTTGGGCTTTCCGGTCGACCCAGAGGTGAAAATAACGTAAGCCGTGTTGTCCGGTCGCACCGGCGCGGGACGCTCGGAGTCGTCGAGGGGCCCGTCGGAGTACTCGGAGGAGTCGATCTCGTCCACCGACACCGTCGGTGCCGTGCTCTGCCAGTTTCCGCTGTCACCCGGACCGGTGACGAGAAGCGCAGGCGCGGCGGTCTCGACGATGTAGGCGTTGCGATCCGCCGGATGCTCACTATCGAGTGGAACGTAAGCGGCACCGGTCTTGACTACCGCATACATAACCACCAACAGGTCGACACCTCGTGGGATCGACAGTGCGACACTCGACTCCGGTCCGATTCCACGATCGATCAGGTATCGAGCCGTCGCGTTGACCCGCGAATCGAACTGCCGGAACGTCATTCGTTGCCCTTCGGCAACAACAGCTTCGGCGTCCGGGGTTTCGGCCACTCGCGCCTCGTACATCGACATCAAAGTCGACTCACCGACCGGATGCGCCGTCCGAGTAGCGGAGAACACCATCGATCGACGTTCGGGCTCGGTCATCAGTGCGATGTCGCCGATCAGCACCAGTGGATTTACGGCCACGGCGTCGAGGACGCGTACGAATCGATCGAGCATCGATTGCGCCGTACTCTCGTCGAAAAGATCTGTGGCATATGCCAGTTCGATACCGAACACAGAATCGCCACTGCGTGCCGGACTTTCGGTGATGGTGAAGTGCACATCGGACTTGGCAACGTTCGATTCGAATTCTACCGGCCGAACGGCCAGATCCGGAAGCTCGAGCGCCTCCTGTGCGATGTTCTGAAACGAGAAGCCGACCTGAAAGAGTGGGCTGTATTCGGAGGATCGTGGTGGATTGATGGCTTCGACGACGCGCTCGAAGGGCACATCCGAATGCGCGAATGCCGCGAGATCCACGTCCCGTACGTCGGCGAGCGCCTCCGCGAAGCTGGCACTCGAGTCGACCTGAGTCCTGAGCACGAGGGTGTTGACGAACATGCCGATGAGTCCGTCCAGCGCTTGATCGACACGACCTGCGATGGGAGTACCCACGACGACGTCGCCGGAATTGCTCATCCGACTCAGGAATGCTGCCAAAGCCGTGTGGACGACCATGAACAGTGAGGCCTCGTGCGCGTGCGCGACACTGACGAGAGTTCGGTGTACCTCGTCGGTGAGGGTCGTACGCACTACCGCGCCTGCAAACGACTGCTGTTCGGGTCGGCGCCGATCGGTAGGCAGGTCCATCACGGGAGCGACTCCGCGTAGGTGCTTCTGCCAGTATGCGATCTGTGTACTGAGCATCGAGTCGGGATCGGACTCGTCGCCGAGCACTTCACGCTGCCACAGAGCGAAGTCGGCGTAGCGCACTGGCAACGGCGACCACTGCGGAGCATGTCCGGCTGCACGAGCCGAATATGCCAGCATGACGTCCCGCACGAGCACGGGGAGAGAGGATCCGTCCGCACTGATGTGATGTACGACGATCACCAACACGTACTCACCGTTGCGATCGCTGCTCGCCTGATCGACGGCATACAGCCTGACGAATACCGGTGGCGCCTCGGTGACGTCGAACTGTCTCGTCACTGCCTCGCGCACACGGGAAGGAACGTCCTCGGGTCGCACTGACACTGGCGTCAGGTCGGGAACGGCGCTCCCCGCAGGCAGAACCGATTGCGAAGGACCGAGCGGCTCGTTCGGGTACAGGGTTCGAAGTACCTCGTGCCGGTCGACGACGTCTGCGACGGCGGTCTGAAGTGCCGCGACGTCGAGAGCTCCCGACAGCCGTACCGCGATCGGGATGTTGTCAACCACCGACGAGGTGTCGAACTGATTGAGGAACCAATACCGTTGCTGCGCAAGGGACAGCGGGATACGAGAAGGACGTTCGGACATCGTCAGCGGTTGCCGCTGGACGATCTCCGAAGCATCGTGCACCGATGCGGCGAGTGATCCCACGGACGAGCTCTCGAACAGAGTTCGGACCGACACCGCGCGCCCGAGCGCCGAACTCAATCGCGACGCAACCTGCGTTGCAATGAGTGAGTTGCCGCCCAACTCGAAGAAGTCGTCGTCGAGCCCCACCCGATCGACATCGAGCACATCCTCGAACACACTCGCCACCACGGACTCCGACTCCGACACCGGCGCGCGGAACTGGCGCACCACAGCGGCAGGCTCCGGCAAAGCAGCACGGTCCAACTTCCCCACCGGAGTCAACGGCAACTCGTCGAGAGCGACCACCTGCGAAGGCACCATGTGTCGCGGCAACCGCTCCTTCACCCACCCCCGAATCTCCGTAACATCCAGATCCGTACCCACCGCAGGCAACACATACGACACCAGCACCGTCGCACCCGCCACTCCCTGCTCCCCCGAACGCGCGACCGTCACCGCGAACTCGACCCCCGGATGCGAGGTCAAGACAGCATCGATCTCGCCCAGCTCGATCCGGAAACCACGCACCTTCACCTGAAAATCACTGCGCCCCACGTACTCGATATCGTGCGAATCGGGCAGGCGGCGAATGACATCGCCCGTGCGATACATCCGTGTGCCGTCATCGACCAGAGGATTGGCTACGAATCGTCCTGCTGTGAGCCCCATGCGACTGTGGTAGCCACGCGCCACACCGGGGCCCCACAGGTACAGTTCGCCTTTCGCGCCGCCGAGCACGGGACGCAACCGATCATCGAGTACGGCGGCGGACATCCCGCGGATCGGCGCACCGATCGACACCACGTCCCCCGCCACCAACGCATCCGAAATATTGGACATGATCGTCGTCTCCGTCGGACCATAACCATTGAAAAACTCACGAACACCAACACCGCCACCACGCTCCACCGCCCACCGACCCAACAAATCAGGTGACCAAGCCTCGCCACCCACCACCACAACTCGAAGATCGACCAACCCCTCCGGGTCCACCGACGCCAACGCAGCCGGAGTTACAAACGCATGCGACACCCGCTCCGAAACCAACAACTCCCACAACTCCACCCCACCGAACACCGACGCCTCCGCCACCACCATCGTCGACGACGCACCCACCGCCAACAACAACTCCAACATCGACGCATCGAAACTCGGAGACGCGAAATGCAGCGTCCGCGACTCCCCGGTCAACCCATACCGATCACGCTGCTCCACCGCGAAATTGGCCAACCCCGCCTGCGTCACCACCACACCCTTCGGAACTCCAGTAGACCCCGAGGTATACACGACATAGGCAGCCGACTCCGCCCGCAACCGACCGATCCGATCCACCGCCGTGAGCGGATCACCCGACACCGATGCCAATGACACCTCCACTGCCGGGTCATCCAGCACGATCCACTCCACACTCGACGGCAACAACCCCACGAACTCACGCACCGTCACACCGATCCGCACACCCGAATCCACCACCATCCGCTCCAACCGCTCCGCCGGATACCCCGGATCGAACGGCACCACAGCACTACCGGACTTGGCCACACCCCACACCGACACCACCGAATCCACCGACCGCGGCAACGCCACACCGACGAACCCGTCTACCTCCACGCCCGAAGCCACCAACACCCGAGCCAACCGCGAGGACCGCGAATCCAACACCCGATAGGAGATCTCAGCAGACCCACACACCACCGCCGACGATTCTGGGCTCCGCTCCACCGCCGCCGCCAACAAATCCGGCAGAAGAGCAACGCGCGCCCTACGAGTGCGAGGCTTGCGCCTGTCCTTGTTACGCCCGCTGGATCGACCGGATCTCACCGGTCCTGCGGGCGACAGATCAGGGGCGACGTCGGATTCGATGTCGCCCGAGTTCGGGTTTTTCGCATTCATCGGTGGGCAGTACCTCGCAATCGGTCGGGATACGGACTGACTCAGCGTCGAGATTGTGTCGTGATTGCGCTGTTATAGCGGAAATTTGTGACCCAATCAAAATGAAAAGTCTGTTTTACAAGTCCTGAATCTACTCTGAAGGCTACCAAGCGCCCACCGATCTGCCGTCACTCGCGCCCTGCGTGAACAGGGCCACCTGACCCCGACAGGCCCCGCAATGCGTTCTGAGCGCGAGCGGCGGGCCGCACTATTTTCGGCTATCGGCACCACTGACTATGTTGACGCCTTCTATTACCGAATTGCACTGGTTTATTGGCCGAAATGCAACCGAGATAGAAGTGTACGCACGACAAACGTGCAAGAAACAATCACAGTGCAGGTTTCCGCGAGTGTTCACACGCTGCCGCGATGCGCTCGTGCAGGGCGGCCGGCCGGTCAGCCGAAGATCGTCCAGCCTGAACTGGACTCCGACGCCGGAAGCTCCGTATCGACCGGATTCTCGGTGAGAATGACGGACACGAGGTCTTCCGCCTCGATACCTTCTTCCAGGGCCGCACTCTGGGCACGAGAGACGAACGCATGGGTCACCCATTGCTCGCCGATCACGGCCGCGGGATCCTCGGGCTCACCAGGCGCCGACACGACCATCGCCGAGCCTGCTGACGCTGCAAGCGCAAACTCCAGCAGAGACCATCTGGTGCCGAACCTCGCGGTCCCGTACGTACGCGATTCGAAACTCACCCCGAGGAGTCCTCGTAGCGACTCTGCGATCGTGACGACTTCGCCGTGGCAGAGAGGTGGGTCGACCCCATCGAAGAAGGCGAACGGATCATCTGGGCGAAGAAGTCGCACTCGTTCCGAATACGCCACTGGGCGCGAGGATCGCTCGGCAAGGGTCCTGATCACCGAGTCATCACTCAGCACGATCCACTCGCCGACCGAACTCTCGACCGCCTCTACCGTTGACGCGATACTCAAGACCGCGGTACTCGACATGGGGCCCGCTACTGCACCACCGCTTTTGGCAACAGCCCAGAGCGTGACAATCTGCTCGACCGACCGCTCGATGGCGACGACGACCGCGTCCCCAGGTCCCACACCCCGCGAGATCAGCTCACGTGCCAGCTGCGAAGACCGTTCGTCCACCTCGCCGAAAGTGATGTCGACATCGCCGATCGAGATGGCAGGCGCGTCGGGGTCTTCGTCGACCACAGCGCGCAACACTTGGGCGAGGGCTGCCCCTTCCACACCGACGGTTGCTGCGACATCGACCGACGGTGCAGCTGTCAGAACATGCCCTTGCTCGACCTCCGTATCGGATTGGATGTCGATGTCACCGACGATCACCTCGGTGCTGCCGGCAATCGCGTCGAGCACCAGGGTGAAACGCTCCCCGAAGCGCGAAATCGAGTCTTCGTCGAACAGATCTGTCGCATAAGTGAACACGACCTGTAACCGATCGCCCACGCGTTCGACCGTGACCTGAAGATCGAACTTGGCCGCCAGTTCGGCGCCGTCGAGAACCGAGATGGACAAACCTGGAAGTTCGAGTGTGGCCTGCTCCTGATTCTGTAGCGACAGAACCACCTGGAAGATCGGATGTCGGGCGACCGAGCGGGTCGGGGACACTGCGTCGACTACCCTCTCGAAGGGGACGTCCGCGTTGGCGAAAGCCCCGAGGTCGACGCTCCGAACTCGGTCGAGAAGGTCATCGAATCGATCCGCGGGATCGACGTCCACCCGCAGGGCGAGCGTGTTGACGAACATTCCGACCAGCCCATCGAGCGCGGCGTCACCACGACCGGCCACTGCAGTGCCGATCACGATGTCGCGTCCGCCGCTCATCCGAGCCAACAGGACTGCAAGCGCGCTATGCACCACCATGAACAACGATGCATTGTTGGCCCGCGCGATCCGGTTCAGCGAATCGGTCAGCTCCGGAGTCAGCGACGTGGCCCAGGATCGTCCGCGCATCGACTGCTGGGGCGGACGCGGCCGGTCTGTAGACAGATCCAGCTCGTCCGGAACACCCACCAGTTGTTCCGTCCAAAAACGGAGTTGACCGGCTGCGATCGAGTCGGCCTGCTCTGCGTCACCCAGTACGTCGTGCTGCCACAGCGCATAGTCCGCGTACTGCACGGTCAGCGGAGCCCAGGCAGGGGCCGAACCGGAGATCCGTGCGACGTACGCCGTCATCACATCTCGTGCGAGAGGTGCCATGGACACCCCGTCTGCCGAAATGTGATGAACCGATACTGCAAGCACATGATCGGTTTCGGTGAGCGCGAACAGTTCGGCCCTGACCGGTATGTCGGTGGACACATCGAAGCCACGTGAGATGGTGCCGCGAACCCGATCGATCAGTTCGGTTTCGCTCGCACATGCAATCGGTGCAAGGTCGAGTCCGACATCGGCGACTTCGCCTATCTGCTGAAATGGGCCGTCCGCGTCGGTCGGATAACTCGTTCGCAGGCTCTCATGCCTGTCGATCACATCGCGGATGGCACTGTCGAGTGCCTCGAGATCGAGTTCACCGGCCAGTCGGATCGCCAGTGGAATGTTGTACACCGACGAGCCTGGATCGAGGCGGTTGAGGAACCACATCCGTTGCTGGGCAAGCGAAAGCGGAATTCGCTCGGGACGTTCGGCAGCAACCAGCGTCCTTCGGCCACCTACACCGAGATGACGACTGGCGCACGACGCCAGAGCTGCCACAGTCGGAGCTTCGAACAGCTCTCGAACGGACACATCACTGTCGAGTGCCGCATTCAGCCTGGCTATGACGCGGGTTGCATCGAGCGAATTGCCGCCGAGCTCGAAGAAGGAGTCGTCCGCCCCGACCACCTCCTGGGAAAGAACCGTTGCGAATACTTCGGCGACTGCCTTTTCGGCAGGTGTGCCCGGCGCACGAAAGGGTGACCCCGATGCGTACACCGGGACCGGCAGTGCCCGATGGTCCAGCTTGCCATTGACCGTCAACGGCAATTCGTCCAGGATTTCGATCAGATCCGGCACCATGTAAGTGGTCAAGAATTGTGCTGCAACAGAACGCAATCGGTTGATGTCGATGGACGCTCCAGCCGAGGGCACGACGTACGCGACGAGAGACTCACCCGCACGGCCTTCGGTGTCGGCGCCCTGACGCAGGTCTCGTCGAACCATCGCCACCGCCTGGGCGACGTCGGGATCTCGGAGCAAAGCCGATTCGACTTCACCGAGTTCGATGCGGAACCCACGCAGCTGAACCTGAGAATCACTGCGCCCGGCATATTCGAGCTGTCCACCAGTATTCCAGCGGCCTCGGTCGCCGGTCCGGTACATCACCGTTCCACTCGGTCCGAGCGGGTCGGCCACGAACCGAGTCGAGGTGAGTGCCGACTTGCCGAGGTAACCGCGGGCAAGTTGTCCGCCGCTCACGTACAGCTCTCCTGCCACGCCGACGGGTGCGAGGCCCAGCCGCGAATCGAGAACACGAACCGTCAACCCTGGCAACGCGTCGCCGATCACGCTTGCTCGCGCCCTGTGCGCTGCCTCCCGAGAGAGAGCCAGGAAGGACACGTGCACGGTGGTCTCGGTGATGCCGTACATGTTGACCAATTGTGGACCGTTCGGATGACGGGCATACCAACGCTCCAACGAGCTCAAATCGAGCGCCTCGCCGCCGAACACTATGTAGCGCAGGGAAAGCGACGGTGCACGGTCCCCCGCCGAACGTTCCGCCTCAGCCAGCTGAGCGAATGCCGACGGTGTCTGATTGAGTACGGTGACGCTTTCACGTGCGAGCAGTTCGAGGAACTTCTCGGGCGAGCGAGAGGTGTAGTAGTCCACTGTCACCAGCCGTCCACCGGACAGCAACGGTCCCCAGATCTCCCAGACGGAGAAGTCGAATGCGTAGGAATGGAACATGGTCCATACGTCTTCGCTGCTGAACTCGAACCGCTGCGCCGCGGCCGCGAACAGCGTTGTGACGTTTCGGTGGGTGACTGCAACACCCTTCGGGAGTCCAGTCGAACCGGATGTGTAGATGACATACGCGACGTTGTCGGCGGAAGCACTTCTCGGCAGCTCGGAACCGGAGAGTGCGGATCCGTCGAGCTCGGTGACCAACGCGGAATCGACGTCGACCATGGGACAGTCGAACGCGCCGATCGAGTCGAGTTCCGCCTGTGACGTGATCACGGCACCGGGGACTGCATCCCCGAGAATGTACGAGATGCGATCGAGCGGGTTGCTCGTGTCGATCGGGAGGTACCCCGCACCGGCTTTCAGAACCCCGAGAATCGCCGCGATCAGATCTGCCGACCGCGGCAGCGCCACAGCTACCAGGCTTTCCGGTCGCACACCGGTCGCCGACAACGCCCGTGCAATCCGATTTGCTTTGCCGTCCAGCTCCGCATAGGTAAGGGTGACATCGCCACTGGTGACGGCGGGCGCCCCCGGGTTCGCGCGTACGGCAGCATCGAACCGCGCCACGAGCGTTGCATCACCGACATCGACGAGTTCGGTGCCCTCAGCGCTCAGCGCCGCACGCTCGGCCTCGTCCACGATCTCGATATCGCCGATCACCACATCGGCATCCGCGACTACTGCGCTGACTATCGCGGTCAGCCGGCGAGCAAAACTGACAGCAGTTGCGTCGTCGAAAACCTCGCGCGCATAGGTCAATTCGACAGCCAGCGGGCCTTCGCCACCAGTGTCCGACGCCATCTCGGTGATAGCCAATTGCAGATCGAACTTGGCTATCGCGACGTCGAGGTCCACGCCCGTCACGGTCAGGTCCGGCAGGGCGAACCGAGACGGCTCCATGTTCTGGTAGGTCAACATGACCTGAAATATCGGGTGGCGTGCAGCACTTCGTTCTGGATCCAGAATCTCCACCAGCCGCTCGAACGGCAGATCGGCATGAGCAAACGCCTCGAGATCCACCCCACGTGCGGCGTCCAACAGTTCACGGAAACGGAGGTTCGGCGAGGTATCGGTACGAAGCACGAGCGTATTGACGAACATGCCGATGAGGTTGTCGAGGGCCTCGTCACCGCGACCCGCTACGGGTGTGCCCACGACGATATCGGTGGAGTCCGAAAGCCGTGACAGCAACACGGCGAGTGCCGCGTGAACAACCATGAACACGCTGGCGCCCGATGCCGTCGCCAAAGACCGCATCTGCCGATGCGTATCGGCATCGATTGTGAACGTATGTGTGGCACCGAGATTCGACGCGACCGCAGGCCGGGGGCGATCGAACGGCAGCGATAGCTCCGTCGGAAGGTCCGCCAACGCCTTCGTCCAGTACTCGATCTGATCGGAGATGACCGAATCCGACTCTAGTTCGGATCCGAGTATGTCGCGCTGCCACAGGGTGTAGTCCGCGTACTGAACGGGTAACGGCGCGAGGTCGGGCACCGTGTTCTGCGTTCGGGCGTGATATGCCGTCATTACGTCGCGAGTCAGGGGCCCCATCGAAACTCCGTCGCCGGAGATGTGATGTACCACGAAAACCAGAATGTGCTCCTCGGCCGAGACCTGGAGCAGCCGCACCCGAAGGGGCACTTGGGTTGTGACATCGAATCCGCTCGACACCGTATCCATCACAACGGCGGTGACATCATCCGGATCGACGATGACCGGAGTGAGCTCTGCAAGAACGTCGTCCACGGAACCGATGCTCTGAAATCCGACGCCGTCGTGGTCCGGGTACGACGTTCGAAGAGATTCGTGTCGTTCGATCAGGTCGCGGATGGAATGGAACAACGCGCTCGTATCGAGCCGGCCGGACAACCGAATCGCAACCGGGATATTGTTCACCGCGGATGCGGTATCGAATCTGTTCAGGAACCACATCCGCTGCTGGGCGAGCGAGAGCGGAATCCGGTCGGGCCGGTCGCGTGGAGCCAGAGCAGCATGTGCGTCACCAAGTGATCGCAACTCGATCTCACGAGCGAGGTCACCGACAGCTGGATTTCCGAAGAGCAGCGGAACCGGCACTTTGACGTCCAGGGCCGCGCCGAGACGCGCAACCAACCGGGTTGCAACGAGGGAGTTTCCGCCCAGATCGAGGAACGAGTCGGTTCTGCCGACGCGCTCGACTCCGAGCACCTCGGCAAAGATCTCTGCGACAGTTATCTCCAACTCGGTGACCGGCGCCACGAATTCCTTGCCGGCAAAGACCGGCTCCGGTAATGCTGCCCGGTCGAGCTTGCCGACCGGAGTGAGCGGAACCGAATCCAGCTCGATGATCTGGGCCGGAATCATGTGTGCGGGCAACGTGCGGCCGAGGTGTTCGACAAGCTCGTCGGTGTCGAAGTCCACACCTGCAGTGGGTTGTACGTACGACACCAATGCTGTTTCACCGGACGGAAGTTCGCGGCCGACGGTAGCAGCGAACTGCACATGCGGATGAGTGGCGAGCGTGCTGTCGACTTCACCCAACTCGATCCGGAAGCCACGAATCTTGACCTGAAAGTCACTACGGCCGAGGTAGTGGATGATGCCCTCGGAGTCACGTCGGACGACATCTCCGGTGCGATACAAGCGGGTGCCGGTTCCCGAGGCATTCTGCCCGGTTGCCGTCGCTTCGGGGAACGGATTGGCGACGAATCGTTCCGAAGTCAACGCTGATCGCTTGTTGTATCCCTCGGCGAGCTGCGCACCCGCTAGGTAGAGCTCGCCACTGACTCCTGCCGGAACTGGACGGAGCCGGTTGTCGAGCACGAATGCACCGACACCTGGGATCGGTGTGCCGATGACCGGCGCTTCGCCCACCACTAGAGGCACCGTACTTGTTGCCAGGATGGTCGCTTCGGTAGGTCCATAACCGTTGAAGAACAGTCGCTGCGGCAATCCCGCGCCTCGTTCGGCGCCGACCCATCTCGTCACCAGTTCACCGGTGAAGGTGTCGCCGGCCACGACGACCGCTTCGAGGTCGGGAAGGCCGTTCGGGTCGACCGAACCCAGCGCTCCCGGCGTGATGAGTACGTGAGTGACCTGCTTCTCACGGAGCAGATCGGCCAATTCCTCGCCGCCCCCGATCGACGGCGGAGCCACCACGAGCGTCGCGCCGGAGGTGAACGCGAGCAGTAATTCGAGGACCGACACGTCGAAACTGGGCGAACAGACGTGCAGCATCCGAGAGTCGGATGAGAGACCATAGTGCGGTCGCTCCGCCGCCACGAGCGGTCCGAGACCGGAATGGGTCACCACGACGCCCTTGGGCAGCCCTGTCGATCCGGACGTGTAGATGATGTAGGCCGCATGCGACTCGAGCAGTGGTCGCACCCGATCCGCATAGGAGATCGGGTGCGCTGGGTAACACTCGACGGCCGCTGCAAGGCTCGGCTCGTCCAGCGCGAGCCAGTCGACACCGCTGGGAAGGCCTGCTGCGAACGATTCGAGGGTGAGACCGAGTACGGCTCCCGAATCGGTCACCATGTGCTGTGTTCGATCGGGAGGATAATTCGGATCCACCGGTACGAATGCCGCTCCGCTTTTGGCGACTGCCCACACCGCGAGGACGGATTCGACCGACCTCGGAAGAGCCAGCGCGACTCGGTCGCCGGGACCGACCCCTCGTTCGATGAGCGCTCTGGCCAGCTTCGACGACCGTTCGTCGAGCTCGCGGTAGCTGAGCGAGATTCCTGAGGACATCAGCGCAATCGAATCGCCTGCTGTTTCGACGGCACTCGTCAGCAGCTGCGGAAGTAGCTCTGTCCGGACGCCGTGGCGACGGCTGGGACGTTCTCCTCGTGACCGGCGACCGCTTCCACGGGTAGCACCGTCGACCCGACTGCGGGATTCACTCGCACTCATGTCGTCGAGCCCTGTGTTCGATCTGGCCGGGTACGGAACGTCATGTATGCGGATCACCTTCGTTGTCGAAAAGTTCGATGGTCTCGGCTCGGACTCTCCCCGAGACGCCGAAAAGACATGGCTGAACTGACAGCCCACTGTCGAACGGCCGTCCCGGGGTAGAACGCGCAGAGCAAGTTTAGCGAGCCCGGCTCAGCTCACCGCCACACGATCGATTCGAGCCGACCGTGACCGGGTTCGCACGCCTCGGACATCTATCCGGTTTCAGGCGTATTCCGTTACCTCACGAGCCCACAGCGCAGGTCGAGGGTCACATGTGAGTCACGGTCCGCCCGTCCGTCCATACCTCGACTGCATCACCCGTCGCGGGCCCATCTGTGACGATCACGACTACCAGGTCGTCGAGATCCTCCGGACCCGACTGCTCGAGTACCTCGATCGGCACGAACGCGTGTGTCGCCCACGAGTCGAACAACAGGTCGGCCACCGAGGCGACGTCCGGCTCGCCCATGATCAGCGCGCCACCTCTCGACGTCACCGCGAAGGCCTCGAAGATTGACGCGTCGGAATCGAACGACCCGTAGTGGAAGCTACGGGCGTCGTATCCCAGTTCGAATCGATCGGCGTACTCCGCGATACGAAGCATCAATTCCGACTGACTGAGCGAACCCGAAGACAACGTGAGAGCAGTGTGATCTCCGGACAGAGACTGCAATCGGTCCGAGTACGAGACCGGATGCCGCGGTCGGGAAGCTGTTTCCCGGGCGAATTCGGGATCGTCGACGACGAGCCAGGTCGGACCCGCCGGTGCCGTGTCGCGGTACTGCTCGACTGTGACACCGAAGGTGCCTTCGGCGACCGAACTGTGTGCCCCGGGCTGCGAGGGAATGACCGCAGCACCGGTCTTGGCTACTGCCCACAAGGCCTCGATCGCCGTCGTCGAACGAGGGAGGTGCACCACAACCGACATTCCGGGTCCGACGCCTCGATCGATCAACGATCGAGCAAGTCTGGACGAGGCGACGTCGAGCACCCGGTAGCTGATCTCGTCCTCACCGGACACCATCGCGGGAGCCTCCGGGTCGTCTTCCACGATCTCCGCGAGGACCTGTGGAAGCACCTGCATATCCGAGCCCACGGATCGACGCGCACCCTGCGTGCCCGAATCCAGATCGGTCGAGGCCATGACGACCTGCTCTCGTTCGTTCGCATCCAACAAGTCGATCGTCCCCACTCGTGCGGTCGGGTCGTCGATCATCGCATCGAGAATTCGAAGGAACCACCGGCTCAGGTCGGTGACGTACCGACCGTCGAGGACTGTGTCCAGGTACTTGAACGTCAGCTCGAGTCTTGCCTCGACGACGGTCAGAACCGTCAACGGGTAATGCGTGGCGTCGTCGACGCCCACCCCGGTGATCTGCAAGCCATCGACCGAACTCGCCGCAGCGATCGCGTCGCGGTCGATGGGGTAGGACTCGAACACCAGGAGCGTGTCGAACAATCGGTCCACACCGATGCGCTGCTGAATCTCGGTCAGACCCACGTAGTGGTGATCGAGCAGATCCGCCTGCTGCCCTTGCAACTGCATCAGAGTCTCTGCCCGCGAGTGTCCGTCTCCGACATCTACACGAACCGGCAGCGTATTGATGAAGAGTCCAACCATCGACTCGACGCCTGCAAGGTCGGCAGGGCGTCCCGAAACGGTAGCCCCGAAGACCACATCCGCGCGTCCGGTGAGACGCCCCAGAAGGATCCCCCACGCAGCTTGCACGACAGTATTGACCGTGACACCCAGATTCGAGGCCATCGCGGTCAGCACCGCTGTGCGCTCCTCGGACAGGGAGACCTCGATCTTGCCGATCCCCGGCACCGCCCCCGAGGGGCGTGCGCTTTCGGTGAGCAGCGTCGGTTCCGACACCCCGTGGAAGGCGGCCGCCCATCGATCGAGCGAATCTTCTCGGTCACGGCCGTCGAGCCAGGACAGGAAGTTCCGGAACGGTCGTACCCTGGGCAGCACCGACGTGTCGGCACGGACTGCGTACAGCATCAGCAGATCCTGCATGAGCAACGGCATGGACCACCCGTCGAGCAGGATGTGGTGACTGGTGATGCCCAGGTGCCATGCGTCCGCGGCGACCTTGATCAGCGTGAACCTGATCAGCGGTGGCGCGGACATATCGAAGCGCTCGGCCTGAGCAGCAACAAGAATCCGCTTCGCCTCCGCGCGTCGAGAGTCCTCGGCAACATCCATCAGGTCGATCTCGTCGAAGGGGAGTTCCAGAGCGCCGAGAACCACCTGAACCGGTCGGCCGTCACTGTCGGAGACGAACGCGGCTCGGAGATTGCTGTGGCGATCGAGCAACGCCTGCCCGGAAGCCCGCAGCCGATCGGTATCGACGACGCCGGACAGGTCCAGCACAGCCTGCATCGTGTAGACGTCCACCGTCGATTCGGTCATCATCGCGTGGAACAACAGCCCGGACTGCAGCGGAGTCAGAGGCCACACGTCTTCGACGCCTCGGTAGGCAGACTCCCACGAATCGATCTCGTCCTGAGTGGATTCGATCAACGTCAGGTCCGACGGCGTCAGGCCACCCGCCTCTGCGGTACGGCTGTGACCGGACAGGGCTTCCATCGCCTCGGTCCACAGAGCAGCCAACTCGGAAACGTCCGCGCGGTCCACAAGCCCGTTGGGGAACGCGAACGTAGCACCCAATCTCGGACCATCGGGGCCGTCGGTCACGATGGCGTTGATATCGATGGTCGAGTTGGCGGGCATGTCTTCGTCCATCGAGGCGGTCAAAGATCCGAGGGCACCCGTCGGAGCCCATCCGAAGTCCGCCAGCTCAGCCGGAATCTCGGCCGAAGAAATCCGGCCCAGATAATTGAAGCTGATCTGACCGGACGGGACCGTTTCCAGTTCCGCGGCGGTCTCGTCGTCGAGATACTTCAGCAGTCCGTACCCCATCCCACGATCGGGCACACGGTGAATTTGCTCCTTGACTGTCTTGACCACCGCACCGACGGTCGCACCGCCGGCGAACGCGTCGTCGATGTCGATTCCATCCAAATCGAGCGCCAAGGGATAAGCACTGGTGAACCAACCGATGGTCCGCGACAGATCGGCCCCGGGAACGACCGCTTCCTCGCGGCCATGCCCTTCCAGTGCGAACAGCGCACTCGTGGTTGAGATTCCACGATCTCGACGCCACCGCGCCACTGCCAATGCCAGGGTTGCCAGCAACCCGTCGTTGACGCCCCCTCGGTAGAGGCGCGGCACGCGAGTCAGTAGCGCATCGGTAGTGGCGGCCGAAACCTCTACCTCGACACGCTCGACGGTCCCCGCGACATCGACCGTCGGATCGAACGGCCTGCGACCCACCAGCGGATCGTCGAAGTTCGCCAAGGACTTCCAGATCGGCAGTTCCTGACGTCGCGACGGCACTGCGGCTGCCTGGATCAGCCCATGCGACCACCGACGCATCGAGGTGCCAACGACCGGCAGCGATACCTGCTGCCCTGCAGCGAGTTGCGACCACGCGACTGCGAGATCAGGAAGCAGGATCCGCCACGTGACACCGTCCACCACGAAGTGATGGGCCACGATGAGCAGCACACCGCGTCGACTTTCCTCGACGGTATCGGTGTCGCCTGCGGTGGGTGTTCCGGTGCTGAAATCGAACCAGACGAACTGGATCATCGCACCCGTGGCCGGATTCAGACGCCCCATCGCGGCGGACAGTCTGTCGGAGGCCAGAGCCTCGAGATCAGCACCCGAGATCGAACCGTCCACGCGAACCCTGTCGATGGCCGCGCCCACATCCACGCTGCCCTGTTCCCGAACGGCCATTTCACCGTTCGCGTATGCCGCCCTGAACATGTCGTGGTGATCGACGATTGCGGTCAAGGTGGCCGTAAGAAGAGCCATATCGATTTCTGCAGGCAGTCCGACCGACACCGACTGGGAGAATCGATCCAAGCGCCCGCCGGCTTCCGTCACCTTGTGCATGATCGGAGTCAGTGGCATCGAGCCGACACCGCCACCCGGCAGTTCGGACAAGACCGTGGCACGGTCCGCGTCCTCGAGTCGGACCGCTACTTCAGCGAGACCGGAAACCGACTTGCGTTCGAACACATCACGCGGAGTGAAGGAGACACCTCGAGCTTTGGCCCGCGACACGAGCTGAATCGAGACGATGCTGTCGCCTCCGAGCGCGAAGAAGGACTCGTCCACTCCCACCCTCGGCACGCGCAACACATCGGCGAAGACCTCGGCGATGATCTCCTCGATCTCGGTTTCGGCAGCCCGATACGCCTGCTCTTCGAACACCGGTTCAGGAAGAGCGCGGCGATCGAGTTTGCCGACCGGGGTCAAGGGAACCTCGTCCAGAATCACGATCGACGACGGCACCATGTGCGACGGCAATGTCCGTCGCACGAATTCCGTTACCGCAACCGGATCCACCGAGGCACCGACCGCGGGCATCACGTAGGACACGAGAACTGTTGCACCAGAGGGCAGGTCCTTGCCGAGGGTGGCCGAGAACGCCACCGATGGGTGCGCGGCAAGTGCCGCGTCGACCTCTCCCAGCTCGACGCGGAAACCACGAATCTTGACCTGGAAGTCCGAGCGCCCGACGAACTCGAGTTCCCGAACCTCCGGTCCGGTCCACCTGACGAGGTCGCCGGTGCGGTACATCCGCGCACCCGTACTCGAATACGGGTCCGCAACGAATCTGGTTGCAGTCAGGGAACCCCGCTGGTGGTAGCCACGAGCGAGCCCTTCGCCCGCAAGATAGAGCTCTCCTGCCACCCCAGCCGGGACGGGCCGCAGTCGCCTGTCCAGGACCAGCGCCGATGTACCCCGAACCGGTGCACCGATAGTGACCGGCCGCCCCGGTTCGAGCTCGGCGAACGAGGAGATGATCGTGGTCTCCGTCGGGCCGTAACCGTTGAAGTACCGGCGCCCCGGCGCCCAGCGAGCGAGCAGTTCGGCGGTGGTCACATCGCCACCGACGGAGAGAACCCGAAGATTGTCCATGCCCTCGGGATCCATCGTCCCCAATACCGCAGGCGTGATGATCGAGTGGGTCACTTTCTCCGAGACCAATATCTCTGCCAGATCGGGGCCGCCGATCACGTCCGAAGGAACAATCACCAACCGCGCACCAGCAGCGAAAGCAACCATCCATTCCAGGACAGAGGGGTCGAAGCTGGGTGAACAGATGTGCAGGAATCGACTCTCCGGGCTCACACCGTACAAGTCGATCGCCGAATCCAGTACCCCTCGCAAACTCGCGTGGGTGACCACGACGCCCTTCGGCAGCCCCGTCGAACCCGACGTGTAGATCACGTAAGCAGGGTGATCGGTTGTCAAAGTCGCGGTGCGGTCGCTATCGGTGACCGGATCGCTGGATTGCGCAGCTATCTCTTCGCGGAGTTCGTCTCCGTCGAGCAACATCCAACTCCCGGCAGGCAACGCAGCGAGGTGCGCCGACGCCGTGATGCGTACGACGGCCGCCGAATCGGACAGCATGTGCTCGATTCGCTCCGACGGGTAGTTCGGGTCGACGGGCAGGTGAGCGCCGCCGGCCTTGGCAACGGCCCAGACGCTCACGAGCATTTCGTACGATCGCGAGAACGCAAGAGCAGCGACGGTATCCGGTCCGACTCCGCGACCGATCAACACGCGCGCGAACTGCGAGGAAGTCTCGTCCAGTTCGCGATACGTCACCGAACGACCCGATATACGGACTGCTACGGCATCGGGGTCGAGGGCGACTCCACCCGTCAATATCTCCTGCAGCGTCGAGGCCGAGGCTACTGCTCCGCCATGCGCATGTGTCAGAGCGCCGGCCTCACCTGCACCCAGAAGCGCCAAATCACCGACCGGCTTCGACAGATCCGCCACCGCGTCGTCGAGCAATCGGACAAATCTCACTGCGAAGCCGCTTATCGTCGACTCATCGAACATGTCTGTGGCGTAGGAGAACTCGGCTGAGATGCCATCGAGGTCGCCGCCTGCGAGGACATGCTCGCGAAGTGTGAGCGATAGATCGAACTTCGCGATGTTGGCCTCGAACGGAACGCCACTGACATGCAGGTTCGGTAACTGAAGATCGGTCGAGGGCAGATTCTCGAACGAGAGCGCTACCTGGAACAACGGATGACGGGTGGTCGACCGTTCGGGGTTGAGCACCTCCACGAGCCGCTCGAACGGAATATCCGCATGCGCAAAGGCCTGTAGATCCGCTTCTTTTGCTCGGGCGAGAATTTCAGCGAACGACCGCTCCGACTCGACATGCGTACGCAATACCAGGGTATTGACGAACATGCCCACCATGTCGTCCAGTTCGGACTGGCCACGGCCTGCGATCGGCGCGCCGATGGCGATGTCATCGGTGCCGGACATGCGGGCGAGGAACACCGCCATCGCGGTGTGCACGACCATGAACAGTGTACTTCCCGTCGTTCGAGCAACGTCGAGTAACGCACGATGTAGCTCGGCATCGATTCGGAACGGGACTTTCCCGCCCTCATAGGTGCGAATCGATGGGCGAGATCGGTCGGTCGGAAGGTTCAGCTCGTCCGGCAAACCGGCCAATGCGCTCTTCCAATACGACACCTGCTGCGAGGCAATCGAATCCGGATCGTCCTCGCTACCGAGAAGCTCACGCTGCCACAGCGCGTAATCGGCGTACTGCACCGGCAACGGAGCCCAACCAGGCGCCTCACCTGCAGAACGCGCCGCATACGCCACCATCACATCGCGCGTCAACGGACCCATCGACCAACCGTCGGCCGAAATATGGTGCGCGACCAGAACGAGCACGTATTCGTCCGCGCCTACCTGGAACAGCTCGCCTCGCATCGGCAATTCGCTGGTGACATCGAATCCAGCGGAAATGACCTGCTCGACACGCCGAGAAATGTCGGCCTGATCCACCTGTCGCGGTACCAGTGTCGGTGCCGCAGCCAAGACAGTGAGAATCACCTGCGCCGCAATCCCATCGGTTTCCGGATACACGGTGCGCAAGGACTCGTGGCGAGCGAGTACATCTCGCACCGCCGCGTTGAGGGCATCGATATCGAGTGCCCCCGACAGCCGCACTGCCACCGGGATGTTGTTGACCGCGGATTCGGTGTCGAAGCGGTTCAGGAACCACATCCGCTGCTGCGCCAACGACAACGGCACCACACCCGGACGCTCCCGCGCCACCAACGCAACCCGATCCCCCGACCCCACCGACTGCTCCACCCGAACCGCCAAGCCACCCACCGACGGCGCCTCGAACACCAACCGCACCGGCACCACCGCATCCAACGCCACACCCAACCGCGACACCACCTGCGTCGCAATCAACGAATTACCACCCAACGCAAAGAAATCATCATCGACACCCACACGATCAACACCCAACACCTCCGAAAACACCCGCGCCACCGCCTCCTCCACCGGAGTCGACGGAGCCCGAAACACCACAGCCTCGAACACCGGAGCCGGCAACGCCGCCCGATCCAACTTCCCATTCACCGTCAACGGCAACGCATCCAACACCACAAACGCCGACGGCACCATGTACGACGGCACCACCGCACCCAACGCCACCTTCACCTCACCCACATCCAAAGACACACCCACACCACCAACCACATACGCCACCAACTGATCCCCCGCAAACTCATCCACCCGAGCAACCACCGCAACATCGACCACCCCATCCACCCCACGCAACGCCGACTCGATCTCCCCCAACTCGATCCGGAAACCACGCACCTTCACCTGAAAATCACTACGCCCCACATACTCCAACTCACCAGAACCACCCCACCGCACCACATCGCCCGTCCGATACAACCGAGAACCCACACCCACACCCGCAACACCGACAAACGGATTCGCCACAAACCGCTCCGCCGTCAAATCCACCCGACCCACATACCCACGCGCCAACTGCACACCCGCCAAATACAACTCACCCGACACACCCACCGGCACCGGATGCAACCGCTCATCGAGCACCAACACACCCGTATTCCACTCCGGCACACCAATAGGCACACCCGCAACATCACCCGCCCCCACCTCATGCACCGTCACCGACACCGCAGCCTCCGTCGGACCATACAAATTGAACAACGCACCCGCATTACCCCGACGGAACCACTGCGCAGTCGCCCCCGGCAACGCCTCACCGATCGCCAACACCCGCACCAACGAACTCGACAACACACCACCCGACACCGCCAACAACGCCGACAACATCGACGGAACCACATGCAACGTCGTCACCGACTCCGCCACCATCAACTCATGCAGATACGCCGCATCCCGATGCCCCTCCACCGACGCCACCACCACCGCCGCACCCGAGACCAACGCCGACCAGAACTCCCACACCGACAAATCGAACGTCGCCGCAGTCTTGAGCAACACCACATCACCGACACCCAACCCGAACTCGGACCTCTTCCACACCAACTGATTCACCACAGCCTCATGCGAGACCGCCACACCCTTCGGCCGACCCGTCGACCCCGACGTGAAAATCACATAC
>NZ_MKKY01000038.1 GCF_002091955.1 Rhodococcus sp. 1168 | reverse complement strand
CCGCACGTCGCCTCCGAGCGAACCCGCGGGTCGTCAAACGCAAAATCATCAAATGGGCAGCCACACGCTCCCGGCACCAACACCATCCACAACCCACAACGTCACCCCAATGCACTGCCATTCAGCACTAACTGAACAGTATTAAAGCTAAGGTCCGTGCCTCATACAGCTAGGCGTAGATGTCCGACGGTGACCGCTCTCCTTCGGTTAGAAGTCTGGATCGCTTGTTTCTTCGATTGCAAGCAAGGGATTGGAGGGCGTGGGCGTTTGGATGGTCAATTTGCTGTAGATGTCGAAATAGTCGTTTGGTGCGAAAGCGGTTTCGGGTGCATGGACCCCGGGCCCGGTGATCTTGTTGTGACGCAGCAGATCGACACCTATTGCCAATGGTATTCCGGTGTGTCCGCCCATCAGCCCGGGCAAGTCGAGCCTAGGGTAAACAGCGACACTTGTTTGGCGGCCATCTCGTCTCCCTCGTGCAAGTGCCCAAATGTTCGGCAACGCTGGCTGATCCGACATGGACTCTTGTGCGGGACGTGAGTCGATGAGTTTCGCCGCGTCGTCTGCGGTGATTGTTCCGTTCTCGAATCGTTTTGCAACGAGACGAAGTTCGTCGAAGAGCTCTGTGGGCCCGCACTGGAGGTTGACCGAACGGCGTAGTCCTGCGATGGCGCGAGGGAGGGTGACAGCTTCCGGGTGTCCCATCGTGTACGCGTAGGTAGGGCCGACTCCAGGAAAGTCGAAGTCGATACGTTCCAGTGGTGCAATGTCTGCGGCGGCTCCCTCTGTCCAGGCCCGGATTGTCCCTGTGCATTGCAACAGCCAGTGTGTTCCTGCTGCCGCAGCCCCTTGAACGGGAAAGCGAGTATCGGGTTCGACCACGGCCGCTGCCAAACTCCACCCTGTAAAAAGGTCGTCGACTTCGTCGAGTCGTTCGGCGGCAATGCGTGCGCAAACATTGGTAGTGCCAGGGCTGGCGCCGAGTCCGATGATCACCCGTCGTCCCGATGCCCGCGCACGATCATCGAACTCGAGGGCTTCTACAGTGGATTGCCAGTCGTCGTCGATATCGGCGTAGTCGCAACCGGCATCGAGGGCTGCGCGCAGTATTGGTGTACCGAAACGCGCAAAGGGACCCATCGTATTGAGTACTATGTCGCAACCGGTGAATAGTTCGTGCATGGCCGTGGGGTCGGTGGCGTCGAGCCGAGTCGCGGTGGCCGCGGGGCCGATTTCGTCAGCGAGGCGCTGTGCTCGACCGACGTCGAGGTCGGCAACGACGATGTGGTCTGCACTTCCTAGTCGTGCGATTGCCCGAACTGCGTGGCGGCCCATACCTCCGGCTCCTCCGACAACGACGACGGTAAATGGGTCGGTGGTGCTCATCTTGTTTTTCCTCCTGTGTGGGTGGGGTGACTTTCGAGAGATGACGGGTCGGTAATGTTCCCAATCTCCGCATAGACCGCTGGCCTGTATCGCTGCAACCACAGTGCATAGAGCGCCCCGATGAGGGCGACTATTGCAAGCATCGTGGGGAGAGCGTTAACGACCATGTTGTCGACACCTGTCAGGCTGCGATAGTGCACGACGATCAGTACGGCCGCGACGCTCAATCCGAGTCCGCCGAGGAGCGGCGCTGTCGTGGTTCGCCACCAGTGGCGATCCGCACGTTTACGGAAGAACCCGATCACCGCGAACGCGGTAGTGGCTTGGAGCAAGACCAGCCCAAGAGTGCCGAGTCCGGACATACTCACTGACAAATTGAGATAGGGATCGAGTCCAGCCGCAGCGAAGGCGCTGATGACGACACAGTTGATCGCGCTTTGGGTCACGCTGGCCCGCGCCGGTGACATGTATTTCGGATGGACTCGACCGAGAGCCCGCGGTAGCACTCCATCGCGTCCTAGCGCGTAGGTCAACCTGTTCGTCGAATTGTGGCAAGCGAGAAGCGTCGCAAACAGACTAGTCAACAGCAGCAAAGTCATGATATCCGCCACATGCTGACCAAGATGTACAGCGGCGAGATCGAGAATAAGGTCGCCGAGCTTCTCGGTGGCCTCGCTGCGCACGTTGTCCGGTCCGATGGCCCCGACCGTGACCCAACTGGTTACCCCATAGAAAATCGACACCACTGCAACAGAGACGTAGGTCGCAAGAGGCACCGTTCGTTTCGGATTGCATGACTCCTCGCCGTAGAGTGCTGCGGCTTCGAAACCCAGAAATGAGGTGAACGCGAACATCAAGCCCAACCCTAATGCGGACTGTCCCAGACCTGTGAGGTCGAACGCACTGGCAGGAAAGGCGTCCACACCGAAGCTTCGAATCAAAACCAGGTCGACGATCCCTAATATGGCCAGTTCAGCAACGATCAGGACACCGATTATTCTGGCGCTCAGATCGATTCGACGGTACCCCAGAATTGCTGTGCATGCTATCGCGAACGCTGCATAGGCCGGCCAAGGCAACGTAATTCCCAAAGAGACGAATACCATCTGCGAGAAGTAACTAAAGGTAGCAACCAACATCACGGCCAGTGCATTGTAGGCAAGAAGAGCTACGAATCCTGCGGCGATGGCTGGTACGGGACCTAGGCCAGCCGCAATGTACGCGTACAGACCCCCTGCACCGACTACTTTACGGCTCATCGCCGCATAGCCAACTGCGAAGCAAAGAAGAATGATCCCTGCTATCAGATACATAGCTGGGGTCGCCGAACCAGCGCCCAACGAAAACGCCAGAGGCAAAGTGGCGACTACGGCCGCCAGCGGGGATGCAGCGGCGATGACAAGAAAAACAATTTTGGCGACAGTGAGATCGCCGCTCACAGAGCTCAGTGCCCCCTTTTCGTAGGGGCTCGAATCCGACATGCATCTCTCGCTTTCAGCGCAACGATCGCTAGGGAAATCTGTTAGATATGAGTCTGCACTGGGTCAAGCGACTGAGTCAATGGTTCAAGATGAGTGGGACGTAAAATGTGCGTTACACGAAATCTGACGCAGAAAGAGAAGGCATTCTCATGAGTCGACTGGCAGCGGCTGATCGTCGCGAACTTCTGCTTACCGCTGCGGCACGGGTAATCGCTCGTGACGGAATGGTTGATCTGACCACGCGAGCGATCGCGGCAGAAGCGGGTATGTCGCAGGGGGCGTTTCACTACTGCTTCCGCTCCAAAGACGAATTGCTCGCAGGTCTGATAACTTCAACCGCCACCCACTTGATCGAAGCATCCATCGCTGCGATCGAGATACGGGACAGTCTCGAGGAGACCCTCCGAGGTGCGCTGCGGGGATTGTGGGACAACATTATCGATCCACCCGAGAAGCAACTGGCACTCTATGAACTTACGGTCTACGCACTGCGCAATTCGGGCCTTCGAGACTTGTCGGCGAAGCAGTATGAGGGGTACTTCATTGCTGCAGCGCGGTTCCTCGAGGTGGCCGCGCAGCGAACTCGAACCGAATGGACTGTTTCGGTGAGTATTTTGGCGCGACTACTTGTCACCGTAATCGATGGACTCGGATTGAACTGGCTCACAGATCGTGACCGAGATGCAGCGTACGCCGTATTGGATGTCTTCACACAGCAACTCGTTGCCGTAGCGTCGTCGGCCAGTGTTGCCCTCGCCAGTGACTGCGTCATTCGAACGTGATCCAGTGAGGTCTGTTTGTCATCGGGTGTCGCTTGCCAGGGTGATGAAACCACCTGATTGCCAGAGGGTAGGGACCACCGTGGCGCACTATTGAGGACGCTCGCTGTCGGTGTTCTCGTCAACTGTTCCAGACCGGGTTCGTTCGCGGTAGGACGGCCCCTCGATGATGAGGGTGTGCGCCGCGGAGGGCAGTCGATCGATTGCTGATTGCGCGAGGAGGGTGTCGGCGGTCATCGTCAGCCACTCCGACGGCTCCCTATTCGAGGTCACTATCGTGGCTTTCTTGCGATGTCGTTCCACTATCAGCTCGTAGAAGTCGTTGGTCTCGGTGGCATCGAGTGGCCGCAACGCGAAGTCGTCGATGATCAGCATGTCGGTCGCTGTGAGCCGGCGTATTTTGGCTTCGACGGTGTTGTCGAGGCGGGCCGCGCGCAAGCGGGTGAACAGTTTGTCCGACCGTGCGAACAGAACACCGTGTCGTCGATGAATTACCATGTGCCCCAATGCTATTGTCAGATGAGTCTTTCCGACCCCAACCGAGCCCAGGACGATCGCAGACTGATGTGCATCGAGAAACCGCAGGGAGGCGAGATTGCCGAGCAATGTCCGGTCGTAGCGCAGATCATCGAGGCTGTTCCAGGAATCGAACGCCATCGCCGGGTCGAGTCCTGCTTTGGTAGCTCGCAGGGTCGCCGAGCGTGAGTCACGGCGGTTCACTTCGTCGGCGAGGAGCACTTCGAGGAATCCGATGTGGCTGAGTTTGTGTTGTCGGGCCAGGGCTGCGCGTTCGGGCAGGGTTTCGGCAAGCGCGCCGAGTTTGAGGGCTTTGAGTAATCGAACGAGGTCAGTGCCGACCGGTTCGGTAGTAGCGGTGGTGCGCGTGGTGGTCATGACTGGCCTTCCGGACTGGTACCGATTCCGTCGACGACGGACATCGATGAGGTTGGTGTGGAACGGAATTCGGCAGGATCACGAGAGAAACGTATCGATGTCTGCCCGACTGCTTTCGGTAGTTCCGGGGTGGTGGATTCGGTGGCCCGTTCCAACATGGATGCAATCTTGGTGACCGAAACGACATCGAGATCGAGCGAAAGTGAGCAGGCTTGTTCGACGCGCTGGGCACCGTACCGTCGCACCAGTCCTTGGAGTCGGTAGACGCTGCGGATCCTCGTCCACGGCATTGGGTCATCGAGGATGCGTTCGGCGTAGATGCCGATATTCGCCCCGTGCGCGGTGCACTTACCGATCAATGAGGTGACATCGCGCAGTGCGTAGTGGAACTTGGGCTCGGGGAGGTCGGCGCGGTCGGTACTGCGGCCGCCGGGGCGCTGACGGGGATGGATCTTCACCAGGGTGCCGCGGTGGTAGAACTTCACCAGTTCGGTATCCGCGCGCACCGACAGGGTCGATCCGATCCATTGCTGCGGCAACGAATAGAGAGCTTTGGCGACTTCGGCGTGGAAGTCGCGGTGCATTTTGCACGTCCTTGAAGATCGGCACGTCGTACACCGCCGGAACCGGCAGTAGTGCTGGCAGTTCGGAGTCCTCGAACACTTCGCGCGGCCGTGCGCAGGTGGTCCCGTGAATGCGCATCCCTGCCATGTTGGAGCACCAACGAACCACTGCCTCTTGGGCTTCGGCGAGACTGGTGAATCGTTCACCGGCCCAGAAGTTTCCGCGGACGTATTTCCGCTGTGCGTTCGACGCGGGGTTTGTCCTTCGGCGAGCGCACCCGTGCTGGGTCGGTCACGAACCCTTCGTGGCTACTTTAGCCGAGCCAACCATCACTCAGTCGCGGGGCGATCGGGTCAGCAGTGGTGACGACAGGTTTGAGGTTGTCCGGTATGAGGACTGCGAATACTCCGCCGGTCGCCGTCGACGACGCGGACGGTGAGGTCCTTGCGGCGGAAACCGCAACGCTCCGTGGCGAATCAATGCAACATCCGATACGGCACCACGCACCCTTTGCGGGTAGGGAGGACTTCGCTCTTGGCGATCGTGAGTGGTTTCTGTTCACCGCCTCCTGCCACCCACTTGGTGATCTGCTCCTCATGAGAGAGCAACTTCTCCCATGCTGCCCCGTGACCGTGTGGGCGGTCGGGGCGAACAGTGTCGACGACGGCTGCGATCAACTCGTCGTTCACTGCTGCGGAGGTATCGGATTTCTGCAGTCCCGCAGATTGGGCTGCCTCGACGTATCGTCGGACGGTCTTGCGATCCACCCCGGAATGCTCGGCGATCTTGCGTAACCCGGGGGGCCGGCATCGCGGCCGTCCCGAGCCACAATCTCAGTACTTCTCTGATCTCGTTCACACTGATCTCCCGTAAAGCCATGCCGTCGACCTCCGTGACCTTGTTGAGTTGTCACAGACGATCGAACGAACAAACGACGAAACCACCGGCAAGGCGCGCCGGTGGTCCCATAACTGGCAATCCAGGTGGTCCCATCACCCTGGCAGAATCAGGTCAAACTGGTCCCATGCTCATAGCAGACGACAACCGTCGGATGACGGGAGCAACGGTTCGATCATTTCCCACTGAGCATCGGCGAACATCTTCGTTCTCGACATACCAAACATTCTCGGGCACAACCACTCCCAGTTCTAGGCGACACGCCCTAGGCACGTAGTCGGTAACGCAGCATCATCTCGTGATCCTCGTGATCGAGCATGTGACAGTGCCACATGTATCCCTGCAGCTCGGTCGAACCACCCTGGCCACCAGCCTCGTGACCTGCATGGCCGCCATCGTGCATAGGCGCAGGACCGGCAAACGTTGCATCAGGATCGAATCCGAGTTCATCGGCGGTGGGGAATCGCACGAGAATTCGGGTGACGGTCCCCGGATACGTGTTGACGGTGTCTTTCGCGCCCGACTCCCATGCGGCCGGCGGAGAGAGCGGTCCGGTCACATATCGCTCGACGTCGGGTGCCCACTTGACGCCGACGTCCGGGCGCGGACTGTCCCGCATATACGCCGTCAGATCCACCGCCGCTCGGCCGAGCGTGCGAAAGTGCACCAGATGCAGGTGAATCGGGTGCGGTTCGAGGGTGGTGTTGACGATGTTCCACTGTTCGACGACGCCCTGCGTCGGCATCTCGATATCCGGGTCGCTGTATCGAAGGTTGTTGAGCGTCATCATCGGCGGCGCCGACGACAACCCTGCCGAAGGCTGATTGACGGTCACCGTCCGCTGAACCTGAGCAGCAGGAACCGTCGGGAGCAGTGGTGGCTGCCCCTTGCCGCCGCGGTACATCGTCATGACGTCACCGACATATCCTCGGCCTGACGCCACCCTGAACTGACAGAACAATGGCATCGGCACCGCTCCCAACGATGCAGCCTGGGCTGGTGGCGGCTCGTCGTTGCGGAGCTCTACGAGTTCGCCGGGTGCCAGCGAGCCGAGATCGACCAGCACATCCACCCGCTCGGCCGGTGCCAGTCGAATACTGTCGGTCTGCACCGGCGCCTCGAGAAGCCCGCCGTCGTTCCCGATCACCCAGAACCGCATCCTGTTGCCGAAGAACAGATTCCACACACTGTAGGAGCCGGCGTTGACGATGCGGAAACGGTACAGCCCACGCGCGACTTCCATCGTCGGCCAGATCTTCCCATTGACGACGCCGACGTCGCCGGTCCCTCCGCCTTCCCATTTACCCTGGGGGACAGTAATATTGGACCTGATTCTCATACTGCCGTCAGGATTCATGATCTTTTCCTGCAACACCAACGGTACTTCGAACTCACCGGACGGTAACCCCAAAGAATTGTCGGCAAGACCCGAATCGAATTGATCCCGAACCAAATTCATTCCGACCAAACCTGCGTAGACGTTGATGCGCGTCATCGACATCGCATGATCGTGGTACCAGAGCCCGGCTGCTTCGTTGAGCCCCGGAAACCTATGGGTGAGAGACTCACCCGGGCGGACGAGCATCTCGGAGTTACCGTCACTGTCGGGCGGAGTGATACTCCCATGCAGATGCAGCGACGTCGGGGTCATGTGCCGGTCCTGCTCGATCATCCCGTGCAGCGAAGTATCCACATCGGCTGCAAGCGGATTGCCTTCGGTGCGATTGGTGTAGTTCAACGTCCACGGCTGACCCTGCACGGACTCGATGGTCGGGCCCAGATAGTCGAGCTCGCCGTATCCGAACGTCGGACCGGCCGGGAGATCGGCATGGAAAGAATGCATTGCGCTGCGCGCATCGAGCGACACCTGCGAACCCCCGACAACCGGCAGCCTCGGCAACTCATCACGAAACGGTGCAAGCGTCGGCGAATGGAACAGCAACGGGCTACGGCCGCCGAAGATATCGTCGGCAAAAGCCCGCCGAGCTACCGAACTCGACGGTAGCGCTGCACCCCCGGCAACAGCGGCAACCAAAGCGAGACTCCGAAAGACCGACCTACGCGATATCCCTTCCGCACCCATACCTTCACCCTCCCGTGCATCTGGGTCGTTCCGCGGGCTACCCTCCCGCCCACCAGTGTGACGACGCCCATACTATGTATCTTTGTCGGCACCCGTCGATACCCCACACTCGGATCGTCCGGCACGTTCCTGCCGGTGGAGGGATTTCACAGAACATGGCATCGATTACATTCGACCGCGCGAGCAGACTTTTTCCCGGCTCGGATGCGCCTGCGGTGGACGCACTGGACCTCGAGATAGAGGACGGCGAGTTTCTCGTTCTCGTCGGCCCATCCGGTTGCGGCAAGTCCACCTCGCTCCGCATGCTTGCCGGTCTCGAAGAAGTGAACAGCGGACGGATCCTCATCGGAGGCAAGGACGTCACCGACGCCGAGCCGAAGGATCGCGACATCGCGATGGTGTTCCAGAACTACGCGCTCTATCCGCACATGAGCGTCGCCGAGAACATGGGCTTCGCGCTCAAGCTTGCGAAGGCGAGCAAGGAAGAGATCAAGACGCGAGTCCTCGAGGCCGCAAAGCTTCTGGACCTGGAGGACTACCTCGACCGGAAGCCGAAGGCACTCTCCGGTGGCCAACGGCAGCGAGTTGCCATGGGGCGCGCCATCGTGCGTCAGCCGCAAGTGTTTCTCATGGACGAACCACTGTCCAACCTCGACGCGAAGTTGCGGGTGCAGACGCGTACCCAGATCGCCCAACTGCAACGGAGATTGGCCACCACCACCGTCTACGTGACGCACGATCAGGTCGAAGCGATGACCATGGGAGACCGCGTCGCAGTTTTGAAGGGTGGAGTGCTGCAGCAGTGCGCTTCACCGCGCGAGCTGTACCGAACCCCGGTCAACGTGTTCGTCGCGGGATTCATGGGTTCACCGTCGATGAATTTGTTCACGCTGCCGATTACCTACGGCGGGGTGCAGATCGGAGATCAGGTCATTCCGGTTCAGCGCGAGGCCCTTGCGGCGTCATCCGGGGCGGAGGTCGTGTTCGGGATCCGGCCCGAACACGTGCAGATCGCAGACTCGGGACTGAAGCTCGAGATCGACATCGTCGAGGAACTCGGCTCGGAAGCTTTCGTGTTCGGTCGCGCTGATATCAACGGCCGGACGCAGACGATCGTCGCGCGCGCCGACTGGCGTGATCCACCGCAGAAGGGCCAGGTCGTGCACGTCCGGTTCGACGAGGCCCATGCGCATCTGTTCGACGGATCGGGCGACGGACACCGGTTGGGCTGACGCTCACTGCAATTCACTCCCCGGTTGTGCTGAGCGCGCAACCGGGGAGCAGATCGGGTAGATCTAGACCAGCAGTTCGGCAATCTGAATGGTGTTGAGCGCAGCACCCTTACGAAGGTTGTCGCTCGACACGAACAGTGCGAGGCCGCGGCCTTCGGGAGCGCCCGGGTCCTGCCGGATGCGCCCGACGAGAGAATCGTCCTTGCCTGCAGCCTGCAGCGGTGTCGGCACATCCACCAACGTCACACCCGGTGCCGCGGCGAGAAGCTCACGAGCACGTTCCACCGAGAGCGGGTTCGCGAACTCTGCGTTGATCGACAGCGAGTGCCCGGTGAACACCGGGACGCGCACGCAGGTACCACTGACCAGGAGGTCCGGGAGTCCCAGGATCTTCCGCGATTCGTTGCGCAGCTTCTGGTCCTCGTCGGTCTCGCCTGATCCGTCGTCCACCAGCGCTCCTGCCAGCGGAAGAACGTTGAACGCGATCGGTGCGACGTAGTTGTTCGGAGCCGGAAAGTCCACCGAAGATCCGTCGTGCACCAACTTCTCGACGTCACCGATGACGGCGCGTGCCTGCGTCGCGAGTTCTTCGACGCCCGCAAGCCCACTGCCCGACACTGCCTGGTAACTGCTGACGATGAGGCGCCGCAGCCCTGCTTCGTCGTGCAGCACCTTCAGGACCGGCATCGCTGCCATGGTGGTGCAGTTCGGGTTGGCGATGATGCCCTTCGGAGGCTTCTTCGCTTCTTCTGGATTGACTTCGCTGACGACGAGCGGCACCTCGGGGTCTTTACGGAATGCCGAAGAGTTGTCGATGACGACTGCGCCTGCTGCGGCGAACCGTGGTGCCTGCGCACGTGAGAGCGTTGCGCCCGCGGAGAACAGTGCGATGTCGATGCCTGCGAGATCGGCGGTCGACGCGTCCTCTACGACGATCTCCTCCCCGCGGAACGGCAGCTTCTTACCCGCTGACCGCGCCGAGGCAAAGAACCGCACCGTGTCGGCGGGAAAGTTGCGTTCCTCCAACAAGGTTCGAATGACAGCACCGACCTGACCGGTCGCGCCTACTACTGCGACTGTTGTCATCTTCCTTACCGTCCTGTTCCGCCGTGCACGACAGCTTCTTCGTCGCCGCCGAGCTCGAACGCCGCGTGCAGTACGCGTACTGCCTCGTCGAGTTGGGTGTCACTGACCAGTACCGAGATGCGGATCTCCGAGGTGCTGATCAAGTCGATGTTGATGCCGGCGTCGGCGAGTGCTTCACAGAACGTTGCAGTGACACCGGGGTGGGTCTTCATTCCAGCGCCGACGAGCGAGACCTTGCCGATGAGATCGTCGTAGAGCACCTGAGCGAAGCCGATCTCACCTTGCAGCTTGGTCAGCATCTCCACCGCCCGTGGGCCGTCGGACTTCGGGCAGGTGAAGGTGATGTCGGTCTTGCCGGTGTCGATCTTGGATACGTTCTGCAATACCATGTCGATATTGATCTCGGCATCGGCGACGGCGCGAAAGACCTTGGCTGCGTAGCCAGGTGCATCGGACAGGCCGACGACGGTGACCTTCGCTTCACTGCGATCGTGTGCGACGCCGGTGAGAATGGCTTCTTCCACTGGGATGTCCTCCATAGATCCGGAGACGATTGTTCCGGGTTTCGTGGTGTACGACGACCGAACATGTACGGGAACGTTGTATCGACGGGCATATTCGACGCATCGCAGCATGAGCACCTTGGCGCCGCATGCCGCCATTTCGAGCATCTCTTCGAACGAGACTGCGCTCAGGTGGCGGGCGTTGGGAACGATGCGCGGATCGGCGGTGAAGATGCCGTCGACGTCGGTGTAGATCTCGCAGACGTCGGCGTTCAGCGCAGCGGCGAGTGCGACGGCCGTGGTGTCGGAACCACCGCGGCCGAGTGTCGTGACGTCCTTACTGTCCTGGCTTACGCCTTGGAATCCGGCGACGAGCACGATCGCACCTTCGTCGAGTGCGTCGCGGACACGACCTGGCGTCACGTCGATGATCTTGGCGTTGCCGTGCACGCTGGTAGTCACGACGCCCGCCTGCGATCCGGTGAAGGAACGAGCCTCGGCGCCGAGGGAGTGGATAGCCATCGCGACCAGTGCGTTGGAAATCCGCTCACCCGAGGTGAGCAGCATGTCCATTTCACGGGCGGGTGGGGCCGGGCACACCTGCTTGGCGAGGTCGAGCAGTTCGTCGGTGGTGTCGCCCATGGCGGAGACCACGACGACGACGTCGTTGCCGGCCTTCTTGGTCTCGACGATTCGTTCAGCGACGCGTCGGATACGTTCGGCGGATCCCACCGACGATCCGCCGTACTTCTGGACGATGAGAGCCACGCGTGTGTACCTCCGGTGCAATTTCGTGTGTGTTTGTGGTGCATCTGGCCCTGCTACCTTACCGAGGTATGCCGTCGCCAGCAGCCTTGGGTGTTCCGGGGAGGCCCCCTTGGAGCCCTTGACCTGCAGCGACACGGTGGTGGGCTGGCAACCGAATCGGTCTTGACATTCGCGACAAATCGGACGCCACACAGCTCGGCCTAGGAGACCACGCAGCAGGATGTTTCACCTCGAGCATTCGATGCATCCGGCAAATGCCCTATAAAAAGTCACTAGGTATGCATATTGTTGCTAAACATACCGATGAGTTTTGAATGGACTTTAATCGCCCAAGATCACCTCGAGTGAATTATTATCGACGCGTCCAGCAACCTCCGTGTGGCATTTTGTCGGGAGACGGTCGTATATGAATACGCTGTACTGTGCCGCACCGAGAGTGCGAAGCCGCAAACCACGGAGATCCGGTGCCACGATTCGGAGACGGCGCCTCCTGACTCTGCTCGAACCCACAGGTGACCGCAGCCCCATCGCCGTCATCACGGCGCCCGCCGGTTCAGGCAAAACGACCCTGCTCGTCGATTGGGTCCATACGATCGACGCCGAAGACGACACCCTTCTCGCATGGATCACCATCGATGAATCCGACAACGACGTGGCCGTGCTCAGAGCCTGCATCGTCTCAGCGCTCGCCCAATGTGGATCGCCCCACCTCGCTTCTGCTGTCGGGTCCCTTCCATCCGTAGGTGATCCGTTCTACTCGGAGTTCAGCGCACTGTTGGTCGAGGCCATCGAGAGCGTCGACGCACTGATCTGCCTGATATTCGACGACGCGCATCTCTTGCACAACCGTGAAGTACTGGCCCTTCTGGGTACGTTTCTGCGTTGGCCCCCTTGTAATCTCCGGATCATCGTCGCTGGACGATTCGAACCTCCACTCGCGCTGCAGAAACCGCGGCTCGACGGACTCGTCCTCGACATCTCCGCAGCCGACCTGGCATTCACCACCGAAGAGGCGCAGGAGATGTTCCAGCGATCCGGAATCGCCCTTGCCCGAGGCGATCTGGCGAAGGTCATGAACCGAACCGAGGGCTGGGCAGCGGGCCTGAGGCTGGCTGCGATGACGCTGAGCGGTGGCGCGAGTTCTCCCGAACTCATCGAAGGTTTCACCGGAACCCATCACACGGTCGCCGACTACCTCGTGAACGAGATCCTGGCCGGACTCCCCGACGCTGCTCGTACGTTCCTCATCGAGACCTCCGTGCCCGACTGGTTCACAACCGATCTCGCCGAGAAGTTGACCGGCGTCGGGGGTGCGCAGGCCACCATCGATCACCTGCTCGCGCAGAACTTCCTCATCGATCAGATCCCCGGATCGGAACCCACCTATCGATATCACCCGCTGATGCGCGGTTATCTTCGAGCCGAGATCTGCCGCCTCGGGGCCGAGCAGATCAGAAGCCTCGAGCGCGTCGCGTCGACCTGGTTCAGCGACTACCGGCAGCCACTGCAGGCTCTGCAGCACAGCGTGCAGGCTGGTGATTCGAGATCGATTCTCGACATCATCGGCGAGTTCGGTCTCGGACTCGTACTGCGCGGCAACGCCTCGGAGGTTCTGACCGCTATCGACAACAGTCCGGCTTCGGTACGTCGAAGCGAGATCGTTCAGTTGATCAGCGCGGCAGCACTATTGGCCAGCGGAAGTGTCGCGCCGGCAGTCTCGACGCTGATGGCGCTACGGCGCAGGCCAGTCGACGAGCTAGCGGGCTTCCATCTCGAGATTATGCGTCGAACCCTCGAGATTCACACGACACTGCACGTCGGCAACGACATCGAGGGCGCCTTGGGGCGCTTGCGCGAGGTGGAGTTCGGCAAATCCGGCTCGCCCGAACTCGATTCCTACGCGCTGCTGATCGCCGGACTCGCCGAGCTGCATCTCGGTCGAACCCTCGAGGCGCAGCGCTACCTCGAGGACGCAGTAGCGAACGGTCGGGCCGGGAATCTTCCATCGGTTGTCACGACCTGTCTGGTGGCCTCGGCCGGGATCTGCTTTCTCACCGGCCGATTGACCGAGGCCGCCGCTCGTGGCCAGCGCGCCGTCACTTATGCACGTATGCACTCACTGACCGAGACTCCGCTTTTCGCGGTCGCCGAATCGCTCGAACCTCTCGTTGCCCACATTCGGATGACCCCGACGTCGGTGGCACCGGAGAATCTGTGGTCGAGCATCGGACGATCCGCGGATTCCGCCGTAGCGCAGTACGGCAAACGCGCGGCTCTCGTGTTGAACGGCTCGATCGAGGAAGTGAGCGCCGCAGGCCGTGAGTGGCTAGAGTCGGTTCATCCGGTGATTCCCGCATACGAGGCATTGCTGGCACCGATGGTCCAGCGTCGATACCTGACGGCAGGCGAGACGCTCTGGGCCAGCGAACTGGTAGCAGTCACGAGGCGGCGGCTCGGCATGGTCGGCGAGGTTGCCCTGCTGGCCGCCGAGATCCACCGCGTGCACGGACGCTTCGACGCCGCAGACACCGAGCTTGCGCCGATTCTCGACGGTCAGCTTCGATGCGCCAGCTTCACGACCACCATTCGCGCTACGATCACGGCCGTCAATGTCGCACTGGCCCGACGGAATCCAGCACGCGCGTTCGAGCTCGTATGCCGCGCTCTTGCCGAGGCCGAACCCGAGGCGGTACTACTTCCGTTCGCCGAGGGCGGCACCGCTTTGCGGGACATTCTCACGCACAATCGTGGACGCTTCGGTCTGCTCGAGCCATTCGCAGATCGGGCCCGCGAAGCAGTACCGAGGCATCCTGCTACGGCCGATTCGAGGATGTCGGACGCACTGACCCGCCGCGAATTGGAATTACTCCGAGAGCTGCCGTCCTGGCGTACTGCCGAGCAAATCGCGTCCGACCATTTCGTGTCGGTCAACACCGTCAAGACGCATCTACGTGGCATCTACCGCAAGCTCGAGGTCAGATCGCGTCGCGACGCGATTGCCGCCGCGCACGAGCTCGGCCTGTTGTGATGCGCCGGCTCGAGACTGCACGCGGGTTCACCATCTGCGGGTGATGCCGCGACGGCCGGGGGCGCGCAACCTGGCAGTAACGCCAGCAGCGGACCGCGAAGGAGCAGCGCCATGGCTCAGCCCGCCGATACCAACACCCGCAGAGTTCGATATGAATTTCTCGTCGAGGGTGAGCTGTCCGAACGTGCGCAGGCTGCCTTCCCCGATCTCGCCACCACCGAAGTCCCGGTGCCGTTCACCCGGCTGTTCGGCCCGGTGGACGACGAGTCCGCCCTGCGCGGGATGCTGGCGCGTTTCGACGCGTTGGGATTGACCGTCGTGGAGTTGCGAAGACTTCCCGATTGAACTTTCCTCACCGACCCCGGCACGAGGTTAGCGCTCGCGGTAGTACACTTCTATTCATGCAGCGTGCGCTCCTCCTCGATCGCCGCGACGGGGTCTGAACCAGACTGGCTTCCCGTCGCGGGGTTTTTCGCGCCGGTCGATAACCATTTCAGCCAGTAACTTCGGAGATTGAGCCAATGTCACCAGCCGACGCATTCACCTCGAAAACGATTACTCCTCCTTCGCGGCCCGCTCCCAGCGACCAGCCGGCGTGGAACACCCAGAAGAACTCCTCGATGCCGACGTACCGGTATCTGCCGTTCGCCGAGGAGGTCGAGCCGATCACCCTCCCCGACCGCACCTGGCCGGACAAGGTGACGGACCGGACTCCGCAGTGGTGCGCGGTCGACCTGCGGGACGGTAACCAAGCGCTCATCGACCCGATGAGTCCGGCACGTAAGCGACGTATGTTCGACCTGCTGGTCCGTATGGGCTACAAGCAGATCGAGGTCGGATTCCCCTCGGCGAGCCAAACCGATTTCGACTTCGTCCGCGAGATAATCGAAGACGGCGCCATTCCCGACGACGTGACGATTCAAGTTCTGACGCAGTGCCGACCCGAGCTCATCGAGCGCACATTTCTCGCGTGCGAGGGTGCACAGAACGTCATCGTGCATTTCTACAACTCGACGTCGATTCTGCAACGTCGTGTGGTGTTTCGTGCCGAGCGCGACACGATCAAGAAGATCGCTACCGACGGCGCACGTAAATGCCTCGAGGAGTCCAAGAAGTACCCGGACACCGACTGGCGATTCGAGTACTCCCCGGAGTCCTACACCGGCACCGAGCTCGCCTACGCCAAAGAGGTGTGCGACGCCGTGGTCGACGTCATCGATCCTTCACCAGCCAAGCCCATCATTCTGAATCTGCCTGCAACGGTCGAGATGGCCACACCGAACGTGTATGCGGACTCGATCGAGTGGATGAGCCGAAATCTCGATCGTCGCGACAGCGTGATTCTGTCACTGCACCCGCACAACGATCGCGGAACCGGTGTCGCCGCTGCCGAGCTCGGCTACCAGGCGGGCGCGGACCGTATCGAGGGATGTCTCTTCGGCAACGGCGAGCGCACCGGCAACGTATGCCTGGTCACCTTGGGTCTGAACCTGTTCACCCGCGGTGTCGATCCGCAGATCGACTTCTCGAACATCGACGAGGTGCGTCGGACAGTGGAGTACTGCAACCAACTCCCCGTCCACGAGCGTCACCCCTACGGCGGAGACCTGGTGTACACGGCATTTTCAGGAAGCCACCAGGACGCCATCAACAAGGGCTTGGACGCGATGAAAGTGTCCGCCGACGAACAGAACTCGGATATCGGCGAGATCACCTGGCAGGTCCCGTACCTGCCGATCGATCCCAAAGACGTGGGCCGCACCTACGAAGCCGTCATTCGCGTCAACTCGCAGTCCGGCAAGGGCGGCGTCGCCTACATCATGAAGTCCGATCACGGCCTCGCATTGCCGAGACGGCTGCAGATCGAGTTCTCGCAGGCTGTTCAGCGCATCACCGACGGTGAGGGCGGCGAGGTGTCCCCGAAGGAAATGTGGGATGTCTTCGCCGAGGAGTACCTGAGTCCGGTGCGTCCGCTCGAGCGCATCAAGCAGCGCGTCATCGCAGCCGAAACGGACGGCGGAACCGACAGCATCGTCGCGACGGTTCTGCTCGACGGCGTCGAGCAGGACATCACCGGATCCGGCAACGGCCCCCTTGCCGCCTTCGTCGACGCGCTGTCGACGATCGGTTACGACATCAGCGTCCTGGACTACTCCGAGCACGCGATGTCTGCGGGCGATGACGCCCAGGCGGCTGCCTACGTCGAGGCTTCGGTCACCGGCCCCTCCGGTACTGCCGTAACGGTGTGGGGTGCTGGTATCGCGACGTCGATTACCACCGCCTCGTTGCGAGCGCTCGTTTCCGCGGTCAACCGCGCTCTGAAGTAACTCGCTGGAAGATCACTCGGGCCCTTCTCCGCCGGCGGAGAAGGGCCCGAGTGATTCCACCGCCCCCGGGGATCAGGCGAGGAGCTTTGCTTTCGCTGCCGCGAACTCGTTCGCGTCGAGCACCCCCGCATCACGCAACGCAGCCAGTTTCTGGATCTTGCCGACGAGGTCGTCCTCGGCTGGAGGCGCGGCTACTGGTGGTGGTGGTGCCTGTTGTTCGTACCGATAGGACTGTGCGTCCTGGTCTTGTTGCTCGCGCGATTGTCTGCGGCGGTTCATCGCGTTGGACGTTGCGTTTGCCGTCCCTGCGACGACAGCGGTGCGGGCTACAGTTCCGAGTAGTCCCGGCCTACCGACGCGTCCTCGTCCGAATACCATGTGTTTCTCCTATACCAGCGCTGCGGCGAGCGCGATTTCGACTGTTTCGCGTGGAATTTGAACGTGCAGCGCAACTTCGCCACCTGCCGTTCGTGCTGCGTTCGCGAAGGTTCGGGCCCAGGTCTGCTCGTATACGAGAACTGCGGCAGAGGTCCCCGGTTCGAGGGACTCACGCACGACGTCGAGGTCCTCGTCACTGATCAGTGCCTTGGCTTCGAGCGAGAGGATCTCGAGCCCCACGTCTTCGAGTTTCTCGTCGACGTCGACCTGACGATACGTTCCGTCCGGTCTTCGCCCGATGAACACCAGATCGAGAAGCGATACCGAGCCCTGTGCGATCACGCTTTGCAGCGCCTCGACCACCTTGGGGTTTGCCCGATCGCCGGGAAATGTCATGACCAACAGGCCAACAGGCCCTACGTCGAACGCAGACTCACTCATCGCAGTGATACTTCCCGTTGTTCACCACCGGCGGCATCATCCGGCGTGGGTGAATTCACCTTTTTCGGATGATGATCTTGCTCAGGCCGAGTGTGACACTGAAGTGCAAGGCCTTTCACCAATTTCTGTCACCGGAAATTGGTCTCACTCGAAATGGAGCATCGAATCGTGGATTCGTTCTGGGATTTCCTCTGGCTGATCATCGTCAGTTTCGCATTCATCGCCTATCTCATGGTGCTGTTCTCGATCATCGGGGACTTGTTCAGGGACCACAAAAGCTCTGGATGGGTAAAGGCCGTCTGGGTCTTCTTCCTCATCGTGGCACCGTTCATCACTGCGCTGATCTACCTGATCGCCAAGGGTGGCGATATGACCAAGCGTCAGGTTTCGGCCATGCAGCACGCAAGGGACGAACAAGAGCAGTACATCAAGCAGGTCGCAGGACGCACCTCCGCCGAGGAGATTACACACGCCAAGGCACTTCTCGACAGCGGAACCATCACCGATGACGAATTCTCGCAGCTGAAGGCGAAGGCACTACAGTAGAAAGACTTCTCCGCATCTGAGCGGAAACCTATGGCACGTCATGTGTTTCCGCTCACCTGCGAAGCCTCCGCACGAAAAGCCTCGATGACCGCGGCCACGGCCGGGAGCCTGTGTGCTCCCGGCCGCGTCGCGAGTTCGTAGATCCGTCCGGCTTTCACTCCCTTCAACGGCAGTCGAACCAGCCGCGGATGCACCACCGCAAAACGCGGCATCAGCGCGACGCCGTGGCCGCGGGCCACGAGTTCCTCGGTCACTCGAAAATCATTGATTCGCTGCACAACTCGAGGTTGCACTCCGGTAGCTGCAGCGACCGAGAGCAGTACGTCGTCAACCGGGAAGCCGCCACGCACGCTGATCCAGCGCTCATCCGCCAGCTGGCGCACATCTACCGAATCGTGCTCTGCCAGTATATGTTCGGGTGGCAACACCAGATCGATCGGTTCGCGCATCAGCGGCACGACTTCGATGCGCATGGCCGCGGTCGCCGGGGCAACGTCATCACGATCAGTCAAGACGACGTCATAGTCCGCAAGAAGCGCCGATGCGGAAGATGCGGGGAGGTCCTCGTCGCTCGCGTCGAGGCGAGTTCCGCTCTCGCTCAATCTCCCCAGCACACCGGGAAGCAGTAGCGCTGCGCCCGACGGAAACAGTGCGACGCGCACGCGCCCGCGTGGGGAGTTGCTGTACGAAGCCATCTCCGCTGCGGCCCTATCCAGCGCTGATACGACCTCGTCGGCGCGCAGCACGAGCGCATGCCCGGCATCGGTCAGTCGCAACCTGCGACCGTCGGGTTCCAAAAGCGTCACGCCGGCTTCTTTGCCCAGCAGTTTGAGCTGCTGTGACACCGCGGACGGCGTCAAGGACAGCGCTGAGGCCGCTGCCACGACCGTCCCGCGGTCGGCGAGCTCCCGAAGAATCCGCAAACGCTCGACATTCATGAAGCAAAGCTTAATCATCTATGCGGAAATATTAGATTGTGCTGATGTTTTCTACCGATCAGGATAGTGACCGTGAACAACCGCGATCGGCTCCTCGGGCTCACCGTCGCGGTGCTGTGGGGGCTCAACTTTCTTGCCATTCGGGTCGGGCTCGATCACTTCCCACCGTTCTTCTTCGCCGGTCTTCGGTTTTTTGTCATCGCGATCCCGGTCCTGCTGTTCGTTCGTCCGCCGAAGGTGCCGATCGCCTGGCTTCTGCTCTACGGTTTCGGCTTCGGATTTCTTCAGTTCGCGTTTCTTTTCGCAGCGATGAACGCCGGGATGCCCACGGGGCTCGCCTCCCTCGTGCTGCAATCCTCGGCACCGTTCACCATCGTCCTCGGCGCGCTGCTACTTCATGAGCACGTCGGTCGCCGCCGAACAGTGGGCATCACCGTCGCCGTCGCGGGTATGGTCCTCATCGGTTGGGACCGAGCACAGGCCGCGTCGTTGCTGCCCGTCGTACTGACGTTGCTCGCCGGGCTCGGATGGGCATTCGGCAACCTCGGCAACAGGCTTGCCAGGTCGACCGAACCGATGAGGCTGATGCTGTGGATGTGCGTTGTCCCGCCGCTTCCGATGCTTGCACTCTCGGCTGCCATAGAAGGGCCATACACGGGGTGGCATGCCCTCGGCGAGTCGTTCAGCTCGTCGGGTTGGCCGGCGCTCGCCGGTCTCACCTACATCGTGCTGCTGGGCACGATCGCCGGATCGGGTCTTTGGACGGTACTGATCAGTCGCCACCCCGCGGGTGTCATCGCACCGTTCTCCCTGCTCGTCCCCGTCGTCGGCATCGCCGGAGCGTGGATCTTCCTCGGCGAGTCCCCGAGTGCCTTGTCTCTGATCGGAGCAGCTGTCGTCATCTGTGGCTGTCTCGGCGGAATGACCGGAACTCGGGGAACGACTGAAGCTATGAGCCCGGGGCGTGATCGACCTCGGTTCAGGGAAGCTGAACCATGTCTTCCTGACCCCAGATTGCACGCATCGAAGTGATCTTGCCCTCGTCGTCGAACTCCATCACGTCGATCGGCGAGATCTCGAGCAGCTTGTCCCCGAACTTGGTTGTCAGCTTGAAGTGGAACGCAGCGGTGCTCGCCGCGATCCGCACCGTCAGCACCTCTCCGGTCTGCTCCATCGGTTCGACCACGGCATAGAACTCCCTGATCGAGGCCTCGGTGGTCTTGACCTCGGTGCCGACCGGATCTTCCACCGTGGCGCCCTCGGCGTACAAGGCCAAGACGTCGTCGACAGTGCCGTGCGCGACGGCCTGGACGTATGCGTCGACCGTCTTACGGATGACCTCGGCAGTTGGAGCCATGAAAAGTAGTCCCTTCGTCGTTTTTAGAACATGTTCCAAAATCAAGATAACGGTCCGAGGCAACTTCCGAGGAGAGTTCATCGGACAGTCTGTGCCAGACTCGGCGCATGGTTCGAGCGGGTGAGCGCAGAGCGGCGATAGGTGCACGCGGAAGGCTGGCACTACGAGCAGCCGAGGCTGCGACATGGGCGTCACGCAAGGCGGGCCGGGGCAAGGGATCGATGATCGGCGGCCTCGTCGCCCTCAAGATCGATCCCGACATCCTGACCGGTCTCGGCTCCGGCCGTCGCACGGTCGTGGTGACGGGTACCAATGGAAAGTCGACGACGACGCGGATGACCGCGGCGGCACTAGCTCCCCTCGGAGAAGTAGCCACCCAGGCCGACGGCGCCAACATGGATGCCGGAATCGTGGCGGCCCTGTTCGCGCATCTCGATGCACCGATCGCCGCGCTGGAAGTAGACGAACTCCACGTCCCCCACGTGTGCGACGCAGTGTCCCCCGAAGCTGTCGTACTGCTGAACCTCAGCCGCGATCAGCTCGATCGCGTCGGCGAGATCAACATGATCGAGCGCAAGCTGCGCGCCGGCCTTGCACGGCACCCCGAGACCGTCGTCATTGCCAACTGTGATGACGTCCTCGTCACGTCCGCCGCGTTCGATGCCCCCAACGTCGTATGGGTGGCCGCTGGAGGCGGCTGGGCGGGAGACTCCGTCAGCTGCCCGCGGACCGGCGAACCGATCGTCTGGGACGGCGACCACTGGTACAGCACCGGCGGCGACGTCGGAAACGGCGCGGCCTTCGAGCGCCCGACACCCGACTGGTGGCTCGACGACGAAAATCTGTACGGGCCCAACAGTCTGAAGATTCCGATGACCCTGGCACTGCCCGGTAGAGCCAACCGCGGTAACGCAGCTCAAGCCGTCGCCGCTGCCGTGACTCTCGGGGCGAACGCGGTCGACGCCGTTGCCGCAGCATCGGGAGTGGACGAGGTAGCCGGCCGTTATTCGACAGTCCAGTACGGATCTCATTCCGTGCGTCTGCTTCTCGCCAAGAACCCTGCGGGATGGCAGGAAGCCATGTCGATGATCGACCCCACCGTGGAGGGGCTGGTCATCGCCGTCAACGGTCAGGTTCCCGACGGTGAAGACCTCTCCTGGCTGTGGGACGTACGCTTCGAGCACTTCGAGAACGTCACCGTCGTCGCTTCCGGAGAACGCGCCACCGATCTCGGTGTGCGCCTGCTCTACGCCGGTTCCCCACATACGACCGTGACCGATCCACTGAAAGCCATCGCATCCTGTCCGCCCGGACGCGTGGAAGTGCTGGCCAATTACACCGCGTTCCGCGACCTCGGCCGCGCGCTCGCACGCGAGGTGCATGATGTCTGAGTCCACCGTTCGGATCGGGCTCGTCCTGCCCGACGTCATGGGAACCTACGGAGACAACGGCAATGCGCTGATTCTCCGGCAGCGTCTTCGCATGCGCGGTATCGATGCCGAAGTCGTCCACATCACCCTGCAGGACCCTGTCCCCTCCTCGCTCGACGTCTACACCTTGGGCGGGGCCGAGGACTCGGCGCAACGATTGGCGACGCGTCACCTCGGGCGATACCCCGGACTACAGAACGCGGCCGCACGCGGCGTTCCCGTCCTCGCGATCTGCGCGGCCATTCAGGTCCTCGGACACTGGTACGAAACTTCCTCCGGCGAGCGCGTCGACGGCGTGTCACTGTTCGACGTCACCACCAAGCCACAGGCGACGCGGTCGATCGGAGAGGTTGTCACCGAGCCTTTGCTCTCCGGACTCAGCGCGCATTTGACCGGTTTCGAAAACCACCGTGGTGGAACGGCACTCGGCGCCGACGCCTCCCCACTGGGGAAGGTCACGCACGGCGTCGGCAACGGTGTCGGTGACGGACGAGAAGGCGTCGTACAGGGTTCGGTGATCGGGACGTACATGCACGGACCGGTACTCGCGCGCAATCCCGAGTTGGCGGACTACCTCCTCGAACGTGCGCTCGGATCGCCGCTGGCGCCGCTCGACCTCCACGAGGTCACCCAACTGAGGAAGGAGCGGCTCAGCCGCTAGGGTCTCGCACGCAACTTGCCGAGGCCGATGGAAGCGAACGCGCTGATCAGGTCAGAGCACCCGACGCCCCGTCAGTGCCCGACCCAGGGTGAGTTCGTCCGCAAACTCGAGATCCCCACCCATCGGCAGCCCCGAGGCCAATCGGGTGATCGACAGCCCTGGGAAGTCGCGCATCGTCCTGGCCAGATACGTCGAGGTTGCCTCACCCTCGGTATTCGGATCCGTGGCGATGATCACCTCGGACACATCCACGCCGTCGTCCTGATTTCCTATGCGCACCAACAACTCTCGAATGCGCAGTTGGTCAGGTCCGATGCCGTTCAAAGGATCGAGGGCGCCCCCCAGGACGTGGTAACGGCCTTTGAACTCCCGCGTTCTTTCCACCGCCTGAACATCTTTGGGCTCTTCGACGACGCAGATGATGCTGCGATCACGTCGTGGATCGGCACAGATTCGACATAGTTCTTTGTCGGAGACAGTGCCACACACCGTGCAGAACTGGACGCCGTCACGGACCCGTTGGAGTGCCTTCAAGAGCCGGTCGATGTCGGGCGGTTCCACGCCCAGCAGATGAAACGCGATGCGCTGAGCGCTCTTGGGTCCGACACCTGGAAGTTTTCCGAGTTCGTCGATCAGATCCTGAACAGGACCTTCGTACACGTGTCGGTCCTCAGAAGCCGGGCAGGCCGAGCGAACCGCCGCCGAGGCCACCGGTGAGCGGACCGAGCTTGTCCGCCGCTACGGTCTGGGCGGATTTCGAAGCGTCGGCGATCGCACCGATGATCAGATCCTGCAGTGTTTCGACGTCGTCCGGGTCCACGACCTTCGGGTCGATCGTCAGGCCGACGAGTTCGCCTGTGCCCTTCACCGTTGCCGTGACCAATCCTCCGCCCGCCTGCCCGTTCACCTCGATCTCCGCGATCTGGGCTTGTGCGGCCATCAGTTGCTGCTGCATTTGCTGCGCCTGCTGCATGATCGACGCGATGTCGGGCTGCTCACCGGGTTGCACTGTGGAGTCCTCTCGGTTCGGTTACACATCTCAGCCTAGCCGCGCCCCGCTCGACAAAGCACCATCCTCCCCACCCTCGGCGCAGGGCCGACCCAGCGGTGTGCAGCGATGTGACAGGGTTCACCAACTTTTATTTAGCCGTGCAAAAGACATGCAAGACGCGATCATTTGACCGATTCGTCCGGTTCGGACGGCGCTTTCGAGCAACATTTACGTGAAGTTCTGCGCATGAAGGCGAATTCTCGGTGGCCCTCGACGTGCAGTCGAGATAGCGTCACACTGTGGCTTCCGTGAACGTGCTGACGAGACGACGACCCGAACCTCGAGAGATCGGATTCGCCGCGTATCGCACCGGCGTCGACGCACTACTTGCAAGCTACCGAGCAATCCCCGGCGGCGCGACGGTGCGTCTGGCGAAGAAAACCTCGAATCTCTTTCGAGCACGAGCGGGCTCGACCGCCCCCGGACTCGATGTATCGGGGCTTACCAGTGTCATCACGGTGAACTCCGCCGATCGGACAGCCGATGTGGCCGGAATGTGCACCTACGAAGATCTGGTCGACGCGACGCTGCCGTACGGCTTGGCCCCGCTCGTCGTCCCCCAGCTGAAAACCATCACGCTCGGCGGTGCCGTCACGGGCCTCGGAATCGAGAGCACCTCGTTCCGCAACGGACTTCCACACGAATCCGTACTCGAGATCGACGTCCTCACCGGCAACGGCGAGATCGTCACCGCGACGCCGGACGGCGAGAACGCCGAACTGTTCCGCGGCTTTCCCAACTCGTACGGCACACTCGGATACTCGACCCGGCTGAAAATTCAACTCGAACCGGTAAAGCCGTTCGTCGCTCTCCGCCACGTGCGCTTTCACGACCTCGACACGATGCAGTCGACGATGGACACCATCGTTTCCGAGCGTACGTACGACGGGATCGAAGTCCACTACCTCGACGGCGTCGTGTTCTCCGCCGACGAAAGCTACCTGACACTAGGTGTCCAAACAGCCGAGCCCGGCCCGGTCAGCGAGTACCACGCCGGACCCGACATCTTCTACCGCTCGATCCAGCACGACGGCCGCAAGCCGAAGACCGATCGACTGACGATTCACGATTACCTGTGGCGGTGGGATACCGACTGGTTCTGGTGCTCACGCGCTTTCGGCACCCAGAACCCGAAAATTCGACGCCTATGGCCGAAGAAGTATCGACGCTCCAGCTTCTACTGGAAGCTCATCGGCCTCGACCGCAAATACGACATCGCCGATCGTCTCGAGGCCCGCAAAGGAAATCCACTGCGAGAGCGCGTTGTTCAGGACATCGAGGTTCCCATCGAGAACACGGCCCCATTTCTGCGCTGGTTCCTCGACGAAATCCCCATCGAGCCATTGTGGTTGTGCCCATTGCGCCTTCGCGATCCGTCACCTGACGGCGCCGACCCTGTCCGACCATGGCCGTTGTATCCCCTCGAGCCCGACAAGACCTACGTCAACATCGGCTTCTGGTCGTCGGTCCCCATCGTTCCCGGCCAACCGGAAGGTGCCACCAATCGTGCCATCGAACACAAGGTCACCGACTTCGATGGGCATAAATCGCTCTACTCGGATGCTTACTACACCGAGGAAGAGTTTGCCGCGTTGTACGGCGGCGAAAAATTCGAAGAACTGAAGAAAAAGTACGATCCGAAGTCACGTCTGTTGGACATGTACTCGAAAGCGGTGCAAGGAAAATGACAACGTTGAAAGAATCCACCAGTAGTGCCACGAGCCGCACCCACAAGCTCACCATCTCGGAGATTCTCGAGCTGCTTTCCGACGGAAACATCCCCCTCCGTTTCAGCGCTTACGACGGCAGCGCCGCCGGCCCGGAAGATGCCAAGCTCGGACTCAAGCTCAAGAGTCCGCGTGGCACCACCTACTTGGCGACCGCCCCGGGCGACCTCGGCATGGCACGCGCCTACGTATCCGGCGACCTCGAGCCGGAGGGTGTCCATCCGGGCGACCCCTACGATTTGTTGCGCGTGATGGGAGACGAGCTGCACTTCCGCAGGCCGTCCGCCCTCACTCTCGCCACGATCACCCGCTCTCTCGGCTGGGACCTGTTGCGTCCCATTGCTCCGCCGCCACAGGAGGCGATTCCGCGGTGGCGTCGAATCGCGGAGGGCTTGCGCCACTCCAAGACTCGTGACGCCGAGTCGATCTCGCACCACTACGACGTGTCGAATACGTTCTACGAGTACGTACTCGGGGAATCGATGACTTACACCTGTGCCGCATACACCTCACCGGAGCAGTCCCTCGAGGAGGCACAGGAGAACAAGTACCGCCTGGTGTTCGAAAAACTCGGATTGAAAGAAGGCGACCGACTGCTCGATATCGGTTGCGGTTGGGGATCGATGGTCCGCTATGCCGCACGACGTGGTGTCAAGGTCATCGGCGCGACTCTTTCACGCGAACAGGCAGAATGGGCGCAGAAGGCCATTGCCGACGAAGGGCTCTCCGAACTCGCCGAGGTTCGCTTCTCCGACTACCGTGACATCGCCGAAACCGGTTTCGATGCGGTGTCGTCGATCGGCCTCACCGAGCACATCGGGGTGAGCAACTATCCAGCGTATTTCGGCTTCATCCAGTCGAAGTTGCGCGACGGTGGCCTGGTGCTCAACCACAGCATCACCCGCCCCGACAATCGAAGCCACGCCAAAGCTGGATCCTTCATCGACAGGTACGTCTTCCCGGACGGTGAGCTGACCGGCTCGGGGCGCATCATCAGCGAGATGCAGGATGTCGGCCTCGAGGTGCGGCACGAGGAGAACCTCCGCGAGCACTATGCCCTCACGCTGGCCGCGTGGTGCCGCAATCTCGTCGACAACTGGGACGCGTGCGTCGCCGAAGCCGGCGAAGGAACCGCCCGCATCTGGGGCCTCTACATGGCCGGTTCACGTCTGGGATTCGAACGCAATGTCGTTCAGCTGCACCAGGTTCTGGGCGTCAAGCTCGGACCCAAGGGTGAAGCCGGTCTCCCACTGCGACCCTGGTGGGATGCCTAGGCGGCTTCCGTAGACAGGTGAGTGGAACCTCTGGACCCGAGGACTGTAGTGCTCTCGCTGATCCAGTCCGAGTTCGACACCTTCCTCACCAGGGAAAAGTGCGTGCAGCGACTGATCGACGAACTGCCCGATCATGTCGAGGAGGTCGCCCTGCAAGGCGTCGGCCACATTCCGATGCTCGAGATCCCGGGATCGTTGCCAGCGCCCTGCGCGCCCACCTGAGCAGGGTGGCTCGTCGACAACCGCGGCAAGCCTCCTGAATCGTTGGGCTTCAGGGTCGACCAGACAATCGGCAGACCCCCGAAGACTGGTTCATTGCGACGAAGAAACCAGCGACGATATGCGGCGTCGACCTGGCATCGAAACCATTGTCCAAGGGGCAAACCCACAGCTAGGGCAAATTTGAACTGACCGAAAAAAGATAACGATCGGTTGTGGCAGCGGCACAATTGGGCGTCATTGCAGCCCCAACATCACCAAAGGTAGGCAGGGTAGGCAGTTCGGTTCAGGCGGTGACCGACCACACCCACGATGACCAAAACTACCGCCGACACAGCTGCGAGGACAACGAACTGCCACCCCGCCACTGCCGTTCCTGTCGTCCCGATGGCTGCGGTCGCCGCAGCCGGCGAGTGCGCCATCCGCGCTACAAGCATCGCGCAAAGCGCCAACGCCCCGGCCAGAGCAGCAGCCCACAGTGCGTTCCCGAAGACATAGCCGACAAGGACGCCTACGAGAGCGGAGAGGCCCTGGCCGCCGATCACGTTTCTCGGCTGCGCCAGCGGAAGTTTCGGTGCACCCGCCACAAGCGCCACACTCGCCGCGAGTGGCGGGATCAGGAATGGCTCCGCAGTCAGCTCAGTGAGGCCGGCCAGCGCCAGCAGCGCCAGCGCACTCGTTGCGGTGGCGACCGCAATCGATCGTGCATCAGGCCGGGGTGGAGCCGCACTCCTCGCTCGAGCTTGTACTCGCGCAGCGAATGCCGAATTTTTGCCGGCAATGTCAGTACTCATCGATCCCCCTCAGTAAACTAACGGTATATCCATTAGTTGATAGTGAGAGTAGACTAATGGCAATCCAATTGGAACCTTCCACTGTGGGAAAGAATGTCAAGCGATGACCCGGATTCGAGAGATCAAAGACGGGGTGCTTCTGCGGCCGTTCGAGTCCCTGGCAACCAACTTCCTCAGCAGCAGGTACTACAACGGCCGACACGTTGTCGACTTACTGGAGGACCAGGGGTCCGCACACCGATGGATGGATGCAGTTCACACAGATCTCAACGGGCCTGCACCTTTCACACCGACCGTGACGCAGCTGACCGAGTTGCGGACCAATCGAGCGCAGATCGATGCCCTGTACAAGACGCTGGTGACAGGCACGCTGACCGAATCCGACGTCACCGCACTGAACGAGACACTGAACATGCTGCCGCTTGTCCCCCAACTCCAAGTCAGGAGGATCGGCGACGCTGCCATCCTTGCGTTACGCAACGGCGATGGCACCGACGAGTCGAATGTAGTTGCCTCCATATCGATGGCAGCGATCGATACCGTGACCGGGCCACGGTCGCGGCTGCTTCGAAAATGTCACGCTCCCCGTTGTGTCCTGTACTTCACCCAGTTCGACTCGCGGCAGCACTGGTGCAGCAATGTCTGCGGAAACCGGGCCAGAGTTGCACGCACTGCAGAAAACCACCGCCTCGCTTCGACCCACCCTCGCTGAGGCGATACTTCGTCGGGGCCGCGATATCCCCCGCCGACTCGGCCGGCCTCGACGCCGTAGACCACCACTTGGTCGCCATCGGTGTCGTCGGAGCGCTCACCTCGTTGTTCGTCGGGTACCTCGACGGGACTGACACCGCAACACACGAGGGGTTTCCCGCTCATTGCGTCCACCTCGTCACCGATGCCGGACGAACGGCCCGCCAGCACTCCGCCCGCGTGCCATGATCGTTCTACAGAAGCATGTGTCGCAAAACTGCGTCGCAAAACAAGGGAGCCGAAAAGTGTCCGATCTCGAGCAGTCGTTTCAGCAGGCCCAGATCGAGGTGAAGACGCTGACCTCCAAGCCCAGCAACGACGATCTTCTCGCCTTGTATTCGTTGTTCAAGCAAGGTTCGAAAGGCGATGCCGAGGGTAAGCGCCCCGGAAGACTGGACATGGTCAATCGCGCCAAGTTCGACGCCTGGGCGAAGCTCGAAGGAACGAGCCAGGATTCGGCGAAACAGTCCTACGTTGACTTGGTTGCCAGGATGCTCGGCAAGTAGCAGCTTCGCCCGACCCGAAAGGACCCAGCATGGAGCGTCACGAAACCGACCTCGACATCGGCACACCGAAGACTCATGCTGCCGGTCTGACCGCCGTAGCGGTGTCGATGAAACGCGCGCTCGGCCACATGGGTCCGGTTCGGACCGCGAAGACTCTTCTCGATCTCAACCAGGCCGAGGGCTTCGACTGCATGAGTTGCGCCTGGCCGGATCCCGACCCCGGCCATCGTCACGTCGCCGAGTTCTGCGAAAACGGTGCCAAGGCGGTGGCCGAGGAAGCGACGACGACGCGTGCGACCCCCGAGTTCTTCGCCTCTCACACCATCGCCGACCTGGACGGTCACTCCGAGCACTGGCTCGGGCAGCAGGGGCGAATTACCCATCCGATGGTGAAGCGGCCGGGTAGCCGGCATTACGAATCGATCGAGTGGGACGATGCGTTCGCGCTCATCGGCGAGGAACTTCGATCGCTCCCCGATCCCAATGAGGCAATTTTCTACACCTCGGGTCGAGCATCGAACGAGTCGGCTTTCACCTACCAACTCTTCGCTCGGGCATTCGGTACCAACAATCTGCCCGACTGTTCCAACATGTGCCACGAGTCCACCTCGATCGCATTGCAGGAGACCATCGGCATCGGTAAGGCCAGCGTGACGCTCGACGACGTATACGACGCCGAACTGATCATCCTCGCCGGCCAGAATCCAGGCACCAACCATCCCCGCATGTTGTCGGCGCTCGAGAAGGCGAAGCAGAACGGCGCGAAGATCCTCTCGATCAACCCACTGCGTGAGGCCGGTCTGGTGAACTTCAAGAACCCCCAGACCGTCCGCGGAATGGTAGGTCCCGGTACAGACCTCTCCGACATGCACTTGCCGATCAGAGTCAACGGAGATCTGGCGCTGTTCCAGGCGTTCGGGTCGTTGCTCGTCGAATGGGATGCACTCGACCACGAGTTCGTCGAGGCCCACACCGCAGGGTTCGACGCGTGGCGCGAGAACGTGCGCGCCCTCGACTGGGATGTTGTCACCGAATCCACCGGATTGACAAAGGAAGTCATCACCGAAGCGGCGTGTCTGCTTCGCGATTCGAAGGCCACCGTCTTCTGCTGGGCCATGGGTTTGACCCAACACCGCAACGCCGTCGCCACCATCAAAGAACTCACCAATCTGGCTCTGGCACAGGGCAATATCGGCAAGGCCGGCGCCGGCCTGCTGCCCGTCCGCGGACATTCCAACGTGCAGGGCGATCGCACCATGGGGATCTGGGAGCGAGTCCCGCAGCACTTCCTCGACTCCATCGAGGCCGAGTTCGGTTTCGATCCACCGCGCGAGAACGGTCTCGACACAGTCGACTCGATCCGCGCGATGCGTGACGGTAGAGCCCATTTCTTCCTCGGACTCGGCGGCAACTTCGTTCAGGCGACGCCGGACAGCGACGTCACCTTCGAGGCTATGCGCGGCATGCGCATGACCGTGCACATTTCGACGAAGATCAACCGCTCACACCTCGTCTGTGGCGAGACTGCCCTCATCCTCCCGACACTCGGCCGCACCGAGCAGGACGTGCAAGCCTCGGGCCCACAGTGGGTTTCCGTCGAGGACTCCACCTGCTCGGTGCATTCTTCGCGCGGCCCGTTGAAGCCTGCCAGTGTGCACCTCCGGTCCGAGGTGGCCATCCTCACCGGCATCGCCGAGGCCACCTTGGGTGACCGCCATGGCATCGGCTGGAAGGTCATGCGCGAGGACTATCGAAACATCCGCACGCACATCTCTCGCGTCGTACCGGGCTGCGAAGGCTACGAGGTCAACGTACGCAGGCCAGGCGGGTTCGTTCTCCCACATCCACCGCGGGACTCGCGGACCTTCGAAACCGACTCCGGGCGCGGCGAATTCACTGCCCTGCCGATCGACGTTCTACAGGTCCCGGACGGCCACCTACTACTCCAGACGCTCCGGAGTCACGATCAGTTCAACACGACGATCTACGGCCTGAGCGATCGCTACCGAGGAATCGAAGGCGGCCGACGCGTCGTGTTCGTCCACCGCGAGGACATTGCCGCACTCGGCTATCGGGACGGCGAGTACGTCGACCTCGTCACCAAATGGGATGACGACGATATCGAGCGGTGTGCCACGGATTTCCGCATCGTCGAATACGACACCCCTAGAGGGTGCGCCGCGGCGTACTACCCGGAGACCAATCCGTTGGTTCCGCTGGACTCGACGGCGGTGGGAAGCAACTGTCCGACATCGAAATCGGTCGTCATCAAGCTAGTTCCTGCCGGGACTGCCGGCACCGAAGGCCACGGTCGCCAGGACGACATGGGGTCCGACGAGGCCCACAAGTCGCATCCGCAGCCGCATCATCTGAGTTAGGCCCCGCCATCGAGAGGCGCTGTCACCCGTTCGGCGTCCACGAAGCCGGCGACGCATGGCGTCTCGCGCGGGCTTCGAATCACTGGCGACTCGGTTGGTTGTCGGCACCGCACACGCCGCATAGTGTGAGCCCGACAACAGTTAATCACATCACATATATGTGATGTGATTGCAGAGACCGGGAGGATTTCGGCCCATGACGGACCAGGTCACGCAGATGGAAGTTCGGACTTTCGACAGTCTCGATCCGAGGACAGGCGACGTTCTGGCCAGCTATCCGATCTCCGACGACGAGGCAGTCCGGGCCGCCGTCGACCGCGCTCGGGCAGCTTCTCGGTGGTGGGATCTTCAAGGTTTCACCGGACGCAAGAATTGGTTGCTCGAGTTCAAGAACGCAATCGCCAAGGATGCGCAGAGCCTTGCTGCGGTCATTGCCGCCGAGAGCGGCAAGCCCGATGAGGATGCGATTCTCGAGGTCATGATGGCCGCCGAACACATCGATTGGGCTGCACGGAACGCCGAGAAGACGCTGAAGCAGCGCAAGGTGTCCTCGGGGCTGATCAGCGCCAATCAGAAGGCATATGTGGGCTATCGGCCGTTCGGCGTGGTCGGCGTCATCGGGCCGTGGAACTACCCGCTGTACACCCCGATGGGTTCCATCGCGTATTCACTTGCGGCCGGCAACGCGGTGGTGTTCAAACCGAGCGAGCTCACCCCGGGTGTCGGTGTGTGGCTGGCGAAGAAGTGGGAGTCCCTCGCGCCGACACAGCTGGTGCTGCAGACCGTCACCGGTGACGGATCGACCGGCGCTGCGTTGTGCACTGCGGGAGTCGACAAAATCGCCTTCACCGGGTCCACTGCCACTGCCAAGAAGGTCATGGCAACGTGCGCCCAGTCGCTGACCCCGCTCGTTGCCGAATGTGGTGGCAAAGATGCCATGCTCGTCGACGCGGACGCCGATCTCGACGCAGCCGTCGAGTTTGCAGCCTTCGGCGCGATGGGCAATGCGGGTCAGACGTGCGCGGGTGTCGAGCGGATCTATGTCGCGGCTCCGGTGTACGAGGACTTCGTCGACAAACTTGCTGCGGCAGTATCAGCGTTGAAGCCCGGCGGTTCCGGATCCTCCTCGTACGGTCCGATGACCCTCGGTAAGCAGAGCGACATCGTCCGAGGCCAGATCGAGGACGCCCTGGCCAAAGGCGCGCGTGCTGTCGTCGGTGGCCTCGAATCGCTGCACAGCCCGTACATCGACCCCGTCATTCTCACCGACGTTCCCGAGAATTCCACTGCGATAACGGAAGAGACTTTCGGTCCGACGGTGGTAGTGAACAAGGTTCGTGATCTCGACGAAGGTATCGAACGCGCCAACGCATCGGTGTACGGACTCGGCGCCTCGGTATTCACCAAGGACACCGAGGCCGGACGACGAGCAGCGGAAAGACTCGACTGCGGCGTCGTGACGGTCAATTCCGTTCTCGGGTTCGCCGGCATTCCCGCCCTACCGTTCGGTGGTACGGGCGACTCCGGCTTCGGTCGTATCCATGGCGCCGACGGACTCCGCGAGTTCAGCACCGTCAAATCACTTGCCGTACAGCAATTCGCGATACCACTGAAGCTGCTCACGATGAACCGCAAAGCACGTGACATGAAGATTTCGAAACTGATGCTCAAACTGCGACACGGGAGAGGCTGACATGGATTTCACTCCCAAGCGCGGCCGGTACGGGTGGTTGCGCCGAATAGAGGAACTCGATCCGAGAGTGGACAACCACGAGATTCATCTCATCACCGCAGGCTGCGAGTTTCCGTGGGACTACCAACGCGCTCTGGAATTCGCCCTGTTCCGGACGTACTGCGTCCCGACCATCTCCGAACTGTTGGAGAAAACAGGCGAATTCGAGAATCGACCGCAGAAGCGCTACGACGACACATCGCTCCTGATGGCGGAGATGCTCGAGCACGGCTACGACTCCGAGAGGGGACGCGAGTCACTGCGGACGATCAATCGAATGCACGGCAAGTACGACATCGACAACGACGACTTGCTCTATGTCCTGACCACATTCATCTACGAGCCGATCGATTGGATCGACCGATACGGCTGGCGTCGGCTGCACCCGAAGGAACGCCTGGCCACGTTCTATTTCTACCGCGAAGTCGGAATTCGGATGGGTATCAAGAACATTCCCGAGTCCTACACCGAATTCGCGCGATTCAAACTCGACTACGAAGAACGCACGTTCCGGTACACCGAGGACAACCACCGCGTCGGGAAGTACACCCTCGACTTGTTCTGCTCATGGTTTCCGACGGCACTGCATCCGGCGGTACGGCAAGGTGTCTATGCGCTGATGGACGACAAGATGGCGCATGCGTTCGGCTTCCCGGCCGGCTCACCGACTCTGCGTCGCATCGCGGTAGCGAGTTTGCGCGCCAAAGCACGCGGGGAACGATTTTTGCCCAAGCGTCGGAATTCGAGAACTACCGACGATTCGAAGAACAAGACGTACCCCGGCTACCCGCGCGGCTACCGTCCGAGCCAGCTCGGTGTGCTCGCCGATCCATCGACGTGTCCGTACACACCCGAACGCAGCGTCGGTCCACGAGTTCAAGACCCGGCGACACTCTGACCGGTAAAGAGCCCCAGTAGCCGCCGTGTGCGGTTCGCGCGAAAAGAGGAACCAGCAATGGACCCATCCGATCACGTTCAAGAGCCGCAACGTTCGGTTCGCAACAATTGGAACAACCAGGTTCGGCGGCACGCCCTGATGAATCCGGATGGGCTCGCGCTGCGGTTTCTCGGTGAATCGACCACCTGGCGCGAGCTTTCCGATCGGGTCGCGAGGTTCGCCGATGTCCTGAGCCGATGAGGTGTCGGCGCCGGAGATCGCGTCCTGATCCTCATGCTCAACCGCCCCGAATACCTCGAATCGGTCCTGGCGATCAATGCGCTCGGCGCGCTGGCAGTACCCGTGAACTTCAGGATGACCGCCCCTGACGTCGCGTTCCTGGCCGGTAACAGCGGTGCGACGGTCGGTGCGGAGTACGAGGGATTGCTCGTCGCCGCCGAACACGCCGCACCCGTCGACGTCCCCGATGATGCACCTGCACTGATCGTGTATGCCTCCGGCACCACCGGCCGACCGAAAGGTGCTGTGCTGACCCACGCCAACATGCAGGCGAAAGCGCTGACGTGCATTCGCGCACTGCAGATGCACGGCGTGGACGAAATCGGCTTCTGCGCGTCACCGATGTTTCACATCGCGGCCCTCGGCTGCCTGGCTCCGAGTCTGCTGCTGGGGGTACTGGGGCGCCGCCCCGGCCTCGGACACCATCTTGGAGGCCATGTCGGCAACGTTCCCCGAAGCACTCAACGTCGCGGTCTTCGGCCAAACCGAGATGTCACCCATCACCTGTGTTCTCGACGGAGCCGATGCGCTGCGCAAGCTCGGCTCCGTCGGACGCGTCATCGCCACCGTTTCGGCCCGTGTGGTCGACGACGACATGCACGACGTCGCTCGCGGGGAGATCGGTGAGATCGTCTACTGGGGCCCTACTCTCATGCGTGAGTACTGGCAGAACCCCGATGCCACGGCCGACGCGTTCGGCGGTGGTTGGTTCCACTCCGGGGACCTGGTCCGTCAGGACGACGAAGGGTTCGTCTTCGTAGTCGACCACAAGAAGGACATGATCATCTCCGGTGGCGAGAACATCTACTGCGCCGAAGTGGAGAACGTCCTCTTCTCACATCCACGGATCCGCGAAGCTGCAGTCATCGGGCGAGCCGACGAGACCTGGGGCGAGGTACTCGTAGCCGTAGTTGCCCTGACCGACGCGTCCGGGGCCCCGGATCTGACCCTGGAGGAACTTGCGGAGTGGCTGGGCGAGCACCTCGCACGGTACAAACACCCGAAAGAGCTCGTGGTCGTCGACGCCCTCCCCCGCAACGCCAGTGGCAAGGTTGTCAAAGTCGCTCTCCGAAGCACGTATTCACCTGCCGATGCGGGCTGACCGGATGACGAGCCCCATCGGCTTCACGCGCTATCGAGACCCCTCGCTACTGGCGCCAGCTGGACCGAAGTGACACAGTTGCCGAGATCCGGATCCGCCGAACTGCTGGTCGGGGCATACCCCGAAAGCGAAAGCACGTAGCCTGGCGGTGAAGGATCGGTGGCTCACTCCGAATGACATGCGTGTCGTTCGAAAAGATTGTCCGAGCCACCGGGCACGATGCAAGAGGGTCCCGACCATGTCATTGAGCGACGGGTCACCACTATCGAGGAGATAAGGCCATGGCTTTACCAGTATTGACTCCGGAACAGCGCACCGCGGCGTTGGCCAAGGCGGCCGAGGCACGTACCGCCAGGTCGAAGCTGCTGGCCGCCGTCAAGTCCGGCGAGCTGAGCGTTGCTGACGTTCTCGCAAAGGCCGAGGGCGACGAGATCGTCAAGAAGACCAAGGTCTCCGCACTGATCAAGGCACTTCCGGGTGTCGGTTCGGTGCGCGCCGCACAGCTGCTCGAGCAGCTTTCCATCGCAGACACCCGCCGTATCGGTGGACTCGGCGCCAACCAGCGTGAAGCACTGCTGGCCGCTGTCGCGTCCTGACCGAGGGGCTCTAGGCGGTACGGGTCATACCGACTGGGGTTAGCATTCCCCTATGAATGTCGAAGTGACCCTGCTGCCCGGGATCGGGGTGCGGAAGGATTTCGCCCTCGCGTCTGGGCGCCGCATCGGTGTCATCACCCGCAAGGACGGCGTGAACGAACTGATCGTTTCGCGCATGGATGATCCCGACGCGACACAGGCGTCTATCACACTGAGCAATGAGGAAGCGGCGGCGCTGGGCAATTTGCTCGGCACGCCGCAACTCATTGCTCAGCTAGGGGAAGAGCACCGTGAACTCCCCGGTATCCACACGCGACAGCTCCGCATCAAAGAGGGCTCGCGATTCGACGGCCGAACTCTCGGCGACACCACTATGCGCACCAAGACCGGTGTGTCCATCGTTGCGGTCATGCGCGCCGGGCAGGTCCAACCGTCACCGAACCCTGACTTCCTGATCGTCTCCGGCGATCTGCTCGTTGCGGTCGGCACGGCAGAGGGATTGGATGCAGCGACAAAGCTGCTCGGCAATGTTTAAGAAGAAACAGGGCTGGTCTAAGAAGAAACAGGGCTGACTTTCCATGGCCGAAAGCGCCCTCGCGCTGACCGAACTCGGGGCAGTGTTCTTTGCACTCGGCCTCCTCGCCAGGCTCGCCGGACGCATCGGCGTCTCCCCTATCCCCTTCTATCTCCTCGGCGGGCTGTGCTTTGGCAACGGCGGCTTCATCACGCTCGACGGCATCGACGAGTTCAGCGAACTGGCCAGCGAGATCGGCGTCATACTTCTACTCTTGCTGCTCGGGCTGGAGTACACCGCCACCGAGCTCGTCACCGGCCTACGCAGGTCGTGGATGGCCGGTGTCGTCGATATCGTCCTCAACTTCGCGCCGGGAGCCGTCGTCGCGCTCATGCTCGGCTGGGGTGGCGTCGGCGCCTTCGTTCTCGGCGGCGTCACCTACATCTCCTCCTCGGGCATCATTGCCAAAGTTCTCACCGATCTGGGTCGTCTCGGCAACCGGGAAACCCCTGTCGTGCTTTCGATCCTCGTATTCGAGGATCTCGCGATGGCGATCTACCTGCCGATACTGACAACAATCCTGGCCGGAGTGGGCATTCTGGGTGGCTTCGTCGCGGTCGGAATCTCGCTGCTCGTCATCACCGTGGTGCTGGTGGTCGCGCTCAGATACGGACGATTCGTCTCTGCCGTAGTAGACAGCCCCGACCGCGAGGTAGTTCTGCTCACGGTTCTCGGATCAGCGTTGGTGGTGGCCGGCATCGCCTCCGAGTTGCAAGTATCGGCAGCAGTCGGCGCCTTTCTTCTCGGCATCGCCATCTCCGGTTCGACCGCAGACAACGCAACCCGCATCCTCGAACCACTACGTGATCTCTTCGCCGCCATGTTCTTCGTCGTGTTCGGCCTGAATACGGACCCCTCGACCATCCCGCCTGTCCTCGGTTGGGCCGTCGTCCTGGCCGTGGCAACCACAATCACCAAAGTCATGACGGGCGCCTGGGCCGCGGGTCGGCAAGGCATCGGTAGGCCTGGCCAGCTGCGCGCGGGTGCAGCTTTGGTCGCGCGCGGAGAGTTCTCGATTGTCATCGCGGGACTCGCTGTCGCCGCGGGCGCTGTCGACGGCGAGCTGGCTGCTCTTGCGACCGCGTACGTGCTGCTGATGGCGGTACTCGGACCGGTCGCTGCACGCGTGGTCGAGCCCCTTACGAAGTCTTTGATCCGGCCCCGGAGTTGAGTGCGGACCTGCACACTGTGATTGGCTGATCGTCATGGCAGGCAGAGCGCGCACGACTTTCCGCAACGACAGCGCTTACTCGACGTCCCCAGCTGTCCGAGGACGTCGCCAACCATGTGCGACACCTCGTCATGTCCGGAGAAGTTCGCCCCGGTAGCTACATCCGATTGGACGAGACCGCAGCCGAGCTCGGTGTCAGTGTCACGCCGGTCCGCGAAGCTCTACTGACACTTCGGGGCGAGGGAATGGTCGAACTCGTCCCGCATCGGGGATACGTGGTCTCGGCACCACTCCGGCCGATATCGTGGACATCTTTTGGCTGCAGGGTCGGATTGCCGTCGAGTTGGTTCGGCGTGCAGCACCGAAAATCGGCGAACCGGAGATCGCCGAGCTGAGAAAGTTCAATGCATCTTTGGCCGCTGCCGTGGCGAACGGCCGGGCCGAGGAAGTGGAAGTCAGCGAGTTCGAGTTCCACCGATTGATCAACCGACTGGCCGAGGCGAGCAAGTTGGCGTGGTTTCTCAACAACGCGACCCGCTACACCCCCACCCGCCTGTATGCGTCGGACCCTGAATGGGGCCGCGCGGCGGTGAGCAATCACGAGCAGTTGATCAAAGCCCTGGACGTCGGCGACGTCGATGCAGCCTGCACTTTGATGCGCAAGCAGTTCACCGACGGCGCCGAGCGTTTGGTCGCGTACCGCGACATGTGAGTGGGGATACGTCCCGTGGGACTTATCCCCACTCACATGGCTGCTAGGAGCGGAGCGAGTCCGGCGCAGTGAACCGCTCGCCGTACTTCGCTGCCAGCTCGTCGGCGCGTGCGACGAAGCCCGCCTGACCACCCTTGTAGCCGACGATGTACTGGTGCACGCCGCCGGTCCACGCTGGGTAGCCGATGCCGAAGATCGATCCGATGTTGGCGTCGGCCGTCGAGGTCAACACCCCTTCGTCGAAGCACTTCTGAGTCTCGAGAGCCTCGATGAAGAGCATGCGCTCGATGAGATCTTCGAACGGAGCTTCCGAGGTACCCGACTTGAACGCATCACGCAGTCCGGGCCATAGGCCGGTGCGCTTGCCGTCGGTGTACTCGTAGAAGCCTGCGCCCTTGAGCTTGCTGGGACGCTCGAACTCGTCGACCATCTTGTTGATGACCGCACCGGCCAGATCCTCGACAGGAGTGCCGCCGGCGGCGATCACCGAGTCGGCGGTTTCCTTGCGGATCTTCTGCATCAGCGTCAGCGTCAGCTCGTCCGAGAGCTGCAGCGGCGCTGCGGGGTAGCCCGCTTGCAGACCTGCCTGCTCGATGGATGCCGGTTCGACACCCTCGCCGAGCATCGCGATCGCCTCGTTGATGAACGTGCCGATGACGCGGGAGGTGAAGAACCCACGGCTGTCGTTGACGACGATCGGGGTCTTCTTGATGAGCTGGACCAGGTCGAATGCCTTTGCCAGAGCAGCGTCCGACGTCTTCTCGCCGCGAATGATCTCCACGAGCGGCATCTTGTCCACGGGGCTGAAGAAGTGGATCCCGATGAAGTCTTCCTGGCGCTTGATTCCCTTCGCCAGGCTCGTGATCGGCAGCGTCGAGGTGTTCGAGCCGAGCAACGCCGTCGGATCGACGAGGTCCTCTATCTCCTGGAACACCTTCTGCTTGAGCTCCTCGGACTCGAAGACTGCCTCGATGACGAGATCCGCGCCTTCGACGTCCTTGGCATCGGCGGTCGGGTGAATCCGAGCAAGCAGTGCGTCGGACTTCTCCTGGGTGGTCTTCCCACGCGAGAGTGCCTTGGCTTCGATGGCCTCGGAGTACGCCTTGCCCTTCTGTGCGGACTCGATAGCCACATCCTTGAGCACGACGTCGATGCCGGCCTTGGCGCACACGTAGGCGATTCCGGCACCCATCATGCCTGCACCGAGGACTGCGACCTTGTTGAACTTCGTCTTCTCGATGCCGTCCGGACGCGACTTGCCTGCGTTGATCGCCTGAATGTCGAAGAAGAACGCCTGAATCATGTTCTTCGAGATCTGCCCGGTGACCAACTCGGTGAAGTACCGCGACTCGATCGTCGACGCGTTGTCGAAGTCGACCTGGGCCCCTTCTACTGCAGCGGCGAGGATTGCACGCGGCGCGGGCATCGGTGCACCCTTGAGCTGCTTACGCAGGTTCGAGGGGAAAGCAGGCAGAACAGCGGCCATAGCCGGACTCGACGGTGTCCCACCGGGAATCTTGTAGCCCTTGACGTCCCAGGGAGCGACGCCGCCCTCTGGGTTGGCCTTGATCCAGGCCTTGGCGGCCGGTACGAGCGCGTCGATGCTGTCGACGAGTTCGTGGACGAGACCGATCTCGAGCGCCTTGTCGGGACGGAATCGGGTGCCCTGGGCGAGCACCGTCATGAAGCCGGTCTGGATGCCGAGGAGGCGGGTGATGCGCGTGACGCCACCGCCACCGGGGAGCAGGCCGAGGGAAACCTCGGGGAGGCCGAGCTGAACTCCGGACACGTTCGCCGCAATACGGTGATGAGTTGCGAGTGCGATTTCGAATCCACCGCCGAGTGCCGCACCGTTGATGGCTGCTACGACGGGCTTGCCGAGCTTCTCTATGCGGCGAAGCTGCGCTTTGACGATCTGGACCTCGTCGAAGACCTGCTGTGCGTCGTCGGGGCCGATCTTCATCATGTTCTTCAGGTCGCCGCCGGCGAAGAAGGTCTTCTTCGCGGACGTGATGACGACGCCCGTGATCGAGTCCTTCTCGGATTCGAGCCGGTCGATGGTGGCTCCCATCGAGTCCTTGTACAGCTGGTTCATCGTGTTGGCGCCCTGGTTGGGGTCGTCCATGGTGAGCACCACGATGCCGTCGGCGTCCTGGTCCCACTTGATCATGTTGTCAGACATTATGTTCCTCAGACTCGCTCGATGATGGTGGCTACGCCCATGCCGCCGCCGATGCACAGGGTGATGAGTGCGTACCGACCGCCGCGACGCTCGAGCTCGTCGAGCACGGTGCCGGTGATCATGGCACCAGTGGCGCCCAGCGGGTGGCCCATCGCGATGGCGCCGCCGTTGACGTTGAGCTTCTCGTTCGGGATCTGAAGATCCTTCTGGAAGCGCAGGACAACAGAAGCGAATGCCTCGTTCAGCTCGAAGAGATCGATGTCATCGACCGTCAGTCCTGCCGTCGCGAGTACCTTCTTCGCTGCCGGGGTGGGACCGGTGAGCATGATGGTGGTGTCGGCGCCGCTGGTTGCGGTAGCGACGATGCGGGCACGGGGAACCATGTTGAGGTCCTTGCCTGCCTGCTCACTGCCGACGAGAACGAGGGCTGCACCGTCGACGATTCCGGAGCTGTTGCCGCCGGTGTGGACGTGATTGATCTTCTCGATCCAGTGGTACTTCTGGAGCGCGACGTCGTCGAACCCGCCCATTGCGGCGATACCGGTGAACGCGGGATTGAGCTTGCCGAGCGATTCGACGGTGCTGCCCGGACGCATGTGCTCGTCCTGATCGAGGATCAGCAGGCCGTTCTGATCAGTGACCGGTACGACCGACTTGGCGAAGTATCCGCCCGACCATGACGCTGCCGAGCGTTCCTGGCTCTGGACTGCGTACGCGTCGACGTCCTCGCGGGTGAATCCCTCGATCGTCGCGATGAGGTCAGCGCCGATGCCCTGGGGTGCGAAGTAGGTGTCGTAGTTGGTGGCCGGGTCCATTGCCCAAGGTCCACCATCGCTACCCATCGGGACGCGAGACATCGACTCGACGCCACCGGCGATGACGAGCTCGTCCCATCCGGAGCGCACTTTCTGGGCGGCAATGTTGATTGCTTCCAGACCGGAAGCGCAGAACCGATTGAGCTGGAATCCGCCCACGGTGTCCGGCATCTTCGCGGCGAGAACGGCGGTACGTGCGATGTCCGCGCCCTGATCGCCTACCGGCGACACGACACCCAGGATCAGGTCCGAGATGCGGCTCTCGTCCAGATCCGGAAATCGACGACGAAGTTCGTCGATCAGCCCGGTAACCAGCGAGATTGGCTTGACGGAGTGCAGCGAGCCGTTCTTCCCTTTACCGCGCGGGGTTCTGATGGCTTCGTAAATGAACGCCTCTGTAGTCACAGCGTGCAGTTCCTTCCACGTACTGATTTCGGTGGCAGCGCCGGTCAGGGCACTGCAGGACACGAGGCATACACCTCGGCTGTGTACAGACTAGAACGTGTTACCACTGAGGCGACAGGACCTAAACGAGCATTGTCTGTGACCGAATGGGCAGTTTGGGTTTCGAAGGTGCTGGGTAGACCTACAATCGACATAGCGGGGGGATATTTGTGGAAGATCAGGAGTTGATGTCCATGGACACCCAGCAGCCCGTTGCTGTCGGCGCACATGTGAAGGTTCGCTACAGCTCCGATGCCGAGCTATCGCGTGAGCATTGGCCAAAAGAGTCCGGTGTGGTCAAAGAAGACTTCGGCGACCAGCAAGCGTCGGTCTCCGACCGTGAATGGGCCCTCGCTCGTCGGTATGCTGTCGCACTCGACGACGGGCGATTGGTGTTCGTGGATCCGGAAGATATCGAACCGGCCTAGCCCCTTGTTGTCGAGTGGCTAGGAATGCACTCGACAACATCCACACCGAGCAACTCACTCCTTCAGAGGAGTCCCGCCCAGCTGCGTTTGAATCAACTCCAGCGCGACCGTATCCGGATCACGCCTGATCGATGGGTCCGCGGGCTCTGCGGCCGCCTTCATTAGCTCTTCCTCGTCCTCAGCGGTTTCCGGTGGTGGCGGACCGGCCGGCTCGGGGTCGTCAGGGTAGTCCGGCGCTTCAGGTGGCGGAATATCGTCGTACACCGAGCCGTCTCCCGCCGATCCGAAGGCATCATCGGTCGTTCGCGGCACCTTGTTGCTCTGGCTCGGTCGTGAAAATTTCATCGACGGGGCTTTCGGCGTGTCGGGACCGTCCTTCGATACCGCGGACTCTTCGACGGGTGCGGTCGCACCCACCACGCAGGTAACCGTCCAGTCGACACCGAACACATCACGCAGTGCGTCTCGTATGACGTCGGCGTTTCGCGGTTCCCCCAGCCGCTTGGCCAGCGGGGCCGAGTCGTGGCCGAGAGTGATCGAATCCATGTCGACGGCGCGCACCGACGCTCCGGACAGCATGACCTCGACCGTACGGCTGCGCTCACGAACCTTGGTCCTGACCTCGGACCACACGGCACGTACCGCCGCCGCGTCGGGCTTGTTCGACGCGGCGGGAGTCGGCTCGGGCTCCGACTCGGGCTCGGGCTCACTGACAACGGGCTCGCTGACAGCTGACGGCTCGAGCTTCGATTCAGCCTTGTGCTCTTGCTCCGGCTGCGGTACCAGAACCGGCTCGGGCGGTGAAGGCGACTCGTGGCTGGTGGCGAGCACAGGCTCCGCACTCGGCTCGGGCGCTGGGTCCAGCACGTGGACCGGTTCGGGCTCCGACTGTGATTCCGGCTCCGGCTGTGGTTCCGGATCCGGCGTCACGATGGGCTTCGGCGCAGGCACGGTCACCGAAGGCGGGGACGGGGTAGGTGCAGCAGCGTCCGCAGGCACGGCTGGCGTAGGTGCCTCTGCCACAGGCCGTTGTGATGGGCGAACGAACTTCGACGGAGTGTCCTCCACCGGCACCGCTGGTGCCGACGTCTCGACCCGCCTCGGAGCTGCATCTTCGACGCCCGCAGCCCGATCGACCGCGGCTTGTTCACCAGCAGGAAGGGTCACGTCGAGACGTCGTTCCAGTCGCTCGAGACGTTGCAGTACAGCAGATTCGGCATCGGAAGCGGAGGGCAGAAGCATGCGTGCACACATCACCTCCAGGAGAAGTCGCGGTGCAGTGGCCCCACGCATCTCCCCCAATCCGGAGTGCACGATTTCCGCGTATCGCGCCAAGGTTGCCGATCCGATGCGCGTGGACTCTTCGCGGAGTCGTTCGAGCACGTCGCCCGGGACGTCGATCAGACCGCGTTCTCCGGCGTCGGGCACGGCGCGCATCAGGATGAGGTCGCGCAGCCGCTCGAGGAGGTCGGTGGCGAACCTGCGTGGATCGTGACCGGCATCGACGACCTTGTCGATGGTGCCGAACAGGGACCCACCGTCGCCTGCAGCGAGAGCATCGACCGCTTCGTCGATCAGCGCGACATCGGTGACTCCGAGCAAGGACAGCGCCCGGGGGTACGTCACACCCTCCGGACCTGCGCCCGCGAGGAGCTGATCCAACACGCTCAGCGAATCACGCGGCGATCCACCTCCTGCACGGATGACGAGCGGAAACACCGGATCCGCGACGATCGCGTTCTCCTGCGCACAGATCTTTTCGAGCAGTCCGCGCATGGTCGACGGGGGCAGCAACCGGAACGGGTAATGGTGCGTGCGTGAGCGAATGGTCGGCAGCACCTTCTCCGGCTCGGTGGTGGCGAAGATGAAGACCAGATGCTCCGGCGGCTCCTCGACCACCTTGAGGAGCGCGTTGAAGCCCGCCGTGGTCACCATGTGAGCCTCATCGATGATGAAGATGACGTAACGAGACTCGGCGGGTGCATACACCGCTTTGTCCCGAAGATCACGGGCATCGTCGACGCCGCCGTGACTCGCTGCGTCCATCTCTACGACGTCGAAGTTGCCTGGTCCACCCGGCGCGAGCGCGACACAGGAATTACACACCCCACACGGTGTGGAGGTAGGGCCCTCGGCGCAGTTCAGCGAACGCGCGAGGATGCGCGCCGACGACGTCTTGCCGCAGCCACGTGGGCCGGAGAAGAGGTAGGCGTGGTTGATTCGGTTGGAGTTGAGCGCCACACTCAAGGGCTCGGTGACGTGCTCCTGCCCGACAACCTCAGCGAACGTCGCAGGACGGTACTTCCGGTAGAGAGCCACGCCGAAAGGGTACCGGCGAACGCCGACATCGGCGTCGATGGCCCAGTCTCGAGTTCACAACAGCGGCGCGACGACCATCCGGACATTCGAGATCTCGATACTCCGCCTGGTCTGCAACCGTTCCGACCAGGCATGCAACGTACCGGAATCGAGGAGGATGTCACCGATCGTGTCCTTGACGATGCCCATGCCCGCAGTAAGTACATCGACCGTCACCTCGGTGCCGAGCGCGATAGCTCCGGCGAGGGCGTCGGCATCTCTGGTCGGGAGGTGATGAACGGTCTTCACACGCGCGGCCAATCGGGCTACATCGACCTCGACCGGATCACCTGTCACCAGAGCGCGCGCCAACACACCGACATCGGTGCGCTGCGGCGAAATCGGAATGATGCGGGGCTGTAGTGGTCGAGGTGCCACCCGGGCCACCTCGGTCGGTGCGAAGTCGCCGGTGAGCACTGGGGCGTAGCCCGCAGACCGCAACGCGTCGAGCACACCGTTCGTCGGTATCGACGGGGCCAGGATAGTGTCCGTGCACCTTTCGGCCTCGAAAAGTGCACGCGCGTGAATCTCGGCGATGAGCGCGGTATCTCGAGACTCGATACGCCCGGACACCCCGTCGACGGTGATTGCCCCGTGCCTGCGCACGACGTCACGGATCAGGTATTCGAGCGACTGTGGCACTTCGGTCGATGCGGTTGCAGCCAGGGATACGAGCAGTTCTTCGCCGGAACCACCTCGATCGAGCCAACCGCGGATGGACCGGTCGCTGAACCGCCAGGCCGACGCAGCGCCGCGCGATTCGCGGGTGGCCGATCCCGTGAGGAGCAGTGAAACACGTTCGCTCACAGGTCCGGACACCACGGCAGTGAGATCGGGCAACAACCGCACTACTGATTCTGCTCGGTGGACGAGCTGGTGCACGGCGGGTGCAACTACCGTCCCATCGACGGTAGCTCCCATGCTTCCGAGCAGTCGTGACAAGTCCGTCGGAGCACCGTCGACGATGATCCCGAGTGCGGATGCCTCGCGCCACACCGCCGCAGCATCACCGGGGTTCGCCTCGGCCGCGAACCGGGGCAGGTTCCACACTGTGTAGTTCACAGCCGAGTCGACGTCGAGAAAACCACCGTCCGGGATCGAGTCGATCATGCGTCGACGAAGCACGGCCGTCGACGGATTCGGGGCAATCCGACCGAGTATCTGGGCACGCGTACCGTTCGCTTGGAAGGAATTCGTCGCGGCACCCTCCGACCACCACCACGCTTCCACGATTTTCGTGTATTTCGTTGCCCGGTCCATCGATTGCCATTCGCCGTACTCGGTCGTGCATCGCAGTAGAGAGGTGCGAGCTTCGACGAGACGCAATTCGCCTACGAGACCGAGAACCAGTTCGACGTCGTCGACATCAGCGCCGACGCCTTTGGCAAGTGCCCGAACCTCGCGGCTCCCCACTCCCCCCGCTCTGGCCGCTTTCACAGCGCCTGCATCGACTTCCACGAGCACTGCTTCGACGAGGTCGCAGAAACCTGCCACCGCAAGTTCCTGTGATCGCACATTCGCGGCACCTCGCTCGACCATGACGGGCCGCGATGCGTCGAGGAGCGCATGCAGATTCAGGCGCTCGACGTCGTCGACAATGCACGCGTAACCCTCACCGACCGGCGAGCAAAGCCCGAGATCGATCAGCGATCCCACCGCGCGATCTACATCGGCCGTCGTGCAATCGATCCCCTCCGCGACCGCGATGCCGAGGTCCGAACGCGAGATCGATTCGCTTCCAGCGAGAATCACGAGCAGTGACAGGGCACCCACGTCGAGTTCACGCATGGCAGCATCCAACGATCGATCACGCCGCAGAAGGTGGGCAAGTGCGGCATACGTGCGCGGTGGCGGATCGAGCGCCACGTCGGGACGCATCTCGAGAAGACGGGCCAGCGACGCCTCGTCGATACTCTCGAGCCAGTGCTCGTACGTCACTTGTTCTTTGCTGCTGCCTTGGCTGCCCTCTTGAATTCGCGGACTTCGAGGAGCGACTTCTCATCGACGACATCGGCGATCGACCGCCGCGATCCCTCGTCCCCATACGCGCCTGCAGCCTTGCGCCACCCGTCGGGCGTCACTCCCATCTGCTTGCCCAGCAACGCGAGAAAGATACGGGCCTTCTGATCTCCGTACCCCGGCAAAGCCTTCAGCCGCTTCAGTACTTCGGGGCCGTCAGGACTGTCACGGCGCCAGATCTGATCCGGCGTACCGTCGTAGTTCTCGACGAGGTATTCCGCGAGTCCTTGAATACGTTTGGCCATCGAAGCCGGAAAGCGATGTACCGCAGGCGTTGTAGCGCACACGGCCGCAAACTCCTCCGGGTCGGCCGTCGCGATCGTCTCGACCTTCAGATCCCCCAGCCGGTCGACGAGTTTCTTGGGACCGGCGAACGCCGACTCCATCGGAACCTGCTGATCGAGAAGCATTCCGATCAACAACGCGAAAGGGTCCTCGGCGAGCAGCGCATCGGCTTCTGGGTCGCCGACCAGGTTCAGAGTAGGAGACATGACTCCGATCCTGCCACGCGGGAAGAAATCACGTTATCGAGTCCAGTGCGGTGTCGGCGTCCACCGGCAGTGGTCGGCTAGGTCTCGTCGGATCGAAATTCACCGGTGACGAGGAAGATCACCCGCTTGGCAACCTCGACAGTGTGGTCGGAGAACCGTTCGTAGAATCGGCCGAGCAACGTGATGTCGACGGCAGCGGGGATCCCGTGCGGCCAACCCGGTGCCGACGTCAACGTGAACAAGCTCCGGTGGAGTTCGTCCATCGCTTCGTCCTTGGTCTGCAGCTCGGTAGCCAGTTCGGCGTCACGGGAAAGCAGAACTTTGCGCGTCGAATCTGCCTGTTCGACGGCGACGCGCCCCATCTCGGCGAACACACTCTCCACCTCGACCGGCAGTACGTGTGCAGGGTGCCTGCGTCGAGCGAGCTCGGCGATATGGATGGCCAGTTCCCCCATGCGCTGGAGATCGGCGACGATGTGAAGTCCACTGACCATGATTCGCAGGTCCAGTGCGACAGGCGACTGCAACGCGAGGACACCGAAGGCTTGGTGCTCCCAGTCTGCTGCAGCTCTGTCGATTGCTTCCCTGCCGGAGATGGTGTGTTCCGCGACGGCGAGATCCGCGGTCAGCAAGGCCCTGGTGGCCGACTCCATCGCAGCATCGGCAAGTCCGCACATCGATGCAAGATCGGCTGCGAGGGTACCCAGGGTGACGTTGTACTGCTCACGCATGGGTCACTTACCTCCGTTGGGCTTACTCGATTGACCTCGATCGGTCATGATCATTTGCCGCCGCCCCTCGCTGTGAACATATCCTTCACCCCTTTACCCGAGCGTGGATACTCCTACACTTCGGAAAACATATTGCACTTCGGCAAACATATTGCACTTCAAATCCATCCTGTTGTTCGGCGTCGCCGCGGTGCTGGAGATCGGCGGGGCATGGCTGGTGTGGCAGGGAGTCAGAGAGCACCGCGGATGGATCTGGATCGGCGCAGGCGTCATTGCGCTCGGTGCGTACGGATTTGTCGCGACGCTGCAGCTTGAAGCCAACTTCGGCCGCATCCTCGCCGCATAGGGCGGTGTCTTCGTCGCGGGATCGCTCGCCTGGGGAATGATTGCCGACGGCTTCGAGCCGGACAAGTGGGACGTGACGGGAGCAGCACTCTGCCTTCTCGGCGTCGCCGTGATCATGTACGGTCCGCGCTGACAGCGCACGGACCGTACGAGATCACCTCAGCAATTCGACGGCGCTGAGACCCCATGGAAACGATCTTTCATCCAAGTCTGCGCTTCGCCGAGTCCGAGTAGATCCGGGATCAAGTGTCCTGCACCCGATCCCGGCACGATGGCCGGAACCTGCGCACTGCTGAGCTGAACGGTTGCACCCTGACTGCACCAGTCGGCGGCCAGCTGTACAGCCTGGCCGTGCGGGACGATGTCGTCGGAAGTGCCGGATTGGATGAGCACGGGTGCGTCGAGCGTGCGTTCGCCGATCTTGTTGGCCGCCAATATCTCCTGGGCCCTGGGTAGCCTGTCGAGAACAACCGACATCGGTTCGCCGGTGTTGGTGTACTCCTCTGTGCGATGGAGCCCGACCGTCAGAATCGTATCGCCGACACACTGATCCGCGACCTCAGTCAACATCGCCTGGCCCGCCCCGTTGATGTTCTCGTCGAGGATCTGACGCAGATCGGGGTCGGATTCGAGCAAACCGTTGAGCGTGTACCCGATAACGCCGGTGAGAATGGTGCCGTCCACCTGTTCGAGTGTCGACTTCAGATCAGCAGGCGGAGCACCCGCATACGCTCCGACGATGTTCAGTTCCGGCGCGTACTCGGATGCCAGTTCTGCGCCGGACGCCGCCGCGCCTCCACCCTGCGAGTAGCCGTACAGCCCGACGGGTCCATCTGTGGAAATCTTTGTGCCGGAGAGACTTTGCGCTGCCCGAGCCGCATCGAGAACCGCATGCCCTTCGGCAGCGCGGTTGACGTAAGTATGCGCACCCGGGGTGCCGAGTCCCTCGTAGTCGGTGATGACGACGCCATACCCCTGAGAGAGCAACACGTACGCGGCGAGCACCTCGTACTCCACCATGGCGTCGAACGGTGGCGTGTAAGTGATGAGGTTGTTCAACATCTTCGATGGCGCACACTGGTCGCCCTGCCCCTGCGTACCGGGTGCGAGACTCACGAGCGGTCGCGGACCTGGGCCGGTCCAGTCTGCCGACGGATCGATGTAGGTACCCGTCACTGCAATCGGATTATCGTTGGAGTCCTTGCTGCGGTACATGATTCGAGTCGCCTCGCCGGGGAGCGCCCCACCGATCGTGGGCACCGAAATCGCCAAATGCGAGGGCTCGGAGCGAAGTACTTCCCCTGCATCACCGTCGGGCAGCGGGCTCGGAGGCGTGTAGAAGTCGGACTCCACTGTCGATCCGGTCGATGAACCCGATGGCGGCTGAGCCGACGCCAAGGGCGTCATCGCTGTTGCTGCCAACAGAACGGCTCCGACGGCCGGCCCGACTACCCGTGACGCTTGCATGCATTACCCCCATAGGTCCACTGTTGCCGCCGTTCATTACTAGGCAGTAGCAACACTTGTGACGGACCATACGTGATGCACAGCACAGGTGGAAGACTGGTGGTTGAGCCCACCGTCCTCTTGCGAGAATCCTGTGAACATTCACAACGACGAATCAGCGGCGACGGCGATGCATTGCAGCTTTGGCCGAGTCGAGCTCGACTCCGGTGAGTGCACGGCCAGGTAGAGCGGTCGCCGCACCGGGTTTGGATCGGAGCCCGTCGAGAACCACGGTGAAATAGCGGCGCCAATTTCCGGCGTCCACCGCCGAGGTGAATTCGGCACCTGTGGAGACCATGCCGATCAGTGGAAAAATATCGTTGACCTCGACGTCGGCGCGGAGCTGACCCGACGCCTTCGCACGGAGGACGATCTTTTCGACGAAGGGCTCGAGCCGTTCGCGCACCTGCGCGATCCCCTCACAGCCCTCGTCTGTGCCGAGTACGACCTCACCGAGACCCCGGTCCGCGGTCATCCCTTCACACAATTGATCGAGGAACGCGACAAGGCCCTCCCACGGGTCGGATGCGGTCAAGGCCTCCTCGGCAAGCACGACCATTTCCTCGAGCCGTTGCTCGAAGACACCATCGATGAGCTCTTCTTTGCACGAGAAGCGCCGATAGACGGTACCGACGCCCACCTTCGCATGATCGGCTACATCGTCGAGAGTGATGTCGATGCCACGCAATGCGAACAGCTCCCGAGCTGCCTCGACGATGCGCTTACGGTTTCGTTCCGCGTCAGCCCGAAGCGGCTTCTTTGCCCCTGTGTCGGCTTTCACACTCATTGAATGTCCGTTTCACCCGATAAGCGGAGGACTACCCTCCGCTTAGCTGCTACCTTTGGTCGATAACCGGAGAGTACACCTCCGCATAATCGACAGAAGGACGATCATGACCGCATTGTCTTCGGACAGCGTCGAGGCATCGACGTCACCGCCCTCGGCAGAAACCGCTGAAGCCAAATCGCATCGCGTTCGCTGGCTGGTTCTCGCCACCCTCGGCCTAGCTCAGCTCATGGTCGTTCTGGACGCAACCATCGTGAACATCGCGCTACCCGCGGCCCAGCTCGACCTCGGCTTCGACAACAGCAACCGCTCCTGGATCATCACCGCATACGCGCTGGCCTTCGGAAGCCTCCTGCTCCTCGGCGGACGACTCAGCGATTTGTTCGGTCGTCGCAACACCTTTCTCATCGGACTCGTCGGGTTCGCACTGATGTCCGCGGTCGGGGGCGCATCGGTGAACTTCGGAATGCTCGTCGCAGCTCGCGCAGGCCAGGGCGTATTCGGTGCACTACTCGCACCGGCGGCACTGTCGCTGCTGGCAACCACGTTCACGAACCCGAAGGAACGCGCAAAGGCATTCGGCATCTTCGGTGCCATCGCCGGTGGCGGTGGCGCGCTAGGCCTGCTGCTCGGAGGCATATTGACCGAGTGGGCGACCTGGCGTTGGAGCCTCTACGTCAACCTGATCTTCGCCGGGGTGGCGTTCGTCGCCGGATTCATCCTTTTGGCCAAGCATGCGGTCACCACAAGGCCCAAGCTCGACATTCCGGGAACTGTCACCGTCTCGGCCGCGCTGTTCGCAATCGTCTACGGTTTTGCACACGCAGAATCCGACGGTTGGGGCAACACGGTCACCCTCGCGTTCCTCATCATCGGCACAGCACTGCTCGGAGTGTTCGTCGTTCTGCAGCAACGCGTCGAGCATCCGCTGCTGCCACTGCGCATCATCCTCGACCGGACACGCGCCGGGTCGTTCCTCGCAGTTTTCGTCACCGGTGCAGGCATGTTCGCGGTATTCCTCTTCCTCACGTATTACATGCAGAGCACACTCGGCTACACACCGATCACCACCGGATTCGCATTCATGCCGATGATCGGAGCGTTGATCCTGACTGCAACCGTGTCGACGGGAGTGATCCTGCCGCGGTTCGGCCCCCGGGTCCTGATGACAACTGGCCTGCTGGTTGCCTCGGTCGGAATGGGTCTACTGACTCAGATTTCGTTGGACAGCACCTACACGACTCATATTCTGCCCGGCCTGATCATCATGGGCCTTGGGCTCGGCGCCTCCATGGCTCCGGCCTTTCAGAGTGCGATCTCCGGGGTAGACCTCGACGACTCCGGTGTCGCCTCTGCCACGGTCAACACCATGCAGCAGATCGGCGGCTCGATTGGTACGGCACTACTCAGTACCATCGCAGCGAGCGCCGCAGCCACGTATGTGACAGACAACGCGGCCACGGCATCGAGTGCGGCAGCACTACAGGCCAACGCCGAACTCGCCAGCTACACAACGACGTTCTGGTGGGCGAGTGGAATCTTCGCGCTGGGCGCGGTCATCACGGGGTTCCTGTTGCGACCGGGCCTACTCGCCGAAGCGCCCGAAGGCGCGGTAGTGATCGGCCACTGAGAGACTTCGTCGCAGGTAAATGGAATACGTCCACCAGGGCGTATTCCATTTACCTGTCGAGGAGCTTTTCGGTCGCTGCAAGCAAAACGCAGGTCGCGACCCCATCCATCGACTTCTCGAGATCATCCAAAGACGGGAAGCTCGGAGCGAGCCGGATGTTTCGGTCCTCGGGATCGTTTCCGTACGGGAATGCCGAACCCGCTCCCGTCAACGCGATACCGGCGTTCTTCGCCAAGGCGATCGAGCGGGCCGCGGTACCTTCGAGCACGTCGAGGGAGATGAAGTATCCACCCTTCGGCTCCGTCCAGGACGCGATCTTCGACGCCCCGAGCCGATCTTCGAGGATCTGACCGACAAGCGCGAACTTCGGTGCAAGGATGTCCCGGTGCTTTGCCATGTGGACACGGACACCGTCGGCGTCGCCGAAGAACCGCAGGTGCCGAAGCTGATTCAGTTTGTCCGGACCGATGCTCTTCTTACCCAAATGCTTTTGGTACCAAGCGAGATTCTCGTCCGAGCTGCCGAAAAAACTGACGCCCGCACCGGCGAACGTGATCTTCGACGTCGACGCCAATACGAACGGACGGTTCGGATGTCCGGCTTCGGCCGCCCACCCGAGAATGTCGTGGGACGGGGCGAATTCTTCCACCAGCGGATGCACGGCGTAAGCGTTGTCCCAGAACAGTCGGAAGTCTGGGGCGGCAGTCGGCATGGATGCCAACGCTCGCACTACTTCCTCGGAGTACACCGCCCCCGTGGGGTTCGAGTAATTCGGAACCGCCCACATGCCCTTGATCTGCGGATCCGACGAGACGAGACGGGTGATCTCGTTGATGTCGGGACCATCGGGAAGCATCGAGACTGCGATCATGTCGATGCCGAAGCTCTCGGCGATTGCGAAGTGCCGGTCGTACCCGGGTGCCGGGCACAAGAAGCGAATATTGGGCTCGGCCGACCAAGGCCGCGGCGAATCGGGAAGACCGTGCAGCAGGGCCCACACAACCAGGTCGTGCATGATTTCGAGGCTCGCATTGTTGCCGGCCAGAAGATTCTTCACCGGAATGCCGAGGATTTCACCGAAGATTGCTCGCAACTCGGGAAGACCTGCGAGTCCGCCGTAGTTGCGGCAGTCGGTTCCGTTGCCATCGCGGTAATCCTCACCGGGAAGCGTCAGCAGACCGGCAGCAAGATCGAGCTGCTCGGGCGACGGCTTCCCTCTGGTGAGGTCGAGTGCGAGGTTCTCATCTGCGAGCTGCTGGTACTTGGCAGACTGACGCTCGTTCTCGGAGACGAGCTCCTCATGGCTCATCAACCCCATTTGGGTTTGCGCTGGCATGTGGAGCTTCCCTCTCGGTGTCGGGGCTCGAAATCTGGTCCCTTGAAAGTAAAGGGGACCCCGCGCACCCGGCAGAGCCCATTGACCCTTGCTGCCTTCCGGCCCTGGGGGAGTTCACAGGATGCGCGCCGCGCGGGATCCATTGAAGAGTGTAACCACACTGGCGGCCACGCCGGTTCGGTGGCCCTCATCGGGGCCCGTTTGGGATCTGGAGGGGGTTATCCGGTACGCTTCCACACGGAGGATTCGCCTAGTGGCCTATGGCGCTCGCCTGGAACGCGGGTTGGGTTAACGCCCTCAGGGGTTCAAATCCCCTATCCTCCGCAGAGAAGCCCCTGCAACCGGTTGGTTGCAGGGGCTTTCTTCATATCGGTGCAGGTCCGCGTTCTCCGTCTCCTACGCATTCCGACATTCGATCCCCGACGAGGGGGTCCGCCGTCGAGGTGCCGGAGTCTTCCGATCGCCAGAGAAAGGCGCTCGCCCAGTTGGGTGGCGAGGTCTGACGGTGCCGCACCCATCGCTTGAATGAACCATTCATACGATCAGGGCGGTTTCAAGTGGTTGTTGCAACGACTAACTCGTTGATCACTTTTGCTGGTGATTTCCAGCCTAGTGTTTTCCGGGGGCGGTCGTTGAGTTCAGCGGCGACCGCTTGGAGTCGTTCGGCGGTGTGCACGGACAGGTCGGTGCCTTTTTTGAAGTATTGCCGCAGGAGTCCGTTGGTGTTTTCGTTCGTTCCGCGCTGCCAGGGACTGTGGGGGTCGCAGAAGTAGATTGCCATGTCGGTGGCCATAGTGATTTCTGCATGCCGACGCATTTCGAGACCTTGATCCCAGGTCACCGACTGTTTGAGTACCGCAGGCATCGACCGGATTGCCTCGATCATCGCGTCTCGGACGGCGTCGAGATTGTGCGAGTGCGGCAGGTGGAGCAGCATGGTGAACCGTGACGTGCGCTCGACGAGGGTGCCGATCGCCGATTTGTTGCCGGCACCGAGGATCAGGTCGCCTTCCCAGTGCCCGGGTACTGTGCGGTCTTCGACGTCGTCGGGTCGTTCGGAGATCAGCGTTTTGTCGGGGATGTGATGAGCGTTGCTGGGTACCCGGCCGTGTTTGCGGCGATGCGCCCGCCCGGTCCGTAGTGCATCGGCGACTTCGGCTTTGAGTTCGCCTTTGGCTTGGACGTAGATGGCGTTGTAGATCGTTTCGTGCGACACGTGCATCTCCGGTCGATCGGGGTAGTCGATCTTCAGTGTCGCCGAGATCTGTTGTGGTGACCACTTTTTGCGGAGTCTGCGGACGACTTCTGTGCGGAGCTCACTGTTGCGGTCGGCGAGTTTCGCGGCCTTGGGTCGGCGGGCGCGTGTGTCCGCTCGCTGGTGTGCGGACACTGATCGGTAGGTGCCGCCAAGGTTGGTGTTGCGTTTGAGTTCGCGGGAGACGACGGACTTGTGACGTCCGATCAGGTCGGCGATATCGGTCTGGGTTAGTCCCATCGCGGTGCCGATCGCGATTTCCTCTCGTTCGGCTTGCGAGAGGAATCGTCCGCTGGGTTCGGGCCGGACCCGTTTGGCCCCGCGGACGATTCCTGCCTTCTGATCTATCCACCGCTTGCCGGTGGTGCGGCTGACGCCGGCAGCGGCCGACGCGTGGATCACTGAAGCACCCGAATCTCGCATGGCATGGAACTTAGCGACTACTTCTGCGCGATTCGGGACAACACGTCGTGGCATCTGCTCGACATCTCCTCAGGTCAGGAGCTGTGTTGCAACGACCACTTGAGATTGCCC
>NZ_MKKY01000037.1 GCF_002091955.1 Rhodococcus sp. 1168 | reverse complement strand
GAGACTTCCGAATATGCGTGGAATTGTTCTGGCGGGCGGTACCGGGTCGCGTCTTCATCCGATCACGATGGGCATCAGCAAGCAGTTGGTGCCGGTGTACGACAAGCCGATGATCTACTACCCACTCTCGACGCTGATCTTGGCCAATATCCGCGACATTCTGATCATCACCACCGAACAGGATTCGCAGCAGTTCCAACGTCTGCTCGGTGACGGCTCCCAGTTCGGCATCAACCTGACCTACAAGGTTCAGCACGAGCCGAACGGCCTCGCTCAAGCGTTCGTCCTCGGAGCGGAGCATATCGGCTCCGACAGTGCCGCTTTGGTGCTCGGTGACAACATTTTCTACGGTCCCGGACTGGGCTCGCAGCTGGACCGATTCGATGACATCGACGGCGGCGCGGTCTTCGCTTACGAGGTGAAAGATCCCAGCGCGTACGGCGTCATCGAATTCGACGCCGCCGGCAAAGCGATCTCGTTGGAAGAGAAGCCGAAGGTCCCGAAGTCGAACTTCTCCGTCCCCGGCCTGTACTTCTACGACAACGACGTGCTCGCCATCGCCCGCGATCTTCAGCCGTCGGCGCGCGGCGAATACGAGATCACCGACGTCAACCGGCACTACCTCGACGCCGGGCGTCTTGCCGTGGAAGTGTTGCCCCGAGGGACGGCATGGCTCGATACCGGCACCTTCGATTCGCTACTGGATGCTTCCAATTATGTGCGCACCATCGAGCAACGGCAGGGCCTGAAAATTGGTTCACCGGAAGAAGTGTCGTGGCGGCGGGGATTCATCACCGACGATCAGCTGCGGGAACGGGCAACCAAGCTCGTCAAATCCGGGTACGGGCAATACCTGCTCGACCTCGTCGACCGCGGCAAGTAGAGGATCTGCAGATGAGTTTTCGTGAATTGAAAATCCCCGGTGCCTTCGAATTCACCCCGCGTCAGTTCGGTGACGATCGTGGCGTGTTCTTCGAATGGTTCAAATCCTCGGACTTCGAACAGGCCGTCGGGCGGCCGTTGGATTTGGCGCAGGCGAACTGCTCCGTTTCGGCAGCCGGGGTACTGCGCGGTATCCATTTCACCGACACCCCTCCCGGTCAGGCGAAGTACGTCACCTGCACCAAGGGTGCGTTTCTGGATGTGATCGTCGATCTGCGGGTCGGGTCGCCGACATTCGGGACCTGGGACAGCGTGCTGATCGACGACGTCGACCGTCGTGCGGTGTATCTCCCGGAAGGCCTCGGGCATGCGATCTTGTCGCTCGAAGACGGCTCGACGGTGATGTACCTGTGCTCGATCGAATACACCCCGGCTTTGGATCGCGACATGAATCCGCTCGATACCGATCTGGCGATCGACTGGCCCACCCTCGCTCGCGACGGCTCACCGCTCGAGTACCAGCTCTCCGACAAAGACAAAGCTGCGCCCTCACTCGCGCAGGCCATCGACGCCGGATACTTGCCGACCTACACAGCCTGAGCGCAGACGATCAGCGAATTTTGAAGATCACGGTGCGCTGAACAATGAAGTTGATGACCGTCGCGGTCCCCTGAGCGATGACGAACGCAACGTTCGCGTACCAGAAGCCGTCGGGCAGTGCGTCGTAAAGCCAGGTATAAATGCCCACCTGGACGGCGAAGGTGGCCGCGTACAGACCGACGACGGCGAAGAAGCGCGCCCGCGACGGCGACGCGTTGAACGTCCAGCGACGGTTGATCAGGTAAGCCGTGGTCGTCCCCAGTACGAACCCAATGGCCTTGGCCAGGGTGACGCCCATACCGAACACGAAGTGCAGCAGCAGGTTGACGCCCTGGTCCACGATTGCCGACAGCACCCCCGTCGCCAAGAAGCGGATTACCTGGGTCTTGAGGTCCAAGGCATCGTCGGCGATGTTCTCGGTCAGCGGCAGCTCGACAGGAAGCGGAACGTGATGCTGGAGTTCTTCGTCTTGGGCTGACCAGTCGTCGTGGGAGGGACCGTCGGGAGTGGACACAAACTACGACACTAGCGCCTGACGTCGACGACCCAATAGCTACCGCTACGGTCAATCTGTGCACGATGCCTATCCATCCAAGAAAGCATCCGACAGAACCTCGCACTACGTTGCAACCGCTGTGGCCGCAATCGCGTCCTTGTTGTTCGTGGTTCGTGGACTGCCCCGGCTACGTGAGGCGTCACTATTTGCCGAGGACGGTCAAATCTTCCTCACCGAAGCGCACAACGACGGAATTGCAGCTTTCGTAGCACCCTATGCAGGCTATTTACACACAATCCCCCGCCTGATTGCAGCAATCTTCGAGCCGCTTCCGGTAACGGCACTCCCTGTGGCGTACTGCTGCGCTGCGATCGTGGTTCACCTGCTGTTCCTGACGCCCGCCCTCTCGGCCAGACTTTCCTGGTTGCTACCGTCGCCCTTGCTCCGAGCTGGACTGTTCGCAACCCTCTGCCTCATGCCACCGCTGTGGGAGCCGTACGGGAACATCGCGAATCTGATCTTCGTCGCCGGATTGTGTCTGCTGTTACTTGTAATCAGCGAAGATCCCAAGACCAAAAGCGGTCGCCTGATCGAGATGGTCAGCGTCGCGCTCATTGGCCTGAGCGGACCGCTGATCGTTCTCTTCCTGCCGTCTTTCCTGTGGCGCTGGTGGAGGAATGGCCGCACCCGACATTCACTCGTCGTCGCTGCTACGGCAGGTGTGACAGCGGCGATCCAACTCTCCGTCTACCTGGCGTCCGAGCGATCGACACCGGGCGGCGGAACGCTCGTACTTTTGGCGAAAACGGCCGCTGAGCGTGTCGGAGGCGGCTGGCTGTACGGCGACTCGAACGTTGTCGCCGCAGCGTCCAGCTCGATTCCTACGATCCTCGCCTGCGTATGGCTCGCTGCGGTACTCGTCGTCTCTCTCGTGGCTGTCCCCCGCACAGCTCTGCCCCTGTGGGTTCTGTTCGCCATTCTTCTTTACTCTGCGGTCAACGCGTACGGCTCAGCAATGGTGTCTTCCTCATTCGCTTTTCAACGGCACGTCTTGATTCCCACAGCTGTCACGCTCGTTCTGCTGTGGTCGGTGCTCGGATCCTCCGCTCGAACCGCGATCAAAGCTGTGGCGGCGCTGTGCCTGGTAGTGGGCATCGGCGCCGTCTTACACGATTTCTTCCCAGATCCTTACCCGTATCGCCCATCCCTCAGCGGGTTGCAGGAATGTGTGGACGCCGGCGGGAAATTGTGTCATCAAGGAATTTTCGGCGACGGCTGGTCCGTGGATCTCCAGGGCTGACGATCACCGACACCAGCTGTCCGACGAACGGAGAGCGCAGCCTGCGAAGCGGCCCGGATAACCGAGTACCCTCTAGACCGATGTCCACGACAGCCGACGACGCACTCTTCCCCCTGGAACCACAGGCCGGGAACACTGCGCCGCTACCCACGCAGACCCGCACGCTTTCCGGATGGGGCCGCACCTCGCCGTCCACCGGTGAGGTGCTCTCGACTTCTGACCTGGAGCTCATCGCGAGCGCGGTCAAACAAGTCGCGGAGCAAAACGACAGCAAGCCCTCTCACCTGCGCCGCGGCGTCATCGCGCGTGGCCTCGGCCGCTCGTACGGCGACAACGCGCAGAACTCGGGCGGCCTCGTCATCGACATGACGGCGCTCACCGGCATCCACAGCATCGACGCTGGAACTCGGATCGTCGACGTGGACGGCGGCGTCAGTCTCGACCAGCTGATGCGCGCAGCACTACCCTTCGGCCTTTGGGTTCCGGTGTTGCCCGGCACGCGCCAGGTCACCATTGGCGGCGCCATCGGCACCGATATCCACGGTAAGAACCATCACAGCGCCGGCAGCTTCGGCAATCACGTGCGCTCGATGGAACTGCTCACTGCTGATGGCGAGATCCGGCACCTCACCCCGTCCGGCAAGAACGCCAAGTTGTTCTGGGCCACAGTCGGCGGTAACGGCCTCACCGGCATCATCCTGCGCGCGACCATCGAGATGACGCCTACCGAGACGGCCTACTTCATCGCCGACGGTGACGTCACCCGGAACCTCGACGAAACCATCGCCCTGCACAGTGACGGCAGCGAGAACAACTACGACTACTCGAGCGCATGGTTCGACGCCATCGCGGCACCACCGAAGCTCGGCCGTGCCGCCGTGTCGCGTGGGTCCTTGGCGAGGCTCGATCAGCTGCCCGAGAAATTGCAGAAGGATCCGCTTCGGTTCAACGCGAAGCCGCTGCTGACGTTCCCCGACGTGTTCCCCAATGGGCTGGCCAACAAGTTCACGCTCGGCGCGGTCGGCCAGGCGTGGTACCTCAAGGCAGGCAACTATCGGAACAAGGTTCAAAACCTCACGGCGTTCTACCACCCACTCGACATGTTCGGTGAGTGGAATCGTGCGTACGGTTCGAACGGGTTCCTGCAGTACCAGTTCGTGGTGCCGCCGGAAGCTGTCGATGAGTTCAAGAAGATCATCGTCGACATTCAGAAGTCGGGGCATTACTCCTTCCTCAATGTCTTCAAACTGTTCGGACCGGGAAACGAAGCGCCACTGAGCTTCCCGATCCCGGGCTGGAACATCTGCGTCGATTTCCCGATCAAGGCAGGCTTGGGCGAGTTCGTTCGAGAGCTCGACAAGCGCGTCCTCGAATTCGGCGGACGCCTCTACACGGCGAAGGACTCACGCACCAGTGCCGAGACCTTCCATGCGATGTACCCCCGGATCGACGAGTGGATCAAGGTCCGCCGATCCGTCGACCCCACAGGCGTTTTCGCCTCCGATATGGCCAGAAGATTGGACCTACTGTGAAAGAGGCTCAGCTGTGACGATCGACGCTGTGGGTAACCCACAGACCATTCTCGTGCTCGGCGGAACAAGCGAGATCGGCCTCGCGATCACCGAGGAGTACCTGTCGAAGTCACCGGCACGCGTCATTCTCGCCGCACTGCCGAACGACCCCCTTCGTGACGGTGCCGTAGCGCAGCTGACCGCCAAGGGCGCAAAGTCCGTGGACATCATCGATTTCGATGCGCTCGACACTGCGTCACACCCGAAGGTCATCGACGAAGCCTGGTCCAAGGGCGATGTCGACGTCGCAATCGTCGCCTTCGCGGTGGATTTCGACGCCGAGGAATTGTGGCAGGACCAGCGCAAGGCAGTACTCGCCGCGAACATCAACTACACGGCATCGGTTTCGGTCGGTGTACTGCTGGGCGAGAAGATGAAAGCACAGGCCTACGGCCGCATCATCGTCATGTCCTCGGTGGCAGGTGAGCGGGTTCGCCGGTCCAACTTCGTCTACGGCTCCACCAAGGCCGGACTCGACGGCTTCTACCTCGGCCTCGGAGAAGCGCTGCGCGAGTTCGGGCCTCGCGTCACCGTCGTTCGGCCGGGAATGGTGCGCACCAAGTTCAGCGCGCACGTCAAGGAAGCACCGATGACCGTCGACAAAGAGGTCATCGCAAAGCTGGCGGTGAACGCTTCGCAGAAGGGCAAGGAGCTCATCTGGACGCCAGCACCGTGGCGTCTGGTGATGATGGTTCTGCGGCACGTCCCGCGGCCGATCTTCCGCAAGCTCCCCATCTAGATGAGACGAGCGCTCGGCACGGCCTTCGAAGGCGTACTGGCCGCTCTCGTCGCAGCAATTGTTGCGACGGTCGGGTTGTATGCCTTCTCACTCGTCGAGTGGCCGGCATTCAACTCGTCCAACGTCACTCGCGCCGTGACGACGCTCGGCCAGGTCGCCTGCGCCATCGCGTTCGCAGTGGCCATCGCGCTCTACCGTCGAGGAAAGCTCGGATGGTTGGCGAAGTCGCTGACGTGGGTCGGACTGTCCGGATTCGTGACGATCACCCTCGGAATGCCGCTGGCCGCAACCAAGCTGTACTTGTTCGGCGTCTCCGTCGACCAGGAGTTCCGTACCGAATACCTGACGCGGCTCACCGATTCGGCCGCGCTCCGCGATATGACGTACGCGGACATTCCGCCCTTCTACCCCGCGGGATGGTTCTGGCTGGGCGGACGCGTCGGAAACCTGCTCGGTATGGATGGCTGGGAAGTGTTCAAGCCGTTCGCAATCGGATTCCTCGCCGTCACTGCGGTGCTGGCATTCACATTGTGGAAAGCCCTCGTCAGGGTCGACTGGGCTGTCGCCGTCAGTGCAGTGACCACTGCACTGGTCGTGGCCTATGCATCTCCCGAGGCGTACAGCGCCGTCATCGCCCTGCTCATCGCGCCGGCACTTTTGTTGGCCTGGGGTGCGCTGAACAGACCGGTGGCTGCCGGTGTCAGCGGGCGCCTGAATGGCGCATTCGAGCCATCTGATCGTATGAATGGACCATTGAAGCGGTCGGGGGGTGCGGATGAACCCGAGCGGTCGATGGGCTCCTGGGGATGGGGAGCGGTCGTGGGCACCGGCCTGTTCCTCGGCCTGGCCGCCACTTTCTACACCCTTTACCTCGGCCTGGCTGCGTTCGCGGTCACGCTGATGGCCGTCGTATCGGCGATCTTGGGAGTCAGGGCCCAGAAGAGCTGGCGCGCGGCGATTCCTGTTGCCGTTCGATTCGTCGTCATCGCGGCTATCTCCGGTCTCGTTGCGCTGACCGTGTGGCTTCCCTATCTGGCGGACGCTCTGACCGGGACGCCGTCGACGTCGGGAACAGCTCTGCACTACCTTCCGGAGGCCGGTGCGACACTGCCGTTTCCGATGTTGCAATTCTCGTTGGTCGGCGCGCTGTGCCTCGCGGGGACGGTGTGGCTCGCTGTGCGGGCGGCTTCCTCGCGTCGCGCCCAGGCGTTGGGCATCGGCGTCGTCGCGGTCTATCTGTGGACGCTTCTGTCGATGGCTGCCGCGGTAGCGGGCACGACGCTACTGTCGTTCCGGCTCGAAGCTGTCCTGATCGTATTACTCGGCGCAGCAGGTGTTTTCGGCTTCCTCGAAGGAACCAAAGCGATCTATCAGGCGATCAACGAACCGTCACGGTTCAAGATTGCGGCTGTCGTGATCGCGTCCGTCGGCGCAATGGCGTTCGCACAGAGCATTCCGCAGATCCTGCAGACCGAGATCACCGTCGCGTACTCCGATACCGACGGTGACGGCGTGCGCGCAGACAAGCGGCCGCCGAGCGCGGTGTCGTACTACAGCGAAGTCGACGCTGCTATCGGCGAACAGATCGGCAGGCCTCGGGACGAGACGATCGTGCTGACTGCCGACACATCATTTCTGAGCTACTACCCGTACTTCGGATTCCAGGGACTGACCTCGCATTATGCGAATCCGCTCGCCCAGTTCGACGAGCGTGCTGCAGCTATCGCAGAGTGGGCGAAGGTCGAGACTCCGGAGGAACTGATCGCGGCCATGGACGGCAGTGCATGGGCAGCGCCGGATGCGTTCCTGTTCCGGCGCGGGGCCGAGGGTTACACCCTGCGGTTGGCCGAGGACGTGTACCCGAACGATCCGAACGTGCGCCGCTACACCGTCACTTTCGACGAATCGTTGTTCGAGGATCAACGGTTCACCGCTACCGACATCGGTCCGTTTGCACTGGTCACCCGTAACACCTAGAAGAATCACATAACGTTCACGTAACGTGCACCGCGATGACAAACACCGATCGGTCTGTGCTCGAGCAGCCGCAGACTGCCCCAGCGTCGAAACTCGGGTCGATCTCGACACGTGCACGCACTGTGCTGATCTCGCGCGTGGATCGCGCCGACGTGGCTACGGCCTCGTTGTTCGCGGCCCTCGCACTGTTCGTCATGCAGGGGCAATGGCGCAACCTCGGTAACGGATACCTCTACAACAGTGGCCAGGATCAGGCCATGTGGGAATGGTTCCTCTCCGTCGCCGCGCACTCGGTCGCGCATCTCGACAACCCGCTGTGGAGCGATCTGCAGAATTACCCTGCGGGCGTCAACATGATGGCGAACACCGCAATGTTCGGTCTGTCGATCCCATTGGCACCGATCACGCTGCTGTTCGGCCCCACGGTGACCTGGACGATCGGCCTCACTGCCGGCCTCGCCGGAACGGCATTTGCTTGGTATTGGCTGTTTACGCGCAGGCTGGGAGCATCACGCGGGGCCTCCGCCATCGGCGGTGCACTCTGCGGATTCGCCCCCTCCATGGTCTCTCACGCCAACGGCCACCCGAACTTCGTCGTCATGTTCCTGCTGCCGGTGATTGCATCGGTGGTCATCCGCATCGCGCACGACGGACCGACGGCACAGCGGACGATTGCCCTCGGACTCGTCGTTGCGTTGCAGATCATGCTCGGCGAAGAACCATTGCTGATCTTCGCGATCTCGTTCGGAATCTTCGCCGCCGTCTACTACCTCGGCAACCCTCGAAGCATCGTGTCGGCGGTCGCCAACGCGGCGAAGAGCCTGCCGATCGCAGCCGTTATCGCCGTCGCACTCGTTGCTGTTCCGCTGTGGTGGCAGTTCTTCGGTCCGCAGAGTTACTCGTTCATCGAGCACGGCAACATGGGCAACGACGCCAAAGCCCTCTTCCAATTTCCGACGCAGTCCATCGGGGGGAGGGCGACACCGGGTCAGAACGTGCGCATCAATGCCACCGAGGAGAACGCCTATCTCGGTTGGCCGCTGCTCGTGCTGTGTCTGGGTGCGACGCTGTGGATGTGGCGCGACGCCCGAGTGCGAGCAGCTGCCGCTACCGCGATCGTCATGGGCGTCCTCTCGCTCGGAACTGCGCTGTACATCGGCAAGAACGACACCGGAATCGAACTTCCGTGGAAGTGGTTCGCGGAGGCCCCGCTCGTGGAATCCGTGCTGGAAACTCGATTCGTGCTCGGCGCGGTTCCCGTTCTCGCGCTGATCCTGGTGTTGGCCACGGACAAGGCCTACGGACAAGGACTTCGCCCCCTGCCGGGCCTGTGGTCGATCGCGTTGGCGCTCGCTCTCGTCCCGTTGTTCCCGATGCCGCTGCAAGCGGTGGAGAGAACCCCCACTCCAGCGTTCTTTGCCGACGGCGAATGGCGGAACTACCTCGACGGCGGTTCGATCGTCACCGTCCCGCTACCTCGCCCCGAGGACGCCCGTCCGCTGCTGTGGCAGATCGACGCCGGGATGGGCTTCCCGCTGGCAGCGGGCTACTTCGTCGGACCGAGCGATCGCGAAGACAAGAAGGCGAAGTACGGTGCCGTCGACCGAAGGACCGCACTGCTCCTGGGCTCTGTACAGAACTCCGGCACGGTTCCTGACATCACCGCCGAGCAGAAGAAACAGGCCATCGAGGATCTGGACTACTGGAACGCCGATGTGGTCGTACTCCCACCGGGAAAGAACAACAGGGCACTGGGTGCCACGGTCGATGATCTTCTGGGCATCCAAGCCCAGTTCCACGGTGGAGTGTGGGTCTGGGACGTGCGTGCACTCACACCCTGACACACTGACCTGCACGAAACCGGTGGCGGTGTGACCGTGCAATAGCATGGGCAATCGTGTCCACCGCCGCAGCCACCGCACCGAACCCGACTTCTCGGAAATCATCGCCACGCATCACCGCCGGAGTCGTTGCCGTCGTCGCCGGCGTGATCGCCGTGCTTGCTGCGGTCCTGACACCTCTGTTGCCGGTCACTCAGGATTCGGCATCGATCAGCTGGCCGCAGGACGGGACGCTGGCCTCCGTCGAAGCGCCGCTGATTTCCTACACACCGCTGTCTTTGGATGCGTCCATTCCATGTGCCGTGATCGAGAACGCACCGCCCGGCACGCTCGTTCTCTCCACCACCGCGCCCAGCGCCCCCGACGCACGAGGCGTCGGGCTCGTCGTCACCCGCACCGAAGGCGGCATGCAGGCTGTGCTGCGCGAGCGCGTACTGCTCACTCTCACCAACGCCCAGCTGGCGTCCTGCTCGTCGGTCGACATCAGCTCGACGAACACCGCATCCACCGCGTCGGCGCTGGGCACCGATGCAACAGGCGCGATCGACGGCGACGTGCGCCCGCAGACCGTCGGCGTCTTCACCGAATTGCAGGGAACTGCGCCTACCGATTTGAGTGTCGATATTCAGATCGACTCGCGATTCTCTTCCACCCCAACGCTTCTCAAAAAACTGGCGATGGCCATCGCAGTCATCTTCACGATCATTTCGCTGATCGCGCTGCACCGGCTGGACATGCGAGACGGGCGGCGCGGACGCCGCTTCTTTCCCTCGCATTGGCTCCGCATCACCGTCGTCGACGGAGTGGTCGCCGGCGTTCTGCTTCTCTGGCATTTCATCGGCGCCAATACCTCGGACGACGGTTATCTGCTCACGATGGCACGAGTGTCCGAACACGCCGGCTACATGGCCAACTACTACCGCTGGTTCGGTGTCCCAGAGGCTCCGTTCGGCATGCCGTACTACGACATGCTCGCCGCATTTGCGAAGGTGTCCACGGCCAGCCCGTGGATGCGGTTGCCTGCGCTGATCGCAGGACTGCTGTGTTGGGCCGTCATCAGCCGCGAGGTGATTCCGCGCCTCGGCCGCGCAGTGCGGTCCGACAAGGTTGCGATCTGGACCGCCGGGCTCGTCTTTCTGGCGTTCTGGCTCCCGTACGACAATGGTCTTCGCCCCGAGCCTGTCATTGCCCTCGGCGCCCTGTTGACCTGGTGCTCGATCGAACGTGCCATCGCGACGGGCAGACTGCTTCCCGCAGCTGTCGCCGTACTCATCGCGGCGTTCTCGCTCGCGGCCGGACCCACCGGACTCATCTGCGTCGCGGCGCTACTGGCCGGAGGTAGACCGCTCGTCCGCGTTCTCATCTCGCGTGCTCGGCAGGTCGGCTGGTTCCCGGTGCTGCTACCGATCCTCGCGTCGGGGGTAGTGATCGTCGCGGCGATCTTCGCCGACCAAACTGTTTCGACGGTCCTCGAAGCAACGCGGGCACGTGCCGCTGTCGGACCGAACGTTCCGTGGTTCGACGAGCGCACCCGTTGGGACTCGCTCATGGAGATCACACCGGACGGTTCACTCGCCCGAAGATTCGCTGTGTTCGCGATGATCTTGTGCGTCATCACCACGATCGTGGTGATGCTGCGTCGACACGGCCGCATTCCGGGTGTGGCACTTGGTCCTTCGCGTCGGATCGTGGGCATCGTGATCGGCGCGTTGGCGCTCATGATGTTCACCCCGACCAAGTGGACCCACCACTTCGGTGTGTATGCCGGTCTGGCCGCGTCACTCGCCGCCGTTGCTGCGATCGCCGTCGCATCGGCCACACGTGACAACCCACGCAACCGAACTTTGTTCACCGCAGCCGTGCTGTTCCTCACTGCTCTCGCGTTCACCGGCTCCAACGGCTGGTGGTACGTCTCGAGTTACGGCGTCCCGTGGTTCGACAAGCCTCCGATGATCCTCGGAAAAGGCTTCTCGACCGTTTTCCTCGGACTGACAGTTCTCGCGCTGTTGTACGCCGGATGGCAGCATCTGCGCGCGCCCTACCGTGCCACTGCCAGGTCCGCACGCTTCGGAGTTTCGGCCCTGACGGTCATGTCCGCCTTCATCGTGCTGTTCGAACTCGCGTCGTTCGTCAAAGGTGCGGTCGCACAGTATCCGGCCTACTCGGTGGCGCGCTCGAACCTGAGCGCACTGGCCGGAAACTCCTGCAGCCTGGCCAACGACGTACTGGTGGAACAGGACCCCAATCAGGCGATGCTGACGCCGATCGGATCCACCCTCCCAGACTCCCTCGCAGGTGACGGCACCGCAGGCTTCGCACCCGACGGTGTCCCGGCCGATCTCACCGCCGACGAAGAAGACGTATCGCAGCAGAGCACACGCGGGTTCAGCGACGATACGACGACAGATCAGCAGACGTCGACTTCCTCCGGGGCCTCCGGCACCGAAGGCGGCACGACCGAGGGCACGGGCATCAACGGAAGCACCGTCGCCCTGCCCTTCGGTCTGGACCCCTCGCGCACTCCCATCCTCGGCAGCTACGGTGCGGACACATCGGAGCCCGCGACCCTCAGCACCGAGTGGTTCTCACTCCCGGCAGCGCCCGAAGGCGATTTCCTTGCCATCAGTGCAGCCGGTCGAATCAGATCCGTCGACTCCGACGGCATCGTCGCATCCGGCCAGCCGCTCGAAGTGGAGTACGCCGCCGGCGATCAGATTCTCGGTCGCGTCACTCCGATCGACATCGGACCGCAGCCGTCGTGGCGAAATCTCCGCGTGCCCATGTCCGAGATTCCAGAGAATGCCGACCGGGTCCGACTCGTCGCAACCGACTCCGACATCTCCTCCGACCAATGGCTTGCCGTGACACCCCCGCGCATACCGCGCACAGTCCCGCTCGTCGACGTCATCGGGTCCGATACACCGGTGATGCTCGACTGGACCGTCGCGCTCGGATTCCCGTGCCAACGCCCGTTCGACCACAAGGACGGCGTCGCGGAACTGCCCGAGTACCGGATACTGCCGGATCGCAGCGGTGCGGCCGCGCACAGTCCAGTCATGGACGCGTTCGGTGGAGGCCCCCTCGGTTGGCAACAACTCGTACTCTCCGCCGAGGTCGTCCCGACCTATCTGCGCGACGACCTCGACCGCGACTGGGGTTCACTCGAACGGTTCAGCCCACTCGATTCGTCCGCAACGCCCGCAGAGCTGACGGTCGAGACCGTGACACGCAGCGGATGGGAGTCGGAGGGCCCGATCAGGGTCGAATGAAACGGGTATCTTCCCGGTTCTTTCACCATGCGAATGCGGTGAACCGATAGCGCTCGCATACCATCGTCAACCGTGCCCGACGCCGTGACAGATTCTTCCGCCGTGCCCTCCGCCTCACCGAGGAAGGGTTCTGCGGTCGATCTTCGATCCCAGGTGCGCACCACGCGCCTGGTTGCCATCATCTCTGGGCTGCTCGGCGCGTTTCTCGCGATCCTGACCCCGTTTCTTCCGGTCGTACAGACCACCTCGACGATCAACTGGCCCGAGGCCGGTTCGCTGCAGGACATCGACGCACCGCTCGTGTCGCAGGCTCCCCTCGCCTTCACCGCGAGCATCCCGTGCAGCGCCGTCGCACAGCTACCGCCGTCGGGCGGCCTCCTCCTGGCCACCGCACCGCCGCAGGGTGAAAGGGCAGCGCTCAACAGCCTCTTCGTGCGCGTCAGCGAGGCGTCTGTAGACGTCTTGGACCGCAACGTAGTAGTCGCCACAGCACCGCGTGCGGAGGTCCAGGGCGCAGCGTGTGGCTCCATCGAGATCACTTCGAACATCGACTCGACGTCGGCCGAGTTCACCGGCTTGTCCGACAATCAGGGCAATCCACGCTCCGGACGCCTCGACGGCGACCTACGTCCCCAGGTCGTCGGAATCTTCACCGACCTCTCCGGCGCGGTGCCTGCAGGAATGTCAGCGACGATCGACGTCGACTCGCGGTTCTCCTCCAGCCCGACGATCCTCAAACTGCTCGCGATGATCCTGGCGGTCGTCTGCACCATCCTCGCCGTGAGCGCGCTCGGCCGACTCGACGGCATCGACGGCCGCGGTCACCGCCGCTTCTTCCCGTCGAACTGGTGGAAGTTCACCGGCATCGACGTCACGGTCGTCGGCGTCCTGATCGGCTGGCACTTCGTCGGAGCCAATACCTCCGACGACGGCTACCTGCTGACCATGGCCCGCGCCGCCGAGAAGTCCGGCTACATGGCCAACTACTTCCGGTGGTTCGGCGTCCCCGAGGCACCGTTCGGCTGGTATTACGACGTCCTCGCACTGTTCGCCAAGGTGTCCACGGCCAGTCCCTGGATCCGCCTACCCGCTCTGATCGCCGGAATCCTGTGCTGGATGGTCATCAGCCGCGAGGTCGTTCCCCGCCTCGGTCGCGCAGTACGCAAATCGAACGTCGCACTGTGGACCGGTGGACTGGTATTCCTCGCATTCTGGTTGCCGTACAACAACGGGCTGCGCCCGGAGCCGATCGTCGCCGTCGGCGCACTGCTCACCTGGTGCTCGATCGAGCGCTCCATCGCAACCGGACGGCTGTTACCCGCGGCCGCCGCACTCTTGATCGGCGCATTCACACTCGCTGCCGCACCTACCGGGTTGATGTGTGTCGCAGCACTGTTGGCAGGTGCACGGCCCATGGCTCGAATCGTCATTCGGCGTCATCGCCAAGTCGGCACATTGGCACTCGTCGCACCACTGGCCGCGGCAGGAGTCCTCGTTCTCGTCGTTGTCTTCGCCGACCAGACCTTCGCCACCGTCATCGAATCGACGCGAGTCCGTACGGCCATCGGCCCGAGCGAGGCGTGGTACCAGGACTTCCTGCGCTACTACTACCTGTTCGTTCAGACCGTGGACGGTTCCCTCGCACGCCGGTTCGCATTCCTGGTGATGTTGCTGTGCCTGTTCTCGACACTGTTCATCCTGCTGCGCCGTCGACGCGTCCCCGGCATTGCGAACGGACCCGCGTGGCGTCTCATCGGAGTCGTCTTCGGAACCATCTTCTTCATGATGTTCAACCCGACCAAGTGGACACACCACTTCGGTTCCTACGCGGGTATCGCCGGTAGCCTCGCAGCGCTGACGGCCGTCGCCATCTCGGCAAGCGCACTCCGATCGCGCAGAAATCGCACGATCTTCCTCGCCGGGCTGATGTTCGTTCTCGCACTAGCATTTTCGGGCATCAACGGCTACTGGTACGTCTCGAGCTACGGCGTCCCGTGGTTCGACAAGACCGTGTCCCTCGCCGGCAACGAATCCGGAACACTGTTCCTCGTACTGTTCGCACTCGCCTTGGCTCTCGCTGCCTGGCAGTACCTCAGGGAGGGCTACGCGCCACCACAACCACGAGCCACCAGCGAACGCGGCAGACGCATCAAGAAGTTCGCCGCAGCGCCGCTCACCGTCGTCGCCGGACTCATGGTTCTCTTCGAAATACTCTCCCTCGTCAAGGGAGCCGTCTCTCAGTACCCCGCATACTCACTGGCGCGGTCCAATATCGAATCATTGACCGGCAAAAGCTGCGGTTTGGCCACTGACGTTCTCGTCGAATCGGATCCCAATGCCGGAGTCCTCGACCCGATCCCCGCCGGATTCGACCCCGAAACCGGCCCCCTCGGTGGCGAAGCCCCCTCGAACTTCACCCCCAACGGCATTCCCACCGACGTCAGCGCCGACGCCGTGGAAGTCAAACCAGGACAAGGTAATACCGATCAACAGAGCGTAGGACCAGCCTTCGAAGAGGGCCAGAGCTCCGGAACCGGCGGCGGAATCGGCGCCCAAGGCATCAACGGATCCACCGCCGCACTCCCCTTCGGACTCGACCCCGCCACCACCCCGGTCCTCGGCTCCTACCAACCCGGAATCCAGGAACCCGCGTCGGCGACCTCGAGCTGGTACGCTCTTCCCGAAAAGTCCGACACCGCACCGCTGATCGTCATCTCGGCCGCCGGACGCATCCTGTCGTTCGACGACACCGGCGCACTGACCTACGGGCAGTCACTCCTCGTCGAGTACGGCACGCGCCAACCCGACGGAACGATCGACGTCCAGGGCACCTACCTCCCACGCGACATCGGACCCGCACCGTCGTGGCGAAACCTCCGCATCCCCATCGCGGATCTACCCGAAGACGCCGATGCCGTGCGCATCGTGGCCAACGACCCCAACCTCACCGGCGACCAATGGTTCGCGTTCACCCCGCCGCGAGTACCGCAGCTCGAAACGCTGAACAGCCTCATCGGCAGCGAGCAACCAGTCCTGCTCGACTGGGCCGTCGGACTGCAATTCCCGTGCCAGCGCCCCTTCGACCACCAATACGGCGTCGCCGAAGTACCGAACTACCGCATCCTCCCCGACCGTCCACTGGCCGTCAGCTCCACCGACACCTGGCAGTCCGGGGACAACGGCGGCCCCCTCGGCTGGGCTGAACTCCTTGCCAAGCCCGTCACCGTTCCCACCTACCTGGACCGCGACTGGGCACGCGACTGGGGCTCCCTGGAGCGTTACGACCAGTACTACCCACAGTCAGTCCCACCGACCATCGACACATCCGAGGTCACCAGGTCGGGCCTCTGGACTCCCGGGAATCTGCGGGTGTTCGACAAGTAGGGTCACGGTTGGGTTGGGCCGTTGGTGGTGGGCCGTTGGTGGTGGGCCCCACCGCCCGCTTCAATGGTCCATTCATACGATCAGATAGCTTCGGGGCGCCATTCAAGCAGTGCGCGACGGGTGGTTGGTGCGGCACAGGCGCGGGCCTCACCACCCGCTTCAATGGTCCATTCATACGATCAGGGCGGTTTCAAGTGGTTGTTGCAACGACTAACTCGTTGATCACTTTTGCTGGTGATTTCCAGCCTAGTGTTTTCCGGGGGCGGTCGTTGAGTTCAGCGGCGACCGCTTGGAGTCGTTCGGCGGTGTGCACGGACAGGTCGGTGCCTTTTTTGAAGTATTGCCGCAGGAGTCCGTTGGTGTTTTCGTTCGTTCCGCGCTGCCAGGGACTGTGGGGGTCGCAGAAGTAGATTGCCATGTCGGTGGCCATAGTGATTTCTGCATGCCGACGCATTTCGAGACCTTGATCCCAGGTCACCGACTGTTTGAGTACCGCAGGCATCGACCGGATTGCCTCGATCATCGCGTCTCGGACGGCGTCGAGATTGTGCGAGTGCGGCAGGTGGAGCAGCATGGTGAACCGTGACGTGCGCTCGACGAGGGTGCCGATCGCCGATTTGTTGCCGGCACCGAGGATCAGGTCGCCTTCCCAGTGCCCGGGTACTGTGCGGTCTTCGACGTCGTCGGGTCGTTCGGAGATCAGCGTTTTGTCGGGGATGTGATGAGCGTTGCTGGGTACCCGGCCGTGTTTGCGGCGATGCGCCCGCCCGGTCCGTAGTGCATCGGCGACTTCGGCTTTGAGTTCGCCTTTGGCTTGGACGTAGATGGCGTTGTAGATCGTTTCGTGCGACACGTGCATCTCCGGTCGATCGGGGTAGTCGATCTTCAGTGTCGCCGAGATCTGTTGTGGTGACCACTTTTTGCGGAGTCTGCGGACGACTTCTGTGCGGAGCTCACTGTTGCGGTCGGCGAGTTTCGCGGCCTTGGGTCGGCGGGCGCGTGTGTCCGCTCGCTGGTGTGCGGACACTGATCGGTAGGTGCCGCCAAGGTTGGTGTTGCGTTTGAGTTCGCGGGAGACGACGGACTTGTGACGTCCGATCAGGTCGGCGATATCGGTCTGGGTTAGTCCCATCGCGGTGCCGATCGCGATTTCCTCTCGTTCGGCTTGCGAGAGGAATCGTCCGCTGGGTTCGGGCCGGACCCGTTTGGCCCCGCGGACGATTCCTGCCTTCTGATCTATCCACCGCTTGCCGGTGGTGCGGCTGACGCCGGCAGCGGCCGACGCGTGGATCACTGAAGCACCCGAATCTCGCATGGCATGGAACTTAGCGACTACTTCTGCGCGATTCGGGACAACACGTCGTGGCATCTGCTCGACATCTCCTCAGGTCAGGAGCTGTGTTGCAACGACCACTTGAGATTGCCC